>JAWKHJ010000010.1:0-219154 GCA_041394905.1 Bryobacterales bacterium | reverse complement strand
CACCGTGCTCTCCACGGTGATGAGCAAGAGCCACGAGGACATCGCCACGATCGATGCCGGATTGAAGGCTTTTTCGACCGACCGCGCCTTCCCGCCAGACGTCTTGCTACCTGGTGTGACCTATTCGTTCAACGGCGACGAGCACGGGCGGTTGCACCTGAAGGACGCCGAGAAAGAGGTGAAGCTCGGCGACAAAGTCGAGCTGATCGTTCCCCACTGCGATCCGAACGTGAATCTCTACGACCGGATGTTCGTCTGCAAGGGCGATCAGGTAGTGGAGATCTGGCCGGTGGCCGCACGCGGCCACGTGTAAAGAATTCTGAATCCGACCTCTTTTTGACAGGATTCGTCGGACCCTTACGCCGCGACCCAAAGCCCTCCAGCGCTCCGCTTCCAGTCGCGCTTGGGCAGGGTCGCGGCATGGATTCGCTCGCCTTTTTCGCCGATCACCTGGAAGCGCAGCTCGTCCTCGTCGAGCGCAAAGTCCATGAAGTGGTAGGCGTCCGCGGCGAAGTCCACCTGCGGATGGCCGCCGTTGGCCCCTTTGCGCATCTTTCCCGCACCGCCAGACACGATGTGCTGGACGCCATGTTGCGGCTTCAGCTGCTCGAAGAAGTGGTCGTGGCCTGTCAGAACAAGGTCAACGGTCTCACGCAGCTCTGGCTCGAGCTCACGCTGGAGCTGCTCGCTCGAACCGTGTCATTTATCCACCCCGAAGAAGAACTTCTTGACGTAAGAGTGGATGGGGTGGTGGAAGAACGCGATATTCCAGCGGTACTTGTCCGCACGCCCTAAACGCTCGCGCAGATCGCCGTGCAAGCGCTCCAGTCTGCCGGTATCCCCTTGGTCGACGGCGTCGATCCAGGCGTTCGAGTTCAAGCACACGAAGCGGGCCAAGCGCTTGCCGTCCGGCAGCAGCGGCCCGGCTTCCATCTCGTACTCGTCGCGCTTACCGATGAATCCGAAGCCTTCCGTGGCCACCATCTCGCGGCCATCGCGATTGCGTACGTCGTGGTTGCCCAAGGTCGAGTGGATCGGCACGCCGTCCGACAGCAAGTCCCGGTAGACGCCCAGGAACCGTGAATCGAAGTGCTCGGTTTCACCGTTCTCGTAGACGTTGTCGCCGAGCGAAAGCGCGAACTCCCACGGGGCCTGCTTGCGCCAAGCCTGCATCTGAGCAGCAATGTCGGCCTGAGCCTGCGCGCCTGAGCCCCCGTCGCCCATCACGCCAAAGCGCAAGAGGCCGGAGCGGCCCGGCTGCGGACGATGGGCGCGCGCGGCCACCTCCAACGGCGGCCCCACCAGAGTTGAGAGCCCGCCGAGCAGTGGCAGCTCGAGGAACATGCGTCGATCGAGATCCACTGCCCTCTTTTTTCTGACGTCCTTCTCCGCGCCTAAGCTGCGACTTGGAACTCCGGACAGAGCGGCCCTCATTCTGCACTCTGACCCGCGATCCTTCAAGCCCATTATCGATCCCGATACTCCATCGGGCCGGATGTAGGAAATCTTGACGCTCCCGAAACGGCTCCGTAACGGGCTCTGATAGCCCTAGAAAGTAGTGCGCTTCAAGCGCTTGATGGGAGTTTTTTTAATGAGAAAGATACTTCTGGTTCGGTCTTTGACCCTGAGTCTCGCACTCCAATTCACGGGCAGTTCGAAAATGCGGCGGTGCTGGGAACCATCTCATGACGCGACCGATGCGGCCTCGGCGCGTCCGTGACGCTCACAAACGTCAACACTGGAATCGAGCGTGCGGCTTCGACGGACGCTTCCGGCAACTATCAATTCTCAACGTCGCCATCGGCGAATACCAGGTTTCGGCCTCGCAAGACGGCTTCAAGACCGCCGTCTCGGAGACCTTTCCTGTCGTCGTCGGCGCTCGCCAGCGCGCCGACCTCAGCCTCGAAGTCGGCTCGACCAGCGACCGTCAGCGACCGGCTGCCCGCTGATCGAGACTGACTCGAGCGACCGCGCAACCGTCGTCGGCTCCAAGCAAGCCGTTGACTTGCCGCTGAACTACCGTTCTACGCAGACTTGGCGCTGCTCGCGCCGGGCACCTCGCAGGCGCTGCGCGGATCGCTCTCAGGCCGCAACGCCTCGTACCACGTCAACGGTCAGCGCTCGTCGTTTAACAACTTCTCGCTCGACGGCGTGGACAACAACTCGTACGGCACCTCGAACCAAGGCTTCTCGAGCCAAGTCGTGCAGCTCGCCTGACGCCGTCGGCGAATTTAAGGTCACCAACAACTTCTCGGCCGAGTACGGCCGCGCCGGCGGTGCGGTGATCAACGCCGCTTACAAGTCCGGTACGAACGATTTCCACGTCACCGCATGGGAGTTCCTGCGCAACACCAAGCTCAACGCGGTCGGCTTCTTCAAGCCGCGAAACGGCAAGCCTAATCTGCGTGCAGAACCAGTTCGGCTCGCCGGCGGCGGGCCGATCGTCAAGAACCGCGCCTTCTTCTTCGCCGACTACGAAGGCCTGTTACGCCAGAGCCAGCTCGTCTTCGCCGACGTGCCCACCTTGGACATGCGGAAAGGCATCATGGGCGCGCCCGTCGTCGACCCTTACACGGGGACGCCCTATGGCGGCGATCGCGGACGATTCCGCAAACAACGCAGCTTGCTTTCGCGCAGAAGGTCCTCGGCGACCTGCCCGCGCCTAATCGCGCCGGCGTTGGTTCGCTCGGCATCGGCAACAACTTCGAGTCGTTGCCGTCGGAGATGCAGGACGACAACAAGGGCAACATCAAGAGCGATCTCTACTTGAGCGACTCGCTCACCTTCTTCGGCCGCTATAGCCACCGCGAGCTCAACTGGTTCAACCCGGACGAGATCCCCGGCCCCTCAGGCGGCGACTCCAACGGCAATGTTCGCCAGCAACATCGGCTTCGTGGGCGGAACCACCCGGACGATGTCGCCCACCGCGCTGCTCGAAGTGCGCGTTGGTTTTACTCATTCGCGCGGCGGCAAGTCGCCGGTCAACGCTTCGCTGCCGAACATGACCGAGACCTACGGCATCCCCAACATCCCGAACGATGACCGCATCGGCGGCGGTTTGAACTCGCAGCAAGCCTCGGGCTTCACGAGCTGGGGCCGCCAGACGTCGAACCCGCAGTTCCAGAACCCTGACGTGCTCAATCCGCGCGTGAACTGGTCGAAGATCCTCAGCTCGCACACGATCAAGATCGGCTACGAGCACCAGGCGATCAACACCGACATCAACGACCTCTCGCCGGTCTACGGTTTGAGCCAGTACCGCGGCCAGTTCAGCAAGGGCGGCACGGCGGCGAACAACAACATCTACAACCTGGCCGACTTCTTTGTCGGCGCGCAGTCGAGCTACGAGCTCTCCACCTTCCGCATCCTCAAATACCGTCAGCGCATGCACTTCGGCTACCTGCAGGACGACTGGAAGGTCAACCAGAAGCTCACGCTCAACCTGGGCGTCCGCTACGAGTACGCCACGCCTCAGTGGGAACGCGACAACCGCCTCGGCAACTTCGATCCCGACACCCGTTCGCTGATCTTCGCGAGAGACGGCTCGACCTATGACCGTGCGCTGGTCAAGCCGGACAAGAACAACTGGGCCGCGAGTCGGCTTCGCCTATCAGTTGCATCGCAAGACCGTCGTGCGCGGCGGCTACGGTGTTAGCTACATCCACTTCAACCGCATGGGCGGCGAGAACCTCCTCGGGTTCACGGGACCGTTTTACTTCCGCGTGACCCAGACGCAGACCGCGCGGCTTGAGCGGCGGTTCGCCTCTCTGCAACTCCTCCAGCGTCTTCACCGACTGCTTCGTGCGCACGCAGGAAGGTTTCCCAACGGACTTCCTCTCGCAGGATCAGTACTCGACGTCGCGCGCCCGCATCAACCACATCCCCAAGAACACCCGCACCGGCTACGTCGAGAGCTGGCACTTCTCCGTCCAGCATCAGCGCCTCTACCGGGACCTGGCCGTCGACTTGGCGCTACGTGGGCAACTCGGGCCGCAAGCAGCCGATCCTGAGCGACTACAACCAGCCGCTGCCAAATGTCGCCGGCGGGAATCTCTCGGATCAACGATCGCCGCCCGATCGCGGGATTCCAGGAGATACAGATCGCCTTCGACGGCGTTTCCTCGCACCAGCTACAACTCCTTCCAGATGAAGGTCGAGAAGAAGTGGTCCGACGGCTTCTACCTGCTCAACTCCTTCACTTGGTCCAAGGCCATCGACAATGCTCCGGGCCACCTGGAGACCTACAACGGCGACTCCTCGCGCGTGAACTTCTGGGCTAACCCGCCGAGCGAGCGAGCGCTGTCGAGCTACGACACGCCCGCCAACAACGTGACGGCGCTCATCTGGGATGTTCCCTTCTACTGCGGCTGCCGCTTCGGCCAAGGCCTCAACCCGGTCGTCAATGCCGTGCTCGGCGGCTGGCGGACGACGCTGATCAACACAGCGCGGTCCGGCTACCCGGTCCACATCTATTACGGACCGAACACGGCAATGCAAGCCTGCGGAAGCTGCCGTCAGCGGCCGAACTACCTCGGCGGAGAATTGTACGGGAACCAATCCGACCCGAGCAACTACTTCGACAAGAGCGCGCTCTCCATCCCGACCGACGTCACGCATCCTTTCGGCAACCTGGGACGCAACGTGGCGCGCTCGAGCGGGTTGTGGCAGGCCGACCTCGGCATCTACAAGGAATTTCCGCTGCCTCGCGAAGGCGCGCGGGTCGAATTCCGTTCCGAGTTCTTCAATCTGCTCAACCACACCAACTTCCTGGCGGCGAACGGACGCGTCGACCAGAGCTCCTACGGCGTGATCAACGGGACATTCCCGGCGCGCCAGATCCAGTTCGCTCTCAAGCTCTACTGGTAACCCCAAAACACCCCAATTGATCCTTTGGAGCCGCGGGACCTAGCCGTCCCGCGGTTTTTTTGCGCTTGGGTCACGCCCACCACTTTTCGCCGTCGGCCAGATGCGCTTCAGCGACTTCACGGTTAAGCTCGATGCCGAGGCCGGGCTTTTCCGGGACCGTTACGAAGCCGTCCACGCAGAGCGGCTTGTCGTGGACGATGACGTCGTCCATCCAGTCACGCTGGAAGAAAACCGTCTCGCAGGCCAGGTAGTCGCGCACGGTCGCGGCCCAGTGGATGGTCGCCATGCCGTTCACGATGCTTCCCGTGTTGTGGTTGGCCATCGGCAGGAAGTAGAGGTCGGCCAGATCGGCCATACGCTTGTTCTCGAGGAAGCCGCCGGAGTTGCGCAGATCCGGATGCAAGATGTCGATCGCGGCGTTGACCACGAAGGGCAGCGCATCGGCGCGGCGGAACCAGTTCTCGCCGGTGCAAACGCGAACGGGCGAGACATCGGCAAGCCGGCGCCAGCTCTCCGAGTAAGCCACCGGCAACGGGTCCTCGAGGAAGAGCGGCTTGATGGGCGCAAGCAGGTTGGCGAGCTCGATCGCCGACCGAAGATCGAACTCCCAATGGCAGCCGATCAGGATCTCGTGGTCCCAACCGAGCGCCTCGCGCACGTTCTCGTAGCCTTGGACCATCTTGCGGATCTCGGCTGAGGAGAGGATGCGGTTGGAGGGGTCGCGACCTGGATCCTCGCCGGGCTTGTTCCGCAGTGGGCCGAACTTGTGCTGCTTGATGCCGTTGGGCATCTTCTTGACCTTGGCCGCCCAGTCGCGCACGACAGCTTTGTCCAGGAAGTCCGGTGGCGTCGAGTGGTCGTAGAGCCGCACACGGTCGCGAAACTTGCCGCCGAGCAGCTTGTAGGTCGGCACGCCGAGGAGCTTGCCGGCCAAGTCCCATAGCGCCATCTCGATGCCGCTCATGGCTCGCTGCTGGTGGTGCGCGCTGCCGTCGGTGTAGCGGTAGACGGTGTAAAGCGTGTCGATCTGGAGCGGATCCTGCCCTTTGAGCGACTGCGCAATCTCGTGGACGGCCTCGCGCACGCCGATGCCGGGCGACCCATAGGCCTCGGCGTTGCCGTAGACTCCGGCGTCCGTCTCGACCCGGACAAGCGTATAGGAGCGGGGCCCCTGCAACATCATGGTCTTGATGTCGGTGATCTTGACCTTCCCGAGATCGGCCGCCCTCAGGCGGTGGAAGTCAGCAAGGAAGGCTGGAGCGTCTGCGGCCCCTGCAGCGGCGGCGAGGAAGGATCGGCGTGTAAAGCGCTGCATGGCGTGAAAATCCCTGCGCCATTATAGGCGCATCACCTAGGCTCCGGCGCTCCCGGCTTGACTCCGGGTGTATACTCACGGGTAGAAACGCTCCCGCTGGGCGCCGGCCGGGGCGTTTTTCCTACAAAAGTTCTCCTCCTCCGAACCGCGCAACCTTTTGATTCCACACTCGTCTAAGGTTTGCGTGCCACAATAGAGAGAAGTATCGCTTTGGCCCGCTGGGCTTGGTTCGACCTCGAACAGGAGTCTCGAAGAAGAAATGCGTTTGAAGAGCTATCGCACCGCCGCGCTCGCCGCGGTCCTGACCCTTGCCGCCGCCGCCCCGGGGTGGGCGCAGGTGAAAGTTGGCGTGGTCGACTTCCAGCAGGCGCTGTTGGCTACGGCAGAAATGCAAAAGGAAGCCAGCAAGCTCGAGCAGAAATACAAACCCGATCAGGATCGGCTCGAAGCCCTTTCGCAAGAGCTCCAAGGCATCCAGTCGAAGTTGCAAAGCGCCTCAGCGGAAGACGCGGCGCGTTTGCAGCTAGAAGGCCAAGAGAAGCAGCGCGAAGCGCAGCGGCTGACCGAAGATTTGCAGGCGGACATCGACTTCGATCGGCAACAGATTCTCGAAGGCGGCGCGCAGCGCATGCGCGCGGTCATCGACGAGTTGCGCGCATCGAAAGCGCTCGACTTGATCGTGGACGTTTCGAGCACCTTATCCTACAACTCGGCGCTCGACATCACGTCCGACGCAACGGCCGCCTACGACGCGAAGCACCCTGCCGCGGCGGAATAGTCCGCCCGGCCCCGCTGGGAGACGAACCCCGGCCTGACCCCCATGACCACCAGCTACCTCGAAGACTACGAGCGCGACTCCTGGGGATTCGGCAAATTTGCCAAGTGGGTGGGCATTGCCCTGTTCGCGGCGGTCATCGGGTATTGCATCTACTGGCTTTTCTTCCGCAACTGGCGCGAAGAGGCTCGGGTGAAGGAGTTCCTCAACCTGCTCGAGAGCCAGAAATACGAGCAGGCCTACGAAACTTGGGGCTGCTCGCAGGCTAAGCCCTGCAAGTTCTATCCTTTCAACGAGTTCATGGAAGACTGGGGGCCCAACAGCCCGTTGGGCCCAGTCAAAAGCTTTGAGCTCGGTCGCTCTTGGACCCAAGAGGGCGGCGTGATCCAAGAGGTGACCATCAACGGCAAGAAACAGCCGAACCTCTGGGTCGACCACAAGTCGCTCGTCGTGGGTTTCTTCCCCTACTGAACCAAATCCAGGGCTCGTCTTTGGATATCGGCGTCGCCGCCGAATCCGGGCAGGCGCAACGCCTCTGGCTCCTGGTTGCGGAACCAAGTGAGTTGGCGTTTGGCGTAGTTGCGCGTCGACCGGGCTGTGTCGGCAATGGCCTCTTCGCGGCTCATCCGGCCCTCGACCAGGGCAAGCGCCTGGCGATAGCCGAGCGCACCGAACGCCCAAGCATCACGCGGCGCACCGGCGGCGAGCAGATCGCACACTTCTTGCTCCAGTCCGGCGTCGAACATGGCCTCGGTGCGCCGCTCGATCCGTGCGTAGAGAGCATCGCGCGGCGGATCGAGCAACAGCTTCGTCACGGTGAACCCCGTAAGAGGTTCGACCCCGCGCCGCAGAACACGTTTGAGCGGTTGGCCTTCCAGGATGCGCACCTCGAGAGCGCGCACCAGCTTAGGTTCGTCATGGGGATGGATGCGCCCCGCGGACTCGGGGTCGAGCCGCGCAAGCAGTCTGTGCAGGTGTGCAGCGCCCTTCCGTTCCAGCCGGGCGCGGAGTTCTTCGTCCCGCGAGGGGCCGTCGAACAGGCCTTCGAGCAGCGCCCGCAGGTAGAAACCGGTTCCGCCGACGATCACCGGCGTCTTGCCGCGCGCTGCGATCTCGCCCAATACCTCGCGACCTAGGCGAGCGTACTCGCCCGCGCTGAAGGGCTCGCCCGCATCGCGCACATCAAGCAAGTGATGCGGCACTCCCTGACGTTCCCCAGGCGGCGTTTTGGCCGACCCGACGTCGAAACCGCGATAGATCTGCACCGAGTCGTAGTTGACGACTTCGCCATCGAGCTCGCGCGCCAACCGGATCCCCAGGTCGCTTTTGCCGGAGGCGGTCGGACCCATCACAGCAATGAGCGAATGCGACACCTGTTTTCATTGTCGGCGGCTCGCCGCTTCCTGCGCATCGGTCAGATATGGCCCTGTTTTGCAATCTCTTGCCCGCTCTGGGCGTGCTCGCCGCGTTCGCTTCTACGGCCTCCGCGCTGAACGACGCCGAGATGGAGCGCTTCCTGCTCGAGGCGGACGTGCTGAATGCGGTCGAACTCGACGTCGGCGTGACCCATTCGCGCAAGCTCACTCTCAGCGACGGCGTTCGCACGCACGCTGCACATTTTCAGGCCGTCGACGAGCACAAGCTCCGTCATGTGGGAAAGACGTTCACGGAGATGGACTTCCGCGACAGCTACCGCTACAACATCGCCGCCTACAGGCTCGACCGATTGCTCGGTCTCGACATGATCCCCGTCTCGGTCGAACGCGCATATGCGGGGCAGACCGGTGCGTTCACTTGGTGGATTCCGAACACGCTGATGATGGAGGCCGAGCGCATGCGCCGACACGTCAAGCCGCCCAACCGCTTTGCCTGGAACCACGACATGTACCGCGCGCGGCTATTCCAGGAGTTGATCTACAACATCGATCCAAATCCCGGGAACACCATCATCGACAAGGATTGGCGCATCTGGCTCGTGGACTTCACGCGCTCGTTCCGCCGCAGCAGCGAGCTTCGAACGCCGGGAAACATCAAGCATGTCGACCGGCGACTCTGGCAGGCGCTGCTCGCTCTCGATGAGGACCGCCTGCGCGAAGCCATGGACGGCATCCTGTTCAACTTCGAGATTCGCGCTTTGCTCGAACGGCGCGACGCGATCGTCAAGCTAGTGGAGGAGCGTATCGCGACTCAAGGCGAGCAGCGCGCGCTCTGCGGCGATTCGCACCGCGAGCTTTAGCTCAAGATGTCCTGGACCACATGGCCCTTGACGTCGGTCAACCGGAAGTCTCGGCCTTGGAAGCGGTACGTTAGCCGCTTGTGGTCCACGCCGAACAAATGGAGCATCGTCGCGTGCATGTCGTGGACTTCGACCACGTTCTCGACCGCGGCGTAACCCAGATCGTCGGTCGCGCCGTAGCTGGTTCCGCCTTTCACGCCGCCGCCAGCAAACCACATCGAGAATCCTTTGATGTGGTGGTCGCGCCCAGCCGTTTCTCGCGCGCCCTGCGACATCGGCGTGCGCCCAAATTCGCCGCCCCACACAATCAGGGTCGAATCGAACAAGCCGCGCTGCTTGAGGTCGTTTACCAGCGCCGCGGTCGCCTGGTCGACGATCTTGCAGCTCTTAGGGATGTCGCGATAGATCGTCCCGTGGTGGTCCCAACCGCGGTGGTAGAGCTGGATGAAGCGCACGCCGCGCTCAGCCAGACGCCTGGCCAGCAAGCAGTTCTTGGCGAACTGCCCTTCGCCGTAAGACTCGACGACAGAGGCGGGCTCGCTCGAGAAATCGGTGAGCTCGGGCACGGCGACCTGCATGCGGAAGGCCAGCTCGTATTGCGCGATGCGCGTGTCGATTTCGGGGTCGTGGTTCTGCCTCGATTGCAGGCGGTTGAGCTCGCCGACGGCATCGATGAGCTCGCCCTGCATCTTGCGCGTGACGCCGTCTGGGTTACGCACGTAGTTGACCGGATCGCCGCCGGAGTTGAACTTCACGCCCTGGTAACGGCTCGGCAAAAGCCGCTCGACCATTGCCGCGCGGCGATGGGCTGGCCCTGCGCGCCGCCTTCCGAGGTCAATACGATGAAGCCGGGCAAGTCTTCCGACTCGCTGCCCAAGCCGTACATCAGCCATGAGCCCATGCTGGGGCGGCCGGCGACGCGGAAGCCCGTGTTCATGAAGGTGTGGGCGGTGTCGTGGTTGATCTGCTCGGTAACCATCGAGCGCACGATGCAGATGTCGTCCGCGAGCGAGCCGATGTGCGGGATGAGGCTCGACATGTGCTGCCCGCTTGCGCCGTAGCGCTGGAAGGGGTACTGCGGCCCGAGGATGCGCAGTTCCTTGCCCTGAAGCTGGGCGATCTGTTGGCCCTTGGTGAGGACTCGGGCATCGGCTCGCCGTAGCGCTTCTCGAGCTGTGGCTTGTGGTCGAAAAGCTCGAGGTGCGAGGGGCCGCCGGCCATGCACAAAAGATCACACGCTCGATGCGCGGCAGGTGCGGCAGGCCGCCGATACCCGCGGTCGCGGCGTTCATCAGGCGGCCGAGCGCGAGCGAACCAGGCCCAACGACGTGCGTGAGAGGAAGGTGCGACGGGTGGCTTGTAGCGAATTCATGGCGGTCGTCCGTCCTCTAATAGCGCATCACCAGCTCGTGCTTGTTGAGCAACGCGCGCGCGACGCTGGTCCAGGCGGCAGTCCGGACTCGTCGGTCCGCGTAGGCGTCGGCGAGATGCCGGTTGCGAGCAGCTCTTCGGCCGCTTTCTGGTCGTGGCCGAACTCCCCGCGCGCCTCGCTGAGCAACTTCTCGAGCACAGCCTTTCTTCCGTCGTGGCCGGCCGCGCAAAGGCTTCCTGGAAAGCCCAATCGAAGCGCCTGTCCGTGTCGACAGCGAGCATCCGCGCAGCAAAGCCCGCGCAGCCTCGACGTAGGTGGGTCGTTGAGCAAGGCGAGCGATTGCAACGGCGTGTTCGAGACGTGCGGTCCGCCGTGCACTCTTCTCGCGACGGCGCGTCGAAGGCCATCAGCGAGGGATGCAGGAACGTGCGCTGCCAGTGCGTGTAGAGGCCGCGCCGGAACTGCCGCTGATCGTAATCCGGCTCGTATTCGCGCTCTGGGGAAGTTGAGCTCTTGGTAGTAGCCGGCCGGCTGATAGGGCTTCACGCTCGGGCCGCCGATGCGTTCGTTGAGCAAACCGCTGATCTCGAGCGCGCTGTCGCGGATCATCTCCGCGGGCAGGCGCACCATGCTCTGACGCCCGTTCAGACGGTTGAACGGATCCTTTTCCTTCAATTCGGCCGACGGTTCGCTCGAGCGGCGGTAGATTTCCGACAGGAGCATGGTCCGGACCATGTGCTTGACGTCCCAACCCGAGTCCATGAACTCGACCGCCAGCCAGTCGAGCAGCTCCGGGTTCACCGGCGGCTCGCCCTGCGAGCCCAAATCGTCGAGCACCTTCGAAAGCCCGTCCCGAAAAACGTCTTCCACATGCGGTTGACGAAGACCCGCGCAGTGAGCGGGTTGTCTCGCGAGACCAGCCAATTGGCCAAGTCGAGGCGAGTGGCGCGCCGGCCAGACACCTCGAAAGGGTTGAGGAAGCGCGGGGTGCGCGGCTCGACGACCGCGCCGGACTCGTCCATCCAGTTGCCGCGTGGCAGCACGCGCGTCTCGCGCGGCTGGTTGACAGCGTGCGCGATGTGGCAGACCGGCGCGTGGTCGCGCAAGGCTTGGCGCTCCCGCTCGAGGGCGCGGATCTCCGCCCAGTTCGCGTTGCCGCCGGTCCAGTTGTCGAAGGCGGCGCGCAGGACGCCGCTCTGGCTCGGGTCTTTCGCATCGAGTGCGAAGCGCAGCGGCAGGCTCACCGGCAGCTCGGGCGCGTCCACGCTCGTAGTCGAAAAGCGGATGCGACCAGGCATGGTGGAGGCCGCGCCCGTTGTGCAGCATCCGCACGCGCAGCGTCTCGCCCTTTTTCAGAGTCAGCGGCTGCGAAGGTGAATAGCGCTCGTCGCGGACTCTCCTGGCAGACGTCGCCGCCCCAGCCCGAAATGTCGTTGTCGTCGACCACGCGGCGCAGCAGGAACTATCTGTTTCTTCGTCGGGAACCATCGCGCCGAGCTTCGACCGGCCACGGGCGCGGCCCGCGGCCCACGATCTCGAAGCGAATCTCGCTGAGCAGAAAGGCGTCGAAGCCCTTGCGTACGAAGACTTCGTAGAGCATCGCCGTCACGGGTTTGCCTGGGGTAAGCGCATACTCGGCTACCAGCTCGCCCTCGCGCGGCTTCCTCTTGGCGTCTGCGAGCTCTATGTCGACAAAGCCGTCGCCCGCAGAGACGAAATCATAGTCGTCGCAGCCGTCGATGTCGGGGTTGGAGCAATCTTCCTGGGCGCGGACCGGCGTGACGGCGGCCCAACTCGAGTCGATCGAGCGCAGGCGCTTCTGGAAGCGGGCCAGCTCGGCGGGCGTAGCTTCGAGGTCGCCAGCGCCGTCCAGCGTCAGCCGCTCTAGCTCGGCGTCGATGCTCGCGATGCGTGCTTTCGCCTTCGGGCTGAGCACCTGCATCACGCTACCGTATTCGCCGTCGCGCTCGAACACGCCCTCCTCCTGAATGTCGGCGAAGAAGGCCTCCATCTCATAGAACTCGCGCGTCAGGAAGGGGTCGAACTTGTGGTCGTGGCACTCGCTGCAGGCCATGGTCGAGCCGAGCCAAGTGGTGGCGGTGGTACGCACGCGGTCGGCGGCGTAGATGGCGAGGTATTCCTTGGGCTGCGCACCGCCTTCGGTCGTCAGGCGGTTGAGGCGGTTGTAGGCGCTCGCCACCAGCTGGTCGTCGGTCGGATTGGGCAGTAAGTCGCCGGCCAACTGCTCGCGCGTGAAGCGGTCGAACGGCATGTTGTCGTTGAACGCCCGGATCACGTAGTCGCGGTAAGGGAATACGGCGAAGGGCACGTCGTTGTGGAAGCCCGTCGTATCGGCGTAGCGCACCAGGTCGAGCCAGGGCAGGGTCATGCGCTCGCCATAGTGCGGAGAAGCGAGGTAGCGGTCGACCAGCCGTTCGTAGGCGTCGGGGCGCTTGTCGGCGACGAAGTCTTCGACGACCTTCGGGTCAGGCGGCAGCCCAGTCAGGTCGAGGCTCACGCGGCGGGCGAGCGTACGGCGGTCCGCTTCGGCAACGGGCGACAGGCCGCGTTCGGCGAGCTTCTTGCCGACGAGCGCGTCTATAGCTGCCGGACCTGCGGGCGCCTCAGGTCTCTTCGGGGCCACGTAGGCCCAATGCGACTGATACGCAGCGCCTTGCTCCACCCAGCGCTCGAGCGTCGCGATCTGCTCCGGCGTCAGCTTCTTCTGCGAATAGACCGGCGGCATGCGCAGGGCTTCCTGCTCGCTCGAGATTCGCGCGACCAGCTTGCTTGCCTCGAGGTCACCCGGAGTGATGGCGCCCTTCTCGATCGCCGCATCGCGCACGTCGAGCCGGAGGCCGGCCATGCGGTTGGCGCTATCGGGTCCGTGGCACTGGTAGCAGTTCTCGGAAAGGATCGGGCGGATGTCGCGGTTGAACTCGACATCGCCGTCCGCGGCGAACAAGGCCGTGGAAGCAACAAGGAGCAGGGAGATCGAGCGCATGGCAGCCGCCCGTTATTGTACGTCTCCTCCTGGAGGCGCGGAACCGAGGCCGTCTTTCGGCCTCCGTCTGCCAGGGCGCCAGGATCGCGTATAATGGCGGCGGCCCCGTTCCCGCCATGCTATGACGACCGTCTCGCGACGTAGATTTCTCCAAACCAGCGCCGGCGCGCTGACCACAGCCTTCGGTTTCGACCTGCGGCCCGCCGCCGCAGCCGTGCGCGAGCTCAAGATTGCGCGGACCACCCAAACGCATTCGATTTGCCCCTATTGCGCGGTCGGCTGTTCGGTCATCATCCACACCCTCGGCGACAAGGCGGACAACGTCAAGCCGACCGTCGTCCACATCGAAGGGGACCCCAACAGCCCGGTCAACCGCGGTGCTCTGTGCCCCAAGGGCGTCTCGCTCCAGGAGTTCGTGGTCAACGACCGCCGCCTGACCAAGCCGCGCTATCGCGCCGCCGGCGCCGCGGAGTGGCAAGAGATCGAGTGGCCTGACGCCATCCAGCGCATGGCGCGGCTCATCAAGGATTCGCGCGACCGGGGCTTCGAGCAGCGCGACGAGCAGGGCCGCCTAGTCAACCGCCTAGCCAACACGGCCATCATCGGCGGTTGCACGGACACGAACGAGATCAACTTTCTGCTCAGCCGGCTGCGCTTCAGTCTCGGCGTGCTCACTTACGAAAACCAGGCCCGTCTTTGACACGGCCCCACGGTGGCCAGTTTGGCCGCCACGTTCGGTCGGGGTGCAATGACGAATGGCTGGACTGACGTCGCCAACGCGGACGTCGTGCTCGTAATGGGCGGCAATCCGGCCGAGAATCACCCCGTGGGCTTCCGCTTTGTGATGGAAGCGAAGAAGAGCCGCAAGGCGAAGCTCGTCTGCGTCGACCCACGCTTCAACCGCACCGCCGCGGTTTCGGACAAGTACGTCCAAATCCGCTCCGGCTCGGACATCGCCTTCCTCGGCGGGCTCATCCACCACGCACTCTCGACCGGCTCGTTCCACGAAGACTACGTCAAGCTGCACACCAACGCGCCCTTCCTGGTCGAGGACGGTTTCGGCTTTGAGGACGGCTACTTCACCGGCTGGAACGCCGAGACGAAGAAGTACGACAAGTCGAGCTGGCAGTACGTGAAAGGCCCGGACGGCTTTGCGCGCACCGATCCGACGCTCGAACATCCGCGCAGCGTCTTCCAGCTGCTCAAGACGCACTACTCGCGCTACACGCCCGAGAAAGTGTCGGAGATCTGCGGCTGCACGCCGGAAGAGTTCACCCAGGCGGCCGAGATCGTCTGCTCCACCGGCCGCGCCGGCGGGGCGGGCACCATCCTGTACGCGCTCGGTTGGACACAGCACAGCCATTCGGTGCAGCTCATCCACACGGCCGCCATGCTGCAACTACTGCTCGGCAACGTCGGCATGCCCGGCGGCGGCATCAACGCCCAGCGCGGCCATTCGAACATCCAGGGCGCAACCGACATGGGCGCCTGGAATGCGCTGCCGGGCTACCTGAAGCTGCCGCGCGCCAACCACACCAGCCTTGCCGCCTACGACGGCGCCTACTCGCCCAAGGCTCTGCGACCGAACTCGCTCAACTATTGGTCCAACACCAACAAGTTCATGGCGAGCCTGCTCAAGGCCTACTACCGTGACGCGGCGACCGCCGACAATGAGCTCGGCTACCACTACCTGCCCAAGGCCGCTGAGACGGCCGACCACAGCTGGGGCCGCTTGTTCGACACGATGTACGAAGGCGGCATGGACGGGTTGATCTCGTTCGGCATGAACCCCGTCGCCAACGGTCCGAACTCGAAGAAGATGATCGGGGCCTTGGGGAAGCTCAAGTGGCTGATCGTCGCAGAAAACTTCGAGACCGAGACGGCCGCCTTCTGGGACGCCAAAGGTCTGGCTGCGGACTATTACCCGCAAGCGCTCGATCCCAAGGACATCCAGACGGAGGTCTTCCTGCTGCCGGCGGCCTGCTTCGCCGAGAAGGACGGCGCGTTCGTCAACTCCTCGCGCTGGTTGCAGTGGAAGCACGCCGCGCTCGATCCTCCGGGCGATGCACGCGACGACCACGAAATCATCGGGCGGTTGTTCCTCGAGCTACAGCGCCTCTACCGCGAGGAGGGCGGAACCGCGCCGGAACCCTTGCTCGCCATGGCGTGGCCGTACGGCAACCAGACCAAGCCGTCGCTCGAAGAAGTGGCCAAGGAGATCAACGGCCAGTTCGTTCAAGGCGGCAAGCAGGTCTCCGGCTTCGGAGAGCTCGCCGCCGACGGTTCCACGATTTGCGGCAACTGGCTTTACGCCGGCTCTTGGACCGAGGCCGGCAACCAGATGGCGCGCCAGGGCCAGGACGACCCCACCGGACTGGGGCTGTTCGCAAACTACGCCTGGAGCTGGCCGGCCAACCGGCGCGTGCTCTACAACCGCGCCTCCGCCGACGCCGAGGGCAAGCCTTGGGACCCCCAGCGGGCCCCCATCCAGTGGAAGGACGGCCGTTGGATCGGGGACGTGCCTGACTACTCCGCCGCAGCGCCGCCCGAGCGCAACGGCTCGTTCATCATGCTCGCCGAGGGCGTGGCCAAGCTGTTTGCGCCGGACTTTGCCGAGGGTCCGTTCCCCGAGCACTACGAGCCGGCAGAGTCTCCGGTCGACAACGCGCTGCACCCGGCGGTCAAGTCGAACCCCGCAGCGATCTACTACGGGCGCGACGTCGACAAGATCGGCACGGCGGACGAGTACCCCTACGTCGCCATCACCTACCGCCTCACCGAGCACTACCACTACTGGACCAAGCACGTCGCCTCGAGCGCGGGCTTGCAGTCGAACTTCTTCGTCGAGATCCCCGAAGCGCTCGCCGAGGAGAAAGGCATCCAAACGCGCGACCGCGTGCGGGTGCGCTCGGCGCGCGGAATGGCCGAAGGCTTCGCGCTGGTCACCCGCCGCATGCGGCCCCTGCAAGTCGCCGGCAAGACGGTCTATCAGGTGGGGCTGCCCATCCACTGGGGCTTCGTCGGACGCGTAAAGGGTCCTCTGGTCAACAACTTGACGCCGTCGGTGATGGATCCCAACTCGGGGACGCCGGAGTACAAAGGCTTCCTCGTCAGCCTGGAGAAGGTATAGCCGATGGCCGTCGTCGCAAAGCTCATCGACGTCTCCACTTGCATCGGCTGTAAGGCGTGCGAGGCCGCCTGCCAGGAGTGGAATGACAACGGGTTTCGCATTTCGGGCTTCACGGGCGACTATCAGACCCACGAGACTCTCGCGCACGACTTCTGGAACCTGATCCAGTTCAACGAAGTCGAAAGGCCCGACGGCCACGTCGCCTGGAACATGGCGAAGTACCAGTGCATGCACTGCGTCGACGCCGGCTGCATGAAGGCCTGCCCCGCGCCGGGCGCCATCTTCCGGCACGAGAACGGCACGGTCGACTTCGATCACGACAAGTGCATCGGTTGCGGCTACTGCATCACCGGTTGCCCGTTCGACATCCCCAAGCTCAGCCCGGTCACGCAGAAGGTGTACAAATGCACGCTCTGCTCAGACCGTACCTCGGTGGGCCTCGAGCCGGCCTGCGTGAAGGCTTGCCCGACGAATTGCCTCACCTTCGGCGCACGCTCGGACTTGGTGCAAATCGCCAACGCACGGGCCGAGACGCTGCGGGCGGACGGCCACGAGCACGCCGGGGTCTACAACCCGCAGGGCGTCGGCGGCACGAATGTCCTGTACGTTCTGCCCGACGCTTCGAACCCCGTGCAGTACGGCTTGCCCGCCGACCCGCACATCTCGTGGACGGTTTCGCTGTGGAAAGGACCGCTCAAGTGGGTGGGCAACCTGGCCTTCGCCGGAACCATCGTGGGCGCCTTGTTCCACTACCTGCGCTTCGGTCCGAAAGAAGAGGAAAAGGAGGGCGGCGATGAGTAGAAGCCTTGCCCGCTTCAGCTTTGCCGAACGCGCCGCCCACTGGATGGCGGCCATTAGCTTCATCTACGCGGCGCTAACCGGGCTATCGCTGTGGTCAACGCACCTCTACTGGCTAGCCGCGGTGCTGGGCGGAGGCCCGACCGTCCGCTGGGGGCACCCATGGGGTGGCATCGTGTTCGCCGTCGTGCTCGGCTTCATCTTCCTGAACTGGGCAGGGCAGATGCGCCTCGACGCCGACGACCGCAAGTGGCTAGCCGAGTCGCACAAATATGCAATGAACGAGGAAGAAGGCCTGCCCGAGCCGGGCCGCTTCAACGCCGGTCAGAAGATGCTCTTCTGGGTGCAATCGGCCTGCGCACTGCTGCTGTTCGCGAGCGGCTTTGTGCTCTGGTGGCCGGCCCAAATGCCGCGAACGCTGCTATCCGCCGCCGTGCTCATCCATCCGGCGACGGCTATCGTCGCCATCGCCGGCATCCTGGTCCACGTCTACATGGGCTTGCTAGTCGTGCCGGGCGCGTTGCACGGCATGGTTCGTGGAGAGGTCAGCCGCGGCTGGGCGGCGGCGCATCATCCCAAGTGGCTGCGCGAGACTTCCAAGCGTTAGCCGCGCGGCGCGCCGATCGCGCACGTGAGCTTGCCGGCCGCTATCCGGCCGCACGCGATGCGCTGCTGTTCCTCGCCGGTGTCGCCGAATGGCAGGCGGACGTCGATCCGACTCGCCCGCTCGACGCCTTGCCCGGCCTGCTAGCGCTGGTGCGCCAGAGCGGCCCCGACAGTCTGATCGCGGCGGCCGGAGCGCTTGACGCCGAGTCCTGCCGCGAAGCGATGGAGACCTATCAGATCGAAGGTGCACGCGGCGCCGTCGAAGACTTCTTCGCGCGCGTGCTGCTGCAGCCGGTGCGCTTCGGCGCGCCTATGCGCGAGATCGAGCGGCTGACCGAGTGCCCCAGCTGCAAGCATCCGCCGCAGTTTGGCCTGCTCAAACCCCTGAGTCACGGCCAGGCGCTTTGGCTCTCCTGCTCGCTTTGCTTTCGCGAATGGAAGTATCCGCGCGGCCGCTGCATCGGCTGCGGCCAAACGGACGCCAAAGCGACCGCCTACTATCGCGCCGAACAGCTTCCTCACTTGCAGGTGATGACCTGCGACGACTGCCGCCAGTACATCCACCTGATCGATCTGGAGGCCGAACCGCTCGCGGTCGGCGACATCGATGAGGTCGCCGCGCTGCCGCTCGACCTGTGGGCGGTCGAGCGCGGATTCGCGAAGATACAGCCCAACCTCGTCGGAATATAGGTCCATGGTCGATTCCCGCTTGGAGACTTAGTGCTGTTCTGGCAATAAAGGTCACAACATGTGGGCGATTCCTGACGAGGTCGTGCGGGCCTTGGCGCCGATCTTCCTCGTACAACGCCGTCATGAGTCGCTAAGTCGAACACCAGAGCCGCGCGGGCTTCCGAGCATGCCGCCTGTGCTGGCGGAAACCCGCTGCGGCAGCTCCTGCAAGCGTGCGCTCGGCGCTATGCTATCGTGGCGCGAGGAGCGAACCGGATGAGCAGGGAGATTCGAAGAGCAGCCGTCCTCGGAGCCGGCACGATGGGCTCGCGCATTGCCGCACATTTGGCCAATGCCGGGGTGGAAACGCTCCTGCTCGATCTACCCTCGCCCGGCGAAGGACCCGCTGCGCGCAATGCGATCGCCGCCAAGGCCCTCAAAGGATTGTTCAAGTCCCGGCCGCCCGCTTTCTTCACCGAAGCGTCCGCCCGCAGGCTGTCGATCGGCAATTTCGAAGACGACATGAGCCGGCTGGCCGATGCGGATTGGATCATCGAAGCGGTCGTCGAAAAGTTCGACATCAAGCGCCAGCTTCTCGACAAAGTCAGCCAAGTCCGGCGACCCGGAAGCCTAGTTAGCTCAAACACCTCCGGGCTGCCCATTGCGAAGCTCGCCGAGGGCTATCCGGACGATTTTCGTCGGCACTGGTCCGGCACGCACTTCTTCAACCCGCCGCGCCACATGCGGCTCCTCGAGCTGATCCCGACGCCGGAGACCGATCCAACGGTGACGGCGTTTCTCGAGAATTTCTGCGACCAGCGGCTGGGCAAAGTCGTCGTCCAGGCGCACGATCGGCCGAACTTCATCGCGAACCGCATCTTCCTGTTTGCGGTGATGCAGACGATCCAGGCGATGCTCGACCAAGGGCTGACGGTCGAGGAGGTGGATGCGCTGACCGGCCAGTTGATCGGACGGCCGCGGATGGCAACCTTCCGTCTGGCCGACTTCACCGGCGTCGACATCTGCCTTTACGTCGCGAGCAATCTTTACGAATTGGTTCCCGAGGACGAACGGCGCGCGGTTTACGCCCCGCCGGAGTTCCTCGAGAAGATGGTCGCCAAGGGGCTGATCGGAGACAAAGCGGGGCAAGGGTTCTACAAGAAGGACCCCAAGGCAGCCCGGCGGACGGCTGGTACTCGATCTCGACACGCTCGAATATCGCGAGGCGCGCAAGCCGGAGTTCCCTGACGTTGCCGAAGCCATGCGCATCCCCGACCTGGGGAAACGTCTGCAGGCGCTGTTTGCCAGCCAAGACCGAGCGGGCAAGTTCATTTGGACGACCTTGAGCGAGCTGTTCCTCTACGCGGCGAATCGCATCCCGGAAGTCTGCGACGACATCGTGGCGATGGACACGGTGATGAAGGGCGGCTTCAACTGGGAGCTCGGCATCTTCGAGATGTGGAACGCCGCCGGAGTGGAAAGCACTGTGGAGCGCATGCGCGGCGAAGGCAAGCAGATGCCTCCGCTGGTCGAACGAGTATTGGCTTCGCCGAGCAAATCGTTCTACAGCGTGGATCAGGGCACGCCGACATACTTCGACCTGGCGTCGGGGGAGCAGCGGCCCGTGCCGCAGAAGTCGGGCGTGCTCGAGCTCTCGCGGCTACGGCTGCAGAAAGCACCCGTCAAGTCGAATGCCGGCGCGAGCTTGTGGGATTTGGGCGACGGCGTCGCCTTGCTCGAGTTTCACTCGAAGGCGAACACGCTCGACTCGGACGTGTTCGAGATGCTGGCGGCGTCGCTCGACGAGGTCGAGAGCCGCTTCGAGGCGCTGGTAATCGGCAACCAGGGCGCGAATTTCTCGGTCGGCGCAAACCTGCAGATGATTCTGGGGCTGATCGCCGGCGGAGACTGGCAGGAGCTCGAAGCGGCTGTTGCGCGCGTGCAAGGGCTGATCGTCTCGCTTGAAGCTTGCAGCAAGCCCGTGGTCGCCGCCGTACACGGCCAAGCGCTGGGAGGCGGCTGCGAAATCCTGTTGCGCTCGAGCCACGTGCAGGCGGCAGCGGAGAGCTACATCGGCCTCGTCGAGGTCGGAGTCGGTCTGATCCCAGCGGCCGGCGGCTGCACGGAGATGATGCGACGGGCAACCGCTGGGCTCGACGAAGGCGACGACGTGACCAAGCAGACGTTGCACCTTTTCGAGCGTATCGGCATGGCCAAGGTCGCCTCCTCGGCCGAAGAAGCACAGCAGTGGGGCTTCTCCGTCCGGCGGATGACATCACGATGAACCGGGATCGTCTGCTCGCCGAGGCAAAGAAGGCCGCCCTGGCGCTGGCGCTCGCCGGCTACGAACCGAAAGAACCGCAACCAATCCTGGTGGGCGGACGCGGCGTCCGCGCGGCGCTCGATCTGCGGCTGTGGATGATGCGCCAAGCGATGTGGGCGTCCGATTACGACGTGACCGTTGGCAAGCGGCTGGCGAACGTACTCTCAGGCGGTGATTTGACGCAGCCGAGCTTCGTCTCTCAGGAATACATGCTCGGGCTCGAGCGGGAAGCTTTCCTGGGGCTCTGCGGGGAGCAGAAGACGCGGGAACGCATCGAGCATCTCCTCAAGACGGGTAAGCCGCTGCGGAATTGACGCCCGCTTGGGTAAGCGTCTGCACGGCGAGTGGCGGGCGAATCGGTTGACGCTGTTTCCGACCCGCCGCTATCATCAACAATGGCGCGGCGAATACGCGCCCGGGTCAAAGCACGTCATGGGTCCTATCGGCTTTCAGGAGATGATTTTCATCTTCGTTTTTGCGTTGCTGATATTCGGCCCGAAGAAGCTTCCTGAGCTCGGCCGAACGTTCGGTAAAGGCATGGCGGAGTTCCGCCGGGCTTCCAACGAGCTCAAATCCACCTTCCAACGCGAAATGGACAACATCGAGCGCGAGACGAAGATGGACGAAGCGCGCAAGGCCGCGAATGACGCCAGAAGGCGCTCACCGACGCAACCTACTACGACGATTCCGAGCAGGATTACTACGACGCGTACGATTACGACGGCGTGAAATCCGCTTCTACCTCTTCTTCGAGCGAGTCCGCCTCCAGCAAGGGCGACTCCACCGGCGGCGCGAAGAGCGCCGAAACCCCGAGCAATGACAGCTCCAGCGATAGCGTCGAGACAGCCGAGGCGATGAAGCCGGAAACCGACGCAGGCAACACAGCGGAGACGGCGCCCAAAAATAGCGCCGCGTAATTGCCCGGATGAATTCCGACGAGAAAGAGCCGCAGGGTCAGGAGCCCGGCGACAACGAAGATTCTTCCACGCCCGCAGAGGGCGGTGAGCGCAAAGCGCCCGAAGGGGCGATTGCGCGCGGAGAGGAGTCTACCTCTGAAGCCGAGCCGAAGCCGCCCTCAAAGTCGACCTACTACGACGACCCCTACGACGAGTACGACTATCAGCACGACACGCCGAAGGAAGAGACCGCCGTCGTCAAGGCTGAGTCTGAGCCGGCTAAGACGCCCCCTCCGCCACCGCCGCCCACCACTGACCTCGACGATGACGAGGATGATGAAGAAGACGGCATGGCGCGCATGTCTTTCCTCGAGCATCTCGAGGAACTGCGCACCCGGATCTTCCGCGCCATCATCGGCATGGTCGTCGGCTACATCGTCTGCTTCGCCTTCAACGGGCCGCTGTTCACCATGTTTGAACAGCCGTTCCACAGAGCGGCGGAGAAGCTCCCATACGATCCACCGCTGTCGCTGATCACGACCGAGCCGACCGAGCAGTTCTACATCCAGTACATCAAGTTGCCGCTACTGGCGGCGATCTTCGTCGGTGCGCCGTGGCTCATGTTCCAGGCCTGGGCGTTCATCGCGCCGGGATTGTACAAGCGCGAGCGGAAGTGGGCGATACCGTTCATCTTTTCGACAGCAGGCCTGTTCATAACAGGCGGCTTATTCTGTTACTTCATCGCGCTGCGGTTTGCGTTAGCGTTTCTGATCGGGCTTGGGTATGACGTCAACGTCCGCCCAATGATCAAGCTCACGTCCTACTACGACATGTTCTTCAACCTGCATGTCGGATTGGGCGTGGTATTTCAGATGCCCATCGTGATCGTGTTCTTTACGCTGTTGAGGATCACGACGCCCGGCTTCCTGCTGGCGAACGTGCGCTACGCAATTTTGATCATCTTCATTCTGGCCGCGGTTATCACCCCAACGCCGGACGTGACGACGATGCTGACGTTTGCGGCGCCGATGATCCTGCTGTTCTACGTTGGCATCGGCGGTAGCTACCTGATCGTGCTCAATCGCGAGAACCGCAAGTTCCCGTGGGCGAAGTTCTTGCTGGCGCTGCTTGGCATCGCGGCTGGAATTGCGCTGATCGTGGCCTTCCTGCACTTCAACTACGGCTACGAGTTGCTCGACCACTGGCCTTACTTGGCCCCGCCGGAGCCGACTGCCGGATAGGCGGCGGGCGGGCGCGAGCGATGCAGGGGCTGCGCGCAATCTTTGACCCGGCGACTTGGCGCCCCGTGCGGCCGAAGCTCGACCCTCGCTCCGCAGTGCTGCAGGTCGGGCACATCACACCGCCTCTCGACACCAAGTTACGCACGATTGTCGGGTTGGGCGTGCTTGGACTGGCCGCTATCGGCGCCTATCTAGGCCGTGGCGAGACGATCGTGGTGCTCGTAGCCTGCGGCTTCGGCCTTTTTGCGCTGCTCAATCTCCTGATCGCTTGGTTGAACGCTGGCTATTGCGTGGAGATCGCGCTGCGGCCGGACGAAGTGGTCTACCGTGCGCGCTGGATGGGCCGCGAAACCGCTTGGCGCGAACCGCTCCCGAACTACCGAGGCGTGCTGCTGCGTGAGGAGCAGTTGCGGCGGCAGAGCATAGGGAATCTCGACAGCACGGAAACGCGCTTCTGGGTCGAGCTTGCTCACGAGAACCCGTCCAAGACCGTTCCGCTCTACTTCCAGGCCGGGGGGGCGCCGCCCAGAGAGCGCCAGGAGGCGTTTGCTGAGCGGTTTCGGCTGCCCGCCCTGCTACCGGACGGCGAGGCCGAAATCTCGTCCGGCTCAACGCGAACTGCGTCGGATCCAGGCCTGCCGCCGTCGGGCGTCCGGGTGGAATCAAAAGGCGAATCGACGCGCATTGTCATCGGGAGCGGACATGGCGAGAAGCGACTGGTTGCCTTGATCTGGCTGAGCTTTCCAGTCATCGTTGGTGCGATCGCTTACCGCATCGAGCCGCTGGCCGGCTACTGGGCGGGGGCCTCGCGGCGCTATTGGCTGTGACGATTCTCGGCATCGGCCGACTGATGCAGGGAAAGGGCGGCGACGAAGACGCAATTTGCCTAAACAGTGAACGAATCTGGATCGAGCGCCCGGGCAGTGGCGGCAAGTGGACGCAGAACGTTCGCACGGCGTTCGTGGGTGCGTTCGGCCCCGAGACTCGCGTGGAGAGTCTACCGCTCGAATCGATGCCCCGAGCGGCAGTGGAGCAGGTACGGGTGGATGTCTACACGAGCCGGGATTCCGACGCGACCATTTCGCATGCGCGGCTGCTCATCGAGGCGCGCGCCGGCCGGATCGAGTACATCGGGACGCAGCTCGACAGGGCCAAGCTCGAGTGGGTTCGGAACTATTTGCGGTATCTGCTGGCGAACTAGCTAGAGCTCGAGCACTTCGATGCGCTCGCGCATCTTTGCGACCTCGACCATCGGCCCGGTACCGAGCCCAGGCAGCGAGGCGGCGACGGTCGCCGCGGCCACTCCCCACAAGAACGCGTCCTCGAAAGAGTCGCCGCGGCGTAGCGCACCCACGGTGACCGCGCCGAGCACGTCGCCGGCGCCGATCGGGCTACCACTTTCAATCTCCGGCGGAATGGCGTGGATGCGGCGTTCGCCCCACACCCCGATCGCACCGTGGCCGCCAAGCGACAAGATGACGTGCTCGGGGCCGCGAGCGAGGATCTCTTGCGCCGCAGTCAAGGCGGCGCGTTCGCCCAGCAGGCCGCGCCCGAGCAGCCTCTCGGCCTCGGGACGGTTGGGTTTGGCGAGCGTGGGTCCAGCGGCAAGCGCCGGCGCGAGCGCCGCGCCCGAGGTGTCGATCAGCGTACGCACGCCGTGGTCGCGGGCCAGCCGAATGAGATTGGCGTAGTAGTCGTCGGGCACGCCGGGCGGCACGCTGCCGTTCAGGCAGAGCCAGCGCACATCGGGAAGCTTCTCACGTAGGCGCTGCTCAATCGCATCGAGCTCACGTGTAGAGAGCGGGTTGCCCCGCTGGTCAAGCTTGATCGTCAAACCCTCGTCGTCGACGATCGCGATGTTGCGCCGCGTCTCGCCTTGCACTGGGACCAGGGTGACGGGCAGGCCGCTTTCTCGGACTAACCGGGCGAAACGCTCGCCCATCACGCCGCCAAACGGCGCGAGAGCCTCGACATCACTCCAGCCGAAATCGAGGATGGCGCGCGCGGCGTTGATGCCCTTGCCGCCCGCTTGATAGGTCTCGGTATGAATGTAACTACGGTCGTCGTAGATGATGCGGTCGGTCGTGAGTGAGACGTCGACCGCCGGGTTCAGGGTGAGGGTCAGGATCATCGTGGCGACGTGGCGGGGATGAGGCGCGAAACAAGGGCCGCCGCGCGGCGGCCCTTGCCTAAGGATCAGTGCGCAGCTTTGCGGCCTTCGGCGACAGGCAGCGGCGTCGACTTGGTGTGCGGCGGCAGAATCGGATACTCGATCTCGGGCTGCTCGCCGGTGAGGGTAAGTAAGAAGGCGACGATCGCCTCGGAATCGGCGTCACTGAGTGTTGCGCCAAGCTGCGAGGAGCCCATGATGCCGACGGCCTGCTCCAGGCTCCAGACGCGGCCGGAGTGGAAGTACGGAGCGGTAAGCTCGATATTGCGCAGCGAAGGGGACTTGAACTTGTACTCGTCCGACGCCGTGCGCGTGACGGCAAAGCGGCCCTTGTCGTCGGGCGGCAGAATGTCCGCGCCCGGCTTTTCGACCACGCCGAAGGGGAAATAGCCCGTGCCCCCGATGTTGACGCCCTGGTGGCAACTCACGCAGCCCTTGTCGAGGAACAGCGTTAGGCCTTTGCGCTCCTCAGCGTTGAGCGCCTCCTCGTTCCCTCGCAAGAACCGGTCGAACTTCGACCAAGGCGTCAGCAGGGTGCTCTCGAAGGCCTCGATGGCGCGCGCCATGTTCTCGTAGGTGACCGGATCGGATTCGCCCGGGAAGGAAGATTGGAAGGCTGCAACGTACTCAGGGATGCTCTTGAGCGTCTCGACAGTGCGCGCCGGAGTCGAATTCATCTCGACGGCAGCCTGGATGGGGCCTTGCGCCTGCTCCATGAGGTCCTTGGCGCGGCCGTCCCAGAACTGGGCGACGTTGAAGACCGCGTTGAGCACGGTCGGGCTGTTGCGCGGGCCCTGCTGCCAGCCGTGGCCAATCGAGGTCTCGAGCATGTCAACTCCGCCGAGGCCCACGTTGTGGCAGGTGTTGCAGGAGATCAGCCAGGACGACGACAGACGCGGGTCGAAGAACAGCATCTTGCCGAGCTCGACCTTCTCCGGGCTGGTCGGATTGCCCGCGAGCACCGGCGGATTCGCCGGAATTGGCTCGAAGCTCTTGCGCGCCCGTTCGAGCAGGGCGTCAGCCGCCATCGAGGACGCGGGAAGCAGAAAAATCAGGGCAATTAGAAATTTCTTCGACAAAGGGATCTCCTCCGTTCTCAATAGTATAGCGAGCCAAAGGGCGCCGGCCGTAATCGGGCCGCAACATACCAGCACTTGAAAGTGGTGGATTCCATGATATGCTTCGAAGTGTGAGGGGCGCACGTGCTCTTCGCACCCTCGCCAAGCGGCGCAGGGTCCTCAAAATTCGGCGTGTCTAGCCGATGAGATTCCCTTCCCGGCCGGGGAAGCAGTTCAAGTCCGGCCGTCCCGCTCCCGTGACCGCGGGGACAAACAAGCAGTAACAAGTTGGGTTGAGTCCTGGACTCCGGCGAAGGCCGCGGAGACAGGCGTCGTGTTCCTGTTGCAGGAACGCGGCGGCGACCGCAATCGACGTTCGAAGGAGGAAATGACATGAAGCCATACGGATATTTGATTGACATGGACGGGGTGATCTATCGCGGCGTGGAAGCCATTCCCGGCGCTGCGGATTTCATCAACTACTTGACCGAGGAGCGCGTGCCGTACCTGTTCCTGACGAACAACTCGGCCTATGCGCAGCTCGACGTTGTGGCGAAACTGCGCAAGTTCGACATCGAGACGACGACCGAGCACGTTTACACGTCGGCGCTGGCGACTGCGGAGTTCGTTTCGCAGCAGCGCCCCGGCGGCGCGGCCTTCGTCATCGGCGAGGGCGGTCTGCTCAATGCATTGAATCAGGTCAACTACGCGATTTCGTCCGACCATGCCGACTACGTGATCGTGGGCGAAGGCCGCACGATGAACTTCGAAGTGATGGAGCGGGCCCACCGCCTGATCGAGAAAGGCGCACAGTTGATCTCGACCAATGCTGACACCTGGTGCCCGACCGATTCGGGTCCGCGGCCGGGCTGCGGTGCGATTGTGGCGCTTCTCGAGTCGGCGACAGGTCGCACGGCCTACCACGTGGGCAAACCGAATCCGTTCATGATGCGGCTGGCGCGCAAGAAGCTCGGCCTGCGCACCGACGAAGTGACGATGATCGGCGACACAATGGAGACTGACATCCGTGGCGCGGTCGATCTGGGCTTCCGCAGCGTGCTCGTGCTGACGGGCTCGACCCGGCGCGAAGACCTGAAGAACTACCCCTACGCACCGACGGTGGTTGCCGACTCGATCGCGCAACTGGCGCCGGAATACGCGCTGGCAGTCGCCTAGGAACGCGTTTACAAGTTGGAGCCGCGCCGCATGCGCGAGCGTGCGGCGCGGTCCAATCCGGGGCCACAGGGGTCGTCAGGCTTCGACCGACAAGCCGCCTTCGTCCGGGTCCTGTTCCAAGCCGCGCTCTTCGCGGTCCCGCCTCCTGCGTTCGCGTTCCGCTTGGCGAGCCGAGTCCCGGTCGCGCGCGGTCTTTTCCACGCGCCGGGGGCGCTCGATATCCGGGATGGCGGGAGGCGGGGAAAACCCGCTCAGCGGATCGATCGGCATGGCAAAATACCTCCGCAAGCCGCATCGGCGGTCCGAGCCTGAAACCGTAGCCTGCATTGACTTTCGGCTGCGGTGATGATGAGATGGGAAGTGCTTCTCGTGCCGGCGTAGCTCAGTTGGTTAGAGCGCTTGATTGTGGATCAAGAGGTCTGGGGTTCAAATCCCTGCGCCGGTACCACTCCCCCTCACAGTCTCCGAATCGCGCGAAGGATGGTCTCATCCAGCGCTACTTCCGCGCCATGAACGACTCGATCTCTTCGATCGTCCGGGGCGTCTTCGCGGAAAGGTCTTCGAGCCCTTTTTCGGTCAGCACGAACGAGTCTTCCACGCGCACGCCGATGCCACGGTACTTCTCGAAGGCCGGCTTGACCGCTTCGATGAACGCCAAGTTCTCGGGCGTCTTCTCCATGGTGTCGAGGGCGTCTTCGCGAATGTAGATGCCCGGCTCGATCACGAGGGCCTGGCCTACGCTAAGCGGGTTCCGAGAGTCGCCCACATCGTGGACGTCCATGCCGATGTAGTGCACTGAGCCGTGCGTGTACCAGGTGCGGTACTGCTCGCCGTCAGCTTTGGTGATCAAGCCTAAATCGAGCAGCCCTTTCTGGATGACGTCGATTGTCTCCTGGTGGACGTCAAAGACGTATGCACCAGGCTTGGCGACCTTGCGCGCGGCGTCCTGTGCGGCGAGAGCGAGCCTGTAAAGATCCTTCTGCGCCTCGCTGAACTTGCCCGAGACTGGATAAGTGCGTGTGATATCGACCGTGTAGTAGTGGTAATTCGCCGCGGCGTCGACCAGCAACAAATCTCCCGCGTCCATGCGACGGCGGCCGCTGTTGTAATGCAGGATGGTGGCGTTCGGGCCGCTGCCTACGATCGAGGGATACCCCCAGCTCATCGCGCCTTCGTCGCGGTAGACGCCTTCAATCGCCGCAGTCACGTTGTACTCGTAAGCGCCGGGCGCGGCTGCCTTCATGCCGGCGCGATGCGCGTCGCTCGAGATCACTCCACTGCGCCGCAACAGATCGATCTCGTATGGAGACTTGATCTGCCGCAGGGCGTGGACTAGATGTGTGGCGTCATAAGTGGCGAGTCCCGGGAACCGATCGCGGATGCGGTTGCCGAGCTCAGCCGTGGGGTCCGGCGGCGCATTCAAGCTGGGGAAGCCGGCGAGCACCACAGCGACGCGCGCCTCACCCGCATTCACTTTGTCGAGAAATGCGTCGTAGTCACGCGTTGGCGGCTTGTAGCGGTCCGCGTAGGCGCGGTAGGGCCGTCCACTCGCTACCGCGTCCAGAAAGCGATCGAGCTCGCCGATCGGCAGCACCGTCTTGATTCCCGAAATCTGGCCGGCGGCTTCGAAGCTCGGCAGGCTCGTCCAATGCTCGCGCACGGGATCGCGTTCCGGAACGAATAGGATCTCGCGGCGATCGTTTGCAGCTCCAGGCAGGAGCACCAAGGCCGCGTCGGGCAGCTCGATGCCGGTCAGGTAGTAGAAATTGCTCTCCTGCCGATACTCGTAGTCGACGTCGAGCGAGTAGACCCGATGCGGCGCGCCGCGCGCGATCAGCATCGTTTGCGGGCCGAGTTGACTCAACAGCCGAGCCCGCCGCTGAGCTAGGTCCGAGGCGAGATCATCGGCTGCGCTCAAGCCGACCGCGCAGAGCAGAAGCAGGGGGATCCAGCGAGCGAGAGCCGTCATTGCGACAGTCTATCAGGCTCGTATGACTGGACTTCGCCGTCCCGCTATGCCACGCTAGTGCGCGCTATGCGTTCGATTGCCTGCGCACTTTCGTTGGCCGCGGTGGCGGCCCTCTCATCTGGCTGCTCCATCGGAACTGAAGAAGCGGTCGAGGTGAACCCGATCCGATCCGCTGGCGCCGGACAGATATTTCGCGCCGACGCGGGCCTTGACGCCCTCGTGCCGGAGACCGCTCAGATCGAGAAGATCGCCGGCGGCTACATCTTCACCGAAGGCCCGCTCTGGGTGACACGCGCCTGGGAAGGCCAGCCCTTCCTGCTGTTCAGCGACGTGCCCGGAAACGTGATCTACAAGTGGGATCCGCAGTCCAACCAGGCTTCGGAGTTCAAGAATCCGGTCTTCGAAGGGCAGGCCGACGAAGGTTCCTTCATCGGCTCGAACGGCCTCACGCTCGACCCCGAAGGCAATCTGCTCGTCTGCGAGCACGGCAACCGGCGGATTTCCAAGGTCACTCCTGCCGGACAATGGTCCGTGCTCGTCGACCGCTACGACGGCAAGCGCCTCAATAGCCCCAACGACTTGACCTGGGGGCCGAACGGTTGGCTGTACTTCACGGATCCGCCCTACGGTTTGACCGGCCAGGACGAGGACGAGGCCAAAGAGCTCGATTTCAACGGCGTCTTTCGCGTCTCCCCGGACGGCAAGACCATTGAGCAGCTCGAGCGGCGCATGTCGCGGCCGAACGGCATCGGCTTCTCGCCCGACAACAAGCTGCTCTACATCGGCAATTCCGACCCTGACGAGAAGATCTGGATGGTTTTTCCGGTGAAGGATGATGGCACGCTTGGGCTCGGGCGCAAGTTCGCCGACGTGACGTATGAGACTGCCGAAGGGCTGCCCGACGGGCTGAAACTCGACAACCAGGGCAACCTGTTTGCGAGCGGCCCCGGCGGCGTCTGGATCTTCAGCCCCGACGGCACGCACTTGGGTACGATCCAGCCCGAAGAGGTCCCGGCCAACGTGGGTTGGGGCGGGGACGGAACTACGCTCTATATGACGGCGCGCACGGGCGTCTACCGCATCAAGCTTTCGACCGGCGGGAAGATCCCTTAAGCGCGGAATGGATGCTACGTGGCCGGCAGGTCGCTGTGGCCCATCAAAAAGAGGTCCACCGCGCGCGCTGCCTTGCGCCCTTCGCTGATCGCCCAAACCACCAGCGACTGGCCGCGCCGCGCATCGCCGGCGACGAACACCTTGTCGATGGAGGTCTGGTGGTCTCCGAACTCGGCCTTGACGTTGCCACGCGGATCGAATTCGACGCCTAGCTGCTTGAGGAAGCCCTCTTGCACCGGGTGAACGAAGCCCATCGCGAGCAGGACCAAGTCGGCCTCGAACTCGAACTCCGAACCTTCAATCGCCTTGAAGCCCGCGCGTCGGCCGCTTTCCGGGTCCGGCTCTTCCCATTGCAAGCGCACGCCCTTGAGCCCCTTCACGTTTCCGTTGCCGTCGCCGATAAACTCCGTTGTGTTGACGGCGTAATCGCGTACGTCGCCCTCTTCATGAGAGCTTTCCACCTTGAAGGTGAAAGGCCACAGCGGCCAAGGCTGCCCACCGGGCTCGTCGCGCGTTTGTGGGGGCTTGGGCAGCAACTCGAACTGCCGGATAGACTTGGCGCCGTGCCGGCGTGAAGTGCCCAGGCAGTCCGCGCCCGTATCGCCGCCGCCGATGATGACCACGTGCTTGCCCTCGGCGCTGAGATCGAAGTCAGGGTCGACGGGACGCCCGCCGACGCGGCGGTTCTGCTGGGGCAGGAACTGCATCGCAAAGTAGATGCCCTTGAGGTCGCGTCCCGGAATCGTCAGGTCGCGCGGCTTCTCCGAGCCGGTTGCAATGACGATCGCGTCGAACTCCTTGTCGAGATCCTGCGCAGTCACGTCAACGCCCACATGGACGCCACAGCGGAACTCGACGCCCTCGGCCGTCATCTGCTCCACGCGCCGCTCGACCAGCGTCTTGCTCATCTTGAAGTCCGGGATGCCGAGCACGAGTAGGCCGCCGGGAACTTCGTTCTTCTCGAAAAGCACCACGGAATGGCCGGCTCGGTTGATCTGTTGCGCCGCAGCCAAACCGGCAGGCCCGGAGCCGACAACAGCCACTTTCTTGCCCGTGCGCGTCTCCGGCGGCTCGGGTTGGATCCAGCCTTCGGCCCAGCCGCGGTCGACAATCGACTTCTCGATCCCCTTGATCGAAACGGGGTCGTCGATGATGCCCAGCACGCAAGCGGTCTCACACGGCGCTGGACAAATCCGGCCGGTGAACTCGGGGAAGTTGTTGGTGGCGTGCAGCTCTCGTAGCGCGTCCTTCCAGCGGCCGCGGTAGACGAGATCGTTCCAGTCCGGAATGATGTTGTTGAGCGGGCAGCCGGTGTGGCAGAACGGAATCCCGCAGTCCATGCAGCGCGCGCCTTGGACCTTCAGGTCCGCTTCGGTCATCGGCTCGTAGACTTCGTTCCAGTCCTTGATGCGAACGAGCACGTCACGGCCTCGAGGCGCTTGACGCTCGTACTCCATAAATCCGGTCGGCTTACCCATGTATGTGTTCCCTGGCCTTCACAAACGCGCACGCTGCCATGGCCGGCCTTGCCGGCTTTTGGAGGCGGAAATCAGCGATGTCGGAGAACCGTGCGGCGCGCCGCGACAGGCGCTACTAGAATAGCAGACGAAAACGCAGCGCTCCTAATATAAGCGTCACTAATAAACCACCCTCAACCCTAGTGGTGTGGCGATTTGATGCTCGACTGACCCGCCGCCCTTCGTCCAGCCGCCTTACAATGGCGGGTTATGCGAATCGTCGACCTGCGCGTCCATTCCATCGCTATCGCGGACCCCCCGTTGCGGTCATCCTACGGCCTGCATGCTCCGTATGCCTTACGCAATGTGCTCGAGATCGAGAGCGAGGATGGGATCGTCGGCATCGCCGAAACTTACGGCGGCGACCTGCCCAAGAAGGCTTTGCTCGACGTACGGGACCGCATCGTTGGCCAGGACGCCTGGCGCGTCACCGGCTTGCTGATGGATCTGGTCGAGGGCGAAGGCGTCGGCCTGGACCGTTCGCACACGATGCACACGCCGGGCGAGAACCCGCTCGACGTCGGCCCGCGCACCTACTCCGCCATCGAGACCGCCTGCCTGGATTTGATCGGCAAGGCGACCGGCGTTCCGATTTGCGACTTGCTGGGCACGCGCGTGCGTGACGCCGTCGAGTTCTCGGCTTATCCGTTCTACAAGCACGCCGGCGGCGGCGGCGAAGGCGACGACGCTCGTGAAGACAAGTACGGCGAGTGCCTCTCGCCTGAGACGATCGTCCGTCAGGTCCGGATGATGAAGGACGAGTACGGCTTCACCGACATCAAGTTCAAGGGTGGCGTGCTCGACCCGGACGTTGAGATCGCCACGATCAAGGCCTTGAAGGAAGCTTTTCCCGAGTCGCCGGCGCGCGCATCGATCCAAACTCCGCCTGGACAGTCGAGACTTCCATCCGCGCAGGCGAAGAGCTGAAAGAAGAACTCGCTGACGGTGGCTATCTCGAGGACCCGGCTGCCGGCCATCGACGGCATGGCGGCGGTGCGCAAGGGATTGCTGGCCAAGGGCATCGATACGCCGCTCGCTTCGAACGTCGCCGTCACGCCTTCGCCCACATGCCGGAATCGATTCGGCAAGACGCCGTGCAAGTCGTGCTTTGCGACCACCACTTTTGGGGCGGCATGCGTCAGGTGCAGCACCTGGGCAAGCTCTGCCAGACCTTTGGCATTGCCCTATCAATGCACTCGAACTCGCACCTGGGCGTGAGCCTGATGGCGATGGCGCACGTGGCCGCCGCGACTCCCAACCTGACCTATGCCTGCGACACCCATTACCCCTGGCAGTGGTCCGATGAGATCGTGGCCGGTGGACGCGTGAAGATCGTTGGCGGCAAGGTAGCCATTCCAAACAAGGGCGGCCTGGGCGTCGAGCTCGATTACGACGCGCTGGCGCGACTCAAGGAACGCTACGAAAAATGCGCCTACCGCAAGCGCGACGACGAGGCCGAGATGCAAAAGCACGTCGACCCGAACTGGAAGCGCGTGCTTCCGCGCTGGTAAGCCGCTTTTCCGTGGCTGAGCAAACTCAAAACCTCGGCCGCGCGCGGGCCGCCGTCTATGCGGCATTCTTCGTAGCGGGCGCCGGGCTGGCAACATGGGCTTCGTTCATCCCCCTGGTCCAGCGCCGCCTCGCGCTCGGGGACGCCGAGCTCGGCCAAGCGCTGTTCGCCATGGCCGCCGGCGCTCTTTGCGCGGTCGTGTCAGCCGGCGCTGTCATTGAACGCTTCGGGGCGCGGGGCACGACGGGCGTGGCGGGCGCGCTGTTCTGCGTACTGCTGCCCGGCCCTGTTTTTGCCGTGAGCTTCTGGGCGCTGGCCGGCGCACTGCTCGTCTTCGGCTTCTGCTTCGGGTTGCTCGACGTAGCCATGAACGCGCAGGCGGCGGACGTTCAACGGCTAGCGCGCAAGCCTCTGATGTCGGGATTTCACGGCCTCTACAGCTTTGGCGGATTGGCTGGCTCGGCGCTCGCCGGGCTGTTGTTCCGCCTCGCCGTGCCGGGCCCGACGCACGTAGGCGGAGTGGTCGCTTTGCTCCTAGTCGTGACTTTGTTCGCCTGGCGCGGGCTGCTGCCGACTGCCCCGCGCGCAGGCCGCGGACCAGCACTGAGCCTGCCGGCGCGACGGTTGGCCGGCCTCGCCGTGCTCGGATTCTTAATGTTCGTCGGCGAAGGAGCCGTAATGGACTGGGCAAACGTCTATCTGGCGAACGTCCTGCGCGCGCCGGCCGATCTGGCAGTTGCCGGCTTCGCCGCGTTCTCGTTCGCCATGGCGGCTGGACGCTTTGGCGGAGACTGGGCGACAGCACACCTTGGGTCGTCGCGCTTCGCGGTGCTTTCGGCCATGCTAGGGGCGGCCGGCTTGGGCTTGGCTATCGCCTCCGGGTCCGTGGCGGTCTCGGTCGTGGGCTTCGCAGCAGCAGGACTCGGCTTTGCGAACTTGGTGCCGATCCTATTCTCGCAGGCGGCGGAATCCACGCCGGAAGCGCCGCAACAAGGGATCTCCGGAGTCGCAGGCGTGGGTTATTTCGGTTTGGTCGCTGGGCCTCCGGCGATCGGGTTCATGGCCGAGGAGCTTGGCTTGCGCGGGGCGCTCGGCATTGTAGCCTGCGCCATGGCGTTCGCGGCGGTTTCGCTGCCGGCGGCGTTCCGCATGGCGCTGCGCGGTCAGTGACCGCGGGCCTTGGGTTCAGCGCATGCCCCAGGCGTGCTCCAGGCTATCGGGTATCTGGAAGACTTCGCGCTGCCAGCCGCGAGGCATCCGCGAAAGCCGCCGCACGACGAGCTCGCCCAGGGCGCCGCGGATGAAGCGGTGCAGTTTGGCTTCGTCGGTCAATGCGTCGGCATGGTCGACGAACCGGTCGATCGCCCGGAAGATCCAGTAACTCGTCAGCGATTCCCACCACTGCAACGGCTGCACATCGAGTAGATAGGCGGTGTGCTCGGGGATGAGCTCTCGAATGGTCATACGCGTCAGCCGCGGCGCGATGATCGAACCGCCCACGCCACGATCACGCAGCGCTCCTTCGATGAAGCGTTCGACCGCACGCGTCAGCGCTCGGCCCTCTTCGCTCGCCCCTTGTCGGCGGCGCTGAATCTTCGCAAACAGCGTGCGCGCTTCCGTTTCGTTTGAGGGGAGCAGGTCTTCGCTGACTCCGAGCAGAGAACCGGCGACAGACCAAGCATGCAGATAGGCCTCGCGCTCACCCACCGTCAACTCGACGCCAAAGCGGTCGAGCGAGCCCAGGATCGAGACGCCGAACGTCTGGAGCGTGAAGGCCAAGTCCTCCTGCGAGATCGGCGCGCCGTCGGCGACCTCCCAAGGCGTCGCGAGAAGCACCTGTTCGAGCGACGTCGCAACCGCCGGCGCGTCCACGGGCGGCGGCGTGCGAAGCAGATTCCGGATGGCCGCATGCATCAGGCGGACCTTTTGGACCGTTCGCACGCCGCGCCCTCGGGGCGAGAGCCCGCCTGGCTGCATCACGTCGATGACGAACTGAGCCGTCTCGAGAATGCGGCGCTGCTCGTGTTGTACGAGCTTCTGTGTCGTGCCTAGCACGCGCGCTTCGCTACGTTGCGCGTAGCAGAGCGGCAGGGAGCCGCAAGCAAGCGCCGCAAGGCACAGCGGCCCATGTCGGACGAATACCTGCTGCCCGGCAAGGATTGTATTTGCATCCGCCCATGAAGGCAGCACGGCTGTCGTGGCGAGGTATTCCGCCACGGGCGCAGGCAAGTCTCCCGGAGGCGGTTGGTCGTTCTCGACGAGGGTGCGCAGCAGCCGGTTGACCCGCCCCAGCGAGCCGCTCTCCACGACTCGGCGGACAGCTGCATCCGCGGGCGCATCGCCGAGTAGACGCGCTTGATCGAGGAAGGCGTCCGTCCACTGCTCGGCCCCGCCCGCAATCGGCATTTGGAGATTTTGGCCCAGCTCGGACGGAAATGTACAGAAAGAAAGGGTCAGAAACGGAATAAAACGCCGGCCGTGGCAGCCCAACGAGTGGCGGGGTCGTCAAGCGTCAAGCCTTGGACGATGCGGTCGCTGCCGCCGGCGGTGAGGCTCCGAATCTCGCCCCGGATTCCGAAGTGCCGCCCGAAGACGACGTCCACGCCGCCGCCGGCGCTCACGCCCCAAGTGCCTTCGTTCTCGAAGTGGATGTCGTCGATCCCGCTACGCGGGGTCAGCCGAGCAACGCGTGCGTAGCCAACCCCGGCGAAGACGTATGGCTGGATCGGGAACGGCTGAAGGAAGCGAACCTGCAATCCCGGAGTGATGAAACCGGTCGCGCTGCTGGTGTCGCGAAATGCGTTTTGGTTGAAGGCGCCCTCGGGGACCTTGTTCTCAAACACGAAAACCGGCACATGGATGCTGAGCGCGATGCCATCGCCGCCGGCAATCTTGCCGTTGTAGGCCACGCCCGCCGCGTAGCCGTTGCTCTCTTTGAAAACGTTATTCGGAAAACCGTCGAAACGGAATCTCCGTCCCTCCGATACCGCTTTGCCGAATTGGAAGCCCAACTCGTGCGTTTGAGCGCAAAGCGGCAGGGCTGAGAAGAAGAGCGCAAAGAGAGCGAGTCGCTGCATATCCGATTGAGTCAGACTCCCGGTTTGCGCGCGCCGTTTCGCGCCGCTGCCAGGCGTGCGAAAAGGGACGCCCTCCCGTGCCGAGATGGCCTGGGAGGGCGTGAGCGCCCGAGTGGTGGGGTTTGGTCTCGGGGTCTTGAGGCTCGACGCTCGCTCGAACACTTGATTGGATTTACGCGAACGAATCGACGAAGTTCCCGGTTTTTCTTTCATGGGGCGAGGGAAGTGAAGTTCACATTCACGGGGCCTCTGACCTCGACAGGGTTGCCGTTGAGCGGTCGGCTTGTAACGCCGCTGCTTGACCGCATCGACCGCGGCCGGAATCAGCAAGGGGTGGCCCGAAAGGACTTCGACCGTTCGGACGAGCGCCCTGTTCAGTGAGGATCACCGTGAGCTCGACCTTTCCCTGAACACGCGCTTGGCGCCTGGCCTCGGATACTCCGGCCGCACTTGGCGCAGCAGCGTTTTCTTTTGAGCTTCCTGGCCGACCCCGGATCCGTTTGGGCGTGCCAGTCTTCGCGTTCGGCGCATCCTCAGTCGTCTTCCACTCGACCGGTGCGGGCCGGCGCACCAGGACCGCGCCGCCGTCGGCACGGGAGCGACTTCGGCCCGAATGGCGCTGTAGGCGTCGCCCGCCTCGGTGAGCCCGACGATGTCGGCGTGAATCGCGTCGACGACGCTCGAGTCGGCCAGACTGCGGCCGATGTAGAAGTTCGAGCTGAGCCTGCAGGGCGGCATTGAGCGGATCGATGTCGGCGCTCTGAACGGCGCGGAGCACCAGCGACGACGGCGGGAAATCGACCGATTCCATCATCTCCGGCAGCGCGAGCAGCGGGGAAGGACAGATGGGCGCCTTCACGAGGCAAATGAAACGAGACCTTGGCGAGGATGGTGCGGGCAGGCTGTGCGCTGAGGTCATAGCGCCAGTCGAGCGCCCAACGCACCGCCTCCTGGCGCAGCTCGATCGGGCCGATCACGGCGCGCGCATCGACAACAACATTCCCGGCGTCGTCAAGGGTCAACTCCAGCGTGACGTCGCCTTCCACGCCGGCGATCAGCGCCGTAGGAGTAGCGCCGGAAAAGGGGCTGCTTCGCTTTGGGCAGAATGAGGCCTTCCGAACCTTGCGCAACCGAAACGAGGTCGCCTCCGCCTGACGCGACGACCTGCGGGCCGCCTCCAGGGGAGTCAGAGTGGACGCCCACCAAGCCGCTACGACGAGTCCAGCGGCGGCGGCGAAGGTCAGCGAATGCTGCAGCGTGCGAGACATGGGATTCTCCTGTCGGATTAGGGTTTCAACACGGCGCGCGATCTGGCGATCCCGCAAAATTCAGCGCCGGGAACGCCGGCGGGCTGCAGCCGTTGCCGCGCGATGGCGAGCAGGGCTTCGAGATAGCCGGCCGACCCCGAGACGAGTTGCGCGGCTTCTGCGTCGACGACTTCCTCACGCGTGAGCCGAATTTCGCGCACGAGCAGCCAAGCTAGGGGTGGAACCACAGGAACGCGAGCAACAGCTCCTCGGCGAGCACGAAAAGCCAGTCGCGCGAGCGCAAGTGGACAAGCTCATGCGCCAGCACGGCATCCAGCCGGTCTCCGCCGGAGGCCAACAGGGACTCAGGGACGAGAACAGCTGGCCGAAGCAGGCCAAACGCCACAGGGCCTCCGCACCGGCCCATAATTCCGCTTCGACCCCGAGCTCGGCGCGTAACGCAGTGAAGGGAAGGGCACTCCGCGCCCGCGGGACGCGCGCGCCGCCGACGCCGCGCAAGGGCTGGTAAGCCGATTGGCGTCCAACCCAGGCGAAAGACAACACCGCAGCCGACAGCAGCGGCCACGATCTGCATGGGCTTGATCGCGGCTTTCCGCTCGCCTGCCGTGCCCGGAGCGTCGAGATCGATCGACACGCCGACCGGGTCGATCGCGGTGAGTGGGCCGGAGCGGACCTGCAAGAAAGGGAGAGCAGAGCGCCGCAAGGAGGCCGAGCTGCGCAAAGCGCCAGCCGTACGCTCGGGGCAGCGCGACGGCCTAGGCGCGCCAGCGCCAGCGCAGTTCCTCCCACTGCAAAGCGAACTGAACGCTGAACGCCAAGAGATTCTCGAGGAGCCAATACGCGCTCACTGCTTTTTCCTCCCGCGCCAGCTCGGCGAGTTGGTCGATCTCTTCCGCCGACAGATCGTTCTCTTCGATCAAGTGCATCAGCAATGGCCGCGAGGCGCCCTGGAAGACGCGCTCGACGAAGTCGTTGACCATGGCGGAGACCACCCTCTGGCGCTGCCGCCGCGGGCGGTAAACGTGGGTCCGCTCGAGTCGTCCCGCGAGAGGAAGCCCTTGTGCTCGAGCAGCTTCATCATGGTGAGCACGGTGGTGTAGGCCACTTTACGGCGCTCGTTGAGCGTCTCGTAAACGTCACGAACGGTGGCCTTGCGCTTCTCCCAGATGACCTGCATGATTTCCAGCTCAGCGTCGGTGAGCATGTCTTTCTCTTTCGACATACTAAGAACTTAGTAGACTTGAACCAGGCTGTCAGCAAAATTCTTTGGCAGGGCCGGAAGGGTGTGGTAACACTGAGGGGCCGCGCCCGATCTTGTGCCCTAGAGGACATTTGTATTCATGCGCTCTTTCCTACTCTTTCTCGTGACCATCTTGCCGCTGGCCGCCACCGAAAACGGCCTGCGAGTGGCCGCACCGGCGGCAGCCAGCCCAGGTGCGCGCAGAGCGCTGCCACCGGTTAGCCCCGCTGAACGGCAACAACACCGGCACAATACGCGTGGAGGTTTGGACCCTACGTGCCCGAAGCAGCCGAGTGCGCGTGATCCTCGAGAGCGTTCGCCACCCGCTGGGGTTTCCAGCTCACCGCGCGGCAACGCAACGACACGACCAAGACCGCTGGTACGTTTGCGTCGAACAACAACTTCGTGGCCGTTCGCTGTTCGGTTGGCTCGTTCGCACCGTGCTCCTCCGGCGACCCGCAATACGTGACGCATACCTCGGTGAGCACCAACGCCGGCGGGCCGGCCAAGCGCCAAGTCTGGGGCTTCACCTGGACCGCGCCAGGCTTCCGACGTCGGTCCCGTCGATTTCGCGGTCGCCCGGGACTGGCATCCAATAACAACGACAAGGGCACCAACGGCGACTTGACCGTCACCGCAATGACGGCCTCGCTCTATGCGCCGACCAGTTCTGCCGATGCTTCGGTCGAGCGGCGGCGCGCTCAGCGCCGCCGCGCTCAGCGTTCCGACCAGGCGATCGCACCGAAGCAATTGCTCTCCATCTTCGGCACCAACCTGAACGCCCGGGGCGTTCATCCAAGCGACCGTCGCGGATTATGACGTCGAAGGCCTGTTGCCGACATCGCTCGGCAAGCTCTCGTTCGAATTCAAGACGCCGAACGATCCCCCAACGTCCGCCCTTGGCCGCATGATCTTCGTCGGCGAAAACCAAGCCAACCTGCAAGTGCCAGACTTTCCTCCCAACGCCGCCGACACGATCCAGATTCAGGCCGTGATCAACCGCAACGGCGGCCAGAGCGAGTGCGCAGCAACACGATCAACGTCGACGTGGCGCGCTACTCGCCGGGCCTGTTTACCTTTAACAACACCAATGGTTTCGCCCCAGGCCAAGGGCCCGCGGCGGCAGTGAACGGCGTGACCGCGCAGCTGATGATCGCGCCGAGCGGCGGCGTCTCCGGCGCGGTCTTGGCGCGGCCGGGCGACGTGGTGCTGCTCTACGGAACTGGCTTCGGGCCAACGACCGCCCAGCCAGGCCAGGCGGCAGACCTCGAACACATCAAGAACATCAGCATCACCATCGGCGGCGCCGACGCTCAGGTGCTCTACGCCGGCACGGCCCCGACGTTCGTCGGGCTGCAGCAGTTCAACGTCGTCGTCCCGAACCTTGCGCCGGGGAACCACGAGGTGGTCGTGCATCAGAACGCGCTCGTCACGCAGCCGACAGTCTTCCTACCGGTCGGGCCATGACGGCGCGGAAAACTGCACGGCGCTGTACGTTGCTCTAGAATGATGAGGCGGAGCCAACGGGCTCGCGCGTTGGAAATCAACTAACTAGGAGAAGGGCAAATGAAGATCGATCGCAGAGCCGCTCTTCTCGGCCTCGCTTCGATGGCCGCCGGAACCACTCTGAGCGCCGCAGTCGCCAAGGGCGACAAAGCGCCGGACGTCGAGTTGCCGTCGACCAAGGGCGGGACGGAGAAGATCGCCGCATACCGCGGCAAGAAGAACGTCGTTTTGGCGTTCTACCCCAAAGCATTCACCGGTGGTTGAACGAAGGAGATGAGCGGATACCAGGCTGGTATCTCAAAATTCTCCGATGCGGATACGGTAGTGTTTGGCGTCAGCACCGACGACCTCGAGACCAACAAAAAGTTCGCCGAGTCGTTGAATCTGCAGTTCGCCCTTCTCTCAGACGTAGGCGGGGCGGCCTCGAAGGCCTTCGGAGTGCTGAACGATCGCGGGATGTCGAACCGCACGACGTTCGTCATCGACAAGAATGGCGTGGTGGAAGAAGTCATCAGCGGCGCGGATGCGATCGCGATTGACGGCGCCGCCACGGCTTGCAGCCGCTTGAAGCATTAACGCTTTGTTAGCCCGGGACCAGGGGCTTCCGCCCCTGGCTCGGAAGCGGTTTTCAACCCACCCTTTCCATTCGCTACGGCTTCGGTTTTGACGGCGCCATGTCGAAGACAAACGCCTTGCCTGCTTCGCGGTCGACGTTGTCGTCGCCCAGGCCATGCTCGCGGTTCCAGGCCTTCAGCTCATGCTCAGCCGCGTTCGCGAACCATTGGTCGTAGTAGGGCCGCTCGGTCCGATCCATTAGCGCATTCAACTTGTTCCATAGCTCGACACGCGTCTCGGCGTACGCCGGGTCGTCGAGCAGGTTCGGATCCTGATAGCCCTCGCCGTTCTTCCACAGGCGGTGCTCCCCTTTGTCCGTCACGGCATAGGTGTAGTCGGGCGTGACGATGGCGCGCCAGACGATCTCGTGGCGGCTGCCGTTGTTGTTCATATTGGAGGGATGGGAGAGGAAGACCTCTTGCGGCTCGGCAACGCCATCGGCTTTGTCGAGCAGAAACGGCGCCAGGTTCGTTCCCTGGAGCGAAGCTAGATACGCGCCCGATTCGCTGCCTTCGAGCTTGGGCGCAACGCCTGCCAAAGCGGCGAGGGTGGGCAGCACATCGACCGTCGAGGCGAGCGTCTCGAGGTCGCGCCCGGCCGGGATGTGGCCGGGCCAGCGCATGAGGAAAGGCACGCGCACCGATTCGTCGTTCGGGTGCCGCTTCTGCCCGTACGAGACGCCGTCGATGCCGGTCATCGCACCATGGTCTGAGGTGTAGACGAGGATCGTGTTGTCCGCGATCCCGAGCGCGTCCAGCCGCTGCATCACCATCCCCAGGTCGCCGTCGATGCCGCTGATCAGCGCGTGGTAATCGCGATGCTGCTCGAAGTCGCGGATCTCATCCTTGGGGTGGAACGGCAGCGTCTTTTCGTCCGGGTAGAGCGCCTTCTTGGCGTCGGGCGCATCGTCAAACGGACCGTGCGGCGGGTTGAGCGAAACGACGGCGAAGAAGGGTTTGTCGCCCTTGGAGGCCTCGGCGATCCAGTCGAGCGCCTGCTCGGTGGTGGCAGTCGCGTTGGACTCGCCCTTCCAGGGCTGCGGGTCGCCGCCGTCGACGTTGTAGGTGTTCTTGCGATGGTTGTTGGTGCCGTTCCAAACCACTGAGCGATCGAAGCCGAATGGTCGCGCATCGCGTCCGCCGAGGTGCCACTTGCCGAAGTGTCCGGTGGTATAGCCAGCATCTTTGAATGTCCATGCGATGGTGCCGCGGGTCTTCTGGCCCTCCGGCATGTCGACGCGCTCGCCTAGGCTCATGTGGTTCGCCATCAGGCCTTGCTGGTAGGGCCAGCGGCCGGTCATCATCATGGCCCGGTAGGGCGTGCAGATGGGCAGGTTGACGTAGTAGCGGTCGAGCGAGACGCCCTGGTCGGCAAGCTTGGCCATGTTGGGCGTGACCACCTGCGGCGTCTGGGTGAACGACATGGCGCCCCAGCGGTGCGTGTCGCTCTGGATGTAGACGACGTTTGGGGGACTGGCCGGATCGGCGGCCTCTGGCGCGGAGGCGCAACCGGCTAGAACGGCGACGAGGGCGAGGCAAGAACGGTAGAGCACTCAGACATTCTACGTCGCAGGACCGGCGTCTACACCTTCAGCTCGACGATCGTCGCGCCGCCGCCGCCTTCCTGCGATTCGGCCTGGTAGTACTTCTCCACGTGGACGTGGTTCGCGAACATCTTCCACAGCCCGCGGCGCAAGGCATTCGAGCCGTGACCGTGGATCACTCGTACGCGCTGCACCTCTGCAAGCACGGCATGGTCGAGGAACTTGTCCACCTCGCCCTCGGCCTCGTCGACAGTGCGGCCGATCACGTTGATCTCGTCGAAGCGCCCGCCCTCGTCCTTGGCCGCGGGCGTAAAGCTGATGCCCGAAGGCAGCGAGCGCTTCCCCTGCCCCGCGGTTTCTTCGAGCACCTGCGAGACGTCATCGGAGCCGATCTGCATCTTGAGCTGGCCGACCTGGACCTCCCAGCGGTCGTCGCCGATCTTGCGCAGGATGCGGCCCGTTGCGCCGAAACCGCCAAGCTTGACCTGTGCTCCCTCGCGCAGGGCGGACGAGGCGACGTCTGAGCCCGCCGTACCCGACGGCTGCTTGCCCAACGCTTCGGCGACGGCGCTCTGCATGCGCTCGCGCGATTCGCGCTGGGTGCGGCTGGCGGTGCGTTGCGCATTGACGAGCGCGCGCTTGCCCTCCATCCCTTTTTCCACCCGGGCGAGCGCCTCGTCGAGCGCCTGCTGGTTGGCCTGCTGAGCTTGACTGAGGGCGTAGGCGAAGCGCCGCTCGAGCTCGGCGACCTTCTTCTTCTCGCGCTGCTCGGCCTCGCGCTCGAGGTCGCGTTCGCGCTCGCGCAGCCGTTGCTCCTCCACGCGAAACTGCCGCTCCCGCTCTTCCTGCTCTTCCACCGAGCGGCGCAGGCGATCGAGAAACTTCCCCGCCTCCTGCTCGCGCTCGGCGAGCGCCGTGCGGGCGCGCGCGATCACCTCGTCCGGCAGCCCCAGCCGGGCCGCCATCGCCAAGCCCGCCGACTGGCCCGGCACGCCCACCAGCAGCTTGTGCGTGGGCGAGAGCGTGCGGTCGTCAAAGCCCATGGCAGCGCTGACGATCTCCTCGCGCGAGGCGGCGTGGATCTTCAGCGCCGGCAAGTGCGTCGAGACCAAGGCGTAAGCGCCGCGATCGAGAAAGTGGTCGACGACGGCGACAGCCAGCGCTCCGCCTTCATCGGGATCGGTGGCGCCGCCAAGCTCGTCGATGATGACGAGCGAGCGTCCCTCGGCGGCTTCCAACATGCCCTTGAGCGTGGCGATGTGCGCCGAAAACGTGCTCAGCGAGGCCTCGATCGACTGCGCGTCGCCGATGTCGGCCAGGACGGTTTCGAACCACGGAAAATCCGCTTCGGCCGCCGGCACGGGCACGCCGCTCTGCGCGAGCAGCGCGAACAGGCCGACCGTCTTGAGCACCACCGTCTTGCCGCCCGCATTGGGCCCTGAGATGACGAGCACGCGGCTGCCCGCGGCCAGCGTCAGCGACATCGGGACGACCTTGCCGCCCGAGCGCCGCAACACGTCTTCGAGCAGCGGATGCCGCGCCCATTCGACTTTGAGCCGGTCGCCTTCGTTGAACGTCGGCAAACAGCATTTGAAGTCGCGGCCGTAGCGGGCCTTGGCGAAGACGAAGTCCAGGTCGCCCAACGTCGCGACGGCTTCGCGCACCTGCGGGGCCTGTTCGCGTAGACGCGCCGTCATGGCGCGCAGAATCCGCGCGATCTCGAGCTGCTCTTCTTCCTCGAGCTCGACCAGGCGGTTGTTTTGCGCGATCGTCTCGAGCGGCTCGACGAACACGGTCTGCCCCGTCGAGCTCGCCGTGTGGATCACGCCCTGCACGCGGCCCTTCCAGGACGCCTTTACCGGCACCACCGAGCGGCCGTTGCGGATGGTCGCGTAGTCGTCCTGCAACAGCCCTTCGTCGAAGTGCTTGCGCACGAAGCGGTCGAGCGATTCGTGGACGGAGCGGCGCTGACGCTCGAGCTGGCGCCGGATGCGCGCCAGCTCCGACGAGGCGTGGTCGGCGAGCTCTCCTGTGGGCAGAATCTTGCCCGAGAGCTCGCGCAGAACGGCCGTGAAGTCGTCGATGCGGTCGGCGTAGACGCCCAGGTGCGGGCGACGGGCGCGCTCGCGCCACAACCGCTGGCGGGTCTCGTCGGCGCGTTCTAGCGCTTCGAGCAGGCCGAAGATCTCGTGCGCTTCGAGCACTGCGCCCTCGGCTTGCAGCTCGTCGGCGGCGTCTACGATGTCGCGCAAGCCTTGGAAGCGCGGCAGGGGCGTCAGGGTCCGGCGGTCGGCGGACTCGGACGCCCGCATCCAGTCCATCGCCTCGCCCCACCTCGTCGAGCGCGCGACGGGCTCCTTCGGTCGTGGGGAAGCGCGGCTCGACGGAAAAAGCCTCCAGCCGCCGGCGGCCCAAAGGGCCCGCGACGTAGCGCTCGAGTAGGGCGAGCGCGGCATCGAGCTCCAGCGCTTCTCGTGCGGCGGATGTCATGGCGAAACCTGCGCGCGCATGGCGTGCGCCTTACGGATGACGGCGGGCGTACCGCGGGTCATCGCGAGCTCGTCGAGTTGCGAAAGCGGGACCCAGGCCGCGTCGGCCGCATCGTCGCCGGCCCGCAGCGTCCCGCCCTCGAGCTCGCAGAGGTAATCCATCAGCACGTAGTGGTACTCGACTCGGGCCTCAGCATCGCGCAAGATGCGCTCAAAGACTTCGACCAACACGCCGGGGCACTTCGAGTCCGCACTCCTCGCGAACTTCGCGCGCGACCGCCTCGGCCAGCGTTTCACCCAACTCAACCGCTCCGCCGAGGATCGACCACAAGCCTTTTTGCGGCGCCTGCCCGCGGCGCACCAGCAGCACCTGATCGTCGGCCAGCACGATGGCGCCCACGCCCGCTACGGGTTGGCTCGGATATCTGCGCCCCATGCCCGACAACTTCGATTCCAGCATACCCGCGGATGGCGGGCAACGGACTGCTATGCTGACCTTGCGATGACGCGCAGAGCCTTGGTTGGTTTCGTGCTCTTCGCCGCGGCGGCAGCCTCGGCGAAGAAGAAGGACAAGAGCAAGAAGGGCGGCCCGCTGGGACTGATCAGCGGCACCGTGTTCACCTCCGACGGACTTTCAATCCCGGGCGCCAAGGTGACTGTCGTCTCCAAAGCGGACGGCAAAGTGAAGATCGAAGCCATATCGAGCCAGCGCGGGGAGTTCTCGATCCGCACCCCGGCGGACGAGGATTTGGCGACGGGACTCGAATACATCGTTCGCGCCGAGGCCAAGGGCTTTGAGCCGGCCGAGAAGACCGTCGAGGTCTACCAGGCGCAACGCACCAACCTGAACCTGTTGCTCGATCGCAAAAAATAGCGGAAATTGCCCGGCTTGCGGAATCGACTCCTCTTCGTTGCGCTGAGCCTCGTGTTCGGCATCGTCGCGGCCGTGGGGCTGGCTGAAGCCGTGCTCGCTTGGCACGCGCCGGACTCGGTGATCCTGCCGTTCTACAACGAGTTGCACCCCTATGTAATGTTCCGGCCGCCGGCTTCGTCGGTATTCGAGGCGCCGCCGCACGCCATGTCGCACGAACAAACCCCGGTGCGGCACTACACCAACGCGGACGGCCTGCGCGTGGAAGCGCCGGACTACGATCTGCCCACGCGCAAGCCCGCCAGACAGTTGCGGGTGGCCGTGCTAGGTTCGTCGGCGATCCAGCTTGGCAGTACGTACGAGACCACGCTGCCCGGCGCCCTGCGGCAGGTGCTGCGCGAGCGCTACCCGGGGCGCGACATCGAAGTGATCAACGCCGGCATCCAGTCCTGCGTCTCGCGCCAGTCGATCGCGCACCTGCTCTTCACGGTCATTGACTATCAGCCCGACGTGGTGTTGCTCTACGACGGCGTCAACGACCTCGGCTTGCCGCTGACCTACGACTCCCGCCCGAACTATCCGTATAACTTCCAAACGATGGTCGAAGCTTGGGACGCCTACCGCAGCGCAGCACAAGATCCGCTCTGGAAGACCTTGCTGGGGCGCAGCCGTCTGTACGCCGCCTGGCGGACGCGCTTCGAACCTGGTACGGGCAACACCACCGTAAACACCGTCGCGCTCGGTCTGAGCCGGCCGCCGCATTCGCTTTCGGCCCAGCAAGTGCTCGACTCGCCTGACTATGTGCGCGAACACGTGGCAGCCTACCTGGCCAACTGGCGGCAGCTCATCGTACTCTCCGGCGCCTACGGCTACGAGCCCATCTGTGTTCTACAACCCACCGGCGGATTTGACCGCGAGTACGCCATTCCCATCATGCAGCAGACCTTCGGCATGGACGCCGATGTCGCGGAGCAGTGGATCGACGCCTTTGCCTCGTTGTACTCCGAGGCGGATCGCCAGATCGAGACGCTGCAAGGCGAATACCCCGACCGGGTCATCCTGAACCTGAGCAACTACCTGACGCCCGCAAGCGAAAACTTCTGGGACACGGTCCACGTGTACGACGAAGTGAACCGCAAAGTCGCGGTACGCATTCTGGAGTCTTCCGGGGAAACCATCGAGACCCGGATGGGTCTCGCGAACTAGAGAAAAAAAGCGGCGGGCGCGTTGGGGTTAGGGGTTGGGGTGAGGTGCGCCCGCCGGAAACGGGGTTTGGTTGTGTAGACGCACAGCCCTCCAAATCGGTTATGCACTTTTTTTAAAAAATCTCTAAACGTTTTTTGACCTCCAGTTGACAGTCCAAGCTCCAGCGCCTAGAATCGAACAAACGGCGAATAGACCGTGAACCTAAAGCGAACTACGGAGGGAGCATGATGCAGAACGAAATTCGAGTTGGACCGGCTGGATGGTCTTACACCGATTGGAACGGCGTGGTTTATCCCACACACAGGCCCGCGGGATTTCACGAGGCGGAATACCTGGCGCGGTACTTTCGCGTTATCGAGATCAATACCTCGTTCTACCGCCCCTTGCGGCCTCAGCTCGGCCAAGTGTGGGCGCGGAAGCTGGAAGGTCGCAAGGACTTCCAGTTCACTGCAAAACTCTACCGCGGCTTCACGCACGAGGGCCGGCTAGACCGTTCGGAAGTGCGGCAATACTGCGAGGGCCTCGAGCCACTGGTTGATTCCGGCCTGCTTGGATGCGTCCTGATGCAGTTTCCCTGGTCATTCCGGCTCACGCAGGAGAACCTGCGTCACGTGTTACGGCTGCGCTCGGCGTTCCGCCAGTACCCGATCGCGGCAGAGATGCGCCATGCGAGTTGGAACTCGCTCGAGACGCTGCGCGCGTTCGAGGACCACGGCATCGCCTTCTGCAACATCGACCAGCCGCAGATGAACGGCTGCTTGCCGCCGACCGCCCACGTGACCTCGGAGATCGGCTACGTGCGTCTGCACGGACGCAACTACCAGGAGTGGTTCAACTTTGACGAGAGCGGCCAGGAGGCAGGTCGTCCAGCTGTGGCCGCGCGCTACGACTATCTCTATACCCAGGACCAGCTCGCGAAGTGGGCGGGTCGGATTGGCGATATCTCCTCAAGGGCGAAGACGACCTACGTGGTCACGAACAACCACTTCCGCGGGCAAGCGGTCGTGAACGCGCTGCAGATCCTCTCCGATTTCGCCGGCGAGACGGTGGAGACCCCGCCGACGCTGCTCGAGCACTACCCCGAGCTCAATTACACGGCGCGCAACCTGCCGCCGCAACGCTCATTGTTCTACCAGGATCGGTCCTATCAGGATCGCACGCCGCGGCGGCCGGCCCGCATGCCCGCCCGCCGCACCGGCGTAGTCGCGATCTACGCGCGCGCATAGTCGATTCCCTACACCAAAGCGCCCGGCTACAGGGCGCGGCTTCTTCGGTTCGCCCCGGGCGCAGCAAACGTCCGGGGTCTTTTTTTCGGGGATTAGGCCAAGCGTAGGATGCCGCTCGACTCGACGCGCCAGCCCAGCCCGGCCGGCTTGGGTTGGCGCACCACGCCCCAAGGCGCGGTCACCACGACCGATCCGTCGCGCAACGCCAGCGGCTCGCCTTCAATCCAGCGCAGCCCGACCGCGGAGGCGTCCGCTCCGCGCGAAAACGTAAACGAGATCTCGAGCGCTTCTTTCCAGCCGCGAACCACCATGTCGACGCCTGGCCAGGCTTCGCGGTAGCGCAGGCGATAGAAGTGCGGGACGTTCTCGACGAAGGTCTTCGGGTCGCCGTGGAAGTAGTAGTCGCTGCGTCCGATCCGTTTATCTTCGCCAACTGGCGCCGGACAGGCGGCCTCGACGAGCGACAGACGCAGGTTGCGCAGCCGCGCCGGGTCGGTCACCATACCGCCGTCGCCGACCAACCGCTTCATCTCGATCCGCAGGCCGCGCGCTTCAAACGAGGCGCGCCAACGCTTCTGGTCCGAACAAAACACGGGCCCGGAGCCAAACTGGCCACGATTGGGTTCAAAGTACAGCGGATGAGGCGTCGCCGCCTGCAGGCCCGATGCAATGCCGAGGCCGGCGAGCAACGCGTTGCGGCGCGTGATCACTTTGGAGCTTCCCCCCGACTGGCGCAACAGGCAAAACCTTGCGCCAGAAGCCGCTATGATGCCACAGATTTTTCAGAAACGGAACTGTGGTAGTGCGATTTAGTTCGGAAGGCTTTTTTGGATGTCGTTGAACATCACAAATGCGAACAGGAGCACCAAAAAGACCAAGCCCACCTGGACGATGCGTTCCTTCACCGCCAAGCTGATGTCTCGGCGCATCACCGATTCGATCAGCAGCAGCAGAATACCGCCGCCGTCGAGGATCGGGATCGGCAACAGGTTGAAAATGCCTAGGTTGAGGCTGATGCCGGCCATCAGCTCGATCAGCCGCTCCCAGCCCGCGCGAGCCGCCTCTCCCGAGAGCCGAGCAATGCCGATCGGGCCTTCGAGAGACCGCGGCGACATACGCTGTTCGAACAGCCCCTGCAGAAAACGGATGATCAGCATCGCGTATTTCTTGTTGTCTTCGAGTGACTGTTCGAACGCAGCCCCCACGCCCAACCGCGTCACCGTGCGCACCGGTCCGATGTAGGCCCCGATTCGCCAAGTTGGGCTACCGTCCGGGTTTGTATCCTTTTCCGCGCTGACGTCGACCTGAACCTGCCGCCCATCCCGCTCGAGGGTGAACGCTAGCGGTTCTCCGGCGGACTTTTGTATCCGCTCGAGCACGTCGCCGTCGTAGCGCACCTTCTCGCCGTCGATCGCGACGACGATGTCACCGGGTTGGACGCCCGCCTTGTAGGCCGGCGTGCCTTTGATGGGGTCAAGCCGGATAGGCGTGGCTTCGATCCAGCCGGCCTCGCCGACATCGTTTTTGTTCGCCTCGATCGCAACGTCGAGCGTACGCCGCTGACCGTCTCGGTCGATCACCACCGGCACGGTCTTGTTCGCTGCCGTGAGCACGGCCAAGTGAACCGACTTCCAGTCCGGCGTCGGCTGCGAGTCAATCGAGACAATGTGATCGCCTGGCTCAACCCCGGCTTTGGCTGCGGGCGAGCTCTCTTCGACCTTCGCGACCACGGCCGGCTCCTCGAGGAAGGCGACCGTCTCGTAATGGAACATGTAGAGTCCCATCAACAGCCCAACCGCGAGGACGCCGTTGAAAATGGGCCCCATCGCGACGATGATCAGCCTCTGCCAGCGGGGTTTTGAGAGAAACTCGTCTGGATCGCCGGTCGGTTCGCCAAACGCCTCGCCCGCCATCTTCACGTAGCCGCCGAGGGGCAGCGCGCAAATCTTGTAGTCGGTATCGCCGCGTTTGAAGCCGAACAGACGTGGACCGAAGCCGATCGAAAACGATTCGACTCGTACGTCGAAGTAGCGCGCAGCGAGGAAGTGACCCAACTCGTGGATCAGCACCATTACGCCGAGCACGAAGACAAAGGCCAGACTGTTCTCGATTACGCCCATGGACTTAACTTACACACTTGCAACGTGTTGGGCGGCCAACTCGCGAGCCACGACGCGGGCCTCACGGTCGACCGCGAGGGTCTCTTCAATCGTAGACGCGCGCTCTGCACCCATGCGTTCCAGTGTTTCCTCTACAACGGACGCAATTCGAACGTACGGGATTTCGTGTTGGAGAAAGCTTTCCACCGCAATCTCGTCCGCGGCGTTGAGCACGCATCCTGCGGTCCCGCCTTGCTCGAGTGTCTGGTAGGCCAAGCGGAGCAGCGGAAACTTTTCCGGGTCGGGCGGCTCGAAGTCCAAGTGTCGCACACGGTTCCACGACAGCCGCCTGTCCGCGGGGCCGGTCTCGCGCGCCGGATAGGAGAGCGCATAACGGATGGGCAGCTTCATGTCGGGCGGCCCCAGTTGAGCGATCACGGAACCGTCACGGTACTCGACCAGCGCGTGGACGACCGATTGCGGATGCACCACAACATCGACGCGCTCGGGACCAAAAGCGAACAAATGGCACGCCTCGATCACCTCGAAGCCCTTGTTCATCAGCGTGGAGGAGTCGATCGTGATGCGCGCGCCCATCTTCCAAGTGGGGTGGTTGAGCGCCTGCTCCGGAGTGACGCGCTCGAGCTGCTCGCGCGGGGTCGTGCGGAACGGACCGCCCGAGGCGGTCAGGATCAAGCGGTCCACCTCATCCGCTCGGCCGGCGCGCAGACACTGGTGTGCGGCGTTGTGTTCACTGTCGACCGGCAAAATCGCCGCGCCAGAGCGCTTGGCCTCTGCCATGACAATCTCGCCGCCGGCGACCAGCGTCTCCTTGTTGGCTAGCGCCACACGCTTGCCCAGCCGAACGGCCTCGAAAGTGGCGGCCATGCCCGCGACGCCGACCGCGGCAGACACCAGCGTGTCGCATTCGTTCTGTGCGGCGGCAAGGTTGCCCGCAGGCCCGGCCAGCACGTCCGGCGTGTAGCCGGCGGTCCCGGAAGCCCCGCGGAACAGGTCGAGAAATCGGCGCCGCGCCTGCTCATCCGCCAGTGCGATGAGCTTCGGCCGAAACTCCAGCGCCTGCTCGAGCAGCGATTCGACGTTGCGGCCCGCCGTGAGAGCCACGACTTCAGGCCGTTCCGGTAGCTCGCGAACGACCTGTAGGGTGTTGCAGCCGATGGAGCCCGTAGAGCCGAGTAGGGAAAGTTTCATCGTCTCGCCGGGGTCCGCCGGCCCAGAAATTAGAATACCCGACCTTGCGGTCGGGTCAAGAGGTTGAACTTGGTGATTTGGCTCAGAAAAAGGGGGCGCCGGGGAGGAGTTTCAGGGGTCTTTGGTTGAGGTTAGTCTCGCTTTGGTGGGGGTTGCCTCCCCGGCTTTGATATGAGAATACCAAAGATCATAGAACCGCGCAAGACCTTCTTCAAAAAATTGTATCGATAGGGTCCTGACCCACTATGAGATCACGTATCTCACTGATAATATTGACTCAAATGCAAACATCCGAAATCCGGAGCCATACGCTTCCAGATTTCGGATGTTGCGAATCGCACAGGTTGGACGTCAGGCCTTCTTGCCCTTGACCACCACGCCAGCGAACTCCTCGAAGGTCTTGATCGCAGCCGCGATGTCCTCGTCGCCGTAGCCCTTGGCAACGCCGGCGGTAAACATCTCGTGCACCAGGGCCGTATTCGGCAACGGCACGCCCATTTCGCGCCCTGTGTCGAGCATCAGGCTGATGTCCTTCTTCATCCACTTGAGCGGGAACGCCGCCTCGAAGTTGCGCGCGAAGATGGCCGGAGCCTTGAAGCTAATCAGTCCGGCCTTGGCTGCGGAGTTGTCAAGGATCTCGAACATCAGCTCCGGATCAACGCCGGCCTTCGTCGCCAGCACCATGCCCTCCACAAAGCCTTGCAGCATGTTGGCGAGCACCAGGTTTTGCGACAGCTTGGCGTGCAGACCCATGCCTTGTTTGCCGCAGTAGTAGAACCGCGTGCCCATGTTCTCGAAGTAAGGCTTCACTCGGGTGAAGATCTTCTTGGGACCGCCAATCATGAAGGTCAACGTGCCTCCGCGGGCGCCGGGAGTGGAACCGGTGCAGGGCGCATCGAGGTACCAGGCGCCCTTTCCCTGGAAGGCCTTGGCCAGGTTGCGGGCGGTGGTCGGGGCGATCGTCGAACAGTCGGCGACGACGGCGTCTTTTTTGATGCCTTCGATCACGCCATTGGGGCCGACGAGCACGGACTCCGACATCGCCGAGTCGCCGACGCAGAGAAATACGCAATCGGCGAACTTGCCGACTTCCTTGGGCGTGGCGCAGAACACGCCGTTCTTGCGCCGCGCGAGCTTACGCGCTTTGGACTTCGTATGGCTCCACAGCGCCACCTCGTGGCCGGCGTCGAGCAGGTGCTCCGCCATGGGGTAGCCCATCAATCCGAGTCCTAGAAAACCGAGTTTTGCCATGATTTGTTGCTGTCCTTGTTGGGGGATTGGGTTGCGAACGCCAATTGTAGAGGGTTCAGCGAACGGGATACAAACGACGCACGGTTGACTGTTACACTCGGTGACCGTGATTCGGACCTTGTTCTGTCTGTTCGCCTTGGCTGTGGCGGCATTCGCGCAGAAGCCGAATTTCGTCATCCTGTTGGCGGACGATTTGGGCTACGGCGACCTCGGCTCGTACGGCTCATCGACGATCCGGACGCCGAGGCTGGACCGCATGGCGGCCGAGGGCGTGCGCTTCACCAGCTTCTACGCCGGGCGCCTTTGCAGCCCTCACGCGCTGCGCTACTGACTGGGCGTTACCCCATTCGGGCGGGCGTTCCGAACGTTCTGTTTCCAACCGAAACCACGGGTCTGCCACCCTCCGAGGTCACGATCGCCGAGCTACTCCGGCCGGCGGGCTACGCGACTGCTGCGATCGGCAAGTGGCATCTCGGCTTTCCGGAGCCATTGCGGGCGCAGCGACAGGGCTTCGACTTCTTCTACGGGCTGCCCTACTCGAACGACATGTACAAGGTCGGTCCAGGCGAAGAATTCCGCGCGCAACACGCGCGCTGGGAGCTGCCCCTGCTGCATGACGACGAGATTCTAGAGGCTCCTGTCGAGCAGCACACGCTGACCAACGCTATACCCAGCGCGCGCTCGACTTCATCCGTACCAACCGCGACCATCCCTTCCTGCTCTACTTGCCGCACACGTTCCCACACAGTCCGCTCTACGCAGCGAAGGACCGCGAAGGCCGCTCGCCGCATGGGCTTTACGCCGACGTGGTGGAGGAGCTCGACGCGAGCACGGGGCGCATTCTCGACCTGCTCGCTGAGCTCGAGATCGACAACCGCACGCTAGTCGTCTTCACTTCCGACAACGGCTCGCACGAGGCGCGGCCGGGACCCAAAAGCCGGTTCGGCAAGCGCAGCTCGGGCGGCGACAACGGCCCCCTGCGCGGCCGCAAGGGAAATACCTTCGAAGGTGGAGTCCGCGTGCCGGGGATCTTCTGGATGCCGGGGAGCATAGAGGGAGGCCGCACGATCGACGAGATCGCCTCGCAGCTCGACATCCTACCGACGCTCGCCGAGATGGCCGGTGTACAGCCGCCGTCAGGCCGCACGCTCGATGGCCGCTCACTCGTGCCAGAGCTCGAAGGCGACTCCGCCGGCCCGGGAGCAAGGCCCTACTTTTACTACTTCGGCTCACAGTTGCAGGCGGTGCGGATCGGGCGCTGGAAGCTGTTGGTCCAGATCGACGAATATCCCGAGCGCCCGTCGTCGCTGTGGTATCAACTGCAGCCCGAGCTCTTCGAGCGACACTACCGGTTGCAGCCCAAACCAGCGCTCTACGACCTGGAAGAAGACATCGGCGAGACGACCGACGTCGCGGGCGAGCACCCTGACGTGGTCGATCGGCTCGCGGCCGAGGCGCGCGCGTTCGACGCGGCTCTGCAAGCCGACAAGGCCGAGATGGTCCCCTAGCCTCGATGCCCTTTCGCAGAACGCGCTACGCCCCGAGCCCCACCGGGTATCTGCACCTCGGCCATGTCGCGCACATGCTCTGGGTTTGGGGCTACGGGCGCAAGCACGACGCCGAGGTCATACTGCGCATCGAAGATCACGACCGCGGACGTTGCCGTCCGGAGTACGAAGACTCAATCTACGAAGATCTGCGCTGGCTAGGGTTCGATTGGGCAAACACGATCGGACATCCGAGTCTGTTTCGACAGAGTGACAACGACGCAGTCTATGCCGCCGCACTCGAAGGGCTCGCCGCGCGTGGCTTGGTCTATCGCTGTGACTGTTCACGTAAGCGCATTGCCGAGCACTCACGGCAAGGCGAAACGGGCGAGTGGGTCTACAGCGGTTATTGCCGCGACCGGAACGTCCCGGCGGACCGGCCACATGGATTGCGCCTGCGCCTGGAACCGGGTGAAGAATGCTTTGACGATCTTAGGCTGGGCAAACAAACCCAGATCCGGTCCGGCAATGCGGCGACCTGCTGCTCCGAGACCGCCACGGCCAGTGGACCTATCAGTTCTGCGTTGTCGTCGACGACATGCGGCACAGGGTCGACTTGGTAATCCGCAGCGAGGAGACTTGCTCGACTCGACCGGAAGACAGATTCGGCTCGGGAGAGGCTGTTGGGCGGTATCGCGCCGCCGCGTTTTCTGCATCACCCGCGCTGATCCTGGATCAGGACAGGCAGAAGCAGGCAAGCGCACGAGTGCGGGACCGATTCGCGACCTGCGCGTGGCGGGGGTCGCCCCGCAAGCCGTGCTCGAAGAGGCTGCGAAGCGCGTCGGGCTCTAAGGTTCCAACTGCTTCAGGAGTTCGCGCGCCGGTTCGAAGTCGGGATGCTGCTTGAGAATGGTCTCGAGCCGGACTTTGGCCTCGACGTCGTTGCCTTCAAGCGCAACGATCTGCGCTTCGAAGGGCGCTTCCGGCTGCGCGGGGTCGATCGCGCGCGCACCTCCGCCAGATATTTGCGCGCTTCGATGGCGTTCTCCTCCTGGAGCAGAACATCGCCAAGTTCACGCGCGACGCGTGGTCTTTCGGGTCCGCCGCAGCGGCCTGCTGGCTTCCAGGCCCTTCTCCGGCTCGCCGAGCTGCATAGAGCGCGCCGAGATTGCTCAAGAGTTGAGCGTCTGGCTCGCCCAGGTCGCGCGCGGCTTCGGGAACTCTTTGAGCGCATCGCCGAGGCGGCCTTGCGCGCCGAGCACCGACGCCAAGCTCGCGTGCGGGCCTGCTTTCTCGGGCTCGAGCGCGATGGCTTTGCGGTAGGAATCTTCCGCGTTGCCGAGCTGATTCAGGAAAGAGTACGTACGCCGAGCTGTTGAAAGATCAGCGGGTCGTCCGGCCGCATCCGCGAGGCTTCGACAAATAGCGCCAGCGCGCCCGTCAGTCGCCTTGCTCGAGTAGCAGGCTACCCAGGTTGATCGCGCATCGACTTGGCCGCGGTCGAGCTCGAGCGACTTCACAAAGCATGTCGGAGGCTCGGTTGGGCTCGCCTTCGTCATGAAGCAAGCCGGCGAGGTTGTTGTAGAGATCCGCGCTAGCTTCGCCCTGGGCGAGGGCAGTCTCGAAGAGCGTGCGGGCGGCGGCGGTTTGTCCGCGGCCATCTCCGTCGCCATGGCGAGGAAGCTGCGGTGCGGCTGCGAGCTCCACCCAACGGCCCGCGAACGGCAGGGCAAGGACCGGAGCCGGCCTTGGCATCGGCGAGGATGGTCTCCGCTTCGACGAGCATCACGGTAGCTTGATCACACGGCCCTTTTCGTCGAGCAGAAAGCTCGTGGGGATCGCCATGTCGCGGCGGTAGTTCGTGATGTGGCGGTGGAGGACGGTGTAGGCCGTGACGGTGGCGTCGTCGGCGCGAAGAAGAGCGCGGAAGGCAGCTTCGTGTCGGAAACGAACGCCTCGACCTTCGCGCGGTCGGCGGGATCGTCCACCGAGACGGGCAAGACCTGAAGACCGGATGCATCGAACGCCGCGGAATGCTCCGACAGATCTGCCAGCTCGGCGCGGCACGGCGGACACCAGGTCGCCCGAAGTTCACCAGAGTTTCTTTCCGCGCAGGCCAGCTCAGTGACGGAGTCGTCGGTTCAAGCAAGCGAAAGTCGGGGCTGGAACCGGGTCTTCGACCAGATCCCTTCTCCGCCCTTCGGCGCCGCCACGCTCGCGGACTGGACGTGCTCGGCCGGTTTCCGTTCTAGCTTGCTCAACGCATCCCCGCCCTGGCGCAGCGCGTATTCGCCGCCTTCAGCCGGGGCTTGGACAGACTGCGTCTTTGCCTTCGGGCCAGCAGATCTCGACGCTTTGGGGCGTCTCGCCTTCTTCCAGCCCAAACTGCAACTTGCGTGTGGGCTGCGAGTAGAAACCGAGCGCCGGAGCGCGACTCGCGCACGAGCTTGCGCTTGTTCGTCGTCAGCGTCGCCCGGGCGCCGACCGCGCCGCCCAGGTGGAGCGTCAACACGCGGCAGGCGCGTCGTTGCACAGGATCCGCAATTGCGGCCCGGTGCGAAACTTCAGCGCCAAGTCCAGATCGCCGTCGCGGTCGTAGTCAAACGCCACCGCCGCCCGGCCGTCGCCGTTGAAGTCGAGACCGGTGACATACGCCTCGTCGCGGAAACCCTCTTCGCCCAGGTTGTGGTAGACGACGTTGCGCTCGCGACCGCTCCAAGACGAGCCTTCTGAGATCAACACGTTCACCGCGCGCCAGCCATCCGGGTAACGCTTCGATCCAACCTTTTTCGAGTGGGCTTTGCGACACGACCTGCCGCCAAACTTCAAGGTCGTCAGGCGCGGCGCCCGCTGATGTAGCCGTTTTGTACGTAGATATCCTGCCGGCCGTCGTTGTGCAGATCGACGAAATCGCACGACCAAGCCCAGCGGCCCATGTTGACGCCGTAGCGGCCGCTGACGTCCTCGAACGTGCCGTCCCCCTTGTTGCCGGAACGAGGGAGTTGCCACGCGCGTGGCGCTGGAACAGTTTTTTCAATTGCGGATCGGTTGTGGTCGCATCGAACTCGGGCTGATCGGTTACGCGCTGGCCTGCCGAGGACCACATATTTCCGACATAGAGGTCCAAATTGCCGTCGCCGTCGTAATCGCCCCACGCCGCCGACATGCCCGCGGCGATGTCACCGACGCCTGCTTGGGTCGAGACATCGGAGAACGTCCCGTCGCCGTTGTTGCGGTAGAGGTTGTTGCGGCCGAAATCGTTGGCGACATACAGATCCTGGTCGCCCGTCGCGGAATCGTAGTCCAGCAGAGGCCGCGAAACTGTAGCGGTCGTTCCCCGCCATCAGCCCGGCCGCTTCGGTCGCGTCCTCGAGCGATGCCGTCGCCCTTGTTGCGGAACAGGAAGTTCGGCGGGCCGTTGACGGCATCGTAGTAGGGGGTGGGCGCATCGTAGGTCGCACCGGACTGCCAGAAATCGTAGGCGCAGACGTAGAGGTCGAGGTCGCCGTCCTGGTCGTAGTCGGCTAGCGCGGCGCCGGTCAGCATGGCGGCCCGGTCGGCGTGCTCGGCGAAGCCTGCCTTCAAGTCGGGTTGGAAGGTGCCGTCACCCTGGTTGCGCAGCAGCAGAGGCTGGCGCGGCAGGATGACGAGCAAGTCCTCATCGCCGTCGGAATCCACGTCGGCGAAAAGCGCCATCGACGAGTCGTCGAGCAGGTCGACGCCCGCAGCGGCGCTGACGTCGGCGAACGTACCGTCGCCTTGGTTGCGGTAGAGCCGATTCGGCAGCCCCGAAGGCTGAGTGATGTAGAGGTCTTCCCAGCCGTCCCCGTCGTAGTCGCCGACCGCTAACCCGGTGTGGCCGTAGATGTCGACGCCGAGCGCTTCATCGAGCTGACCGCGCCATTCGTCGAGGCCCACTTTGAGCTGGTGCTCGAATGAGCCCAGCGCGCCGACCGCCGTCTGGGTGATGTCCGTGAAGCGGATGGCGCCGGCGTGCGATTCCGTGAACGCGCCGATCTTGGAATCTGCGACCTGCCAATCCCCGCCCTCGGCCGGCGCCCAGTCAAGCTCCATCGAGCCGAGCAGGCCCAGGCGATTGCCTTTTGTGTCTTCGCCGCCAAGCTCGACGCGCACGCGCAGGTGCGGCCGGCCCTCAGCGTTGCGGCGGCTGCCGACGATCTTGAGCTCAGCAAGCTCGAGCTTCGCGAAGCGCGCGGCCTGCTCCGCCAGGGGCGCGAAGGCGCGCGGATCGTCATGCATCTTCTTCGAGATGGCCTTGAGCTTCGCGTTGAGCGCTTCGTAGTCCTGCTCGCCAATCCAGCGGTCGTTGTCCGCATCGGCGCGCTCGAGCACGGGCGCGATGTCGAGATCGGAGGCGTTGTCAGGGTGGAGCGTGTAATCGGGCGTCTGCGCCAGTCCGAAACCGGCGCTGACCGCGATCAGCAAGAAAAGGCGCGAAATCCGCAAGCCCTCATTCTATCCGTGCCGAAGCGGTTACGCTTTCGGCCTGAGCGGAAGGCAGCGGCATACGGGCGCTCTCGACCTCGCGAGCCGGCACAAAGCGGCGCGCCGGAGCCTTGGAGCTGCGCTGCTCGAGCAAAAACACGCCATCGAATCTGCCGCTTGCGCCGCGCGTGGCGAGGAAGTCCAGGTCGCCGTCGCCGTCCATGTCGCGCGCGGCGAAGGCGTCGAACATACCGCGCTTGCGGCGGACGATGTCGTGGCGGGTCCACTCGCCTGCAGCGTCGCCAGGGTTTTGGAACCAGGCGATGCGTCCCAGAGCGTCTTCGGCGGTCGCCTCGGCGCTGTCGGCGTCATGCGGACCAAGGCTGTCGCTGCCGGCCATCACGTCGAGGTTGCCGTCGCCGTCGATATCGGCGGCCACGAATCCGTCCATCTCGTCTGGACCGAACGAGCCGATCTCATGCACCGTCCAGACGCCCTCGGCTTGGGGCGGCTGCTCCGCCCACACGAGCCGCCCGCCGGTGGCGAGTAAGACGTCGATGCGGCCATCGGCGTTGAGGTCAACCAACTCGACATGTTCGGCCGTTGCGCCGCGCGGCTCGCCCGACGAGCTCTCCAGCGCGATCGGATGCTCCACGAATGCGATCTCGCCGCCCTTCTCCGTCACGTTCTCGAACCAGAACACACGCGTCTCGCCGCGAGAACCGGCGAAGATGTCGAGATCACCGTCACCATCGAGGTCGAAAGGCTGAGCGTTGACGGGCGTTTGCACCGTGGCAAGCTCATGCTCGGTCCAGCTCGACGAATCGAGCGGATCGCCATCGATGGAGAACCAGGAAATCGGCCGAGGAGGGCCATCCGACCCGCTGCCGGCCGCGCCTTTGTTGGCCGCAACCACCTCGACACGTCCGTCTCCGTCGAGGTCGGCGAAGTACGCCTTCGCCCATGCGCCGCGGCCACGCGTCACCTCTGGCGCAACCCGCCCCCAGCGCATGCCGCGGTGGGGCGAATTCGGGTTTTGCAGGTAGAGCAGGTGGCCCCCTTCGCACGCCACAATCGCGTCGAGACGGCCGTCGCCGTTGGCATCGCCTAGGCTCACGTCGCGCGCCCCCGCCGCTTCGTCGCCCTCGGCCAGGCTCAGGCGGAACCAGTCATCCTCGATCTTCTCGCCGTAGGCGATGCGCACGTGGCCGGACTCCTCCTGCGCCGAGATGACATCGGGAATGTCATCGCCGTCCAGATCGGCCACAGCAAGACCGTCTCCGCCGCGGAGGGGTATCCCCGGACGCCCTCGTCGTCGACGATGTGCTCGCTCCACGACACCCAAGTTCCGTCCGGCCGCTCGGCGGCGGTTTCCACCTCGTCGATCAGCGTTTCCGCCGTCGGGGGCGGTTCCACCGCAGCCCAGGCACACCAAGGTCAAGACGAAAGCAGTCCCGCATCGGAACCGATAGCCCGCACCCAGCGCCAGAGGTGCTGGGGTAAACGCCTGAAAAGGCGAGCAGGAGGACGCAGGGGCGCCGGCGTTTGCGCTCAAATGTCGGCGATTCAGGCAAGAAGCTTTGCGCCGAGGGCCGGGCTCAGCGCAGGCATGGCCGCCAGGAAGACGGCGAGCGGCGCGACGTCCTCGGGCTGCCAGTCCATTCGACGGCGTTGGTGAACACGGTCTCCGCCCCCGTGGCGCGGGCCGCGCTCCTCGATGCCGCGCGTCGAAATGCCTTCAGTGCGCACTGGCTCCGGGCGAACTGCTGACGGCGATGTTGTGCTCGGCAAGCTCCTGCGCCGCAACGCGCGTGAGCATCCACATGCCCGCCTTCCGACGAATCGCCGGTGACGAGCTTCCGGCGCGATGCAGGCCTGGCACACCGATCACCTGGCGACCACTCAGCATCGCCGCGCTCTTTCATGCAGGGAATAGCGCGGCGTACAATCGCTGCAGCAGGCGCGTTGAGGAGAACGCAGCTCGCAGACTTTCGGTCGCGATTCAGGCCTGTGTCGCCCCGGTCGATGCGCTCGAGGATCGTGCTGCCGCCTGCGCGGTCACACCATCCGACGTCGACGCCGCCATAAGCTTCGCGAGGCATGCCGCCGAGGCGATGCTCGAATCGCCCCAGGTCGGTCGCGTCCGCCGCCACGGCGAGAGCCCTCTCCGCCCGCGTCCCGAAATGCGCCGCCGCCTCCTCAACCCTGGTCGAACGTGCGCGGTGAGCACCACTTTCGCGCCTTCGCGGGCGTAAGCTTCGGCGATCGCGCGGCCGATTCCATGGCCGGCGCCGGTCACGACGGCGACTTTGTCTACAAGTTGCATCGCGCCGATTGCATAGCGCCGGACGCTAGTTGTACTTGTGCTTGGCGAGGAGCTTACCGTCCTGCACCGCGACAGGGATGTCAAGACCGTACTTCGCCTTCAGCTCGGGGTCAGCGTCGATATCGACTTCGATCACCACGTAACCGCGCTGTTCGAGCGCCGCCTTCATTTCGTCGCACAGCGAGCGTCGCCAGCCTGCCAGCGAAGACGCTGAACAGGCGCAACGTCCTCCTCCAATTATCAAGGCTGTGCGCTGGAAAGATCGATTGCGAACGCTTCGGGCCTATCTGTTTCCGGGCGAAGCCGAGACGGACCCGGGCTTTCGCGAGGAAGTGGATCGGGCCAGTGTGCGCGCACTGCGGACCATCGGTTGGATCAACCTGCTGATGCCGACGACGGGCCTGGTGGTTCACGTGTTGGCGCAGTGGATCGAGCCGATCCAGCACAACCCCGTCTACCCCTGGACCGTGCTCGCCTTCCTGATTTTGGGCGGAGCGACGCTGTCGCTCGCCGAGATTGATGGGCGCGCACGCGCGGGCGCGCTGGCTGACGCCTGCCAATGGGTTTTTGTCCGGCGCCGCTGGTGACGTTCGACCTGGTCGGCGGCGGGGCCGAGATGGCCGAGCTGCGGTCGTTCCTGAATATGGTGGTCGTCTTGCTGATCGGAACGGCCATCGTGCCGGCGCTCCCGTGGCAGATCTTGCTGCTCGGCGGCGGGCTGGGACTGTTCCATTTCTGCGCGGCCGGCCTCTCGGCCAATGCGGGCTGGACGGCACAGGTCTCGCTGCACCACTATGCTGGCCTCGACGTGATTTTGCTCCTCTGCGTCGCCTTGGCGGCGCTGAACTACCGCAAGCTGTATGAGACCTACAGGGCGCACCGCAACGAGATCGAGACACATGAGCGTTTGTTGATTAGCGAGAACGCGGCCTTGTTGGGCAAACTCGCGGCAACCATCAGCCACGAGCTCAATTCGCCGCTGGGTGCGGTCAACAGCGCGCTCGACTCCTTGGCCCGTCTCGAAAACCGACGCGAGCAAAACGCGCTCGACGATGCCGTCCGAACGCATGAGTTGCATCAGACTCTGATCGTGACCGCGCAAAGCTCGCTCGCCGGCATGCGGCAAGCAATCGCCCGCATGCAGCGCTTCACGAACCTCGACCGCAGCGAGGCGCACGATGTGGACCTGAAGCAGCTTCTTAGCGACGTGACCATGCTGCCGGTCTCGGAGTGGGCTGGCCGCGTGAGCTTCAAATGAGTTGCGGCGAGTTGCCGCGCGTGACGGTACGTCCGCAGCAGATCAGCGCCGTCCTGGCCAAGCTGATTCAGAACGCCATTCAGGCTAGCTCGCCGCGGGGCAAAGTGGAGCTTTCAGCCGATTGCCGCAACGGCTCAGTCGAGGTGATGGTGCGCGACCACGGCCCGGGCTTTTCTCCTGAGGACGCAGCCGTCCTGTTCGAGCCCGGCTTCCGAGTCCGGGACGGTCGGGTAAAGGCAGGCCGCTGGGGTCTGTTCAGCTCGCGGCAAGTGCTGCGTGAGCACGGCGGCGAACTGGCCATCCGCACCGACCCCGGCCAGGGCGCAACGATGGTCCTGACGCTGCCACGCGAATCCCCCCTCGCACGACCCTAGGTTTTCTAGCTTGGTCGGCGTATTCCCGGCAAAACTATTTTCGGTCACGATGTCCTAACTCAAAGCGCTTTGTCATGAGAGGCGCTAGGTTTGTAAAGAGCCCTCGATCACGTTCCAACAGGGGTCGGAGCGCCGAGCGGCCTGTTCTTCCCTAAATTCCGGTTGGAGGTTCCTGGCGCAACGTCGGTGATTGGGAGAGTGCTCGCGCTGGCTTGACTGGCCCGCCTCGACTGCGTATCCCCAAGCCTTTTCCAGTTTGTCCGGCGTCGTCACCGATTCTTCGGGAGCGGCCATCCCAGGCGCTCAAGTCAGCGCCTCAAATCTCGAGACCGGCGCCGAGCGCACGGTCGAAACCAACGAACAAGGTCTCTACACCATCCCCTTGTTGCCGCCTGGTCTGTACCAGGTCGCGGTGACGAAGGAAGGGTTTGCCCGCGATCCGCGACGGCTTACGGTTGGAAGTCAACCAAGCCGCGCAACTCGAAGTCCAACTCGAGCTTGGCGCGGTGACCGAGACGGTCGAAGTCACCGAGAGCGTCCTGCTGCTCGAGTCGCAGTCCTCGAGCCTGGGCCAGGTCATCGAGACGAAGGCCATCGTCGATCTGCCGCTCAACGGACGCAACTTCGTGCAACTCGCAACGCTCGACCTGGCGTCACCGGCGTCGGTCGACCGGCACGATCATGAGCGGCTCGCGTCCGGACGACTCTCCGTCCTGGCTCCGAGCTGTTCTCGAACGGCAACCGCGAGGGCTCGAACAACTTCCCGATGGACGGCGTCGACAACAACGAACGCCTTACGCTCGCGATCACGCTTCGTCCTTCCGTCGAGGCCGTGCGCGAGTTCAAGATTCAGACGAACATGTTCGCCGCAGAGCAGGCCGCAACGCTGGCGCGACGGTCAACGTGATCACCAAGTCCGGCCTGAACTACCGGCACGGCCGCGTATGAATTTCAGGCAACAACGCGCTCGACGCGCGCCAGCATTGCCTTCGGCTCGGCCGAAACCGCCCTATCGCCAGAACCAATTCGGCGCGGCTTCGGCGGACGCATCATCCGCAACAAGCTGTTCTTCTTCACCAACTACGAAGGTCGGTGAAGCGGCAGGCGAATGCGCGCGTGAACACCGTGCCGACGGTCGCGATGCGTTCGGGCGATTTCTCCGGTGTGCGCGACATTTTCGACCCGATGACGACTGTTGCGGACCCGACGACGGCAAGGCATCGCAACGACCTTCCCGAATCGCCAGATTCTGCTCACGCGCTTCGACTCGGTGACCAGCCGCCTCATCCAGGCTTATCCGCTGCCCGACTCGCCGGCCTCGTGAACAACCAGCTCACCACGCCCAAAGACAAGCAGCAGTGGAACCAGGGCGACATCCGCATCGACCACAACCTCAACGAAAAGAACGCCATCTTTACCGCTTCTCGCAGCAGAACACCACCACGACTCGTCCGGCGACCTTCCTACCTACCACGGTCCCCGGCATGACGACGCCCGTGGCGCTTGGCAACGAAGACACCTTCGCGGGCGATTCGGCCTTGAAGGCTTACAACGTGGTCGGCAACTGCGTGATACCTTCTCGCCTGAGTGGGTGCTCGAGGCGCGCATGGGCCAACCGCTTCGACCTCGACTTCCGGGCAAGAAGGAGTGCAGTCGAAGGCCAAGCTCGGGGAAGAGCTCGGCGTGATCAACTCGAATCAAGGCCTGCAGTCAGACGGCATCCCGATCTTCTCGCCGTCCGGCTATACCGGCATCGGCCAAAACGCGCTCGCTGCCGATTCTGCGCCAGGAGAACACCTACAACCCCAACTTCACGTTGACCAAATGACGCCCGCGGCAGCCACACGCTCAAGTACGGCTTCCAGACCGCGCTGCGCAACGGCGTCAGTTTCAGACCAATCATGGCAACTACCGCTTCAACTTCGGCCGCGAGTTCAGCCGCGACCACAACAACGCCGGCGCCACCGGCGACGCGATGGCCGGCTTTCTGCTGGGTACGGCCAACCTGATCGAGCAGGACTTCACGCTCGTCTATCCCAACATCCTGGTCGACGAGTACAGCTACTTCGTCCAGGACGACTGGCGCGTCAACGACCGGCTCACGCTCAACCTCGGTCTGCGCTACGAATACGACACGCGGGCGCGCGAACGTGACGACCAGTGGACGAACTTTGACGTCGTCACCGGCAAGTTGCTCATCGCCGGCTACAACAGCGACTCCTACACAGGCGTCAAACCCGACCGGAACAACTTCGCGCCGCGCTTCGGCTTCGCCTTTCGCCTACGTAAGGGAACCATCCTGCGCGGCGGCTACGGCATCTTCTACAACAAGTCGGGCAGCGAGGCCGTCGTGATGCGGCGTCACCGGCAGTTGCCATTCGGCCCGATCAACTCGGCGAACATCAACGTGTTCTCCTCGACGCCGCGCATGGTGCAGGACGGGCTCGACCCGATCCCGAACCTGGACTTCGGCGTGGTGGCCGACAACCCCGTAGGCGCAATGCTGGCCGTCGCGCCGGACTTCAAGACCGGCTACGCACAGCAGTTCAACATGCAACTCCAGCAGGAGCTGCCCTACGAGATGGTCTTCAAGGTCGGCTACGTCGGCAACGTCAACAGCCGCCTCGACACCACCTGGGACTACAACCAGCCCTATCCGGGTCCGGGCGGCCCCGCCGCGCGCCGGCCGCTGTACTCGATTGCTCCCAACGTCGTAGGCGTGACCTACAACACCACTGACGCCAACTCGAATTACAACGCTCTGCAGACCACGCTCGAGCGCCGCTTCAGCGAGAACCTGGGCTTCCTGGCAGCCTATACCTGGTCACACTCGATCGACACCACGGCCAACGCCTTCGGCGGCGCCGCCAACGGCCCCTTCCCGCAGGACGTACGCAACCGCGCGGCTGACCGCGGCACCAGCGGCTTCGACATCCGCCACCGCTTCACCTACTCGACCAACTACACCGTGCCGATTGGCAAGGGGCAGGCGATCGACTTCAACAACAAGGTGCTGAACAACGTGATCGGCGGCTGGAAGACCAACGGCATCGTCACGCTGCAATCGGGGCTGCCGTTTACGCCCACCCTCAACTCGTCGGTCTCGAACGCGGGCGGGAGCCGGCCCGACCTGCTGCGCGACGCCAGCATCAGCAACCCGGACCGCGCACACTGGTTTGACACCTCGTTCAAGACCGCGGACGCGGCCTGGGGCGAACCGGCCCAGTTCACCTTCGGCAACGCCGGCCGCAACATCTTGCGCGGACCCGGCCGCGTCAACGTGGACTTCTCACTGTTCAAGGACATCGCGATCAGCGAGCGGTTCAACCTGCAGTACCGCGCCGAGATGTTCAACATCTTCAACACGCCGCAGTTCGGCTTGCCGAACGCGTCGATCGGCAACCCCAACGCCGGCATCATCACCTCGATGGCCGGCAACCCGCGGCAGATCCAGATGGGTCTGCGGCTTTCGTTCTAACCCGGGATTCCTAGTGGTCCCAAACGCGCCGGTAGCGGGCTCCGCTCCGGCGCGTTTTTCTTGGCTTGAGCCAGATCAGCCCCGCTCCGGCTACGAATCCGCCGATGTGCGCCCACCAAGCTACGCCCGTCCCTTCCATGCCGGTCTCGGCCGCACCGGAGACGAACTGGATGACGAACCAATAGACCAGCATCACCAGGGCCGGCAGCTCGACGGTTGTGAACAGGATGAAGATCGGAATCAGCGTGGTGATCCTCGCAAAGGGGAAGCGCACCATGTACGCCCCCATCACCCCGGAGATCGCGCCGCTAGCACCTACCGTCGGAACCGTCGAATACGGGTTGCTCGCGTAGTGCGCCGCCGCCGCGACCACGCCGCAGAGCAAGTAGAAGAACAGGTACTCGACGTGGCCCAGCTCATCCTCGACGTTGTCGCCGAAGATCCACAAAAACCACATGTTCCCAACCAAGTGCATCAAGCCGCCGTGCAGGAACATCGACGTCAGTACCGGGATCAGGCCTTCGAAGAGCGGGCTCCTGCCGGCCAGCGCCAGAGAAATCTTCGCCGGCACCGCCCCAAACGCCATCACGAAGGCTTCCTCCGCATTCGGGGCCTGCGCCAACAGCGACGCTTGATAGGCGAAGACCACGACGTTGATGACGATTAGCGCGACGGTAATCGTCGGGAACACCGAGCGGGGCGCGTCGTCGCGAAGAGGGAACATGTCAGGGACCGGGCTGGGACCTTCAGTCTAGCCAGGGCGGCCTTCTATTTCCCGTTTACACGGCTGTGAAACTCCGGATGCACCCGGCGCTCGCCTTTCGCAACCAGTTCTTCGGCCTCGTCGCGAGAGCGAATGCCGCCGCGGGCGCCGAGCGCCTTGCAGTTCAGCGCCGCCATCGCATTCGAGAAGTCCAAGACGCGCGCCAGCGGCCAGCCTTCGAGCACGCCGTAGCAGAACGCGCCGTGGAAGATGTCTCCCGCGCCAGTGGTATCGACGCAATTGACCACGAACGCCGGCGAATAGGAGAACTTGCCGTCGCACAAAGCGAGCGAGCCGTGCGAGCCCAAGGTCATCGCCGCGACCTTCATGCCGTACTCGCGCTGGATCAACTCGAGCGCCTTGAATGGATCGCGCTCGTTGGTCCACTGTACGGGGAAGTTCGTGCTGGCGATCAGATAGTCGACGTAGGGCAGCACCTGATCGAAGCCGTGATAGATGGTGTCGACGTCGACGGTGACCGGAATCGCGTGCTGGCGCGCGATCTGAGCCGCCCGCGCGACGGCGGGAGTGTCGTGCCCGTCAATGTGCAGTAGGCGGGCGCAGACGATACGCTCCGGGGTAATCTCGGACGGTTCGAGACGCAGGCAGTCATCGCGGCGCCACAGCACGGTCCGTTCGCCGGTCGTCTCGTCGATCAGGATGTAGGCCGACTGGTTGGCGCAACCCTGGCGCACTTCGACGTCGTCGATATTCACGCCCGATTCCTGCAAGCTCTTGAGCTGAACGCGCCCGCGGTAATCGTCGCCCACCGTGCCGATGTATTTGGTGCGCAGCCCCAGCATCTGGCAAGCCACCACGGCGCTCGCCACTTGGCCGCCCACGCTGAGGATTTCCTCGCGAAACGGCTCCTTGCCACCGTAGGAAGGGAAGCGGGGCAGGATCAGCATCGTGTCGGTTGCGTTGAGCCCTACGCCGACCACGTCGAACTGCTTTGACATCAGATGCCAACATAGCCCAGCCGCTCCGGCAGCGGCAACGCGGCTCCTGCACAGGGTGTACAATCAGCTCGGCGGTCGAACCCCAGGCGAGCTCTCCGGCTGTTCGGCTTTCTGGCGTGCGCTGGCGCGACGGCGCAGGTCAATTTCGGCACAGGGGGCGGCGGACGTGCGGGCGCGCCGTCGCACGTGGGTTCCGGCCGGACCGGCGCCCCATCGCCCATCACAACTGCACCGCCGCGCGTCACGTCGGCTCCCGATGCCCGCTTGGGCGCGGGTTCAATTCGGCCGCGCACTGGCAATATCCTCTACCCCGGCACCCTCGGCGAGAGCACCGTCGGCGGCAACATCCTCACGCCGAGGTACGCCTCGAGGACGCCGTCCGTCACGCCAGCCCATCCCCTCGATCGTCCAACCGTCGCCACAGCCGACTTCGCGGGTCTACGACGTCAGCCCCGGCCAGCATCGCCAGATCGGCGGACGCGGCCGAAATTATCGCGGCGCCTACCCAATTTACGGTTTCTACCCCTATGCCTTCGTGCCAAATGTCATCGCGGTCACCGGCGGCGCCGTCACGCAATCGACCGTCACGCAGTCCGGCGCGGGGTATGTGGTCACCGTGGGCGACCACTCCGAAGAACAACCCGCCACCGAAAGCGCCCAAGCCGACGCCCAGGCCCAACAAGACGCGCCCGACTACTGGCTAATCGCCCTTCAAGGCGGGCTGATCTACGCCGTGTCCGACTTCGCGGTCGAAGGCCGCGCATTCCGATTCGTCACCCTGCAAGGCGACGAATACGTGGTGCCAATTGCCGAGCTCGACCGGGCGTTCACGACCAAGCTCAACCAAGACCGCGGCTTCGCGATCAGGTTGGAATAAGGACTATTACCAAGGCTGACCTTCGCCCTGGCGGAAGCGCTGCACTGTGTCGGCCTGTGCGTCAAAGCGCTCACGCAAACCACCGGGCCAGATGACGCCGACGCCCTCGACCGCCGTCGACTCGCCTAACCCGAACGTCACCGTGCGCTCGGACGCACTCAAGTAACTTCCATCCGAGCGCACGCGGCTCCAGGCTTGCGCCTTGCCCCCGCTCAGCAACGCCACTCTGGCGCCGTAGGCGTCGCGACTCGCTTCCACGCCTTCGAGCTTCACGCGCAACCAATGGCGCCCCAGGGCAGCCTCATTCAAAAGCAGGCGGGCCGGGCCGTTGTTGTTTGAGACGACGATGTCAGGGTCGCCGTCCTGGTCGAGATCGCCAAACGCGGCCCCGCGGCTGACCTCTGCAAGTTCGAGCGCGGGCCCGGCTGTAGCGGTGACGTCTTCGAACCGGCCCGAAGGTGCGAAATGAAATAGCTGGTTGCGCTGCTCGAACGGGTACGGCTGGCTGCGCAGCCGCGGCTCCAGAGTGACCGCGCCGTTGGCGATGAACAGATCGAGCCGCCCGTCCAGATCGTAGTCGAACCACTGCATCCCGAAGCCGGTGTAGGGCAGGCTGGCGGTCGCGAGCCCGTAGCGGCTCGTCTCGTCGCGGAACTGCCCGCGTCCGTTGTTGACATAGAGCGTGTTGGTCTCCTTGGCGAGGTGCGTCATGAAGAGGTCTTCGTCGCCATCGAGGTCGAAGTCGCCCGCTGAGACGCCCATCCCGGCCTCGGCCGCGCCATCGGAGTTGTAGGCGGCGCCCGCCATCAGCGCTTCGTCGGTAAACGTACCATCGCCGTTGTTGACCCAGAGCTGGTTCGGAGTCCCATCGTTGGCGACGTAGATGTCCAGCCAGCCGTCGCCGTTGAGGTCCGCCACCGTCACCCCCAGGCCGTTCCCGTAGGCTCGCCCGAGTCCTGCAGATTCGGAGACGTCGATGAAGCGTCCGCCCAGGTTGCGAAACAAGCGATCCGGGACAGGGCGGTAGACGCTCGGCGAGCAGTAGTCGCGTTCGCCTGTTGGGGCGAAGCAGGGTTTGTTGTTGCTTACGCTGAAGTCGACGTAGTTCGTGAAAAACAGGTCAAGGTCGCCATCGTTGTCGTAGTCGAAGAACGAAGCCGAAGTCGACCAGCGCGGGTCGTCGAGCCCGGCCGAGGTGACGTCGCGAAACGTGCCGTCGCCGTTGTTGCTGTAGAGCTTATTGGCGCCAAAGTTCGTGACGAAAAGGTCCGGGTCGCCATCGTTGTCGTAGTCGCCAACGGCCGCACCCATGCCGTAGCCTTCATCGCCCACCTGCGCCTGGTCGGTAACGTCGCGGAAGCGCAGCTCGCCGGTTGGGACGACCTCGTTGCGATAGAGCCGGTTGCCTGGCCAGTGCTCTGTTGGCGGCGGAAACCTGGAGCTGGAAGCGGGTTTTCCCGGAGCCAACATGGCGCCCTGCAACAGATAGACGTCGAGATCGCCGTCTCCGTCATAGTCGAGCAAGGCGACGCCAGATCCCATGATTTCCGGCAGATAGAACTCACCCGAGGCGCCGATGAAGTGCTCAAAGGTCAGCCCGCTTTGCTGGGACACCTCATCGAACAGCGGCGCTCCAGGTTGCGGCGCCTCCACGCCCTGCTGCGCGCAGGCCCAAGCCACGGCCAAGGCAGCCAACACAGCCGCGGTCGCGGCATCGATCGCGCAGACGCTCCAGCTCGCGGTCGACCGCTTGCGCCGTCCTGCCGTCCGAAGCTGCGCGAGCGCCTTGGCCTGCTCGGCCGCCTTCCGCGCCTCGTTCGGACGACCCTGAACCGAATAGGCCGCAGCCAGACCCAGCCAGGCCTCAGCGCTGAGCGGCGTCTCGGGCTCGAGCGCTGCGCGAAACTGCTCGATCGCCCGCGAAGTCTCTCCCTGGGCGAGGAGCATGCGGCCCCAGTGGTGGCGCGCAAGCGGATAGTCGGGCTGCGCCTCGACCGCCCGGCGGTAGAGCTTCGCGGCCTCGGCATACTCGCCGCGCGCTTCGAGCATCTGCCCCCAGTTCGTCATCGCGGCGGCGTAGGTCGGGTTGAGCTCGACGGCGCGGCGAAACTCCTTCTCGGCGTCAGCCATGCGGCCGTCGCCTACGTCGAGCACGCCGATGTTGTAGTGCAGTTCGGCGCGGTCCGGCGCCAGCTCGAGAGCTTTGGCTGCTTGTTCGCGCGCCTTCTCCTTTTGGCCGAGCCGGGCGTAGATCGAGATCAGGTTGATGTGCGTCTGCGCCAGATCGGGCTGCTCGGCGAGCGCGGCCAAGTGCTCGGCAAGCGCGCCCTCGAGATCGCCACGCTTTTCCATCTCGGCCGCGCGAGCCAGACGCGCGGTGGCGTCGATGCGCAACGCCGTCACTTGGGCGCGCAGCGGGTCGTCGGCCGGAGCGCCGTTCGGGTCCGCCTCGTAGAGCTGCATCTCCCGGCGTGAATCGGCGTCACGCCCAGCATCGCGGTAGGCTAGCGCGAGCTCATAGTGCGCAGCGCCGAATTGCGGCGCGAGCGCCACGGTGCGTTCGAGCTTTTCGATGGCGCCGGCCGCGGCGCCCTTGGCTGCGGCGATGCGGCCCAGGCCGTACAGCGCGCGAACGTCGTCGGGATCACGGCCAAGGGCTTGCTCATAGATCGTGCGGCTGTCTTCGAGCTGATTCGCCTTGTAGAGCGCATCCGCAAGCGCATGCAAACCGGGCAGAAAATCCGGGTCCGCCTCGGCGCTGTGCCGTAGCTCGGCAAGCGCCTCCTCAGCTTTGCCCTGGCTTGCGAGCGCGGTTCCCAAGAGATAACGCCAGCGCAAAGCGCCTGGGTCGAGAGCGGCGGCGCGACCGTACAGCGGGACAGCGAGGTCCGCACGGCCATAGGCATCGAGCAGCATCGCCAGTTCGCCGTTCGCCGCAGCGCTCTCTGGCGCGGTTTCGAGTGCATGTAGGGCCTCGCGCACCTGCGCTTGCCCGCCGCCAGATAGCTCTTCGGGCTGGACCTGAGGGATCGGCGGCAGCTCGGCCTCACGTGGCGCCGGAGAACCGCAACCCGCTGCGGCCAAGGCCGCTGCACAGATCCAACGTGGAACCAGCGTCCGCAACCCTACCATTCTGGCTTATGCTAAGAGCGCCGTGAAGCTCCCAATTCTGCTGTTCACGCTCGCTCTCGCCGCCCCGGCGGCCGAGCGCGCCGTCGACCCAACCTTTCTTTACCGCAACCTGGCCGATGTCGCCTTCCAGCCTAGCGACCTGACCACCGCAACCTGCCGGTACCGGCCGCTTTTCGGCGAGGGAGATACCGAAACATCAATCGTCCGAGGCGTCGCCCGCTTTGGAGAAGCGGTCGTCTCACCGGACGGGCAATGTAAGAGCATCGCGTACGAGAACGAAGAACAGATCTTCTACGTGCTCGAAGGGGAGGGCGAGTTGCACTACCGCGGCGTCGTCACGTCGGTGCGCAAGGGCGACTTCGCCTACTTTGCACCGACGACCGAGCACAGCGCCTCGAACAGCTCCAGCGCACCGTTGCGCCTGATCGTGATGGGCTTCAAGACGCCGAAGGACCTCACGTTCGGCGCACCCGTCAAGCTTCCGCTCGCCAACGAGGCTGAGGCGAAGAAGCAGGTGGTCGGCAACCATCCGCCTTCAACGCTCTACCAGCTCCTGGTCGGCGATACCCGCAGCAACCGCGACCTGCTCAGCGTCGGCCACACCGTCACGAGCCTCTTCATCATGGAGTTCGCCCCCGGTGGAACGAATTTCCCGCACCACCACGCCAACGCCGAAGAGGTTTACCTGTTGCTCGAAGGTTCGGGCGAGATGGTCGCGGGCGGCGGCATGGACGGCGTCGAAGGTAAGCGCCCGGCAAGGGCGGGCGACGCCTACTTCTACCGTCTCAATGCGACAGTCGGGTTCTACAACGACACGACCCCTTCAAAGCCGAAAGCGCGGATTCTCGCGGTTCGATCGTTCTACCCCGGGATGGAGCCGTAGGCGCTAACCGGCGTCGATCTCGCCCGCGCCGTCCCCGCTGTTGCAGACGTAAATCGGAGGTTTCCATCCGAATCTGGCCTGATAGGCCTCGGTGACGGCCTCGCGGAATCCTTCGACCGCTCCGCGCTCGACCAAATTGACGGTACAGCCTCCGAAGCCGCCGCCGGTCATACGCGAGCCGATCACGCCCTTGGCCCCGGCCGCGGTCTCGACCAGAAAATCTAGCTCCGGACAGCTCACTTCATAATCAGCCGCCAAGCTCCAATGCGACGCCGCCATCAACCTGCCCAGGCTGTCAAGCTCGCCGCGCTCGGCCGCCGCTACGAAGTCGAGCACGCGCTGGTTCTCGTGAACGATGTGCCGAGCCCGCTGCAGTAACTTGCCCTCCAGGCGCGAGGACAGCTCGCAAAACTGATCCACGCCGATGTCCCGCAGAGGCCTTCCAAGCTTGGCGGCGGCTTGTTCGCACTCGGCGCGACGCAAGTTGTATTCGCTGCTCGCCAGTTGATGCTTGACCCCCGAGTCGATGACTACGATTTCGGCCTCAGCCGGGATCGCGACCAGCTTCCAATCGAGGCTGCGACAATCGACCAGCAGCGCGTGCCCACGCCGTCCGAACACTGCTACGAACTGGTCCATGATGCCGCACTGCAGCCCCACGAACTCGACTTCAGCCCGCTGACAAAGCACGGCCAAGTCGCGCCTGGGAATCGGCGCATCGCCCCACGAGCTCAACGCGAGCGCTGAGGCCACCTCGAGCGCCGCCGACGAGCTCAAGCCTGCTCCCATGGGGACTTGGCTGGTGATTTGAAGGTCTAGTGCGGGAACGACCACACCCTCGCGCAGCAGCTGCACCGCGACGCCGGCCACGTAGTCGGACCAGTCGCCGCGCCGCTTGGCATCGGCTAGGGTCGCAAGCGGCCAATCGGCTTCCGCTGGCCCGAGATCGACCGCGACCGCGCGCAACGTGCCGCCGATCCGCGGGGCCGCCGTCACACGACAATCCAAATCGAGCGCGACCGGCAGAACGAAACCGTCGTTATAGTCGGTATGCTCGCCGATCAGGTTCACTCGGCCGGGCGCCCGAAATGTGCGCGGAGCGTCAGCCTTCATCGGGCACCAACGCTTTTGGCTGGTCTAAGTGCGGTCGAATGGAGACAATAGGTGCCAAGCCGCCGCCGATGAGAGCTTTCACCACGGTTTTGTCCGTCGCCCTTCTCCTCGTCGCCTGTGGGTCCAGTGAACCTTCCGCCCAAGAGCAATCCAGGCTCGAGGAAGAATTCGCGGAATCCATGCGCAACGTGGTCATGGAAGGTCATTTCACAGTGACAGGCCGCGGCGACGACGCAAAGCTCAGACCGGAACGCTACGAAATCGAGAAAGCCGTCCATGTGACAGGCGACCTGTGGACCATTCACGCCCGCATCCAGTACGGCGATCACGACTTCACCGCCCCCATTCCCGTCAAGTTGCTCTGGGCCGGCGACACCCCGGTCATCTCGTTGACCGACTTGTCGTTACCAGGTAGTGACGGAAGCTTTACGGCCCGTGTCGTGATCTTCCGAGACCACTACTCCGGGATGTGGTGGCACGGAGAAACCGGCGGAAATCAATTCGGACGGATCGTCCGAGCGTCGAACTAGGTGTCTGTCGTCTTCGGAACTGTACCTTTCGTCCCTTGAACTGTACCATGGTGCGGCTGTGGTTGTAATCGCTTACAACCGCTGATTCGGCCCGCCGGCAGCCAAGAAAATCGATAGGGCCATCTCCGATAAAATGGCTAGGGGTTTGGCCGAATCTGAGGGACCTTCTGACAATGCTTCGAAGAGAGTTTCATTCACGTGCGATCTTTGTGCTCAACGCCGTCATCGGCGCTGCGTTAGCGCTTCCGGCGGCGGCTTACCTGTTCCTGCCAGGCAAGCGCAAGCGGGCCGCGGGCGGCTGGTCGGACGCGGGCAGCGTGTCATCGTTGACCGAAGAACCGCGGCAGGCGATCATCCAGCGCAAGCGTGTCGACGCCTGGAAAACCACTCTCGAGGAAGCGACAGCGTGGGTGTTCAAGCGTGACGGCAAAGTCACCGCGTTCTCGCCCTCATGCCCACACCTTGGCTGCGGCGTCAGCTTCAAGGCCGACCAAGGCGGATTCTACTGCCCCTGCCACGATTCTTCCTTCTCGATCGACGGCGAAGTGCTCTCGGGTCCTTCACCGCGTGCTCTCGATCAGTTTGAGACGAAAGTGGAAGGCGACCGCCTCTGGCTGGGTTCAGTTCGCCGCTCCGACGAGGCGTGAGGCGGGTCATGTTGAACGGAATCAAAGACTGGATCGAGGCGCGGACCGGGTTGGTCTCCTTCGTCGAGGGATTCTTCGAGGAAGAGATCCCCGCATCGAGCGGCTGGCACCAGGTGTTCGGCAGCATGGCGCTGTTCTCGTTGGCGGTGCAGTTTCTCACTGGCATTCTGCTTGCTTTCAACCACTCGCCGCAGCCGGGCGAGGCCTGGTACAGCGTGCGCTACATCATGACCGAGGTCTCCGGCGGCGCGCTCGTGCGCGGATTGCACCATTGGGGCGCGTCCATGATGGTGATCCTGGTGGTGGTCCACATGGTGCAGGTCGCCATCTGGGGCGCCTACAAGAAGCCGCGCGAAGCGACCTGGAGTGTGGGCGTGCTGCTGTTGCGGTTGACGCTTGCGTTCGGCTTGACGGGCTACCTGCTCAACTGGGACAACCGCGCCTATTGGGCGACGGTGGTCACGCTGCAGATCATGAGCCTGCCTCCGGTGGTGGGCGAATGGACGCTGCAGTTGCTTGGCAGTGACGCCGGGCGCGTGGGCGCCGCGACGTTCCAGCGCTTTTACGCGGCGCACGTCATCCTGCTCCCCGCAGCGACAGGCGCCTTGGCCGGGATCCACCTCTACTTGGTGCGCAAGCACGGCGTCGCCCCGCAACCCGGCGACGAAACTAAGCCGAACAAAAAGTTCTACCCCGAGCAGGTGTTCTAAAAGACTCGGTCGTAAATCTTCCTCGCTTTTGCCGTCCTATTCGGCATTGCAGCCACGGTGGAGGCGCTTCGCTCGGCAAGATGGCCGACCCAAACGACATCTCGTTCGTGCCACGGCCGGAATGGTACTTCTTATTCCTCTTCCAGACGCTCAAGTTCTTCGAGGGCTCGCTCGAGATCGTCGGCGCGGTTATCCTGCCGACCATCGCGATGCTGCTTCTGGCGGCGCTGCCGTTTCTCGATACGGGCAAGCTGCGGAAGGTCACCCAGCGCACAACTGCCATTGGCGTGGTCGCTCTGTGCGCAATTACTTGGGCCGGTCTGACTGGCGCGGCTATCCACTCTACGCCCGAAGAACCACCGCTCGCCGCGGGAACTGGTGAAGCCTGGACGCACGCCACGCCGGCGCAGTTGGCCGGCTACGCTTATTTCGAGCAGCTCCAGTGCGGCCAGTGCCACAACGTCGCACCTGGCGGCGAGCCCGCCGCGGGCCCCACGTTGACCGCGCTCGAAGAGGTCGATTCGGACAAGCTCAAAGCCCACATCGAGGAGCACGCGCCCGCCGCAAACGCGGTGCAAAAAGAAGCCTTGGCCGTGCTCTCGACCGGTTTGCAGCCGGCGCGCGCCTGGGCCATCGCCGACGCTCCCGAGACGGCCCTTTCCGGCGCCAAGGTGTACCAGGAAAACCAGTGCGGCATGTGTCACGTGACCAATGGCGAAGGCCAGACGATGGGTCCGCCACTCAATGGCGAAGGCGGCCGCCGCGACGCAGAATGGCTGGTCGGACACTTCCGCGAACCACAGAAGTTCGTCGAAGGCTCGATGATGCCGCCGTATGATCTACCTGAGCCGCAAATGACCGACATCGTCAATTATCTGCGGGCTTTGCCCTAAAATCGGACAGCGCTTTCATGGCGGTTTCGGTACAATCCGACGCCATGAAAGGCCTCCTCACGCTCACCCTGGCGCTGAGCTTCCTCTCGGTCGCGCCGGCGGAGAAGACGCGCCGCGAAGTCGTCAAGGCGACTACGCCGGAGGAGGACGCCAAGGCGAACGACCCTAACGTGCCCGATGGCGTCGCGATCTCGACTCAGTTCGAGCGCGTCGTGATCTTCCGCTTCAAGCACAAGGCGGACTTGCTCGCCGGCATGCAGCAGCTCATCGAGCAGGAAGGCATCCGCAACGCCGTCATCCTTTCCGGCGCGGGCTCGGTGAGGAACTACCAGATCCACTCAGTCTCGAACCGCGATTTCCCGTCGAAGAACATCTACATCGAAGACAAGTCCGAGCCGGCGGACATCATCAGCATGAACGGCTACGTGCTCGACGGCCGGCTGCACCCACACCTCACGCTCACCACCGGAGAACAAGCCTTCGGCGGTCACCTCGAGCCGCGAACGAACGTCTTCACCTTCGCCATCATCACGCTCGGCGTGCTGAAGGACGATGTCGACCTGAGCCGCCTGGACGACAAGACCTGGCGCTAAACCAAGGAACGATTGCCATGAAGCAACCCCTCGACCGCCGCCGCTTTCTCGCTTCCTTAGCCGCCGCTTCGTTAGCCCCAGCCGCGCGAGGCGCCCGCTGGTCCAAGGGCAAAGATTGGCAGTGGGAGCACTACGGCGGAGACGCCGGCGCGGGCCGCTACGCCCCCCTCGATCAGATCGACAAGTCCAACGTCGGCAAGCTAAAGGTCGCCTGGGTCCACAACTGCGGCGACGCAAGCGAGCGGCCGCAGACCACCATCGAGTCGACGCCCATCGTCGTCGATGGCGTGCTCTACCTACTTACGCCCAAGCTCAAAATCCGGGCCCTCGACGCGGCGACCGGCGCAGTGAAGTGGGAATTCGATCCGAACGAGGGCGCGAGCAGCCGGCGCTCGGCGGGGGTGAGCCGCGGGCTGTGCTACTGGCAGAGCGCGGACGGCGAGCAGAAGCGCATCTTCTCAGCCCAACGCGATGCGCTCTATTCGATCGACGCCAACACAGGCAAGCTCGACGCGAGCTTCGGCCAAGGCGGCCAGATCGACCTGAGCCAAAACTTCGACCACGACATGAAGGGGTTGACGTTCCGGCTGACCAGCCCGCCGGTGGCCTACAAAGACCTCGTACTCGTGGGCGGAGGCGGCAGCGAAGGCCCGGCTCCCGCAGCTCCAGGACATATCCGCGGCTACGACGCCCGGACCGGCGAGCGCCGCTGGATCTTCCACACGACCCCGCGGCCCGGCGAGTACGGCTACGACACTTGGCCCACCGACGCCTGGAAGCGCGTGGGCGGCACGAACAACTGGGCCGGCATGAGCCTCGATCAGGAACGCGGCTGGCTATTCGCCTCGACCGGCTCGCCAGCCTTCGACTACTGGGGCGGCGACCGCAAGGGCGCAAACCTGTTCGGCAACTGCGTGCTCGCGCTCGACGCCGAGACGGGCGAGCGGCAGTGGCATTTCCAAGTGGTCCACCACGACGTTTGGGACTACGATCTGCCTGCCCAGCCCGCGCTCGTTACCCTCAGGCAGGGCGGACGCACAATCGATGCCGTCGCCCAGGTCACCAAACAGAGCTTCGTTTTCTTTTTCGACCGCCAGACGGGTAGGCCGATCTTCCCCGTGGAGGAACGCAAGATCCCGCCGTCGAAAGTTCCCGGCGAGGAGCTTTGGCCGACGCAGCCGTTCCCTACGAAGCCGCCGCCGCTGAGCCGCATTCGGCTGGACGCGGACGAGATCACGAACTTAACGCCGGAGGCGCACGCCAAGTTCCTGGCCTTGCTCGAGAAGACCGACCATGGGCTGATCTACGAGCCGCCCTCGACCCGCGGCACCTTCGTCCATCCGGGCTTTCGTGGGGGCACGCTGTGGGGCGGCTGCAGCCATGACCCAGACCGCAACCTGCTCTTCGCCAATTCGGACGAAAACACCAACCGCATCACGCTTGCGCCGGCCGACTCGGGCTCCGGTTACGAGTGGCAGCTCACCGAACGCTGGAAGGTGCGCGACGACCGCGGGTACCCCATCGTCAAGCCGCCTTGGGGCTACGTGACGGCGATCGACATGGAGACGGGCGCCTTCAAATGGCGCGTGGTGAACGGCGAGTATCCGGAGCTGACAGCCGAAGGAATCCCGAAGACCGGCACTCCTTCTCACGGCGGCTCGATCGCCACCAAAGGCGGCCTGCTGTTCTTCGCCGGCACGTTCGATCGCAAGTTCCGTGCTTTCGACGCCGACACAGGCGAGGTGCTGTGGGAGCACCAGCTCAACGCGGGCGGTTTCGCGACGCCCTGCTCCTATGAGGTCAATGGCAAGCAGTACATCGTGATCGCGGCCGGCGGCGGCAAAGGCGATTCGCCGGCGGGCGACGAGTACGTTTGTTTTTCGCTGTAGAGGCAGGAATCGCATGCCAGACGCGCAGGCTCGCGCCTGCGCGTCGCAACCGCTCCAGCTGCAAAGTGCGTCAGAATAGATACCACCGTGAAGCGCACCCTCGTCGCCCTGCTCTCGCTCGCCGCTTGCGCCACGCTCGTCATTCGCGCGCAGCGAGCCTATGTCTCGCCCGCCGAGCAGATCCCAGGGCCGCCCATCGAGCAGCCCATCCCCTACAGCCACAAGCACCACGTCGGCACGCTCGGCCTCAAGTGTGCGGAGTGCCACGAGACCGACAAAGATGGCTTTCTGATGCAGTATCCGGCGACGGACAAGTGCATGACCTGCCACACGGCGATCAAGACAGATAGCCCGCACATCCAGAAGTTGACGGAGTTCAACGCCAAGGGCGAGCCCGTGCCTTGGGCGCCGATCTACCGTGTTCCACCGTTTGTCTGGTTCGCTCACGCCTCACACACCGAAGCGGGCATCGATTGCGCTACTTGCCACGGCGCGGTAGCGGAGCGCGACGTGTTGTTCAAGGAGAAAGCCACCAACATGGTGAGCTGCATGGCCTGCCACGCCGAGCACAACGCGCCCAACGACTGCGATTTCTGCCACGACCCGGGCTAGGGCGATGCGCTTTGGGTTGATCGGCGCCGGCGAGATCGGCGCACTGCGCGCACGAGCAGTTGGGCGACTCAACGGGTGTTCGCTCGTCGTGGCCGCCGATTGCGACCCGTCGCGGGCGTCGCGCATAGCTCCCCAGGCCGTCGAGGATCCGCGCCGTACATACGACCGCGATGACGTCGACGCCGTCCTGATCTGTACGCCTCCGAACCTGCACGAAGGGCAAACCATCGCAGCGCTCGACGCCGGCAAGCACGTGCTCTGCGAGAAGCCGTTGGCGCCGAGCCCTGAGGCCGCCCGACGGATGGTGGAGGCGGCTCGGCGCAACGGCCGCGTGCTCGCCACCGGCTTCAATCAGCGCTATTTCCCAAACCTTCGCCGCGCGAGGGAGTCTATCGAACAAGGCCGCATTGGGCGCATCCTGCACGTGCGGGCCTACGCCGGGCATCGCGGTCTTTCGGAGTTCCGCAGCGCCTCCGAGCGTGACCCAGGCGTGATTGGCGGAGGGGCCTTGATGGACAACGGCATCCACTTGATCGACCACGTACGCTACCTCGCCGGCGAGTTCGACTCGGTCAGCGGATTCGCCAGCGAGGCCATGTGGAAGATCTCCGGCGCCGAAGACAACGGCGTAGCCCTGCTCAGCGCCCAGGACGGCCGCTGGGCGTCGCTGCAGGCGAGTTGGACCGAGTGGCGCGGTTATCGCTTCTGGATCCAGGTGTACGGCGACCAAGGCGCGGTAAGCGCCTCTTACGGGCCCCTCTATTTTGAGCTCGAGCAGATCGACGCCGAGGGCCGCCGAGTCCACCGGGAGCGGGCTCTCTACCCCGGGGCGAACGTCCGCGAGAAGATCCAAGGCTGGCAGTCGACCGTAGAGCTCACCTTCGTCGACGAGATCGCCGACTTCGTCCGCCGCGTCGCGGGCGAGCGCGGACCGGCGGCGACCGGTTTCGACGGATTTCGCGCTGTCGAAATCGCGCACGCCGTGCGGCGAAGCTCGGATTCCCGCGCTCCGGTCGCGCTCAGCGATCCTTTTTGAGCGATCCTTTGGGGACGGCCCTCGTTCGCGAGGGCGGCCCGCGGCGGAGCATCCGCCACACCCATGCCGAACCCTTGGAGCAAGCTCGGCCGCTGGAATCAGGTGCTGCTCGCCCTGATCGGGGCTTACCTCGCCCTGTGGCCGTTCGAGCCGTTGTCGGCGACGGTCTATACGGTCCGCGTGATCCTGCAAGTGCTGCTCTACGTGGTTGGCTGCGTCATCCTTGCGCGGCTTGGGTATCGCGTGATCCGGCTGCTGGCACGGCGTTTCCTGTGGCGCGTGCGACACCGCATGATGGTGGCCTACTTTTTCGTGGGAGTGGCGCCGCTGGCATTGGCGTTTGTCATGGCTGCGGTCGGCGCGGTGCTGCTATTCCTCCCGGTCGGCGCCTATTTGGTGCGCGCCCAGGTCGAGGAGCGGGCCGCCGGTCTTTACGCGGCGGCGGACTCGCTTGCTTGGCAGTTGCGCGCCTCTGACGCCGAACGCCGGCGCGCCATCGGTGAAGCGTTCTTGCGTGAAGCGCCACAGCGCTACCCGGGCCTCGAAGCGCGATTGGAGACCGGTGACGGGCCGGTCGTCTACCCGCAAGGGTCTTTACAGGGACAACTGCCCCCGGCGCTCGAGAGCTACCGCGGCATCGTGCGGCGGAACGGTCGTTACTACATGGCCGCCTACGCGCTTTATCAGCCAGGCGAGCCGTCCTTGCTGCTGATGTTTCCTCTGACGCCGCAGTACTTGGCGGGTCTGCTGCCGGCGCTGGGCCGGGTTGAGCTCGGAGCAGCGCCGGCGAGCGGCTCTTCACGCTTTTCGTTCCGAGCGCCGGCCGAGCAAACCTCGCGCAGCGCGCTCGATGCGCCTCCCGTCGAGGCCCATCTACCGCCTCCCGTGCATCCGCTCGACTGGCGTGTGAACAATTGGCCGGCGCCGGCGCGCGTGCTCGATTGGAGCACGGGCACGACGCGGCTCGAGAATATCTTCGTGCTCCAAACCCGCCCGTCGGCTGTGCTGCGCGTAATCTTGGACCAGCAGTCTCCAGAGCTTCGCAGCTTCGCAGGCAACCTGTCCTGGATCTTGGCCATCCTCTTCGCCATCGCGGTCGTCGTCTCGACCGTCGTGGCCGTCTCACTCACTCGCACGGCCACCAGCGCCATCCATGATCTCTACGTGGGCACGCGCCATGTCGACCAAGGGGACTTTTCCTACCGGGTGCCGCAACGAGGCTACAGCCAGCTCACCGAACTGGCGCGCTCGTTCAACCGTATGACGGCTTCAATCGAGCGTCTGATCGCCGATTCCAAGGAGCGCCAGCGCCTCGAATCCGAGCTAGCCATCGCGCAAGAGGTGCAGGCGCAACTGTTCCCACGCGAGGCGCCACGGCTGCCCTCGTTCGAAGTGTTAGGAGTATGTAGACCGGCGCGCGCGGTCTCGGGCGACTTCTACGACTACGTGCGACTCTCAGAACATCGCGTGGCGCTGTCGTTCGGCGACGTTGCCGGCAAAGGCATTTCGGCGGCGCTGGTGATGGCCGCGGTCCATTCCACCCTGCGTACGCAGTTGGCGCTGATGGGCGGCAAGCTCGACGATGCCGACCTCTCGCACGCCGCCGCGCGGGTGACGACCGAAACCAATCGCCAGCTCTGCGCCGGCACCGCGCCGGACAAATACGCCACGCTGTTTTTCGGCGCGTTCGACGAGCGCAGCGGCTCGCTGGCATATGTCAACGCCGGTCACTTGCCGCCTGTTCGCATACGCGGCGGCGAGGCACAACGGCTGGAGGTGACCGGCATGGTGGTCGGCGCCTTCACCCATGCCTGCTACGAAGCCAGCACGATCGAGCTCCAGCCGGGCGACCTTCTCGTGGCCTTTACAGACGGGCTCACCGAGCCGGAGAATCCATATGAGGAACAGTTCGGGGAAGAGCGCTTGGTGGAGGCGCTGACGAAGGTGGCGGAACTCCCGCTCGACAAGATCGCCGAAAGCGTGATCGCGGAAGTGGACGACTGGACGGGTAAGGCCCCTGAGCAACAGGACGACATGACGATCCTCATTGCCAGGAGGCTGGGATGAACGGCCCGCTGCGCCGGCTCACGCTGATCGGCAGCCTATTGTGGGGCGTCCTCATCTTGGGGACCGCCGGCTATCGTTTGATCGAAGGTCGGCCGCTGTTTGACAGCTTCTACATGGCTCTGATCTCCCTGACGACGGTCGGCTACACCGAGGTCTGGGATCTAACGTTCCCCGAGCGCGTCTTCACCTCGATCCTGCTGATGGTCGGGGTCACTGTCGTGTTCGCCGCCATCGGCATCATGAGCGACCTCGTGCTGCAGCTCGAGCTCGAAAATTTCTTTGGCCGCAAACGGACGCAACGCATGCTCAAGAAACTAGACAACCACTACATCGTCTGCGGCGCCGGCCGCGTGGGGCGCGGGGTGATCCGTGAGCTGCAACGCGGGCGCGCGCACGTCGTGCTGATCGACTCGAGCGCCGACCGCGCCGCCTGGGCGGAGGAGCAGGGCGTACCGACGTTGATCGCCGACGCTACGCTCGACAAGACGTTGCTTGAAGCCGGCATCGACAAGGCCAAAGGACTCGTCGCGGCGATCGGCAGCGACGCGGAGAATGTCTACGTCACGCTCACCGCCCGCGGCCTCAACCCCAAGCTTTTGATCGCCGCCCGCGCGAGCGACGAACAGGCCGAAGACAAGCTGCGCCGCGCCGGCGCCGCGACCGTTTTTACGCCCTATACCTTTATCGGCCATCGCCTGGGCCAAGCCATGCTGCGGCCGCACGTATTGAGCTTTCTCGACGTCGCCTCCGCCTTCAAGGGCGCAGATCTGGACCTCGATCTCGAACAAGTGCGCGTTTCGGAACGAAGCTCAGTCGCCGAGAAGACCCTCGAGCAGTCGCAACTGCGGCAGCGTTTCGGTGTGATCGTGCTGGCTATCATGCGGCAGGATGGGCACATGACGTTCAACCCTTCCGGACAGGCTAAGATCCACCCTGCAGACGTGTTGATCGTGATGGGGGAGCGCGCCAAACTGAACAAGATCGAAGAGGAACTGGAGGTCTAGAGCGACGTGCTGAGAGTACTCACCGCGGAGCAGATGCGCGAGGCCGATCGCACCACGATCGAGGAAGCGGGCATCCCGGGCCTGATTCTGATGGAGAATGCCGGGGCCGCGGTAGCTCGCTTGCTGGAGCGGGAGTATGCGCCGCTCCAGGAGCAGCGCATACTGATCGTTTGCGGGAAAGGCAACAACGGCGGCGATGGGCTGGTCGTCGCGCGCCACTTGCTCGTACGCGAGCTTGCAACGCCGGTCGTCGTGGTCTTCGCGTCGCGAGAAGCTCTATCCGGCGATGCCGCAACGAACTTGGCCATGCTCGAAGCCGTAGGCGGCCAGCCTCATTTCGTCGAAGAGATGGACGAGTGGCTCGAGCTTCGCGACCAGACTTTGACGGCGACTCTGGTAGTCGACGCCCTGCTCGGAACGGGTCTAAAAGGACCGGCTCGCGGGCTGCTGGGCGAAGTCATCGAGGACCTCAACGCACACTGGGACCACGCCAACTTGATTGCGGTTGACATGCCTTCGGGGATGCCTTCGGACAGCGCGGAGTGCGAAGGCGAGGCGCTGCGGGCCGACCATACGGTCACCTTTACCGCCCTTAACCCCTCGCAGGCGCTTCTCCCTAATGCCGCGCGGATGGGCCACCTCCACGTGGCGCCCATTGGAACGTCGGCAGCCATCCTCGACGAGCTGGAAGGCCCCGCGGTCTATCTAAGTGAGCCGAGCGATTTTCGCCCGCTGTTTCGACCCCGCGACCTGGAAGGCCATAAGGGGACGTACGGACACGTCGCCGTCGTCGGGGGCTCGCGCTCCAAACCGGGCGCCGTCGCGATGGCGGGAACCGCTGCCATGCGCGCGGGCGCGGGCTTGTGTACGGTGATTACCGCCGCCGGAGCGGCCTCCGCCGTCGTCGGTCTCACGCCGGAGCTGATGACCGAACCGGTAGAAGAGCTCGACGACGGCACGATTGGCGGTTTTGACAAGGCCCTGATGGAGGGCATGGACGTCGTCGCCATAGGGCCAGGTTTGGGCACAGGGCCGCCGAATCTAGACCTGGTAAGGCGAATCCTCTCGAGCATCGAAGCGCCGCTGGTCGTTGATGCAGACGCGCTACGTGTTTTGGGCGAAGAATGGGACTCGCCTAGCCCGACCGTCGTCGCCACGCCCCACCCTGGCGAGATGGCGCGCATGACGGACCTCTCAACGGCGCAGGTGCAGAACGATCGGCTCGGAGTGGCGCGGACCTACGCCGAGCGACACGGAGCGATAACTGTCCTGAAGGGCGCACGCACGGTTATCGCTAGCCCGGACGGCCGCATCGTCGTCAACCCCACCGGAACCCCGGGCATGGGCACGGGTGGGTCGGGCGACATCCTGACTGGGCTGATCGCGGGGATGCTCGCGCAGTTTCGCACCGAAGCGCCCGAGCTGGTGGTCGCCGCCGCGGTCTGGCTGCACGGCCGCGCGGGAGAACTGGCAGCAGCGCGTTTGGGCCAGCAGTCGATGCTGGCCACCGACTTGCTCAGAGCTCTCCCGGAAGCGATGGCCGAGCTGCGATGAGCCCAGACGGGACCAGCCGAACTTGGCGCAGCCGTTCCCCTGAGCAGACCCGCCAAATTGGCGTCGAGATCGCAGCTGCGCTTACGGCGCCCGCCCTTGTTTTGCTCATTGGCGACCTCAGCGCCGGTAAGACGACGCTGAGCAAGGGCTTGATCGAAGGGCTGGGCGCGGCTGATGCCGAAGATGTTGTCAGCCCAACCTTCTCGCTCATCCACGAGTACGAAGGAAACCCAAAGGTCTACCACATCGACCTCTATCGCCTCGACCGGCTTCCGGAGCTCGAGACGCTCGGACTCGACGAGCTTTGGGACGAGGATGCGATCGTATTGATCGAATGGGGCGAGAAGTTTGCCGACTCGCTCCCTGGACCTAGGCACGAAATTCGCTTGACGCATGGAGAAGCGGACGAGCGCGCCATCACGTGGACGCAGTGGGGTTAGCCGTCGCTTAGCGATCTTCTAAGCCGTTCTCCGACAACAAGATCGCCCCATCGGGGCGTTTCAGCGCGGACTGGTCGAAGAACTCGCGAAAGGTAATCTCGCGGCAAACGGCCTGGTAGGTCGCATCCCCGGGAATCTCGTTCTCGACCGGATAGAGCGTCATACGGATGGGAAGCGTGAGGCCATCGACGGTGAAGAACTCGTTGTAGCGCAACAAACCGTTGCGCAGACTGTCGATCCCGGCCTCGGGAGATTCGGTTGGAAACGCGTAGCGCACGGCGGAAACACGCCCGGTCAACTGGTCGATGTAGACGATGAAGCGGGCGTCGCCCACGCCGCCTGTGATCGATATCCGGATACGGTCCTTCGGCGCCCCGTCGAGATCCTCCGGCGGTAGCAATTCGTACCGAATGTTCTGCAGAGCGAAGATGAAGGGTACGCGCTCGAGGTAGAACGTGGCCGCCGCCCGATGCCGTAACCGGTCCGCGCGGGAGATCGCGCCCTCCATCTCGAGCCAGCCTTCCTTGCCATCCCAGCCAAATCGACCCGAGCCGGTCTTTGCTCCGGCGGCATCGAAGTACTGAAGCTCTTGATAGACGCGCTGACCGCTGCGCTCGCCCATCAATCGCGAAGTGAAGCTACGGCCCGCTGGGAGCCGATGATACTCCCACAGCGAAACACTCGACCGTGTGCGAAACCAGGCCTCGAGTCCTCCGTGGGCCTCGATCGCCTTCAGCATGACGCGCCCGCCCTCGTCGGCGCTCAATCGAGCGGTCGTTTCTTCGACCAGACGGCGGCGTTCTTCCCGAAAACGCTCGAAATTGTTGCTGGCGCCGGTTCCGGAGTTGCAAGCCGCCAATAGGATCTGAAGGATCGCCAATACAGAGATCCAGGCAGTCGACGATACCGGCAGCCTGCGCACCAGAGACAACCCTTTTAGACAGGGCGTCTAGATCAAGGATTTGTTACAGCGGGAGGGTTCATTTTGCGTACGCACCAGCCCTAAGGACGAAGCTGGTTGCTGCGCTGCCTTGAGTAAGATATTGATCCCAAATAGGATGGGCCGCCCCAGCTTAGGAACGGCCCATCGAGTCTCGGAAAAGAACGCCGTCGCCTAGAATTCCAGGCGCAGGCCCATCGTGATGATGCGGGGACCTTGCTGCGGCCCGGTGGCGCGGCCGAAGTTGGCGTTGCCGATGGTCATGTTCGTGCCGAAGTTCGTTCGGTTGAACAGGTTGAAGAAGTCAGCGCGGTAGCGCAGACGCAGCCCCTGGTCGCCGATCGGAAGAACCGCGAACTCCTTCTGGATCGAAAGGTTCTCCTGGAAGATCGGCGGTTGCCGGAACGCCCGGTAGAACATCGCAGCGTTGCCGAACTCGTACTCGCCGGCGAGAGCGAACGCGCCCGCGTTGAAGTAGACCGCGCTCGCGTCCGCCGGGTCGAGGTCGCCGCGCCCGTAGGAGGTGCGGATCGTCTGACCGGTCACATTGGCGCGCTTGAGGCCGTTGAACAGCGTGGTGCTGAGCGAGTTGCTGACGGTCGTCGGCGAGAGGCCGCTGGTGTAATAGCGCTGCGCCGCCGCGACCGTCCATCCCCCCGCCACGGCGTTCACCACGCCGCCACGGTTCATGTATTTACGACCCTTGCCGAACGGCAGGTCGTAGGAGTTGAGGATGTTGAGCGTATGCGGCAGGTCGAACCACGACAGCGACTTCTCCGGATTGAGGTCGTAGGAGTTCTGCGGGTAGGACTGGTTCTGGGTGAAGATCTGGCGGTAGTGCAGCTTGGCCAGCGACTTCGAATAGGTGTACGAAGTCATCATCTGCCAGCTGCCGAAGCGCCGCTCGACCTTGGCCTGGAACGAGTCGTACCAGGTCTTGCCGTCGCCCGAGTTACGGCTGGTCACGTTGAGGAACTGCGGATAGGGCCGCAGCGCCTGCGCGAGCGTCAGGTTGCCCGGAAACGCCGCGAACGGCGCGGAGAAGCCGGCGGCGGCGACCTCGGGGCTGTCGATCCGCTTGCGCAGCAGCGAGCCGAGGGTGAGGTACTTCGGGTCGACCTGGTTGATCGGGATCGACGAGTTCAGGCCCGAGCCGCGGTTGCCGACGTAGGCCAGGTCGATCAAGAAGTTCTTGATCGTGTGCTGGACGCCGATGCTCCAGTTCTGGACGCGCGGCGCGCGGCCGAAGTTGGCGCCCAGGTAGTCGACGTCACGGAAATTGCCGAACGTCGGGTCGATGAACGGCGGACGCGAGACGTCGCCCGGAACGGGGATACCGCCCGAGAGTTGGAACGCGCCATTGATGCCGTCGGAGTTGATCTGCGTCGGCGGGCCGGCGAAACCGAGCGTGCAGCCGCAACCGCCGTTGCCGAGCGTCTGGTAGAAGATGCCCCAGCCGCCGCGGATGACGGTCTTGTCCGCCAACCGATATGCGAAGCCGAAGCGCGGACCCACGTTCGAGAAATCAGTCGGGTAGAAGCGCTTCGTCCCCGTGCGGCCGGCTCCCGGGCCCGCGAACTGCAGCGCTCCAGGCAGCCCGTCCGCCGCGGCGTTGGGCTTGGTCAGGTCGACCGAGGAGAACTGGTAGTTGGAGAAGTGGAAGCCGATCGGCACCTCGTAGCGCATGCCGATGTTCAGCGTGAGGCGGTCAGTAAGCTTCCAGTTGTCCTGCAGGTATCCGGCATGATAGCCGTACCGGATCTGAATATCCGGAATCGGCAGCGCCGCGGTGTTGGCCGCGTTCGGAGCGCCGAGAAGGAAGCTTGCGAACGAATGGCCAGTGCCGCTCGTGTTCGAAGGCAGAGCAGTCTGCGCGCGAGAGAACAAGAACTGGCCGTTCGTACCGGCGGCGTCTTCGGCCGTGGTCTGCAGGCGGCGCAGATCCCAACCGAACTTGAACTCGTGCTTGCCGCGCACCCAGGTCATGTTCTGGTTGATGTGGTACGTCGTGTTGTATTGGAAGCCGTCGGCGACCTTGCCGTCTTGCACGCCGAAAGCGGTCAGGCCATCGGAGGTGTCGAAGCCGATGCGCGGCGTCGCGTCGGTGTCGGTCTTCAAACCGATCAGCGATGCAAAGCCCGCCTGCGCCGGGTTGTCCCAGCCCTGACGGGTGCGGCTGTAGCCGAAGGTCGTGTGGACGAGGAACGTCGGCGTGGCGATGTAGTCGTGGTTCACGCGGAAGTTCTGCGGCCGCTGGAAAGCCGAGCCTAGACCTTGGCCGAGCGGACCGGGTAGCGCCGTCACCGTCTCGGTGTCCTGGTTCTGCAGGCTGTGGAAGTAGGAGATGCGATTGTTGTCCGCGAAGGCGTGGTCGATCTTGAGACTCCAGTGATAGTCCGTCAAGTTCGAGTTGTTCACGAACGAATAATTGTTGTTGAGCAGCCCGCCGATGTTGGGATCCGGGATGTAGGGCAGGATCTTGGCCGCGACCGAGTCGAAGCGGCTGACCGGAATGGTCGCGTTCGGGAATGGGTCGCGAACGTTGCCGCTTGTGGTCAGCGGGTCATACACCAGCCGGCCCGCCTCGGAGAAGTTGCCGGACTTCATGGCCGCGGTCGCAACCGAGCTGGTCGTCGAGCTGGCGGTCGCGGGACGCAGGTCGCGCGAGTATGAGGCGAAGAAGAAGGTGCGGTTCTTGATCACCGGGCCGCCCACCGAGCCGCCGACTTCGTTGAAGCGCTCTTTGGGCCGGAACCCCGCCGGGTTGTTCACGTTCGAGTTGATGTTGTAGCCCGCCGCGTTGAAAATGTCGCGACGCAGGTTCCAGAAGCCCGAGCCGTGGATGGCGTTCGAGCCGGACTTGGTCACGAACATCTCGACGCCGCCGCCGAAACGGCCGTATTCGGACGAGTAGGTGCTGGTCATCAGCTTGAACTCGCCGAACATTTCCGCCGCCGGGAAGTTGAAGACCACGCCACCCGATTCAGGAATCGTCAAGCTGGCGCCATCGATCATCACTTCCTTACCGCGGCCGCCCGAACCGTTGATCGAGACTTCGCGGTAGCTGTTGACGCCCGGCATGTAGGTGACGAACGATTCCGGGTTGCGAATGCCGCCGGTGAACAGCGGCAGCGTATTCATGAATTTGGGAGAGAAGCTCTGCCCGCGCTCGGAGGTGGTGGCCTCGAGCAGAGGCGGTGCGGCCGTGACTTCCACGGTCTCGGTCACATCGCCGATCTCAAGCGTCAAATCGAGAGCCAAACGTTGCGCCACGCGCACTTCGAGATTGGATTGCGTGAGCTTTTTGAAGCCAGGTTGCTCGACGGAGATTTCGTACACGCCCGTCGGCAAGCTGGGAAACACGTAAAGGCCCGCTTCGGAAGAACGGGCTTCAAAAGTTTGTCCGGATGCTGTGCTGGTCGCAAGGACCGTCGCTCCGGGTACCGCGGCGCCGCCGGGGTCCAAAACCGAACCGCCGATGGAGCCCGTGTTGACTTGCGCCGACACGGACGCAATACACGCGAGCACAAGAGTAGACAGAATCCCTAACCGGATTCGAGTCATAGATTTTTCGTAGCCCCCTTGACCGTGCATACACGGCACGGAACGCCCCTGCTCGATATCGCAAGGACCCCTCTGGCAACAGTAAGAAACAAAGGGGAAACGTGACCATGAACGTCTTGCGGGATCCGGCAAGACGATTCATAGCTAGTTGGTGTAGACGCAGAAAGGCCGCCCCGACGAGGGAGCGGCCTTCCGGTCTTTGAATGGAAACGAGGGGCCTGTCTAGAACTCGAGGCGCATGCCCATGGTGACGAATCGGGGCTGCAGGTTCGGGCTCGTGGCGCGGCCGAAGTTGGCGTTGCCGATCGACATGTTCACGTTGAAAACGTTGCGGTTGAGGAAGTTGAAGAAGTCCGCCCGGAGGATCGCTTTGACCGAGCGCTCTCCAATCGGAATCACTTCGAACTGCTTGAGCAACGAGACGTTCTCCTGCAACACCTTGGGTTGCCGGAAGCCGGCGATGTAGAGCGCAGCCGAGCCGAACTCGAACTCGCCCGGCAGCGCGAAAGCGCCGGCATTGAAGTAGCGAACGCTCGGATTGTCCGGATCCAGATCGGAACGGGACGCCGAAGTGCGCAACGTCTGACCGGTTGTGTTGGCCCGCTTGGACCCGCTAAAGAGCGCGTTGCTCAAGGTGTTCGGCGCGCTGACAGCGCTGACGTTGCCCGAGTAGTAGCGCTGAGCCGCAGCCAGCGTCCAACCGCCCAGCACGGCGTTCACCACACCACCTTGGTTCAACCAGCGCTTCCCTTTGCCCACCGGAATATCCCAGGAATTGAGGATGTTCAAAACGTGGGGTTGGTCGATGGGCGCGAGATACTTCTCATGCGAGAGATCGTAGGAGTTCTGCGGATAGGTCTGGGACTGCGTGAAGATCTGGCGGAAGTGCAGGCTGGCCTGCGACTTCGAGAAGGTGTAGGAAGCCATCAACTGCCAGTCGCCGTAGCGATGCTCGAGCTTGGCTTGGAACGCGTCGTACCAAGTCTTGCCGTCCCCCGAGTTGCGGCTGGTGACGTTGAGGAACTGCGGGTAGGGCCGCAGCGCCTGCGCCAGCGTACCGCTGAAGCCTTCGAACGGCGCGGTGAAGCCGGCTTCCTGGACGGCAGGCGCGTTGATGTTCTGGCGCAGCAGCGAGCCAAGCGTCAGATACTTCGGATCGACCTGATTGATCGGAATCGAAGAGCTCAGACCGGTTCCGCGGTTGCCCACGTACGCCAGATCGACGAGGAAGCGGCCCACCGTGCGTTGCAGGTTGATCGACCAGTTCTGATAGCGCGGCGCCTGACCGAAGTTCGGTCCCAAATAGTCGACGTCGCGGCCGTTGCCGAACGTAGGATCGATGAACGGCGGGCGCGCCACATCGGACGGAACCGGGATGCCACCCGAGAGCTGGAACGCACCGTTGATGCCGTCGGAGTTGATCTGGGTCGGCGGACCAGCAAAGCCCAACGTGCAGCCGCAGCCGCCGTTGCCCAAGGTCTGGTAGAAGACGCCCCAGCCGGCGCGCAGCACCGTCTTGTCGTCCACTCGGTAGGCAAAGCCCACCCGCGGTCCGATGTTCGAGAAGTCGGTCGGGTAGAAGCGCTTCTGGCCAATGCGGCCGGCGCCGGAACCGGCGAAGACCATTGCGCCCGGCAGACCGCCCGCGGCCGCGTTCGGGATCGTCAGGTCCACCGACGAGAACTGGTCGTTGGCGAAGTAGAACCCGATCGGCACCTCGTAGCGGAAGCCCAAGTTGAGCGTGAGCCGGTTGGTCAGCTTCCAGTTGTCCTGCAAATAACCGGCGTGATAGCGGTAGCGAATCTGCACGTCCGGGATCGGCAGCGCGGAAGTCTGCGCCGAGTTCGGCATGCCGAGCAGGAAGCTGGCGAAGGAGTGTCCGGTGCCGCCGGTGTTCGAGGGCAACCCGGTCTGTGCGCGAGCGAAGTTGAACAACCCGTTCGTGCCGGCGGCGTCCTCGGCGGTCGTCTTCAGCAAACGGAAATCCCAACCGAACTTGAACTCGTGCTTGCCGCGCACCCAGCTCATGGCCTGGGTGATGTGGTAGGTCGTGTTGTTCTGGAAGCCATCGTTGACTTTGCCGTCCTGCACGCCGAACGGCGTCAGAGTGTCGGCGCTCTCGAAGACGATGCGCGGCGTGGCGTCGGTGTCTGACTTGAGGCCGATTTGCGACGCGAAGCCGTACTGCGCTGGGTTATCCCAGCCTTGGCGGGTCTTCGAGAAACCGTAGGTTGTGTGGATCAAGAAGCTGGGCGTGGCCACGTAGTCGTGATTGACGCGGTAGTAGATCGGCTTCTGGAAGCTCGATCCCAGTCCTTGTCCGAGCGGGCCGGGCAGCGCCGTCGTGCTCGAGATGTTCTGGTTGATCATGCTCTGGAAGTACGACAGGCGGTTGTTGTCGGAGAACGAGTGATCGAGCTTGATCGAGTAGTGGTAGTCGTCGCGCGTTTGCAGGTTGACGAAGCTGAAATTGTTGTCGATCAGGCTGATGTTTGGGTCGGGGATCGCCGCGACGATGCCGCGTGAAACCGAGTCGAAGCGGCTCTGCGGAATGACATTGTTAGCGAAGACGTCGCGCGAAGTTCCCGCTGTCGTCAGCGGGTCGTAGATCAGTCGGCTGAACTCGCCAAAATCGCCGGACTTCATCCGGGTGGTCGCAACGGAGCTAACCGTAGACGTGCCCGTGTCGGGACGTTTGTCGGCGGTGTAGGTGAAGAAGAAGAACGTCTTGTTCTTGATCACCGGGCCGCCAACGCCAAAGCCGATTTCGTTCAGGCGCTGACGGGCCTTGGCCTGTCCCACGCGGTTGAGAGCCCAGCCGGTCGCCGCGAGCGCGTCGCGGCGGAAGTTCCAATAGCCGGTGCCATGGAAATCGTTGTTGCCCGATTTCGAAACGAACGTTTCGACGCCGCCGCCGAAGCGGCCATGCTCTGCCGAGTAGGTGTCGGTGATGAGCTTGAACTCGCCGAACATCTCCGCGGCGGGGAAGTTGAACACCACGCCGCCGGACTCTGGGATCGTCAGGCTAGCGCCGTCGATCAGCACCTCCTTCGCGCGACCGCCCGAGCCGTTTACGCTCTGATTGCCGCCGCCGGAGGTGACGCCGGGCATGTAGCTGACGAAGCTTTCGGGGTTGCGGATGCCGCCAGTGAACAGCGGCAGCGTGCTCATGAATTTGTTGGAAAAGTTCTGGCCGCGCTCGGACGTCGTCGTCTCGAGCAGCGGCGGCGCGGCGGTCACCTCGACGGTCTCGGTCACGCTGCCAATCTCGAGCGTGAGATCGAGCGCCAGACGCTGTGCGACGCGGACCTCGAGACCCGTACGGGTGAGTTTTTTGAAACCGGAGTGCTCGACCGAAACCTCATACCCGCCCGTGGGCAAGCTCGGGAACACGTAAACGCCGGCCTCGGACGATTCCGTCGAATAGACTTGGCCCGAATCCATACTCTGTGCGACGACGGTCGCACCGGGAATCGCGGCGCCCCCTGGATCCAGTACGGACCCTCCAATCGAGCCATTATTGACCTGTGCGGCGGCAAAGCTCGCGCTAAGCAGCAAAACGGCAATCGAGAGCGACTTAGCCCTCAGACGAAACTGCATTCTGTAGTACCCCCTGTTGGTCGCGATGCCTAGCCTTGTTGAAGGCTATTGGCATCGAGACCCCAATCAAAAACCCCTCGAGAGGACGCCAAAAATGACGTCTGACAAACGCGCATCGGAACGCGCATCTCGAGCCCTCTTTAAGACCCTACGGGAGTCTGATTGTGATTGAAGTAACCCAATTGGTCTACGTTTTCAAACAAATGACGGCTAGTATTGCATGGCAAAAATGCCGCCCGAGCTCGACTCGGGCGGCTTCAGTGTTCGAGCAATACGCGCGAGCTAGAACGTCGCGCGGATGCCCATGGTGATGATGCGCCCGCCCTGGCCGGCGCCGGTTGCACGACCAAAGTTCGCGTTGAGCGGGTTGCCCTGGACGCGGAAGTTGGTGCGGTTGAATAGGTTGAAGAAGTCGGCGCGCCACGTTACGCGCACCGGCTGATCTCCACGTTCGAAGATGTTGAAGTTCTTCACGATCGAGAAGTTCTCCCGGTACAGCGGCGGCTGCCGGAAATTCCGCAGGTAGCGCGAAGAGTAGCCGAACTCATAGGTGCCAGGAGCAACGAAGGAGCCTGGGTTGAACCAGCGCGTATTCGGGTCGGCCGGGTCGAGATCGGTACGGTTGACGCCGCTCAGGATCGGCGTGCCGGTCGGGTTGAGGTACTTCGCCTGCGAGAAGAGCACGCCGTTGCCCAGCGTGTTCGGCGCGGTTGCGCCGATCACCGGACCCGAGAAGTACTCCATGATCAGACCCAACTGCCAGCCGCCCAGAGCAAGCTCGGTTCCGCGCGAGGCGGAAGAGAAGAAGCGCTTACCCTTGCCGAACGGCAGATCGAAGAAGCCGAGGAAGTTGAACTTGTGCGGAACGTCGAAGCCGCTGATGGTCTTCTCGCTCTTGAGGCTGTAGGCGTTCTGCGGATAGGTCTGGCTCTGGGTGAAGATCTGCCGCCAGTGCATCCGGGCTTGCGACTTCGAGTAGGTGTAGTTCGCGTTGAACTGCACGTTGCCGAAGCGCCGCTCGACCTTGGTCTGGAAGGCGTCGTACCAGATGCGTCCGTCGCCCGAGTTGCGCTCGGTGACGTTGAGGAACTGCGGGTACGGCCGCAGCGACTGGGCCAGTGTTGCGGACGAGCCAAAGTCGTCGGCGAAACCCGCGTAGGGCTCGCTGAAACCGGCCGCCTGCACCTCGGGCGAGTTGATGTGCATGCCCAGCAGCGGACCCAAGGTCAGATACTTGGGATCCACCTGGTTGTAAGGCAGCGACGAGTTTAGATACTGGCCGCGGTTGCCCAAATAACCTACGTCGATCAGGAACTTCTTGATTGTGTGCTGCAGCGAGATGCTCCAGTTCTCGTAACGCGGAGCCTTGCCGAAGTTCGGTCCCAGGTAATCAACGTTGAGGCCGTTGCCGATCGTCGGATCGATGAACGGCGGACGCGCCAGATCGCTCGGAACGGGAATGCCATTGTCCCACTGGATCGCCGGGTTCAGACCGTCGGAGATGACCTGTGCCGGGATGCCCGCGAAGCCCAGGGTACAGCCGCAACCGCCGTTACCCAGCGTCTGGTAATAGATGCCGATGCCGCCGCGTACGACGGTGTTTTCCGCCACGCGCCACGAGAAACCGGCCCGCGGACCAACGTTCGAGAAGTCCGTCGGGTAGTTGCGCGCCTTACCAAAGCGCCCCGCGCCCGGACCCGGGAAGGTCATCGCGCCAGGCAAGCCGACGGCCGGGTTGGTCAGGTTCGGATCGAACGTCGAGTACTGATAGTTGGCCATGTACCACCCGATCGGAACCTCGTACCGCATGCCCAGGTTGAGGGTGAATCGCGGCGTCAGCTTCCAGTTGTCCTGGAAGAAGCCTGAGAAGTAGCGATAGCGGATCTGCGTATCCGGAACCGGCAGCACGTTCGTGTTCGCCGAGTCGGGCGAACCGAGCAGGAAGCTCGCGAAGGAGTGGCCGGTGCCGCCGCGGTCAGTGGGCAGCGCCGTCTGCGCACGTTCAAACAGGTATTGCCCGTTGGTGCCCGCAGCGTCGACCGCGATTGTTGCCAAGTAGCGCACATCGCCGCCGAACTTGAATTCGTGCTTACCCTTCACGATCGACATGTTGGCGTTGATGTGCCAAGTGCGATTGTTCTGGAAGCCGTCGTTCACCTTGCCGTCCTGCACGCCGAACGGGGTCAGGTCATCGGCCGCCGCGAACGAAACGCGCGGCGTGGCGTCGGTGCTCGCCGGCAAACCGATCTGCGAGGCGAAGCCCTGCTGCAAGCGTGTTGGTCCACACCTGACGCCGGATCGAGTAGCCGACAGTGGCGTGCAACAACATGGTGGGAGAGATGGTCCAGTCGCCGTTGACGCGGATGTGCCGCGGCTTGGCGCCGGAGTCGTACAAACCGTGGCTGAGCGGACCGGGCAGCGCCGTGATCGAGTCCGTCGTGTTGTTTTCCTGCGTGTGGAAGTACGAGACGCGGAAGTTGTCGGTCACGTAGTGATCGAACTTCATGCTCCAGATGATGTTGTTGAGCGGGCTCTGGTTGAGGAACTGCAGGTTGTTGCTGGTTCCCCCGATGTTCGGATCAGGGATGAACGGCAGGATGTTGCGCGAGACCGAGCTGAAGCGGCTGGTCGGGATCTGCTGGTTCGGGAACGGATCGCGCACGTTGCCCGCAGTCGTCAGCGGGTCGTAGATCACCTGACCATTGCCGAGCACTTCCGTAAAGTCGCCCGCCTTCATCAGCGCCGTCGCCACGCTGCTCGTCGTCGAGCTCGGCGCGTTCGGACGGAAGTCGCGGAACCATGTCGCATAGAAGAACGTCTTGTTGCGACCGTCGTACACCTTCGGAATCCACACCGGGCCGCCCGCGCCGCCGCCCGCGGTGTTGAACCGCGACTCGGGCCGGAAGCCTGGAGGGTTGTTGGTGTTTGAGTTCACGGCATAGCCGGCCGCGTTGAGCCAGTGCCGTCGAAAGTTGTATGCGCCGGTGCCATGGAACTTGTTCGTTCCAGAACGCGTGTTGTAAACCTCGACGCCGCCGCCGAAGCGTCCGTTCTCGGCTGCGTAGGTGCTCGAGACGAGCTTCACTTCGGTGAACATCTCCATCGAGGGAAGCTGAACACCACCCCGCCTGACTCCGGAATCGTCAGGCTCGCGCCGTCGATCAGAATCTCTTTCGCGCGTCCGCCCGAGCCGTTGACGCTGACCTGACCATTCGACGTGTTCACGCCAGGCAGGTAGCGGGTGAAGGCGTTGCCGCGCGGGATGCCGCCGGTAAACAGCGGCAGCGTCATCATGAGCTCCTCGGAGACGTTGTCGCCCCGTTCGCTCGTGGTCGTCTCGAGCAGCGGAGCCGCCGCGGAGACTTCGACCGTCTGCTGTACGTCGCCGACTTCCAGAACCAAGTCCAGATCCAAGCGGGCAGCCACGCGGACCGTCAGGTCTTCAACTGCCGAGCGCTTGAAACCAATCTTCTCGACCGTCAGGTCGTAGACGCCGACCGGAAGCGAGGTCAAGGCGTAAACGCCGGCTTCCGAGCTGATCGTCGACGAGCTGACGCCCGTGGCGCGGTTCGTGACCGTGATCTCAGCGCCTGGGACAACCGCCCCGGCCGGATCGAGCACGTTCCCTGCAATCGAACCCGTCGAGCTTTGTGCAAAAGCTCCGGGTAGACAAAGAACTGCGAAACCCGCGCACAGGGCGGCTCGCACAATCCATGTTTTCACTTGTTACCCCCAAAAACCTCGAAAACTACAAACCCGGGCGCCCCTCAGCGCCCAGCCGGCGGATCGATTGTCCGCCGACCATTTCCCATCCTATCTCGACACTAGTCTTGATCGGTTAATAAATCTTACATTTCTTGCCCACAATGCAACGACGAAAACGGAACGATTTCGCTCTGCAAAAGGTATTTGGAGGCAAAAGACCCCTCCTAGACCGGCCAGGACTGGGCATCCACGTAGACCGCTGCATTTTACAAACGAAGGCTATGTCCCACGTTTGGAGCCCGCCTGGAGCCCTTGTCTAGGGTTAAACGAGAGAATCCGTGCAAGATCCGCGCCGTTGCGGCGCTACAATCAGCCTCGCCATGTCGATTGACCGCCGAAACTTTCTCGCCGCTGCCGGAGCCGCCGCATTGGGCGCCTGCGGGGACGCCGTTCCCGAAGGGGACTCCGGCGCATCGGTTCCGTCCTACTTGGCAGGCTACGAAGACCTCTACCGCCAGGACCCGCGCGCGGCCAACAAGAAGTGGTTCGATGAAGCGCGATTCGGCCTGTTCCTGCACTATGGCGTCTACTCGCAGCTCGCCCACGGCGAGTGGGTGCAACTGCGCGAGGTCATTCCGGTCGCCGAGTACGGCAAGCTCAAGGATACGTTCGCCCCGGAAAACTTCGACGCCGACGCGATCTGCGACGTGGCGCTCGAGGCGGGCATGAAATACGTCAACTTGACCGCGCGCCACCACGACAGCTTCTGCCTGTTTCGGACGAATCAGAGCGATTTCACTAGCCTCGACTCGCCGGCTCAACGCGACTTGGTCGGCGAGCTCGCCGACGCCTGCACCGCCAAAGGGCTCGGCCTGTGCCTCTACTACAGCTACGGCCTCGACTGGCGCCACCCCTACTTCTTCTCGCGCGAAGCCTCGATGAAGGGCGAAGTGCAGTGGGACAGCGCCCGCCCGCCCTACACGGAGCCGCAGCCCGAGTACAAGTTCGAGAAGGACGAGGACTTCACCAACTACCTCAACTTCGTTCACGCCCAGATGCAGGAGATCCTGCACCGCTACCATCCGGCTGTGTTGTGGCTCGACCCGATCATGGGCTACTACTCGCGCCCGGACTTGTTCCCGATCGAGATGACGTACGACCTGATTCGCGAGGCCGACCCCGGCGTGCTGATCTGCTTTAAGCAAGGCGCCAACGGTGACGAGGACTTCGTCGCCCCCGAGCGCGAACCGCGCGCCCACACGCAGGGCGGCAGCGTCGGCAAGATGGCCTGGGAAGCCAACAAGGGCAAGAAGATCGAGATTTGCGAGACGCTCCAGCCGAAAGTCTGGGGCTATGACGAGCGCAACCAAGGCGAGCACCGCACCCCGGACGAAGTGATGGCCATGCTCGAGCACTGCCAGAAGTACTCGGCGAACCTGCTGCTCAACAGCGGGCCGTTGCCTGACGGCTCCATTCACCCTGATGACGTCGCCACCCTGCGCGAGGTGGGGCGGCGCTTGCGGGCCTAGCCCGAAATCGGCTCGCCGGCTAGGACCCGCTCGGCTGCATCGATTGGCCTGAGGCCTCGTAAACTGAGAATCCGCCTCCGCGTCGCGGACGCCGGATTGGCGATCGTTTCTGGAGCGACGTCATGGACATCGCACGAGGCGTCGGGGTGTGTCGTAGAGCGGCGGTTTTGTTTCTGCTCGCTGTGTGCACTCTCCCGGCGCAAGAGGTCCAGCAGGCGGACGAGCACGTCGGGCCTCCCGACCCGCGGCTCGAGCAACCCACGCTCGAGATCCAACCGACCGCACCCGATCCATCCACCGTAGTCGACCAGAGCCTAGAGGCCTTGCTCGGGCGAACGTCGAAGGATTACCTGCTGCCGTCCCCCGAGGCGGCCGTCCGCGCCATCTTCGGCTTTGTCGTACTGCTGGGGTTGGCTTACGTGGCCGGGCATCCTCGCGTGGCGCAGGCGGAGCGCAAGCTGGGCATTGCGCACGCCGCAACCACGGGCCTGCCGTTCCTGCTGCTTGGACTGGTGGCGGCGCGGCCGGGCGTGGGCGTGCTCTCGCCGGCGGTGCTTACTGAGATCACTCCCTTGATGACGTTCGGCCTGGGCTGGATCGGCCTCGGCGTCGGTTTGCGCTTCGACGCTGCCTCGATCGACCGGCTGCCCGCGGGCGCGGGCTCGGTGCTGCGCTGGACCACAGCGATGCCGCTGCTCGGGGTAGCGGCCCTGTGCGGGGTCGCCATGGCGGCGCTCGAGGCGGGCCAGTCCGGCCGGGATCTGGTGCGTGACGCGTTGCTGCTGGGCGCCGCTGGCTCGTTGACCGCGCGCAGCGCGCCGCACCTGTGGCGCGATCGCGGGTTCGAGCAGGACGAGGTCGACCGCATGCAGCGGTCGGTGCATCTCGAGCGTGTGATTGCACTGTCGTGCCTGCTCGCGATCACGTCGTACTTCCGGCCCGCGGGCGCGATCGTCGCGTGGCAGTTGCCGGGCACCGCGTGGCTGTTCCTCACCGTCGGAGTCGGGTTCGCGCTTGGCGCGGTGTTGCTGGCGATCTTGTCTTCGACCCGCGAGCCTGCCGAGGCGCTTCCGCTTTACGTGGGCGGCGTCGCGTTCGCTGCGGGCATGGCGCGCTACCTGCGCTTTTCTGCTCTGGGCGTCTGTTTTTTGGTGGGCGTGCTGCTGGCGGCGTTTCCAGGACCGTGGAAGAAGAGCCTGCACTCGTGGAACTCCGGCCTCGAGCGCCCCATCTATTTCGTGTTTCTGACCATCGCGGGGGCGCTGTGGCGTCCTGACGACTGGCGCGGATGGGCGCTGATGGCGGTTTTTGTCGTGGCTCGGCTCGCCTCGCGAGCCGCCGGCTCGAGCTGCTTGCGCGAAGGGGAGCCTACGCCCGAGCCGCTCGCGAGCGCGAATGGCTCGTGTTCGCGCCGACCAGCGCCCTCTCGATCGCAATCGTGGTCAACGCCCAGAACTTGTTCTCGGGCCCGCGCATCTCGTGGATCGTCACGTCGGTGATCGTGGGCTCTGTGGTGAGCGAAGTTTTGGTGCAGGCTGTACTACGGCGGCCTAAACCCGCGAATTGAGGCGAACGATGCGGCTCACCCTGTTGATCGCTCTCTGTTGCTTGATGGATGCCGCGCGGTCGTTCTCGCCCGAGCAGGGCCTGGAAGGCAACACGGGCGGCGTGACCTTGGCCGGCGGTTTCCTGTTGCTCACCGCGTTCCTCGGGGAGCTTGTTCCGCGATCTCGGCCTGCCGCGGCTCACCGGCTATCTCGTGACGGGGATGCTTGCGGGCCCCTATGTGCTCGATCTGGTCTCGGAAGACATGGTCGTGCGTCTGCGGCTGTTCAACGGCATCGCCATTTCACTTATCGCGCTTACAGCCGGAGCGGAGATCGAGCTGCGCGCCATCCGCCCACTCTTGCGCCCGATCGCCTGGATCTCGCTGCTCGCCGTTCCGGGCGCGATGCTGGCGCTCGGGCTGACGGCTTGGCTCGCGCGCGATTGGCTGCCCTTTTTCGCTGGTCTCGACCCTTTGCAGGCCTGCGGAGTCGCAGCCATGCTCGGAGTCGCGATGGCTGCGCAGTCGCCGGCGGTCGTGGTTGCCTTACGCGATGAGCTCGCCGCCGAAGGGCCGGTCACACGCACGGTGCTCGGCGTCGTCGTCCTCTCGGATCTGCTGGTGATCCTGCTCTTCGCCGTCGCTTCATCGTTTGCCCGCTCGCAACTGGCTGCCTCGGACGCGTCAATCCCGCTCAGCGAAGCGAGCCTGAGCTGGGAGATATTCGGCTCTCTGGGGGTGGGCGCGGTGATGGGGCTGCTCATCGCGCTCTATCTGCGGCTGATCCAGGCTCCGGCGGCGCTGACGGTCGTCGTGCTCGGCTTCCTCGTCGCCGAGGTCGGCGAGCGAGTCCACCTCGACCCATTGTTGATTGCGCTCGCCGCAGGCATGCTCGTACGCAACGCCACTCACTACGGCGAGCGGCTGCTGACGGACATCCAGTCGGCCGCGGGCACGGTCTATGTCATCTTCTTCGCCGTGGCGGGGGCGACAGTCCATCTCGACGTGCTGCCTCTGTTGGCGGCGCCGATAGCTCTGTTCGCCACGGTGCGCATCGCAGCGCTGCTGGGCGGATCGGCGCTGGCGGCCCGCATCGCGGACGCTCCGGCCGCGGTCCGGCGATTCGCCGGCTTCGGACTGCTGCCGCAGGCCGGCCTCGCGCTGGCCATGGCGCTGCTGGTGGCGCGCGCCTTTCCGGGGATCGGCGCGCAAGCCTCGGCTTTGATCTTCGGCCTGGTCGCGGTCAACGAGCTCGCAAGCCCGGTCGCCTTCCGCGTCGCGCTGGCGCGCTCGGGCGAGGCCGGACGCCAAAAGCGGCCCGCGATGCATGCCTCGTCCAGCGGCGCCGTACCGGCGCTTCCGGCCCAACCGGGAATGCCGGGCTGAAATGCAAGCGGGGCGCTCGAATCGAGCGCCCCGCTAAGTTTCCGGTCCAGTTGCAGACTGCCTAGTCGTAATATTCCAGGCCCAGGTGCGTGATCAAGTCCTCGCCGCGCATCCAGCGCAGCGTGTTCTTGAGCTTCATCAACTGGATGAAGATGTCGTGCTCGGGGTAGATTTCCTTCGCCGCCATCGGGCTCTTGAAGTAGAACGAGAGCCACTCCTGGATGCCCGACATTCCGGCGCGCTTGGCCAAGTCCATGAACAGCGCCAGGTCGAGGACCAGAGGCGCGGCCAGGATCGAGTCGCGGCAGAGGAAGTTGACCTTGATCTGCATCGGGTAGCCCATCCACCCGAAGATGTCGATGTTGTCCCAGCCTTCCTTGTTGTCGCCGCGCGGCGGGTAATACTCGATGCGGACCTTGTGGTAGAAGTCGCCGTAGAGGCCAGGGTAGTACTCCGGCTGCAAGATGACGTTGAGCGCCGAGAGCTTGGAGTCTTCCTTGGTCTTGAAGTTGGCCGGCTCGTCGAGCACTTCGCCATCGCGGTTGCCCAGGATGTTGCCTGAGAACCAGCCTTGGAGGCCCAGCAAGCGGGCCTTGAGGCCGGGCGCGAGCAGGGTCTTCATGAAGGTCTGTCCGGACTTGTAGTCCTTGCCCGCGACGGGCGTGTTGGTGCGCCGCGCCAGTTGCAGCATGGCGTCGGTGTCGACGGTCAGGTTGGGAGCGCCGTTGGCGAACGGGACGCCGGACTTGAGCGCGGCGTAGGCGTAGATCTGGCTCGGGGCGATCTCGGGATCGCTCTCCGCCAAGCCCTTCTCGAACTTCTCGAGCGAGGAGTGCACCTCCGACGGCTTTTGGAAGATCTCCGTCGAACCGCACCACACCATCACGCAACGGTCGACTCCGTTCTTTGCCTTGAAGTCGGAGATGTCCTGGATGAGCTGCTCGGCGAGCTCCGCCTTGGAGGCGCCCTTCTTCACGTTCGGTCCGGTAATGCGCTTCACATAGCGCTGCTCGAACACAGCCGGCATTGGCGTGATCGATTCGAGCGCCGGCTTGAGCGCCTCGCGGTGCTCGTGGCTGAGCACGCCGGCCTTCAGCGCCGCCTCGTAGCAGTTGTCTTCGTAGATGTCCCAACCGCCGAAAACCATGTCATCGAGCCCGGCCAAGGGCACAAACTCCTTGATCTCGGGATTGCGGCCTTCGGTGCGCTTACCCAGACGAATTCGGCCGGCTTGGGTGAGCGAGCCGATGGGCGGCGTCAGGCCACGGCGGATTGCCTCGACGCCCGCGATGAACGTCGTCGAGACCGCGCCCATGCCCGGCAACAGAACGCCTAGCTTGCCCTCGGGGGCGGCGATGTGGGGATGCTCTGGTACTGCCATGATGCTGTGTCCTCGTCGCGGCGAATCGATTCCATACGCGGGAAGCGGGCGAGATTCGGCGGCGACCTGCTGATGTGGGGATGTAGAGTTGTGCGACGCTCAGAAACGAGCGAGTGTTCGCTCGAGCTCGCCTTGGAAATCAGCCAATTGCCGGATGCGGGCTGATTCGCTCCATTGTAGCCAATTCGCAGCCTCTCGGCTGACTGTTTCCGCCCACTCGGGACGGTACTCGGCGCGAAAGGCCAGCATGGTCCGGCGCAACAGGATGTCTCCCAGCGTGGAGGCTTTTTCCCGCTCGATGGCGAAGGCGACTTCCCCGACGGTGGTCTCGGCCTCGGGCGTCACGCGGCGCCGCCGGCCCGGATCTGCGTCCAGGTAATTGAGAAGCTCAGGCGTTCGCGGGCCGTAGAGACGCGCCAGGCGCGGTTCGGCCCGGACGAAACCATCAGGCGCGGGTTGCGGGGCAAGCGGGCCGATGGGCGAGCGTCCCAGCTTGCGCGCCGCGGCTTCGAGCGCTTCTGCGGCAAAGGAGGGCGCGGTCGTCAGCTTTCCGCCGACCAGCGTCAACAACCCGTCGACGCCATCACTGTCCCAATGGTCGTGAATTTGATGGTCGCGCGAGGCGGCGTTCATGTTCGAACCGTCGGCGTGCACCAGAGGCCTCGAGCCTGCGTAGGCGTAAGCGATATCCGAAGCCCGTAGCCGCGCACTGGGAAACAACAGATTTGTCTCTGCGACCAAGTACTCAATCTCACCTTCGAGCGGAAGCACACAGTCGGGATCCCCGTCGTAGGGGGTCTCGGTCGTGCCGATCAGCAGCAGATCGTTCCACGGCACAATGAAGAACGGACGCCCGTCGGAACGCGCCTCGTGGTAGACCGCCGAGCGCGGCGCACCCTCGAACGGCTCGACGATGATGTGCGCGCCGTTGAGCCGCGTCAGCAGCGGGCGACGCTCGCCGCCGAGCAGGGCGCGCACGCCGTCGATCCAGGCGCCCGCGGCGTTGATCACGAGCCGCCCTTGGAGCTCCCGGTCGCCCGAACGCACACCGACAATGCGGTCGTCGACGCGCAGCAGCTCCTCGACCTCGAAGTGGTTGTGGATGGTTGCGCCCGCCTCCTCGGCCTGCAACGCCATCTCGAGCGAGACGCGCTCCGGCCAAGTCGACTGCCCGTCCCAGTACAGAAACGCGGCGCTCAAATCCTCGCCGTCGAGCGCGGGCTCGAACGCCAATGCATCCGCAGCGGAAAACGCCCGATGCTCCGACAAACGCGGGTCCCCCGCGAGCATGCCATACATCGCCAGCCCCGTGCGGATGTACCACGGGGCACGCCGATCATGGCCATAGACGGGAATGAGGAAACGGAGCGGCGTGGCCTGACCAGGGAATTCGTCGATCCACAACCGCCTGTCACGGAGCGACTCGCGGACCAATCCAAGCTGAAAGCTCTCGAGGTAGCGCAGACCGCCGTGGATCAATCGAGTGGCTCGGCTGGTCACGCCCGAGCCGAAGTCGTTTTTCTCAACCAGGGCGACCGAAAAGCCCGCCAATGCGGCGTGGCGCGCCAAAGCGCAACCGTTGATGCCGCCCCCGATGATAATAATGTCGTAAGGTGCTTTCACAAAAGACTTTTCAGGATAGCGTCCGGAAGACGGCGTTCGCAGTCGCTCTGGCCGCTTTCATGGTTCCCAGCGCCCTGTTCGCCGCTGCGCCGCGGATCGTCATCCTGATTGTCGCCGAGCAGTTTCGCTCCGATTATCTCGATGCCTATGCGGACGGGTTTGTCGCCGGAGGCTTCCGGCGGCTCACCGAAGGGGGGGCTTTCTACCGCCATAGCCGTTACCCCGCCGCCACGACTTTCGCCGCATCGGCCGCCGCCACCCTCGCGACCGGCGCCTTGCCGTCCGAGCACGGCATCGTCGCCGAAAGCTGGTTCGATCCCCAGTCGCTCGAGGTCGTCCGCGCAGCGGAGAGCCCGGCCGGAGTCAATCCCGAGCGCCTGATCGGCTCTACCTTGGCCGACGAGCTGAACCTGGCCTCGCGCCGTCGCGCACGCGTGGTGGCGATCTCCGGCGATCCCGCTCCGGCGGCCATGCTCGCAGGCCGTCGGCCGCGCGGCGTATTTTGGCGCGGAGCCGAAGGCGCCCTCGTCACCGGCCCCTATTTTTCCGAGACGTCGCCCAAATGGCTTGATCAGTTGCAGGCCGAGCAGCCACTGTCTCCGCTCGGCCGGCGCGCCTGGACTGCGGTCAACGCCGAGGCCGGCGCGCCGCCGCTGCGCGTGCTCGACACTGACCAGTTCCTTTCGCTCTACCGCGCGTCCCCGTTCGGCGTCGATGACATGCTGCAATTCGCAGGAGCCGCAATTGACGCCGAGCGCCTGGGCCGGCGCGACTACCCGGACATGCTGGTTGTCGTATTGGAAGAACCCGCACGGCTGGCCCTCGAGACTGGGGCTCGTTCACCGCTGATGCGCGACCTGGTGCTGCGCATGGACCGGGCGCTGGCTGCATTTCTCGACAAAGTGGACCAGACGATCGGTCTCGAAGACTCTGTGATCGTCTTCACCGGCCTGCATGGTACGCCCTACCAGCGCGACGACCGCGACCGCGCCGGCCTGCCCGGCGGCGTGGTGTCCGGGGACGAGGTGGCACGCCGCGCCGACGACGCGCTCGCCCGCGAGTTCGGCTCGGGGATGGACGTCTGGAAGTACGCCTACCCGTTTCTGTATTTGAGCCAGAGCGCTCGCGAAGGCGGTGTCGATCGCCGGCGGCGCATCCTTGAAACGGCGGGCCGCGCAGCCATGGAGGTTCGCGGAGTCGCCGGCTGGTACTCGCCGGAAACCGCTTCGGTCTCCGGCGCACTGCGCGCCGCTTGCGAAGCGTCTTTCCATCCCGGCCGCTCAGGGGATCTGATGTTGATCTACGAGCCGGGCTACATGGAAGCCTTCGGGGACGGCCGGGGCGTCGCGTCGGGTTCGCCTTATAGTTACGACACCGACGTCCCTTTGATTCTGTTCGGCCCACGCATCCGGCCCGGCGTGCGCGAGCGCTTTGTCGACCCGCGCAACCTGGCGCCCACGCTCGCTTCGTTGCTCAACATCGCGGCGCCCAGCCTCTCCTCAGGGCGTCCTCTGGCCGATGCGTTACTGCCGCCCTCGACTCCGGCAGTGGGTCCGCCGCGTCCGCCGATCGACTGACGCTGAGAACCAATAACGCTCCGTGCCCAATCTCGAAGTCCAACTCTGCGGTCTACGCCTGAAGAACCCCGTTCTGGCCGCTAGCGGCACGTTCGGGTACGGGTTAGAGCTCGCTTCCATCCTGGATTTGAACGCTCTTGGCGGCTTCGTCACCAAGGGTCTCTCGCGCGAGCCGATCGCGGGCAACCCGGCGCCACGCATCGTCGAGGCCGCCTCCGGCATGATCAACTCGATCGGGCTGCAAAACGTTGGCGTCAACCGCTTCGTCACGGAAAAGCTACCGAAGCTGCGAGCGCTCGATACAGCCGTGTTCGCAAACGTGTTCGGCTACGCGCCAGAGGACTACGTAGCCGTGCTCGAACAATTGGAGGACCACGAGGGCTTGGCCGGCTACGAGCTCAACGTCTCCTGCCCCAACACAAAGCACGGCGGGTTACAGTTCGGCGCCGACCCCAAGTTACTAGGCGAGGTGGTCGGCCTGTGTCGCAAGGCGATCTCATCCAAGCGGCCTATGATGGTCAAGCTGTCTCCAAACGTCGGTGACATAGCCGTAATGGCCCGTGCGGCCGAAGCCGCCGGCGCCGACGCGCTCTCGCTGGTCAACACGTTCCAGGCGCTTGCCGTGGACGCCCGCTTGCGCAAGCCGCGCATTGGCGCCGGCTTCGGGGGTCTCTCGGGGCCAGCCATCAAACCGATCGCACTGCGCATGGTTTACCAGGCCTCACAGGCTGTCCAGATTCCCGTAGTGGGTCTGGGCGGCATCGCCGTGGGCGAGGACGTGGCCGAGTTTCTAGTGGCCGGCGCCGCCGCCGTCGAAGTTGGAACGGCTAGTTTCTGGGACCCGGCAAAAACCGCCAAGTTGCCGCGCGAGCTCGACCGCTTCCTACGCGATGCCGGCGTCAGCTCAGCCCGCGATCTGATCGGTACGCTCCAGATGGGCGGCTAGCGGTCGAGCAGGGCCTGAATTTTCTTGTTGACGCTCCGTTATGAGCAAGCCCTAGTAGAAATGCTACGGACTGCCGACGTATGGTCATAGATAGATATGCCCATATCCCCCCTGATTCGGCTGTTCAAACCCAAATCCGTCGCCCTGTTCGGGGCAAGCTCGCGCCCCAATAGCACCGGGGGCGTGCTGCTGCGAAACTTGCTCGAGGGCGGCTTCGAGGGTCCAATCTACCCGATTAACCCCAAGCACGACGAAGTGCAGGGACGGAAGGCTTATTCGAGCCTGGAGGAAGTCCACGAGCACGTCGAGCTGGCCGTAATTGCAACGCCGGCGCCCACCATTCCCGCCATCCTCGAATCCTGCGGCGAGCTTGGCGTGGAGGCCGCCGTCATCATCTCGGCCGGCTTCGGAGAGGCGGGTCCGCAGGGTAAGGCGCTCGAAAACGCGTCCTTGAAATCGCGCGTCGCCACCACATTCGCTTCCTGGGGCCGAACTGCCTGGGATTCATCCGCCCGGACATCGGCCTCAACGCGACCTTCAGCGCCGAGAGCGCCGCCCCAGGGCGCCTTGCGCTGGTCTCGCAATCCGGCGCCTTGTGTACGTCGATCCTCGACTGGGCGCGAGTCAACAAGATCGGATTTTCGAACGTCATTTCAACCGGCATCGGCGCCGACCTCGACTTCGGCGAGATCCTCGAGTTCCTGGTCGCCGACCGCGCAACCGACGCGATCATGCTCTACATCGAGGGCGTACGCGATGCGCGGCGCTTCGAGCGGCATGCGGGCGGCTTCGCGCGTCAAGCCGGTGATCGTCATCAAGGGCGGACGCCAGAGCTTAGGCTCGAGTGCGGCAGTCTCCCATACGGGTGCGTTGATCGGCTCTGACGCCGTTTTCGACGCCGCCATCCGGCGCGCGGGTGCGGTCCGCGTGCAGACGCTCACCGCCTTCTTCGCGGCGGCCACCACCCTCAACGCCGGCGTCCGCGCCGCGGACGCCGCGTCGCCATCTTGACCAACGGCGGTGGACCGGCTGTGATCGCCGCGGACCGCTTGGCCGACCGCCATCTGGATCTGGCGCAATCCTCGCCTGAGACCATGGCAAGCTCAACGAGATTCTTCCCGCACCTTGGTCCCATGGCAACCCCGTCGACGTACTCGGCGACGCCGACCCCGCCCGCTACGCCTCCTCGCTCCAGATCTGCCTCGCCGATCCGCAAATCGACGCCGTGCTCGCCGTGCTCACGCCGCAGGCGATGACCGAGCCGGTGGCCGTGGCCGAGCAAGTGGCGTCCATCGCGAAAAAGTCCCACAAGCCCGTGCTCGTGGTCTGGATGGGGGGCGCGCAGATCGAGCCGGCTCGCCAAGTCTTCCGCGAGGCCGTGGTGCCGAACTACCGAACGCCCGACACCGCCGTCGAGTGCATCGCCTCGATCGTCGCCCACTACGAGAACCAGCAGTTGTTGCTCCAGGCGCCGCCCCGCTCTCGAACACACAGCGCCGGACGTGGACGGGGCGAAGGCGATCATCGAGCACGCCCTCGGCTCGAACCGAACTTTGCTGACCACCGCGGAGTCGAAGGCGGTCCTGGCCGCCTTCCACATCCCGATCCTGCCTAGCGTGCGCGCCCACGACCGCGCCGAAGCGCTCGTGGTGGCCGAAGAGCTGGGGTCTCGGTCGCACTCAAGATCAGCTCGGCAGACATTACGCACAGTCCGACGTCGGCGGCGTCAGCTCGGTCTGCGTACGGCCTCCGAGCTACTGGCCGCCTACGACGAAATGATGGCCGCCGTCCAGCGCGTAGCCCCCGAGGCCCGCGTCGATGGCGTTTTCGTCGAGCCCATGTGGACCCGCGGCTCGCGCGAGTTGATGGTGGGCGTCACCACCGACCCTGTCTTCGGCCCGTCAATCAGCTTCGGCCTGGGCGGTGTCATGGTCGAAGCCATCGGCGGCCATGCGACGGCGCTCCCGCCGCTCAACCAACGGCTCATCCAGACCTACTCGATCGCGCGCGGGGCGCGCGCGTCCTGCAAGCCTTCCGCGGACGCCCGCCGGTCAACCACGAAGCGCTCGAATCCGTTTTGCTGCGCGTCTCCGAGATGGTCTGCGAGCTGCCCTGGATCGCCGAGATGGACATCAACCCGCTGCTCGCCGACGAGCGTGGCGTCAGCGCCGTCGACGCGCGCATCATCGTCAAGCGTGTGCCGCCGGCGACCAAAGCCTACGCCCACATGGCCATCCATCCCTACCCGTCGAGCCTGGAACGTACCGCAATTCTCGAAGGAGGCGAGCGCGTACAAATCCGCCCCATCCGGCCCGAGGACGCCACCATTGGCCGCGAGTTCGTCTCGCGCCTCTCCGACGAATCCAAATACATGCGCTTCATGCAGGCGCTGCACGAAATCACACCCGAGATGCTCTCGCGTCTGACGCAGATCGACTACGACCGCGAGCTTGCGCTGATCGCCGTCGTCGAACAAGAGGGGAAGGAGGTCGAGATCGGCGTAGCGCGGTATGCCACGCTTGCCGACGGGGAAACTTGCGAATTCGCCGTCGTCATCGACGACTCCTGGCGCGGCAAAGGCTTGGCCTCGCTCCTGTTCAAGGATCTAGTCGAAGCGGCCCGCAAGCAACGTTGGTGCGCATGGAAGGGACCGTCTTGGCGCAGAATCGGCGCATGCTCGAATTCTCGAAAAACGTGCGGCTTCAAGATCGAACCTGATCCTGACGACCGCACCCTCGTCAAAATCACCCTCGATCTGTAAGAATCGTTGCGGCTGCGGCCCAGAACATGCGCAGACGCGACATCCTCAAGCTCACTGCCGCCTTGGCCAGCCCCGCCCTCCGCGCCGAGGGCGAAGCCGAGCTGTACCCCGCCCCGCAGCCCAAAGCCGACGGCTACCATGGCATCTGGTATTACAACCAGCCCTCGAACGATCAGTACCACTACAAGTACAGCGGAGGCTTTGCCACCTACCCGCAGCAGCAGGGCCCTCTCGCGCACTACGCCAAGCAGGCTGACAAGACCTTCTTCTGCTACGGAGGAACCCGCCTCGGCAAGCAGGAGCTCATCCATCTCGTCTCCTATTTCGACCACAAAACCGGCGAGGTCCCGCGCCCCACGATCCTGCTCGACAAGAAGACCGGCGACGCCCACGACAACCCGGTGATGACGATCGATGGCGACGGCCACTTGTGGATCTTCTCGAACGCCCACGGACCGCCCGTCCTGCCTACATCCACCGCAGCCGCGAGCCGTATTCGATCGACGCCTTCGAGCACGTGCTGACGACGAATTTTTCCTACTGCCACGCCTGGCATATCCCGGACCGCGGATCTTTCTTCCACATACCCGGTATGAAAACGGCGGCCGATCGCTCTACTGGATGGGCAGCGAGACGGGTTCGAAGTGGAGCGAACCGCAGGTGCTGGCGCGTTTCGCCAAGGGGCATTACCAGATCACCTGCCAACGAGGGCCGCGGATCGCCTCGGTGTTCAACGTCCACCCGGAACCGATAGGACTGAACGCGCGAACGAACCTTTACTACGTCGAAACGTCCGATTTTGGCCGCACATGGCAGAGCGTCGACGGCAAGACGCTCGAAATCCCGCTGACGGACGCCGCCTCGATTGAGCCGGTCTACGATTATGAGGTCGAAGGGCTGCTGGTCTACCTCAAGACGGTTCAGTTCGATGCCGAAGGCCGCCCGGTCATCCCTGTTCCTGACGAGCAAGGGCTACGCCTCGCCCGGAGAGCGGCCGCGCATTTGGCGCACCGCGCGCTGGATGGGCTCTTGAGTGGCAGATCCGCACGATAACCGAGTCGGACCACAACTACGACTTCGGCTCGCTCTACATCGAGGACGACGGCACGTGGCGCGTGATCGCTCCGACCGACCCTGGCCCACAGCCCTACGGAACGGGCGGCGACATGGTGATGTGGACCAGCCAGGACCAAGGCGCAAGCTGGAAACGACGGAAAACATTGACCCGCAATAGCCCGCGCAACCACACCTACGCCCGCAAACCAGTCAACGCACACCCGGACTTCTATGCCTTGTGGGCCGACGGCAACGCCTGGGAGCCGTCCGAGTCCAGCCTCTACTTCACCGACCGCGAGGGCAGCGCGGTCTGGAGACTGCCCGAGAGCATGGACGCAAGCGCGGAGCCGACGCGACTGCGCTGGCCTGCGCCCCGATCTCAGTTAGATTCACGGGCTTGTGTGTAGAAAAACCTATGGCCCACCAAAGTTGCTCCTGCTGTTCCAGATCGCGACCGACGACGCGATGCTCTGGGTCTGGGGCGATGCCGGAGCCTGCTATTTCTGGATTCAGCCGCAAGATCTCGAAGCGCGGGATTTCTCGAAGGTCGAGATTTGGCTCGAGTGCCACTGAGCGCGCGGGTGCTTTGGCGTCCTTAGTATCTACTCTTCAGCAGGTATTTCTGGGTTCTAGCTCCTCAGCCATCTGCTTAATCCCGTCCAGATCTACGTGCTCGCGGACGATGCCAAATCCAGAGCCATCGTGCTTCATCTCATAGAGCTCGGGGCTTGAGCGCGTCATAGCTAACTGAGCAATTGAAAGGCGCTTGCGGTATGGCTGGGCAAGACCGAAGTAGACACCAGTTAGCGCACGAGGGAGATACTCCTCGGAGTGAGCAGCCTCACGGCGAACGATTCTCCACTCAAGCTCATAGGACCAACTCTCCGCCTTTTGGAGAACTAGGCTATCGCACAACTGATCATCGGTTTGGGCTTCCAGCGACGGGTAGTCGACAGTTGGGAATGAATCAGTGTACGAGACTGGCTGCGCGTCTTTGAAAGGTGCACTTTTCGTGTCGAATTCGAGGCAAACTCCAGTGTGGGACGCCGCATAGTGGCTCCAAAGGAGAAGATTGTCCGGGGTCTCCGAAAAGCAGGCAACCGATCTCGTTTTGGGAAACTCCAGCAGCTCGTCCGCCTTCAGTTTGGCGCGCTCCAATGTCATCTGCGACCGGCTTGGCCCTTCGGCCACGACGCGATACCGGCAGTCGAACGGATCATTGAAATCGAGGGGCGCGCTGAACCACAGTGACCGATCAAGGAGTCCCAGAAGCACCTCGGGGCTCAGCGACTGGTACTTGTATAAGCGCGGGGGCAGTGGCCGGGTAGTTCCAAGCTGTTCATTCGACATTCCTGGCCTCCGAACCACAAAAAATGGGTCGGTTCGAGTTGCCTCAAACCGACCCGGAAGGAGGGAACATTCGCCGAGGCGAACACCGGGTCGCCCGCCAAGCCGGCGGACGAGAACTTGTTTCGAATCCCTAGCTGCAGCCCGAGGTCGAACCGCAGTTCTCGCACTTGTAGCAGGAGCCGTTGACCACCATCAGCGAGCCACACTCGGCGCAAACCGGCGCGTCGGCTGACGTCGGCACGAACGGCAAATCCTTCTGCGGATCCGGCTCCGTGGGACGCATGTTGGGCGTCTCGCCGGCTTCGGTGTGCTTGAACTCTTCCGAGATGAAGCGCCCGCCCAGCCAGCGGAAGATGTAATCGGTCAAGGACTTCGCGTACGGGATGTCCTTGTTGTTCGTCCAGCCCGAAGGCTCGTAGCGCACGTGCTGGAACTTCTCGCACAGGTCCTTCAACGGCACGCCGTATTGCAGGGCCAGCGAGATGGCCGTCGCGAAGGAGTCCATCAAGCCCGAAATCGTCGAGCCTTCCTTCGACATCTTGATGAAGACCTCGCCCGGCTGGCCGTCTTCGTAGAGGCCGACCGTGACGTAGCCCTCGTGGCCGCCGACCGAGAACTTGTGGGTCAGCGACATGCGCTCGTCGGGCAGACGGCGGCGCATCGGCTTGTAGACGATCTTCTCCTCGGCCTTCTTCGCTTCTTTGCCCGTGCTCAGCGGCTGCGCTTTCTTCGAGCCGTCGCGGTAGATCGCGACAGCTTTCAGACCCAGGCGCCAGGACTCGAGGTAAGCCTCGGCAATGTCCTCGACCGTGCACTCTTCCGGCATGTTGATCGTCTTCGAGATTGCGCCCGAGACGAACGGCTGCACCGCAGCCATCATGCGGATGTGTCCGCGGTAGTGGATCGAGCGCGTGCCGTTCTGCGCCTTGAAGCTGCAGTCGAACACCGGCATGTGGTCGTTCTTGAGGTGCGGCGCGCCTTCGATCGTCCCGGTCGAGTCGATGTAGTTGACGATTTCAGAGACCTGTTCGGGCTTATAGCCGAGCTGCAACAGCGCCTCGGGGACGGTGTTGTTGACGATCTTGATCACGCCGCCGCCGACGAGCTTCTTGTACTTGACCAAGGCCAGCTCGGGCTCGATGCCGGTCGTGTCGCAGTCCATCATGAAGCCGATCGTGCCGGTGGGCGCGATGACGGTCGCTTGCGCATTGCGGTAGCCGTGCTGCTCGCCCGCATGCACCGCTTCTTCCCACACCTGCTCGGCTGCGTCGCGCAAAGCAGGGTCGTCATACTTGCGGCCAAGCTTGCGGGCGGCGTCGAGGTGCATGCGCATCACGCCGAGGAACGGCTCCCGATTCTTCTCATACCCGTTGAAAGGACCCGTGGCGTCCGCCGAGATCCGCGCGCTGGTCAGGTACGCCTGTCCGCACATCACGGCAGAGATGGCGCCGGCCAGGTCGCGGCCCTTGTCCGAGTCGTAGGCCACGCCCATCGACATCAACAGCGCGCCCAGGTTGGCGAAACCGAGGCCGAGCGGGCGATAGTCGTAGGAGTTCTGCGCGATCTTGTCGGTCGGGTAGCTGGCCGCGCCGACGATGATCTCTTGCGCGACGATCAGCGTGTCAACGGCGTGGCGGAAGGCCTCCACGTTGAACGAGCCGTCGCGGTTGCGGAACTTCATCAGGTTCAGCGACGAGAGGTTGCAGGCCGAATCGTCGAGGAACATGTACTCCGAGCAAGGGTTCGACGCGTTGATGCGGTCGGTGTTCTTGCAGGTGTGCCAGCGATTGATCGTGGTGTCGAACTGCATCCCCGGGTCGCCGCACTGGTGCGTGGCCTCGGAGATGGCTTTCAGCATCTGGCGCGCCTTCTTGCGGTCCTTGGGCTGTTTGGTGAGCACCGAGCGCGTCCACCAATCGGAGTCGTCGGCGGCGGCGCGCATGAACTCATCGGTCGCGCGCACTGAGTGGTTTGCGTTCTGGAACGAGATGCTGCCGTAGGCGTCGCCGTCGAGCGCCGGATCGTAGCCGGCTTCGATCAACGTCCAGGCTTTGCGCTCTTCCTTCGCCTTGCACCAGATGAAGTCCTCGATGTCCGGGTGTTCGGCGTTGAGGATGACCATCTTGGCGGCGCGGCGCGTCTTGCCGCCGGACTTGATGACGCCGGCAAAGGCGTCAAAGCCCTTCATGAACGAGACCGGGCCAGAAGCGCGGCCGCCGCCGGCGAGCGAAGCGTCGTCTTCGCGGATCTCGAGAGGTTCGAGCCCGCGCCCGAGCCCCACTTGAAGAGCATGCCCTCGGTCTTGGCCAGATTCATGATCGACTCGAGCGTGTCGTCGACCGAGTTGATGAAGCAGGCCGAGCAATTGCGGCGTGCGGCGGTCGGGGTGATCGCGGTGATCTTGCCCTTCTCCTCGTCCCAGTCCAGCCGTAGCCGCGCGTCTCCTCAACGCCCACGTTGAACCAGACCGGCGAATTGAAGCTCGCCATTTGGTTGATCATCAGATGCGTCAGCTCGAGGCGGAAGTTTTCTGCGTCAGACTTGTCCGCAAAGTAGCCGCCGCGCTCACCCCAGGCGGCGATTGTGTTGCAGACGCGGCCAACGAGCTGCTTCAGGCTCGTCTCGCGCTCCGGCGTGCCAAGGCGGCCGTGGAAGTATTTGTCGCGACGATGTTGGTCGCTGTTTGGGACCAAGTGCGGGCCGCTTCTCGATGTCGTGCTGTTTCGAAGACCGTTACGCCTTCGGCAGCGTCGGTGATCGAAGCCGTCCGCTTTTCCCATTCGAGCTGGTCAAAGGGCGTCTTCCCGGGTCCGAGGTCGCGCGTGAAATAGCGCGGAAATGGCAGGCCGCGCCTACGGCCTCGCTCGAGCTCTGCTTCGCGTGTCGTCAAATCCACCTGAATCTCGCCCATGTTTGTCCGAATCTCCACAAGATATTTGTGTCCGCCTGAAAAACGTTCTGCCGGCTGCCTTCTACCGCAGGTCTCACCCGGCGTTTAGGCTGCGGCTCGCCCCCGTCTCTCGCCCTGTCAAAGGGCATTTGCTTACGAGCGCAACGTCACCTAGTGTACTCGATCTTGGGGGTCGGTCAACAAAAAATCTAAGCATATTGGGGTGCTTTACAGAATTGACTACAAGGCAGCCCTGTTGTAGTACCTGGCGCGGCCACGCAAGCCGGGTGTCTTCAATGACTTTCCGAACGGGGAGGCGGCGAGCGTCAGGAACGCACCCTGATGCTACTACATCCGTCGAAACCGTCGCCGACGCCTGTAGGTTCATCGAAAACGGGGTTCGCGTCTACGCAAACCCCGTCCGAGTGAGTTGCTTCCGCAATCCGCCGCGCGCTATGACGCAGGCGGGCCGGCCTTGAAGACCTTGTCGAGCGCTTCAAAGGCTTGGTCGATGTGGCTGCTCAATGGTGTAGGGCGGCAGGAACCGCAAGATCTTGTCCGCGGTGCAGTTGATCAGCAGCCCCTCTCCTGCGCGGCGGGAACCACTCATTTGCCGGGGATCGATAGCTCGAGGCCGAGCATCAGGCCCCTGCCGCGCGGGCCCACGACGAAGTCGTACTTCATGGCGAGCCTTCGAGCCGGCTGCGCCAGAAGTAAACGCCATGCTCCTTGATCATGGGCAACAGCTCGTCCATCACATCCAAAAACTCGAGCGCCGCGCGACAGGCGAGCGCGCCGCCGCCAAAGGTCGAGTTGTGGCATGCCGGCCGAGAGCACCCTGGAGGCCTTCCCGCTGGTGAGACCGGCTGCACCATGGGCAGGCCCCCGGCGAGCGGCTTGGCCAGAGTGACCACGTCCGGCCGAATCGCGGTCGGATTCGGGTCGTCTTCGGTTGGCCGATTCCAGAGCTGGAAGGCGAAATAGGCGCCGGAGCGGCCCAACCCGCACTGGATCTCGTCGGCAATCAGCAGAGCATCGTGCTTCTGCGCCAACTGCTCAGCCTTGACGGCGAACGAACGGCTGACCTCGACGATGCCGCCCTCGCCCAGAATCGGCTCAAAGAAAATCGCACAAGTCTTGTCACTGACGGCGGCCTCGAGCGCGGCTTCGTCGTTGACCGGGATGAATTTGACGCCCGGAATCAGCGGCTCGAACGGCTCGCGGTACTTCGGTTGCCCCGTGAGCGAGACTGCGCCGAGCGTGCGCCCGGCGAACGAGCCGTTGAAGCAAACGACCTCATACTTGTCCGGGCTCTTCTTGCGGCCGTAGCCCTTGGCGATCTTGAACGCGCCCTCGACCGCCTCCGCCCCGGAGTTACAGAAAAACACCCGCTCCATCTCACTCATCTCGGCCAACCGTGCCGCCAGGGGCCCGTGGAAGCGGTGGTAGTAGAGGTTCGAGCAATGGATGAGCTGGCCGATCTGGTCGCGCAACGCCTTGAGCAACCTCGGATGACCATGTCCCAGCGCATTCACGCCGATGCCGGTGATGAAATCCAGGTAGCGCTTGCGCTCGACGTCATAGACGTAGACGCCCTTGCCGCGCTCGATCGAGAGGTTGTAGCGGCCGTAGTTCTGCATGACGTGGCGCTGCTCGAGCGCCACGATCTCCTCGTGCTCGTCGGGAAGTTTGTATGCAGGTGCTGACATGATTTCGCTCCAAAGATTACCAGAGTTGACGAGCGCCTTTTCTCGCGGGCGGGTTGCGCGAGCTCGCCATCGAACGAACGACTAGATAAGGGGAACGGTTCGGCCGGACGAGCCGGAGAGTCGAGGAAGTCAGGCCGGGAAAAGCGAACCGGCCGCGCACCCGCGACTCACCGTACGCGGTTTTCGGAGGCCGAAGATGGACAAATTGGAAAACACGTTTCCCGCCTGAAGCCCTATTATATCCCCGTGCAAGCGGAAAAGCTCAGACCATGACGGTGAACGTCGCTTCGTCGCGCACGACCGGCCGGTAGAGCGTGTCGCGCTCCTTGGGCTCGCGGCCGGCCTCGCGGATGAGGCGCAGCAACTGCTCGCGGGCGAGCGATTGCGAGACGGTCGAGCCGGCGTCGTGGTAGATCTTCTCTTCGACGACGGTGCCATCGAGGTCGTCGGCGCCGAAGCGTTGGGCGACTTGCGCGATCTTCGGCGTCATCATCACCCAGTAGGCTTTGACGTGCGGGAAGTTGTCGAGCAGCAGACGCGCGACAGCGATGTTCTTGATGTCCTGGAAGCCGGAGGTCGCGGGCAGGTGCTGCATCGGCGTGTTTTCCGGATGGAAGGCCAGCGGAATGAAGGTTTGGAAGCCGCCCGTCTCGTCCTGAATGGCGCGCAGCTTGAGCAGGTGGTCGACGCGGTCTTCGTCCGACTCGATATGGCCGTAGAGCATCGTGGCGTTCGAGCGCAGGCCGACCTTGTGGGCCAACCGCGCGGTCTCGAGCCACTCGTCGCCGGTCATCTTGTGGTCGCAGATGATGCGTCGCACCCGCTCAATGAAGACTTCCGCCCCGCCGCCGGGCAGTGAATCCACTCCCGCGTCCTTGAGGCGAATAAGGCACTCTTCGTTCGAGATCTTTTCGCGACGCGCCAGATACGCGACCTCGACCATCGTGAACGCCTTGAGGTGCACCTGCGGGAAGCGCTCCTTCAGACCCGAGATCATGTCGCAGAACCACTGCAGGTCGAGCTCGGGGTGCAGGCCGCCGACGATGTGGAACTCCGAGACAGCCTCGGAATACCCTTGCCCCGCGCGCTCCCAGACCTCGTCGAGCGACATCGAATACGCCGCCGGATGGCGCTTTTGCCGCCCAAAGGCACAGAGCTTGCAAGCGGCTACGCAGACGTTCGTCGGGTTGATGTGGCGATTGACGTTGAACCAGGTAACGTTGCCGTTGAGCTTCTCACGAACGTGGTTCGCGAGGTAGCCGACGCCGAGCAGGTCCGAGGAACGATAGAGTGCCACGCCGTCGTCGAAACTCAGCCTCTCGCCCGCCAGCACCTTGTCGGCAATGGCGGCTACGAGTGGGTCTGCAAAACGAGGAACCATGGCTTAAACCCTGGAAACACTGAGGATAACACGCGTCAACGGCGAGGCTCGGTGTAGGAATACCAGTGCGTACCGCCTTGGCGCAGGTCGCGACCGAAAAATAGCGTAACCCCGGCGACGCCGAGCACGCGCAGACGCAGGGCGAGGCCCGCGGTCATCAAGGTTTTCGGCGCCCCGAGCGGGCCGCGGCTGTCTGTGATGCGCCCAGTGTCGAAGAATGGTCCCAGGCGTGTTTCCAAGAAGCCGTAGCGGAACAGCCGGCGGTCGAATCCGAGATTCAGCAGCCAGAAGCGGTCGCCAAGCGGCGCCGCGCCTTTACGACCGTCGCGGGCGCCCGGAATGCCGCGCAGCCATAGATCGTTGTCGCGCTCCACGCCCAAGATGAACAGCTCATCAAAAGGAGCCGCCCCCTTCGTGGCGCCCGCCGCCAGTTCGGCCTCCACGCGCCAGGTGTCGCCTTTGCGAACCGGAATCCATTCGAGGTCAACGTGCTGTTCGAAGCGGGCGTAGCGGCCGGAGGCGCTATCCCACACCCGGCCCAAGCGCGCGCGGCTGCGAGCATCGACGCGGATCCTGCGCGCGGGAGCGCGCCAGAGGGCCCAGTCTGCGAACACGTCCGCGCGCACGCCGGGACCGCTGAGCAGACGCGCGTCCACTTGGCTTTGGTCAAAGTCACGGTAGGTCCAAGCCAACTCGCCGCCCCAGCTCAGCCGTCCACCGACTGTCGCCGAAAAGCCCACGCCGGCTCGCGCGCTACGCATGCGAAGGCTTCGGGGCGAGCCATAGAGCAGGCGCCAGTCTTCGTCGCGGGCATCTACGAACAGGCGCCCGCGCAAGCTCGGCTCGCCCCGTAAAGGTTTGGCGTACTCCGCCCAAGCCCGGCTCTTGTGCGGGTCCCAGCGCAGTAGCGACCGCACGTTCGCAGCGCGGCCGCCGATGTTCGCATAGTCGAGCCGTATCGCCTGATAAGGCAGCGCGCGCGCAGCTTGCAGCAAGGCCGCCCAGCGCCCGGGTCCGAAACCGTTGCGCTCGGCCATGCGCAAGCGCGCCGTGAAAGCGCCGCCCTCGGCGGCCAAGTCCAGCCGCGGCGGGGAGAAGACGTCGAGATGATCCAGTCGCCGCTCGGTCGTGCGCCATTGTTCCAGGCTCAATTGTTCGGCCGGGGCGAAGGCAATCGCGCGGTCCAACAGCACCCGGTCCGTGCGCAAACCCGCAGGCGTCTCGACTTGTGCGATCCGTGGTTTGCCGAGCGGCTGCCAGATCGCGAGCGTGGCCTCGACGTTGCCGTCGAGCAGGTAGAGCGTTCCTAGAAACTTCCGAGCGTACTCGTCGCCGGGCTCGCGGCGGAGGGCGCGTCGCAGCAGGTGCTGCGCTTCCCCCATGCGCTCCAGGCGGTAGGCTACGCCGGCCCCCTCCACCCAAAATCGCGTCTGGTCAGAAGCAGCTCGACGGCCGTCGGCAAAGCTCTGCCTGGCTTCGGAGTAGCGGCCCTGACGCGCCTGCTCCATCCCGCGTTCGAACAGCTCGTCAGGCGATTGGGCGAGCAGCAACCCCGGGGCTGCCAACAGCGCCAGGGCTCGGATCGCACAGCTCAACGCGTTGCCAGCGGCGTCGCAAGCAGCATCCAATTCCCCGCACCGGCCCAACTGGCCAGGAACTCTGCGCGATCCATCTTGGCGAGCTTGCGCCGCGCCGGATCGTTGAGCAGCACCACATCCTCGGCCGGGTCGAGCCCGACCGCCAATGCGTAGTGCAAGCGCGATTGGCCGCGCGGCTTGATGCAGACGACCAACGGCCGCCCCTTCGCGAGATGTTGGGAGAGGTCTTCGAAGCGGCCTTCGAAGGTGAACGTCCGCAGGCCTGCCGCCTCGAGCAAAGCAGCAAGCGCGGAGCCCAAGGCTCCGCGCTCCTCCGCCGAATAAAGCTCGGCGTGCAAGTCTTCCAGAGAGGCGTCCGCCCGCTCGAGCCGCGCGCCTTGGCCAGACCAATAGCGCAACAGCATTGCGGCATTCGCCGCCCCACAGGCATTCCGCGTCTGCTCGACGAACGGAACGTCAATCCAAACTCCGCCGCCCCCGGCGAACAAACTGACCGCCGTCAAGACCGCCAGACTCGCGGCGGTCCGCATCGGGTTAGTCCGCCGCGACGATGACCAGGATGATCACCGCCGTCGCCAGTGCGATCAGGATATAAGTGATCTGTTGATTGTTGAGCGCACCCGCGGCGACATCGGCTTGGTACGCGCGAGCGCGCTCAGCCAGCTTCGAAAGATCGTCGTTGCTCAACGCAGCAACGCCATTGACCGCTTCGTCGGCGTCGACGCCACTGGCAGCCAGCGTCTTGCGCGCCGACTCGCTGCTGAAGAGCCCGCGCAGCGCCTCTTCGTCCGCCGCACGCTGGGCCGCGCCGGCTTCCAGTCGCTGGGTCAGGGTTTCCGACGGCACGACGTGCTCGGCCGCTCGTAGATCAACCGGCGCGACGGCGGCCATGAGGCCGGCCAAAACGACGGCCAATCCTGACCGAAGCTGCGTAGTGAAGATGCGCATTCGTAGTTTTCTCCCTTGTCTCTGTTATGCCCGGGCGCGATCAAACTTCCAGGCCGCGGATGTGCTCGTAGCTCTGCCGCAGGCTCGCAAGCGGATCTCCTGAAGTCTGATCCTGCTCGACGAAATAGTGTTGCACTCCGGCTTGTTCACACGCCTTGAGGATGGCTGTGAAATCGAGCGAACCGTTGCCGACTTCGCGAAAGGCGGCTTTGTCCACGCCTTCCTTGTACTGTTGCGGCGTCTCCGGCGCCTTGTCCTTCAGGTGGACCAGGGGAACGCGACCGCTTTGCTGAGCCAACATGGCGACCGGATCGTTGCCGGCGACCGAGACCCAGAACACGTCGAGCTCGAGCTGCACCAACAACGGGTCGGTCTCGGCCAGAAGCGTCGCGAATGGCGTCGAGCCCTCCATGGGCTCAAACTCGAAGGCGTGGTTGTGGTAGGCGAAGCCCACTCCTGCGGCCTTCGCGGCCTCGCCGGCCTTGTTCAGTTTGGCGGCGAAAGCTTTGTAATGGTCGAGCGTCGAGCCGCGCTGGTCTTGCGGCAGATAGGGCATCACTACGTAGGACAGCCCTTCGCTCTTGGCAAACTCCGCTGCTGCTTCGACCGTCTTCTGCGGCGGATCTGCGTCGCCCATCATGCCGGTCACCAGACCGGCGTAGAGGTGCATCGAGACGGCTTTCAAGCCTGCCTGCCGGATCAACTCGGCCTGCCCGGGGTAGTCGTTCTGCAGAACTTCAACCTCGGTGTAGCCGATCGCGGCCAGATCTTTTAGGATTTTCTCGGTGTTGTCCGGCAGCACGAAACGCAGCGTATAGAGCTGTGCGCCCAGCGGTTTGGAGAAGGTCGGGGCCTGTTCGGCAGCCTTCTCAGGACTCGGCGCTTCGCCACCGGAGGAGCATCCCACAAGCGCTCCTGCGCCGGTGGTCAGCATGAACTCGCGGCGATCCAGTGTCATGATGACAATTTAACAGGAAGCGCTCCGTCGCGCTCAAACTGCCCTAACCGCATCCGCACCAGAGGCTATTGCTTTGAAACTGCAAGTACTTGCAACCGTCGCCGCACTCCTGCTCGGAGCCTCGGCCTCAGCCCAGCAAGGGGCCATTCCGGGCTTCGATCCCGCAAATCTCGACCGTTCGTCTCGCCGTGCGACAACTTCTACCGCTTTTCCTGCGGCGGTTGGATCGATCACAACCCCATCCCTTCAGACCAGTCGCGTTGGGGCTGCTTTTGACGATCTGCGGCGAGCGTAACTCGCCGCGCTACATGAGATTCTCGAAGACGCCGCGAAGAAGTCGAACCCCGATCCGCTCGAGCGCAAGCTCGGACATTACAGCGCCTGGCCGGACGAAAGCGACATCGCCAGCCGCGGCCTCTCGCCGCTCAGCGCACCTGCGCCAGTACGCTCGCTCTCTGCGAAAAAGATCTCGCGGTACTTCACCGCCAAGCTGCACAGCGCGGGCGTAGGCGCGTTCTTCCACTTCGGCTCCATGGAAGACCTGGCCGACACGTCGAAGATGCTCGCCGACCTTGACCAAGGCGGTCTCGCCGCCCGACCGCGACTACTACCTCAAGGACGACGAGCGCTTCTCACCAAAATCCGCGCACAGTACTTGGAACACGTCCAACGCATGTTCACGCTCGCGGGTTATTCGGCCGAAGTCGCGTCTAAGAACGCCGACACGGTGATGCGCCCGAGACCATGCTTGCCCAAGCCTGATGGACCGCGTCTCCCGCCGCAACCCCAACAACGTCGTCCACCCGACCACGCGCGAGCAACTGGACGACCTGATGCTTGCCCTATTTGGGACGCCTATTTCGCAGCCTCCACACGCCGCAGTTCGAATCCCCAACGTCTCGACGCCTGACTTTTTCCGCGGACTCAACCTCGCGCTGGCCTGGGGCAGCCGCTCGAAGACTGGAAGGCGTACCTGGAAATGGCACGTCATCTGCGCCGCATCGCCGCTGCTGCCGAATGCCTTCGTCGATGAGAATTTCTCGTTCTATGGCAAAACCTGACCGGCGCACAGGAGCTGAGCTCAGCTGGAAGCGCTGCGTGCGTTACGCCGACGCCGACTTAGGCGAAGCGCTCGGAAAGAAATACGTTGAAAAGCACTTCCCTCCCGAGGCCAAGCAGCGCATGGAACAGTTAGTGCACGCCGCTGTCGAGACTGCGCCTGGAGCAGACATCAGAAAGCCTGATTGGATGACCGACGACACCAAGAAGAAGGCCCTGCGTAAGCTGGACAGCATCCGCAACAAGATCGGCCATCCCGAGAAATGGCGCGATCATTCCGCGCTCGACATCGAGCCAGGGGGACGCGCTCGGTACTGATCCGCTCGAACGCCTTCGCGCTCTCGTATGACTTGAGCAAGATCGGCAAGGCTCGGACAAAGACGAGTGGGCCATGTCGCCGCCGACGGTGAATGCCTACTACCACCTGCTGCAGAACAACATCAATTTTCCCGCCGGCATCCTTCAGCCGCCCTTTTTCGACAACAAGCTCGACGACGCTGTCAACTCGGCGCGATCGGCGCTGTGATCGGGCATGAGCTCACCCACGGATTCGACGACTCCGGCCGCCACTGAGCCTACGACGGCGCGCTGCGCGACTGGTGGACTGGAGGCCGACGCCAGCGTTCGAGCAGCGCGCCTCCTGCATCGAAAAGCAATACGAAGGCTATAGCCCCGTCGAAGGCGTTCACCTCAACGGGAAGCTCACCTCGGCGAGAACACCGCCGACAACGGGGGCCTGCGCGTCGCTCTGATGGCGCTCGAAGACACGCTGAAGAACAAACGCGTCCGTAAAATCGACGGTTTTACGCCCGAACAACGGCTGTTCCTGGGCTGGAGTCAAGTTTGGTGCCAGAACATTACCGACGAGGCCGCCCGCCTGCGCGCCCAAACCGACCCGCATTCGCCCGGGGACCTGGGCGTCAACGGCGTGGTTTCCAACATGCCGGAGTTCCGCAAGGCGTTCAGATGCAAGGTCGGCCAGCCGATGGCTCCCGCGAACATGTGCCGCGTGTGGTGAGTCGACAGTGAATCGCCCCCGAATCCACGCCCTCTCCGCCGTACCCATGAGCCAGCAAAAGCAGCGCCTCGCCGCTCTAGGCGACCTACATTACTGGGACGTCTCGGTCGGCGACCCGCGCGTCGCGGAGCTGGTACGGGCCGGTGAAATCCCCGTCATCACGCCGCGGGTGGGACTGAACATCGCGCCGCACATCGAGGGCTGCCGCCTGATCGCGGTGCAAAGCTACAGGCGTGGATGCGTTCAACCTGGAGACCTGCGCGCGCGCGCGGCGTCACGGTCTGCAACGTCCCCGCCTTTCTCGACCGACGCCGTCGCCCGAGCACGCCTTCGCACTCCTGCTAGCCGCCGCGAAACGCTCGGTGAAGAGGCGTCCGCTGTTGCGCTCGGGCCAGCTTCGACCCAATGCGCCTGGCCTACTTCACCCTGGGCCTCAAAGGCTCCACGCTCGGGCTGTTCGGCTGCGGGCGAATCGAGAACGCCTAGCTGAGATCGGACGCTCTTCGGGATGGATCGCCACTGCGACGGTGCAGGATCCGGGCAAGCCTCGGCCTGTGCCGGCGGTCGACTTCGACGAGCTGCTCGCACGCAGCGACTCTTATCTTGGCCGCCCCCGCTACGCCTGCTACGATTGGGCGGTTCGGTTCCGCACGTCATCTGCGCAACATGAAGCCGAACGCTGTGCTGGTCAACATCGCTCGGGGAGCGCTGATCGTGCACACGGACTTGATCGAAGCGTTGGATGCGGGGGCGTGGACCGCCGCCGCTGCGCTCGACGTCTTTCCCGCCGAGCCGGTTCTCCGCAACGGACGATCCCGTGCTCGAGCATCCCAAAATCGTCGTCAGCCCGCATGTAGCTTGGGGGCACGCTCCGAGGCGATCGAGCGCGTGCTCGACGTGACGATCGACAACGTGGAAGCAAGCTCCTCGCCGGGAGACCACAGAATGTCGTCGTTTAAGAGTCTCGCCGGAGCCTCTTGGCCGCCGGCGTCTTCGCTACGGCGCCTGCTGCTTGCGCAGCTCGAGGGCGCGATTGATTCCGTACGTCCATTGCGCACCGGACGCCGGCCCGCGCTCGATCGACGCCTTCGAAGTCGCGCGGCTGGCGCGCGCTGCAATGGCATGTGCGGGCGCTGCTTTACAAGAATCACTACTACGAGACTGCGTCGATGGCGTATCTCGTCTCGCAGATCGTCCTCGAAGTCGAAGCCTTCGGTGGAATCGCGCTCAACCGCAGCGTCGGAGGCATGAACCCGCGCGCGGTCGATGCATGGCCAAGGTCGCCGGCGGCCGCGGCAAGGTCGTTTGGATGCCGACCTTCGACTCCGAGCACTACCACCGCGTCTTCAAACCAAATCCCGAGCACGCCGATCGCCAAGAATGGCAGCCGCTGCCTGACCTCGCGGTCCTCGACGCCGTTGCCGAACATGGTCTCTCGCTGGCCACCGGCCATTCGAGCCCTGAGGAGTCTCTGCTGCTGATTGAAGCCGCTAAATCCCGTGGCATCGCGAGAATTTCGCACCCACCCATTGCCGGACCCCGTCGGTATGAGCGTGGAGCCCAAAAGAGCGCGGCGGCGATGGGCGCGCTGCTCGAATACCTCGTACCAAGCGCGACGCTCCCGCCCAACGCGGAGTGGCCGGGCGGATCTGTCCCGATGGAAGACTACCTGAAGGCAATTCGTGCGGTTGGTCCGGAAAATGTCGCCATTTCGAGCGACTCGGCCAGCCGCTGGAATCCGTCCACACCGATACTTGCGCGATTTCGTTGCGAAGCTTGGTGCGGCGGGCTTCAGTCCCGCGGAAGTCGGCCGCATGCTCCGCGAAAATCCTGCGCGCTTCTCGGATTATAAGAAAAACCAAAGGTCCGGCTTGGCTACGCTGGCGGCATCGGAGATCTTCCCTGAACCCCAAATCACCAGGGCGAACAAGGCGGCATTCGTCACTGCATGCGCGAGGATCAGCGAGCCGATGTGTTTGCGCTTGTAGATCCAGAGGTTGTAGGCGATGCCAGCCAAGAACGCCACGAGCCATTCCCATTCGGCGTGTAAACGTGAACCACGCGACTGTCACGAGGAAGCTCCGCCAAGCGAATTGTCCGATCGGCAGGTCGCGAAAATCACGGTCGGTGTCGAAGGTGTCAGCCGCCCGCATCAGGAAGCTGCGCACCAGCAGCTCTTCGATGAACGGCGCTCACAAAAACGAAGCCGGCGAACTGCAATCCGAGCGTCAATAGACGATTATTCGCGCCCATCGCCTCCGCATCGAACGCTTCCCGCGCATGCGGCCGCAGCTCGGGAAACGCAAAGTAGGGCGCAACCCAAAGCGCCGTCACACCCAGGCCGAAGGTGACATCCGCAAGAGCCCCAGCGCCGGGATGAAAGTCGCGAAGCCTGATAGCGCCCTAAGCGCAGAAAATAGAGAAAAATCGCCAGAGGGACCAGAACACGTAGCGCCATTAGCGGCAGCTCACCCGGCTGGCGCATAGTCTCCCGCGGCAAGCACGGCCGCGAATCCCAGGCATTGGCCCGAAATACGGCGCCCAATCCATGTTGCGCTCCATTCAGTTTTGGCCTTTCCAGTCCTGCGACAATTTCCAAAATTACGCCAGAATAGGCGTACGTGCTTGGGGGGAACACCTTATAGTAATGCCATTCGAGCCGCCCAACGGTTGGTTTTTTGTCCTTGACGCTTCTCTCCAATCCCGGAGCATGGAGAGATGCAGCAGCCCAGGGTCACGATTACGCCGCAGGAAGGCTACAGCGAAGAGTATTCGAACAGCGTGCAAGTTCGCGTCAGCTTGTGGGATTTCTTCCTGCAGTTCGGACGACTGGGCAAGCAAACGCAGGAAGAGGTTGAAATCGAGGCCTTTCGCGGCATCTATTTGAGCCCGCAGCAAGCTAAGGCTCTGCATCGTAAGCTCTCGGCGAGAATCTCGCGCAATACGAGCAGGCATTCGGAGAGATCAGCCTCGCGCCCGGCGCCGCCCCGACGGCCGGAACCGGACCCCAACGTCCGAATTAACGCCTAGTCCGCGTCGAAGGCAAACCGGCGTGCATTTGCGGCAATCCCGTCGAGTCGCTCCGGCGATAGTCCGAGCTGTCCGGCGCGTTCAAACTCCTTGGCGAGCGTCGTAGCGAAGAACGTCGGGTCGTCCGTGTTGAGCGTCACCGCGACGCCGGCCTCAACCAGCCGTGCGAGCGGATGCGCCTCGAATGAAGGGTAAACGCCCGTCCGCACGTTGCCGCTCAAACACACCTCGAGCGGAATTCCGCTGCTCGGCTAGCTCGCGCACGAGCGCCGGATCCTCGATTGCACGCACGCCGTGACCGATGCGGTCCGCTCCGCAAAACCCGCAGCGCGTCCAAACGCTTTCCGCCGCGGCCTCGCCCGCATGAAACGCCTGTTTCAGCCCGCCGCACGGGCGCGCGCATACAGCCGCTCAAACGGCGCCGGCGGGAACAGGTGCTCCGATCCGCCCAGCGTGATACCGACCCAGCCCTTGGGCGGATGCGCGAGCAGCTTTTCCAGCAAGTCCTCGGCAGCCTCTGCGCCCAGGTTGCGCACGAAATCGACGATCCAGCGCAGGGCGGGGCGTCTCGTCCCCAGACTGCTCGCTCAATGCCTCCGTGATGGCTTCGAGCGCGATCCCGTGCATCAAATACTCGGGGATCGAGACTGTCACTTCGGCGTAGGCGATGCCGTCGCCCACGAGCTTCTGCCGTACCGCCGTAATCAGTCCGCGCAGGTCATCGATGTCGCGGATGAAGTAGCCGCTGAACAGATAGGACGAGAGAAACCCTCGAAGCCTTCGAACCGAAACAACGCCTCCGGCGGCTGCGATGATTCGAGAAAGGCCCGAATGTTCGCATTGCGCGTCGGAAGAACTCCAGATGCCGCTCTGGCGCATCCCGCAGGGCCTCGGCGACCGTTCGTTTCTCCAGGAGCTTGGCGAAGTAGGCCGGCGGCATGGCTCCGCGCAGATGGACGTGCAACTCGGCGTCGGGCATCGGTCTTCACTAGAATAGTCGCGGACCCCGCTCATGCGCTTTCTTCCCGCCGCTCGTTCCTCGCCGGTGCCTCGCCGCCGCTCTAACCGTCCCCTGCGCCCGAGCCGCCGCGCCGATTCGAGCGATCACCAAAGGCCCCAAATTCCACTTTCTGGTTCGGCTACACATGACAAATGGCAGTTCGACGCCACCAGCCGCTACGTGCTTGGCATGGAGGTCGATTTCGAGCATCGCTCGCCACGCCTGGACGACGTCATCCGCATCGGCGTGATCGACACCGCAGACGGCGACCGCTGGAGGGAGCTCGGGACCTCGTCGGCGTGGTGCTGCAACAGGCTGCATGCCAATGGCTGCCCGGCTCCTCGAGGCCAGTCATCCGGAACGACCGCGAGGACGCCAATACGTCAGCCGCGTGGTCGACATCGAGAGCGGCAAGAGCCGCACCCTGCCCTTGCCCGTCTACGCCCTGAGCCCGGACGCCAAGTGGGCCATCTCCACTGATTTCCGGCGGCTCAACGACACGCGGCCCGGCTATGGCTACGCCGGGATCCCTGACCCGAATGCGCGCCGGACGCCGGACGACGTCGGCATCTGGAAGATGGACCCGTGACGGCAAGAGCGAGCTGATCTACCCGTTGCCCAAGCCGCCGCCGTCCCCAACCCGCACAACGACACCAGCGGACTGAAGCACTACTTCAACCACCTGCTCGTCTCAACCGACGGCTCGCGGCTGGATATTCCCGCACCGCTGGCGCTTTCGGCCCGAGTCCGGACGCTCGTTCGGCACGCGTACGTTCACTGTTGGCGCTGACGGCTGCGACCCCATGTGCTCAATCCCTACGGCAAGACGTCGCACTTCAATCGGTGACCTCAAGCACGTGCTCGCCTGGGCGTATCATCCTTCGCACGGCGACAAGTTCTACCTCTACCGCGACCGCAGCGAAAAAGTAGAAGCCGTCGGGCCTGACGTGATGACCGAGAACGGCCACTGCACTTACCCGCCGTGCAACCGCTGATCCTCAACGACACTTACCCGGACAAGGCCAAGCGCGAGCAGCACGTCTACCTATACGAGGTTGCGACCGGCAAGCGTCCTCGGCCGATCTGTATTCGCTGCCCGAGTACACCGGCGAGTGGCGCTGCGACACGCAACTCCGCGTTTAGTCCGGACGGTGGGCATGGTCGTAGACTCGGCTGCACGCCGGAGGCCGACAGCCCATCTACTCGACATTTCCCGAGCTGGTCTAACCCCATGCGCGCACTCGCGATCGCCGCCCTTGCGCTGCGCGCCGCCGCCGCAGTCCGCGGCCAGCGGCTCGAACCCGCGATCCCTGGCGCGAAGGCGGTCCGAAGCTGCTTCGGTCTGGCGAAGCTTCAACTCGCTGAACACCACGATCGAATCCGCGCGTGAGCACGCGGCCGAGGGACCGGTCCCGGCGACCTGCCGCGTGACCTGCTGTCACCCATCCGCCCAGGACCGGGTCACGGTCTGCTGGCCTGCCGCTCGAGGGTTGGAATGGCCGCTTCCAGGGTTCAGGCGGCGGAGGCTTTGCTGGCGGCGCGCCCTGCAGCAGCTTCCAGCCTGCGGCCCGAGGCTTTGCGGCAGCGTCGACAGACACCGGCCACGAAGGCTCCAAGGGCAGCTTTGCCTCGACTCTGAAGGCCGGCTCGACTGGCAAGCCATCCGCAACAACGCCCACCTGGGCATCCACGAGATGACCCGCGTCGGCAAAGCGGTCACCGCAGCCTTCTATGGCGTCGCGCCCAAGTACGCCTATTTCAATGGCTGCTCCACCGGCGGACGCCAAGGCTTGATGGAGGCGCAGCGTTACCCGACCGACTACGACGGCATCCTCTCGGGCTGTCCCGCCATCAACTGGCCCAAACTGCACGTGGAGCAGTTGTGGGGGCCGCTCGTGATGCGCCAGTCCGGCTACACGCCCCAGGCCTGCAAGCTGGAACAGGCGCGCACTGCGAGCGTCGCCGCCTGCGACGCCCTGGACGGGGTGACCGACGGCGTGATCTCGCACCCGAACCGTTGTAAGTTCGACGCCCAGTCGCTCGTTGGAATCGCAGCCCCTGGCTGTTCGGCATTCAACGCCCAAGACGCCGCCATCGTCACGAAAATTTGGCAAGGTCCGCGCCGCCAGGACGGCTCGTTCCGGTACGGTTGGGCTACGGGGCGGACTTCAGCGGACTGAGCCGCGTCGCGGGCGATCCGCCCGAGCCCCAGGCGATGCCGATCACCGAGCAGTGGTTCCGCTACTTCCTCACCCAGGACCCGAACTTCGACTGGAAAACGATCGACTACGACCGCTATGAGCAATTCTGGGACCAATCCCAAGAGGAGTTCGGCGCCGTCATCGGCACGGACAACCCGGATCTGTCCGCGTTCCGCGACCATGGCGGCAAGATCGTCCTCTGGCACGGCCTCGTCGACCAACTCATCTATCCCGGGGGGAAACGATCGACTACTACAAGCGCGTGTTCTCGACGAGATGGGAGGCGCGGAGGAGACGGCAAGGTTCTTGCGTTTCTTCCTGGCCCCTGGGGTCGCCCACTGCGGGCGCGGCGACGGCCCACCGCCCGCGGGCCACTTCGACGCGCTGATCCGCTGGGCTGAGCACAGCGGCTCCAGAAACGCTTCGACGCCTGCCGCGACGAAAGCCCGGCCAGCGCTGTCCTCTCCCGCCCCCTGTGCCAGTACCCGCAAGTGGCGGACTATGACGGCAAGGCGACCCGAACGACGCCGCGAGCTTCACGTGCTGGAGGAACGCTAGGTGTGGCGCGTCTAAACCTTGCGGTTCTTCCAGCCGCCGCGGCTGAACACCACGCCGCCCACGAACGCCGCCGTCGCCATTGAGATGGCTACGCCGATCAGCACGCCGCGCAGACCCCAACCGAGCCTCTGCGAGAGCAGGTAGGCCAGCGGAGTTGCCAGCACCACATGACTGCGATGTTGATTCGTTGGAGTCGTGGAAACTCCGCGCTGTTGAACGCCTGCGCAAACACCATGGAATAGGCCGCGAAGCAGTACGCGAGGCTCGAGATCCGTAGCGTCGTCACTGAAGCGTCGAGCGCCCCGGGCACGTCGGTGAAGATCGACGACAGCGGCCGCGCGAGGAAACCAGCACAGCGAGCGTGCCCAACACGTAGAGGTTGTAGCGCCCCGAGATCCAGACCGCGCGCTCGGCGCGATCCGGTTTGCCTGCTCCTAGGTTCTGCCCCACCATCGTCGAGGCGGCGTTGCTCATGCCCCACGATGGCAGGATGGCGAAATGGATCAGTCGCAGGGCGATCGTATAGCCGGCCAAGGTCACGTCGCCGAACAGCGCCACGATGCGCATGATGCCCAGCCAACTCGCCGTGCCGACGAAGAACTGCAACATGCCCGTCCAGGCGATCGACAGCAACCGCTTGAGTACCTGAGGCTCCCAGCGGATGTGGCGGCGCTCGATCTGCACGCGGCGTCCGCCCGAAGCCAGCGCCCAGAACTGGAACGCCACGCCCGCGCCACGGCCAATCGTCGTCGCGACGGCCGCTCCCGCCAAGCCAAGCTCCGGAAACGGTCCCCAGCCGAAAATCAGGCAAGGGTCCAAAATCATGTTGAGCAGGTTGGCGAACCACAGCGAACGCATTGCGATCGCCGCGTCGCCCGCACCGCGAAAGATCGCGTTATTCAGGAAGATCAGGAAAATCGTCGCGGAGCCGCCGAACATCACCGAGGTGAAGATCGAGCCCTCCACCACATCCGGCGAACCGCCCATCCAGCCCAGCATGTGCGGCGCCAGCGCCCACCCGATCGCGCTGATCGGCAGCGCGAAGGCCGTGCCAACGCCGATCGCCTGCACCGCCGCGACGGAAGCGCCTTCGTTGTCGCCTTCCCCCACGCGGCGCGCCACCACCGCCGTAGCCGCAATGCTCAGTCCCATCGCGAAGGCGAACACCAGGATGATCAGCGAACCCGTCAGCCCGACCGTGGCCACCGCCGCCGGCCCTAACTTCGAGACGAAGAAGATGTCGACCAACCCAAAAGTTGACTCCATCATCAGCTCGAGTCCCATCGGCACGGCCAGCAGCAGAATGGCGCGCTCGAGCGGAAGCTCGGTATAGCTCTCGCGGTGGCCGCTGAGCGAGGCCCGCACTGCTTGCCATAGGGATGGCGCGGGCGTGGCCTCTGCCGAGGCGTTCTGGACGGCGTCCGACATTAGGGGGTTCCCCGAAAGCAAGGCGGGACCCGGACGGGTCCCTTCATCCGATCATGGCACGCGGCGCGCTCAGGCGCCCGGGGTCACGAAGCGCAAAGCGTTGGTGCGGTAGACCTTTTCGAGAACTTCGTCCGGCAAGAAGACGCCGTAGATCTTCCAGCGGCCCTGCAATGGCGCGCCAAGCGGCGAAAGCATCTGCGCCGGATGATCGAAATACTCGTCGTCCGTTTCGAGAAAGCGCCAGTGCGGCCGCCAGAATGCGTCCGCCTCGCGGTCGGGGCTGCCATCGGTACCGAACAGGATGCGATCCGGATAGTCGAGGAAGAAGCGGCGCGTGGAGTAAGGTTGGCGGCCAAGCTCCTGTAACCGGGCGGAAATCTCGACATGGACGTTGGGGTGCGCGTCGAGCAGCGCCCGAACCCGCGCCAAGTCCCAGCCCATCGAAGCGACATGTGCCATCACGAAGGTCGTGTCCGGGTGCTTCTGGAGCATCTTTTCGCGGTGCTCGAAGATCTCTTCGTAGCCCGGCTTTCCAGTCCCGTAGTAGTTGCCTTCGGTGGTGTCGCGCCACATACCCGCCTCGTAGCGTTCGTTCTCTGGCCCAATGGGGTGAAAGCGCGCGACCGGATCGCTGACGTGCATCATCACGGGCTTTTTGCGGCGAGCGCAGGCCTGCCAAATCGCGTCGAGCCGCGGATCGTCGGTCTGGATGTAGCTGCCGTCGGAGTTTTGCAGCTCGAGGCCCAGCTTCTTGCTGATCTTCAGCCCGTGCGCGCCCTCGTCGAAACAACGCTCGAGCTCGGCTGCGGCCTTCTCCGACCAGCCTGGTTCGTTGATCCCTTCCCAGTTGACCCGGGCGAAGTGCAACACGCGATCCTCGTAGCCCTTCACGAGCTCCATGTTCTTGTCGAACGTCTCGCCGAACCCGCCGTCCATGTTGCAGATCGCGGCTAGGCCGACCGAATCCATGACCTTTACGAGCGCCTCGTAGTCCTTGCGCTCCTTGAGCGAGCCGGCGTGAACGTGGAAGTCGATGGCTGGAAATTTCGCCTTCTCCGGCGTCGATTCCTTGACCACCAACAGGGTCTTCGGCATCGCGGTCTGCTGCTGCGCCACCGGCTCGGCGGGTTCAGGAGCGGGCGCCGACGAGCAGGCGGCAAGGATGACGAAGAGGGCAAGACAGCAGCGATACACAGCGTCCCCAGTATAGAACTCGTGGAGCGAGCCGCCCGGATTGCCGGATCGCGCGTCACAGCTATGTTTAGATCTTCAGCACCCGGCCCGCATCCGCCGCTTCGCGAGAGCGGATGACGATCTCCGTCACGCGGAAGATGTCCGCTTGCGTCAGCAAAGGCTCGCGCTTGTTCTGCACGGCTTCCAGAAAATCCTCGAACAAGCGCGGCGTTTGCGGCCGTTCGGTCACCTCGTGCAGCGGCTTGTCCGCGGTCATCAGTGTGACCTTGCCGTGCATCTGCTCGATGACGCCTTTCGTGCCAGCGACGCGGATGCGGTCATCGCCATGTGTGTCGGCCGCGGCTGGGCGCAGATAGTCCAGGCGCACATCCGCCGTTCCCCCGTTATCGAGTTGGTAGGAGATCGCGGCGGTGTTTTCCATCTCGCCGAGCTCAGGGAAACCGACATGTCCGTGGAAGGCCGCCGTCGCCACCATATCGCGGCCGCTGATGAAGCGCAGCAGGTCGATCGTGTGGCAGGCGATGTAGGGAATCGTGCCGCCAAACGTTTCGCGGTCCTTCATCCAATCCGGGCGCTCGCCCAACTGGTAAGACTTCTGCGCGGAAAGATTCACAGGCTCTCCGATCACGCCGCGCTGCACGATGTCGCGCATCACGGCGAACTGCGGGTAAAAACGCATCGGCAGCAGCATCGTCAGCGGCGTACCGGTCTTCTTGGCCACGCGTTTGACCTCGTCGAGCTCCGCCATGCTGATGCCCATCGGTTTCTCCGCAGCCGTCGGTACGCCCTTCTCCAAACAAGCGATCACGCTCTCGGCGCGACGCCAGTTCTGGTCGCAGATGCAAACGGCATCGAGCCGTTCCTCGGCCAGCAGCTCGCGGTAATCGTCGTAGTGCTTGGCGCCGGCGAGCACGTCCTTTGCGGAGCGTGCGCGCTGGTTTTCCCGCTCGCTCCTCGCCTCATAAGCGACGATCTGGACGCTCGGGTTCTCGCGTGCGATCTCCACGGCTTCGCCCGTATGGCCATCGAAGCCGATGATCGCAATGCGCACGGGCTTGAGCTTGGCGGCGGCAGCCGAAAGCGGCATGGCTGCAGCGCCTGCGAGCAACAATTGGCGACGATTCCAATCCTGTGACATCGCCCTGATTGTACAGCGGCAGCCCGCGTAGTCGGCTTCGCTATACTGCCCTTCGCCCTTGAGAGTTACCCGTCGTCAAGCCCTCGCCGCCGCCATGGCCGCGCCCGTTTTCGCACAACGCGACAAGCGGCCGAACATCCTGTTCGCCATCTCCGACGACCAGTCGTTTCCGCACACCGGCGCAGCCGGCGACCCGGTCGTGCGCACGCCTCACTTCGACCGCATCGCCGCCGAAGGCGTGCGTTTTCCCTTCGCCTACTGCAGCTCGCCCTCGTGTACGCCTTCTCGCGGCGCGATCTTGACCGGCCAGGAGTGCTACCGCCTGCGTGAGGGCATGAATCTGTGGAGCTCGCTGCCGTCCGACATTCCGGTCTATACGGACCTGCTCGAACAGGCCGGCTACCACGTCGGCCACTCGCGCAAGGGCTGGGGACCGGGCGACTTCTCCGCCGGGGGTCGCAAGCGCAATCCGGCCGGCGAGCAATACAAGACCTTCGAATCGTTTTTCGAGGCGCGGCCCAAGAACCAGCCCTTCTGCTTCTGGTTCGGCAGCCAAGATCCGCACCGCCCGTACGAGAAAGGGACCGGTTTGGCCTCAGGCTTACGCATCGAAGACGTCGTCGTGCCGCAGTTTCTGCCCGACGAGCGCGAGGTGCGCTCGGACATACTCGATTACTTCTACGAGATCGAGCGCTTCGACCGCGACATCGGCCTGATCCTTTCCGTGCTGGAGCGCGCGGGCGAGCTCGACAATACGCTCGTCGTCGTCACCTCCGACAACGGCATGCCATTCCCGCGCGCCAAAACCAACCTCTACGATCACGGCGTACGCCTTCCGCTCGCCATGCGCTGGCCCGAGCGCATTCGCGGCGGACGCGTCGTCGAGGACTTTGTCAGCTTCGTTGACTTCGCGCCGACCTTTCTCGAGCTCGCCGGCGTCGACCGGCCTCGCGAGATGACCGGACGCAGCCTCGTCCCCCAACTCGATTCGCACGATTCCGGCCGCATCGACTCCGCGCGTGACCACGTGATCGTCGCCCGCGAGCGGCACACCATCCGGCGCGCCGGAGGCGTGGGCTATCCCATGCGCGCCATCCGCACCCACGATGCTCTCTACATCCGCAACATCGAGCCCGATCGCTGGCCGGCCGGCGATCCGCCAACCTTCGGAGACATCGACGGCTCGCCGACCAAGGACCTGCTGCTCGAAAACCGAGAGACGCCTGGCATTCGGCGCTACTTCGAGCTCGCCTGCGCCAAGCGTCCGACCGAAGAGTTATACGACATGGCATATGCCACTGACCAAACGGCGAACGTCGCTGGACAGCCGGCCTACTCGGATCTCCAAAACCGCCTGCAACAGCGCCTGGACGCGCATTTGCGCGAAACGCTGGACCCGCGAGCGCTTGGCCAACCGGGAACCTGGGAGAGCGCGCCCTACTACGGTCGTGGCGGCAGCCGTCTTCTCTAAGGCGAACTCTCCACAATGGATCGGGAAAGCTCCGATGGCTGTAAGACCGACCGGTTATACAGACTTAAGTCGATGGCGACGATTGTGCAGCGAGAGCAAGAAAATCGCCGCTTCCGGCGTACCCGGGAGTACGGCCCGCAGAAGCTTGCCGTCAACTACACGGTCAACAACGGGCGCAACTCCGGCGCTTGCGAGGCGAAACTCTACGACTTCAGCGAGGGCGGCCTCGGAATGGATGCGCCGCGTCCGTTCGAGTCCGGCGAGATCGTGGAAGTCGAGGGCGAGCTCAAGGGCACAGCGTACTCCATGCAGCTCACCGCCAAGGGCCGCGTGGTCTACTGCCGACGGCTGGACAGCAAGTCCTACCGCGTCGGCCTGGCCTTCCTCGAGATCTCGTATCGCCCGTTGCTGGGCTGAGGCAATCGGGGCGGCCTCCCCGATTCCGATATCCTAAGACGCGGTGCAAGTCGTAGCGCGAAATCAGCCTGTCTATGACGCGATCGTCGTCGGTTCCGGAGCGACCGGCGGCTGGGCGGCGAAGGTCCTGAGCGAAGCCGGGATGAAAACCCTGGTGCTCGAGGCCGGTCCCAAGGTCACCGACGCCGACTTCACCGAGCACGTCGAGAACTGGCAGATCAAATACCGTGGCATGTCCCCCGAGATCGCCCGCAACCGGCCGATCCAGTCGATGAAGTACGCCTGCCGCGAGCAGAACTACCACTGGTTCGTCGATGACATTCTCAACCCCTACACAACGCCCGAGGGGATGCCCTACCAGTGGACGCGTGGCCGGCAGTTAGGCGGCCGCACGTTGATGTGGGGACGCCTGAGCTGGCGTCTGGGCGCCAAGGACTTCAAGCCCAAGAGCTGGGACGGTTATGGCGAAGATTGGCCGATCTCCTACGACGACCTCGCACCCTACTACGACCGCATCGAGCGCTACGTCGGCATCTCCGGCCAAGCCGAAGGGCTGCCGCAGATTCCCGACGGACAGTTCCTAGCGCCGATGAAGATGAACTGCGGCGAGCGCTACTTCGAGAGCAAAGTCGAGTCGAAGCTCAAGCGCCCCGTCATCATCGGCCGCACCGCGATCCTCACGAAAGCCCACAACGGCCGCAACCCCTGCCACTACTGCGGACCGTGCGAGCAGGGTTGCATCACGCATTCCTACTTCTCGAGCCTGTGGACCACGCTCGTCGATGCGCAGAAGTCCGGCAACTGCACCATCCAGACCGATTCGGTCGCCGCGCGCATCACCACGGACAAGAACACGGGCCTCGCCAACGGCGTCGAGTACGTCGACCGTCTGACGCGCCAGCGCCGCGAGGTGCGTGGCAAGGTTGTCGTTGTCTGCGGTTCGACCCACGAATCGGTGCGGCTGCTGCTCAACTCGGGCGAAGGCTTCTGCAATTCGAGCGGCGTGCTGGGCCGCTACATCATGGATCACATCGCCGGCGCGGTCTCGGGCGTGCTTCCGGTGAAGGAAGAGCACAAGTGGACCGGGCCGCCGCGGCGTCCGGTCGGCATCTACATGCCGCGCATACTCAATCTAGACCGCCCGCACACCAACGGCGTGCTGCGCGGTTATGGCATCCAGGGCTCGCACGGTTCGAGCTACGGCTCCTCCAGCGCCATCGCCCGCATTCCCGGTTTCGGACGCAGCCTCAAAGAAGCCGTCCACAAAAAGGATGACTGGTGGCGCATGGGCCTGACGGCTTATGCCGAGTGCTTGCCGCAATACGACAACCACGTCTCGCTCGACCCCGAAGTCACCGATACATACGGCATTCCGGCTGCGCGCATTCGGCACCGCTGGGGCGATAACGAGCTCAAGCTCTACGAGACGATGCTCGACGAGTGCGAAGAGATGCTGCTCGCCGCCGGCGCGGAGCTCTCCTCGCGCCAGAAGGAGCCGCGTTGGCCCGGCGGGGCGACGCACGAGCTTGGCGGCGCCCGCATGGGCAACGACCCCAAGACAAGCGTGGTCAACCGCTGGCGCCAAACGCACGACGTCAAGAACGTCTTCGTCACCGACGGCGCGGTCTTCCCTTCCTCCCCCTGCCAAAACCCGACTGTGACGATGATGGCGCTTGCACTCGAAACGTCCGAGTGGATCGTCGACCAAGCCAAGCGCGGAGCGCTGGGCTAGACTTGCCTAAGCTCCGCATCGGCGCGCACACCTCAACCGCCGGCTCCTTGGCCAACGCCGCGCGAGAAGCTCTCGAGCTCGGCTGTAACTGTTTCCAGATCTTCACGCGTAGCCCCCGCACATGGGCGGCTCCCGATCTCAAGCTCGAACAGGTCGCCGAGTTGAAAGAGCTTCGTGCGAAGAACGACCTCACGCCGCTGGTCGTCCACGGTAGCTACCTGCTCAACCTCGCCTCCGGCATCGCGGAGAATCGCGCCAACTCGATCGCCGGATTCCGCGATGAAGTCCAGCGCTCGCTCGCCATCGGCGCGAACTACCTCGTCTTCCACCCAGGCAGTGCGAAGGACCACGATTCCGCCGAGGCCGCCATCGCTTCGCTCGCCGACGCCTTCGCCGAAGCGACCAAAGGCTTGCGCTGGAACGGCCTCGAAGTGCTGCTCGAAAACACCGCCGGCGGAGGCGCGACGCTAGGCCGCGACCTCGGCGAGCTCGCCGAAATCCGCGCCGCCATCCTGCGTAAGAAACGGAACGCGCCAATCGGCTATTGCCTCGACACGGCTCACCTCTACGTGTCCGGCTACGACATCGCAACGGAGGACGGCCTCGAGGATGTGCTTCACGAGATCGGCGACAAGCTCGGACTCGATCGCGCAAAGGTCCTCCACACGAACGACTCGAAAACCAAATTCGCCTCGCGCGTCGACCGTCACGAGCACATCGGGGAAGGCACGATCGGCGCCGCGGCGTTTCGCCGCATCCTGCATCACCCCAAGCTGCGCAACAAAGTGTTCATTCTCGAAACGCCTCACGGCCGCGACGGTACGCATCGCAAAAACGTCGAAGCCCTCAAGAAGCTCGCCAGGGGCTGAACTTTTCCCACCCAGGGAAGAAAACACACACTCGCCTCGCCTCTGCTGGAACCCTCAACCCTTTCGAAAGGTCCAAAAGACGGGCGTTCCAGCGCCATCGACAGTTTGGATCGCCGCGTGCTTCCGTCTCAGCCCATGCGGACCTGCCTTCGATACTCGATCCTTCTCGCCATCGCGGCGACGGCCTCGGCCGAGCCTCCGCCGGTTCCGCTACAACTCGCTCCTATCCCCGACAAGCTCGAACAAGGAGCCTCTTGCACTTGGCGTCCCGAGCAGATCGACTTGCTCGAAAAGCTCAACCGCACGGACCGCACACACCTTTGGGATCTCGACGACCTAGTCGAGCCCGACTACTGGACCGGCGACGAACGCGACTACGCCCCGCTGCCGCGCTCACTCGAATGGGCGCGCGACCTCGACCAGCTCATCGTTGTCCACAAACCGCTGCAAGCCTTCGCCGCCTACGTACGCGGGGAGATGGTGCGCTGGGGACCGGTCTCGACCGGCAAGCAGGCCACGCCCACGCCGAGCGGCCTGTTCGCGCTGAACTGGCGATCCAAGGGCCATCGCAGCTCCGTCAATCGCAACTGGTATCTGCCCTGGTATTTCAACTTCAACGCAAAAACCGGGCACGCCTTCCACCAGTACGCCTTGCCCGGACTGCCCGCCAGCCACGGCTGCGTTCGCATGCTCCAACGCGACGCGCGTTGGCTCTATGGCTGGGGACGCGAGTGGACGCTCGACCAGAAGGGTTGGACGGTGACCGAAGCCGGCGCGCCGGTGCTCATCATCGGCGAGTACCCCGAAGTGGAAACTCCGCCTTGGCGCGACGCGGACCTGCTCTCCTCCGGCTTTGCCCTCTCCCGTCAAGGTCTGTGGCTCGAGAACGCCGCCATGAGCTTGATGGGCGGCCGACCCAAACAGCTCGTCGCAGAAGCGACTCTCAGCGCCGAATAGCGCGCCGTCTCGCCTGCGGATCGAAGACGCAACGGCGCTCCGTACGTTTTTTCACACTTTTTACGCCCGCGAGTGGCTCGGCTGAGTTCGCATTGGAGTAGCCTGAAAGCGCTTACAGATCCCCTCGACGGGAGGCGAACGTGCGGCGACTTCTTCTCTTTCTGCTGGTTCCGGCAGTCCTCGCTGCCGCGCCGGGGTACACGCTCATCGGCTGGAACGACCTCGGCATGCACTGCATGGACGGCGACTACAGTGTCTTCTCCGTCCTCCCGCCATACAACACGATCCACGCGCAGCTCGTCGATGCCAATGGGCAACTCGTGCGTTCCGACGCTGGGATCACAATCAGCTACGCGGCGGTCGCCGACGCGGACGGCTCGATCAACACAACTTCCGTCTGGAAAACCCGCTTCTGGGACTTCGTGACGTCGCTGTTCGGCGCCTCCCCGCCGGCCGACACTGGTTTGACAGGCAGCCGGATGCCCGGCGCAAACAATCAGGATCAGCCGATGACCTTCGACGCCTCACGCAACTGGTTCACCGCCGAGGGCATCCCGCTGACTCCCTACGACGACGCTGGAAACAAGAACTACTACCCCTTGATGCGCTTGACCGCGCGCAACAGCTCAGGGGCGGTGTTAGCCACCACGGATATCGTCCTGCCCATCTCCGACGAAATGGACTGCGCCGCTTGCCATGCCAGCGGCACGCAGCTCTCGACGCAACCGTCGCGCGGCTGGGCCGGCCTTGACGGAACCGAGCGGGACTACAAGCTCAACATCCTCGCCCTACACGATGACTTTCAGGCGCAAAACACCGTTTTCACCGATGCCCTGAGCCGCGTTGGCTTGAGTCCCGCCGGACTCTACGCTTCGGCGACCTCTGGAAAGCCGGTGCTTTGCGCCTCCTGCCATGCCTCGAACGCCCTGGGCACAGCAGGACAGCCCGGCGTCGCCTCTCTGACGACCGCGGTCCATCGCAAACACGCCAACGTCGTCGATCCGGTTACGGACATGACGCTCGATTTCGCCCAGAACCGCTCGGCCTGCTACCGCTGCCACCCAGGCTCGGAAACCCGCTGTTTGCGCGGCAAGATGGGCGCGGCAGTAGCCGCCGACGGCTCCTTAGCCATCCAATGCCAGAGCTGCCACGGCGGAATGAGCGCAGTCGGGGCCGACCGGGAAGGCTGGCTCGACGAGCCGACCTGCCAGGCCTGCCACACCGGCACGGCGACCTCCAACAATGGCGAGATCCGCTACACCGACGCACGGACCGCGAGCGGCGCTCTGCGCGTGGCCGTCAACGACCGCTTTGCCACCAATCCCAACACCCCGGCCGCAGGCTTTTCGCTCTACCGCTTCTCGTCCGGCCACGGCGGCTTACAGTGCGAAGCCTGCCACGGCTCGACCCACGCGATCTACGCCAGCTCGCACGCGAACGACAACGTGCAGAGCATCTCCTTGCAGGGTCACGCCGGCACGGTCAGCGAATGTACCAGTTGCCACGCCTCGATGCCGCGCACCACCACCGGCGGCCCGCACGGCATGCATCCGGTCGGGCAGGACTGGGTGCGCAGCCACGGCGACGCGGCGGAGCATAACACCTCCGGATGCGCCGAGTGCCACGGAGCCGACCTGCGCGGTACGGTACTCTCGCGAGCCTTCGCCGACCGCACGTTGAGCGCCTTCGGCACGCACCAGTTGTGGCAAGGCTTCCAGGTCGGCTGCTACTTGTGCCACCAAGGACCTAACAGCGAACGAGCCACGTCAAATCGGGCTCCCGTGGCCAGCAATCAGTCAGCCTCGACCTCGACCGAAGCCGCAAAAACCCTTTCGTTGACCGCCACGGACCCGGACGGCAATCCGCTCAGGCTGCGCATCGTCTCACAGCCCGCCAACGGAACCGTCGCGCTGAACGGCTCGACGGCGGTCTACCGTCCGAGCTCCGGGTTTGAAGGAACGGATGCTTTCACATGGGCCGCCAACGACGGCTCCACCGATTCGAACCTCGCCACTGCCTCCGTCACGGTCACGGCGTCCAACCGGCCGGCGTTCACGGCGGAAGGCGTCGTCAACGCGGCAAGCTTCCGTGGCGGCGGGGTCGCGCCGGGAGAGATGGCGACCATCTTCGGAACGGGCCTAGGCCCCAGCGCGCTCACGTTGCTCCAGATCAATTCAGCCGGGCTGGTCGCGCGATCGCTCGCGGGCGTCCGCGTTCTGTTCGACGGCCATCCGGCGCCCTTGATCTACGTGTCGGGCACGCAGCTGACGGCGATGGTTCCCTACGCCGTGGGCGGCGCGGCGAGCACGAGCGTCCAGGTCGAATACAACGGCATCCGGTCGGCGCCGGTAACGCTCCCCGTGCGGTCTTCCTCGCCGGGCCTGTTCTCCCAAACCATGAACGGAACCGGACAAGCCGCAATCCTCAACCAGGACGGCGTGACCGTGAACTCGGCCGACGCCCCAGCCTCCCGAGGCTCCGTGGTTTCCGTATTCGCGACGGGCGAAGGGATGATCGACCTCGACTGGGTCGATGGGCAGGTCGCATCGACTCTTGCCCACCCGCAACTCCCCGTCACCGCAACGATCGGCGGGGTGGACGCGCCGGTGCGCTACGTCGGTTCGGCGCCGTCCATGGTCACCGGCTTCCTACAGGTCAATCTAGAGGTGCCGCAAGGCGTGACGCCCGGCGACGCCGTGCCCCTTGTCGTCAAGATCGGAAGCGAAGAGAGCCAAGCAGGCGCGACCATGGCGGTCCGCTAGGACGGCCCATTCCCGAGGCCTGGCTAGAATAAAGACTTCCATGGTCGTCCGCGCCCTGTTGTTCGTGATCGTGGCTACGCCGACGCTTCTGTTTGGCCAGGCTGACTACCGCGTCTACATCGATCACCCGCGCTTGTTCCTCGACGCCGACCGGCTGCGCCGCCTCGAAAGCGCGACGCCGAACATGGCGCCTCGCTGGATGCGCCTCAAAGAGCTGCTCGAATCTGACGCTCCGCTCGAGGACAAGCCGCGACCCAAGCGTTGCTCTGGCGCGTCAGCAAGAACCAAGCAGCAGGTAAGGCCGCGGCCGGTGGGCTCCGGCCGCCGGAAGCTCCTACTCCGGCCGGGCCAGCTCCCGCGGACCGCCCGCGTCTTTGATTGGACGCAGGACCTGCTCGACGACGCACAGAAAGGCATCGTCGCCGGCCTGGCCGCCGGCGCTTTCAGAGCGCGACCCAACTCGCAGGTAGCGATGTCGGCGGCGTCCGCGACGGTATTCTCGCCGCTGGCGCCGCGGCGGGCCACTCACAGGACGGCTCCGAGCCCGCACACTGGGCACGCTGCTGACATTAGCCAGTGGGAGCGAGATCCTGCCTCTACTCAAAGAAGCGGCCAGCTCACTGACAGCAGCGCCGAGCTCATCGCCGTACTCGAAATCTGCCATGTACTGCCAACCTCGAGCGCGACTTGTGGCGGAAGCGCCGCAGGTTTTCCCAGACGCTGCCGATGGCGCGTATCCTCTCCTACTTGCCCGGGGCCGAGCTTTCGGACGAAGGCGCCTGCGCAGGCGCGCAACCTCCGACAGTTCGGCGCGCGAGCTCGCTCTGGGCCGCATCGCCGAGATGCTGCTCGTCGCCTACGACATCAGCCTGCGCGACCTCCAATTCCTGCAAGGCTTTCTGCGCAACGACTCCTTCACCCTCACCGGCCCACTCGGAGCTTTCTACGAGTTCCTCTGGATCAACCCTACGTGCCGGGACTGAGTCCAACCTCCGGGCCCATTGCCACCTACGGCCGATTCGCGGCCGCGTCGCGCCCGCGGAGGCTGGGACGACGGAGCGCTCCTGGCTGGGTTGGTTCGGGGGCAAGCTCATGGCCTACGAAAACGGACAGGCGCACACGATAGCTCCCACGAAGGATGCGCAAGCGTTTCCACTACCGGACGCCGCGATCCTCCTCGCCGGCAGCCAGGAGGGCAAGGTCGAGCTGACCATCGCCAAGGGCGGCCAGCCCGTTCGGTCCGCACATCTGGGTCGTGGCTGCCTCCAACATGGCTTGCAATACCCCATCAAGATCGGCAAGTCCGATTTCCAGATGTACCAGCGGGGACGGGCGGAGTGGTCGAGCTGCGCAACGACCCGGAGGCCAAACGTCCGTCGATCGAATACGACGAAAAGATCCGTATCCAGTTCCATGAAGGCTACCCCGTACCCAAGGGTCCCGCGCCGACGCTTCGCGCTATTTGGTACTCACCGGCTATCCTGATGAATTTGACTGCCCATGTTTCTCAAGTCCTCGCACCCATCTTCGTCAGCCTGAACTTCCATGCCGATGATCGTGGACCTGTCACCGCTCATCATGCTGGAAGGCGAAAACGGCTCCGGCAAGTCGACCTTGCTGCACTCCATCTACCTCGCCCTGCGAGACGAGAAGGCCGACGGTTACGCCTACAAGCTCGACAAGCGTGACGTCGAGCTCGGCAAGGTCTTGCTCTTCGACGCCGAGCAGCACAACCCGCGCAACAACCCGGAGGTCTTCGAAGACCCCCAAATGCGCGAGTTCCTCATGTCGGCCAGCCACGGCCAGGTGATGCTGTCACTGTTCCGCGAGACCTTCCCAAGCCTGCCCGACGGCTCGGTGCTGCTGCTGGACGAGCCTGAGATGGCGCTATCACAGTCCAATCAGCGACGCATCCTCAAGATGCTCAAAGAGCTGGTCGATCAGAAGAACTTCCGCATCATCGCCGCCACGCATTCGCCGCATTTGTTGGCTGCGCCGGAAACGTACGTGATCAACCTCGATCGTCACGTCAACCGGAACGTCACCCAAGGTCCGATGGGCGAGCAGGGCGCCAGCACCATCCAATAAGGGCGGCCTCTAGTCGGCCAACGCAGCCGTCGCGAGCGGCAGTGCGATGCGCATTGTCGTGCCCTCGCCCAGCACGCTCCGGGCTTCGATCCGTCCGCCGTGCTCGCTCAGGATGCGCTGCGCAATGGCCAGCCCGAGCCCCGCGCCCACTTTCACGCCCTTCGTCGTGAATCCGGGATCGAAGATCTGCGGCAAATCGTCCTCTGGGATGCCCCGCCCCGTGTCTACGATCTCCACCCACGCCTCGCCGCCGGCTCGTTGGGAAGTCACACGCACTGCGCCTTCGCCCTCGATCGACTCGATCGCATTCGCGACGACGTTCATCAAGGCTTGGTTCAGGTCACGATGTTTGCCGCGGATCGGTGGTAGCGGTTGCAGCTCGCCTTCCAGGCGAATGCGGCCGCGCGTGCGCGGCTCGAGCAGAGTCAAGACGGAGCGCAACCCTTCGACCAAGTCTTCCTCGGAATCGTCGAACGAGTCGATGCGCGCGAAGATGCGCAGACTGGCGACCACCCGAGTCAAATCGGCGATCGCTTGCTCGCTCGCGGCGGTGAGTTCCTCGAGCACCTTAGCCATCTCGGCGGGGGACCTCGTGGAGCCGCTCGACTCTCCCTTCTCCACGGCGAGCAGCCTCCGCGCCACTGCCAGCGCCGTTTGGTTGGCGCTCCTGAGCGCTCCCAGCGGCGTGTTCATTTCGTGCACCACGCCCGCCGCCAAATTGCCCAACGCCGCCATCTTGGCGGACTGGATCAACTCGGCTTGCTTGGCTTGAAGCTCGGCGGTCCGTTCCCGCACCTCGCGCTCGAGCGTCCGGTTATAGTCCTTGAGCCGCGCTTGCAGCCGCTTCTTTTGGGTAATGTCGCGGATCACCGTCAGCGCAAAGACGCCCTCGGGCGTCTCGAGCGGCCCCACGCTGATCTCGACCGGAAACTCTTCGTCATTGGCGCGCCGCCCGAACAACTGCAACTCTTCGCCGTGCCGGAAACGATCCGGGCCGTACGCCACTTGCGGCTGCGCAAAGTACTCCTGCACCAGGCGCGGATGCTTCCCGTGAAACCGCGCCGGAATCAGAGCTTCCACGGGGCGCCCGATCAGATCCGCCTCTTCGCGCCCGAAAATGCTCTCCGCCGCTTGATTGATCGCGGCGATACGCCCGCGGTCGTCCACCAACGCCACCGCGTCAGGAATCGTCTCCAGCACGGCGCGAAACGCGTCTTCGCGAACCCCAAAGGCGATGCGGCGCAGTGACGGAATCATGGCGCGATTGCGTCAAGTCTAATGGATTCTCACGCTTTCGTCCTGGTTCTCCGGAAACCCGGAAGGCCACGCCGCGTCGCCGAACGGCGCGAGGATCGAAGCCACCTTGCGCAACAGCGCCGGTGGCGGCGTGCTCTCCAGGGCAGCCAGGTTTGCCGTGAGCTGCTTCGTGGTCGACATGCCGACCAGCGTCGACGCTACGTAAGGGTGGTCCAAACAGAAACGGAGCGCGAGCTTCGCGATGTCGACGCCTTCGGCTCGGCAGGCTTCCGCCGCCTTGGCGCACGCCGCCAGCGCCTCCTTCGAGGCCGGGTGCCAGACCGGCGGGCCCGGCTCCGTCAACGCCCCCAGCAACAGCGGCGAAGCGTTGATGAGCCCGATGCCCGCCGCTCGCAGAACGGCCGCAGACTCTTGTCCAGATCGCGAATCATCAAGTTGTAGCGCGCATACGAGAGAATGACGTCGACCTCGACCTGCCGCGCTACGTCCTGGAGCAGTTCGAGTTGCAGCCCGGTGATGCCGATGAAGCGCGCCTTGCCGGACTGCTTGATCCGCTCGATCGCCGGCAGCGCCTCATCGAGAATCACGCGGCGGTCGACGAACTCGATGTCGTGCAGATGCAGGACGTCCAGGTAGTCGGTTTGCAACCGTTGCAAGCTCTCCTCGACGCTGCGTTCGATACGTGCGGCTGAAAAATCGAACTCGGTGGGCCCGTAGCGCCCGCACTTGGTCGCCAGTACGGCCTTGCGCCGCCGGCCGACCAATGCCTGCCCCAAGCGCGTCTCCGACAGCGTGCGCCCGTAGAACGGCGATGTGTCGAAGAAGTTGACGCCTTCGTCGATCGCCGCGTGAACCGCCCGTTCGCCCTCAGCCGGATCGATGGGACCGAACTCCTCGCCTAGCGGCGAAGCGCCAAAACCCAGGATGGAGACCTCGAGACCGGTACGGCCAAGCAGTCGATAGCGCATGGAGCACTAGCGTAGCGAACCCGCGAAGCCTCCGTGCATCCACGGGCGTGCTACGCCGTCAACAGCCCGCGCGCGAACTCCAAAAAGCGCGCTACGTCGGCGTAGTTACTCGCCAACCCGACCGACACGCGCACTGCTCCGGTACTCTTGCCGTCTACGCACAAGCGAAAATCGTCGATCGTGAACGGCCCCGCCTTCGCCTCTTCGGTCGAGCGGAAACAACCGATCAGCTCCGTCTTCGATAGCTCCAGGGCAACCTCGCCGCCGCCTGGATTGCAGAAGCAGCCCGTCCGCAACGAGATGTTGCGCTTGGCCGCCATTTGCTCGACATCCAGGTGCGAGATCACCTGGTCTTCGGCGTCGTAGAAGTTCATCGTTGCCGTCCCGCCGCGCCTTTCCGTCGACGGCGGCCCGTAGAGCCTCACCAGCGGCCGGCCGTTCGGGTGCTGCATCGTGCGTAGCTCGGCGATCAGCCAGCCGATCAAACAGCGGCAACGCTCGTGGATCGTCTCCACGCCCGTCGCCTCCAGATGGTCGAGTCCGATCGCCACCGCGGGGATATTCAGATAGTCGACGGTGCCGTCCTCGAACGCCTCGGCGCCTTCGGAGAACCAGTAGCGGTCGCCCTGCACGGACGCCACCGTGATCGTCCCGCCGGCGAACCACGGCCGGTGCAGCTTCTTGAGCTTGTCGCGCCGCGCGATCAGGCAGCCCACCCCAGTCGGGTAGCCGAACATCTTGTAGAACGAGACCGGCACGAAGTCCGGCTTCCAGCGTCTGATGTCCAAGCGGTTGCAGGGCACGTACGCCGCGGCATCCACCAGTACATCCCACCCCTGCGATCGCGCCTTCGCAATCCATTCGAGCGGGTGCTGCACGCCGGAAAAGTTCGACTGCGCCGGAAAGGCAAACAGGTTGTTCGCTCCGTCATGCCCTTGCTCGAGGAAGCTGTCGAGCACGGCCTCGTCCACGCGCATCTCCGGCAGCACGAGCGGCGCATAGCGAATGGCCGCCCCCTTCGCGCGCGCGAACTCGCGGATGCCGTTGACCGAGTTGTGATTGTCGAACGTGAGCAGGTACCGTCCGCCCGGCGCGAACGGGTACGACTCACCCACCAGCTTGAGCGCGTTGGAAGCGTTCGCCGTGAAGATCGCGACGTACTCGTCCGCGGGCGCGTTGAAGTATTCGAGCACGCGGCGGCGAGTCTTTTCGACTAGCTCGGTCATCGCCGAAGAGCTCGGGTTGTGCGAGTGCGGATTGCCGAACACGCCGCGCTCGAGCAACTCGAAGTGCCGCCGCAACTGCACCGCCGCATAGAGCCCCCCGCCGGTGTAGTCCAGGTAGACATGGCCGGCGTCATCCAACCGCGCATACTCGGCGGCGCGCAGGCGGTCTAGCGCCTCGGTTTTTTCATACTCCCGATACGCTTCTCGAAAACGTTCCTGACAGGCGGCTGGGGTCTCCACATTCGTCAGTATCGCCTGCGGACCCGGCTGGACGAGCGCGCCACCGCCGTGCTCCAGTAGGGCTCGTGAGCTTCCACGTCGCTTTCTTCCGCGGAATCAACGTCGGCGGGCATCATCTGATCAAGATGGAAGCGCTGCGCAAGCTGCATGAAAGTCTGGGTTTCGAAGACGTTCAGTCCGTGCTGCAAAGCGGCAACATCGTTTTCCGCGCGAAGTCCGCAACCTCGAAGCAGCTCGAAGAGGCCTTCGAGAAGGAATTCGGCTTCCGTTCCGCGGTCATCCTGCGGTCGGCCAAGGATTTGAGGGCCGCCGCGGACGCGCACCCGTTCCCGCCGGACGACGAACACAAGCCCAATTGGGTCGCCTTCGCTTTCTTCGAGGAGGCCGTGCCGGCCAAGGCCCGCGCCGCGCTCGACGCCTATGACGGCCCCGAGCAGGTTGCCTACGGCAAACGCGAAATCTTTCTCTACTTCAGCGAAGGGATGGGCCGCTCCAAGCTGCCGCTCAAAGGCGACTGCACGGTCCGAAACTGGAACACCGTCGCCAAGCTGCTCGAACTAGCGAGCTAGGGGGGGCGTGCTTGAGCCTGTCCGCACCGCCCGCCCTTCCCGTGCCGCACGCGGAAGCGTGCGGGTTCTTCGGGACCGTCCGCGAGCCTAATCCGTCAACAAACCGCGCGAATACAGCCAGTTCGCCAACAAATCCGGCCACTGGCCCAGCACGCGGTCCGTCCAAGCCAGACCCATGCCGTGACGGCCGCGCTCGAAGATGTGCAGCTCCGCCGGCACGCCCGCTTTGCGCAGTCCAAGGTAGAACATCACGCTGTTTTCAGCCGGAACCGCCGCATCCTCGTCCGTCGCCCACAAGAATGTTGGCGGCGTCTCCGGCGTAATCTGCTTCTCGTTCGAAAGCGACTCGGCAAGCGCCGCGTCGGGATTCTCGCCCAGCAGGTTCGTCCTCGAACCCTTGTGGGTGTACTCGCTCGTCAAAGAGATCACCGGGTAACACAGCACCGCGAAGTCCGGCCGAGAGCTCACACGGTCGATCGGGTCCTTCGCGTTCGCGTCGCCCGCATCGAAGTGCGTCGCCGCCGTCGACGCCAAATGTCCGCCAGCGGAGAAGCCCATCACACCGATGCGGTCAGGCCGCACTCCGTAGCGCCACGCGCCCTCGCGCACGATGCGGATCGCGCGCTGCACGTCGGAAAGCTCGACTGGGTGGTGATACTTCGGCCCCAGGCGGTACTTCAGCACGAATGCCGCGATCCCGAGCGAGTTGTACCAACGCGCGATCTGATCGCCCTCATGGTCCATCGCTAGGTTGCGATAACCGCCGCCCGGGCAGATGACTACCGCCGTTCCGATTGGCCGTTCCGGTAGATAGATGCCGAGCGTCGGCGTATCCTCGTCCGCCGTCCCTTGCGCCAGCGGTGCACCGTCCGGCCACAGCTTGATCACCTCCGGCGGCGGACCGCCTCGTTGAGCAAGGCTGGGGATGATCGTGGACACGGCGAGCAGCAACAGTCGGACAGTACGCACAGCTTCAATTCCTCCGCCAGGGCTGGGGCCTCCCGGCCAACATCTTCTCCGTTTCGGCAACGCGTTCGAGCAGTTCCTGGCGCTGCTCGGGCTGCGCGAAAACCAATGGCGACTCTCGATAGTACTGCGCCTCCGCTTTCCAGCGCTCGGCCAGCGCCCGCCGCGCCTCAGGCCGGTAGGGCGGTTCGCCATCGTGCAGAAAGTAGACCGGGTTGGTGTGCGCCTGAATCTCCGGTTCGCCCGGCAAGCTCGGCGCCTGAGCCCGGGCCGCCACCCAGGCGCTACCCGCCAAGCTGCTCTGGAATTCCAACGTAATCTCCGTCGCAACACCCTCGGCCTGCTTGCGGGCGATCACCGTGCCGTTCGCCAGGAGCTCCACTTGTTCAATCGGGCGATGCCAGCGCGCCGTCGCGCGCCCCCGGATCGGCCGCGTATCGCCCTCCCACTCGACCGTCGCGCCCGGTTCCGCGCCGTCCTCGAACACCAATTCGAGCAGAGGCCCGTTCGTCAGCGTCACCGCTCCGGCGCGCACGCCCTCCGCCCAGGTTACGTACGCGGACTCGCCCGGCCCCCTTCACCAGCGCACGCTCCGGCCCCAGCAGCGGAATCGAGCGCGGATACGGATCAAGCGCCCGATGTTGGCGGGAAAGTCGCTGCCGGCCAGCCCCGTCACGCGGAACCCTGCATTGAGAAGCTCGTACCACTCTTCGGTGTGCAACTCGCCGAACTGGAACAGCTCGATGAAATCGAGCTCGCCGTGGGTCAGGTTCATCAGCAGCGACGAGTTCGGCTGGCTCCCGTAGGTATGCGCAAACCCGCTCAGCCCGCCCAGCTCGCGCGCGCGGCGGAAGATCACGCCCGGCCCGGGCCACGCCTCGGGCGAGTTCGCATACTCGAGCCCAATCGAGAGCGGCTGCACCATCTCCCGCGCCCCTAGCGCGAGCACGTGTCCATAGAAGCGGCTGCGCGACTCGTGCCCCGAGCGGATCGAATACCCCGGCGCGCGCGCCTCGGCTGCTTCGCCAAAGCCGTACTGCATCGCAGCGTGTTGCTGCCGCTGCAACTCCAAAAAGTTCCCGACAGCCAGATCTTCGGCGGCGAGCCACTTCAAGAAAACTTCGTCGTCCTCGGGCTGCCGCACCAAGTGGATGTGGTCGTCGGCTGCAATCCAACCCTCAGCGCCTACGACCGGCTCGAGCGATAGCTTGACAGCCGTGTCCTCGTCTGCGGTGAGCGTAAATTCCGCAACCGCCGGCTTCGAGCGAAATCCACGGTAGGCCTCGATGCGATAGTCGTCCGAGGCGGGCAGATAGAAGTCCGCCTCGCCATCGAGCAGCACGAAGTGCGACTGGTCACGCGCGGTCACCTCGAGCGTCTTCGGCGCACTGCCCAGCCGCCACAGGCGCTCACGGTAGAACAAGTCCACCCGCAGCGGAAGTTGCACGTCCGCCGGGCTCAGCCGGAACGGCTTGTCGCCCTTGAACAGATAGACCCGCGCAGGGGTCAGCTTGCCGCTTTGTGCGTCTTTGACCGACAGCCGCAGCCGCGCCGAATGCGCCGGACGCAATCCTGCGCTTTGGGCCCATACCAGGGCTACTGCAAAGGCCGCGCCGCACGCAGCCCGAATCGCTACCGTTCGAAACACGCTGGAATTGTATCCCAACCCGGCAGGCCTCCCAACGCAACCCCGCGCCGACCCCGCTGATAAACTAAGGCCATGTTCGCGGCCCTGCTTGGCTTACTGCTGCTCGCCGCTCCCGCGCCGCAAGACGCGCTGCGCGAAGCCGCCGCAGCTCTCGAGCGCAATGACTACGCTGCGGCCGCCCCTCTTCTCGAGAAAGCCGTCGCCGAAGACCCGGAAAACACCGACCTACGCTTCAACCTAGCCTTCGCGTACACGCAGCTCGAGCAGGACGGCCGAGCCGTCGACGAGTACCAAAAGGTCCTCGCCGCTAAGCCCGATCTCGAACAAGCGCGCCAGAACCTCATCATGGTTCTGCTGCGCAACGATCGCTTCGCGGAGGCCGCGCCAGAGCTGGAAAAGCTCGTCGCGGCGCGTCCCGGCGACCGCCAGACGCAACTCTACTTGGCGGAAGCCTGGTTCCGCAGCGAGCAGCCGGCCAAGGCCATTCCTGCCTTCCGCAAGGCGCAAGAGCTTGGAGAAGACACGGCCATGCTCCATCTCGAGCTGGGCCAATCGCTTGCCGCGACCGGCGCCGTCGACGAAGCCGTCGTCGAGTACCGTCGCGCCGGCGAGCTCGACCCGGAGCTTGCGACGCTCGAGCTCCAGCTCGCCGAACAGATTGAGCAGAGCGGCGACACAGGCAAAGCGCTGACGCTCTACAAGGGCTATCTCGAACGCCATCCCGGCGATCCAGCCGTGCTCGAACGCGTCGCCATGATCGAGCTCGAGCAAGGCGACGCCCTCGCGGCCATCGCTCCGCTCGAAGCCGTGACCGCCGAGAGCCCGACCGCCGCCAACTGGGCCGCGCTCGCACACGCGTATCAAACTGCCGGACAGAACGAAAAGGCCTTCGGCGCCCTGGGGAAAGCCCTCCAAGCCGCGCCCGAAGATGTCGATCTGCGCCTGCGCTACGCCACCGCCCTGCTCAAAGCCGAACAGTTTGAGCAAGCCGGTGGACATTACCTGCAATCCACCAAGCTCGACCCCACGCGCGCTGAGGGCTGGAACGGCCTTGCGTTCTGCTTCTACAAGCTCGAGAATTACCCGGCCGCGCTCAACGCCCTGCAAGAGGCCGCCAAGCGCGCCGAGCCCCTTGCCGGGAACCTTTTCCTGCGCGCGGTCGTCGAAGATCAGTTGCAGCTTTTCGAACAGGCCAAAGCCAGCTATGAGGCGTTCCTCGCCCTAAAGCCCGACCTCACCGACGAGGTCTGGAAGGCCGAGCAGCGGCTCAAGACCATCGAAAAGATTCTCGCCAAGAAGTAAATGTCGCTTTTCCGTTCGGCCACGCTCCTAGTCCTGACCGCCATGCTGGCCCTGGCGGCCAAGCCCCCGGCCAGCCTCGAAGAGGTCGAGCGTGAGCCGGACCTAGAGAAGCGTTCCAGTCTAGCCCTCGATTTCGCGCGGCCGGCCGTGGGACGCATGGTCAAAGCCTACGAAGCAGGCCAGCCTGAGGAAGCGCGCCGCATTCTTGTCTCCGTAGTGGAAGCCGCCACAATCGCACAGAAGTCACTCGAAGAGACCGGCAAGCACGCCCGCAGCAAACCCAAACACTTCAAGCGAGCCGAGATCGACACCCGCAAGCTGTTGCGCGATCTCCAATCGGCCCAACGCCAACTCGCCTTCGACGAGCGCCCTGACCTCGACCCAGCCATCGCGAAGGTCGAAGAAATCAACCGTCAACTCTTGTTCGACATCATGGAGCGCAAGAAATGATGAGCCGCCAACTTGCCTGCACAATCGCCGGGCTCGCCTTCGCCGCCGCCGTCCCGCTCTCCGCACAAGAGTGGCTCGGTCAAAAGGACTTCCTCACCCAACACGAAGTTGGCGTGATCCGCGAAACGCAAGAGCCCAACGAACGCATCGCAGCCTATCTGCACTTCGCCGCTCTGCGCCTCGAGCTCGTCGATCAGTTGCTCGCCAAGGACGAAGCGGGGCGCGGCGGCAAGATCCACGACAATTTGGACCAATACGGCCGCATTCTCGAAGCCATCGACTCCGTCGTTGACGACGCTCTCGTCCGTGACGTGGATCTGACCAAGGGCTACGAAGCCTTGCTTGCGCAAGAGTCCGAGATGCTAACCCGCCTCAAGGGCTTTGAGGAACGCGACCCTGAAGACCTTTGGCGCTACGAGTTCGTACTCGAAGACGCCATCGAGATCACCTCCGACAGCCTCGAAATGGCACAAGGGGACTCGAAGGATCGCAAACGCGCCATCCTCGAAGCCGACGACGCCGAGCGCGCCGCGCGTGAAAAAGCAACCAGCGACGCTCGCCAAGCCGAAGTCGACAAAGCCAAGGCCAAGGTGGAGAAGAAGGAAGCCGAGTTCGAGCGAAAACGCCCCACCCTACTCAAGAAGGGCGAATCGATCGACAACGGCAACGGACCCAAGTAGAGACAACTTTGATCCCCTCCATCCGCCTCGGACTCGCGACGCTCGCCTTGCTTGCGCTCTCTGCTGCCACCCTCGCCCCCATAGCCGCTGCGCACGGCCGCGCCGAAGCCGTCGGCCTCTACATCGCGCTCAGGCCACTCTGCCATCAACGGCCAGAGCGCTCGTGGAGCTACCGTGAGCTGCCTGTCGGCCTGTGCATCCGCTGCTATGGCCTGCATGCCGGCATCTTCGCCGCCGCCTTGCTCGGGCTGCCGTTCCGGCCTCGGCTCGCTGCCGCCGGTGTGGCGGCCCTTGGGTCCATTTGGGCGGTCGAACACCTCGGCGGCGCCGACGTCTCTCAACTTGCGCGCTTCGCAAGCGGCTGCGGTTTCGGGCTGGCGTTGACTTCGCTCGGGTCCTACTCCCAGAAGAATCGTCCGAAACCGAGCCCGACCATGCCTCGTCGAATCCTGTGACGCGCCCTGAGCACTTGCGATAATGAAGGCTGGTGGTCAACCCGGCATCGAGAGGAGGAAACGACATGAAGACTTTTGTATCGATTTTGGCGGTGAGTTGTTTGGCTGTAGCAACCCTCGCTGCGGATACCCTGCGGCTCAAAAGCGGTGAAACGGTGGACGGAACTTTTCTCGGCGGCGACAGCCGCTCGGTGAAGTTTCTCAGCGCCGACGGAAGTGTAAAGAATTATCCCGTCGCCGATGTCGCCGCCCTTGGCTTCGGAGACTCCGACGTCGCAGTTTCAGCGCCTTCCGCCCCCGCGGTCAGCGCCCCTAAACCCATCAAGGTGCGCTCCAGCGGTAAGACCGTTCCTGCCGGAACCGTCGTCACCGTGCGCATGATTGATTCGATTGACTCCGACGCCAACGGCGTGGGCGAGCGCTTCCGCGCCAGCCTCGAAGAGCCTCTGATGGTGAACGGGACGGAAGTCGCGCCGAAGGGCGCCGACGCCATCGTCACCATTGCAAAAGTCGACCAGGCCGGCAAAATCAGCGGTAAGGAAGAGGTCGCCGTCGAGTTGGCCGGCATCACCATCAACGGCCAAGACTACGCGGTCAACACCAACTACGCGGAAGTCGCAGGCAAGAGCAAGACCAAGCAGACTGCCAAGACCGCCGGCGGCGGCGCGGCTCTGGGCGCCATCATCGGCGCGATCGCAGGCGGCGGCAAGGGCGCTGCCATCGGCGCCGGCGTCGGCGCGGGCGCGGGCACGGTCTACTCGGCTACCCGTGGCTCCACGGTGCGCATCCCCTCGGAGACGCTGCTCACCTTCAGCCTGCGCGAAGATCTGGCCCTCTAATTCCTCCCAAGAGGACAAAACCGAGCCCGGGCGGCAACGCCCGGGTTTCGCTTTTTCCGGCACGGTTTATACTCGCCTTAACTTGCTCACCGACAACGAACGCGCCTTCCTCGAAGTCGTCTCGCAACTGCTCGACTGCAACCCCTTCTCGCCGGATCGTCCGCGCTTGGAGAAGCAGGCCCTCGGCGACGCCTACGTCGAGGGCGAGACCGTCTGGACCTACCGCGCCACCGAACCCCAGCGCACCTACGCCAACGCCCTCGCACTCGCCCGCCGCGGCTCGGAAATCGCCATCGCGGTTCGCGACCGCCTCGCGGGCGGCGAGAAGGGCTCGCCGGAAGAGTTGCGGCTCTACGAGGACGCGGTTCTGCACCATCTCTACTGGAAGCTCGCCGAGCGCTTCCTCGTCGACGAATCCTCAGACGGCGGCTCCTTCTCGGCCCCTTTCTACAGCGAGTTTCTGCGCGACTGGAACGACTTCTTCCACGTCTCCAACCGCGAGGCGCCCGACGCCGCCCACACCTTCGCCGTCTTCTTCCAAATTCGTCGCGCTTTCCGACACATCTTCACCAAGATCATCGGCGGCTCGGCCGCGTCCACGCGCTTGCGGGTCGCCGTCTGGCAATCCATCTTTACGCACGACATGCGGCGCTATCGCCGCTCGCTCTACCACCGCATGGGCGACTTCACTACACTCATCACCGGCCCCTCCGGCACCGGCAAAGAGCTCGTCGCCCGAGCCATTGCCTACTCGCGCTATTGGACTTTCGATGAGCGTAAGCTCGTCTTCCAGGGCTCGAACGCCGCCGCCTTTCACCCAGTCAACTTGAGCGCCCTGTCGCCCACCCTGATCGAATCCGAGCTTTTCGGCCACCGCCGCGGCGCATTCACCGGCGCCGTCCGCGACCGCAAAGGCTGGCTCGAGATCTGCCCCGACTCGGGCGCGGTCTTCCTCGACGAAATCGGCGACCTCGAGACCGAAATCCAGGTCAAGCTGCTACGCGTCATCGAGACCCGCAACTTCCAACCCGTCGGCGAGACCGCCACGCGCAGCTTCGGAGGCAAGCTGGTCGCAGCCACTAACGTCGACCTCGCCGCCGCCATGCAAGCCGGAGCCTTCAGGCCTGACTTCTACTACCGTCTCTGTTCCGACCAGATCCAGACCACGCCGCTCGCCAGCCAACTCCGCGAATCGCCCGCCATCCTCGGCGACCTGCTCATCTACCTTTCCCGCCGCATCGCCGGCGACGAAGCCGAGGCTCTCGCCCAGCAAACCGAAACCTGGATCCGACGGGAATTGGGCGACAGCTACGCCTGGCCAGGCAACTACCGCGAGCTCGAGCAATGCGTCCGCAACGTGCTCATCCGCGGCGAATACCGGCCCCGCCAAACCGCCGCCTCCGGCGGTTTGTGGGATGGAGCCTCCGAAGGTTCGTGGACGGCGGAAGAGCTGCTACGCCGCTACATCACCCTCGTTTATGCCCAAGCCGGAGGCTACGCCGAAGCCGCCCGCCGTCTCGAGCTCGATCAACGCACCGTCAAGAGCAAAGTCGACCTCGAGCTGCTCGAACAGTTCCGGGAATCCGGTCTAACCTAGCACCGGCTTCCAAACCATCGGTCATCACTTCCCGCCCGACGTCAGCGGGTCGAGGAACTTGTAGAGCTCCTGCGTGGCCGGGTCGTCGGGCTTGCCGAGGTCGTTGTTGAGCCGAGTGTGGTTGGTGTCGGACTTGCCGAAGGACTTCGCCGGGACCCCGGCCGCCTTCAGCACGCTCTCGAGCCTCTGCGCCTGCGCGCGCGTGTCCGCATTGCCGGCAAAGTAGAACAGCAGGAACGGCGGAATTCCCTTGCCCGGAGCCACGTGCGTGACAGCCGAAAAGTCCAGGTGCTTTTCCGGGTCGTTGCCGAATTTCTGGCGATGCCCGAAGGTCGGTAGCGGCTGGCCGTAGAGCGCGGCGCGCAGCTCGGCCGTGATGATGATCTTGGGAACGTCGTAGGTGTCTCCGTCGACCGGGATGCAGCCTTTGAGCGCGGAGAAGGGCGCGCCGTGGCGCTGCATGTAGCGCTCGTCAGTGCACATCAACGCGGCGAGCTGGGCCCCGGCCGAGTGGCCTCCGACGAAGATGCGCGAAGGATCTCCGCCATAGCGCGCGATGTTCTTGTGCACCCAGGCGAGCGAGCGAGCAACGTCGTCCGTCAGCTCATCCATCGAGACCTCCGGCAGCAACCGGTAGCCGGTCGAGACGAACACAAATCCGCGCTCGGTGAGCGCCTTGGGCTTGATCGCGACGTCCGTCTTGTCCCAGGCTTGCCAGCCGCCGCCATGGATCCAGAAGATGACGGGCTGTTTGTCCCCGGAGGGCTTTTCTGCGGTGTAGATGTCGACCTTCTGGCGCTCGTGGCCATTGGGAACATAGGGAACATCGGAGTCAAGCTTCTGAGCAGAAGCAGCCGCCGCGAGGAATAGAGCAAGGGCAAGAATACGCATAGGAGCTCCCTGGAGCACTCGCACGCGAGAATAGCACGGCGGTCTCCCCGTGGCCCACGAAGCCATCGCCACGCCGACCGCCGCCCCCGCCGCGTGGGCCAGCGGAACCGCCTCCGCACCCTGCAAACTCACGAACAACAACCCCGCCGGTCGCCAGCTCGTACGCCAGTTTCGCCCCTAGCCCCGCCAGTGCTACGCCCGCCCAGCGCGACCCTCTGCGCAGCTCTGTCGCCGCCAGCAGCCCGGCGAGCGCCATGTCCAGCCCCGACAGCCCGCGATAGACGGCCAGCTCGGGCTGGAACACCCACAGCCCCGCCGAGATCGCAACCGCTGATACCCCGAGCGCCACCGCCATCCTGCCCTGTCCGCGCCGCTCGCAAAGCCCAGCCAGCACCGCAAACGTCAAACCGTCCCACAGCAGATGCTTCCCGCTCAGGTGCGTCAAGTGCCCCGTGAGTAGCCGCCACCACTCGCCGCCCGCCACCGCCGTGCGGTCGTACTCGAGCAGGGCGGCCGCCCCAGGGATCGCTCCCGCCAGGACGGCCAAGCTGCCACAATCGCGAGCGTCACGATCACGAGTGCTTCCTCCGAACAGCCAGCCCCAGCCTGATCAGCCCCAGCAACGACGCCGAAAACGGATCGATCGTCCCGCCGCCCACCCTTGGCGCCTTGCGGCCCTCGAACATCGGCTGTTGCGCATCCACCCGGCGGCTCACGGCCACAGGTTGCGCCGCCCGCTCAGCTGGCGGCATACCCGCGCCACGCGGTCGCGATTCCAGCGCTCGCTGATCCCATCGCTGTTCAAACGCCTGGTCGCTCAGCACCACCATCGACGTCTCGTCCGTCACCAACTGATACGCCAGCCCCAGGTCCCGAATCGCCTCCTGCGATTCGCCCGCATCCACGTCTCCGATCGAACGCCGCACCTCGATCTCCTCGATCTGCGCCAGCGCCCACAACCGCTCGACCTCCGGGTTCTCCGTATCCACTTCGGGGAAGTCAAACTTCGTCGTGTACGTCTTGTCCTCGCCGGTCAGCCGCCCCGTCAGCGTCACCGTCGCCTCGCCGCCCTTGTCGTAGCGCCAAACATCACCAATTGCCGCCCGCGGTAAACCTTGCCCAAGGCCTGCGCGTCACGTTTCGACGCGTCTTCACGCCGCGCACTTTCAGCCTCGCGTCATGCAACGCCTCCGAGCGCACCTTTGTCCTTGGCCAGCAAGATTTGCCCCACGATGTCGTCCGCGTTCGAGACTGACGTATAGAACCCGCCGCTCGAGTCCGCAATCGTGCGCATGAGCGGCCAATTCGCCGAGTTACCCATCAGGAAGCCGAACACGCGCACGCTGCTTCTTCATCAACTCGTGGAACGCCTTCGGGTCAACGACTCCCTCTGGTTCGTCACGCTGTCGGTCACCAACACGACACTCGCCGCGCGGTCGTCGTCCAAGTCCTCCAGCGCCATCTCGCCGTCGTAGATGTTCGTGCGCCGCTTGGACGAAGGCTTTTGACCGCGTTGATCAGCGTCTGCGCGTTGTCCGGCGTCATCGCCCGCCAGCCGCCCGAAACGTCCGCCGCGGAGTTGTTGAACGCCACCACGCACGCGGTCCTCAGGCCGCATCTTGCCCAGCGCCTTGCTCTACGCCGTCTGCCAGCGTCGCAATCTTGCCCTGCATCGAGCCCGAAACATCGGTTTTCACGAACACGTAGTCCGCGCCGCCCTGATCGGTTGCAACCATGCCCGGCGTCACGACCAGCATGAACGTCCCCGGCTTCGACTTGTCCGCGCGGTAAGGAATCAGTTCGACACGCGCCGGCAGATCGTCCGCCAGCCGGTAATAGAACACGAGGTCCTGACTGAGCGTCGCATCAGGCAGATTAAGCTCGGCCACATAGCGGCCTTCGCCCACTTGGTTGATCGTCGCCGCGTTCTGAAAGCCCGGCATGCGTACGTCCTTCACTGCTGCCGCCGACTTCAGCTCGACGCGCGCCGGTTTAACGAGCTCCTCGACCTTCGTATTCGTGTCCCAAAGCTCAGCGCCTCCTCATCCGTCCCGCCCGGGTCGAGCGATACACGTAGCGCCCCACGCCCGAATCGATGTCGAGCGGCTGGGAGCATAGACGAAGCGGATCCGCGTCTCCGCCTGCGCCCTGCACTGCGAGACTGCGAACTCGAACGAGTAGAACTCGTTCTTCTCAGCAAGCGCGGCGTCATTCCCCGCGTTGCGCTCCTCCTCGTAAACCTGTCGCGCCTGTTCCTTGGCGAGCACTTCGCCATGGACTTCATCGCTGACGAACACCGTCACCTGCTCAACGACGCCGACTTCGGCATCGGGAACGAGTACAGCGCCTCCAGATCGCGCCCGTTCGGGTTGAAGAACGTCTGCGTCACCTCCGTGCGGGCGAACCCGTTGTTGAGCGTCACGTCGACGTGGTGTTGGGTGATCTTGATCGACTGCTCCGCCGAGCCCTTGGCTGTGAGCACCCTGGCGGCCTGGGCCGACTGCACCAGCCCCATCACCGCCAGCGCACAAGCCAGAAAGTTGAATCGCTTCATTTCGATTCTCCTGGCCATCCCTTAGCGCAGCTACGGGACCAAAACGCCGAGAAGGAGTCGAAGCCACTGAAAAAGCACAAGTTATGCGCCATTACTTGCCGAGGGTCGATGCCGAACTGCGGCGACCGCATGACAATTTACGTCGCCGCTCGTGTCATTCTCTGCCAAGATCAACAAGGTCATGCCCGCATCGCCCCAACCAGCCACGAACGCGCCTCCAGCCAGCCCTGGGACGCCTCCTACCGCGACGGCCCTCCCGCCCCCGGGATCTCGGCCGGCCACAACAGGCGATCGTCCGCCCTCGCGTCTGAGGGCACCACCGGGACGGTGTTCGACGTCGGCTGCGGAACTGGCGACAACGCCCTCCTCATCGCCGCGCTCGGCCTGAGCGTTCTCCTCGGCGTCGACGTCGCCGAAACCGCCCTCGCCATCGCCCGCGAAAAGGCCGCCGCGCGCAACCTCAACGCCGAGTTCGCCCTCGCCGACGCCTTCCACCTCGACCGCCTTGACGCACCTTCGACACCATCGTCGACAGCGGCCTCTTCCACACCTTCGACGAAGACGAGAAGCCCGCTACGTCGCGAGCCTGGCTTCCGTCGCCGCGCCCGGCGCAACGCTCTGTACTCCGCTTCGCCGACCAGGGAGCCGACGGCCTGCATCCCGTCAGCGAGCGCAATTGCGAGCCGCCTTTCCAACCTGCCTCCGGCTGGCAACCGCCGCCTGCCCCCTGTCCGCATCGAAAGACCACGGCGCCCGGCTTGGCTGGCGGAGATCAAGCGGGTCTGACTTCCGTATACTCTCCCCGCAACCACGAAGTCCGCATGGCGCAGAGAGAAGAAACCTACGACTACGTCATCACCGGCGGCGGCTCCGCTGCATCCTCGCCGCCCGCCTCAGCGAATCCCCCGGACGTCCACGTCCTGTTCCTCGAAGCCGGCCCCCCGACGACGACCCCTACATCCACATGCCCGTCGGCTTCTACCGCATGACCGACGGCCCGCTCATCTGGTCCTACAAGCTCGCCCCCCAGCGCCACGCCGGCGGACGCGAGATCCCCTTCGCGCAAGGCCGCGTCCTCGGCGGCGGAAGCTCCGTCAACGCCATGGTCTTCACCCGCGGCCAGGCGCAGGATTTCGACCGCTGGGAGACCGACTTCGGCTGCACCGGCTGGTCCTATGAGCGCATCCCGCCCCTGCTACCGCCGCCTGGAGGACAACCGCCTCGCCGGCCCCTACCACGGCAACGGCGGCCCCTTGGGCGTCTCCGACCTCATCGCCCCAACGCCCTTGGCCCGCAAATTCGTCATCGCCTGCCAGCAGGCGGGCATACCCTACACCCCGGATTTCAACGGCGAGAGCCAAGCCGGGTGCGGCTTCTACCAGGTAAGCCAGCGCGACGGCCGGCGTTCGAGCGCCGTCGAATACCTGCGGCAGGCCCAGGGGCGGCCCAACCTCACCGTCCGCACCGGCTGCCTGGCCACGCGCATCCGCATCGAGAAGCATCGCGCCCCAGGCGTCGAATACACGCGGGGGTGGAAGCCGTCGAGTTCAGCGCCGAGCGCGAAACCCTCGTCACGAGCGGCGCCATCGGCTCGCCCAAGCTGCTGATGCTCTCCGGCCTCGGGCCGGCGGACGAGCTCACGAGCTCCGGCATCGCCGTCGAGCAGGACCCGCCCAACGTGGGCCGCAATCTTCAGGACCACTACGACGTCGACATCATCTACGACTTGAACGGCCCCTTCAGCCTCGACAAATACAAGAAGCTGCACTGGAAGCTCTGGGCCGGCCTCGAATACAAGATGTTCAACAAGGGGCTCCGGTCACGTCGAACGTCGTCGAGGGCGGCGTTCTGGTACGGTGACCGCGAATCCCCGACGCCCGACCTCCAGTTCCACTTCCTCGTCGGCGCGGGCGTCGAGGCCGGCATCGCGCCCGTGCCGTCCGGGTCAGGCTGCACGTTGAACTCCTACTTCGTCCGCCCGGCGCAGCCGCGGCACGGTCACACTGCGCAGCGCTGACCCTGGTGCAAGCGCCCGTCATCGACCCGAACTATTCGTCCGACCCTACGACCTGAAGATCTCCGTCGAGGGTTTGAAGATCTCGCGCGAAATCATGGCGCAAAAGCGCCCTGCGCCCCTACATCCGCAACGAGCACATGCCGGGCGAGAGCGTGCGCACCCAAGCCGAATGCGAAGACTGTGCGCCAGCACGGACGCACGGCCTACCACCCGGTCGGAACGTGCCGCATGGGGCTGCTGACGCGGATTCCGTGGTGGATCCGCAACTACGCGTGCGAAGCGCCGAGGCGCTGCGCATTATAGACTCGTCCACTCTATGCCCACGCTCACCAGCTCCAACACCTTCGCCCCCACCGCTATCGCCATCGCGGAAAAGGGCGCGGACCTACTCAGAAGCACCTGAGAGTTCATTGGTGGATTCTTTCCTCGAAGGTCTTCTGTTCAACCATTTCGGAGCCATGGGCGGAAGCCCATGGACCACCACAGTGCATCCGTGGCGCGGGGCTCCTGGTAGGCAGCGTCGACTCCGGGTCGACGTTCTTCCTCAATTCGCCCGCTGTTCAGGCTGTCTCGTCCTCACCCCGTTTTCGCCCTACTGGGAGTACATCCGTCCCCCAAGTACCTGTTCAGTACCTCATTCAGTAGCATGAGATCAGCATCCGCTCGTGAGCCTGTCCAGCAGCGTCGGGCAATCTCCTCGTTAGTGGGTGGCAGCCAGCTTCACTCGGAATTTAGGGTTTCGCGCAGCTCCGCGATCGAGACGTCCGTTGCGAGTAGCAGGCAGCAGCGCCGATCCCGATCCCCCAAATGATGTCCCAGGGATTTCCGGGCCTACGAGGCGCGCGCGAACAGAGCCGCTAGAACCATCGGACGGCGTCCAACCACTCACGTTGAACCTAAGGCCCCGAAGAAACAAGTGGCCCGCCTCAGCATCGAGCCGACATATACAAGCCGATAGGACCCAAGCAGAAGGGCCGCGACGAATGCCGCCGGCGCGGACCAGACAAGTACTTGGCCGATGCTCAAACCTCTGTACAGACGACGCCACCGCTTTTACAGAGTATTTGAAACAAGTGCGAGAGGGCTCGACCTTCCGGCGCGGCTCCTGGAGGCCAAGCTTCGGTTGATCGCCACAGAGGCCTCATTCGCCGTTGGGAAAGAGCGCCTCCTCTACACTACGTCCATCGAGATCCACCCATGAGCGAACCCACCTACAAACAAGTCCAAACCGTCGCCCAGTAGAACCGAGATTCGGCGGCGCGGCGCGCGACCGCCAACAGCAGTATCAAGCCAATCCTCCCCAACAGTACCCGACGGCAGGTTCGGCACGGACGGCTACCTCGTATGCGGCCTCTGAGGAGGGCTCTACGGCGGATCGCTGGCGGATGGCTGGGCGTCGTAATTAGGCCGTTCTGGTTCCTCTACAGGAAGTACCGCGGCTGGGGCTATAGCGACGAAGAGAGAGCCAAATCTCTTCTCCTCGTTCTCTTCCCTGTGCCTTGCCTCGACGGGCGATTGACAGCGCGGACTGGGCCTCTCATGCAGGCTGGGGGTATGCTATCCCACGTGCGGCGGCTCGTCCCACTTGCCTGCTTATTCCTCGCCCCAGGCCTGAACGCTGCGGACCTGACGGCGCTCACCGAACGCTACTGTCTCAGGTGCCACAACGCGCAAACCCAAAACGCCGGCATCGACTTCACCGCGCTTCTCTCCCAAAAGCCGCTCGTTCGCAACGCGGAAACCTGGGAACGCGTGATCGCAATCGTCGAGAGCAATCGCATGCCGCCCGAGGGCGCCCTGCAACCGGCCCCGGAGGAGCGTGAGTCCCTCCTGGCCGCGCTCGATCACTCCATTCGCGACTTCGACTATTCCCAAATCGACGACCCCGGCTTCGAGCCCCTGCGGCGGTTGACCCATCGCGAGTACGACAACACCATTCGCGACCTCTTCGGCATCGAGCTCAACCCGACGCAACGGTTTACCGAAGAGCTCAAGGGCGCCAGCGGATTCGACAATTCCGCCAACAGCCTGTTCCTGCAGTCCACCTTGATGGAGCGCTACATCGCCGCCGCGGAGCGCATCGTCGAGGACGCCTTTGAGCACCCCGAAGCCCGCGACCTGATCTTCATCGCCCATCCCGGCGCTGGATTGAGCGAGGAAGATGCGGCCGCACGAGTCCTCGAGCGCTTCCTGCTCCGCGCCTTCCGGCGTCCCGCCAACCAAGCGGAGTTGGTGCGCGCCAAGCATCGTTTCCAGGCCGCTCGCGCCGCGGGCCAGGCCTTCGAAGAGGCGGTCAAGCGCGTCATCGAAGCCTCCCTGATCTCGCCGAACTTTCTGTTTCGCATCGAGACGGCGCCGGAGGGCGCCCGCGCGACGCCGGTGACCGACTGGGAGCTCGCCTCGCGTCTGTCCTACTTTCTGTGGGCCACGATGCCCGACGACGAGCTCTTCTCCCTTGCCGCCAAGAACGAGCTGCACCAGCCCGCAACGCTCGAAGGCCAATTTCGCCGCATGCTGGCCGACCCCAAGGCTGACACCCTGGGCACGGACTTCGCCGGCCAGTGGCTCGGCTTCGAGTACATCGGCACGCGCATCCGCATGGGGCCGATCGACTTCCCCTGGTGCACCGATTCGCTCATGGACGCCATGCGCGCCGAGTCGTCGCTCTTCTTCCTCTCTCTCGTACGAGAGAATCAGCCGATCCCCCGCCTGCTCGACGCCGACTACACCTTCCTCAACCACGAGCTCGCCCAGACGCTCTACGGCATGGAGGGCGTCGAGGGCGACCAGATGCGCCGCGTCAAGCTCACCGATCCGAATCGCGGCGGAATCCTCGGCCAAGGCAGCACCCTGGCCGTGACTTCGAACTACAACCAGACGAGCCCGGTCAAACGCGGCCACTGGATTCTCGAGACCCTGCTCGGCACGCCGCCGCCACCGCCGCCGCCCAACGCCGGCGTGCTGCCCGCCGAGCTTAGCGCCAAGCGCGACCTCACGTTCCGCGAAAAGCTCGCCATGCATTCCGCCAACGAGACCTGCCGCGCCTGCCACGCCAAGATCGACCCGCTCGGCTTCAGCCTCGAAAACTTCGACTACTTTGGGCGCTGGCGCGAGGACTATATCGTGCGCGTCCGCGTCAAAGAGCCCGAGGATCCCAACGTCGATCCGCCCAGCAACTTCGAACGCGTCCACAAGCCCATCGACGCCGCCGGCAAGCTCCCCGAGGGCGTCGCCTTCGAAGGTCCCGCCGGCCTCAAGCGCGCCTTGCTCGCCTCCCGCCAGGACGACCTGATCCGCCAGACCGTCCGCAAGATGCTTTCCTACGCGCTCGGCCGGCAGTTGGAGTATTACGACGAGTCCGCCGTACGCCGGCTCATCGCGGACCTCGAGAGCGACAACTACCGCTTCCAGACCCTGTTGCGCGGAATCCTCGACAGCTACCCCTTTCGCTACAAAAAGAACCCAACGACGGAGGCCGACTAACTGCACGCGAAGCGCATCTCTCGTCGAACCATGCTGCGCGGCATCGGCGCGGCGGTTTCGCTGCCGTTCCTGGACGTGATGACGACGCCGGGCAGAGCGGCGTCCCAGCCAACCACGCGGCTTGCGTATTTGTATTTTCCGAACGGTATTCCAAGGGCGTCTGGGAGCCCGAGCAGGTTGGCGCGGACGGCAAGCTCGAGCGGTTGAACGAGTGGATGAGCCCGCTCGATCCCTACAAGCCAAGACATCCTCATTCCCACCAACATTTGGACGCCTCTCGGCAATGGCCACATCAAGGGCCCCGCCACGTGGCTCACCGGTCAGGACCACGACGAGATCAAGATCAACGCCGGCGGCCCTTCGGTAAGAGCCAATTCGCAACGCAAAGCTTGGGAGACGGCACGCTATTGCCGTCGCTCGAAGCCCTCTCCTCAAAGGCGAGGGGTTCATGTCCAACTCGCTGCCGCGAAACTCCATCTCCTGGAGCGCCGCCAACCGGGCGGTCGCGCGTGAGATCGAGCCGCGCCGTGTTCGACCGCATGTTCCGGCCCCCGACTGGAGGCGCTTCGGACCGCTCCGTTCTCGACATGGTCTTGGCCACGGTCGCTGCGCGAAAACGTCAGCCGCGCCGACGAGGCCCGTCTGGAAGAGTACTTCGAAGCGATCCGTGCTCTCAGCGCATCGCGTTCTCTGAGAAGCAGTCCGACGAGATGGGCGCGACCGTGTTCTCACCGATACGCTCACGCGCCCGCGCCCGGCATTCCGCCGATCGCAAGGATTACATGCGGCTCATGCTGGACCTCGTGGTCCTCGCATTCCAGTCGAACGCGACGCGCGTGGTCAGCCTCATGCTCGACCACGGCCAGTCGAACCGCTGCTTCAATTCATCCCCGAGGTGCGCGGAACTTGGCACGCGCTCTCGCACTACAAGAATGCTTCGGGGCAAACCGAGGACGACGACGGAACGACCTCTTGGGATTCGGTCGAACAGAAACGCGCAATGTTCGCCGAAGTCCAGCGCTGGGTCGGCTGCTTCTTAGGGCGCCTCAAATCCATCCGCGAGCCGGGCGGCGGAACCTTGCTCGACAACTCGATGATCCTGTACGGATCGAGTCTCGGCGACAGCAGCGAGCACGACAAGTACAACAATCTCCCCACGCTCGTCGCCGGACGCGGCGGCGGCGGCGGCCGCACGGGACGGCTCATCGACCACGCCAAGCCCATGAACTTGGCCAACTACCACTTGGCCTTCCTGCGACGGCTGGGTCTTGACCTCGATCGCTTCGGCAGAAATCTTCCGGACGACGATACGCCTGAGCTGGAGCTGATTCCGTGGCAGGATGCCTAGGGGCGTGCTCACTCAAGCCGAGTGCGAAGACTGCGTACGGCGCAGCACGGACGCACGGCCTACCACCCGGTCGGAACGTGCCGCATGGGCGCCGACGCGGATTCCGTGGTGGATCCGCAACTACGCGTGCGAAGCGTCGAGGCGCTGCGCATTATAGACTCGTCCATCATGCCCACGCTCACCAATCCCAACATGGCCCACCACTGCCATCGCCGAAAAAGGTGTGGAGCCGCTCCGTAGCGCCTAGACGCTCATCTTCAATGACGGTGAGCTTGGGTAACTCTCGAATCTCTGTCACGCTACCCCCCAGCGCGGGCAGTCGTCGTACTGAGTTCAAGAATCGGCTTACGGCTTGATAATAGATCCATCTTCCAAGAAACCACTGCGTCGAAGGAGGTCCTCGAAGACGGGTTGGAGTCTAGCCAATTCTTCCTGTGCCGCCGAAATGACAGCTAGCGGTATGGACGGATCGTTTACCTGTGCTTTAAGAAGCTCTCTAATTTCATACCCTTTCGCCCCCCGAAACAAGCGGGCAACGACGACATCAGTCTGTTCGTCTGGAGTTCGACCGAAGAGAAATTGCGATTCGGCAAATGGAACATCGTTATGGCTAACGTAGATTATTGCGCGAATGCCACCATTCCATATACAGCTATCAACATCTGGATATCCAGGCAAAGCCTCTCTCGATCCGCTATTTCCGGTCGCCTCGATCGAGCGATTGACCCTTGGAAAGGGGAAGCGCTCGCGTGAGTCAGCTTGCTTGTCGATTGACTGAACTTGAGCCCAAAGATCCTGCTTAATGCGTTCTTCTTTAGCAAACCCGCTTCCAGCCAGAAGTGAACTCAAATTATCATCGTTCGGCTTCTTACTAGGATCTTGAAGAAGTCTAACATCTGTAGATGGTTCGGGGGACACCGTTCCCGGCAACGGGTTGTCGCTTGACTCACCACTACCGTCGCGCCCAGGAATTGCCAATGCAAGAATCAGCACAATCGACAGGATGAGGAGCAGCGGGATCAAACCTCGACGCCACTTCCGCTTGTCGATGACTCCCTTGTCTTTTGTGGCTTGAGACAAGTCGACGGTTCGCTGGATTTGACGGGCAACCTCGTCAATCCCTTGGCTGGTGTTGGCAGCGAGCCGCCCCGCAAGTAGAGGAGACTGATTGGCGACCTCTGCTTCAGTCACACCGTGCCAGACCGGCAAAATTACTTTCTGCCCCAAGGACTCCCGAGCTGCCAGGCCATCTAACTCCTGTCTTGGCCAGTGCTTCCCCAAAAACTTGAGCTAATAATAATGACGCCAAAGCGTGACCTGGCCAGCCCTTCAGTCAATCTTCCCGGCTCTCAAACTGTCGCCTAGCGTTAGCTCGAACTGGTCAAACCAAACCTTGTATCCTAAACTTTGTAGATGACCCACCAATGGCATAGCCACTTTGGCTCTATCCTCGCTGGCGTAGCTGATAAAGATATCGCCAACCTCAACTTTAGGCCCAACCGGCTGGGTGCTGACTGGCGCTGGATTTCTCTCCGCTTGGAAGCGATCCGGCTGTTCACCCTCGATTTTCTGATTCGAGCTTCATCCAAAAGTTCAAATGCCGCCTGTGTCAGCGTCGGTTTCAGGCGGAAGTCTCCTCGATAGAAGAAGTCCTCTTCTGAAAAGTAATTTTTGTCCCAACTTCTCCGAGTCCCAGATGCATCTTTGATAAGAGTTCAAAGCGAACCTGCATCGTGAAGGCGAATCAAGGCGAAGACTACATCTTGGTTATCGATGTCCTGCAGAACTTTGCGGACGCGACCAGACAAGTCGCCCATGTATGTGGATAAGCCGTGCGGCTTCGATGCAGCAAGGAGCTCGCGCAAAATTGTCCATTCGATCTCTTGCGTGCGGCGCACTTCGACGAAACCTCTGAGGAAACCTGCGTTCCTTACAAGTATAAGATGTTCTCCTGGCCGCAATTCTGATCAGGGCAGGGAAAACCGGGCTCGGAAGCCATGAAATCATCGCACGAAGTACTTCGCAAGCGGCTGAAATGGCGGGTGTCGGGTAAGGCCTCCGCCTGCACTCCCCGTTACAATCCGATCCTGTTTCGATCGGAACCTTCTCGGAAGCGACCCTGCTCCCGCCTAGCCGTACAGCTCTGAGATTTCCTGAAAGCGATAGTAGCCGTTTCCAGCCGCCGGGTCCACGTAGACAAAGTCTCGCCCCGAAGGCGTCCCCGTGACACGTTTGGTCCAGTCGATACCGAGAGCCGAGTAGACCGTCGCACACAGGTCCTCCACGTAGATCGAACGGCCTGCCGACCACTGCGGATCGACCACCTTGGCTGCTTCGTCGTCGGTGCGGCCCAGAACTTGGCCGCCCAGGACGCCCGCACCCGCAAACAACGCGCACATGGCGTCTTCATAGTGCTCCCGGCCCTTGAGCGTGGTCAGCTCTCCCGGCGTTCGGCCGAACTCGCCCACGGCCACGACCAAGGTGTGCGAGAGCTGCGTCGAACCGTCCGGCCGCCGGATTGAGGCCAAGTCCTCGAGTAGCGCCGACAAGCCTGCGTCCAACTCGGGACAACGTTTCCGGAGCCCGGCGTGGAGGTTGCTGTGATGGTCCCAGTCGCCGTGCGTGACCATGAGGAAGCGCGCACCGGCATCGGCTGAGACCATGTTGCGGGCAAGCGCGCAGGCGTCGCCGAAAGGGTGTTCGCCGTAGCGCTTGTGGTCCTCCGCGCTGATCTCGAAAACTTCGCTCATGCGCGGCTCGAGCATCATGCGGCGAACGCCTTCCGCGTAGGAAGCGAATTCCCGATAGACCTTCTGTGTTTCGGGAGCCTGTAGGCGCCCGCGGGGGCCGTCCAGGCGCGAAAGCAACTCCCAGCGGCGCTCAAACGTCGACCGATTCTCTTCCTGAAGGAGGAACGGAAGGCTCTTGCGGTTGAGGTCGAGGGTCAGCGGCGCCATGTCCGCGGTGAGGCAGCCTTCCTTCTGGAGCGGCCCGTACATCGTCTTGGCGTCGTAGTTCATCGAGACGAACGGAGGCAGGAAGTCGCTGTCCTTGCCGCGGTCGCGCATCTCGTAGGCAATCACCGAGCCGACCGACGGCATCTCATCGTTGCGCGCCGGGCTGGACTGATGGCCGGTCTGGAGATAAAACTGTGCGCGGCTGTGAACGCTGTCCCAGGCCTCCATCGAGCGCACCAGGGTCACATCGCCCAGTCGCTCGGCCAACTTGGGCAACAATCCGTGGGGCCACAGCGCCCCGTTCGAAGCCCGGCGGATATCGAAGTCCTCGGGCGTCCACTTGGCCATCTTGGCGTCGAACGTATCCATCTGGGACGGACCGCCGCGCAGGTTGATGAAGATCACGCTTTCGGCCGAACCACGCGGCGTGACGTTCGAGTCCGCGCGGACGCGTGACGGCTCCACCAGCGGCGCAAGCCCGTACCCGAGCACGCTCAACGCCCCGAGGCGGAAAGCCTCTCGGCGCGAAAGAACGGGAAGTCGATGCAGGTCGGACATTTTCGTGCGCTAGTAGAAAAGGAACTCGAGCTCGTTGAACAGCGACCACAGCAGATCTTCCGCCCCGGCGGCGCGGTATTCGGCCAAGTGCTCCGAGGCGATGCGCCGTTCGCCCTCGTCCGGCAACCGCGAAAGCGTCGCCAAATAGAGCTGTTCGGCAATCTTGCCGTTCGGAACAGGCGGCTCGGCGTCGAGCAACTCACGGAGTCGGCCCTTGTCCCGGACCTTGACCCAATCAAGCAAGGTCTCGTGGTTGAGAAGAATCGCCGCCTGCGACATGCTGGGCTCGCGGCTGGGCTCGCTGGTGTAGCGGTCGGTCATCCCGAACTCGGTGCAGACTTGGTTCAGGTCGACGTTCTTGCCGCTATCCAGGTCCATCGGCGAGTGAATCTTGTAGACCCGGTCCACCTTGAGGTCGTCGTATCGCACCGGAATCTCACGGTGGACGCCGGCGGCATCGGCGATGGCGTCCCAGAGTTGCTCCGCGGCGAGCCGCCTCAGCTTGCGGCGAGCGAAATGCCGCTCATAGCGCGGCAGCCATTCCCCGTCGAAGTGCGCCGAGAGCTGATAGGTTTTCGACTTCGCGATGGTCGTCAGCAACCAGCGCAGGTCGTAACCGCTCTCTTCAAACGCCCGGGCCAGCGCATCGAGCAGCTCGGGATGGCTGGGCTGGATGGTCCAGGGCGCCGGCGGCGGGTTTTTCGGGTCTTGGCGCGCTAAGTCGAAATCCATCGGCGGGTCAACGATGCCCTCGCCCATGAGCTCGGCCCAAAACAGGTTGACCGTGGCGCGAGCGAACTGAGGGCGGGACGTCAGGATCCGGGCGTACGCTTGACGTAGGCTCTCCCCTTTGCGCGGCGCCTCGCCGTCGAGCAGGAATCGCGGTGCGACGTCAGCCTTGTAGCGCGGAGGACGCAGTGCGCTGCGAGTCGTCAGGTCATAGCCTTTGGCTGTATCTCGAATCACGAACTGCGGCGAACGACCGAAATCGGGCGAGATATACATCTCGCCGAAGAACGACGCCTGGCTCCAAAGCTCAGCGCGCTTGCGCTTGGAGAGCCACAGATTGACCTTCTCGAGATGTCCGGCGCCATCGTGGCACGAGACACACTCGAGGTTGACGCCGAGGAACATCTTCGACGTATTGATGGTGATCTCATCGCAAGTGTCCTCGTGGTTGATCTGATAGCCGTCGCCTTCGTAAACGTGCCAGCGGGCGATCATGTTGGGCGCGCCATGGCTCCAGGTCGAAATCGTCTCAGCGGTCAACATCTCTCGCACGAAGGCGTCGTAGGGCGTATTGAGGACCAGCGACTTGTAGACGAAGTCGTGGAGCACGTTCATGCCTTCGCCCAGCACCTGAGAGCTCTTGAACAGCGCGTCGAAGAAATAGCTCCACCGGTCGAGCGACGCGTAGTTGAAATCGGCGCGCATACCCGGCACGGGCATGGGAGGGAACAACGAGTCGATCAGGCGGTCCCGCTTGTCGGGCGACCCATCGGAGAGGAACGCTTGGGTCTGCTCCGGAGTCGGTAAGCGCCCGGTCAGATCGAGATAGATCCGTCGCACGAACTCCGTGTCGGACGAAAGCGGTGCGTGCGGCACCTGGTCTGCCTCGAGCTTCTCCCAGACAAAGCGGTCGATCAGACGATCGCTATTGGCCAGCGCCATTGGCTCGGCGGCGAGCGCTTGAAAGACTGCCAACGAGAACGACGCGACTAGGAGGGCAGTAGATAGAGCAGGACGCATCCGCAACACAACCTCAAATGGAGAGACCCCGTGCCGGCAGAGAAGCTCCTCGGCTGCTTATCCTACCGCACGCGAGCGCCTCGCAACGGCTGTGCCTTGCACGCATCCGCTGATCTGCAGCGTCTCCAGATCTTGCCTTTCATCACCACCTTGGCGACTTCGTCGACAGGAGTCCGACCGACCTCAACAGGAGCGCTCCCAATCCAGCGGAAATCACGGCCTCATTTTCCGGAGCACTACCCCTCCCCCATTCTTGCCCCGGAACAGACCGCGCCTTGGGAAATGAGTTCTACTCCGACTCCGCGAACGCGTACAAGGAGCCCTCCGTTCTCAGATACAGAACCCCGTCTGCGAGCGCGGGCGTTGCGAAAATCGCCTCGCCAATCTCGTTCACCTGCTCGACATCCCAATCTCGCCCGGCCCGGACGACGGCCATGTTCCCCTCCTCGCTCGCGAACCAGATGTGGCCGTCCGCAGCTACCGGAGAGGCGGAATAGCCGCCAAGCGCACCTCGCAAACGTGCAACGCCAATCTCGTCGCCGCTTGCCGCATCGTAGGTGTTCAGAATCCCCCCGTTCCGCACGACGTAGAGCACGCCCTCATACGCCAGTAGAGACGGAATGACGGAGATGAAGTTGCCCTCATGACGCCACAGCTCTTCCGCGCCACCGTCGGCAAACCGCAGCGCCGATATCCCGCCAAACCCCAGCGTGCTCTTCCGGAAAATCTCCCATTTGTCCTCCGTGAGCACGCCGTCGCGATTGCCGGTCAACTTTCCAAAGTGGTTCGCGATCGGATCGTCCCCGTATTCCTCCGGCGTCAGTCGTCCGTCCCCGTTTTTATCCCTTACGTTCGAGGATCTTGGAGAACTCGGCAATCCGCTCGCCGGAGTTCCCGTAGCCGAAGACGAGAGCGTGTCGCCGTCCACGACGGGGCTGCCGACGATGGTTGAAGCAACAGGAGCATAGCCGCCGATCCGCTTTCCCGTCGCCGTGTCATGCAGCCCAAACCGTCCGCGGCTGGTCGTCACGATGCGCCCTCGATGCAGCAGAGGCGTCGCCCAACCTTCCCTCTCCTCTCGGGGCGTCTTCCATCGCATCTCGCCGGTCATCCGGTCGAAAGCCGCAATGAAGGAGCCCTCCCATTGGTCGACCACCACCACGATGTCCGTCCCGGAGAGGATCGGAGAAGCGGACACGCCCATCAAGTTCACGAATGGTCCAAGCGGGGCCTGCCAGAGTTCCTCGCCATTTGCCGAATACGCTACGAGACCAAAATCCTTGAAGAACGCATAGACGTTGTCACCGTCGGTGACGGGCGTGATAGCCGCCTCGTGGTTGAGCTTGTTGGCGATCTCCTGATGCGGCTGCATCAGGTTGCGCTCCCAAACGAGCTTGCCCGTCTTACGGTCGAAGCATTGCGTGTAGAGCCGTCCGCCCTCCGCTGCGGTTAGAAAGAGCCGAGTTGCAGTGAGCACCGGCGACGACTTACCAGGCCGCGCCTTGGCTCGCCAGAGTCGGTTGTGATCGGGCCCGAAAGCAATTGGATAGCCCGAGCCGCTCGCGACGCCGCTGCCGTTTGGACCTCGGAAACGCGGCCATTCCCCGGCCAGGGCGGGCCCGGCGGCCAACACAAGGAGTAAAGAGACGATCAACGGCATCGGGGCGGATAATTCCAGACGCTCGCATCATTGTCAAGCGCGATATCCATTTCGGCCACATTAAGACCCAGGCTGAAAGGCTCCCCGCTACAGACGCGATACCCCCCGGGGGGCAGGCCCGTGTTCGACGCTCCCCAATCGTGGAAGTCGTGTTTGAAAGGTTGGGGTTCTCCCGGGCCTGGGATCGCGATTAGTTCCAGATGTTGAGCAAGAACGTAGTGACGCGCTACGCTCTTCGAGCTTGTATGCCGTGGCAAACTGGGTCATCGACGGGTAGGCAGGGGTGATCATGAAAGCCGCCTGGTACGAACGCCAAGGGATTCCTTCTGAAGTGCTCGTCGTGGGGGAGACGCAGGCTCCCGAGCCTGAGGCGGGAGAAGTACGCATCCGCGTGGCGGTTTCCGGTGTGAACCCAGGCGACGTCAAGAAGCGACAAGACACATTCGGCATGGGGATGCCTTACCCGCGAGTGATCCCTCACAGCGACGGGGCGGGCGTTATCGATGCGGTCGGCCCAGGGGTGCCCGCATCGCGTGTGGGCGATCGGGTGTGGTGCTTCGGCGCTCAGAGCTATCGGCCGTTCGGAACGGCCGCCGAGTTCGTTGCTGTGCCAACCGAACAGGCGGTTACTCTTCCAGACGACGTCTCGTTCGAGCAGGGGGCGTGCCTGGGGATTCCCGGTATCACTGCCCATCGTGCTGTGTCTGTGGCCGGTCCGCTAGACGGACGTACCGTGCTGGTCCAGGGCGGAGCCGGAGCCATCGGGCAATGCGCCCTCGGAATCGCCCGGTATGCTGGAGCACGCGCGATTGCCACGGTTCGGTCTAATCGCGACGAGGCGGCGGCGCAACGTGCAGGAGCGCACCACGTGGTCCGCACCGACGGCATCTCAGCCGAAGAGATCGTCGAGCGAATCTGCGCGCACACGCGCCTGATGGGATTGACCATGTGGTCGAGGTCGCCTTCAGCTCGAACATCGCGGTCGACGAGGAACTGCTGCGTCTCGGCGGCTCGATCGCAACGTACGCCACTGACGCACGGGAGCCGAGGATCCTGTTCTGGCCGCTCGTGTTCAAGAACGTCCGACTGTTCTTCCTTGGAAGCGACGACTTCCCCGCCGAGGCGAAGTCGGCCGCGGCAAGCGGGTTGAACGAGATTCTGAAGGGCGGGTGGCCGGGGGTGGAGATCGGAGCGCGGTTTCCGCTCGAGTCGATCGTCGAAGCCCATGAAGCGGTGGAAGAGACACGGGTCTTGGGCCGTGTCGTCGTTACAATTTGAGCGCCTTTTCCATGCGTCCGCACAGGGCTGACTCTGCGCGTCCGTCGGCAGCCCGCTCACCTCTGCCCAGTCCAGTACAACACGGACTGCCGGCGAAGCGGTTCCACCGTGCAGGAACTCTGCATTTCGCATCGACTGTTGGCTGCTCGGGCTGGCGGATGTCAGCCCAGTTTTATCGAACGTTTTGGGCTGGGCTGACCCTAATTGTCGGGTCGTACGACCAGTAAAGTCCGGAGGCAGGAGAGGCAGAGCCAAGAGGAGGGAGCCTATGTCCAACACGATTGATTCCACCCCCGAGGGTCCAAGATGGGGGATGGCAACCGAAGGATTGGCTGGCGCCTACATCGCGATCTCGAACGCCCTGAAGGAAGCGGTCGGGCAGGAGAAGTTCGAGGCGTTCAACAGGGCGCTATGGCTACAGGCCGGAAGTGGCGCAAAAGAGTTCGCGGACTCCCTCGGACTACCGACAGAGACGGCCGGCGACGTCGAAGCCGCCATGCATATGTTGGCGCATGCTTCTCGCGAAAGATCGCCATCGCACCAATCTTGGGCCAATGCCCTCGGTGCGCTACCTACGCCAGCGCCGGCTGCGGCAGGCAAGCTCGACAGAGCGGCTGCTGGGGCTTGTACAGTCAATATGGCCGTATGCTCAAATAGCGTTCGTGCCTCGGAATACCCGTCCTGCCGGAGTAACCTAGCAACCTCAGCTGGGGCCGATGTTTCCAGGCGCTCTTCTTTACCGCGCAGAGCTCGGTCTACTAGCATTCCGACCAGATTGCCAGGCATCCGAACATCCTGACCGCCCCACGGAGCCTACACAGAGATGCCCCCATCCGATCGCCAGGAAATCCCCTCGTTCGGCTCAAAACAACTCCAGCTGCCGGACGAGTTGCGCGGACCGCTCAAAGCGCATCTTGCCGACCTGCTCGAACAATATAAGGCGCTCAACTGGGCAGGCCGAGTGGGCTTCCTGAAAACGGCCGGCGTTGATCGTGATCGATCTCGCATGGAAGTGGACGAAGCCTGGATTGCTACCCCTTGGGGAGCTCAGTCGATCTCGGTCGTCGAAGCCACGGTCAACTTGCTGGACCACGCCCGCAGGGCGGGGATTCCCCATCTTCTTCACGACCTACGATTACGACCCGGCCGACCCTCCCTCCCCTCATCACCGGAAGGCGGGGCAGGTCCACCGCCAGGCGATGGACGAGGGAGAATTCGACCTGGATGCTCGGCTGGAACGGCGCCCGACAGAGCGAATTGTCCGCAAGAAGTACGCATCCGCTCTGAAGGACACAAATCTCATCCAGAATCTGGCCTCGCTGGGCGTGGATACGTTGATCGTGACCGGCGTCAGTACCAGTCATTGCGTCTACGCGACGTGCCGCGACGCGGCGCACACGTTCCATGTCATCGTGCCCCGCGAAGCTGTGGGCGAGCGCTGCGAGATCATGCACGAGGTGAACCTGTTGGATATCGACATCGATCTCGGGGATGTGGTCGGAGTTAGTGAGGTCTGCAACTATCTCGATGGGCTTAAGGACGCTCTAAACCGTCATTGGCTCCGCCGCCTGAGATGCGTGCGGCCGCTCGACGAGCTCGCCCGTCCTACGGTCGAAGCACTGCGTCTACAGCCGTCCGCCCTCCGCCGCGGTCAGAAAGAGCCGAGTCGCAGTGAGCACGGGTGACGATCAACGCTGGAAGAACGAGCGCGCCAACGCCCAGAACACAGGCCCTGGGACGCGGATGTCGAACCACCTCAGGACTGACAATGGTGACGAGCGAATAACCGGGAGTGGTTCCAAAGCCGGCCCTTCCTAACCAATCTCGGATTGACGGCTAGGCGATTTCGCTCGTTCCTCTACTTGTGGACAACTACCCTGGTGATTCGCCGGACTGACGGAATGCAATTCCTCCGATATATAATCTCGTTCCGAGGTAATTCGCTTTGACGGTCGAAGAACTGCATCGGGACCTAGCCAGATCTCGTCAAGAATTGCTGGACCTCAGCAACCGCAATCGGCTGATTTCATGTCCGCGGGCTTCGAGGTCGGCTCTGGAAATCGTAGACGAGCATACCGACCAAGTTTTTGACCTGCTCTACAACCGTAGTCGGTCGATGTCCTTCCTTCCGTCCACACAACGGCGGGCTCCGACGCAGAATCGGACGCCGTGCTCGATCTTGGCCAGCCATTCGAGCCACCAGCCGATGCGTGAATCGTCACACGGACGCTCGCCTGCAAACAGCGCTGGGGATAAGTCCCTCCAGCGTAAGCTGTTACGACTCTACCGGGACAGCTGGACTTTATCGAAGAGCAAGGCATTAACACGCTTTATCTGCCCCCTAGGTTTCCTCTACTGGAAGGAAAGCCCCACGACCACCCTTGAGCGACGGGCGCCACTCCTGCTGTTGCCCGTGTGGAACTCAACCGGTCAAGCGCCCGAGAGCTTCACTGAAGTATTCGGGCGAGGACCTTGGCGCTAATATTTCGCTTCAGCAGAAGCTGAAGATTGACTTTTCCGTTGAGTTACCCTGCTTCCTGAAGATGATCTCGATCCCCAGCGGTACTTCAAAGCGATCGGTCGGGCAGTCCGCGGACAGGCCGGGTGGCGAGTCGAAGTCAACGAAATGCAGCTTGGCTTCTTCACCAAGCTTCTGATGTACCAAGATCTGACCCTTCATTGGCTTGAAGGCAAGGCGCCTACGGACCACCCCATCCTACGAGGCTTGATCACAGGGGAAGCGCCCCAGTTCGAGCCCTCGCCAATCGCCAGTGACCGCCTGGATGAGATCGTCAACGCGGAGGGATGTGGTGACGGTCTTGGATGCCGATGGGTCCCAAACCGAAGCGCTCTTGCGGGCTCGCCGCGCGAAGGTGATGGTGATTCAGGGCCCGCCTGGGACAGGCAAGTCGCAAACGATGCAAACCTGATCGCCGATTGCGTGATGCAAGAGAAGAGCGTCCTCTTCGTATGGAAAAGACGGCGGCGCTCGACGTGGTCAAGCGACGCCCTGGCGAAGCCGGCCTAGGGCCGGCCTGTCTCGAGCTTCCGCCGAGGAGAGAAGAAGAAGGAGGTCCTTGAAGAGTTTCGTCGCACTCTCGACCAGGGCCAACCGAAATTGCTTGCGGATCGATCGGTGCGACTTCAAGACTTGGAGTCAAAGCGGCCGCCTCACCGAGTATGCACATTCCGTGAACGCAGAAATTGGCGAAAGCGGTGTCTCTCCCCGTATTGCCTACTTGCTTTACCGACGAGCCTCTCAGCGGTTGACTGGGACACCCTCGATCAGCTCCAAGGAGCAGAAGCTTGGACAGCGTCTGAGTTCCAAGCTCTCGCGCAACTTGCGCATGAACTGTACACCGTCTCTGCGAGAGTGGCGTGCCTACGAAAAATGCATTCTGGGGTGCACGACGGATGGAATGGGTACCCGGCGATCACGAACCGGTTTATAACGCTTTGGAAGTCGCCCGCAAAGCCGTCCGCCGTGTTCAGGATGCATACGAGGCGTTAAGTCGTGCGCTCGACATACCCAAACCTGCCTCAAGGTCGAATCGAAGAAGACGGTCGCAGCCCTTGAGGCTCTGAGTCGGCTCCGAACATGAAGGGTTGCAAGTCTCGAAGCGATGCCTGGGTTGAACGAAGCAGCCGTTGCGATCACATCTTGGATCTTGGCGATGAGCTGCTCGCCCTCAGAACAAGGTTCAACGGATCGCTCCTCCCCGAGGCATGGGGTCAAGATGTCCTCTCCCTACGTGGAGAGACCCCGCACTTGACGGGCCCTGGTATCGCTTCTTCAGCCCGCGCTGGCGGAAGGTTAAGGCCGAGATCGGGGCGCTGGGGGCAAAGGCTCCCTGTGGACCACGATGAGATGATCGAGTGGTGCGAGGCAATCCTTTCCGAAGCGCGGCTGCGCGCGGAGCTCGACAGCCTCCGACCAACGTATCTGGAGTTCTTCGATGACTTTACGGACTGGGCAGCTGTCGAATGGACGATGCGACGCGCTCAAGCTGCTTGGGCGTCTGACGTAAACAATCGTGTTGCCAACGGAGATCTGCCTTCCTGGACATTGGCGGTCGATCCAGGAAGGCGAGCCGCCCTACCTGCTCGCAAAGAGGCAGAGGCCTCCTCGAGCTGGCGTCTGGCGCTTTGGGGCCCGTCAGGAAGCTCCTGGTGCTGGACTCCAGTCGCATCGATCTGGAAACAGAAGGTCTGGCGGAGGTGGCGCCTCGTCTGGAACGGATGCTCCAGGACATCGCGATGCTGCAGCCCCTCACAGCCTTCAACCGGAAGGCCGAGGAAGTCCGAGCGGCCGGTCTTGGCCGATCCGCGGAATTCGTCGAGGAGCGTCCAGAAATAGTTGAAGTCGGCTGCCCGTATTGGATCGTGCTCGCTACGATGCGTTGGCCAGGAGAGCAATGAGGAGCGGCCAGTGTTGGCGGATTTCGATCGAGAGAGTCATGAAGCAACGGCCGGACGTTTCCGCGGAGTTGACTGCCTCAGGCTGGAGATTGATCGCCAGCGAGCAGCGCTTGCGCATTTCGGGCCCGATACCCGCGGTGGTGGCGGTCGACTTGGCGTTCTGAGGTCGGAAATAGCTAAGCGGTCAAAACACATGGCGATCCGCAAATTGTTGGCGGAAACTGGCTCAGCCGCCCAGCTGATTAAGCCCGTTTTCATGATGAGTCCGCTCTCGGTCGCTCAGTTCTGGCTCCTGAGTCGGTTAATTTTGATTTTGTTATCTTCGATGAAGCCAGCCAAGTCAAAGTGGTCGACGGCTACGGCGCGATCGTGCGCGGGGAGCGCTTGGTCGTCGTAGGCGACAGCAAGCAGTTGCCGCCGACGAACTTCTTTGAGTCCGTCCAAGGAGAGAGCGACGAAGAGCATGCTGCGGCGAATATCGAAAGCTTGCTCAAGAAGGTCGAGTCTCAGGTGCGGGATGCTGACCGACCGATGCCAGCAGGCACTACCGCAGCCGGCACGAGTCTCTGATCGCCTTCCAATCGAAACTTCTACGACAACGGCCTAGTCGCGTTTCCAAATCCGGTCACAAACCCACACGTCTTGGGCCTTAGCCCGGTATGTTCCAGACGGGGTCTATCGGCGAGGTGAGAGCAAGGCCAACAACCCAACTGAGGCGCGTCACGTCGTGGCGGCTGTCATGAAGCACGCGCGTGAGCAACTTGACAAACCGATAGCCGAACGGGAGTCGTTGATGGTCGCGACGTTCAGCGTAGCTCAACGAGACGCGATCGAGGACGCTCTTGAGATTGCCCGCCGCCAAGATCCAAGTTGCGAAGAGTTCTTCTCGAGTGACCAACGCGAGCCATTTGATGTGAAGAACCTCGAGCGTCCAGGGCGATGAGCGAGATGTGGTGTTCATTAGCGTTGGATACGGAAGGGACAAAGATGGCAAAATATCGAGCAACTTTTTTGGCCCAGTCAACGGCGATGGTGGAGATCGGCGGCTCAATGTACTGTGTTCGCGTGCGAAGCTCCGATGCGTCGTGTTCTCGAATTTCCTAGCTTCTGACATCGCACACAGCGAGAACCCTGGAGTCCGAGCGCTTCGTGATTTTCTCTACTTTGCCGAGAAGGGTGACTTCGACCGCACCACGGTAGGCCAGGGTGACCCGGAGAACATATTTGAGCTAGGGGTGAAGGAAGAACTGGAACGCCGCGGACATGTCGTGGATGCACAGATTGGCTGTGTCGGCTACCGGATTGATCTGGCGGTGCGCGACCCAATGGAGCCGGGCCACTATCTGCTGGGCATCGAATGCGACGGAGCGACCTATCACAGCGCTAAATCGGCCTGAGACCGGGATCGTCTTCGTCAAGAAGTTCTGGAAAGCCGTGGATGGCGCATCCATCGCGTTTGGTCTACCTCCTGGTTCCAAGACCCTGAGAAGGGAGATCAATCGTGCCATCGCCGCGATTCAGGACGCAAGGCTGAAACGCCCTTCGCCGAGGGCGCCATGCCTCGCCCAGCTCTGTCGAGCGGGAAACGAAGCTTAACGATGAGGAGCCGAGTGCTGCGGGCCCAGCCTATGAAGTGGCAAGAATTTCGGTGCGACTCAACGGTGCACAACTCCATGAAGTGCCGACCGAGAAGTTGGCGATTTGGCTTCGGGAGGTCGTTCGTATTGAAGGTCCGGTTCACTTCGAGGTTGCCACGAGACGAGTAGCGGAGGCTACTGGCACAGCGGCGCGGACGTCGAATCATCGAGGCGTTTCAGCAGGCCTGTCGTTACGCGGCGGGTCAAGGATGGATCCGAACGGTCGACAAGATCCCGACGATCCCTTCCTCAACTGGAAGCGCTGTGCGCGACCGTTCGCAGTTGGATCCCGCCGATCGGCGATCGAGTGGCGAAGCACGTCAGGAGACTGACTAGCACCAAGCAGGCGGCCCTTGCCGCTCACGGCATCACGGCGGAGGAGATCCCGCAGGCCGTAGCCCGTCTCTTGGGCTTAGGCCGCACGAGCGAGCAGATGCGAGATATCGTCGAGCGTCGCGTACGCCGCCTCAGAGAGCAAGGCCATCTCACCAAGAGCGGTGACTACTTGAGTGGCAGACGTAGATGTAGGCGGCAGCTCAAACATTCCGAGCGCGGCCGCCACCCAACTCAATCCATCACTCGACTTTGCGATCTCTTGAAAGGTTTTCCTTTCAGTGACTTGCGGGCCTCAACAGAGCAAATTATGAGCGTCGGACTTGGGCACGCAGGCTACCCTGATAGTGGACAAAGAAGGGCCACGGAGAGGCGGCCGGCCTCATCAGGCAGTCCACTTCAAAATCTCCAGCGCCCTGCCCTGGCGGCTGGGCCTTGTAAGCCGCCCGCAAAACCCGCGGTAGTAGAGAACCGGTTCTTCGAGGACGCGCCTGCGGCGAACGGCAGGAACACATCCTAAAAGACCGAGGCCCGGCTGGAATCCAGCCGGGCCTCGGTCGCTTAGGACCTTCAAAATTGCCGGAATCTCGGCCAAAACCTGACAGAATCGGCCAAAATCAGGGCCGCACGATCGATCCGTCCCTCCGCCGCGTCGTGCCCCAGCTGTAGCTGAACTGGCGTGTCGTATCTGCAACTGACGTCGCATTCTTGGCGGCCAGCTTCTCATCGACTTCCATGCCCCAGCCGGGCGCATCGTTGGGCCACAAGAACCCCTTTTTCAAGCTTCTTCGGGCAGCCCTTGAACACTTCCTGCGCCTCGTCAGAGAAGTGGACCGCTTCCTGGATGCCAAAGGCGTAGCTCGTCACGCGTCGAGGGTGATGTTCGCCAGGGCCCACCGGTGAGACGTCTCCGGGGCCGTGCCAAAGCGTGCGCACCCCAAAGAACCTTCTCGTACAAGTGCGCCAGCTTGCGCGCCGGCGTCAGGCCGCCGATCTGCGAGACGTGCACGCGGATGAAGTCGATCAGCTCGCCGGAGATCAGCCCCACGAACTCGTGCGGCGAGTTGAACAGCTCGCCCATCGCGATCGGCGTGCACTGCGGCCGGAAGATGCGGAACCACCCGATCTGCTCCGGGCTCACCGGGTCTTCGATGAAGAACGGGCGATACTCTTCGAGCCGCTTGAGCATCCACATCGCCTGGTCGGTCGAGATGCGCTCGTGGACGCTCATGCAGCAGCTCGACATCTTCTTCGCCGAGCGTCTTGCGGATGTGCTCGAACAGCTTGGGCAGGCTGCGCAGGTAGGGGCCGGGCTCATACATGCGCTCGTCGAGATTGCCTCCCGACGGCGGTCCCAGGAAGCCGCCGTCCGTGTTGCCCGCAAAGCCCGCGCCGTAGTTCGCGTTGCCCGCGATCGCCATCTGGATGCGCACGTGGCGCGCGCCCTGCTCCATGAAGCCGCGAACGTTGTCCTCGACCTCCTGCAAGCTCGAGCCCGAGGCGTGGCGGTAGACGTCGGCCGCTTGGCGCACCTTGCCGCCGAGCAGCTCGTAGACCGGCATGCCCGCCTTGCGGCCCTTGATGTCCCACAAGGCTTGGTCCACGCCGCTCATCGCGTTGTAGAGCACCGGCCCGTTGCGCCAGTAGGAGCTGACGAACATCGTTTGCCAGATGTCCTCGATCGCGTCCGGGTTCTTGCCCTTGAGGAACGGCCGCAGGGATTGTTGACCGCCGTCACCACCGCCTTCGCGCGTTGGGGTGAACCGTGGCGCAGCCCCAACCGTAGAGGCCCGGCTGGTCGGTCTCGATCTTGACGACGACCGTGCGGGGCAGTCCCGGAGGAGCGGTCAGGATGGCTTTGACGTCGGTGATCTTCACCGGCGCCATGCCGCGGTCGGCTTGCGGCGTGGGGGCGGCGGTCACGGGCTGGGCCATCAAGAGGCCGGTCAGGTTGGCGGCGCTGCCGCCGGCCACCCATCGTAGGGCGTCACGTCGATTCATGGGGACTCCTCTCAGGTGCGAGCGTCACTCATGATTCCGCAAACCCCTGACCTGACGCAAGGAAGAGGCCTAGGTCGTCCGTACTGTCTTGCCGGGTAGCCAAACCTTGCATACCATGGACTTTTGGGAGGTTAGCTTGCGTATTGTCATCACCGGCGGCGCCGGATTCGTAGGCTCGCACCTGTGTGACCGTTGGCTCGCCGACGGGCACGAGGTGATTGCAGTCGATAACTTTCTCACCGGGCGCGCCGACAACGTGGCGCACCTCAAAGGGCGGCCCGATTTTCAGCTCCTCGAGCAGAACGTCTCCGAGGGTCTCTCGGTTGATGGGAAAGTCGATTTCGTCTTCCACCTCGCCTCGCCGGCGAGCCCGGTAGACTACCTGGCCAACCCGATCGACACGATGCTGATCAGCTCGATCGGCACCAAGCATGCTCTCGATTTGGCGCGTGCCAACGACGCGGGCTTCCTGATCGCTTCGACGTCGGAGTGCTACGGCGACCCGCTCGAGCACCCGCAGAAGGAAACCTACTGGGGCCACGTGAATCCGATCGGGCCGCGCTCGGTCTACGACGAGGCCAAACGGTTCGGCGAAGCGATGACGATGTCGTACAACCGCGAGTTCGGGGTCAATACGCACATCATCCGCATCTTCAATACCTACGGGCCGCGCATGAAGCTCAACGACGGCCGCGTGGTGCCGAACTTCATCGATCAGGCGCTCAAGGGCAAGCCGATCACCATCTACGGTGAAGGCAAGCAGACGAGAAGTTTCTGTTATGTTTCCGATCTGGTCGACGGCATGACGAAGCTCGCGTTGAGCGACGAGCACGAGCCGACGAACATCGGTAACCCGACCGAGCTGACCATTCTGCAGTTCGCCGAGGTGATTCAGAAGCTGGTCGGCTCGAGCTGCAAGCTCGAGTTCAAGCCGATGCCGCAGGATGACCCCAAGCAGCGCAAGCCGGACATCTCGAAGGCGAAGCGCATTCTAGGCTGGGAACCGAAGACGGGGCTCGACGAAGGCCTGCGCCAGACGATCGAGTATTTTCAGGGGAAGGCGGCGGCCTAAGGCTGCTGCGACCCAAGTTCAGGCGGGGGCGTCCGATCGTCTCCGCTGAATGCCACTTGGCGTCCTAGACACTCGAACGTCACGACCATCCGGCGGGCGGGCCCCGCCTCGACCTGGATATTCAGATCCATCGCCTGGATCAGGCGCGCAACAGGGTCGGGATTGGGGTCGAGGATCTTCACCGAATCCAGCCGGCAACCTTGCGGCGAAGTCGCCGACGGATGAAGGCCGGCTTCACTCCACTCGATCAAGAACGGCGCGAAGGGCATATGCGGCGTCGCAATGTCCGCAGTCGTCCACCGCAGCATCGCGCCGTCAGGCTGGGCTCTGGAGCCGGGCGCCAAGCTCGTCGTCCCGAAGCCCGCGTCTCGAAGCTTGGCCACAGCTTGCTGGATGTCAGTCACGCGGACGGCCCACCCAATTGGAGCTACGCTCGTAAGGCCCCGCAGCACTCGCCAGCGGCCTTGGACCTCCGCCCCTGGCCGTGGCGCGATCACTTCGAGGTAGGCGCCATCGCCCAAGGAAGCGAGAGCGTTGTGGGTTCCGTAGGCAGGGTGCTCGCCGCCGAAGACGAGCTCGACTCCCGCAAGCTCTCGAAACGACTGCACGCCTTCTTCGAGCCGGGGCGCGCCCAGGATGATGTGGTCGATCTGGAACAAGGGCTCGGCGCGCATCGTCTCTCCGCTACACGTCAAAAGTAACGCAAGCAAAACCCCCGCCGCAGAGTCGCGTCCCAATCCAGCCGCGCGCAGCTCTCCCATCCCTTCACCTCGGCGCTTGCACGACGACGGGGATCGTGACGTGCGAGGGATATTGTGCGGAGCGGTGGATGCGGTGCGTGGCCTTCTGGAAGTCGCTGAGCTTGGCTTCGAAGATGTTGGCGGTGAACGTCTGGGGGTTGCGGTCGATGATGGGGAACCAAGTGCTCTGCACTTGCACCATGACGCGGTGGCCTTTGCGGAAGGTGTAGTTCTGCGTGTGGAGGCTGAAGGAGTACTCGAGCGGCTTGTTGGGCTCGATCGCTTCCGGCTTCTCGAAGCTCTTGCGGTAGCGGCCGCGAAAGACTTCGTTCGAGACCATGAGTTGGTAGCCCGCCAGGTCCCAATCTTGGGGTGGTCGTCCGGGTAGACGTCGATCAGCTTCACGACCCAGTCCGCATCTGAACCTGTCGTCGAGGCGAACAGGTGCGCGACGACTTCGCCGGCGATGCTGAGGTCCTCTTCGAGCGGCTCGGTCTCCCAACTCAGTACGTCGGACCGGTCGTCGACGAAGCGCTGATCTTCGACCAGCCAGGGCCCACTTCGAGCCGCCGGGAAGTAGGTCGCCTGGATGGGCCGATGGCGGTAAGGAACCGGGTGCTCCGGGTCTGAAATGTAGCTGTCGAACGCCTCGCCGGCCGCAGTCGGTTTGTCGAAGGAGAGCGCTTCGTCAGCGCCGGTGTAGAGCGCGCGATCCTGCGTGTTCGGCTTCGGGGGCCACGAGTCCCCAGCGGCGCACTCGTTGGAACCGGATTCGAAGGTCAACGCCTCGGGTAAGTCCAACGGCCCTTTGTCCTTGAGGAAATGCGCGAACCACGGGGCCTGCACGTGGTCCCGAAAGTACTTCGAAGTCGCGCTGTCGAACGGGATCGGCCCCAGCTTGTCGCCAGAGCCGCGGGCCCAACCGCCATGATTCCAAGGACCGACCACGAGGTAGTTCAAGTTGTCTTGTCGAAAGCTTCGAGCGCCTCGTAGATGCGGATGGGGCCGTAGAAGTCTTCTTGATCCCACCATCCGGCGACGTTGAGCGTGGGGACTTTGACGGAGCGGATGTGCGGGATCAAGGTCTGGCGCTTCCAGAACTCGTCGTAATCCGGGTGCTCAACATAGTCGTTCCAGGTCGGGATCTTGCCGTGCAGGTAAGAACCGTTGACGTTCGACAGCGGCCCCAGCGAGAGATACCAATCGTAGGTGTCATAGCGGCCGAAGGGAAAATGCTGTGACTCCTTGGCGCCGTCGACCATGTAGGCGTACTCGAAGGCGTAGCTCAAGCGGAACGCGCCGTTGTGGTGGAAGTCGTCGCCGAGCCACATGTCTGCCGGAGAGGCTTGCGGCGAGATGGCCTTGAGCGCCGGATGCGGCTCGAGCGCGCCCATGATCGTCGTCCAACCGACGTAGGAGACGCCCATGAGACCGACGCGTCCGTTGTTGTTGGAACGTTCTGGAGCAGCCAATCGATCGTGTCGTAGGTGTCCGTACCTTCGTCGAGCGCATCGGTGTCGCCGGGCCGGCGCGCTGGGCGCTGCATCACGAAGGTTCCTCGAGCCGAACTTCCCGCGAATGTCCTGGAAGACGAAGATGTATCCGTCTTCGGCAAGCGCCCTGAGGTAGGTGACGAAATTGTTCTCGGAATTGGTACGCCATACGGCGTCCGCAGCATGATGAACGGCAAAGGTCCGGCCTGATCTTTGGGGGTAAAGATCTTGGTGTGCAGACCGACGCCGTCCCGCATGGGGATCATGACTTCTTCGACTTTGAAAGGGTCCTGCCTCTCCCCGTCCTGGGCGAGACCGGCTGCAACGCCGATTGCCACCAGGAGAGCGCATGTGGTCGAGATGTGTCGGATCGTCATGAGCGGAATAAGCCCAATTCTCCAACGAAGCGCTCAGTGGAGCAACCGCGCATCCAGCATGAAGTTCTTTCGGGCACGGCTCCATCAGGGGCCGACGTGCGCGATCTGTCGGGGATGAGCTGAATGATCATGCTCAGGCTCGATGCTCCTTTGCGCCACGCCACGGACGAGAAATGAGGCGTAGATCCGAAGAGGTAGCAACGATCGTCGAAAAGAGGTATATTTAATGCATCTTTAGGAACGTGGGCTGTCAGGAGGCTCCATGCGCAAACTTTGGATCAGTCTTGGCCTAGTAATGGGCTTGTCCTTCGCGGTTCTCGGTTGGGTCGGCCGACGCATCTACCAGAGATGCCGCCCATTCCTGATCGTGTCGTTACGAGCAGCGGCGTCAGTTGTCGCCCAAGGAGAGATTCTCCGGGGCCAGAACGTCTGGCAATCCCTGGGCGGCATGCAGGTTGGGTCGATTTGGGGGCATGGCAGCTACGTGGCCGGATTGGACAGCGGACTGGCTGCATCGCGAAGCCGTATTCGTTCTGGACGAATGGGCGCGCTCGGACTTCGGAGCCGCCTATGACGCTCTATCGCCAGAACAGCAAGCCCAGCTCCGCGGACGCCTAGAGCAGGTCTACCGCGCGAACGACTACAACGCCGAATCGGGCGTCCTCACCATTCCGCCAGTCCGGGCGCGCGCCTATGAGGAGTGTTTGGAGCACTTCTCGAACGTTTTTCTGAAAGGCGATGCTTCGCACGCGATCCCGGCCGGGACGGTCCGCTCGCCAGAGCGGATGAAGCAGTTTGCCTCCTTCATCTTCTGGACGGCATGGTCAGCCGCCGCCCAGCGGCCTGGCGACGACATTTCATACACGAGCAACTGGCCGCACGAGCCTCTCATCAACAATCGCCCCACCGGCGACAGCGTCATCTGGACCGGTGTCAGCATCCTGATGCTTCTGGCGGGCATCTGCGCCATGGTTTGGTGGTACGCCTCGCAGGAGCAGAAGCAGGATCACGGCGAACTGCCCGCGACCGATCCGCTCGCGACTTGGGAGGCGACGCCGTCACAAAAGGCGACCCTCAAGTATTTTTGGATCGTCTCCTTACTCATCCTCGTTCAGATCATCGTGGGCGTCATCACGGCGCACTACGGCGTGGAGGGCGACGGTTTTTACGGCATACCGCTGTCTGAGGTTCTCCCTTACGCGGTCTCGCGAACATGGCACGTGCAGCTCGGCATCTTCTGGATTGCGACCGCCTGGTTGGCCGCCGGCCTATTCATCGCTCCGCTCGTCAGCGGACACGAACCAAAGGGGCAGGCCCTAGGCGTCAACGTACTCTTTGGCGCTCTGTTGTTGATCGTGGTCGGGTCGATGGCTGGGCAATGGATGAGCATCATGAATCGACTCGAGGATGCGCAATCGTTTTACTGGGGACACCAGGGATACGAGTACGTGGATTTGGGCCGAGGCTGGCAAATCCTGCTCTTTGCGGGGTTGCTCATCTGGTTCTTTCTGGTCGTGAGGTCGATCTTGCCTGCGCTGCGGGCTCGCACCGATCAGCGGCATTTGGTGTGGCTATTCACGGTCTCGGCCGGCGCAATCGGGCTGTTCTACGGAGCGGGCCTCACCTGGGGGCAACATACCCATCTGTCGATCGTCGAGTACTGGCGCTGGTGGGTCGTTCACCTGTGGGTGGAAGGCTTCTTCGAGGTGTTCGCCACTACGGTGATTGCGTTCTTCTTCGCGCGACTGAAGCTGATTCGCCCGGACTTCGCCGCCAAGGCGGCGCTATTGTCCGCGACCATTTTTCTTGCCGGAGGCATCATCGGCACGTGTCACCACCTCTACTTTTCCGGTACGCCGACGGTCGCCTTGATCTGGGGGTCGGTCTTCAGTGCTCTGGAGGTCGTACCTCTCACTTTGGTTGCATTCTCAGCCCTCGATGACCTCCGCCGGAGCAAGCTTACGTCGTGGGCCAGGCGGTACCAGTGGCCGATCTACTTCTTCGTTGCGGTCGCATTCTGGAACATGGTCGGCGCCGGATTGTTCGGCTTCATGATCAACCCGCCCATCGCGCTCTACTTCATGCAGGGACTCAACACCACCCCCTTGCACGGGCATGCAGCGTTGTTCGGCGTCTATGGCATGCTCGGCATGGGCCTTATGCTGGTGTGCCTGCGCGCGATGCAGCCCAAGGCTCGATGGCGCGAAAGTTGGCTGAAAGCATCGTTCTGGTCGATGAACGTGGGCCTGTTCGCAATGTGCGTCGGAAGCCTGTTGCCGGTCGGCCTACTGCAGACGAAGGCATCGGTCGAACATGGCTACTGGTACGCGCGGAGCAGCGAATTCATGGGGACGTCCCTGATGCAGACCCTGCGCTGGATGCGCGCCCCCGGCGATACGGTCTTCGCCGTCGGCGCGATCATTCTGGTGGCCTTCGTATTCTCGACGTATTCGCGCGACCGAGCGAACGGATAAACGGGGGCGACGACCTGCGGTCTGCAGGATCGGCGAAACGCGAGGTCAGGGCAGCCAGTCGGCTTCTTGGGAGAAGAGCCAGTCGACGAGCTCGGGTTCGCCAAGGGCTTCGCGGATGATGAAGTGGCCTTTGTCTGCGTACTCGGTGTAGCGCGGATGGCGCCGGCGTCGCGCAGGGCGTCGACCATGGAGCGGGATCGGCGGACGGGCACGATGGAGTCCTTCGTGCCATGAAAGGCCCAGACGGCGCTGCGTGCGCCGGCGACATGCGACGGGTCGCCGCCGCCGGCGATGAAGCGCCGCGGCGGCAAACAAATCCGGGTGGCGACTGATGGCGATCCATGAGCCGAAGCCGCCCATCGAAAAACCGGTGACATAGACCCGCTTGGGGTCGATGGGAAGCTTGTCGCGGAGCTCGCCGATCAGGTCGATTGCGAGCTCGAGCGGCTCGGCGCGCTCGGGGCTCTCATCAGGATCTTTCCGCCACAAGCGCACCCACGTTGGGGCGAGCCGGGGATTGGCCTGCGGGATGAGAACGAACGAGGGTGGCGCTGTTGCACTTCGTCCGACGTCCAAAAGCTCGCGCCCCAGCGGCGGCTGCCGTTGATGTTGGTCTCGTTGTCGTCGCCACGTCCGCTGGCCGAGTGCAGGTAAAGAACGAGCGGGCAAGGGCGCTCGCAGGCGGCGGGCATGTAGAGCTGGTAGGTGAGCTCGACGCCGGCCGAGTTGCGATAGACGGCGCTGGTGAAGTGTCCTTCTTTCCACGGCTCAGGCTCGGGGATGGGCGGGGGGCCTTCACTAGGGGCGAAGGTTTCTTCGGCGCAGACGGCGCGGGCGCCGGGGCGGGCTTCGGCGACGGCGCGGGTTTGTTTTTGGGTTTGGGCTTCGGTGCGGGTTTTGGCGGTTCCGGCGTGGGCGCGGGACGCGTTGCGGGGGAGGGGGCGGAGGAGGCTCGCGCACCGTTCGTCTGCCGCAAGCGGCAAGCAGCGCGAAGAAGCACAGGCAAAGAGCAATCCGGGGCGACCGGCTGGGAAACAGGGGGCATCAGCGTTTCGCTCTCATTCTCGCTCATCCGGCCAGGGCGTCTGGTGGGCTTTGAGACAATGAAAGTTGCGGCTGCTGCTGACCAACGATGATGGAATTGACGCTCCGGGCCTGGAGGCGTTAGCCCGAGCGGCGGAGGGGCTGGCGGAGCTGGTCATCGTGGCTCCGACGCAGGAGCGCTCAGGATGCAGCCACGCCGCCACTACCCACGCGCCGCTGCGGCTCGAACAACGCGGGCCGAACCGCTATGCGCTCGACGGCACGCCGGCTGACTGCGTGCGGGTAGCGCTGCACCGTCTGGAGGAGCCGTTCGACGCCGTGCTGGCGGGCATCAACAGCGGCGGGAACCTTGGCGTTGATGTGTTTCACTCGGGGACAGTCGCCGCGGTGCGCGAAGGAGCGATCCACGGATTGCCGGGCATTGCTGTGTCGCGCTACCGCAGCCGGTCGCTCGAAGCAGTGGACTGGGAGCGAGCAACGGAATGGACTCGACCGCTGCTCCGAGATTTACTCGGTCGTTTCGAACGCGAAACAGCGATGTGGAACATCAACCTGCCTTGCCTGCCGGCCGAGGCGGAGCAGCCTGAAACGGCTCGTTGCGATCTGGACATCTCGCCACTAGGCGTGACGTTCCGCGAGCAGGAAGGGCTGTTGCACTACGCGGGGGTTTATGCGGAAAGGCCTCGGATCGAGGGGCGCGACGTCGACGTGTGCTTCAGCGGGCGGATTGCGCTGACGAGGTTGGCGTTGACTCCGTGAGCGTTGGCCAGGCGCTTATAATGCCTGGGTGATGTTCTTCCCGGCTCGCCGCGCTTGTTACGGCCTCTTGCTCGCCGGCTGCTTCGTCGCAGCTTCGGCTCAGAACCACAAATACCCGACCGGCTATTCCGATACGCCGATGATCCCGGGTCAGCACTACCGCGTGCATGACGATACTCGGCCACGGCCGGCGATCGTGACGCCGGGGACCTTCCCGACCGAGTCGAAGCCGGGGACGCCGCCGTCCGATGCGGTGGTGCTCTTCGACGGCAAGGACCTGTCGAACTGGATGCGCTGGGACGGGCCGCTCGGTTACGAGTACGCCAAAGGCGACGTGGCGGGTAGGACCTCCGCGCCGGCCTGGAAGGTGGAGAACGGCGTGATCGAAGTGACGGCCGATGGACACCTGATGTCGAAGGAGAAGTTCGGCGATGTGCAGTTGCACGTCGAGTGGGCTGCGCCGACGAAGGTTGTGGCCGCAAGCCAGGGACGCGGGAACAGCGGCATTCTGCTGATGGGCGCCTACGAGATTCAGGTGCTCGACTCGTACAACAACGTCACCTACGCGGACGGGCAAGCGGGCTCGGTCTACGGGCAATATCCGCCGCTCGTGAACGCCTCGAAGCCTCCGGGTGAGTGGCAGGCCTACGACATCATCTTCGAGGCGCCGCGCTTCGAGTACGGCAAGCTGGTGAAGCCGGCTTACGTGACGGTGCTGCAAAACGGAGTGCTGCTGCAAAACCACCAAGAGATTCTGGGCCCGATGCGGCACAAGCTGGTGACACAGTATGAGCCGCACGCCGCCGAGGCCCCGCTGATTCTGCAGATGCATTCCAACCCGGTGCGCTACCGCAACATTTGGGCGCGCCGTCTCGATCTGGATTCAAACAAACGATGAAACGCCTACTCGCAAGTCTTCTGCTGCTGGCCGCGCCCACGTTCGCCGCCGACGGCACGCTCGACATCTACTGGATTGACGTGGAGGGCGGCGCGGCGACGCTGATCGTGACGCCGAAGGGCGAGACGGTGCTGATGGACGCCGGTTGGCCGGGCTTCGACGGCCGCGATCCCAAGCGCATCGTCAACGTGCTCGAGCACGTCGCCGGCAAGGATCGCATCAACTATTTCATTACCTCCCATTTCCACACCGACCACATCGGCGGTTTACCGGGGCTCGCGAAGATGGTGACGATCGAGCACTTCGTCGACCACGGCGATTCGGTGGAGAAGGACACGGAGGGCGGCAAGAAGCTTTGGGACGCCTATGTGGCGGCGGCCGATGGTCGGCGGATGCAGATCAAGCCCGGCGACAAGCTTCCGCTCGATGGGGTGAACTTTGAATTCGTAGCCGCACGGAGCAAGTTCCTCGCCAAACCGCTCAAGGGCGGCAAGAAGAATCCGTTGTGCGCCGGGGCGACGAAGAAGGCGCTCGACGAGGGCGAGAACGGCAAGAGCGTTGGGTTCATCGTGCGCCAGGGCAAGTTCGAGTTTCTCGACTTGGGCGACCTGAGCTGGAACTACGAGCTGGAGTTGGCCTGCCCGACGAACCTGCTGGGCGAGATCGACCTCTACCAGGTGACGCACCACGGCATGGACATGTCCGGGGCGCCGGCGCACATCAATGCCATCAAACCGCTGGTGGCGGTGATGAACAACGGTCACCGCAAGGGCGGACGCCCGGAAACCTACAAGACGCTGACCGAGAGTCCGTCGCTGATCGACCTGTGGCAGGTGCACAAGGCGCTCGTGCCGGAAGGAGCGCCGAACACCGACGAGAAGATGATCGCGAACCTCGAAGCAACGGACGAGGGTGACAAGGGCAACTGGATTCGCGCGTCCGTGAAGCCGAACGGCGAGTTCACCGTGACGAACAGCCGCAACAACTACTCGAAGACCTACAAGCCGCGGTGAAGATCGCCTTCTACGGCACGCTGATGCGCGGCTTCCGCGCGCAGGGCCTGCTGCAGGTGGAAGCGGCATTACGCTATGAAGGCGTCTGCCGGATTTCCGGCGTTTTGTGGGACTTGGGGCCCTACCCGGGACTCACCGAGGGCGGGGGCGCGGTCAGAGGCGAGGTCTTCGCCATCCTGGATGAGGGCGTACTCGAGAAGCTGGACGAGTTCGAGGGCGACGAGTACGTGAGGAGACAGGTCACGCTGCTCGAACCCCAGACGGAGGCTTGGGTCTACGTGTTGGCGCAGGCGCCAGCGGGGGCCAAACCGATCGAGTCAGGATGCTGGCGCACGCATGCGCTCACGCGCGGCGCACGGCGATCAAGCTAACGTCGTCCGGCCAGGCGTCGCCTTTGCGAAACTGCGCGGCGTCGGCGAGAAGGGCCTCGATCTGGGCGCCCGCGCATTGGCCTCGGCTATGTTCGAGCGCGGCGCGCAAGCGTTCGTCCTGGAAGAAGCCGCCCTCGGCATCGCGCACTTCGCCGAGGCCATCACTAGCGAGCAGGAGAGTCTCGCCCGGCTCGAGGTGGAGCTCGCGCGTGTCGTAAGGGCGCATCTCGCTGTCCGCAAACATGCCCAGAGGCAAACCGGCGATGGGCAGCTCATCGAGACCTTGGCGGCGAACGACCCAAGGATAGGGCAGACCGCCATTGGAGAGACGCATGGTGTCGTCGGCGCCGATCCAGAGTGCAGCGGCGCAGGCGAACATCTCCGGGGGCAGGAAGCGGTAAAGCCGCTGGTTCATTTCCTCGAGTAGCTGTTGCGGGTCGTCGCTGAGGCGGACGCACTCGTGGAACACGGCTTTGAGCAGCATGGAGGTAAGGGCGGCGTGGGCGCCGTGGCCTGAGACGTCGGCGAGGAGCAGGATGAGATCCGCGCCTTTCTGGCAAACGTCGTAGAAATCGCCTCCCAGCCAGTTGCTGGGTTCGAAGCGGGCGGCGATCTCGAAGCCTGGACGCTGCGGCATACGTTCCGGCAACAAACGGCGCTGCACGGCGGCGGCGCGCTCGAGATCACGCTCGATCGAGTCGTTGCGGTCGGCGAGCTGGGTGTGACGCTCGATGAGCTTGTCGAGCTCGTGGACCTTGTCGGCGAGTTCGCGGCGCAGGTTGCGCTCAGACAGCGCGTTGCGGATGAGCAACAGCAGGTCGTCGTTGTCCCACGGCTTCTCGATGTACTGGTAGAGGGCGACTTCGTTTATCGCGCGGATGGCGTTCTCTTTGTCGGCAAAACCGGTGAGCAGGATGCGGACGGCGTCCGGCTGCTGCACGCGAATCCTCTTGAGCAGCTCGACCCCGTTGAGTCCGGGCATGAGGAAGTCGGAAATGACGACGTCGATGGGTTGGCGGGCGGCCTCTTTTTCCGCGGCGCGAGGATCGTTGAACGCGAGAATCTTGTAGTCGGTTTCGAGCGCGAAGAGGCCCTGCAGCGAGGTTGTGATGAGGGTGTCGTCGTCGACGATCAAGATCGTCGGCGGAGTCGAGTCGCGGCGGGACATTGGGGACGGAAGGATGATTTTAGCAACGGAGCGCGAACTTCCTAAGTCGGGCGGGTCGTGCGGGTGACGTCGCGGACGTAGCTCAAGCGCTTGATCTGCTGCATGATGCGATGAAGCTGATCGACGTCGGTGAGCTCGACGGTGAGGTTGACAACGGCGGGTGCATCCGGCCCCTTACCTCCGCGCGAGTCCATGCTGTGGATGTTGACCTTTTCATCCTTGAGGATGTTCGTGATGTCGTGGACGATGTTGGGCCGATCGTCGACGTAGATCGTCAGTCGCGTCTGGAAAGTAGCCTCGGCGTGAGGCGCCCAGGCAACCTCAATCCGCCGCTCGGCCTCGTACATCAGGTTTCGGACGTTGGGGCAGTCGCGCGAATGCACCGCGACCCCTTTGCCCCGCGTGATGTAGCCGACGATGGGCTCGCCGCTGATCGGGTTACAGCAGCGCGCACGGTAGGTCATCACGTCGTCGGCGCCGCGGACGACCAGTGGGGCCTCTTTCTGCTGATGAGGAGAGGGAACGGGCGGCAGCTCCGGCGCGGGAGGGCGGTGCGGCGGGTTCGAGCTTGGAGACGATCTGGCGCGCCGAGTAGCGGCCGTATCCAAGTTGGGCGTGCAGGTCGGAGAGATGCGAGCAGCCGTAATGATGTGCGATCTCGAGCAGCGTGTCGGAGTTGAGTAGCGCCGCGGAATCTTCAGCCGGCGCGCTTCTTTCTCGAGTAGCTTGGCGCCGATCTCTTCGGCGCGCTCGCGGCGACGGGCGTTGAGGTAGCCCTTGATCTTGTGCCGCGCTCGCGAGGTGACGACGATCGAGAGCCAGTCGGCGCTCGGTTGACGGCCCTTCTGGGTGATGATCTCGATCTGGTCGCCGTTGTTGAGACGGTACTTGAGCGGGACGATGCGGCCGTCAACCTTCGCGCCGACGCAGGTGTGGCCGACTTCCGTGTGGATGGCGTAGGCAAAGTCCAGCGGCGTGGCGCCGCGCGGCAGGACGACCAGCTTGCCCTGGGGTGTAAAGACGTAGACCTCTTCCGGGTAGAGGTCGATCTTGAGCGTCGAGAGAAAATCGCTTGGGTCCTTGAGGTCGCGTTGCCACTCGACGAGTTGGCGCAACCAAGCCACTCGGCGATCGTCCTGGTCGGGGCCGACGCGGCCTTCCTTGTACTTCCAGTGCGCGCAGATGCCCTCTTCCGCCATGCGGTGCATGTCTTCGGTGCGGATCTGCACCTCGAAGCGCTGGCCTTGGTCAGTAATGACGGAGGTGTGCAGCGACTGGTAGAGGTTGGGCCGCGGCATGGCAATGAAGTCCTTGATGCGGTCCGGGACCGGGCGCCAGTATTGGTGGACGATGCCGAGGGCAGCGTAGCAATTCTTCTTCGAGTCCGTGATGATACGTAGCGCGAGCAGATCGTAAACCTGCTCGAGCTCGATGTGTTGACGTTCGAGCTTTAGATAGATGGAATAAGGACGTTTGATGCGTCCCTCGATGCGCGCTGGGACTTCATTTTCGGCGAGATAGCCGGCGAGATCGCGCTGGAGGTCCTCGAGGAACTCTTCGCTGGCCTCGCGGCGCGTCTCGATGTAGTGCGTCACCTGCTGATAGGCTTCCGGCTCGAGGTAGGCGAAAGCGAGGTCTTCGAGCTCGCTGCGCACTTTGCCCATTCCGAGGCGAAGAGCGATGGGGGCGTAGATCTCGCGGGTTTCTAGCGCGATCTTGCGCTGCTTGGCGCGATCCAAGTGCCGCAGCGTGCGCATGTTGTGGACGCGGTCGGCAAGCTTGACCAGGATGACCCGGATGTCCTTGACCATGGCCAAGAGCATCTTGCGATAGCTCTCGGCTTGGCGATCCTCCGCGGAGCGCAGGTCGATGCGGCCTAGTTTGGTGACCCCGTCAACACAACGGGCAACCTCACGGCCGAAGAGAGTTTCGAGGTCTTCGACGGTGGCGGGGGTATCTTCGAGGGTGTCGTGGAGCAGTCCGGTTGTGATGCAGACGAGGTCGAGCTGCATGTCGGCGAGCAGGTGCGCGACCTCGAGCGGGTGCGCGAGGTAGGGCTCGCCGGATTTGCGGGCTTGCTTGCCGTGGTGCTCGGCGGCGAAAGCAAAGGCCTTGCGGACGGGGTCGAGCGGCTCGTCAGGCGCGCGCAGGCGCAGCTTCTCGAGCAGCTCGTCGAAGCGTTCGACTAAAGCAGCCGGAAGGGGCGGGGAGCCCGGCGAAATGGGCTGCGTGGACATGCGCCTGCGAAGACCCTGAAAAAGAACGGCCCCGAGGCGGCGCGAGAACCGCCTCAGGGCTCATTATACGAGTGACGAGGAGGGCCTATTGGCCTTCCGCGAATTGGTCGACGGTGCCGGCCTCAGCCAGGCGCTTCTTGGTGGCGAGGGTCTTTTGGACCCATTCGTCGGCCTTGGCCTGGTACTGCTCGTACTCCTCTTGCGTGTCGGCGAAGTCGGCGCGCTCGCGGTTGAGCAGGTTGAGGTACGCCATGGCGTCGGCGTAGTCGGGGTTGATCTCCAAGGCTTTGTTGAGGGCGGTGATGCCTTCGTCAATCTTGGGGATGATCTCGGCGGCGAGCTCCTTGCGGACCTCCTCGTCCTTGAGCGGGCCGGGATCGTCAGGCTTCATGCCCATCTCGGCGCGCGCTTCCAGACGCGGGGTGTAGGAGTCGGTCCACTTGATGACGCCGATGGTGTAGTAGGACTCAGCGGCGACGGGATCGATCTTGCCGTCGGGGTTCGAAGCGGCTTCCTTTTCCAGGATCGCGATCCGCTTGCGGTGCCATTCCTCGGCCTTTTCGAAGTCCTTCATGTTGAAGTACAAGGAGGCGAGGAGGGTCGTCGCGAGCTTGTCGTCCGGCTTGTTGGCCAGCACCTCGTTGAACCCGTCGATGGCCTTGTCTGCCATCGCCGTGTTCTCTGGCGACGTGCCGCCGGGGATGTACTGCATCATGTAGGCGTAGGCGCCGTAGGTCTTGGCGTCGTGGAGCTCGGGATCGAGCTTGAGCGCTTCTTCAAAACGCTCGGCGGCGAGAGCATAGTCGCTCGCGGCGAACGCGCGGACGCCCTTGTTCAGTTGGTCCCGGGCCTTGAAGTAGTTGATTTGTTTCTCGCATCCGAGCGAGAAAACGGCGGCCACAGCGAGCGCCGCGATTGCGAATCGATTTACGGTCGTTTTCATACTCCGTCTCTCCCTAGAGCGCGAGGACGCTTCCGGTGTGGGGAAGCGCCCTCCGACCGCTACCAATCTGCGTCGAGCTGCTCCGTGATGAGGCCGATCTTGTCTACACCAGCGCCCTTGCCGATGTCGATGACGCGCGCGACGTCCTGGAAGTCGAGATCCGGATGGCCGCGGACGAACATCACGCGTTCAGCGCGGCTCTTGAAGATCTCGGTCAAGTGATCGCCGAGCACGTCGAAGTTCGACGGATCGCGGTTGATCATGATGACGTCGCCGGGAGCGATCGACACCACGACAGTGCGTTGGTTCGGCTCTTCATCTTGCTTCTCGTTCTCATTGGGCTGAGGCACGAGAGCATTGAGGCCTTTCGGCGTGATGGGCGTGATGACCATGAAGATGATCAGCAACACCAGCAACACGTCGATCAGCGGGGTCAGGTTGATATCGCGTTTCGGGCCGCCATCGGCGCCGCCTGCTGCCATACCCATAAGTCGTAATCCTCCTGTGGGGACCGGTCGAGACGGTCCGCGCTACATTACAGGCGTTGCGCCCTTGCTGTCTTCTTTTTCAGTCAACAAGCCGACGTTATCGACGCCGGAGGTGCGGATGAGGTTGACGACCTCGACCACGCGCTCGTACCTTGAACGCGCGTCGCACTTCAAGTAGACCGTTTTGTCGATGCGGTTGCTCACCTGGTCGCTAACCTGCGACTGGAGCTCTTCGTTTGTCACCTTCTTGGTGCCCAAGAATGCTTGACCGTCGCGGGTGACGGCGACGAGGACTGCGTCTTCCTTGTCGGCTTCGTCCATCGCGATGGGGTTGCGGGTCCGGGCCAGATCGACGCTGACGCCCTTGGAGAGCATCGGCGTGATGACCATGAAGATGATCAGCAGCACGAGCATCACGTCGACCATTGGAGTCACGTTGATCTCGTTGATCGTCCCGTCGCCGCCTTTTTTCTTTTTTGCCATGATTCAGGGTCCTCCGGTTCGTTGAGGGCGGGCGGCCGTTGCGTCCGGCCGCCCGCCGGGATTGGTCTGCGAGCCGAGAGCGCCTTACTTTGCGGCGGCCTTCCCTGATCTCTTGAGGAAGTAGTCGATGAGCTCGGAGCTCGAGTTGTCCATTTCGACGTCGAAGGCGTCAGCCTGCGAGTTGAAGTAGTTGAACATCCACACGGCGGGCAGCGCCACGAACAGACCGATGGCGGTTGCAACCAGCGCCTCGGAGATACCGCCAGCGACGGCGCCGAGACCCGTGGACTTTTCCTGCGAGATGCCTTGGAAGGCGTTGATGATACCAACGACGGTGCCGAACAGGCCGACGAACGGAGCCGTCGAACCGATGGTGGCCAGACCGCTGAGGCCGCGGCGCAGCTCAGCATGCACGATCGCCTGGGCGCGCTCGAGGGCGCGCTTGGACGACTCGATCGTCGTGCCCGGGATGTCCGAGCTGGCGTTGTGCGCCTGGAACTCCTGCAGACCCGCCACGACAACCTTCGCCAAGTGGCTCTTCTTATAGCGCTCGGCCAGCTTGATCGCTTCGTCGAGCTTTCCGTCACGCAGCGCGCGCCGGCAACGGCCGGGGCAAACTGACGCGATTGCTTCTTCGCGGCCGAGAAGGCCAACCAGCGGTCGATCATGACGCCGATGGACCACGCCGACATCAAGAACATGATGATGACGACGGCGCGGGCGGCGAAGCCCATCTGGTTCCACATCGAAACCATGTCGAATCCGACTTCCTGCTGTAGCAGCAAGAAACCGTAGAGAGAGAACTGAGTGAACATGAGAGTCTTCTTCCTCCTGTGAGACTAGATACCGGTCGCAGACCAATCCGCCCGCACCCTGTTCAGGCCGCAGGGGCGACGAGCGCCCCGAGCCCGCACGAAACGGGCGAAATTCTTACAATCTTCCTGAAATTCCGCCAACAGCAACGATCGCACTCTACCCGCTGAGGGTGAAGTTCACATCGATCTGCGTGACGACTTCCACCGCCTGCCCGTTGAGCAGGGTCGGCTTGTACCGCCATTGCTTCACTGCCTGCATCGCGGCGGGGATCAGCAGCGGGTGGCCATTGATGACCTCGAGCTGTTGGATCGAACCGTCCTTGTCGATGACCGCTGTCAACTTGACGGTCCCTTGAATGCGCGCTTGCCGCGCCAGCGGCGGATATTGCGGCTGCACTTGCCGCAGCAGACGGGCCTTCTGGACGGCGCTGCCGACGTTGATGCGTTTTGGCGTCGGGGGCGGCTCCTTCTTGACCGGCGGGGGCGGCGGCGGCGGAGCGACCGAAGGCACGTTGGAGACGATACCGCCCAACACGCCACCGAGCTGTCCGCCAGCGGACCCACCCGCAACACCACCGACGACGCCGACGATGCCGGACGGCGGGGGCGCCGTATCTTCTTCGATGATGGCGACCTTATCCGGAATCTTCTTCGGCTGCGTCAGCTTGCCCGCGTCGAACTCCTTGGGGATGATCTTCTTGGGCTTGACCACCGCGGCCGGAGGCGGCAGTGGCGGGGCGGCGGCGGCGGCGCCACCAAGAACGTTGTCAGCTCCGCCACTGGGATGTCGTAGTAATTCAGCAGCGGGAACAGCAACGCGATGATAATCAGACCGACCTGCAGGGCGAAAGAAATCATCACCGACAGGCCGCGCTTACCGGAGACATTCTGCTCCATCAAGCTTTGTTCAAACATCGCTCTAACACCTCTTCAGCGGCTACCCGCTGGCTCTTCGTTGCCGGAGATGTCCCCGCCTTTCTTCGCCGGCTGACACCTCAGCGCTTGCGCGCCGCGGCGACCGCCGGTTTCGCCTCCCGCCTATCTTGCCACCAGAGCAGCAACGGGCTCGCGATAAAGATCGACGAATACGTTCCGACCAAAATCCCGACGACGAGCGCGAAGGAGAACCCACGCAAAACCTCGCCACCGAAGATAAACAAACACAACACCGCAATGAAGGTCAACCCGGACGTTAGTACCGTGCGGCTCAACGTCTGATTCACACTGCGGTTCAACAGCTCTTCCAACCCCATCCTGCGCGTCAGCTTGCGGTTCTCGCGTACGCGATCGAAGATCACGATCGTGTCGTTCATGGAGTAACCAACCAACGTCAGCAGCGCCGCAATGACCGTCAGCTCGATCTCGCGATCGAACAGCGAGAAGAACCCTACCGTCACGAGCACGTCATGAAAGACGGCCAGGACAGCGGCGACGCCGTAAACCCACTCGAAGCGAAACGCAATGTAGATGAGCATCCCGCCGAGAGCAAACATCGTCGCCTTGAAAGCTTCCCACTGTAGGTCTTGCCCGACTTTGGGCCCGACCACCTCGACGCCACGGATGGCGAAGTCCCCCAGGTAGGTTTCCGCCTGGAGCCCAGACATGATATCAGGCGTGACCCCCTCTACGGAAGACACCTGAGAAAAATCCTTGACGAGACCTGAGGTCGGCGGAGTATCCCTTGCCTGGATCAGGTTTTCCGCCGCTTTGCGGACCTCTTCCGAGCTCAGCGGTGAGCTGGACACGGTGGGGTCGCGGCGGAGACGATCGGTCAAAGCTTCGACTCCGGCGTTGTTGAAGTCGAGCTTGGACGGATCCCCAGGATAGAGGCCGCGCAGCGTCTCGATGAGCCGCTCCTTACCGGAGGTTGCAACCTCGTCGACCTCGAGATTGAGGTCGACCTTGAGCTCGTGGCTGTCATCGCCATCCTCGAAGGGCTGCAGCGTGGCAACCTCGAGGCCCTTCGACGTCAGCGCATTGCGAATGGCGTCGAGATCAGGCGCGTTCTTGAACTTGATGTACACGAGCGTGCCGCCCTTGAAGTCGATCCCCAGCTTTGGTCCGCCCTTCACGATCAGGCTCGCCACTCCGGCGAGAATGAGGACCACTGACAGACCGATGAAGATCTTCCGGCGACCGAGAAAGTCGATATTGGTTTCGCCAAACAGTTCCATTGACGCTTCATGTCGCCGGTTCCGTCTGTTGTAGACACCGGCGCTCCTAAAAAAGTTCCCCAGGTTCCCGTTTTCCGCTATCCGCTTCCGGCGGCGGCTAAATGCTCAACGTCTTCACCTGCTTCTTGCCGGCCAGCGCCAGATCGAAGATCAGACGCGAGACGAAGACGGACGTAAACAGGTTCGCAATCAGGCCGATGGCCAGGGTGACCGCAAAGCCGCGCACCGGGCCGCTGCCGAACAGAAACAGGAATGCGGCGGCGATGATGGTGGTCAAATTCGTGTCGATGATCGTCAGGATGGCTTTACCGAAGCCGGCGTTGAGAGCGCCCACGACGCCCTTGCCGGCGCGCAACTCTTCGCGAATGCGCTCGAACACGAGCACGTTTGCGTCCACAGCCATACCGATGGTCAAGATGATGCCCGCGATACCGGGCAGCGTGAGCGTGAAGCCGAAGTAGCTCAGGCACGCCACCAGAATGATCAGGTTGAGCACCAGCGCGACGACAGCGTTGACGCCCGCGCCCTTGTAGTAGATCAACATCACGACGACGATGATCGCCAGCCCGTAAAGCGAGCTGTTGATGCCTTGCTGGATCGAATCCGCGCCCAGTGAAGCGCCGACGGTGCGCTCTTCGAGATACTCCACCGACGCAGGCAGCGAACCGGCGCGCAGCACGAGTGCGAGATCGCTCGCCTCTTGCTCTCCGCTCAAGCCCTGGATGACGCCTTCGTCATCGATGCGGCTCTGAATCGTGGCGACGTTCTTGATGCGGTTGTCGAGGACGACGGCAAGCGGCTTGCCGACGTTCGCCCCGGTAAAGGTTCCGAAGCGCGCGCCCGCGTCGCGCGAGAGTTGAAAGGCGGCTTGCCACTGCTGCGTCTGGGTATCGCGCGCCGGGCGGGCGCTGCGCAAATCGCGGCCAGTGACGATGGGCGTACGGTTCAGCAAATACCAGCTCTCGGCCATTGCGCCGTCGGGGCCGCGCTGGTCGTAGCTCAGGACCTCGCTATTCGGCGGCAGCATGCCGTTGTGGGCGGCGATGGCCGCTTGACGAGACGGATACGGCCCGTCGAGCACTTCTTGAATCTCGAGTTGCGCCGACATCTGGAGCAGTTCCATCACGCGCGCCGGATCGCTGACGCCGGGCAGCTGCACGAGAATCTCATGCTCGGAGTCGGCTCGGCCGTGCTGCTGGATCACAGGCTCGGTCAAGCCCAGACCGTTGATGCGGTTCTCGATGGTGGCCATCGACTGGGTGAGCGTATCGGACTTGAGCTGAGCCAGCGCCGAAGGCGTCATCTTGAGCACCCAGGTGTCCGAGGCGGTCGAGCTGTAGGTCCAGCCGGCAAGTAGCGTATCCACAGCGTTCTTGAGCTCGCCGGCTCGGTCGGGAGGAACCCCCGTGATGGTGATCGCGATGTTGTCGGTCTCGTCGATCGTCTCCGGGTTGTTGCGCGTCATCGTAGTGAAGGGCACGGTCCGGGCGCGCAGGTCAGCCTGCAGGCGCGCGATGGCCTGGTCGGCCTCGGCGCGCGCGGCGTCCTGCACCTGCACCTGCAGAACCAGGTGAGTGCCGCCCTTGAGGTCGAGCCCGAGCTTGATGCGCTCGGCCATGTGGGCCTTGATCGCTTCCATGGACGTCGGCACACCAATCACACCGTAGAGGCAGATCAGGGTGACGGCGATGGCGATGAGCAAATTGCGCCAAAGAGTGCTGGTCATCGGTTGGTTCTCTTGAAATCTAGAAGATCGCGGACGAGGCTAGTCGCCCGCTTCCTGCTGCTCAGCGAGCCCGCTGATGGCGGCGCGGGCGAACTCGATTTTGACGTTGTCGGGCCGCAGCCTGACCGTAACGGTCTTTTCGTTCACCGCGGTTACGACGCCGACCATGCCGCCGTTGGTCACTACCCGGTCCCCGGCCTTCAGATTGGCGAGAAGCTCGTCGTGTTTTTTCTGGCGCCGCCGCATAGGCAAGAAGAGCACCAGATAAAACACCACGACCATCAGAATGACCGGAATCAACGGATTCGCGGTCTGCGCCGAGGCCTGCAACAGCAGCAGCCCGAAAGTGGGCGCAATTTCGCTCATGGCTTATACGGCTCGCGCGGACTCGGCCGCACCTTCTCCTGATCGACTTAGGTTCGCCCCGGACGCCGTTCCGACCTCGAGCGGACTGCGGCGTACCCCTTAGGCTCCGCTATACGAGCGGCGCGTCCGCGGCGCGGAGGCGGTCTAGAAAACCGGGCAGGTTTCCAATCACTATAGCCTGCCGAATCCGTTTCATGGTGTCAAGGTAAGTGAAAACGTTGTGGATGGTCGCCAGGGTACTAAAGAGCATCTCCTGGGCGAGGAAGAGGTGCCTAAGGTAGGCGCGCGAGAAGTTTCTGCAGGAATAGCAGGGGCAGGCCGGGTCGATGGGCGAAGGGTCGGAGGCGTAGCGGGCGTTCTTGATCACGAGCTTGCCCTGGGGCGTGAAAAAAAGCCGTTGCGGGCGTTGCGGGTGGGGAGCACGCAGTCCATCATGTCGGTCCCGCGTGAGACATACTCGCCGAGCTCGTGCAGCATGCCAACGCCCATCACGTAACGGGGACGGTCGCGGGGCAGGATGTCCTCGGTGGCTTCGACCATGTCATAGCTGAGCGGGCGGGGCTCGCCGACGGAGAGGCCGCCGACGGCGTAGCCGGGCGCGTCGAGCTCCAGCAGGCGGCGGGCGCAGTCGCGGCGCAGCTCGCGGTCCATCGCGCCCTGGACGATTGGGAACAGCGCCTGTTGCGGCTCGGGGTCGACGGCGCGCCAATGCTGGAAGGCGCGCTCGGCCCAGCGCACGGTGCGCTCCATGGCTTCGCGCGCGTAGGCGGGCTCGACGGGATAGGGCGGGCACTCGTCGAGCACCATCATCACGTCCGAGCCGAGTGCGCGCTGCACGTCGACGGTGGATTCCGGCGTGAAGGTGTGGCGCGAGCCGTCCAGATGCGACTGAAACTCGACGCCCTCCTCGCGAATCTTGCGAAACCCTTCCAAAGAAAAGACTTGGAAGCCGCCTGAGTCGGTCAGCAGGGCGTTCGGCCAGCTCATGAAACCGTGCAGGCCGCCAAGTTGGCGGACCAGCTCATGCCCTGGCCGGAGATAGAGGTGGTAGGTGTTGGCGAGGATGATCGCCGCGCCCAGCTCTTCGGCTAAAACCTTTGGAGTGAGTCCTTTGACCGCGCCATAGGTGCCGACCGGCATGAAGACCGGCGTCTCGATGGAGCCGTGCGCGGTGTGCAGCACGCCGGCCCGCGCGCGTATGGGGACACTCGGCGACGACTTCAAAGCGGAGGGACATGATGGAGCGGAATCCGGCGAAGACGCTGGGCGGTAAGTTCCAGTGTACGCGCGGTGTGGATGGTACGCCGCTGGAACGATGGTTTTTGGACGCGCCGTGGCGGCCGCAAAAAAATTTTCTTCGAGCGCTCTATCCTGGACGGTAGCTCATGTCCGCCCTCGAAATTTTGAGGCCCGAGGTCCGCGACGGCGCTGAGCGCCTGCGCGCGAGTTCCTGGCCGCCCGGCCGTTCCGCCACGTCGTAATCGACGATTTCCTAGAGGCTGAGGCGTTCCGGGAGGCGGTCGAGCAGTTCCCTTCCTTCGAGGCCAAGCACGCCATCAACGAATACGGCGAGGTGGGGGGCAAGGCCGTGCGCGAGAACCTGGCTGCGCTGGGGTCGACCTACGCCAAGCTCGACGCCCTGTTTCGCTCAGCCGAGTTTCGCCGCTGGGTGGGGCGGGTGAGCGACATCGAGGATTTACTCTTCGACCCGGACTACGTGGGCGGCGGAACCCACGAGAACATTGATCGCCAGGAGCTCGACGCGCACGTTGACTTCAACTTCCACCCGAAGACCCGGCTGCACCGGCGACTGAACCTGATCCTGTTCGTCAACCGGGAGTGGGGCGAGGACTGGGGCGGGCAACTCCAGCTTCACCGCGATCCATGGCTGCCGCCAGCCGAGGACGAGGTCCGCAGCGTGGTTCCCATAGGCAACCGCTGCGTGCTGTTCGAGACGACGGAGACGTCTTGGCACGGTTTCCCGGCGATCCGCATTCCCGAAGACAAGAAGGGCGCGACGCGGCGATCGGTTGCGGTGTATTTCTACACGCGCACGCGGCCGGCCGAGCTCACCGGCCCGGAGCACTCGACCTACTACGTGCCGCGTCCGCTGCCCGAACAGATCAGGCCCGGACGGACGCTGACCGAAGAAGACTACCAACAGATCCGGCATTTGCTGGATCGCCGCGACCGGCAGGTGCGCTTCCTGTGGGAGAAGGAGCGCGAGTTCCGCGGCTTTCTCGCCCAGGTCGAGCACTCGGCGGCGTTCCGGTTGAGCCGAGCGATGACCTGGCCGCTGCGGGCGGTGCGCGATTTGTTGCGAGGGCAAGACTGAGGGCCGCTCGGAAAGGGCTCGCGGAACCGCTAACCTGGAATTAGCGTGTCCATCATTGATGTCGAGATCGAAAAGCTCGTCTACGGCGGGGCAGGGCTTGCGCGTCTGGATGGCCAGACGGCGCTGATCCCCTACGTACTGCCGGGCGAGCAAGTGACCGCAGAGGTCGTGCGCGAGAGTGCGCGCGTGCTGCACGGGAAGCCGGTGATACGGCAAGCGCAATCCAAGTTGCGCGTGCCGTCGAAGTGCCCGATCTTTCTCGATTGCGGCGGCTGCCACTACCAACACATTCCCTACGAGGCGCAGCTCGAGTTCAAGGTCGAGATCCTGCGCGAGACGTTGGCGCGGCTGGGAAAGATCGAGTGGACGGGCGAGATCGAGACGATTTCGGCCGAGCCGTGGGGTTACCGCAACCGCACGCAATTGCGTATCTTCAAGCGCGGACGGCGCCGAGGTTGGGTTCCTGGAAGCGGGTTCACACCGGCTCGTGCCGGCGACCGACTGTCCGATCAACTCGCCCAAGCTCAACGAGGCGCACGTGCCTGCGCGAGCTGGTGCGCGACCGGCGCTTCCCTGCCTTCCTCGACGAGATGGAGCTATTTACCAACGAGCAGGACATCCAGCTCAACGTCGTCTCGACCGACCAGCCGCTCTCGAAGCGCTTCTTCGAGTGGCTGGGGCGCGATCGACGGCCTGCTGCCGGGCGAATACCTCGACTACCCTTCCGGCGGCGATGTGTTCCGCGTGGGCAGCCGCTCGTTCTTCCAGGTGAATCGCTTTCTGACCGACCGGCTGGCACAGGCGGCGGTGAGCGGATACGAGGGCAAGACGGCGCTCGATCTCTACTCGGGCGTCGGGTTGTTGACCTTGCCGCTGGCCCGAAAGTTCGAAGAGACGATCGGGGTCGACTCCAGCGGAGCGGCGGTGCGCAGCTTACAGTTCAACGCCGAGCGCGCCGGGGTGGAGGCGAAGGTCGTCCACCTGAACGTGAACGAGTACTTGCGCTCATTCGACCAGCCGGTGGATTTGATTGTGGCCGACCCGCCGCGGGCGGGGCTGGGCGCCGACGTGGTGGAAGACTTGGTGCGTATCGGGGCGCCACAGCTTTCGCTGGTCTCGTGCGACCCGTCGACGCTGGCGCGCGACCTGCGGAAGTTACTCGTGGGCGGGTATGCCATCGAATCGATCGCGATGGCGGACTTGTTCCCGCAAACATATCACCTGGAGACGGTGGTGCGGTTGGCTCGATCCTAAATTCGGTTTACTCCAGGTCGTTCGCGAGGCCCATGGCGGCTTGTACCAGGTGTTCCTTGCCGGAGCTCTGCACGATCTTCAGTTGCGCCTTCGCCGCTTCCCGTTCCCCAAGTCCGGCCAGAGCGACAGCCAGGTTCAGGCGCGCTTCCGGGTAGTCCGGTTGGAGCTCGATCGCCTTTTCGAAGCTCTTGCGCGCTTCTGCGAGGCGGTTCGAAGAAGCCTGCGCCACACCCAAATTAAAGTGCGCCTCGGCGAGGCGTGGGTTGGCCGCCAAGGCGGCGCGGAACTCCCGCTCAGCGGCCGCCGTGTCGCCGCGCATCGCCAGCAGCCCGCCAAGGTTGTTGTGCGCCATGGCCAGCTTTGGGTCAGCGCGGAGGGCGGCGCGCAGGGCCTTCTCGGCCTCGTCGTAGCGCTCGCTCTGGGCCAAGACGGAGGCGAGGTTGTAGTGCGCTTCCGCAAACTTTGGGTCTGCCTCGATTGCGCGGCGAAAGACGGTTTCAGCGTCCTCGGGGCGGCCTGAGTCGAGCAGCAGATTGCCCAGCGTGTTGTGCGCGGCGGCGAAGTCGGGCTCGATGTCGAGCGCCATGCGAGCGGCTTCGACGGCGGCGGCAGTCTGCCCTAGCGCAGCGCGAGCGCGGGCCAAGTTGTGGAGGGCCTCAGCCGAGTCGGGGTCGCCGCGTAGGGCGCGCTCGAGCGCCGAGGCGGCTTCGGCAGGGCGACCTTGCGCGGTGAGAACGTCGGCTAAATTGACGAGCGCTTCCGGATCGTCGGGCGACTCGACGAGCGCGGAGCGGAGCTGCGTTTCGGCCTCGTCGAGGTCCCCGGTCTTGGCGAGCGCAAACGCGTAATTGCGGCGTGCGGCTAGGTGCCCGCCGTCGCGTGCTATAGCGGCTCGGTACCAAGGCAGCGCCTCCTCGGCTTGGCCTTGCTGCCAATAGGCCTCGGCGAGCTCGTGGTAGAAGCCGGCTTCGGGGGGCGTGTCCGCCTCGACGAGCGCGCGCAGCTCCGGCGTACCGGCGGCGAGGTTCGCACCTTCGGCGACTTGCGCAACGGCCGTGTAAAGCGCAGGCGGAGACGCCGGCAGCAGCGGGACGACCGGGCCATGATACTGCTGCTCGGCGGATTCGGCGAGCTCTTTGCGGGGCGCGAGCAGCTTCTCAGGCGGCGGCGGCCGGCGCGGGATGGAGTGGTCGGTCATCACGACATGCACCACGTCATCGGTGCGCCGCTTCGGCATGTGGCAGGCGATGCAGTCGGCGCCTTGCGGGTGCTTGCCAGCGGCAGTCTGGTCCGCGATCGAGCTCTGGTGGCACTTGGCGCAAGCCTGGGCATAGCGCCTCTTGGCCTCTTCGCCGCGGAAGACTTGGTGCGGGTCATGACAGGCGGTGCACGTCATGCCCTCGCTTTGCTGGAAGCACTGCGAGCGCAGGAACTGGTAGCCGTGGTGGGCGATCTCGAACTTGTCCTCTCGGACGCCGTCGGGATAGTCGAAATGCGTGACGAAGTCAGCTAGAGGCTCGCCTGGGCGAAAGGAAAAGGCGCCGCGGTCGAAGTGGTGTACCGAGTAGGGCAGCCGGCGGCTGGTCGATTCGAGGTGGCACTGCAAACAGACTTCGAGTTGCCGCTGCGGGTCGGCTTCGGCCGGGTTGAACATCGCCGCGCGGATCTCCTCCGCCGCCGCCACGTTGCACCGCTTCGACGTGTGCGCGCCCCGGTCCATGGCAGCGCTGGCAGTCGATGCCGGAGGGCAGAGCGTGAGCGAAGGGGATCACGGCCGGGCAAATCGGCGCCGGCTTCGATCGTCGGATAGCCGTTGTGGCAGCCCATGCAATCGAAGCTGATTTCGCGGCGCAGGCCGCCGTGGCGAGCTTGGTCGAAGCCGGGATTCATGGCGAAGAAGCCCTCGTTTTCGGCGTACCAGCCGAGCGGGAGCTCGATCAGCTTGCCGTTCGGTTGGCGGTGCAGGTAGGTGCGGGCGTGGTTGCCCGAGCCCATCACGAAGTGGATCTCGCGCTCGACATCGTGGATGCGCGCGCCGTCGGCCGCGACCTGCCAACGGCGGTGGAAGTATTTGCCGTCGCGCTCGACGATCGCATAGTGGCGCTGCGAAGGCTGGTGGAAAAATTCAACGCCCGAGCCGACTTGGCCCGCCATGTTTGCAGGTATCGCGGGATAGAAGGCGCGCCCCATGCCGGTCTCGGCATATGTGGCTGCGATTTCGGCGTGGCAGCCGGCGCAGGCGGACGGATCGATGTAATCTGGGTCTCCGGCCGGGTGCAGCGTGGCCTCGACTGAGCCTCGGGCCCGCGGGAGAGTCGGACGCGGGCAGGAAGTAGTAGAGCGCGGCGGCGAAGGCGAGCAAAGCGACGGCCTCAACCAACAGCGATTTGTTGGATCGCGTCTCAGGTTGCGCCGCTGGCTCAGGCGCGGGCGACATCGGGACTTCCCGGCGTTTCGAACGGCGCTTCGCCATGCGTGAATTAGCATCGCACAAGCGCTAAGCTGAAGGCCTTCATCTGCTTATGTGGTTGGTGATTGCCCTCGTGGCGGCTTTGGCTGCGGTTGCTTTGGCCGTGTGGGGCGCTTCTGCGTTGTGGGTTCACATCATCAGCAAACGCTGGGATGCGATGTGCGCTGAGGAAGAGCCGCTGCGCAAGAGTTAGCCGAGACGTCGGCCGTCACTGCCAGTAGACGATCCGCTTGCCTTCGTCGTCGACGAATTCGCCGGTCGCGATCAGGACCAAATCGTAGATCCAACCGACGGCGAAAATCCCGAAAGTCAGCAGCCACAGGACGCCGCTACCGTTGCGACCAGCGTAGAAGCGGTGTGCACCTAGGAAGCCCAGCAACAGACAGAGCAGGAAGACGGTGAGGCGGTTGCGGTCCGAAGGCGGCGCAGTGCGCCGTGGCGTCGGGGGCGGCTCGCGGCGCGCGGGTCCGGGCTCGGAAGTGTTCCACGTCTCGGCGTCCCAACCGCAGCCGCCGCAGAAGCGGTCGGCAGCGCGCATCGAAGCGCCGCATTGCGGGCAATAGACGGTCTCCTGTTTGGGCTCTTCCGACGCTGCATCCTCGCCGGCGACCTCCTCAGCTTGTGGGTCTTCGAGTTGGAGGCGGTCCGATTCTTCCGACATGGTTCGCGTGTCCTCTCGTCGAATAACTACGAAGCGACAGGCCCAGATGTTCCCACTCGCGCGCAGGAGTGGGCGCGGTGTGGAATGGAGAGGAGTGAGGTTGGTGCCGGGGGGCGGACTTGAACCGCCGACCTAGGGGTTATGAGTCCCTCGCTCTAACCAGCTGAGCTACCCCGGCGCGATCTTTCAGCGTACTGGCGGACTTTCGCAGGTGTCAATGAGGGAAAGGGGCCGAAATTGCGTAGGCCTCAAATGAAAGGGACCGGCGCTGATCGCCGGTCCCCAGGAGTTGAGAGCCTTCGCTCCGAGCCGAAGCCCGACGCGGTTAGGGCTCGACGACGACGAAGCGGGAGCCGCCGCGCACGTGCACGAGCAGCATCACAGCTTCACCCTTCTTCACCGTCCCCATCGCCGAGCGGAATTCGTCGACGTTGTTGACGGGCTTGCGGTTGACCTCTTGGATCACCAAGCCGCTCTGCAGACCAGCCTCGGCGGCCGGGCTGTCCGGACGAACGCGCGTCACGACGACGCCCTTGATGTCCGAGTCCAGGCCAAGCTGCTCAGCGACTTGCGGAGAGAGGTTGTCGACCGAGACGCCTTCGAGCGCGCCGCTGGTCGGACTGTGCTCTTCGCTGGTTTCGCCGTTACCGTCATTCGGGAACTCGCCCAGAGTGACGTTCATCGTCTTCGCAGCGCCGTCACGCAGCACCGCAACTTCCACCGTGTCGCCAGGGGCGTGGTTGGCCACTGCCAGACGCAGCTCGCGAGCGTCGCGGATCTTCTGGCCGTCGACCGAGCGGATCACGTCGTACTGCTCGAGTCCAGCCTTGGCTGCGGGGCTGTCTGCGGTGACATTGGTCACCACCGCGCCGTGCGAATCCGGCGTGTCGAGAGTCTTCTCCATCGCGGGAGAGATGTCCTGGATGCCGACGCCCATGAAGCCGCGCTCGACGCGTCCGTGTTCGACGAGCTGCTTGGTGACGTGGTGCGCCAGGTTGACCGGGACGGCGAAGCCGACGCCCTGAGTGCCGCCCGAACGCGACAGGATGGCGGTGTTGATGCCCACGAGCTCGCCGCGGGTGTTGATCAGCGCGCCGCCCGAGTTGCCCGGGTTGATCGCCGCATCGGTCTGGATCATGTCTTCGAGTACGCCGCCCTCCGACTGAATCGAGCGTCCGAGCGAGCTGATGACGCCGGTCGTCAGCGAGCCCGACAAACCAAACGGGTTGCCGATGGCGAGCACCTTCTGGCCCACCTGCAAGTGCTCAGAATCGCCCAAGGGCAAGAAGGGTAGGGGACGGTCGGACTCGATCTTGATCAGGGCCAAGTCGTTGATCTCATCCGCGGCGAGTACTTCGGCCTTGAAGCGCAACGGCTCCTCGTCGCTGCCTTGGCCCGAAGCGAGGGTCACCTCGATTTGCGGCGCATCGCCCGCGATTACGTGATGGTTGGTCAGGATGCGTCCTTCCGCATCGATCAAGAACCCTGTGCCGGACTCCGCCGCCGGATACGGCTCGAAGAACCAGTTACGCTGCAACACGGTCGACGTAATCGAAACGGTTGCCGGCAGAGCCTTGTTGTAGATCGAGATGTTCGACTGCTCGTCCGCGCTCAGCGTATTGGTTTGGGCAACCGTCCAGAAAGGATCCGTGCCTGAGAAAGGCGCTTTGCTTCCGCGGAACCAGTCGGACGAGGTGGTGCCAAGCACGAAGGCGATGACGAACAGCAGCGTCATCCAGGCTAGGCGACGGCAGATCCGGCACAGCAGCCGCTGCGGCCGCGGCGCTCATGTGATCCACCGTCACGTACGATCCGATGCCGATCGCGAGTGAGAGAGCCAAAAACGAGTAGACGAGCCTTTTGCCGAAGCGGGATCGTCTCCAAAAACTATCTTGCATGGGGTGTTGCCTCCGAACTTCTTGGGAATCTCCTTCTTCCGAGTGTGGGACGCAATTTATCTGCGCATCGTTTCATCAGGGTTTTGACTCTCGAAGAGGATTTCCGCTATCTCGATGGACGCAAACGCCCTCTCGAGGGTGAGCAAGATTTTTCGGGACGGTTGCCGACCGGCAGCGAAAAGGGCTTCGATTGGGGGTCTCGAGCCGGCTAGCGGAGGCTGCCCACGAACGCTTCCAGCTCTGGAAAAAACTCGTGGAAGTCCTCTTCGAGCGCGGCGTAGTGGGCTCGAAGGGCCAGTCCGCCCGACGGAATCGGGTTGGGGCGGCTCAAACGGCGGCTGACGCCTTGCAGGACGCGGTCGATGACTTCGAGCCGGGCGTACCCGGCCAGCCAGTCGTGCGCGCGCATCGAGGGAAACACGCGTAGGAAGCGCCCGGTCAGAGAACCCGAATGGCGCTCGAGAGTGGCGTAAACCTCGGCGCTGAATTCGGGCAAGGGCTGCGCGGGGTGATACCGCGCCCAGCTTTGGGCCAGGAAGTGGTCGTAGAAGATGTCGACCAGGACGCCCGCGTAGAGTCTGAGGTCGTCGCCGAGACGTTTGCGGCTGCGCGCGAACACATTGTGCGTGTCGGTGAAGCGGTCGACCTTGTGGTGCAGGTTGACGCCCTCCACGACACGCGGCGGCAGTCGATCGCGCCAGCCGCGCTCGAGAAAGTCGCCCAACATCTGGCCCACCATGAGCTCTTCGTCGTGACGGGAAAGATAGACGTGCGCCAGAAAGTTCAAGGCCGTTCGAGCAGGGCGGGCGGAATCGGATCCGGCGCCTTCGCGACTTCACCAGCATACGCTTCAGAGATGGAGATGCTGTTGGCGCGCAGCGTGCGTCCGGTCACGCGTTCCATGTTGATGCGCGCGTTGGTGTAAGCGCGAGCCGCGTTCACCTCAGCGGTGCGCGCCGCGGAAAGATCGCGCTGAGCCTGGATGATGGCAAAGATGGTGGAAGAGCCCAGAGAGAGTCGCTTGCGCTCCGCCTCGGCCATCTGTTCGCGAAGCTCGCGCGCCTCGACGGCGATGCGGTAGTTCTCGTGCTCCTGGTCGAGGGTAGCGGCGGCGCGGGAAACTTCGAGCTTGATGGCGTTTTCCTGCTGGCGGAGTTGGATGTCCTGGCGGCGGCGGCGCAGCGTCTCGCGGGTCATGTCGGCCTGCGCCTGACGATTCTTGAGCGGCACGCTCAAGGTGAGTCGAACGCCGTAATCGGGAAAGTTGCGCCGGAACAGTTGACCGAAGACGGTGGAGAGGCCGCCGACGAAGTATTGGTCCGGCAACGGCGTGCCGGGCAGGTTGATCAGGTTCGGGTTGAGCGTGCCGGCCAAGCCGTTGTTGGTGGCGGAGGCCGTCAGGTCGAGCGAGGGTTTGAGCGCGTTCTTGATGCCGCGCAGACTAATCTGAGTTATCGAGGTTGATGCGCGCGCGCGATAACGCCGCTGCGAGCGCAAGGCCGCCTCAATCAAGTCCTGCACCGGTTCGACGGGCGTTGCTCCGGGACGACGATGCGGTCGGTGGGGATGATCTCGACGCCGCTGAGCGTCGCGCTGGTCGGCCCGTGCTTGGTGATGGCGTTCTTGAGGATCTCCTGCTGCTCTTTGACGAGCGTCTCGGCCTGCACGAGCTGCTGACGATTGGCGGTCGCCTCCGCCTTGGAGCGGACCACCTCGATCTGGGCTTGCAGGCCGAGCTCAGCCTGCTTGGCGGTGTCGCTGACGAGCTTTTCGGCCAGGGCGACGTCTTGCCGCCGCGCCTCGGCTTGGTCGCGCAGGGCGACCAGATCCCAATAGAGCTGCTGCACGCCGCCGACCGTCGAGATCACCTGTTCTTCGAAGTTGAGGTCCTCGATCTCCTGGTTGTTGCGGGCGATGCGGATGTTGCGCGTGTTGATGGCGCGTCCGAAACCTTGGGTGAGGCGTTGGGTAATGCTGGCGGTGATGTCGCCAGTGAGCGTCGGGTTGAAGCTGTTGCGCGTGTTGTTGTTGGACTGGCGAAACGTGGTCAGGCTCAAGTTGACGGTGGTGCCGCTGATGAAGCCTTGCTGGTAGCCGACGTTGGTGAAACCAAAGTCGCTGATGAGCGTGTTCTGGCCAATGACGAAGCTCGAGATCTGCGGATTGCTGGTGCGGTTGAGGCGCGGTGCGGTGATGCGCGGGTCGAGGCTGATCGTCTGCGTACCGAAGAACGAGGCCGCGTTGCCCGTGCCGCCCGAAGCGGTTTGAGCGGCCTGGCTTGCGCTCTGCGTGATGCCGGTGGCTTGACCGGAAGGCCCTTGGGTCGCGCCGCCTCCGCCGCCGACGCTCTGGCCGGTCGAGAGTGCTGATCTGCGCCTGGACGCCGCTCAGGTTCGCGCCCGCTTTGGCGCGCAACAGGTCGGCTTGGGCTTCGAGAGGCGAATAACGCGCGACGGCGATGTCGAGGTTGTTCTCGAGCGCGAGCGCCAGAGCGTCGGCCAATGAAAGATACAGCTTGCCGCCTCGGATGAGCGAATCCAGGCGCATCGAGTCAGCCAGGTCCGCCTCCGGAACGCCGCGCGGGCGATAGATGCCAAAATTCCAGAAGCTCCCGTTCGAGAGCGAATAGTCGATGTCCTGAACCTGCTGAGCGGGCAGCGGCCCGGCAGCAAGGACAGCCGCTAAAAGGGCGGCAAGCAGTCGTGCAGGCATGGGAAACCTCATGGACGGGCAGAAAGCGTTACAGACGCAGGCGCGGCCAGTTCGTTGCGGCCGAGCGAGGGAAATCCCAGGAAGGGCTTCCGGGAACTTCAATCATGGTACGGAGTCGCGCTTGGGATTGTTTCGTCCTTTCCTTCTTAGAGGACGCCGGATGGCTGCCAAGGCGTGGTGTTGTTATTCTGTGGAGTCGCTATCAAGATACGGACGACTCAACGTCCGCGAGGTCCTCTTTCGATGTCCATTGAATCCGTCTATCCGCCATCCGCTGAATTCTCGAGCCAGGCCAATGTGTCCGGAATGGACGCTTACCAGAAGCTCTACGACGCCGCAAAGGCCGACCCGGAAGGGTTCTGGGCCAAGCTGGCCGAGGAGAAGATCGACTGGTTCAAGAAGTGGGACACGGTGCTCGACAAGAGCGACCCACCGTTCTACAAGTGGTTCGTCGGCGCCAAGACCAACATGGCGTACAACTGCCTGGATCGGCACCTGACGACCACGCGAAAGAACAAGGCGGCGATCATCTGGGAAGGCGAGCCGGGCGATCAGGAGATCCTGACCTACCAGGAGCTGGCGCGCCGCGTGCAGCAACTCGCCAACGGCCTGCTGAAGCTGGGCTACAAGACCGGCGACCGCGCGATCCTCTACATGCCGATGATCCCCGAGCTGCCGATCGCGATGCTGGCGTGCGCGCGACTGGGCATTACGCATTCGGTGGTCTTCGGCGGTTTCTCGGCCGAGGCGCTCAAGACGCGTATCCAAGATTTGAACGCCACTCTCGTGATTACAGCCGACGGCGGTTGGCGCCGTGGCAAGATCGTGCCGCTGAAGAAGGCGGTGGACGAAGCGCTCGAGGATTGCCCCGGCGTGAAGACTTCCGTCGTATTCCGCCGGACGAACAACGAGATCACGATGAAGCAGGGCCGCGACCAGGAATGGTCCGAAGTCGTCGCAAACGCCTCGGCGGACTGCCCTGCCGTGGAGCTCGACAGCGAGCATCCGCTTTACGTGCTCTACACCTCCGGCACCACGGGCAAGCCCAAGGGCATCGTGCACACCACCGGCGGCTACATGACGCAAGTGCGCATGTCGATGGAGTGGGTGTTCGACCTCAAGGAAGAGGACACATATTGGTGCGCGGCGGATGTCGGCTGGGTGACCGGCCACAGCTACATCGTCTACGGCCCGCTGCTGGCCGGCACGACGACAGTGATGTACGAGGGCGCGCCGGACTTCCCGGAGCCGGACCGCTTCTGGCGCATCATCGACAAGTACAAGGTCAACATCCTCTACACTTCGCCGACCGCGATTCGCGCCTTCATCAAGTTCGGCGACGAGTACCCGAAGCGGCATGACCTGTCGAGCCTGCGGCTGCTCGGCTCGGTCGGAGAGCCGATCAATCCTTCGGCTTGGCGCTGGTACCACGAAACGATCGGCGGCGGGCGCTGCCCGATCGTGGACACATGGTGGCAGACCGAGACCGGCTCGATCATGATCTCGCCGCTGCCGGGTGCGACGCCTCTCAAGCCAGGTTCGGGCACCTTTCCGCTGCCTGGCGTGCAGGCCGATGTCGTGGACATGGAGGGTAATTCGGTCCCGAACGGAGGCGAAGGCTATCTGGTTGTCCGGCACCCCTGGCCGTCGATGTTCCGCACCTTGCACGGCGACCCGGAGCGCTTCAAGCAGACCTACTGGAGCCAGATCGAGGGCTGCTACTTCGTGGGCGACGCAGCGCGCCGCGACGAAGACGGCTACTTCTGGGTGTTGGGCCGCGTGGATGACGTGATGAACGTATCCGGCCATCGCCTCTCGACGGCCGAGCTCGAGTCTTCGCTGGTGCACCATCCCTCAGTCGCGGAAGCCGCCGTAATCGGCAAGCCGGACGAGCTTACCGGCCAAGCCGTGGTGGCGTTCGTCACGCTCAAGCAAGGCATCGAGTCCAACGACGCGCTTGCGGCCGAGTTGCGCGACTGGGTGGGCAAGGAGATCGGCAAGTTCGCCCGTCCGGCGCAGATCCGCTTCTCCGAGGCGCTGCCGAAGACGCGTTCGGGCAAGATCATGCGTCGCCTGCTGCGCGAGATCGTCACGACGGACAAGGTGACCGGCGACATCACCACACTCGAAGACCTGTCGGTGATCAACCGGCTGGCGAACGCAAAAGACGAGGACTAAGGCTGGGGTGACCCTCGCAAACAGGATCGCAGAGCCGCGGGGTTGCTCCCGCGGCTTCGCTGTATAGGTTTCCAGCCACAGCTGGAAGTGGCGGCGCTAACGGTAGTGGATGTCGAACGGCTTGTTTGTGATGAA
>JAWKHJ010000009.1:0-234984 GCA_041394905.1 Bryobacterales bacterium | reverse complement strand
CGCTGAAGTTGGGGTAGCGGTCGAGCGACGCCGCGCAGGCGGCGAGGTTCTCGCTGTTGTTGCCCACGTGCAGGCCGATGAACTGTGTGTTGCGGTGGCGCGCGATGACGCGATTGCGCGCGTCGATGAGCTCTTGGCGCTTGGGGAAATCCGGGCCGTAGAAGGACCAGTCAGGGTGGTTGACCAGCTCCTCGAAGCGCTCGTTGTGGCGGTCGATGGGGTCGAAGAAGGCGACCGGGTCGGCGATATGGATGGAGACGGGGATGCCGAGCTGGCCGCAGGCGTCCCACATCTCGTCGAAGCGCTTGTCGTCGATGGCGACGAGCTTGCCGGTCTCTTGCGTGCGCAGGTAGAGCCCGAGCGTTTTGAGGATCTTGAGGCCGCCGGCGCCTTTGTTGCGCGCGACCTCGATCTGCTGGGCCTGGAACTTGGCGTAGCCCGGCTCTTCGGCGCGCGAGAACCAGGGCTCTGTGAAGCTCAGGAAGCGGCCCTTGTGGGCTTTGTCGAAGGTTTCGATCGAGTCTTCGAGGCCTTTGTCGTAGCCGCCAGTGAGATTGACGAGCATGCGCAGGTTGCGGCGGTCCATCACGGGCAAGAGCTCATTGGGAGGAGCGAGAAAACGCCGCTGGCCCTGGTCGGGCTGGCCTTCCTCCCTCCGCGCGGCGAAGCCCATGTGGGTGTGCATGTCGATGACGGGGAAGGCCGCCCGCTCGATCTTGGTTTCCGGCACGGTCAGCGCGCTGTGGGGCTCGTAATCGCGCAGAGGCAAGTCGGGGTCGAGCTGCTGGCCGCGGAGGGCTGCGGCGAAACCGCCGAGGCTGAGGGCGAAGAGGCTGCGTCTCGTCATGTCTCGGATACAAGTCTACCGCTGTTGCTTCCGTGTCCTTGCTGTGGTTCAATACGGCTTCAGAAAACTAGTCGCGGTGAAACAGCTCATCCTGTTCGCTGCCGCGTGCCTGCCACTCGCCGCGCAAGCCCTTGATCCCGCCGCGGATCTCGTCAATCAAGCCTATCGTTCGTTGCGCACCGGCGATCTCGTCGGCGCCGTCGCCTACCTGCGCGACGCGCGGACGCTCGCGCCGGAGCGGGCTTCGGTTTCGAAGGAACTGGGCTACGCCTACCTACAGCTGCAGGACAAACAGGCGGCGCGGGAGGCCTTCGAGGAGGCGCTAAGGCTGGCGCCGGAAGATCCTACGATGGCTTTGCAGCTAGGATTCTTGGAGCGTCAGGCCGGACGCGAGCCCGAAGCGCGGCGGCTGTTCGAGCAGGTGGTGAACACGGGTTCGAGCGAAGCCGCCGAGACGGCGCGGCGGGCGCTCGCGCAAGACCCGGCCGATCCGGTCTACAGCGCCCTCGAACGCGCGTACGAAGCGCGCAAGCAGGGCGCGCTTGACGAAGCGGTGGCGCTGTTCCGCCAAGCGGCCGAGCTTGACCAGACACGCGCGGACATTCGTAAGGAGCTCGGCTACACGCTGTTGCAGACGGGTGAGACGCAGCAGGCCCGCGACGTCTTTGGCGAGGCCGTGCGGCTCGATCCGTCCGACGAGCGGCTGCTGCTCGAGCTCTCCTACCTGCGCTATGAGACGGGCCAGCCGGCCGAGGCGTTGGCGGGTTTCCAGTCCTTGCGCGCCTCGCCCGACCCTGCCGTGGCAGCGTCGGCTAACGAGACGGCGGCGCGCCTCGAGGCTGAGCTTGGCGGCTCGATCGAGCGCTGGGAGCAGGCCGCTGCGACAGAGCCATCGAACCGCTCGGCGCGGATCGAGCTGGGCGACCTTTACCAGCGGCGCAACGACCCTGAGGCCGCCGCGCGCGAGTACGCGGCCGCGTTCGCGCTGCCGGGGCCTAACCGCGACGAGCTGCTGCTGAAGCTCGGCCATGCGCGCCAAGCCACGGGCGACCTCGACGGCGCGAACGGAGCCTGGTTGCTGGCCTCGCGATCGGAGGAGGTGCGCATCGCCGAGATCACGCGCGGCCTGCTGCCCCGGCGCTTCCCGTATGCGAACGAGTTTCGTGCGGCGCTGGCGCTCAACCCCGACCAGACCGCCTTGCGCAAGGAGCTAGCGTATCTCCTGTTGCAGGTCGGCCAGAGCGAAGAGGCTGCGGCGGAGTTCGCGATCGTCGTGGAGCGCGATCCGAACGACCTACAGGCGGCGGCTCAGCTTGCGTTCCTCTACCTGGAGCAGGGCAATTTTGAGCAAGCCGTCGTACTGCTCGAGCGTGCGCGTTCGAGCGGAGACCCCGAGTTGGCAAAGCGCGTGGCCGAATCGCTGTCGCGCATTGGCAGCGAGGCGCGACAACTGGGCGAAAAGAGCCTGCGCGAGAGCTACCTGCTCGATGCGCAACGCCAATTCACGGCCGCTTGGGAGGCGGACCCGAGCGACCTGTCGATCGCGCTGAAGCTGGGCGTGGTGCACAACCTGCTGCGGCAGGATCGCGAGGCGCTGCGCTGGTTCCGCAAAGCTTCGGAGAGCTCAGACGCTGCGGTTGCCGCGCAGGCGCTCGAGTCGTACCGCAACCTCGCGCCGCAGTATCAGCGCGCGACGACGACGGTGTGGATGTACCCGTTCTATTCGCGGCGTTTTGGCACGGTCTTCGGCTACGGTCAAGTCAAAACGGAGTTTCGCGTCGGAAACTTACCCGTGCGGCCGTACTTATCCTTGCGGGCGACGGGCAACGCTGGGCGCGTGGGAGGGGCGGAGCAGTCGGCGCTCTCGGTGGGGCAGCAGCTCTCCGAGAGCTCACTGATTGCGGCGTTTGGCATGCGCGCCCCGCTCAGCCGCGGCGTCACCTTGTGGGGCGAAGCGGGCGAGTCGTTCAGCTATCGTAAGACGCGGCCGGATGGCGTGCCCGGCGCCATCCCGGATTATCGCGGCGGGCTGAACTGGTTCCGCGCGCGCGGGGCGTCGTTGGGCGCGAACGAGCCGGGGTTCTTCCAGGAGTCGAATCTCGACGCGGTTTACTTGAGCCGCTTCAACCACGACGCGCTGGCCTACTTTCAGTACAAGCCAGGCTACCGCCTGCCCAACCTCGGGCCGCTCAAGGCGCAGCTCTACATGAACTGGAACCTCGTGGCGGACACGAGCCGCGAATACTGGGCCAACCGCTGGGAGACGGGGCCGGGCTTGCGCATCCGCGTACCGGGCGTGCGCCCGCCGATGGATTTCTCGGTCGACTTCGTGCGCGGGGTGCACTTGAGCAACAAGGGCAACACGAGACGGCCGAACTATTTCGACTTGCGGGCGGGCCTGTGGTATTCGTTCAGTCGATAGCGCCGATTGCGGTTTTGCTTGCTGCGGTTGCGCCTGCTCTCGCGCATCGCGTGCAGGTGGCCGAGCCGGCTGAGTGGCAGTCCCTGCTCTCCGCTGTGGGGCTGGAAGCCGTGGCCGAGCCGTCGGCGTTTCGCATCGTGGTGGGCGATTCCGAACCGGCGCGCGCAGCCGGCTTCGCGCCGACGCTCGAGAAGGTGCGCGTGGCTTCGCTCGCGGACGTACGCGATTCCGACCTCGAGATCTTTTGGGAAAAGCCGCTGGAGCTGCCGGTGTTCTCTCTCCCCGAGGGCGCACGGGTATTCACGCGCGAGGCGCGCTCAGGAGCTCCACTGGTGGCGGGCCTCTACCGCAACGGCGGCGCGGTGCTGTGGACAGCGACTGCGCCGGGTAAGGGCGGCATCGAGCGTTATCCCTATCTGATCCACGCGCTGGCCGATCTGGGTGCGGAGCTGCCTTTTCGCAACGACTCCACGTGGGCGTTCTTGGACTACTCGTACCGCCTGCGCGCGGACCCGGCCTACTTGGCGCGCCGTTGGAGCGAAGCGGGTATCGCGGGATTGCAGGTGAGCGGTTGGCATTTCTTCGAGCCCGACCCGGCGCGCGATGCTTGGCTGGAGACGCTGCTCGCGGCCTGCCGCCGCGAAGGCATCGTAGTCTATGTCTGGCTCGAGCTGCCGCACGTTTCCGAAGCCTTCTGGCAAAACAACCCGGATTGCCGCGAGAAGACCGCGCTACAGCAAGACGCGCAGCTCGACTGGCGCAAGCTGGTCGACTTGGTAGGAACCAGTCTGCGCCGCGCGCGTCGAGCGGGGCCTCGCGTCGCTGCTCACGCGCTTCCGTTGGGACGGCGTGAACGTGGCCGAGCTCTATTTCGAGTCGCTACACGGACCGTCGGACCCGTCACGCTTCACTCCGCTGAGCGCGGCGGTGCGCGAGCGCGGTCTTCACCGACTCGGGTTCGATCCCTTGGCGCTGTTCGATGAGCTCTCCCCAGCGTTCTGGGGCCAGAACACGGATGCATGGGGCCGCTTCGTCGACTTCCGCGCCAACCTCGCGCTCGAGTTGCAGGAGCGTTACTTGGGCTTCGCGCGCAAGCTGTTGCCGCGGACGGACCTGGTCGTCACGCAAATCGACGATCGCTTCGATGACCGCATGCGGCCCTTCCTGGGAGCGGACACGGCCGGCCTGTTGCCCTTGGCCGAAGAGCTCGATTTCACCTTGCTTGTCGAGGATCCGGCCCCGCTGTGGTCGCTCGGCCCCGAGCGCTATCCCGAGATCGCACGGCGATACGAAGAGGCCGGCGCCGACGCGCGACGGCTCGCTATCGACATCAACATCGTCGAGCGCTATCAGCAGGTCTATCCGACGCGGCGGCAAGTGGGCGGCGAGTTGTTGCGGCTGGTCTCTGAGGCCGGCGAGGCCTTTTCCCGTGTCGCGCTCTATTTCGAGCGCTCAATCGGCGCGGCGGACCTGCCATCCTGGCGCGTACGGCACAGGGCGCGCGCATCGTCTCACGGGACGGGGCGAGCGTCGTGGTCGAGTCTCCGCGCCCCGTGGGGCTAGCTTGGAAGGCGGCATCGGCACGCGTGAACGGTGACTCCTGGCCTGTGCTCGATCGCGAAGCGGTGTGGCTGCCGGCGGGCCGGCATACGGTTTCGCCGGACGAGACCCTCCCGCCCGGGCGCGTGCTGCGCCTCAACGCCACGCTCGAGTCGGCCGAGACCCGCGAGCGCTCCGCCATCATCCGCTACCGAAGTTCTTCGGTCGCCTATGCACTGCTCGATCGCAAGCCGGAGCAGGTCTTCCTCGACCGCGAGCCCTTCGCCGTGCCGCCAGAACAAGCTCCCACACATTGGTTGATTGCGCTCCCAAGAGGCGCGCATGAAGCCGAATTTCGCTTCTAAACTTTGATACGATATCCGCACGATGGACGAACCGAACGAGGAGAAACAGATACCAGACCGTCTGTTTTTTCGCATCGGCGACGTTTCAGACGTGACCGGCGTGGAAGCTTATGTTCTGCGCTACTGGGAGACCGAGTTTACGGCTCTCAAACCCCGCAAAGGCCGCAACGGGCAGCGGCAATACCGCCGCAAGGACGTTGAACTCGTACTCGAGATCAAGCGCCTGCTCTACGATCAAAAGTTCACCATCGCCGGCGCGCGCAAGGCGCTTCGCGATAAAACGAACAAGGCCAAACGCCAGGAAAGAAAACCGAAAAAGCCGCCGAAGCAGAGCGGTTTGTTCGGACCTGATCCTTCGGAAAACGCCGAAGCGCTTGGCGAAATCAAGAAAGAGCTACGCGAAATCCTGGCGTTGTTAAAGTAGGTTCTTGCCTACCCGCATCCTTGTCACCAACGACGACGGCATCCATGCGCCCGGCCTGCATGCGCTCGAAGCGGCGCTGGCGCGCGTGGGTGAAGTCTACACCGCGGCGCCGCTGCAAGAGCAGAGCGCTGCTAGCCGCCGCATCACACTACGTAAGCCCTTCCGGTACCACATGGTTGGCGCGAACCGTTACGCCATCGATGGCACTCCGGCCGACTGCGGCATGATGGCGATCACGCTGTTGCTCGAGTTTCGACCCGACCTCGTGGTCTCCGGCATCAACAACGGCCCCAATCTGGGCGAGAACGTCTACTACTCGGGCACCGTTGCTGGCGCGGCCGAGGGCGCTAAGTACGGCATCCCGGCCATTGCCATGTCGGTGAATCAGCGCGTCGACATCGACTACGGCCCCGCGGCGGATTTCGCGGCGAAGCTGGCTGTGCAGGTGCTCGAGACAGGGCTGCCCGAAGGCGTAGCGCTCAACGTGAACGTGCCGTATCCGAGCTACGACGGAGTCGAGATCACCCACCAGAGCCGCAAGATCTCACGCAACCTGATGGTCGAAACGCGCGACCCCTACGGCCGGCCCTACTACTGGATGCACGAAGAGGTGCCGCTAGCCGACGCCGAGGAGGGCAGTGACTACGCGGCCGTGCGCGACGGCAAGGTCTCCATTACGCCGCTGCGCTTCGATCACACGGCTTGGGACTTGATGGATTCGCTGCGCTCGCTGGAACGTTAGGCGGCCGGACGTGTTCCTACAATGGGACCAGGGTGGATTGGAGCCGGAACCTCAACGACGCGATCGACGCGCTAGGCCCGCGCCTGTGCGAGGTGCGGCGCGAGATCCACATGAACCCCGAGCCCTCGGGCGAAGAGGTGCGCACCACGCGCTACCTCGAAGGCCTGTTGGCGGATAAGGGACTCGCCATTCGCCAAGGGCCCGGAGGCCGCGGCCTCATTGTCGATTCGCCAGCCCCTGCCGGAACGCCGCGTGTTGCTCTTCGGGCCGACATTGATGCGCTGCGGCTGCATGACTCCAAGACCGTCGAATACCACAGCCGCGTGCCGGGCGTAATGCACGCCTGCGGGCACGATGCGCATACTGCCTGTGCGCTCGGCGCCTTGCTCGGGCTGGATGCGCTACGCCACAGCGGCGGCGCACCCTGGCCCTTGGCTTTCCGCGTGATCTTCCAGCCCGCGGAGGAGACTGCCGAAGGCGCGCTCGAAATGGTCGCCGCCGGGGCGCTCGAGGATGTCTACGCGATCTTTGCCTTGCACGCCGACCCCAGCCGCGACCTGGGACGCATCGGCGTGCGCGAAGGCCCGCTCACGGCGAATTGCGACGAGTTTGCGGTCACCATCCGCGGACGTGGGGGACACGCCGCCCGGCCGCACGAGTCAGTCGATCCGATCGCAGCCGCGGCGCACCTGATCAGCTCCATCTATGCCTTCCTGCCGCGCGCCATCGACAGCCAGGACCCGGTGGTGGTCACCATCGGTAAGATCAACGGCGGCTATAGCTCGAACGTCATTCCGGAAGAGGTGCATCTGGAAGGCACCATGCGTACTCTGGACGCCGCAGTACGCCAGCGCACCGAAGAGCGGTTGCGGCAGCTTGCGCGCGGTGTCGCTGAGGCCTCGGCCACGACCATCCAGATTGAGTTCGGGGAGCGGCTGGGAGGGGTGTACAATCATCCCGCCGCCACGGCGGTGGTGCGCGAGGCGGTCGCGGCGGCGCTTGGACCCGAGGCTTTGCAATCGATTCCTCGGCCCAGCATGGGGGCGGAGGACTTCGCTGGCTATCTGGATCACGTCCCCGGTGCGATGTTTCGGCTTGGCGTGCGTTCCGAGCTCGTCGGCGGCAATGCGTTGCACTCGCCGTCGTTCGACATCGACGAGCGTGCGCTGACGATCGGTGCAAGAACACTTGCGCATGCGGCTGTGTTTGCCGCCGACCCGGAGAGACAGGGCTTGCGTCATGACGAAGATCTCGTTCCAGTCCAACCCCAAGCCGACGCTCGGCGTTGAGATCGAGCTCGCCTTGGTGGACGCCGAGACGATGGCGCTCACCGATGCGAGCCAGCCCGTGCTCGCACGACTGCCGGAAAGCGTCAAGGACAGCGTCAAGCCCGAGCTGATGCAGTGCTACCTCGAGCTCAACACCGGAGTCTGCTCGACGGTCGAGGAAGCGCGCGCCGATCTAGCGGCGAAGCTCGCCCTAGTCGAACCGCTCGCGAGCGAGGCCGGCGCGCGGCTCTACTGGACGGGCACGCACCCCTTCTCCATGTGGGAGGAGCAGAACGTCACGCCGAACGAGCGCTACCGCGGGCTGATCGACTTGCTGCAAGACATGGGGCGGCGCATGGTGACTTTCGGGCTGCACGTGCACGTCGGCGTGGACTCGGGCGACAAGGCGGTGATGGTCTGTGAGCGCATCCTGAAGCACCTGCCGCTGCTTCTTGCCCTGAGCTGCAACAGCCCGTGGTGGAACAACCGCGTCACGGGATTGCTCTCGCACCGCTCGAAGATCATGGAAGGGCTGCCCACTTCTGGCATCCCGCCCTTCATGCGCAACTGGAGCGAGTACGTCTGGCTGATGCGCCATTTGCAGGAGACGGACTTCATTCGCTCGCCGCGCGACATCTGGTGGATGGTGCGGCCCCACTCGAACTTCGGCACCGTGGAGGTGCGCGTGTGTGACATGCCGGGCTCGCTCGAGGATGTAATGGCGATCACGGCGCTGGTCCAGTCGTTGGTCGTCGCGCTCTCGCACGAGATCGACGAGGGCGCCTATCAGCACGATTGCCACCCGATGCTGGTGCGGCAGAACCTGTGGCGAGCGGCGCGCTACGGGCTCGATGCGGAACTGGTCGACGCGCTGACGCATGAGCCGATCTCGGCGCGCAAGTTGGCGCGAGACCTCACAACCCATCTTGCCGAACACGCGCAAGAGCTGGGTTGTGCCGCTGAGCTCGCCGGCCTCGATGCGTTGATCGAGCAGCCCACCTGGGCTGAGCGTCAACTGGCGATGCTGGCCGAGACGCAGGACCCCGCCGAAACCGTTCGGCGGATGCTCAACGCTCGGCCGGCCGACGCCGCAGCCGCCACATCCAAAGCGCCATGAGCAGCACGCCGACCGCAAAGCCTGCCGCAGCGGGCTTGGCGTAGCGCGCGGCTTTGCTCTGCGGTTCGTCTTTTCCCGGCGCTCCGAACCGTGTCGTCCAGCGCAGGCCGTGCTCGCCGGATTCCCAGCGCTCCGCGATGGGCCGCAGAGTCGTTCGTGCGGTTTGGCCGCCGAAAGAGTCCGCGTCGAAGTCGCCAGTCGCGTGTGACGGACTGTCGGCCGGCGCGAGAGCTTGCCAGTTGAAGCGCTGCTTCGCAGCAGCCTCGTTGAACAAGGCCGGGTCGGCCCCCTCGGATGCGCCCAGCGTCCACGGCCCGCGCCGCACGAGCGTCACGCCGTCGCCATCGGTTGTTTCGATACCGAAAGCATATTCGACATCAAAGCTTTCACCCGATTGCCACTCCCGCTCGATCGTTAGCCAAGGTTCTCGTGTGGAGCCGAACGTGGAACTGAGCTCCGCCGTGCGCGTGGGTTTGCGAATGCGCAGCGCGATCGCCTCGGGCGGGGCTTCCAGGATGCGAAACCGCACCCGCCCGTCACGCGCCGGCTCGGCGTCGGCCTCGACGACCAAGCCATGTGCCTCGCCGCGCCCGTCCACGGGCAAATCGTAGGCGAGCGCATCGCCCTCGGCGCGAAACGCGGCCTCGCGAATCGCCGGGAAGGTTCGCGCCCCGTGCAACGTGCAACACCACCATGCTTCGGTTGCACCGTATTCGAAACCGCGCGGCGAAAGCCGAAGGTGCCCGAAGCCGCCATTGGGCTGCTGGTTCGCGAAGAAAGCATTGAACAAGCCGTTTTCGGCCGCGAGCAGGTAGCGCTCGTCTTCCGTCATACGCCACAGCGCGAGATTCAGCCGCAACCAATCGGCCGAGGCGCAGCCTTCGTCGCGCGCGATGCCGGGAGCGAAGTACTCCGGCGGCCCTCCCGTCCACAGCAGGTCTTGCGAGTCCGCGAAGGATTGCCAGGCGCGTCCGAGGTCAGGCAGCAGAGCCGGATCGTCCTCGGCCAGCAGCGCGAGCCCGCGCAAGGACGAAAACCAACCGTGGGCGTGCTGGCCTGGTCTGCGCTCGATGCCGTCTGCAATCGAAAGCGCCGCGGCGCGGTAACGCTCTTCGCCTGTGGCGCGCGCCAGCAACGCCAGCCCTTCCACGTTCTGCGTCCAGCAAATGTAGCCGTGCGCCATCGCGCCGTCATGGAAGGCTTCGCGCACCGTGGCCGCGTTGAAGCGCGCGGCGTGGTCGACGAGAAAGTCGCCCAAACGTCGCGCGACCTCCAAGCTTCGCGGATCGCCCGACGCTTCGTAGTACTCGACCAAGCCGACAAGCAGACGCCCGTGGCCCACAGTCGCGCCATGTCGTCCTCAGTCGCGCCCTCCGGCGAGAGCGCTTGCCGAAAGCCGCCGTCGGGGCGCTGGAGCGCGAAGATCTGCGGAGCGAGCGCAGCCGCCGCAGCCTGGCCTCGCGGTCCGGCCAACGCCATCGCGCCGAGAAATCGGCCGGAAGGTCGCCGGAAAAATCGGCGAAAAGGCGGTCCGAATCCGGCGTCAAATCCGCCAGTAGGAGCTCCGCCGTGTAGCGGGGAGGCCGCCTTCGAGCGCCCGCTCGAGCGTTCGCTCGAAGCGCCTCGTCAGCTCGCCCGCTCCGGCTTGGCCGAGCGCGACGGCCACGCACAGTACGGCCAAGCGCGCGATCATCTCTCGAAGTATGGCCGATAGGCTTCCGGCAGGCGGATCATACGGCCCTCGCGGTTTGTAACCGTATGGAGCGTATAGCCCTCCGCCAGCTTCTCGTCCGTCTCGCTGCGTCGCATCGAATAGTCGAACCGGATCGTCCGCGACCGCACTTCCGAGACGACGCTCTCGACGACGACTTCATCATCGAAGTACGCCGAGGCTCGGTAACGGCAATGCGCTTCGGTAACAGCGAGGTAGGCCCCGGCGTCCTTCTCCATATTCTTGTACTCGAAGCCGAGCGCACGGCAGTGATTTACGCGCGCGACTTCCATCCAAATGAGATAATTGGCGTAGTAAACCACTCCCATTTGGTCGGTCTCGGCGTAGCGTACGCGCAAGCGCGTCTGGACCGGCTGCATCTCACCAGTATAGAAATGGCGTCTGGAGACCGGCGTCGCGGGAGAGTTGACGCGCGTACGGGAGCGCTCGAATGGAACACGGAGAAACGTACGTTCTGGGGTTGGGCCTGGTTTTCGTGCTGGGCTTTGCGGCTCGTTGGGTGGCGTGGCGGATACACTTGCCGTCCATCCTGCTGCTGCTGATCGTCGGTTTGGCGGCGGGCAAGGCGGGCTTTGGGGTGTTGAACCCCGACGACCTGTTTGGCAACCTGCTGGCGCCGTTTATCTCGATTTCGGTTGCGATCATCCTATTTGAAGGCGGCTTGAGTCTCGATTTGCGCGAACTGCGCGAGATCGGCGGGGTCGTGCGCAATCTCGTGACGATCAGGCCTTCGTTACGTGGGTGCTCTCGTCATTCGGGGCTTGGCTCATTCTCGAACTGAGTGTGCCTTTGGCGCTGCTCATGGGCGCGATCTTCGTGGTCACCGGCCCCACGGTGGTCATTCCGCTACTGCGTCATGTGAGGCCAACTCCCAGGATTCGCAACACCATCAAGTGGGAAGGCATCCTGAACGATCCGATCGGCGCAATTCTTGCCGTCCTGGTCTTCGAAGCGATCCTGGCGGGCGGCGGCCAGGATGCGCCGCGCGCGTTCCTTTACTCCATCCTGACCGGCGTAGGCGTGGGCGGCGCCGGCGCCGTCATCATGCTGGTCGCGCTGCGCTTCCACTGGGTGCCCGATGCGCTCGACAACGCCTTTTCGCTCGCGATGATCGTGGGCGCATTCATCGGCTCGAACCACATCCATCCCGAATCCGGCCTACTGGCTACCACGGTGATGGGCATCGTGTTGGCCAACCAGCACAAGATCGCGGTTCGGCACATCGTCGAGTTCAAAGAGAACCTACGCGTGCTGATCATCTCGACGCTGTTCATCCTGCTGGCGGCGCGGCTGGAGGCGGACGATCTTGCTGTCGGTGTGGGCGCCGAGTTTGGGCTATCTGCTGTTGCTACTCTTCATCGTGCGCCCGGCGTCGGTGTGGGTGTCGTGCATGGGCTCGAAGCTCACGCGCGAGGAGCGGCTGTTCTTGTCGTGGATGGCGCCGCGTGGCATCGTGGCCGCGGCAGTGAGCTCGATCTTCGCCTCGCGCTTGGCTGCGAGCGGCGTGGAGGATGCCTCGCGCATGGTCCCCATCGCCTTTCTCGTGATCATGGGCACGGTGGTGGTCTACGGCTTGGGCGCGTTCCCGCTGGCTAAGAAGCTGGGGCTGGCCGAGCCGAGCCCGCAGGGCGCGCTCTTCGTCGGCGCGCACGGTTGGGCGCGCAAGTTGGCGAAAGCGCTGCAGGATCAAGGCCTGCGAGTTGCCCTCGCTGACAGCCGGCGCGTGAACGTTGCCGCGGCCAAGATGGAAGGTCTGCCCGCCTACTTTGGCGGCATTCTCTCGCAGGAAGTATTGGACGGCGTCGACATGCACGGCATCGGCCGGCTGCTCGCCGTCACCTCCAACGTCGAGGCCAACTCGCTTGCCGCCGTCCACTTCACCGAGGCCTTTGGACGGAAGAGGTCTACCAGCTTCCGCTCGAGAGGGAGGACGGTCGGCGCGGCATCGAGCCCATCCACCTGCAAGGCCGCCGCCTGTTCTCGGAAGGCGCTAACTTCGACGCCCTCGACAAGCTCTTTCGCGAAGGTGCGGAAATCAAGTCTGTTCGCATGACCGAGAAGTTCGACATGGCGGCGTTCCGCGCGCGCTACAGCGAGAATGCGCTGCCTCTTTTCGTGGTGACCAAGCGGGAGGACGAGGTGGAGTTGGCAGTGGTGGTTGCCGGACAGAGTGTGCGGCCCAGGGCGGGGCAAACCCTCATCAGCTTGATTCCCAAGCCGGCTCTGCTCGAAGCCGAGCGACTCCGAAACGGCCGTGTCCGAGGCCAAGGCTTAGACGGACCGGGCAGGCTACAATTGCCCCGATGTCAACGCTTCCATCGCTGTTCTCGCTCGCCGGCAAGGCAGCCCTCGTCACGGGCGGCTCGCGCGGCATGGGGAGGAGATGGCGGAAGGCCTTAGCGAAGCCGGGGCCAGGCTCTATCTGCTGGCGCGCCGGGAGAAGTGGCTCGCCCCGACCATCGAACGGCTGCGCGCCGCCGGCATCGAGGCCCATGGCGGCCTGTGCGACGTCAGCGACCCCGAGCAGGTCGAGCGTGCCGTCGAAGCAGCCGAAGGTGCGGTTGGTCCGCTCGACATCTTAGTCAACAACGCGGGAATCACCTGGGGCGCTCCAGCCGAAGAGATGCCCCTGGAGAAGTGGCGTCAGGTGCTCGACGTCAACTTGACCGGCACGTGGCTTTTCTCGCAGCAGGTGGGTCGTCGGATGCTCGCGCGCGGCAGTGGCGGGGTGATCCTCAACACGGCCTCGATCGCCGGACTGCTGGGCGGCGTAGCCGACGACGTCAGCCTCGTCGGCTACAGCGCAAGCAAAGCAGGCGTCATGGGACTCACGCGCGAGCTCGCAGGACGCTGGGGCCGCCAGGGCATCCGCGTCAACGCCATCGCGCCGGGCTTTTTCCCCTCTCGCATGGCCGACGCGACCATCGAGAAGCTGCGCGGCCAAATCGAAGCGACCACTCCGCTCGGCCGCATCGGCGCGCCCGGCGAGCTCAAAGGCGTCGTCGTTTTTCTGGCATCGGACGCTTCAAGCTACATCACGGGACAAACCATCGTGGTCGATGGCGGCCAGAGTATCGTCTGAAGCGCCCGTACTATTTCGGAAAGATGACGGCGAAACCGTCGTAAGTCGCCTTCGCCGCATGGGACTCGAGCTCGGGCCAAGCCTTCTGGTGGGCGTCGGAGGCCACCCATTCCATGCGGAGCTCTTCGGTGTCGAACGAGAGCCGCACTGTGTATTCCGCCGTGCCTGGCTTGCGCACCATCATCGCGCTGCGAAAGCCTCGGCGCGCGCTCACAGCCGGGTAGAAGACCTCGCGAAACGTCTTCTCCATCGCATCCTCGTGTCCCGGCTTTGCCGTCAGCCAGATGTAGAGCTCCATCGGTCCGTCGATGTCGTAGAGCTTTTCAGCTTGCATCGGCGCGGCCAGGCTCAAGACGGCGAGTACGAGGGCGGAGAGCAGCAGTCGGGACTTCATACCGCTCCTATCTTGTGCTCAACAGCCGCCGCTTGTCCACCGACGTAACGCTCTGCCTGCCAAGAGCTTCTACGCGATGTGATGCCGACACTCAAACCCCCACTCGATGAGAGGGAATCTCGCCACTGGGATGGACTGCCGCCGCAGACCGTTTTTGCGGTCTTCGAGGATGAGTTGCGGGCTCGACTCGCGGAAGAGCGGCTGCTCTGTCTAGGCATTCCCCACAGCAATTTGCATGTCTTGTCCGGCGAAGAGGGCGCCAACGTGCTTCTGCCCGATTCGCCAAACGAGGGCCCGGACTTCCTTTCGAAGGCTCTTGGCGCTCTCACGGACCAAACCACATTCCTCGAAGAATACGCGAAAGAGCTCAGACTGGGCCGCGCCCTGATCGCCGCCCGATTCGAGACGGCGGAGGATCGTGGTGAGATCGAGGCCCTGCTGCTCGACAGCGGCGGTCAACACGTAACCTACACCTCTGGCTGGACGATCACCGTCGTAGGAAGTGGTCATAGGGCTTAGATTGCACCCGGGGCGGCCCGCCATCCTCACTTTGAGCGTCTCGCTAGAATGGAACGCGAGACAGGAGGTCCGTTCCCGATGACACACGAAGACGAGTCCCGCCGAAACTTCTTCCGCAATTTGTTCGGAGGCGCCATGGCTGCCGCGGCGGCGCAACAGGCCCTCGCCCAGCAGAGCGGCTCCACCGGTTTGCCCACGCGCAAGCTTGGCCGGACAAACGAACAGGTCTCCATCCTCTGTCTTGGCGGCTGGCACATTGGCGCCGTCGAGAACAAAAACGAAGCGATCAAAATCATGCACGCCGCCGTCGACGAGGGGCTCACCTTCTTCGATTCTTGCTGGGACTACCAGATGGGCGGCTCGGAAGAGATCATCGGTCGCGCTCTGTCCCAAGGCGGCAAGCGCGACAAAGTCTTCTTGATGACGAAGAATTGCAACCGCGATTACGAAGGTTCGAAGAAGTGCCTCGACGACAGTTTGCGGCGGCTCAAGACGGATCGCCTCGACCTGTGGCAATTCCACGAGATGGTCTATGATAACGACCCCGATTGGGTCTTCGAGAAGGGCGGGCTAAAGGCGGCGCTCGAGGCGCAGAAAGCGGGCAAAGTGCGCTACATCGGTTTCACCGGCCACAAGGACCCGCGCATCCACCTCAAGATGCTCGACAAGCCCTACGATTGGGCCACCGCCCAGATGCCCATCAACATCCACGATGCGCACTATCGCAGCTTTCAAAAGAACGTGGTGCCAGTCTGCCTGAACAAGAACGTCGGTGTGATTGGGATGAAGTCGCTCGGCGGCGGACCGTCGGCGGGCAAGGGCCGCATCCCGACGGAAACCGATCTTACCCACGACCAATGTCGGCGCTATGCGCTGAGCATGCCCGTCTCGACCTTGGTTGTCGGCATCATGACGATGGACGAGCTCAAGGCGGAGGTCGCCATCGCGCGCAACTTCAAGCCGCTGTCGGATCCTGAAAAGGAGAAGCTCGTCAGCTCGGCGGCAGCGGTCGCAGGCGATGGGCGCCATGAGCTGTTCAAGTCGACGCAGACTTACGACGGCCCGTATCACCGCGAGCAGCACGGGTTCGCGGTTTAGCGGTGGCGTGAAGTCTCAACCCACCTCTTCATTCGCGCGGCGCAGCATCGCGCGCATCATCGCGATGCAGTAGGCTGTACCGGCGCGCCGGATGCCCTCGTCTCCGGCGAGCGCCGGTACGTGGTCCGGCATCACCGCACCGGAGAACTTCACCTTCCGCAACGCCTTCATCACTTGGTAGAGGTCGAGATAGCCCTCTTCCGGGAACGTCTCGTAGAACTCGGGCAACGGTGCGCTGACGGCGCGGAAGTGGATCTCGCAGAGCTTGCCGCGTTTGCCGAAGTCCTCGATCATTTCGAAGACGTCCTTGCCCATCTTGTCGCCGCCTTCTGACCACGTGCCGACGCAGAACGTAAGGCCCCAGTGCGGTGCGCCCTTTCCTTCGATCGCTTCAGCGATGCGCTCGGCCCTTGCGTACCCGTCATAGTGCACGAACATTTTCCCGACGCCGTTCATCACCGCGAGCGGCGGATCGTCGGGGTGCAGCGACATCCGCACTCCGGCCTCCTTCGCGACGGGTAAGGTCGCCTTCATGAAGTATTCGTAGTTCGCCCAGATCTCCTCGACCGGGTAGTCGCGGTCGTGCATTCGCTTCTCGACCTTGTTCCGGAAGTCATCGAGCTTGAATTGCCTGGTCTCGTAGCCGCGCGGCGCTTCGATGACGGCGGTCGTGTAGGTGTTGCCGGGGTGGAAGTCGTAGCTGGCGACGGGGATCTCGAGCTTGCCGCAGTCACGCAAGAACTGGTTGTAGGACTCGATGTACCGGTCGCGCCCAGGGCGGCCGAGCTGTACGTCCAGTTCGCGGTACCCGTAGTGCACGCCGGAGTGGATCTTCATCCCGTAGGCGCCATAGCGCTGGACGGAACGTTCCATGTCAGCGAACGAGCTTTTCGCCGGCGGGAAGTTGACGCGCACCCATTGCAGGCCAATCTGCTTGAGGAACAGTAGCTCGTCGTCGCTGAGCTCGGCCGGCAAGCGGCGGCAAAGTTTGATGTTTGACGGAGCGTACTCGTCGATCGTTGGGGCGGCGGCGGCTGGCAGAGCGGCTGCTGCTAAGGGGAGCTTGAGCAGAGTGCGGCGAGAGGCGGACATGGCGGAATCATCATACCGCCGCCGGGGGTCTTATCCGCGCTTGACCTTTTCGTAGCCCTCGAGCGCTCGCTTGCGCGCCTCGCCGTGATCCACGATTGGTTCCGGGTAGTCTTCGCCCAACTGCACCCCGCAGTGCTCGAGCTCGTCCTCCGGCGCTTCCCATGGCTTGTGAAGCCATCGATCGGGAACCTTGGACAGCTCTGGAACCCAGCGCCGCACGTATTCGCCTTTCGGGTCGAACTTCTCACCCTGCGTGACCGGATTGAAGATGCGGAAATACGGCGCCGCGTCCGCGCCGCAACCGGCGGTCCACTGCCAACCGAGCGTATTGTTCGCCAAATCGGCGTCGACCAGCGTATCCCAGAACCACTTCGCGCCCTCCTGCCAGTGGATCAGCAGGTCTTTGATCAGGAACGACGCCACGATCATGCGCACCCGGTTGTGCATCCAGCCCGTAGTCCAAAGCTCGCGCATGCCGGCGTCGACGATCGGGTAGCCTGTTTTGCCGCGCCGCCAGCGCCGCAACGCTTCTTCGTCGCCAGCCCAAGGGTATTTCGCGAACTCCGGTCGCAGCGGCGCGAGCGGCGTCGAAGGAAAGTGATAGAGCAGGTGATAGGCGAACTCTCGCCAATCCACTACCCGTAGATAAGACCAGGCCCCGCGCCGGAAGGCCGTCTCGCCTTCGCCCACCGGTCCCGCTGCCAGCGCTTCCTGCCAAATGCGCCGCGGACTGATCTCGCCGAAGTGTAAGTACGGGGACATGCGCGATGTGCCGCGTATGGCCGGCAGGTTGCGCTGGTCGGAGTAGTCCGCGGCAGCTTCGTTCAAGAATCGTTTGAGCTCCGCCCGCGCGCCCGCCTCGCCTGGCGTCCACGCCTTACGCATTCCTCCGGCCCAATCTACTTCCGGCTCGAGGCCGAGACTTGCGAGCGGTACGGATTCGACGGGCGAAGGCAAGCTTGGCAGCTTCATTGGGGCGGACTCTGGATCGGGTGCGCCGCGTTGCTGCGCCGCTTTCCAGTAGGGCGTGAAGACTTTGTACGGCTCCCGTTTCCCTTGAGCGCCTCCCAGGGCTCCCACAGAAGCGCGCCGTTGAAACTTTTCACGCGCACGCCGTCGGATTCGAGCGCCTTCTTGATCTCCGCGTCACGCGCGATCGACGCCGGCTCGTAGCGTCGGTTCCAGTGGACCGCGTCCGCTCCTGTCTCGGCGATCACCGCGCGCAAGGTCTCGAGCGTTTGGCCGGAGCGCAACGTCAGGCTCGCCCCTCTCTTTTCGATCGCTTTAGCCAGCGCTTCGAGCGATTGGTGTAGCCACCAGCGCGTCGCTCCTCCGGGGGGCCAGTCGCCCTCTTCGTCGGGAGCCCAAATGTAGAGCGGCAAGATCGGACCACTGCGCTCGAGTGCGCGGAGCAGAGCAGGATTGTCGTCCAGGCGCAAATCCTGGCGGAACCAAACGATCGTAAGGGCGCTCATCGCCGACGCACCATCAGGCAGCCCGCCCGGACTCTATGCGGCCGAACAGTTCCTGCATTTTTCTGCTGGCGGAACGCGAAAATGCGTTCCACGTCACGACGCACGAACAAACTGTGGACAAGCGCGCCGCCAGGTACAGCGTAGCGGACGTGGTCCTCGGCCACCGTCTGTCCATCTTCCTCTCGGAAACGATGCTCGTGAACCCAGAGCGAATAGGGCCCGCGCAATTGCTCGTCAACGAAGCGGAACGGCGGCTCCCAGGCTGTGATCGCACTACGCCATCGGACGGGGATGCCGTGAATTTTCAATTGGTAGTCGATTTCTGTTCCCACGCCCATCGTGATCGGGCGAGGCGTCAAGACCGAGAAGCGCACCCATGGGGGCGTCAGCGTCTCCAGGTTGTAAGCGTCTGAGAAGAACGGGAAGACCTGCGAGAGCGGGAGCGGTAAGCGGACGGAAGTATGAAGGTCAAAGGTGCGCATGGTTGAAGCCTCAGGCTAGAGCAATGAAGATAGGTGTTGCGTTACTGTTTATATTTTGTATAATTTTTGTATGGATGGCAAGCGCCCCCAAACCACTCCTCTCCGCATCGGAGTGTCCGCCTGCCTGATGGGCGAGACGGTCCGGTTCAACGGAGGGCACTGCGCCAACCGCTTCCTTCTGCGCGAGGCGGCGGAGTTCGCCGAATTCGTTCCGGTTTGCCCCGAAGTCGAGATTGGCCTCGGAACACCGCGAGAGACGTTGCGCTTGGTTCGTCTTGGGGATGCCGTCCATCTCGTCGCGCCTTCGAGCGGAGCCGACGTCACCGAAAAGATGAGGCAGTACGCCCGCGAGAAAGCGGAGAGCCTGGCAGCGGCGAACCTCGACGCGTTTGTGCTCAAGAAGGACTCGCCTAGCTGCGGCATGGAGCGCGTAAAGGTTTATGACGGCAACGGAGTTCCGTCGAAGAGCGGTGTTGGCCTATTCGCCGAGGCGTTGATCGAGCGGATGCCGCTGCTGCCGGTGGAGGAAGAAGGACGGCTGAACGATCCCCATCTTCGCGAGAGCTTCTTTGAACGCGCGTTCGCTTACCGCCGCGTCCGTGACCTCTTCGCGAGCTCGTGGACGGTAGCGGATCTGGTTGCCTTCCACACTTCGGAGAAGCTCCTGCTACTTTCCCACGACCCAAACCGGTTTCGCGAGACCGGTCGTCTGGTGGCCTCGGCAGGCGCCATGGACCGCGATCAGCTTGCAGCGGAATACACGACGCATTTCATGCAAACGCTGGCTCGCCCCGCGTCGGTCAGCCGCCAAACCGCGGTTCTCGAGCGAATCCTGGGCTACTGCAAGGCCAAGCTCACCGCCGCCGAGAAACGCGATGCGCTCGAGAGTGTGAGCGACTTCCGTGCCGGCCTTGTGCCGCTCGTAGCGCCGCTGACGCTGTTGCGCCACTACGTTCGCCGCTTCGGCGTGTCGTATATCGCGAGCCAGACCTACCTCGAGCCGCATCCCAAGCAATTGATGCTGCGCTCGCGCGTCTGAGCTTGTATCGTGAGCTGCAGGCGCCCCATTCTTGGGCCAGAGCCGATTGCGTTAGAGTTGAGACGGAAAGATTTGAAAGTCCCGGAGATGCCTGGAAACGGTCCCTACAAGATGCGCACGATCGCGCGCATGACGGAGTTTTCGCCGGCGCTGCTGCGCGCCTGGGAGCGGCGTCACGGGCTTCTTCATCCGTTGAGGGGCTCGGGCGGCCACCGCATGTACACAGAAGAGGACCTTCAGATCCTCCTGCGTGTACGCGAGTTGATCCGCCAGGGGCGTTCCATCGGCGAGATTGCCGGGGTGGGCCGCGAAGCGCTTCTTCGTGAAAGTGACGGGCGCGTGCCGGAGCGTCCCGGCGGTCCGCCGCCCAAGCGCGAGAAGCTCGGCGCGGAAACCCTTGGCGAGCCTCCACGATCAGAGCGAGCAGATCGTGGCGGCCGCTCTTGCGATGGACCAGCGCAGCATCGATCGCGCCCTCGACGAATGCTTCTCGCGCGTCTCTCCTGAGTCGGTCATCTTCGAAGTGATCGAGCCTGCCACGCGCTCGATCGGGGAGTTGTGGGCGGCGGGCAAGTGCAGCGTTGCGAGTGAGCACATTGCAACCGGGGCGTTCGTGCACCGCTTGCTGAAGCTTGTGGAATCTGCGGCTCCGGTACGCTCCGATCACCGCCCGGTGATCGTCTCCTGCTTTCCTGACGAGTATCACCAGCTCGGCGCGCTGATTGTGTCCTACCACCTCAGCCGACACGGCCTGCGGGTCAGCTACATGGGAGCGGCATTGCCCTTCGAAGACCTAGAGAGCGCTTGCGACGTTTTGCGTCCGTCGGCTGTGTTGCTCTCCGCCACAAGGCCCGCTCTTTTCCAGCTGCACCGTAAGGCGCTTGCAGAGACCGCTCGCCGAGCTGGACGCAGGGCCCCGTTCTATGTCGGTGGACAGGGCGCGCCGCAGAGCGACCCATTGCTGGAACATTTCGGCGTTCGATTTCCGGCCAAGGCTGGCTCGCAACGCGAAGCGCTCGACGTGCTGGCCGAAGAACTGCGCGAAACCGCCGTCGCGATCTAACGTCGACCGCGGACTCAGTCCTTCGAGGAGCTTTCCTTGGGGGCGGGCTTGGACTCCGTCTTCGATTCGGACTTCGTCTCGGTGGATTTCGACTCCGAGGACGCGCTCTCTTTTTTGGGCTTTTCGCCGCTCTTGCCGTAATCGGTGACGTACCATCCGGCTCCTTTGAACTGAATGGCCGGGGCCGACAAGAGCTTCTTCGCTTCGCCCTGGCATTCCGGGTGCTGGTCGCACTCCGGACAGCGGGTTAGCGGCGGATCGGAGAACTTCTGGATCGCCTCGAAGCGTTTGCCGGTTCGAGGGCACTCATACTCGTACAGGGGCATGGAAGATTTGAATCCGAACGTGAGAAATCGGGGTCGATTCCCAACCCATCATTGTACCAGCCAAACCAAGCCGGCTGGGCCCCCGAGTGCATGCTATGATGGCTTTCCCGACGCCTTGCCACGCTGGGCAAGACGCCGCGATTCCCGGTGATGTCCCCCGCTGAAATGGATGCGCTGGTCGAGCAGGTCGGCGACGAGATTCTCGAGCGGCTGGGCTTGCCGGCCGAGGAGCTTCCCGAGCTAGCGCCCGCCTCGGCCTGGCCGCGCCCCGAAGGCGGCTACGCGGCGGCCTTGGAGCTTGTTTGCGCTTCCTTGTTGACGGTGGCGAGCGAAGTGGCCGAATCCTGCGGTCAGGCCGCGCGCGCCGGCATTCCCGTCGTGTGGACTCCTGTGAGCTTGGTGGCTCCGGCCGTTGCTGCCGTATCTGCAACGCCGCTGCGCGTCGGCGCGTTGATTGACTATCCCAATGGCGGCGCGTCGACGGCGGCGCGGCTAGTCGACGCCGAGATCGCGCTGCGCTTGGGCGCGGGCATGCTGCAGTGGACGCTCAGCGCCGGGCGCGCCCGCCAACTCGAACCGGACGTGCTGCGCACCGAAGTATCCGCAGCGGCCGCCCTATGCGCGGACGCCGGAGCTGCGCTCGCCGTCACGCTCGAGGCCGGCGCTTTATCCGACCAAGAGCTCGAGACCGCAGCCACGGCGGCCCTGGCTGGTGGAGCAGATGCGCTTTGCTCTTCCGCTACGGCTGCCGGACACGGTTTTGCCACGACCCGCGCGATCGCCATCTTGCGCAGCGTCGCCGGCGACCGCGCCGTGGTCGTCGCGGGCGGCCGCATCGCGGGCTTCTCGCACGCAGCGGCTCTGGTCGCCGCCGGGGCCGACCGCATCGCCTCCGCCGATCCCTGGGCGATTCTCGCCGAGGCGGCCGCCGGCTAAGCCGCGGAGCCGCCATGGCCGACCAGCCCTTCGACTCCATCCGCCCAGACGTGGATCCGTTTCAGGTCCTCACCGAGGCGTCTGAGGTCGCCGCCGACCACCCGCTCAGCCTCGACGACCTGCTGCGCGCGCTTGCCAACCTAGTGCGCAAGGTCATCGACTATCAGCTTTTCGCCGTCCTGCTTGCCGAGCCCGACGAGACGCTGAGCATTCGCTACTCGATTGGCTACCGGCCCGAACTGGTGCGGAATCTGCGCGTCAAGCTAGGCCAAGGCATCACCGGCGACGCCGCCGAGCGCCGCAAGACGGTCATCGTGGCCGACGTGCGCCGCGACCCGCGTTACCTGATGGCGGTCGAGGCTGTGCGCTCGGAGATCGCCGTCCCTCTAGTGGCGCGCGGCAAGCTGGTCGGCGTCATCGACTTGCAGTCGACCTCCACTCGCGCTTCGGCGAGCGCCAGCGCAATGTGCTCGAGCTGATCGCCTCGCGCTTTTCGCTGGCCATCGATGCCGCGCAGCTCTACGAACAGACGGTACGCCAGAACGACACGCTGCGCACCCTCACGCAGATCGCGCGCGAATTCTCCTCCATCCTCAACCTGGAAGAGCTGCTCAGCCAGATCTCTTCGCAGATTCGCGACCTGATTCGCTACGACGCCTTCAGCATCTATCTGCTCGAGGAAGGCGAGCTCAAGCACTATTTCGGCGTGCGATACGACGAGCACGTGCAATGGCAAACCATGCCGCTCGGCAAGGGCTTGGTGGGCTCCGCGGCGACCGAGCGGGAAGCGATTCTGAGCCGCGACACCGCCAAGGACTCGCGCTATGTAGCCGCGGTGGAGGGAATCCGCAGCGAAGTCGCCGTGCCGCTGATGCTCAAGGACCAAGTGATCGGCGTGCTCGATCTCGAATCCGAGCGCCTCGCGGCGTTCACTGAGAATCACCTCGCGGCGCTCACGTTGCTGGCGCCGCAGATCGCCGCCGCCATCGAGAACGCACGCCTCTACCAGCAGGTGACGCGGAACGAAGAGCGCCTGACTCGCGATCTCACCGCGGCGCGACATCTGCAGAAGCTGCTGCTCCCCAACGGCTTCCCCACCTTCGAAGGCATCGAGGTGGCCGCGCGCAACGTCCCCGCCGTCGAAGTCTCCGGCGATCTCTACGACTTCTTCGCCGTGGAAGGCGAACGGTTCGCCGTGATGAGCGCCGACGTGACCGGCAAGGGCGCCGCGGCCGCGCTCTATGGCGCACTGGCCGCCGGACTGATGCGCAGCTTGGCGGCCGAGTTCCCCGAGCCGATCGACTTGCTCGAAGCGCTCAACCAGGGCTTACTCGCGCGGCCTTTGGAAGCCCGCTATCTAGCCGCGCTCTACGCCTGCTGGCTGCCCAACCGCCGCGAGCTGATCGTCGCCAGCGCCGGGCAGCCGCGCCCCATCGTCCGCCTCGGAGGGGCGACCGAAGTGCTGGATATGGGCGGTACGCCGCTCGGCATGATTGATCCGGGCGTGTTCGACCAGCGCCGCATGGTCCTCGAGCCCGGCGACGTCTTCGTCACCGCTTCCGACGGCCTGCAAGAGACCGAGGATGCGCAGGGGCGTCAGTACGGCGACCAGCGCTTGCTCGACGTCATCCAAGCCAACCAGGAAGCGACCGCACGCGAGCTGCTCGACGCCATCTTCGAGGATGCGCGCGTGTTCAGCGGAAAGGCGACGCCGCTCGACGACCGCACGGTTGTCGTACTGCGCGCGATATAGTCAGGGTTTCCCCCTTTTTCGTTTGTCGGATTCCACCATGCCGTTGCAAGGTTTCGCGCGCCGCTCGGGGCGCTTGTACTGCGAGGATGTCTCGCTCGAGGAGCTCGCCGAGCAGGCAGGCACGCCGCTCTACGTCTACTCCGCCACCGCCATCGTCGAGAACTACCGCGCCTATGCGGAAGCGCTCGCGGGCCTGGACCACCACATCCACGTCGCAGTCAAGGCGAACAGCTCTCTCGGCGTGTTGGCGCGTTTGGCGCGCGAAGGGGCTGGGTTTGACATCGTCTCCGGCGGCGAGCTGTTTCGCGTGCTGCAGGCCGGCGGCAAGGCGCGCAACGTGGTGTTCTCGGGCGTGGGCAAGACAGCCGAGGAGATGGAGTACGCCATCGAGTCGGGCGTGGGCTCGTTCAACTGCGAGTCCGAGGGCGAGCTGCGGCTGCTCTCGGGCGTGGCGGCGAAGCTCGACGCGCGTGCACGTCGCCCTGCGCGTGAACCCGACGTCGACGCCGAGACGCACCCTTACATCGCGACCGGCCTGCGCGAGCACAAGTTCGGCGTGCCGATCGACGATGCGGAAGCGCTCTACGCCGAGGCGGCTCGGCTGCCGGGGCTCCAGGTACGCGGCGTGAGCTGCCACATCGGCTCGCAGATCTTCAACTTGCAGGCGTTCGTGGACGCGCTCGACCGCGTGCTCGAGTTGATCGACAAGCTGCGCGCGGCGGGCCTGGACATCCGCGCGCTCGACCTGGGCGGCGGCCTGGGCGTGGGGTATCGTGACGGCGAAGCGGGGCCGGCGATCGCGGCCTATGGCGCGCGTCTGCGCGAAGCGCTTGCCGGGCGCGACTTGACGCTGATGCTCGAACCGGGCCGCTCGATCGTCGGGCAGGCCGGCGTGCTGCTGACGCGCGCGCTCTATCGCAAGGACGCCGGCAAGAAGGTCTTCCTGATCGTCGACGCCGCGATGAACGACCTCATCCGGCCGGCGCTCTACCAGTCGCATCACGAAATTCTGCCCGTCGTCGAAGAGCAACGCCAAGCGATCCTGGCCGACGTCGTGGGCCCGGTTTGCGAAACTGGCGACTTCCTGGCACGCGACCGCGAAATGGCCGACGTGGCCCCGGGCGACCTGCTAGCCGTGGCCACCGCCGGCGCTACGGCTTCGTGCTGTCGTCGAATTACAACTCGCGTCCGCGCGTGGCTGAAGTGTTGGTGGAAGGCTCGGACTGGCGCATCATTCGCGAGCGCGAGACGTTCCAAGACCTCATTCGCGGCGAACACGCTTAACGTCGCGTTGAACATCTCCAGAAAGCCCAGCCATTGCTGGCGGGGCTCTGTAAGACTGAAACCGAGCCCTGGCAGCCGTGCCAGGGTCTTGCCGTGAGCGCATCCCGGCAAACGCCGGAAGTGATAGGCTCAGGTCGTGGTCGCACGCGCGCTTTTCGCCGGCCTTCTGGCCGCCGCCCTCGCCCCTCCCGCGCCCGCGGCCTCCGCTGCATCGAGCGTCATCCTGTCGATTGACCGCTCCTCGACGCTCGAACCGGAGCTACGCCATCTCTGCGACTCGATCGGCCCGCGCCTCTCCGGCACGCCCAACCTGAAAGCCGCGGCGGACTGGGCGGCCGACCGTTTCCGCGAGATCGGCGTCGACAAGGTCAAGATCGAGCAGTTCGAGCTGCCGCACTCCTGGCACGAGGGCGCGACGCGGGTCGAAGTGCTCGCGCCCACGCCATTCGAGGTCCAAGCTGCGGCCACGGCCTGGGGGCCTGCCACGCCCGCGGGCGGCATCGAGGCCGAGGTGCTCGACGCCGGCGGAGGCAGCTCGGGCCGCATCACGCGCATGGGCGAAAAGGCGCGCGGCAAGATCCTGCTCGTGCGTTTGGATGAGATCAGGAGCTTTCTCGACCTGGGCATCGAGCAGCGCAACGCTATCTTCGCCATCCGCGAAGCCGGCGAGGTCGGCGCCGCGGCGGTCGTCTTCGCCTCCACGCGGCCCAATCGCCTGCTCTACCGCCACATCCATACCGTCGCCGGCGAGCTCGATCCGATCCCGAGCGCAGTGCTCGCCCGAGAGGACGCTTTGCGCATCGGCCGCTTCTTGGACGCCGGGGAGACGGTCCGGATGCGCGTGGACCTGCCCAACGAGGTCGGAGGGCCGGTGAAGTCCCAGAACGTGATCGCGGAAATCCGCGGCTCGGAGAAGCCCGAGGAGATCGTCCTGCTGGGCGCGCATCTCGACTCGTGGGACCTGGGCTCGGGGTGTCTGGACAATGCGGTCAATGCGGTGCTCGTGATCGAAGCCGCACGTGCGATCCAGCGTTCGCCCGAGCGGCCGAAGCGCACGATCCGGTTCGCGCTGTTCAGCGGCGAGGAGGCGGGCCTGTTCGGCTCGCTTGCCTACGTGCGCAAGCACCGCGACGAGCTCGATCGCTTCTCCGCCGTAGTCGTGCATGACATGGGCGTGGGCAAGATCTCCGGCTACGCCGTCAACGGGCGTCCTGAGCTCGAAGGGCCGCTGCGTGAGGCCATGACCGCGCTCGGTTCGCGCGCCTCGACTCATACCACCGAGGCCTTCTTCGGCAGCGACCATTTCGACTTCTTGCTCGAAGGCGTTCCCGCGCTCGTGGCCATGCAGGACACTGGCGAATACGCGGCCACCTACCACTCCGCGGCCGACACGATGGACAAGGTCAGCATCCCCGATCTGCGCGACCGGGCTCAGATCGCCGCCTTGACCGTGCTCGGCATCGCCAACCTGCCCGAAAAGCTGGGCTCGAGACTGACCCGCGAGGAAGTGGGCTACCTGCTCGACGACAGCGGCATCGAAGATCAGATGAAGTTTCTGCATCTGTGGAACCAGTGGGAATCCGGAGAGCGCGGCCGCGCCGTCGAGTCCAAGTAACTCTCCGGCTCGCCGCCGATCTACCCGATATGAAGCTGTTCGAGTGCCAAGGCTGCGGTCAAATAGTCTATTTCGAGAACACGCGTTGCGAGCGATGCGGCCGTTCGCTGGGTTACCTGCCGGAAGACGAGACGCTGACGGCTCTGGAACCCCAGGGTGGCGAGCTATGGCAGCCGCTAGGGCGTCAGGTAGCCAATTATCGCTACTGCGCGAACTCGGCCCACAACGCGTGCAACTGGCTCGTGCCCGACGGGGGCGACGCGTTCTGCCTAGCGTGCAAGCTCAACCGTACGATCCCGAACTTGGCCGATCCCGAACGGGCCGACCGTTGGCGTCAGCTCGAGCTCGGTAAGCGGCGCTTGGTCTACAGCCTATTGCGCCTAGGGCTGCCCGTGCGGCCTAAGTCCGAGGATCCGGCGGGCGGTCTGGCGTTCGAGTTTCTCGACGCGTCTGGGCAGCCAAATGGACAGATCCCTACCACGGGGCATAAGGACGGCGTCGTCACCATCGACGCCGCCGAAGCCGATCCGGCCGAGCGCGAGCAGCGGCGCAGCAGCATGCGCGAGCCTCTGCGGACCATCGCAGGCCATTTCCGCCACGAGATCGGCCACTACTACTGGGAAATGTTTCGTAACGACCAGTGGCTCGCCGACTTCCGCGCCCTGTTCGGCGACGAAACGCGCGATTACGGCCAAGCGCTCCAGGCGCACTACCAGAACGGCCCCCCGCCCAACTGGCGCGATCAGTTCGTGAGCGCCTATGCCAGCTCACACCCCTGGGAGGACTGGGCGGAAACCTGGGCGCACTACTTGCACATCGTCGATACGATGGAGACCGCCTATGCCTTCGGCGTCCAGCCGAAAGACTGGCCGGTGGCGGCGGCCGAGCTCGGCTCGGACCCCTACGACGTGCAGGACTTCGACAGCCTCATCGAAGCCTGGCTGCCGCTGACTTACGCCGTCAACAGCCTCAACCGTTCTATGGGCCAACCGGATCTTTATCCGTTTGTTCTTTCGAAGACCGCCGTGGACAAGCTGCGTTTTGTCCACGATTCGGTTCGGCGCAATAGCAGCGCTTAGTCGGCCTGGACGGGTTTGGAGACGTACTTGTCGAGGATCTTGTAGATCGCCGTGCCTTCGAAGACGGGCTTCGAGAGCATGTTGTAGCCGTAGTCTTCGCGAATCATCCCCTTCTGGTCGATCACGAAGAAGTGCGGCACCTCGATCGTCGGATTCTGCGGCGTGACTTTCAGGTAGGAAGCTGCCATCTGTCCGCAATCGAACAGCAGGGTCGTCTGCAGGCCGTTGGCCAACAGGTAGCGCTTCACGCTTTGCTGGTTGTCCGGCGGGTTGACGATGCCGATCACTTTCAACTGGCCGCCGTACTTCTTTTCCGCCTCGTTGAGCACCTTGTTGAATTCGGTGCAATGCGGGCAGGTGGTGCGCATGATCGTCACCACGACAACCTTGCCGCGGTAGTCGGCCAAGTCATGCGTCTTGAACTCCAGGTCCGGCAGAGCAAAACCCGGCGCGAGGCGATTGGAAAGCTCGTTGGCTGCAAAAGCAGACGAGGCGCAGAGAGCCAAAACGGCAGTCACGAAAGCGAAACGAGTCATCTTCTAAACGCTAGCACGCCGCGACCGCCCCAGACCGCCGCTCAAGCAGCGCGACGTCTCGCCAAACACCGTGCTGGCAGCCAAGCCGCTCCAGTCGGCCCACTTCGCGGAAGCCGAAGCGGCTGACCAGCGCCATACTCGCGGTATTCTCGGAAAAAATCTTCGCCAGCAGGGTCCAGTAGCCGCACTGCTCAGACTCTTCGATCAGCGCCGCCAGAAGCCGCGACCCCAGCCCGCGCCCGCGTGCATCCGCCGCCACGTAGACGCTCGCCTCCGCCACTCCGCGATCGACAGGCCGCGACGAAAACGGCGACAACGCCGCCCAGCCAGCCAGACATTCGCCGTCGAGCGCCGCCAGCCTGCAATCCTGGGTCTTGCCCTCGTCGAACGCTTCCCACTCGGGAGTACCGGTTTCGAAAGTCGCTTGCCCGGTTGCGATGCCTTCCTCGTAGATCCTGCGGACCTCTGGCCAATGCTCCGCGACCAGCGGGACGATCGCGATTTGCATGGTTTTACCGGTCCGGATCGACGACGACGTCGCGGCGCAACTCATGGAAGTACCGCCCGCGCATCGAACCCAGCCACGGCCATTCGTAGCGCTTGGCCAAGTCGATCGTCGCCGTCGCGACATGGCCTTCCTCGGCGCGCGCTAGCATCTCGCCCATCGGATCCATCACGTAGGTTGGGTGGTCGTAGCCGGACGCTGCGAGAAAGACGTGGTTCTCAATGGCGCGAGCCGCAGCTAGCGTCTCGTTGCCGCCCCAGATGGGCATGAGCAATAGCTCAGCTCCACGCAGGGCCAGCGCCCGCGCCGGGTCGGCATACTGCACGTCCCAGCAGATCATCATCCCCACGCGTCCGAAATCGGTCGAAAATGTCGGGAAATCATCGCCGGGCGTCAGCCCGCCTTCGATCTCCTCACGCGGCAGATAGACCTTGCGGTACTTGCCCACGAGCTCGCCGTCGCGGTCGAGCAGCACCGACGTGTTGTAGAGCAGCGCGCCTTCCCGCTCGATCACCCCGGCGACGAGGTAGGCGTTTTTCTCCTGCGCCAACCTGCCCAAGAACTCCGTATCCGGCCCCGGCACCGGTGCGGCCACATCTGCGTATTTCAGACCGGTGCCGATCAAGGTCATCGCCTCCGGCAGCAGAATGATATCGGCCTCCGCGGGAACGTCACGCTCCACTAGCGACGCGAACGCGTCCATCGACTTTTGCTTGGAATAAGTGCTCAGCGGCCGCAAGTTCACCGAAGAGACGCGCACCGGCCTCGCCGCAGGTGTATCGATCGGCTCGAACGAGATGTCGTCCCACCAAACGGTGGCCTTGGGAGCAAAGCCTAGGCGCAGCTCGACGACCGCCGACGCGGCGTCTTCTGGCGCTGGGGCTTCCACCGTCAACTTCGTCCAGGCGCCCTCGCGCTCCAAACGGTAGGCGTAATCGGGCCGCCCAGGCGGTCTTGCCGCCCGCTTTCCGCCAAGCCAGACGCGCCAGCACCTGTTGGCGCTCCTGCTCGATCCCTTGCGCTTGGTAGTACGCAGTCGCGCGATACCACTTGCCCGGCTCGACGCCCTCGATCACGCGGTCCCAACCGCCGTAAGCGCCTAGGTTGGATGCGCCCGAGATAGCCAGCGAGTCGTTGCCCGAGCGTGAATGGTTCGCATCGACCCAGGTGTTCGGCGCAATCTCCTCACGCGCCGCCCAAGGAGCCCATCCAGCCGGGGCCGCCGTCAGCGCACAAGTAAAGACCAAGCCAATCAGCGCTCGCATGGGTTGAGTATAGAACGCCATTTTCGTTTGGGCGAAGATTTGTCCTGCAGTTCGAGAAGGAGCTTCGTCACCCTACAACTGAGCCGCAGGTGAGAACCTGCGCGCGCCGAAATCGCTCAAACCACGGACCGGGCGGCTCGGTCGTGGCTATGGCTACGACCTCTCTTGCCAAGACGCTCTCACCGCACCCACACCGGCGACGCCCACGCCAGCTCCCCGTTCTCCTGCTCCACCCGGATGTAGTACCAGCTCTCCCCATCCGGCGGATCGTTGTCCACGAACGTGAATTGCACCTCCGCGCCGCCCTCGCCCGGCTGCGTGGATGTACTCGTTGTTACGGATCACCTCCACCTTGCGCACCGGCCCCGTACCCACGATCTTCGCCTCGAGCTTCGGTTTTCCCGAGCCCTCGATCTCCGATCCCATCAAGGCGCCCGTTCACGCGGAAGTCCACCAGGATGTTGTCCGTCGCCGCGTACGCCGCCCGCGCACGGATGCCGTCCAGCACCGATGCGCGGTCGACTGCATCCACGTAGATCATGCCGTAGCTCGCGTGCGTCGAGACGTGGTCCGAGCTTGACTGCAAGCCCAGCTTCAAGCCCTTCTCCCACGCTTTCCACACGAACCCCGCCGGCCGCACTCCGCCGCCCGGCGCTGGCGAACGGGGCGCGCCCTCGTGCTCGTAGCTGCGCCGGTAGCCCTGGTAGATCTCGACCAGCGGCTCCACGTCCGGCGCTTGGTCGCGCCAGTCCGTGCCCGCACCAGTCGCCGAAGTATGGGACATGACGATCCCCTTTTCCTTGCGCAAGTGCGCGTAGAGCGCATCCACTTTGGTCTCGCGGTCGCTCTGCTCCTCCGGCGTGAAGCCAAACACCGGCACGCCCGGGCGGTCGAACATCACGTTACGGTGGCCCGACGGATAGCTACGGCTGCGCTCGTAGCCATAGAGCGGCGCAAAGCGTCCCGGGATGGTCAGCAGGTCCACCGCGCGTTGCCCCAGGCGGTAGTTGTAAGGAATCTGCTCGCCCGCCCCGTGGTCGGCCACGCCGAGGTAGTCCATCCCAGCGGCGTCCATGGCATAGCGGTAGCAATCGAACAACGACCCGTCGCGGTTGCCGTCCCACGAGATATCGGTGTGGCGATGCATGTCGCCGCGGACGATCCGCAGCGTCTTGCCGCCCACCTTGGCGCGGTACCCGCGCATCCGCGCCACGTCCGCCGCCTCGTTCGGGTGCACGGCGGGGAAGCTCTCGGTCGGCGCTTCGAAGGCCACGAGCGGGATCGCGCCCGCATCCGGCCCCGGCGCGATGCGCCCTTCGTAAAGATCATGCTCGGCGGCGAAGCCCCTCGGGAACGTGCGCCCGTCGCTCGGCCAGACCACGTTGAGCCAACCGTCGGGCGCCAGCGCCACGGCCGGGGGCGCGTCGATTCTGCCGAAGCCTGCCGGGAAGCGCACCGCCGGAATCCACTTGCCGCCCTGGAAGCTCGTCGCGCCCTGCCGCCAAATCGTGCGGTAGCGGTCGCCGCCCTGTGTCGGCGTATTGGTGCGATAGCGGAACAGCACCCAAGGATTGCCCGCGCCGTCGAGCGCCAGCCGCGGCGTCGTCATCGTCTGGCCGAACTCTTCCGGCAGCGTATCCGCGAGCGACCCCGGCGGCTGCTTCCACACTCCGTTCTCGCGCACGGCCACCCGCGGCTGGCGCCGCATCAGTAGCCCCATGCCGGCGTCATAGATGCCGGAAACGTAATCCTTGCCCCACTGCGCGTCGCCCTCCTCCCACGTCAGCCACAGCCGGCCTTGCTGTCGTAGAGCGCCTGCGGACGCGCTTCGAACGAGGGCGTATTCACGACTGTTTGCGGCGGCCCAAGCTTGCCGTCGGCCCATTCCCGCATCAGGATGTCGTAATCGCCGTCGTCGTAGCTGTCCCACGCGATCGTTGCGCGCCCGTTGTGCACGGCGACGGTGGGTTCCCAGTCGTTCGCCGCACTTTCGGATACCTTTGTCGCTTTTCCCCACTTCTTGCCGTCATGGACCGACAGATAGATGTCGCCCTGCCCGTCGCGAAAGCTCTGCCACACCAAAAACAGCCGTCCGCTCTCGTCCGCGGCCAGTGCATGGAAAATGTCCGAGCCCGGCGCGGACACGACCGTCTGCTCCGGGCCCCACGCGCCGTTCGCGAAGACGCGGGCATACAGGTCCCAGTTGCCGCCCCGCATCTCCGACCACACCGCCCACAACGCCCCGTTCGCCTCCGCCAGCGCGACGCGGAAAGCTCCCGTTTGGCGTCGGTCAGCGCTTCCGCTTCCTCGCTGCCGCGTCGGATCCACAACTGGTCTTGGTTCCGCGATGGCTCTGCCAGGCGAGCACCGGCGCGCCGGCCTTTGTCGTCAGCAGGGCGGGGTAATCCTCATCCGTTCCGGGCTGGGGGCAGCTCTTGCGCTCGCGGAACCCGGCTGATGATGACCGCTCCGTCGCCAAGCTCGAACGGCCGCGCCCACGTGGCTTCAGCCGGCCGGAAGCTCGCCTCGCCCTGCGGAGTCTCGACCGTCACCTTGCCGGGCCCGTCCATCTCGACGGTCAGCACGATCCCGCGCTCGCTGAGCTTGTCCTGCTGCTTCGTTCCGAAAAGGCTACGCTCCCAGGGTGCGAACCAAAACTCTTGGACTTTGGTTTTCGCCGTCCACGAGGACTCGTTTGCCGAGTCGCCCTCGTCGAACTGCCACCCTTCGAGCGCGATAATGCGACCGCCTTCGACCTTGGCTTCGCCGCTCCAATCGGCGGGCGTTGGCCCGGCGAACCGCACCAGGAACGTCTCTTCCGCCATCAGGGGCAGCGCGACGAGCAACATCAGCAAACAACGCATGGCGCCAGTGTACCCCCCGGACGGCCTTCCCGTGTGCCGCCCCTTCGCTATACTCGTGGATCGAATCCCATGCATTGGATCGACTACGCCGCACCCCAATCCCTCGACGAAGCCGTAGCCCTGTTCCGCAAGCACGGCGCTGACGCCCGCGCCCTTGCCGGAGGCACCGATCTGCTCGTCCAACTCGAGGACGGACGCCGCCGAAATGGCTTCGTCATCGACATCAAAAAGATCCCGCAGCTCACCGCCATCGACTGGGACCCCGTCAAGGGCCTCACGCTCGGCGCCGCTGCGCCTTGCTACCAGATCGCCGCGAATGCCGACGTCCAGGAGCACTACCCCGGCCTGCACGATGTGGTCGAAATGATCGGCGGCACGCCCATCCAGGGCCGCGCCTCGGTCGGCGGCAACCTCTGCAACGCCTCGCCCAGCGCGGATTCCATCCCCGTTCTGATCGCCTACGGAGCCATCGCGCACATCGTTGGCCCGGACGGGGTGCGCCACCTGCCGGTGGAAGAGTTCTGTGTGGCGCCGGGGAAGAACGCGCTCGGCGAGGACGAGTTTCTCGCAGCGCTGCACCTGCCCCCGCCGGACCCGCACTCCGGCGCGCGTTACGTCCGCTTCATCCCGCGCAACGAGATGGACATCGCCGTGGTGGGCGTGGGCGTGAACGTCACGCTCGACGGCGACAAGGTCTCCGCGGCTCGCGTAGCGCTCTCGGCCGTGGCGCCGACGCCGCTGTTCGTTCCGGCCGCCGGCGCGGCGCTCGTCGGGCATCCTGTCTCCGACGAGACAATCGCCAAGGCCGCCCAAGCCGCCGCCGACGCGGCAACGCCGATCGACGACATGCGTGGCACGGCGAAGTACCGCAAGCACCTGTGTGGCGTGATGACGCGCCGCGCCCTCGAGGCCGCCGTCAAGCGCGCCCGTGGCGAGAAGGTCTCGGGTCCGGTCCACGACGTCTAAGGATTTCGTTCATGCAAAAGAAAGTCTCCGTACAAGCCACGATCAACGGCGAATCGCAGCAGTTCCTCTGCGAGCCGCGCCAGAGCCTGCTTGAAGTTCTGCGCGACGAGCTCGACTTGACCGGCGTCAAGGAGGGATGCGGCGACGGCAACTGCGGCGCTTGCACCGTGGAGCTCGACGGCCGCCTGGTCTGCTCCTGCCTCGTCCTCGGCGTCGAAGTGGACGGCTCTTCGCTGACGACGGTCGAAGGCGTTGCGAATCGCCATGAGCTGCACCCGTTGCAGCAGTGCTTCCTGGAAGACGCCGCCCTGCAGTGCGGCATCTGCACGCCCGGCTTCCTGGTTGCGGCCAAGAACCTGCTCGAGAAGAATCCCAACCCGAGCGAGCACGAGATCCGCCTGCACTTGGCGAACAACCTCTGCCGATGCACCGGCTACGATAAGATCGTCCGCGCCGTCCAACACGCCGCTGAGCGCCTCAACAGCGTCTCTGCCTAACGCCTAAGCCTGTTTGGAGAGAAACCGATGAGCACGACCGCCGCACCGACCGACAAGACCAAAGCCGCCTCCAACGGCGCCGGCAGCAACGGCAATTTCGAGCACAACATGGTGCTCGCCAAAGAGAGGTACAACATCGTCGGCACGCGCCCCGTGCGCCACGACGGCGCGGACAAGGTGACCGGCCGTGCGCTCTACGGCGCTGACATCAAGCTCTCCGGCATGCTCGAAGGCGCGGTGCTGCGCAGCCCGCACGCCCATGCCCGCATCGTCTCGATCGATACTTCGGAAGCCGAGGCGATGGAAGGCGTTTACGCCGTCGTCACCGCCGCGGACATGCCGGAATCGGGCGATAAGATCGTCGACATTGGCGAGGGCGACACACGCTTGTCCTATGTGCGTGGCAACGTGCTGGCGCACGACAAAGTGCGCTATTGCGGACCACGCCATCGCGGCGGTCGCCGCTGTCAGCACGCACGTCGCGCAGCAGGCTTGCGAAAAGATCAAGGTCGTCTACGAGCCGCTCAAAGCCGTGACCACCACCCAGGCTGCCATGGCCGACGGCGCGCCTGTCATCCATGACGACTTGCACATGATGGAGCTCGGCGAGAAGACCGACAAGGTCGGCAACGTAGCCGAGCACTTCCGCCACGAAAAGGGTGACATCGACGCCGGCTTCGCGCAGGCCGACGTGGTAGTCGAGCGCGAGTTCGACACCGCGACTGTCCACCAGGGCTACATCGAGCCGCAGAACGCCACCGCGCTTTGGAACAACGACGAGCGACTCGAGATCTGGACGTCGACGCAGGGAGCCTTTCCGACGCGCGACGTGACCGCCACCGTGCTCGACCTGCCCGTCTCGCAGGTGAAGGTGAAGCCGATGGAGATCGGCGGCGGCTTCGGCGGTAAGATCCCCGTCTATCTGGAACCGGTCGCCGCCCTGCTCTCCAGAAGAGCGGACGGCCCGTCAAGCTGGTGATGAGCCGCAAGGACGTGTTCGAGGCCACCGGCCCGACGCCCGGCTCGCACATCAAGGTCAAGATGGGCGCCACCAAGGACGGCCGCATCGTCGCCGCCAAGGCTTGGATGGCTTACGAAGCAGGCGCTTACCCGGGCGCGTTCACCGTGCCGGGCGCGATGTGCATCTTCGCCTGCTACGACGTCGATAACATCTCGATTGATGGCTTCGACGTGGTCGTCAATAAGCCCTCGACCGCGGCCTACCGCGCGCCGGGAGCGACCAACGCCGCCTTCGCTGCCGAGTCCGTCGTGGACGAGCTCGCCGAGAAGCTCGGCATGGATCCGCTCGACTTCCGTCTGAAGAACGCTGCCAAGGAAGGCACGCGCCGGGCTGACGGAGTGAAGTACCCGCGCATCGGCTGCGTGGAAGTGCTGGAGGCGATGAAGGCGCACCCGCACTACTCCGCGCCCCTGGGCGGCCCGAATCGCGGCCGCGGCGTGGCGATCGGTTTCTGGTTCAACGTGGGGCTCGAGTCGAGCTGCACCATCGCGCTCAACGCGGACGGCAAGGTCAGCTTGGTCGAAGGCTCAACCGACATCGGCGGCACGCGCACCTCGATCGCGATGCAGGCCGCGGAAGTGCTCGGCATCCCGGCCGAAGACATCCATCCCTCGGTCGTCGACACGGACTCGGTTGGCTACACCGCCGTTACGGGCGGAAGCCGCACGACCTTCGCCACCGGCTGGGCGGCCTACGAGGCGGCGCACGACCTGATCAAGGGCATGAAGGTCCGCGCCGCCAAGATGTGGAAGACCGAGGTGGATAACGTCGACTTCTCCGAAGGAGTCTTCACCTCGGATGGCGAGTCGATCACATTCAAGGAGCTGGCCGCGCTGGCCAGCCGCCTCGGCGGGCCCGTCGTGGGCCGCGCAACGGTGAAGCCGAAGGGCGTGGGCGGTTCGTTCGCGGGCAACATCGTCGACGTAGAGGTCGACCCCGAGACGGGCAAGACGAAGATATTGCGCTTCACTGCGTTCCAGGATGCGGGCAAGGCCGTTCACCCGAGCTACGTCGAGGGCCAGATGCAGGGCGGCTCTGTACAGGGCATCGGCTGGGGCTTGAACGAAGAGTACTTCATGGACGCCGAGGGCCGTATGCGCAACACCAGCCTGCTCGACTACCGCATGCCGACGGCGCTCGACCTCCCGATGATTGACACCTGTATCATTGAAGTAGCGAACCCCGGCCACCCCTACGGCGTCCGCGGCGTGGGCGAAGCCAACATCGTGCCGCCTCCGGGCGCGCTTGCCAATGCCATCCACGCGGCTGTCGGCGTACGCATGCAGCGCCTGCCGATGAACCCTGTCCACGTGATGGAAGCGATCTGGGAGCAGCAGGCCTAAGGTTCGAACGGAATTTGTCGCGTTTTGTCGCGACATGTCCGGGATTTCGCCAACTTTTCCAAATGAACGAGGCCCGGCTGATTCATCAGCCGGGCCTCAGTCTTTGCTGGGGACCGTCAAGGGCGCACGCTCCTTCGGCCTCCTCGCCGGATGGCCGGAAGCAACAGGCGGCGGATGAGCAGGATGCCGATGCGGAAGGTACGCCAGTAGCGACGGGAAGTGTGCCCGGGCTTCTTCGTCGGATGGAGCTGCGGACGCGTCGGGTCTCGGTCGAGAACCGAGTTTGGTCGGGGCCAAGGGGTTCGGCTTCGAGAGTCCAGTGCGATTTGGACGGATTGGGCTTGGCGTCCATGGGGGAAAAGACCACATTGGGCTGCTAAGGCTACAGCGGCAGGCGCTCAGCGATGAAGTAACAGCCCGGCTCGTCGGCGAGCTGTTCCCAGCCTAGTTCAAGCAGCCAGTCAACCAATCCCTTCTTTGGCGGATCGGTAGGCTTGAGCGCGGAGAAGCTTTGCGCGAAGCCAGAAGATCGCGATGGGCGCGGACCAGCGGGATGGAGTTGATGTCGAACGAGCGGGCTACCGCGAGGACCAAGTCCGGCGGCGCATGGATGACGATCGAGTGGCGCCTGCGGACGTCCGGGTGCGGCAAGTAGGGATCCAGGACGGCGACCATTTGCCCTGGCTGGCTGCACGTTGGGCGCCGAGCGGTGCAGCCGATAGAGGATTTTTCCGCGAAGGATTGGGCGCCTCGATTCGTATCAAGGGGCATGATCCGAATCGAGGAACGCAATGATGTCACACCGCTCTGCCCGCACTGCTCGCATCCGGCCGAGACGATCTTGTGCCGGCGCGTCGAGTCGCTGTTTGGCAAGCGGTACGTCTACTTCTGCTCCGCCTGCATGAAGGTGCTCGGCGTCTCGCAACGCAAAGGGTTCTGGATGGGGTAGAGCTACTCGCCGCCCGGTTGACCGCCCTGGAGGGCGTCCTCAAACGACTGCAGCGCCAAGTAGTTGGGACCAAAGCGTTTGATGTGGTCGAGTTGCTTGTCGAAGATGTCGTAGTGACCCTCTTCGTCGCCGACCAAGCCTTCGAAGATTTGCTTGGTGGCGGAGTCGGCGTTGGCGCTACACTCGAGCGCCCATTTGTTGTAGTCCGCGGCGCTCTGCTCTTCCATTTCGGCGGCGCGGGCGACCATCTTTTCCGCGTCCGTGATCTGGTCGACCGGACCGGCAAGCTCCATCTTCACATCGCCTTTCAGGAAGAGGATGCGTTCGGCGAGCCGCTCGACATGGCCCATTTCCATGACGGCGATGCGCTTGAACAAACCGGCCAGCGGAGCGAAGCCTTGGTCGTCCAGATGGAAGTGGAAGTACATGTACTGGTGGACGGCCTGAAGCTCGTCCGCAACGGCTTTGTTGAGGAGGTTGATGCTGATCTGCTTGTCCATGAGACCCGCAGTATAGCGCCGAGAAGGCTCAGGCCAGTAGGTCGTGGATCACGTTCCCGGCCACATCCGTCAAGCGCATGTCGCGGCCGGAGTAGGGGAAGGTGAGCTGCTTGTGGTCCATGCCCAGCAGGTGCAGCATGGTCGCGTGCAGGTCGTGCATGTGGACCTTGTTTTCGACCGCGAAGTAGCCGTATTCGTCGGTGGCGCCGTACTGGATGCCCGGCTTCGAACCGCCGCCGGCCATCCACATGGTGAAGCCGAAGGGATTGTGGTCGCGGCCGACGGAGTCGGTGTAGCTCGGGTTCTGCGTCTGCGCGGTGGGCGTGCGGCCGAACTCGCCGCCCCAGACGACGAGCGTCTCGTCGAGCAGACCTCGGCTCTTCAGGTCCTTCAGCAGCCCGGCAATCGGCTTGTCGGTGGCCTTCGAGTTGATGCGATGGCCCTCTTCCAGGCGGCTGTGTTGATCCCAGCGGTCCTGACCCTTGCGGCGCGGGGTGAGCAGCTCGATGAAGCGCACGCCGCGCTCGACCATGCGGCGGGCGAGCAGGCATTGGCGGCCAAACTCCTCGGTGTCTTCCTCGTCGAGGCCGTAGAGCTTCTTGGTCGCTTCGGTCTCTCCTGAGAGGTCGAGCAGATCGGGCGTGGCGCTCTGCATGCGGTAAGCGAGCTCGTAGTTGGAGATTGTCGCCTCCAGCTCGCTGACCTCGCCGAAGCGCTCGAGGACGCCCTTGTTGAGCTTACGCAGCAGGTCGAGCTTGCCGGTCTGCATGCGCGGATCGGCTTCGCGGGGCTCGATGTCAGCGATCGGCGTTTCGCCACGGCGGAACAGCGTCCCCTGGTACGAAGCCGGTAGAAAACCGGCTCCAAAACAATCCATGCCGCCCGGCGGAATCAGGCCCGAGTCGAGCACCACGAAGCCGGGAAGGTTCTCGCACTCCGACCCTAGACCGTAGGTGACCCAGGCCCCCATTGAGGGTCGGCCCTGGAAGCCGGAGCCGGTGTGGATGAAGTAGTTCGCCGCAGTGTGCTCGGAGTGGTCCGCGACCATCGAGCGGATGATGCACAGATCATCGACGCAGCCGGCCACGTGCGGAAACAGATCGCTGACCCAGGCCCCGGACTGACCGTGCTGTTTGAACTCGAACGGCGAAGCGCAGACCTTGTTCGTAATGTTGAACACCGTCGTCGGCAGGTTGTCCATGCGAATGGGCTGCCAGTGTTCTTTCTTCAGGCGCGGCTTCGGGTCGAAGGTGTCCATCTGCGACGGGCCGCCGTCCATGAACAGGAAGATGACGTTCTTAGCCTTGGCAGGGAAGTGCGGCGGACGGACGGCGAGCGGCTCGGTCGGCCGGTCGAGCGAAGCGGTGGCGGCGTGGGACTTCTCGGCGAGCAGGGCGGAGAGCGCAATGCCGCCGAAACCGTTTGCCGTGCGCGTGAGCCATTGCCGCCGTGTCATCGCGGTCTTAGCATAGCGCGGACGAGACTCTGACGGGAGCTGTGGAAAAGCTGTGGAAACGGCTGTGGACTTGGCGTGGAAAGCGTGTGAATCGGATGTGGGTTTGCTGTGGACGTGCTGTGGAAAGGCCGTGAAAACAAGAAAGCGCGGACTTGCGTCCGCGCTTCTATCGGGTGTTCTGGATGCCGAGCCTACTTGCTGGGGTTGACGCGCTTGACGCCCTTGGGCAGGTTCAGCTTGAAGTCGGAATCCTTGAGCGACGGGTTGATCTGGATGTCCGAGTAGGAGTACAGCGTGTAGTCGCCGCCCGAGCCCTGGTAGAGCTTCTGCTGCAAGGTTTGCCAGTTGTCAGTCGAGATCCACATCTCGAGTTTGGGGAACTTGCGACGGGAGTCCGCGTTCTTCGGAATCAGCTCGAGATGGACGACGGGTTTACCGTCGATTTTCGTCTCGCCGATCAGCTTGGCGTCGTAGCCCTCACGGAGGGCCTTGCCCGAGGGCGCGAAGCCGACGGAAAGGGCTTGGCTGACCGAATCCTTCGATTTCGCGAAGTCGTACTCTTCGACGGTCTTGATCTGCGGCTTGTAGATCTGCGCCGTCGTACCGGTAACGAGCACGTCTTTGACGTAGGGATCGGTGAAGTGCAGCGCCACTTCTGACGAATCGGGGCTCTCGCGCCGAACCTTGACTTCGCCCTTCTCAACCGATTTGTCTTCGACGAGCGCTTCGAAGCTGGTCTGCTCGAAGTCGGCCTTGAGGCCTTTCACAGCGGCCGAAGCTGCATCCATTTTCTGCAGCACCGCATCTAAGGTTAGGCTGGCGGAAGCGACCTGGACTCCCGCCAACGCGAGGATTGCCAGCCAAGTTCTCATTACTAATTGGATGCGCCGAAGGCGCTGCGAGTTTCGGATTTACGGGCGTGCGTACACCAGGTAGGAGCGAGGCGCGTCTTCACGAGCAGGCGCGGGTTGGACGTCGACGACAGAAAGTTTGTGGCCCTTACGCTTGCTGAGCATGCGCTCCAGGCGCGGCGTCAACTCGTCGGCAGGCGTTTCGTCAACGACATTGGCGTCTACGACGAAAACGAGGGTAGCCGGATCGTCGCCGAGGGCTCGATTTCGGCCGCAACGGGCGTACGCGGCTGGTCGCCGAAGAACGTACGAGGCGTAAGGAAGATGAAGGCGAGAATGAGTGCGCAGATGACGTCATACTGCCAGGAGCCGCGACGGTGACTCCACAGCACAGTCGGACGCAGCACCGCCCACAACTTCTTCAGCATAAGGAGATTGTAGCTTACAATGAAGGTTTGCCGAGCGCAGATTGATTCGACCTCCATGTTGCGAAAAATCCAACGGTTTCTACGCTATACGGCGCACGCGCAGTTGCTGCCGGCGCTCGAGAGCGGCGACGACCCGTTGATCGGCGGGCAGGCGGTGCTCGAGGGCGTGATGATGCGCGCTCCGCACAGCTATTGTGTCGCCGTGCGCAAGCCCGACGGCGAGGTCGTGACCGAAGAGGGCGAGGCGAAGCGGCTTTCCGAGCAGAACAAGTTCTGGGGCCTACCGGTGGTGCGCGGCGTCGCGACGCTGTTCCAGGCGATGAGCCTGGGGATGAAGGCGCTGAACTTCTCGGCCCAACACGCCGTGGAGGAAGAGGAAGGCAAAGGCGGGGAAGCCGCCAAGGAGCCGGCCGGATGGATGAAGGCCTTGATGGTCCTGTTCCAGGTCGGGTTCTTCATCTTCCTCTACAAGTTCATCCCGCTGACGGCGACAGGGCAGTTGCAGAGCTTGTTCCCGGCGCTGGATAACCAAGTGGGCTTCAGTGTGGTGGAAGGCGTGATCCGGTTGGGTATCTTCCTGACGTTCCTCTTCGCGATTTCGAGGATGAAGGACATCCACCGCGTGTTCATGTACCACGGAGCCGAGCACAAGGTGGTCTTCAACTACGAATCGGGCAAGGCTGTGGACGTGCCGACGGCGCAGAGCTTTGTGACGTGGCACCCGCGCTGCGGCACGAGCTTTCTGATGGTGGTGATGGTGGTTTCGATCATCGTTTATGCGTTCGTGCCGATGCAGGGCTTCGCGTTCCAGTTCGCGGCGCGGCTGGCGCTGCTGCCAGTGATCATGGGCCTGAGCTACGAGGTGATCCGGTTTGTGGCCACGCGGCAAGCAAGCCTGCTGGGCGTGATTGCCGCGCCGGGCTTGTGGTTGCAACGCATCACGACGAAAGAACCGACCGATGACCAGGTCGAGATCTCGATCCGGGCGCTGGAAGGCGCGATGGAGCTCGAGAAGAACAAGGGCGGACGTCTCGTCATCGCCTAATCCGGCAAGAAGGGCCGGAAAACTCCCATGCAGTGGCTGAACAAACTCGAAGAGACCGAAGCGCGCTACACGCAGCTGGCGGAAGAGATGGCCGATCCGTCGATCGTGATGGATCAGGAGCGCTACCAGAAGACCGCCAAGGCGCATCGCGAGATCGAGGAAGTCGTCGACAAGTACCGCGAGTGGAAGCAGACCAAGCAGCAGCTCGAGGATGCGCGCGGGCTGGCCGCCTCCGACGATGCGGAGATGGCGGAGCTGGCCGCGCTCGAGGTGGAAGAGCTCGGACCGAAGCTCGAAGAGCTGGGCGATGAGATCCGCGTCTTGCTGCTGCCGCGTGACCCGAATGACGAGAAGGGCGTGGTGCTCGAGGTACGCGCCGGCACGGGCGGGCAGGAAGCGACGCTCTTCGCCGGCGAGATCTTCCGCATGTACTGCCGCTACGCCGAGCAGCAGCGCTGGAAGGTGGAGATCACGCAGGAGAGCGAGTCCGAGGTCGGAGGCTACAAGGAAGTCATTGCGCTGGTGACGGGCAACCGCGTCTACTCGAAGCTCAAGTTCGAGAGCGGCGTGCACCGTGTGCAGCGCGTTCCACAGACCGAGACGCAGGGCCGCATCCACACCTCGGCGGTGACCGTGGCGGTAATGCCGCAGGTCGACGATGTGGACGTCCACATCGACCCGAGCGAGATTCGGCTCGACCTGTTCTGCTCTTCGGGGCCGGGCGGACAGTCGGTGAACACGACCTATTCGGCGGTGCGCCTGACCCATATTCCGACCGGGTTGGTGGTGAGCTGCCAGGACGAGAAGTCGCAGCACAAGAACAAGGCGAAGGCCATGATGGTGCTGCGTTCGCGCCTGTATGAGATGGAGCGCGAGAAGCAGCACCAGGAGCAGGCCGATGCGCGGCGCTCGATGGTCGGCTCCGGCGATCGCAGCGAGAAAATCCGCACCTACAACTTCCCGCAAAACCGGGTGACGGACCACCGCGTGCCCGGGTTGACCCTGCATCAGCTCGACTTGATCATGGAAGGCCGCATCGACCCGTTGATCGACGCGTTGACGGCGCACTTCCAGGCGGAGCAGCTGAGCGGGCAGAACGCGGCTTAGATGCACGTGGCCGACGCGTTGCGCGGCGCGGCGGGGCGCTTGGCCGAGGCAGGCGTGGAGCAGCCGCGCCGTTCGGCGGAACTGCTGCTGGCCGAGGCGCTGGGTTGGGAGCGCGTGCGGCTGATTACCCATCCCGAGGCCGAGATTGGCGCCGAGACCCAGGCGCGCTTCGAGCGGGACGTCGAACGACGGGCGTCGGGCGAGCCGTTGCAGTACATCCTGGGGCGGCAAGAGTTCTACGGCCTCGATTTCGAGGTCGGGCCCGGAGTGCTGATTCCACGGCCGGAGACGGAGTTGCTGGTCGAGCAGGCGCTGGCGCGGCTGCGTAGCGGCGACAAGGTTTGCGATGTTGGCGTGGGCTCGGGGGCGATCGCAGTCGCCATTGCGGCCGAGCGTACCGATGTTGGCGTGTTTGGCGTGGACTTTTCGAGGGCGGCGCTCGATGCGGCCCGCGGAAACGCACGGCGTCACGGCGCGCGAGTCGGGCTCTGCAGGAGCGACCTGCTGAGCGCCCTCGGCGCTGACAAGCTGGATATGGTGGTGAGCAACCCGCCGTATGTGGCGGAGGCGGCACGCAGCGAATTACAGCGTGAGCTGGCCTTTGAACCGCAGGAAGCGCTGTTCGCCGGACCCGATGGTCTGGACTGCTATACGCGGCTGATTCCGCAGGCGGCGCACGTGCTCAAACCGGGCGGAACGTTGCTGCTCGAGCTTGGGCATGATAGTCTGCCGGGGGTTTCCGCGATGCTCGAGGGCGGCAAGTGGGGGCCGCCGGAGGTCTTCGCGGACCTCGCCGGGATTCCGCGCGTGGTCGCGGTACAGCGCCTCGCTAGCTGGGCATAGCAAGCTGGGCGTCGTAAGCTGGAAGTTAGAGACAAGGGAACATCGTGGACGAAATCGAAAAGAAAAAACGGATTCCGCTGGTCTATCGCATCGTGTTCGAGAACCTGCGGAACCGGCGTGCGCGTACGGTGCTGAGCGCGTTGGCGATCGGGCTCAGCGTGACGATGATGCTGGCGATCAAGGGGCTAGCCGAGGGCATGCTCGAGGACCAGCGCGAACGCGCGCGTGGCGTGGGCGCGGACTTGATGGTGCTGCCGGAAGGCATGTCGGTGATCGCGATGAGCTCGGCGCCGATGTCGGAGAAGCTGGTCGAGTTTGTCCAGAGCCAGCCGCACGTCAAGGTGGCCACCGGTATCACGGTGCAGCCGCTCGAGCGCATCAACCGCATCACGGGCATCGACTTCGGGCCCTACAATGCGATGGCGCACTTCCGCTTCATCGAGGGCGGCCCTTTCCAGGAACCCTACGACGCGATCGTCGACGAGTTCTACGCGCGCCAGCGCAAGCTGCACGTGGGCGACAAACTCGACATCATCAACAAGGAGTGGACCGTGCGCGGCATCGTGGAGCCGGGTAAAGCGGCGCGCCTGCTGGTGCAGAAGGACGTCTTGCAGGAGCTAACCGGCGCTGCCGGCAAGATCACCGCAATCTACGTGCAGCTCGATTCACCCGAGAACACCCAGACGGTGATGGACGATCTGCGCGAGAAGATGACGAACTACCAGGTCTACACGACCGAGGAGTTGATGTCGCAGTTCTCGGTGAGCAACATGCCGGAGGTGCAGGTGTTCATCAACGTGATCATCGCGCTCTCAGTGGCGTTTGGCTTCCTGGTGATCTTCCTGACGATGCACACGGCGGTGCTCGAGCGCACGCGCGAGATCGGCATCCTGAAGTCGCTGGGCGCATCGGCGGACTACGTGTTGGGCATCTTCGTGCGTGAGGCGTGCGTGCTCGGGTTCCTGGGAGCGGTGGTGGGCATCCTCGCGAGCTTTGGGACCCGCGAGCTGATTGCGTTCTTCATCCCGGCTTCGATGCAGCAGGCCGTGGTGCCGCAGTGGTGGCCGGTGGCGATCGTGGTGACGATGCTGGGCGCTTTACTGGGAGTGCTCTATCCGGCGGTGAAGGCGGCGAAGCAGGATGCGCTCGAGTCGTTGAGCTACGACTAGCCGACGCCGCGGCTGCGGTTTTCGGCTGCAACGGTTGGGCTGCGTGGGGCGTCGAACCCCTTGTGAGAAAACGAACTGCTTTGCTCGCTGTTTTGACGCTGGCGGCCGTGGCCGCGGCTCCTGCGCAACGCCCGCGCGAGAGGGCGCGCGCTGGAGAGCAGCCTTCCGTGCTGCGCACGACTGGGACCGCTACCGTAAAGGTCGCTCCGGACGAAGCGCGCATCACGATTGGCGTCGTCACACAAGCGCCGACGGCCGAGCAGGCTGCGCGGCAAAACGCCGCACAGGTGGATCAGGTGCTCGAGGCAGTACGTGCGGAAATCGGCGACGCGGGCAAGCTCAAGACGAACAACTATTCCATTTTTCCCGAATACAACCGGCCGAGCCGCGATGGCTCAGCCCCGGAAATTTCGGGTTATCGCGCGCAAAACATGATCGAGGCGACCCTGCATGACATCGCCAAGGTCGCCGCCGTGATCGACGTGGCAACCAAGAATGGGTCGAATCAGGTGCAGGGCGTGAACTTCGGTATCCGCGATGAGACCGAGCTGCGGGCCAAGGCGCTGCAAGAGGCGGCGCAGAAAGCGCGCGCGAACGCTAACGCCTTGGCACAAGCGCTCGGCCTGAAAGTCCGCCGTATCGTCAGCGTGGAGGAAGGCGGCCCGACGGTCGTGCAGCCCTACCGTCGAGCGATGCCCATGGCGATGGCGGCGGATGTATCGACTCCGATCGAAGCCGGCGAGGTCGAAGTGCAGGCCACCGTCACGATGACGGTCGAGTTCGACCAGCCCGTGAACTAAGCGAAAATATGGAGATGGGCGCGGCCCCGCCACCTCAAATCGCAGTCGTTCTTGCGGTGGAGTCGCAGCGCGAGCGAGCGAATCTCGCCTTGCGCGCCATTCTCACGCAGGCCGGTCCATCGCTCGAAGTTCTTCTGCTCGAGATCAACGATGGCCGCTATCCGCCGCTCGAGGGGAGCGACGACCCGCGCGTCCGGCGCTATAGCCTCGCGTCCGGCGTGGGGTATGGAGAGGCGGGAGCTCTGGCCATTCGCGAGGCGCGGGCGCCGGTCGTCGCCTTCGTCGAGGAGCATGTGCAGGTCGCTCCTGGGTGGGCGGCGGCCATGGTGGATGCCCATAGGGGACCCTGGGCGGCGGTCTGCGGTGAGTTGCACGCGGGGGATCGCGGGCGAGCAATCGCGGACCGTATCGAGCTCATCTCGCGACACGCCTGGAGCCCGCCCGCTCAGGGGGGCGAAAGCGACCTGCTGCGCTGGCAGAACGTCTGTTACAAACGCGCGCCGCTGCTGCGCTACGGTCCGCGTCTGGAGCTGTTGCTGCAAGGCGAAGGCGCGCTGTTCCGGCAGCTTCGCGCCGATGGCGAACGCCTCTACATCGAGCCTCGCGCCAAGGCAATCCATGCGCACGAAACCGATTGGTCGGCGTTTTTGCGTGGGACGTTCTACAGCAACCGAGTCAGCCACGGCTCCGGCGTGGAGGTTGCGCCGACGAAGTGGGCGGGGTTTTGGCGGCCTCTGGCCTCGACTCTTGCGGGGCCGGTGCGCTGGCCATTGGTGTTGTGGCGTCGGACATGCGCCATGCCGGAAGCAGCCCATTGGCGCAAGATTTACTGGCAAAACCTGCCCTACGTGTTGCAGTACTACGCGGTGGCGGCCGTCGCCGGAGCGACGGGAGTGCTCTTCGGCAAGGGCTCGAGCGCCAGCCAGTTTTTAAATGCGGAGCTCAACTACCCGCGTCTGATTCCGGACCGAAGCCGCTGGCTGGCTGAGGAGATCGATGCGGCCTGAAGCGCCTCTCGTCAGCGTCATCATTCCGCTCTACCACTCCGAAACTACGTTGGGCGGATGCCTAGATGCTCTCGCGGCGCAAACCGAGCGGCGGTTTGAGACGATTCTGATCGACAGCAGCGAAACAGACGCGGCGCGCGCAATCGCGGAACGCCATGCGAACGTCGACTACCTACACCTTTCGCGGCGGCTCTGGCCGCAGGCGGCGCGCAATTTCGGCGCCGAGAGGGCGCGCGGACGGTTGTTCGTCTTCACCGACCCGGACATCTATCCCCGTCCCGAATGGCTCGCCCAACTGGTGCAAAGTCACGAACGCGCGCCGGGCATCGTGTTCGGACCGATCGCCTGCCACGGGCGGCGCTGGGTCGACCGCGGGGTTCATCTGTGCAAGTTCAACATCTGCCTGCCGGGGACGCCGGCGGGACCGGTGGCTCTGGGGTGGTCCGGGAACGTGCTGGTCGCACGAGAAACGTTTGAAGCGTTGGGCGGTTGGGACACAGTTCACACGCAGGGCGATAGCGTGTTCTCGGCGCGGGCTCGTCGCCGAGGAATAGAGCTTCGGTTGGAACCCGCGGCGGTGGTGGACCATGATCACGAAGGCGTTGCGCTCGCAGCCCTGATTCGCGAACGCGCCTGGCGCGGACGTGAGTTCGCCGAGATGGAGGCGGCTGGCGAGCTCGACACGGGCGACCAGCAGACGCCGCCAACTGTTGGGCGCGCGCTGGTCAAGGCCGCCGCCATGCCGTTCCGGGTGGGCGGCGCCCTCCTTCGCATTGGCCGGTCTGCGGCGCGAGCGGAAATGGCGGACGAATTCTTCGTCACGTTGCCGGTGGTGACCCTAGGCGTAGCCGGCTGGTACGCCGGCATGGCCGCTGGATGGTTGCGCTCGATCCGACTGCGCGCAGTTTAGCTAGTGATGGGGTTTTCGAGGACGCCGATGCCCTCGATCTCGACTTCGACCGTGTCGCCGGCCTTCATCGGGCTGGTCTTGCCGGGGGTGCCGGTGTAGATCACGTCGCCGGGCTCGAGGGTGATGTACTGGCTGACGAACGCCACCACGTCCTCGGGCTTGAAGATCAGGTCGCTGAGCATCTGGGTCTGCTTGACCTCGCCGTTGAGGCGGCAGGTGATGCGGCTCTTGGGGTAGTCGAGGCCGGTGACGATGCAGGGGCCGAGCGGGCCGAAGGTGTCCGAGCCCTTGGCGCGCCACCACTGCACGTCCTGCTTGTCGCCCTGCGAGCCCTTCTGCCAGTTGCGCTCAGAGACGTCGTTGCCGCAGGTGTAGCCGAAGATGTAATCGGCGGCGTCCTCAGCCTTGACGTTGCGGGCGCGCTTGCCGATGACGGCGACGAGCTCCGCCTCGAAGTGAAGGTCCTTCGAGCCTTCGGGGATGACGATCGGGCCGCCGGGATCTTGCAGCGCCGTGGGCGGCTTGTAGAAGATCTCCGGGCGAACCGGTTTCGGCCGGTCGCCGATATGGCTGGCGTAGTTGAGGCCGACGCAGAGGATCTTCGACGGCTCGACAGGGTAGCGGAGCTTGACCTCGCTGAGCTTGACGGTCTTGCCGGTGGGCGTGCGCTCGCCGAACAGGTCGCCCTGGATCTCCTGGATCGTGTCACCGTCTAGGATTCCGTAGGCGGTCGTTCCACCCTGCTCGTAACGTACGTATTTCGTGGGGCCCGAACCTTGAGCCATGGCTGCACCTCCTGCCGCGGCGGCGGCCAGGAACATTCTGCGATTGAAATTCACGGGCGATGTCGCCGGAAGGCGCTAGTGTAGCAGAGCCTTGGCGCGTCTCGGCTGGTACACTGACCGCCAATGAGCCCCCGGTCCTTGTGCGCAGTCGTCGCGCTTCTTGCCGCTGTCTCCTGCGGTTCGCGTGCGCCCGAACAAGCGGCCGAGCCGCGCAAGCCGAACATCATCCTGTTCGTGGCGGACGACCTCGGGTGGACGGATCTGACCTCCTACGGGAGTCAATATTACGAGACGCCGAACATCGACCGGCTGGCGCGCGAGGGCATGAAGTTCTCCGACGCCTACGCCAACCCGAACTGTGCGCCGACGCGGGCGGCCCTCTTGACCGGGCGCTACAGCCCTCGGACGGGGATCTACACCGTCGACACGGGAGCGCGCGGCGAGGAGCGCTTCCGCAAGATGATTCCGGCGGAGAACAACACCACGCTGGCGCTCGACGAGGTAACCTTCGCGGAGGTGCTGCGCGGCGCCGGCTACGCGACCGCGCACATGGGCAAGTGGCACATGGGCGGCGAGGGGAACTTGCCGACCGATCAGGGCTTCGACCTGAACGTGGGCGGCAATCACAGCGGATCGCCCAAGGGCGGCTACTTCGCGCCGTGGAAGAACCCACAGATGCCGGATGCGCCCGAGGGAACGCATCTGGCCGACGTGTTCGCCGCAGAGGCGTCAAAGTTCATGGAGCAGAACCGTGACAAGCCGTTCCTGCTCTACCTGCCTTTCTACTCGGTGCACACTCCGATCCAGGCCAAGCCTGAGCTCGTCGAGAAGTACACGCAAAAACCCGGCGCGGGCGGGCAGTCGAACCCCAAGTACGCGGCGATGATCGAGACGATGGATACGGCCGTCGGCGTCGTGCTCGACAAGCTCGACGAGCTCGGCCTGGAGAACGATACATTTGTCTTTTTCTACTCCGACAACGGCGGCGTGGGCGGTTACCATCGCGCCGGGGTAGATGCGAATGACATCACCGACAACGCGCCACTGCGCGGGGGCAAAGGGATGCTCTACGAGGGCGGCATCCGCGTGCCGTTGCTGGTGCGCAAGCCTGGGTTGATCCCGCCGGGGAGCTTCAGTCAGGAGACGGTGATGTGCGTGGACTTTCTGCCGACGCTGGCGGAGATTGCCGGTGCGGAGACGCCGAAGGACCGCGACATTGACGGTGTGAGTTTCTACCCGACATTTCGTTCGGCGGGCAAGAGCCCCTCGCCGCGGCCCCCGATCTACTGGCACTTCCCTGGGTACCTGCAAGGCCGGGCGGAAGTCGGGGCTTGGCGCACGACGCCGGCCGGGGCGCTGCGGATTGGGCGCTACAAGATCATCGAGTTCTTCGAAACGGGCGAGGTAGAGCTCTACAACCTGGAAGAGGACATCAGCGAGCAGAACAATCTGATCAAGCTGATGCCCCAGAAAGCGGCGGACATGCAAGCAGAATTGCAGGCATGGCGCGAGCGGACCGGGGCGCCGATGCCGGTGAAGAAGTAGCAGCGGCGCCCGCCTGAGAGAAACCGTCAGGCCGTGGTGATCTTGAGCGCGTGCGCGTGCTTCGATGGCGGCGCGGCGGGCATTTTCACCTTGAGTGCGCCGTCAGCCGACGACGCTTCGAGCTCGCCGGCGCCGAGCAGCGCGACTTTCCCCGAGGGAGCGTCGGGGATCACGATCTCCTTTCCCGCTGGGTCGCCGAAGACGATGGCATAGACGTCGCCGCCATTCCGCGTGAAGCGCACGTCGAGACCGTCCGCAGTTTTGGCCTCGGCGCGCTGCCAGGGGCGCGTGTCGAAGATCGCTTCGCCGTTGACGTCGAGCCAATCGCCGAGCGCTTGCAGGCGGGCGAGCTGGATCTCGGGGATGGACCCGTCCGGGCGCGGGCCGACGTTGAGCAGCAGGTTGCCGTTCTTGCTCACGATGTCGGCGAGCAGCTGGATCAGCTCTCCTTCGCCGATCGTCTGCTCTTCGCCTTCGACCGCGTTGTAGCCGAACGAATAGCCCAGACCGCGGCAAGTCTCCCACTTGTAGTCGGTGATCTCGTCCATCTTGGCGTACTCGGGCGTGGTGAAGTCGTGGTGCCGCGGCGGGTCGCCCTTGATGCCGGTTTCGAAGCGATTGTTGATCACGCCTTCGGGTGTGGAGTTGTAGAACTCAGGGAAGATGTGGACGAGATCGCCCTGGCGCGGGTAGCCGATGTCGTTCCACAGAATGGACGTGTCGTAATCGGCCATCAGCTCACGCCAGTGTGCGTCGGCGTAGCGTGCGAATTCGTCGGTGTGGATGATCGTGCCGCGGACTTGCTCGAAGGTCTCGACGGGCTCTTGAGTGAACGTCCAGTCGAGCCCGCCAGAGTAGTAGTAGCCCATGATCATGCCGGCGTCGCGCACGGCCTTGCCCATGTCGCCGACGATGTCGCGGGCCGAGTGCAGGACTCGGCCGTCGGCGTGCGGGTTCTCGACCTTGGACGGCCACAGCGTGAAGCCGTCGTGGTGCTTGCTGGTGAGCACCACGTATCGCGCGCCGACGTCGGAGAAGACTTTGGCCATGGCGGCCGGGTCCCATTTCGCGCTCTCTTCGTTGAACTTGTCGGCGAACTGGTAGTAGTCGAAGTCCGCGCCGTAGGTCTCGACGTGATGCTTGCGGGTGGGCGAGTCCGGGATGCGCAGCGAGTTGAGATACCACTCGGCGTAGGGGTTGTTCTTGAACCAGACCTCTGGCTCGATGGTGCCGAGCTCGCCCAGCGGCGTCGCCCAGGCCGGGACGGAGTAGAGCCCCCAGTGGACGAAGATGCCGAGCTTGGCGTCGTCGAACCAAGCCGGCAGCTTGTGGCTTTGGATGGAAGGCCAGTTCGGCTCGAACTGGCCCTCGGAGGCTTGCTCCGGGGCGGCTTCGGGCTTCGAGCAGGCGGCGAAGGCCGAGAACAACAGCGGGGTGAATGTGCGGCGGGTGATTTTCATCTTGGAATCTCCCTTGGGAACGAACTTCAAAAGGTCAGGCCAACCACCCTTCCAGCTTACGCTTGGCTTCGGCGAGGTAGTCGGGCATCTTGTCCGCCGGGCCGCCGATCTCGAACATCAACAATCCGGAGTAACCGATTTTGCGCAGAGCGGCGATCAGGCGGGGGTAGTCGACAAAGCCGTGGACGAGCGGCTTGTGCTCGGCCCAGGTGTCGGGCTCGATGTCGTGGATGTGCAGATGGAAGAGCTTGTCGCCGAGCTTTTCCACCAACTCGATGTTGGCGTCGTTGTAGGCGCGAATACCTTCGGGCGAGCCCTTCTTGTCGGCGGGTACCTTCGCGGTGAGCTCGGTGTAGTTCTTCTGGTGACCGACGTCGAGTGTGGCGCCGATGCTGGAGTGGTCGATGGCCTTGATCATGCGAACGAAGTCGTGGATCGAGCCGGGGAAGCCGGTCTCGATGGCGATCTTCATGCCGTGTTTTTGGGCGGCGTCGCCCCAACCGCGGTAGAGCGCGAGGCGTTCATCCCAGGTTTGGTCGAGCGGCGCCGATTCGGCGTGGAGCACGCAAAGCTCGGAGCCGAAGTAGGCAGCTCCCTCGAGCGCGGTCTCGACGCGGCTGCGTGAGAAGTCGCGGATGGGACCGAACGAGCTGAAGGTCTTCAGGTCGGTGTAGGGCAGGTGAGAGGTGATCCGCTGGAAGCCTTTCAGCGCCTGGCGCATGCGCTTCTTGTCGGCGCTGCTGAGGCGGTCGAACTCGAACCCAGGGAAGCGGCCGGGCGTGGCGCGGATCTCGCCCATCGGATGGATCTCGATGGCGGGGAAGCCGAGCTTGCGGATGAGCTCGACGGCCTGGAAGAAATCGTATCCGGTGATGGCGGTGTTCGCGCCGAGGGCGGAGGCGTCCAGCCGTGTGGCTGCGCGGAGATGCGACGCAGACAGGGCGCCGAGCAGGGCGGTGAGGGCTTCACGGCGTGTGAGATTGGTCATTTGTTATCCGGGAAAGGCTGGCCTTGAACGGCTTCGAGGTAAGCCGGGTTTTCGCGGCGCAGCTCGAGAGAGATCTTCTTCTCCTCGGCGGCGCGCTTGCGATCTTTCAATCGAAAGAAGATTTGCGAGAGCAGAAGATGCGGCTGCGGGTGACGCGGCTCGCGGCGCACGGTCTCTTCGAGCTCGCGCACGGCGTCCTCGTATTGACCGAGCCCCATGTAGGCTTGGCCGAGACGCGTGCGCGCGGGGATGTAGTCGTCGCGCAGCTCGATGGCGCGCTTGAGCGGCTCGATTGCCTCGGCGTCACGTCCCTGACTGACCAGCCAATCGCCGTAGTAGAAGAAAGGCTCTTCGTAGTCTGGATCGAGTGCAAGGGCCTTTTGCAGATGGGGCAGCCCTTCGGCGACACGGCCGTCCTTTTGCAGGTGCCAAGCATATTCGAACTGGGCGCGCGCTGAGTTTGGAAACTTCGCGACGGCCTTCTCTGAGATCACAAGCCCGTTTGCGCGGTCGCCGGCTTGCCGACAGGCGGTGATGGCGACCAGATAGGCGTTGAGGTCGTTCGGCTGCTGCTCGAGCGCCTTGCGAGCCATCTCCGCGGCCTCGTTGTAATAGCGTCCCTTGGCGTATTCAACGGCCATCACCTGCATGAGCTTGACCTGGTTGGGACGGAGGGCGAGCGCCTTGCGCCAAGCGCGCAAGGCTTGTTCGGTATTGCCCTGTTTTTGGCGGACGACTCCGGTGAGGTAATGCGTGTTGAAGTCGCTCGGGTTGGCTTTGGCGGCGCGATCCAGGAACTCGGCGGCCGAATCGAGGCGGCCCAGCGTGTAGTTCATGTAGCCGAGATTGAACAGGGCGGGGAAGTAGGCGGGAGCCATCTCGAGGGCCTGCTTCCAAAGCTGCTCTGCTTGCTGAATCTGTTTCTGCTGCGCCAGTTGCTGTGCGCGGTCAGACAAGGCGGCCGGCGTCTCCGCCGCAACGAGCGGCGCGGCGAGGGCCAGCCATAGGATCCAGCGCAGCATTGTTCTACTCGCTCACCGGCGTGACCTTGCCGCTGCCTTCGACCAGGCGATAGGTGCGGCCGGCGGCGGCTCCGGGAAATGTCTCGACCTCGCCGCTGGGCCAACGTACCGTCACGGCGTCGACCTTTGTGGCCGAGCCTAGGCCGAAGTGCGCGCGGCGGTCGTTGTGCGAGAGAAAGCTCGACTGGCTGAGCGTGGCCGTCGAGACGGAGGCGTCGCCAATCTTGACGCTTACGGCCGCGCCCAGGGCGTCGCGATTGGACTTGGTCCCTTCCAATTGGAACCGTATCCACTTCGCCCCGTTAGCGAGATCGTTGCGCAGGAGGGTCGAGGCCTCGCCCATGTTGATGACGAGGACGTCGATGTCGCCGTCGTCGTCGATGTCGCCGAACGCGGCCCCGCGGCTGGATCGTTTCTGTTCGAGTCCTGGTCCGGCGAGATCGGTAACGTCCTCGAAACGTCCGCCGCCCAGGTTGCGATAGACGACGTTGGGCTGACGGTACTCCTCGTTGACGCCGGACTGCGCGTCGAGCGAGGGTAGACGTGGCCGTTGACCTGTAGGACATCTTGCCAGCCGTCGTTGTCGAGGTCGACGAGGCCGACGCCCCAACCGACGAAGCGCGGATTGACGCCCAGTCCGGCGCGCAGCACGACATCTTCGAAGATGCCGTCGCCTTGGTTCTCGTATAGGTTCGGGTAGTCGCCCGCGAAGTTGGTCTTGATCAAGTCGAGGCGGCCGTCGCGGTTGAAGTCTCCCACGCCGATGCCCATGCCGCCTTGTTCGAAGCCGTGCTCATTGAAGGCGAGGCCGGTTTCGGCGGCAAAGTCGCTGAAGGTCCCATCGCCGTTGTTGAGGAAGAACAGGTTGGGCGTCGAGTCGCAGGCGACGTAAAGATCGAGCCAGCCGTCCTCGTCGAGATCGACTGCGACCGGCGTGAATGCGTAGTAATGTTGCCCGCCGCGCACGCCCGCTTTCTCGCTCACGTCTTCGAAGGTTCCGTCGCCCTTGTTGCGGTAGAGGGTGACGTCGCCGAAGGGCAGGCCGCGCGGTCCGCAGAAGACCGACATGCCCTTCCATTGGCAGTTGGACGCTTTGCCCGGCGGCGGAGCGGTGGCCGGATCGAACTGCTGGTATTGGGTAGTGAACAGGTCGAGCTTGCCGTCGCGGTCGTAGTCGAGGAACGTGCAGCCGGAGGTCCACTCCTTGGCGCCGCCGGCGATCCCGGCCTTGGCGGCGGATTCGGTGAAGACGCCCTTGCCGTCGTTGAGGTAAAAGGCGTTCGCGCCCCAGTAGGCGACGTAGAGATCGGAGTCGCCGTCGTTGTCGACGTCTCCGGCACAGACGCCTCCGCCCCAGCCTGCGCGGCCTACGCCGGCTTTCGCGGTGAAGTCCTCGAACTTGCCTCCGCCGAGGTTGCGAAACAGCTTGCTCGTCGCACCCTCGACTTCACCTTCGAGTGTGCGCCCGTTGCCGACGAAGAGGTCGATCTTGCCGTCGCCGTCGACATCGACCATCGCCGCGCCGGGCCCGTTGGCTTCGAGGATGAACTTCTTGGTCTTGTCGCCGCCGTAGACGGATTTCATCGAGGCGAGCCCAGCCGAGGCGGCGATGTCGACGAGTTTGGCGTCGAAGGGCTTGCCGGAGCGTTTGGCGGCGGCGACGGGCGCCGCGTTGCGCGTCGCCGGGCCTTGAGCTAGGGCGGCGGACATGGCGGCGGCACAGGCCAGAATACGCAGGGCGAATCTCATTTGAATTCGTGAATTTTCGATACGAAAACGCTTATGGCGTCAACAATTTAACGGTTTATACGATCTCGCACTAGACCCTGGTTTTCCGTTGACCCGCACGTTTTGGGCGCCAGAAAATGACGCAGACGTTAACGGTATCACCTTCGAACCGTGTATGCGTCCAAGTTCTTCGAACCTCGCGGGCGGTTCCATGCGGAGCCGGCCGCGTGTCCTATGGGGATTCTAGATGAAATCGAAATTCAAGGGTCTGCTGATGGCCCTTGGTGGCGTGACCTTGCTGCTCGCGCCCACTCTTTGCTTAGCGCAAACCGCCGCCACGATTGTCGGCGACGTGACTGATCAAGCGGCGCTGCCGTCCCTGGCGTCGCGATCAAGGTGACCAACGAAGGCACCAGCTTCACGCGCGAAGTGTCCACCAACGAGGCTGGGCAATATCGCGTGACTCCACTCCAACCCCCGGCACCTATACGGTGCAGGCCGAAGCCGCCGGTTTCAAAACGCAGATCCGCTCCGGCGTCACGCTGCAAGTCGCAGCCGTGCTCGAGGTGGACTTCGCTCGAGCTTGGCGAGGTGACGGAAACGATCGAGGTGACCACAGCCGCCCCGATCATGCAGACCGAAGAGGCTTCGGTGGGCAACGTCGTGACCAGCCAAGAGCTGCAACGCATGCCGGTGAACCAGCGCAACTATACGCGTTTGATCCTGCTGATGCCCGGCACCAGCTCGATCAGCCGCAGCCAGAACCGCGGCACCGCGCAGTCGGGCACGTCACTGTTCTCGGTGAACGGCGGCCGTCCGCAAGACAACAACTTCACGCTCGACGGCTTCGACTCGAACATGCAGATGATGAACTCGCCGGGCATCTCCCCGCCGATGGACGCCTTGCAGGAGTTCAAGGTCGCCACGAACACGGGCTCGGGTTCGGCCGCTCGATGGGTGCGAACGTTTCGATGGTGATCAAGAGCGGCACGAACGAGCTGCACGGCACGGTCTACAGTACCTGCGCAACTGCAAGTCCTCGACGCGAACGAGTTTTTGCCAACCGTAATGGTCTGCCGAAGACCCCGTTCCGTTTGAACCAGTACGGCGTTGCCGTGGGCGGCCCGATCCCGAAGATGTCGAACAAGATGTTCTGGTTCGTCAGCTGGGAAGGCTTCCGTCGCCGCCGTGGTTCCACGCAGATCGGTAGCGTGCCCACGCAGGACTACCGCAACGGCGACTTCTCCGCGCGCGGAGGGACGATCCTGAATCCGTTTACCGGCACGCCGTTCGCCAACAACGTCATTCCGCAATCGCGCATCAACCCGGCCATCCCGACGGCGCTCGATCTGACGGCACCGCTGCCGAACCGGCCCGGCCTGACGCAGAACTTCGTTGGAAACCGGAGCCAGGCGAATGACCGCGATGGTTTGCACTGGCGGTGGGACTACAACCTCAACGAGAGCAACACGTTCTTCTTCCGCTTCAGCTACCAGAACGCGGACTTGAACAGCCCCGACTTCCGTCCGAGCTTCCAGAGCAGCGGTCAGTTCGACGTCGTGAACTACGGCGGCGCTGGACGCACATCTTCAGCCCGACCACGACCCTCGAAGTCGGCTTCGGCACCAACCAGCCCAACAACCCGGAACCTCTCGGACAAGGGCGGGCTGACGCGCGCGGACTTCCTGAGCAAGACCGGCTTGCAGATGTACCAGACCGAAGTCTTCGGCGATCCGCTGGTCAACATTTCCTTCGGCGAGTACGGTACTCCGGCGCTGGCGGCGACGTGACGGGCGACAACATTTGGCAGACGCGCTCGAACTTGAACCTCGTGCGCGGCAAGCACTCGCTCAAGGTTGGCGGACAGTATCAGTACCGCAACTTCTACACCAACACCTCCAACCCGATGAACGGCGACGCGATCTTCACCGGCGCGCTCAGCGGCTACGCCATGGCGGATGCTTGGTTGGGCTTCCCGTCCGAGATTCGGCGCGGCCAGGGCAACACGCTCACCGATGGTATTGGCCACTACATCCAGTGGCACGTGCAAGACGACTGGCGCGTGAGCTCGAAGCTGACCGTCAACCTTGGATTGATGTACCAGTTCGGCAGCCGCCCGTACGACAAGACGGACCGGTTGGGCAACCTGTGGGTGCGCCGTGACCCGGGCACTGGCGACTACTTCGCGACGCTCATGTGGGCGACGACCAACCCGCAACCCGCTCCTCCGGACGGCTACATGCCGACGCCGGATGCGCAATTCCAAACCGGTCTGGCAGCAAACCAAGCAGGCTGGGGCCGAGCGATGGTGGGTTCGGACAAGAACGACTTCGGGCCTCAGGCGGGCATCGCCTACAAGCTTGATGACAAGAGTGATCCGCTCCGGGCTTCGCGTCTTCATCCACTGTGCAGGTTGCAGGACTGGCAAGTTCTGGCCCTTCACCGTGCAGCAGGTGTTCAGCCCCAACCGCGGCAGGACGCCGGGCTTCGATCACCGACGCCGGTCCGTCGTTCTCGTCGACCGCGGCGATCGGCCGATGGCCGCAGAGCCGGAGAACCGCTCGCCCTACGCGTCGCAATGAACCTTTTTGTCCAGCGGCAACCAGGACGATCTGACTCTCGACATCGGCTACGTCGGATCGGCGAGCCGCTCTGATCGGCTACTCGCCGTTCAACAACGCTGACGCCGGGCCCCAGCGCCATAACCCGCGCCGTTTGCTGCCGTTCTTCGGCGACCTCGACGGCGGTCGACCAGTTCCGGTAGCTACAACGCGCTACGGATCGCTCAACAAGCGTTCTCACGCGGGTTGCAGTTCAACAGATATCCTGGCGAAGTCGCTCGACAAGTCTCGCTGGCCGAGAGCAACAAGACGCAGGATCCGTTCAACCGTGCGGGCTGGAGCCGCTCGAGCTGGAACATTCGGCAGGTGCTGGTGTTCGTGCGAGCTTCCGTTCGGTCGTGTCAATTCGGCGGCAACTGGCACAAGGGTGTGGACATGGTCCTCGGCGGTTGGTCGCTCGAGGCATCACGCGCCTGGACAGCGGCCGCCGTTCCTGGTCAGCGTCGGACGTGACATCTCGAACACGGGACGTCCCCGTAGCGCTGAACAGTGAGCGATCCGACAATGGGCCGAAGACGCCGGATGAATGGTTCAACAAGTCGGCCTTCGCCGTCCGGAGCAGTACACGTTTGGCAATGCATCGCCGTTCATCACGGACGCCGATTCGATCGTCAACTTCGACATCGCCCTGCAGAAGGTGTTCCCGATCAACGAAGCAACACCGCATCGAGCTGCGCGGCGAGTTCTTCAACATGCCGAACACGGTGACGGATCCGACCGGCGACTTCAACAACGCGAACATGGGACGCATCACGGGCCAACGTGTGGATCCAGGCAGATCCAGTTCGGCTGCTGGCGCTTCTACCACGCAACCGTTCTTCGGAACCCAAACGATGGGGAGCCCACAAGGCTCCCCATTTTTCGCCTGGCGATACGTCTGCTAGTGTTGATCGGCAATGAAAAAACCAATTTGACAGTAACCTCCGTCATCCCTCAAAATAGGTCCCGGCGTTAACGGTATCCCGTCATCTGGCTCCCACGTAACAGAAAGACGCAACCCGCCCACGCGAGCGGATTGCGCAGTTGGGGATTCTGAATAAAAACTGGTCGAAGGGCGTTTGCACGTCCTACTCAGCCGCCATGCTGCCTGCCGATTCTCGCCTCGGCCCAGACCGCCGCCATCGTTGGCGACGTGACGGACAAGCGGCCGCCGTTCCGGCGTCGCGTCCGGTGACCAACGAAGGAACCGGCGCAAGCCGTGGTCACGACAAACGAAGCGGGGCAGCGCGTTACTCCTCTAACCCCGGCAACTACCGCGTGAGCGCGGAGGCCGCCGGCTTCAGACTGGTTCGCAACGACGTCGTGCTGCAGGTCTCCGCCGTTTTGGCAGTCGACTTCACGCTCGGCTCGGCGAAGTGACCGAGACGATCGAGGTGACCGGCGCCGCGCCGATCATGCACGAGGAGGCTTCGGTCGGCGAGGTCGTCGACTCGCAGGAGGCACGGCGTCAGCCTGTGAACCAGCGCCTACACGCGCCTGATCCTGCTGATGGCGGGCACCAGCTCGGTGCGCCGTAGCCAGTCGCGCGGAACCGCCGAGTCGGGCACGCAGCTCTCCGTGAAGGCGGTAGCGTCCGCAGGACAACAGCTACACGCTCGACGGTTTCGACTCGAACATCAGATGATGAACTCGCCGGGCATCGCCGCCGATGGACGCGATGCAGGAGTTCAAAGTCGCGACCAACAACGGATCGGAGTTCGGTCGCTCGATGGGCGCGCGTTTCGATGGTGCTCAAGAGCGGCGAATGAGCTGCACGGCACCGTCTATGAGTACCTGCGCAGGCGTTTGACGCAAACGAGTTTTTCGCCAGCCGCATGGCCTTCCGAAGACGCCCTTCCGGCTGAACCAGTACGGCGTGGCCGTCGGCAGCCCGTTCGAATATCGAACAAGATGTTCTGGTTCGTGAGCTGGAAAGCTTCCGCCGCCGCGGTTCGACCAGAACGGTAGCGTCCCGACAGCGGACTTCCGCGCGGGCGACTTCTCCCAGTTGCTCTCCGGTTCGAACCCGACCGTCATCAACGATCCGTTCACCGGCACTCCGTTTGCGAACAACATCATCCCGGGCAGCCGCATCAGCCCGGCGATCCCCAAGGCGTTGGAGCTCACGACTCCGCTGCCGAACCGTCCTGGGCTGACCCAGAACTACTCGACAACAAGAGCCAGAAGAACAATCGCGACGGCATCCACTGGCGCTACGGCTACAACATCAACAGGTCGAACACTTCTTCTTCCGCTTCAGCTACCAGAACGCGGATCTGTTGAGCCCGGCCTTCCAGCCCGGTTTTGTCGGCAACAGCCAGTTCGACGTCGTCAACTACGGCGGCGCCTGGACGCATCTTCAGCCCCACGAAGACCCCCTGCGGTCGGCTTCGGCAGCAATCAGCCAACAACCCCGGTCTGACAGCAAGTCGCTTACCCGAGCGGACTTCTTGAGCCAAACCGGGCTCCAGATGTACCAGACGGAGGTCTTTGGCGATCCGTTGGTCAACATCAGTTTCGGCTTACGTACTCCTGGCGCGGGCGGAAGCGTGACGGGCGACAACGTATGGATGTCGCGCCAACTTCAACTGGATCAGGGTAAGCACTCGATGAAGATCGGCGGCCAGTACCACTACCGCCAGTTCTACACGAACACCTCGAACCCGATGAACGGCGATGCCAGCTTCAGCGGCCAGATCACCAACTTCCCGATGGCGGACGCGTGGCTTGGCTTCCCGACGGAAATTCGTCGCGGCCAGGGCAACACGCTGACCGACGGCATCGGCCACTTCCTCACTGGTCACTTCCAGGACGACTGGCGCGTGAACTCCAAGTTGACCCTCAACTTGGGCATGATGTACCAGTTCGGCAGCCGCCCCTATGATTCGACCGATCGCCTGGGCAACCTTTGGGTGCGGCGCGATCAGTCCACGGGCGACTATTTCGCGACTCTGATGTGGGCGACAGAAAACCCACAGCCTGCGCCTGTCGATGGCTACATGCCGACGCCGGAATCCCAGTTCCAACGGGGCTTGGCGGCGAACCGAGCCGGCTGGGGCCGCGCGCTCGTGGGGTCGGACTACAACGACTTCGCACCGCGCGCCGGCATTGCCTACAAGTTCGACCAGAAGACGGTCGTGCGTGCGGGCATGGGCATGTTCTACAACTCGACGTTCGTGCAGGAACTGCAGGACATGCGCAAGTTCTGGCCCTTCACCGTGCAACAGGTGTTCAGCCCGAACCGCGGCGCTACCCCGGACTTCTCCGTTACGGATGCGGGTCCGTCGTTCGAGTCGACCGCGTCGATTGGCGGCTGGCCGCAAAGCCCCGACAACCGCTCGCCCTACTCGATGCAGTGGAACTTCTTCATCCAGCGCCAACTGCAGGATGACCTGACCCTCGACGTCGGTTACGTCGGCTCGGCCAGCCGCAAGCAGATCGGCTACTCGCCGTTCAACGCTGCGCTGACTCCGGGACCTGGACCGATCGATCCGCGTCGTCTGTTGCCGTTCTTCGGCGATCTGGACGGCGGTTCGAACCAGTACAACGGCAGCTACAACTCGCTGCAGGTCAAGCTGAACAAGCGCTACTCGAACGGGTTGCAGTTCAACATGAACTACACCTGGCAGAAGGCGCTCGACGGTCAGTCGTCCCTGGCGGAAAGCCAAAAGACGCAGGATCCGTTCAACCGCCGCAACGATTACGGCCGTTCGAGCTGGGACATCCGGCACGTGTTCGTATTCGCCTACGTGTACGAGCTGCCCTTCGGCCGTGGACGTAAGTTTGGCGGCAACTTCAGCAAGCCGGCGGACTTCTTGCTGGGCGGCTGGTCGCTCGAGGGCATCACGCGCCTCGAGACCGGACCTCCGGTGCTGGTTCGCGTCGGCCGCGACTTGGCCAACATCGGTCGCTCTTACCTGCGTCCGAACTTGGTCGGCGACCCGAACGCCGGTCCCAAGGGCGTTGACGGGTGGTTCAACGCGGATGCGTTCCAGACTCCGCGCCCTATACGTTCGGCACGGCTGGGGCCTACATCACTGATTCACCCGGCATTCACAGCTATGACCTTGCGATCCAGAAGAGGTTCCCCATCAACGAGCGGCACTCGATGGAGTTCCGCGCGGAGATGTTCAACTTCCCGAACACCGTGAATTTCGGTGATCCGCAAGGCGTGATGAACAACGGCAACTACAACCGGATTACGGGTACCCGTACCGATCCGCGCCAGATCCAGTTCGGTCTGCGCTGGCGCTTCTAGTTCAACCCTTCAATCGAAGACAATGGCGGGGGGCCCTATCCAGGGCTCCCCGCTTTCGCTTTTAGCCATGACGTCTCGAACTCTTATTGCCTGTTTGCTTGCCTGTTTGCCGGCTGCTCCGCTCGACGCACAGAAGGTTGGTGCCGCCTTGCCGCCATGGCAGCCGGGCAACCTCGACATCCACTTCATGAATACGGGCCGGGGAGACGCGGCGCTGCTGATCCTGCCCGACGGAACGACGTTGCAGTTCGATGCGGGAGACGGCGGGTGGCCGATCGGCTCGCCGCGCGGGGTCAAGCCCAGGCCGGACGCCTCGCGGCCGGCGGGCGCTTGGATTGCTCGCTACGCCCGGCGCGTGCTGTCGCACTTCCGCGAGCCGGGGCTCGACTATGCCTTGTTGTCGCATCTGCACGGCGATCACATGAACGGCTTCCCCGACCTTGGCCGCCAGCTCCCGATCGGAAAAATGCTCGACCGCGCTTGGCCGAGCTACGCCACGCCCTTCGACGTCACTCAGTACGAGCCGGCGGCCGAATACATCGCGTTCGCGCGCGAGAACCCGGAGCGCATGGAGCGCTTCCAGCCCGGGCGCAACGACCAGATCAAGCTGCTGCGCGCGCCAGGCGACTACCCCGACTTCGAGATCCGCAACATCATGGCCAACGGCGAGGTTTGGACGGGCGAGGGCGAGCAGACGCGTCACCGTTTCCCGGACGACTGGCGCTCTCTGCCGGAGTCCGATCAGCCGAACGAAAACATGTCGAGCCTTGGGATTCGCATCCGCTACGGCAAGTTCGACTTCTATACCGGCGGCGACATCCCCGGCACGCCGCGGCCGGGATACCCGGCGTGGCAGGACATCGAGACGCCGGTGGGGGAAGCGGTCGGTGCAGTGGATGTCGCGGCGAATAACCATCACGGCAACCGCGACTCGACCAACGCGGATTATGTGAGGGCGCTGCAGCCGCGGTTCTGGATTCTGCAGGTTTGGTCGTCGGACCACCCCGGCCACGACGTGCTGGATCGTATGTATTCCGAGCGGCTCTATCCGGGAGAGCGCGACGTGCTGGCGACGAACATGTCGCAGGCGAACAAGGACGTGATCGGCGACCTGCTCGACCGCTTGATGAGCGACCAAGGGCACATCGTGATCCGCGTGGAGCCGGGCGGCGCGAGCTATCGCGCGCTGATTCTCGAGGATTCGGATGAGTCGATGCGCGTGAAGGCCGTTCACGGGCCTTACGCGTCGCGGTAAAGTGGCGCCGCGAGCCAAAGCCCGCGGCGCCGAAAGAGGGGCGTCCTACGCCGCTGGGCTCGGCGCAAGCTCGTTCAAAGCTGTGCGCATCTTCTCGAGTTGTTCCTCCGCGACCGGATCGTCGATCAGGTTAGTTTCCTCGTACGGATCGATGGCAAGGTTGTAGAGCTCGTCCATGCCCTCGAGCTCGCGGTAGCGGATGTACTTCCAGTCCTTGGTGCGCACGGCTTGGTAGCCCATGTGGTCCATGCGCGGGAAGACCGTGTCGGAGTAGTACTCGATGAGGAAACGGTCACGCCATTCGACCTTCTCGCCGCGCAGAAGGGGCAACAGAGAGCGGCCCTCGATGTCGGTTGGGATGGGCTGATCGGCTAGCTCGAGCATCGTGGGCGCGATGTCGATGCCGAGCACCATTTCGTCGATCTTTTCGCCGGCCGGAATCGCCTTCGGAAAGCGCATCAGCAGCGGCATCCGGATCGACTCCTCGTACGCAAGCCGGCGCTCGACGCTGAGGCCGTGCTCGCCGTAGAAGTAGCCGTTGTCGCCGGCGAAGACGAACATCGTGTTGTCGAGCTTGCCGGCCTTCTCGAGCGCGTCAAACAGGCGGCCGATGCCGTCTTCCACCGCGGCGAGCTCGCGCCAGCGGTTGCGAATGGTCTCGTCGTCGGTCACGGTGTCGAGACCGAGTTGCGGCAGGTCGCCGATCTTGCGCTCAAGCGCGGGCTTGCCCTTGGGCGGCTTGCCATAGTTGGGCCGGCGGGGAATCTCGGCGCCGGCGTAGAGGTCCTTGTGGCGGTCGGCCGGGATGAAGTCGTGCGTGCCGGTGAGCGATCCGTCGTCGGCCTGCTGGATCTCCGGGTGCAGAGCTTTGTGCGCCAAGTAGAGGCAGAAGGGCTTATCGCGCGACTTTTCGATGAAATCGACGGAGTAGTCGGTGAAGATGTCCGTGGTGTAGCCCTTGACGGTCTTGAGCTCGCCGTTTTCGTTGATGGTGGGGTCGTGGTAGGTTCCCTGGCCGGGGAAGCTGACCCATTGGTCAAAGCCCGGTCGCGGGGAATCGTCGTTGCCCATGTGCCATTTGCCGACATAGGCGGTCTCGTAACCGGCGTCGTGCAGCATGCGAGGCCAGGTGCGGAGCTGGTGGCTTTGGTCGTCGCGAGCCGTGTTGTCGATGATGCCGTTGGTGTGGGCGTATTGACCGGTGAGGAAGCAAGCGCGCGCGGGCGAGCACAACGGGGTGGTATGGAAGGCGTTCTCGAAAAGCGCGCCTTCGGCGGCGATGCGGTCGATCGAGGGCGTTTTGACGATGGGATGGCCCATGCAGCCAATCTCGTCCCAGCGGAGATCGTCGACGAGCACGAAGATGATATTCGGGCGATTGTCGGCTTCAGGCTCCTGAGAAGTGCATGCCGCGGCGGAGGCGGCGGTGATGGCGAGGAAATCTCGGCGTCGCATTCCGCACCATCGTAGCGCGCCTCAGGCGAATTCCTACTCGCGAATCTGGCATCCGCCGGTCAAGATGAAGGGGATGCCCTTTGCAATTTCTCGCCGTATCGCGCGGCGCGCCCTCGGCGTTTCGCTGCTCGTTGCAGCCACCGCTTCTCTGCTTCCCGCCGAACAGAAGCTGCTGCTGTGGGAAGCCAAGGGAGAGCGTGGCAAGGCATACTTGTTCGGCTCGGTGCATACGGCGAAAGAGGATATGTATCCACTGAACTCTGCAATCGAGCAGGCGTACAAGTCGGCGGACAAGCTGGTGGTTGAGGTGAACATGAACGCCGTCGACCAGCAAGCCATCTCAGCGAAGACGATGAAGCTGGGCGTGAACTTCGATGGCACCACGCTCGCCGATTCCCTGCCAGCCGAAGAGCTCAAGGCCCTCAAGACGTTCTGCACCGAGCGTGGGTTGCCCTTCGCGGCGCTCAACATCATGAAGCCCTGGCTTGCCGCGATGACGCTGGCCATCATGGAGTACCAGCGGCAGGGGTACAACTTCGAGTTAGGGCTCGACCGGCACTTCTTGAAGCAAGCGAAAGAATCGGGCAAGGAAGTGGTCGAGCTCGAGTCGGCGGACTTCCAGCTAAACATGCTGGCGAGCTTCTCGCCAGAGTTGCAGACGAAGTTCGTGGTCTATTCGATCCGAGAGTTGGATGACGTGACGGACAAGGTCGATGCGTTGATGTCGGCTTGGCGCAACGGCGATGTCGCGGAGCTCGAAGAGCTGATGCTCGACATGGGCCAGAGCAACGACAGGGAGCTCGAGCCGATTCACAAGGCAATGTTCACGGACCGCAACCACGCGATGGAGCAGAAGGTCGCGGGAATGATCGAGCAGGGCGGAACCTACTTCGTCGTGGTCGGCGCGGGCCACTTGATTGGCGACGAAGGCGTGGTGAATTTGTTGCGCCAGGATGGGCGGTTTGAGGTTGCCCAGGTCCAGGCGCAGTAGGGTGGGTAAGCCGCACTCGGCGCCAGGTCAAATCATCGTATAGCGCAGCGCTTCTCGACCCAATGTCTGTGCAAGCGCCGTTTGCAGCGCGCGCTCGCGCGATGTCTCCGGCGAGACTTCCATCAGCTTCAGGGCAAACCGGGCTAGGTTGATTCCATCTCTCGCGGAGTAGCGCTCGTCCGCCGCGTGCGCCGCCTGCAGGAAATTCACCACGTAGTCGAGCACTTCGTCATCGGCGAAAGGCAGATTCTCCTTGAGGATGGCTTTCTCCTCCTCCGCCTCGGGGAAGTCGACGAAGATCTGCGGCTGCAGGCGTGAGTGGATGTACTCCGGCAGATCGAAGGTCGAAGAATCATCATTCATCGTTGCGACCATGCGGAAGTCACGATGGGCGTGGATCTTGACGCCCGCGACGATCGACTCGACGTAGCGTCGCGCGTCGAGCAACGGCGCAAGCGACGCCCAACTCTTCTCGCTCATGCGATTGCCTTCGTCGAGAATGGCAACGCCGCCTTGCACCATGGCGGTCACGAGTCCGCTGGCGACATAGCGCAGCCGTCCCTCGGCTTCGACCACGGGTGTGACGAGCAGATCTTCCGGCCGCGTGTCCATCGTGGCTTGCATGATGTAGACGTCTCGATTGAGGCTCTTGGCCGCCGCATAGGCGAGCGTGGTCTTGCCAACACCGGGTTTGCCGAGGAGCCGTGGCGTCATTGGGACGTCTTCCGGGTGGACGGTGAGCCAGGCGGCTTGTAACTGGCGCAGCATTTCCTGCTGGCCGACCCAGCGTATGGGCAATTCGTCCGGGTGGGCGAGGTGCAGGGTTACGCCCTCGATGGTCAGGGTGCGGTCCACGTCGTCGAAAACGCCGCTCATGTCTCCCATCATAGGGCCCGCATGGGGATGGCCGGATAATCCCAATTTTTTCCCAGAGAAACTAATGGGCTATTGGCGCCAAAACCAAACTGTGCATAAGATGACCTCAGAAGTCGCGAACCCGGCCAAGTTGGCGGCTTCCGCTCGTCCCTGTAGACCTCCCCCCAGGAGTATCGGTTTACGGTCCGCGGTCATAGACGCGGGCGGAGGTGCGCACTCATGTCGCAACGTGTTTTGTTGCTCGGTCTCGAGGAGGAGACGGCTTCGCAATTGGCGGACGTCGTTTCGGCCGACAAATTCGAGATCGTGACCATCCCAGGCGCCGCAGCGGCGCAATATCTCGACAAGCTCGATTCGATCCGGCCTAGCGTAATCTGCGTGCCGGCTGGTGCGGCGGCGACGCCGCTGGTACACGCGATTCGCAGCCGGTTGGCGCTGGCCCGGATTGTGCGCGTCAGCAGTCACCCCAACCAGGAGGAGTGGCACGCGACCATGCAGGAAGGCGCCTCAGACTACTTCGGAGCGCCGTTCCTGAAAGGTCAGGTGGATTGGGTTTTGGATGGAGCGACCGCCGGCCATAGCTAGCCGCCGGCGTCTGCTCTAAGCTTTGTTCTTGAGCTCTTCGTAGCGCGCGCCGGGTTTCGGCTCGGTGCTCACGGGGAGCCCTCGTCTCGACCAGCCTTCGTAGCCGATCCCGCCCGGCCCCATCTCGCCATCGAAACCGCCCCGCATGTCGATGACCGCGGTGAAGCCTGCGCTGATGAGCATCTCGGCCGCGCGCAGGGACCGCCCGCCACGCAGGCAACCGGTGATGATCTTCTGGTCCTTCGTATAGTTCGCCTCGCAAACAGCGACAAAATGGTGGTTCGGCGTCATGCCCATCAGGCCACGCTCGAGCACAGGGATGTTTACTGCGCCCTCGGGATGCCCTTGCTCGAACTCGGAGACGTCGCGCACGTCGATGTAGACGTATCCTTCGTCGGATTCGAGCTTTTCCTTGGCTTCTTCGGGTGAGATTCGTTCGATCATGCTGTTCTTGAGATTAGCAATCGACCGGCTATAGTGGGGGGCGATGCGCTCGCTGCTGCCGCTGGTTTTCTGCGCTCTTCTTCACGCAGATGTGTCGGGTTCGCACGGCCTGCCGATCGTGGATGTCGCGCTCGAGCGCCATCGGCAGACTGTGGTCGACCGAGAACCGGGCCAGTACCTGGGGCATCCCTCGACGCTGTTGTTGCCCGACGCCCGTACGATGCTGGTCGTCTATCCCAAAGGCCACGGCAAGGGCGGCATCGTCTACAAGCGCAGCCTCGATGGCGGCCGAAGCTGGAGCGAGCGGCTGCCGACGCCGGCCAACTGGGAGACCTCGCGCGAGACCCCGACGCTGTTTCGCCTGATCGATCGGCGTGGCCGCGCACGCATCCTGCTGTTTTCCGGTGCGCCGGGACAGATTCGCATCGCGTACTCCGAGGACGACGGGGCGAGTTGGGGACCGCTCGAGCCCATGCGTGGGCCGTCGCGCCCGTTCGGCGGCATCGTGGCGATGAGCTCGGTGGTCGATCTCGGCGACGGCTCCTACATGGCGCTGTTCCACGATGACGGGCGTTGGTTGCGCGAACCTGCCGAAGCGCCCGAGGGCAAGCGCTTCCGGGTGTACAAGACCGTCACGCACGATGGCGGGCTGACTTGGTCCGATCCGGAAGTGGTGGCGCAACATGCTCTGGCGCATCTGTGCGAACCGGGGGCGCTGCGCTCGCCCGACGGGCGCCGTATCGCCGTGTTGTTGCGCGAGAACAGTCGGACGCTGCCATCCTTTCTGATCACCTCCGACGACGAAGGCCGCACTTGGAGCGAACCGCGTCCGTTGCCGTTGGCGCTGACGGGCGACCGCCACGTAGCGCGCTACGGGCCGGACGGCCGCTTGTTTGTCACCTTTCGCGACAACGGCGTCGCCAACAGCCCGACACGCGGCGACTGGGTCGGCTGGGTCGGCACGTTCGACGATCTCATCGCGGGGCGCGAAGGACAGTACCGCGTCCGCCTGATGGACAACACCAAGGGCGCCGATACGGCTTACCCCGGTCTCGAGTTGCTGCCCGATGGGACCTTCGTGACGACTACCTACGGCCATTGGAGCGAGGGCGAGCAGCCGTACATCGTCAGCGTGCGCTTTCGCCTGCAGGAGCTCGACGGGCGCGCAGCGTTCGCCAAGCCGGGCGAGCTGACTAGCCTCGTGACGGGCACGGATGAGACATTCCCTGTTGCCGGTCCGCAGCATCCGAACGTGCTCTTTGTTGCGTTTGATGATTTGAACGACTGGGCGCTGGCTGAAGATTCTCCCTTGCACATGCCGAATCTGGAAGCGTTGGCGGCGCGCGCAACCCATTTCACACGGGCCTATACGGCATCGCCCGCCTGTAATCCCTCACGTGCGGCGTTGCTCTTGGGCAAGGCGGCGGCGAATACGGGAATTTACGGCAATCGCTCCGATTGGAAGGCCGCTTTTCCGAACGTGGTCACGCTGCCACGCTACTTCCTCGAGCAGGGATATCGTGTGGAGGGCGCGGGCAAGATCTTCCATCATCACGACAACTCCGCCTTCCACGACGACCGCTCGTTCCACCGCTTCGAGAAGATGCAGCTCGATCTGATGCCCGTGCGGAAACTCAATGGCGTGCCCGAGGTCGCGAGCCCAAATTACGATTGGGGCGCTTGGCCGGAGGAGGAGAGTTGGACCCCGGATGCTCGGGCGGCCGAATATGCAGTCCGGTTTCTCGCCGAGCCGCGCGAGCGTCCGTTTTTCCTTGCGCTGGGGCTGTTTCGGCCGCACATGCCCTTCCACGCGCCCCCGCGGTACTTTGCCCAATATCCGCTCGACCAGTTGCGCATGCCGGTGTTGTTTGAGAATGACCTCGACGACATTCCGCCGGGCGGCATGAAACTGTGGGGCCTCAACCGCCGCTTCTGGGACGCGATGATGGCTGGCGAGAGTCGGCGCCCGGGTACCTGGCGCGAGTCCGTGCAGGCCTATCAGGCTTCCTGCTCGTACGCCGACCACCAGCTTGGCCGCGTGCTCACAGCGCTTGCGGCTTCCCCTCACGCCGAAAATACGATCATCGTCGTGTGGTCCGACCATGGCTACCACCTGGGCGAGAAGCAGCACTGGGAGAAGTTTGCGCTGTGGGAGCGGACCACGCATGTGCCATTGGTTGTGGCGGCCCCTGGTGTGACCAAACCCGGCACGCGTGTGGATCGGCCTGTCTCGCTGCTGGATCTGTATCCGACGTTGGTCGAGTTGGCGGGTCTGCCGGCCCGGCGAGACCTGGACGGCCGCAGCCTTGCGCCGTTGCTACGCGAGCCCGGCGCGCGGTGGGACGATCCGGCTGTGATGACCTATTTGAAGGGCAACCATGCTGTGCGGACGGAACGCTGGCGCTATATTCGCTACGCCGATGGGAGCGAAGAGCTTTACGACCACGAGCGCGATCCGAACGAGTGGAACAACGTGGCCGAGTCGCACCCGGACGTCGTAGAGGCGCTGCGAGCCTGGATGCCCAAGAGGAATGCAGACCCGGCGCCTGACCGCAAACGGTGAGTCGGATGCGGTTCAGAACGCCCGTCCATGAAGTGCGTTTTTTTAGACAATTTTACGTTTAGTGGGATCGGCATTCCGCGGTTCGGTGTGCCAACATATAGGAAATTCGAAAGCCGCACCCGAAGCGTTTCCGCTTTGCTCGCCCACCACGCCCGTAAGGCCGAGCAGGACTTTGACTCAAATGAAGATCCTGATTTGCCACGAGCGATTCCTTTTTCGATTCGGCGCTGATCGCCACTTCATGCTCGCCGGCCGCGGTTTGGCCGCACGCGGACATCAAGTGTGGATGGCCGCGCAATCCTACGACGAGGATGTCTTACGGACTTTCGCGTCACGTACGATTCAGGCTCCGTCCGATTGCGCCTACGCAAACTTGGACGACCACACGGCGGATTGGCTCGATCGCGAGTGGGACGTCCTTTTCGGCGAAAGCGGTCCGCCAGACGTAGCATTCTTGGGCGGCTGGCCATTCTACAAGGCTATAGCCGTACTACAAGCCAAGGGCGTGCCCGCGGTCTTCAGTGACGTAGGCGTGACCCCGACCGAAGGGCATCCGGAGACTGTTCGGCAAACGCTCGAAAAGATCCGCGCGCTCAGGCGTCGTTACCTTCCACAGGCGAGCGCCATTGTGCCCATCAGCGACTTTCTGGCCACGACACAAAGCCGGCCGGATTCGAACGAGCAGGTTCCGGTCACGACGATCTACCCCGGGGCGGACCATCTCGACTTCCCGTTGTGGCAAGGTCCGCAGGTCGGGGCAAAGCAGTCGGGAGAAGCTCTCCGTACGGTTCGTGAGCTACAGGGCAAAGGGCGGCGCGTTGGTACTGAACCTTGGCCGTTGGGAGCCGGGCTGTTACAAGAATTCCGGCGCGGCGCTCGATCTGATCGAAAAGTTGGCCCAGCGGGGTGTGCAGGCGGATTTGGTCGCACTCGCGCCGCCGGAGCACTTGGGCGCGCCGCCTGCGTTGGCCGCGCGTGTTCACGGAGTGGGATCGCCCGATGACGACGAGCTGCACGAGATCATGCGGCTCGTCGATTTGAACGTCCAGGTTTCGCTGTGGGAAGGCTTCAATCTGCCGCTTGCGGAGGCGCAGTGGCTGCAGCGTCCCTGTCTGGTTTTCCATCTGGGTGCGCACCCGGAGGTCGCCTCGCACTCGTGGCGTCTGTGCGAAGACCTGGACGAAATGGCCGACAAGGCGGCGGCAGTGCTGGGCGGCTCCGAGTACCCTCGGGCGGAGATCGAGCAGGCCGATGCGGTATTCAAGCGAAGGTTTACTTGGGAAGCGCACACAGAGCGTCTCGAGAAACTGCTCCTTGGGGTTCGCAGGCGCGGCGCGGCCCAACGTTTGTTCGTGATCCATGCCAACAATGCTCTGGCCGACAAAGCCAATACGGGCGTGGTGCGTGTGACACGTAGGCTTGGGCGCTCCTTGCAAGAGCTCGAGCAGCGGACCATCTTTGTTCGATGGGATTCAGCTGGCGGAGAGTACGCGTTGCCCTCGCGTGAGCAGCTTCGCACTCTCGGCGGATACAACGGGCCCATCGCACAAGACAGCTCGATCGCGGCCGCGCAGGGCGATCTCGATGCACTAGGCGGCGACTTGCGGGGTGCGGTCTTGCTGCTGCCCGAGATCGTGTTGGGTGACGAGCTTGGCCGCATCCGCGCCTATGCGGACGCGCGCGGGTTGCGCTTGGCCGCAATCTTCTACGACGCCATCGCCACGCTACGCCCGGAGTTGTGCAGCCTGAAGATTTCGCAGAATCATGGCGACTACATGACTGCGTTGGCCGACGCCGACATCGTGCTGGCCATCTCCCAGCATTCGGCGGACTCGTTGCTCGAGCACTGGAAGCGCAATGGGATCACGCCGGCGAAAGTTGAGCCGGTGCTGCTGCCCGGCGAGTTTGCCGGCGGAGCCCGCAACAAGGAAGTGCGGCCGCGTGAGGGGAGCAAAGTCGAGATGCTTTGCGTCTCTACGCTCGAGCCGCGCAAGAATCACCGTCGCTTGCTCGAAGCGTTCGCTAAATTGCGGCGCGAGGCCCCACAGATCGACTGGCGGTTGACGCTGGTTGGAAATCACTACGACGGGGCGCATGAGATCGCCGAGATGGTGGAGCGTGCTGCTGCAGATGGTGAAGGCTTGCAATGGCGGGGTGTGGTTGATGACGCGACCTTGCATGAGCTCTACCTGAGCTCAGACTTTACGGTCTATCCGTCAGAGATCGAGGGCTTCGGCCTTCCCATTCTCGAGAGCTTGTGGCATGCTCGGCCCTGCATTTGTGCCGATGAAGGCGTAATGGAAGAACTGGCCTCGGGCGGAGGTTGCTTGACCGTGGACGTGCGCGACCCCGCTGCGATCGCGCGTGCAATGGAGCGGTTGGCGACGGACGCGGAACTCTACAGGGCTCTTGCCGAACAGGCTGCTGCCCGCCCAATCGACGATTGGCGAGGGTACGCCGAGCGGATCGTCGATGCGCTGGCCGAGAACGAGAACACCAGCCAGCAAGAGCATGTTGCCCAGACGCCACAGTCGGTTTGGGAGCGCACACTTTACCCTGGCTGCCTGACGGAAAAGTGGCAGATGACTGACAGCGAGCGCTTGGCCCTGACGGGCTTGCTGGCGCGGGTTCGGCCTGCGTTGACCGTCGAGATTGGCTCTTACTGGGGCGGCAGCCTCTCCCTGATTTCGCAGTTCTCGCGCTCGGTGATTTCCGTGGACATCGACCCGGCCACGCCCGAGCGCTGCGGTCGACGGCCGAACGTGTCGTATTTGATCGGGCCTTCCACGCGCGTGGCGCCGGAGTTGCTGGCCAAGTTGAGCCGCGCCGGGTTGCCGGTGGAGCTGATTTTGATCGACGCCGACCACTCGGAGGAAGGCGTACGGCGGGACATCTGTTCCGTGCTGACGTATCGTCCGGTCCGGCCGATGATCGTCGTGTTGCACGACAGCTTCAATCCCGCCTGCCGGCAGGGGATGTTGACGGCGCCTTGGGCAAGCTCGCCCTACTGCCACTTTGTTGATCTGGATTTCGTCCCCGGCAGGATCATCCAAGACGGCGGTCCGGTCGATGGGGAGATGTGGGGCGGATTGGCGATCGCCTATTTTCGGCCGGACCGGCGCATAGGGGATCTGGAGATTCGCCAGTCGGCGCAGGCGACCTATGAACAGCTTGCCGCCGCGGTGAGACCGGCCGCGGCTGGTGGAATTGTAGCTTGAGAATCCTCTATTGCACGAGCTACTATCCGCCGGCCTTTGTGGGCGGCGCGGAGTTGATCGCGCACGAACACGCCGCACGGTTGCACGCCAAAGGGCACGCTGTGGGTGTGTTCGCCGGCGCGATTGACCATCCACGGGGTCGTGGGTCGCTGACGCAGGAGATCTACGAAGGGTTGCCCGTGTGGCGCGTGGGGCTCGATCAGGCGGACTTCGATCTGAAGGTCGACAGCTTCTTTGATCCGCAGGTCAACACGCATTTCGAAAAGGTGCTCGACGCTTTTTGCCCAGACGTTGTGCATATGCACAACCTGATCGGTCTTTCGATGGGTATGCTGTCCGTCGTGCGCAGGCGGGGAGTGCTGTGCCTTACGACTTTGCACGACCACTGGGGGTTCTGCTTCAAGAACACTCTGCTGCGTCCGAACGGCGCCGTCTGCACGGACTTCACGCGCTGCTCGGGTTGCTTTCCGACTGTCTCGGATCGAGAGGGGCGTACCTACCCGATGCGTCTGCGGCGCGATTTTGTTCGCCATCAGACGATGCTGGCCGACGGATTCATCTCGCCGAGCTACTACCTCGCCTGCGCTTATGTGCGCGCCGGATTTCCCGTCGAAAGGTTTTCGGTCATTCCCTACGGCGTTGCACATGAGAGTTTTCGGCCCAACGCGGACCGAGCGGAAGGAGCGCGATTGAAGGTGGGCTTTGCAGGCTACCTAGGCGACCACAAGGGCGTTGCGGTGCTAATTGAGGCCGTGGCGCTCGCCCGGCGGCGGCGCGAGCTCGACGTGGTGATCGCAGGCGAGGGCTACTTGCAGGATGATCTCGAAAAGCGAGTGCGAGAAGAAGGCTTGGAGGGGACGGTCCGGTTCGCGGGGAAGCTCGACAACCGGGAGGTTCGTCAGTTGCACGAATCCCTAGATGTGTTGGTCGTGCCATCGATTTGGCCCGAAAATTCCCCGGTGACGATCTACGAAGCCTTCGCGGGTGAGACAGCCGTCGTCGCATCGAGGACGGGCGGAATCCCTGAGCTCGTTCACCACGGCGAAACGGGGTTGCTATTCGAGCCTGGTTCGGCGGTGGAGCTCGCAACGGTTCTGGATCGCTTGGCCGGCGACCGAGCCTTGGCCGAGCGCTTGGGGCGGCAAGCGTGCGAGGCGATCCGCCCAGTGTCGCTCTCGGCCGCTGTCGAACAGCTCGAAGGCTTGTATCAATCGGCTCATCCTGCTCCATACCGGCGCTCGGACGAGCGGCATGTGATCGTGGCGACCGACCCTGCACGGGACGAGTGGAAAGTCGCGTTGGAGCGTTGCGATGCCGATGAGCGCTTCGAGTCCGTGCGCTTCCTGTTCGCGGACTGGGTGGATGAACAGACACGGCGCGAGGCCGACTGGGTGTGGGCTCCCGATGCAGCGAGCGCTGCGCGGATGGCGACGCTCGGGTTGGCCGACAAGCTGCGTATCGCAGCGAGTGGCGCCGCGCTGCGCCAAGCGCTGGGCCTCTAGCGATGGAGCTTCTGCAATTCCGCGATCTCCGCGCGCATCTGTTCGACAGCGGCGCTCAGGTTTAGCGTTTCCGCCCGCAACTCTTCCTGTAGCGTGGAACGCTGGCTGATATAAGCGGATTCCAGCCGCAGTAAGCGGCGATCGAGGTTGATCACGTAAGAGGCGCTCTGCTCGACCAGCCGGCGCTGTGCAATGCTGCTGGACGCGAAGGCATCGAGCGCACGCTCGATTAGATGGGTTTGCCACCAGAGCGCCTTGCGCATCGCGCCAATGACGGCTTGGCCGAGCTTTCCGCGCAGCGTGGGCGGTTGCGGCAATGGGCGCTTGAGACCATCCAGCGCCTCGCGCACCTTCGACTCCGCCGCATCCACGCCGGAATAGTCCAGGCCGAGTTGCGCCGTCTGCGGCGCCTGCGCGGCGGCGCGCGACGACAAAAGGGCAGCCGAGCGCTTGACGGCGCGATCGATGGAGACCGACAACTCGTCAGGCGGAGCGGAGAACGAGTCTTGCTGCATCCACAAACTCCCAAACGCACGAGGAAGCATGAGCCTCGCCGCAAACCACAGTCTTGCAGAGCGCCGTTCGCTTGGACAACACTCAAGCGGCGGCTGCTTGGTTCAGGTCTGCATCGACCATTTCGGCGACGATCTCTCCGAAGGTATGGGTCGGTTTCCATCCCAGGGTTTCGCGCGCCTTCGTCGCGTCGCCGAGAAGCAGGTCGACCTCCGCGGGCCTGTAAAAGCGTTTATCTACGACGACGTAATCTTCGTAATTGAGCCCGACATGGGAGAAAGCGGCATCGCAGAACTCTCGGACAGAATGTGACTCTCCCGTCGCGATCACATAATCATCGGGTTGGTCCTGCTGCAGCATCATGTGCATCGCGCGAGTATAGTCCGCCGCATGGCCCCAATCCCTTTGTGCGTCCAAGTTGCCGAGCCGCAACTCCGTTGCCCGCCCCAGTTTGATTGCCGCAACGCCGCTTGAGATTTTCCGGGTCACAAACTCAAATCCCCTACGTGGACTCTCATGGTTGAACGTGATTCCAGTCGCACAAAAAAGTCCATGCGCCTCGCGATAATTCCGGCAGAGATGGAATCCGGTCACCTTGCTGATCCCATAGGGGTTGCGCGGGTGAAAGGGCGTTAATTCCGACTGCGGCGCCCTTGCCTTTCCAAACATCTCGCTGGATCCTGCAAAGTAGATCTTGCACTCCGGTTGCGTGTCGTGAACAGCAGCCAGGATATAGTGGGTTCCGTTGACGTTGGTGTTCATTGTGGAAAACCCGTCTCGGAAACTCTCCGCTACAAAGCTTTGCGCCGCCAGGTGATAGCATTCGTCGAAAGACGTTTTAGCGAAGATGCTGAATAGGCTGGGATAGCTCTCTAGGCTGGCGGCATGAAGAACGATGCGGTCTTTGATATGGCGAAGCCGGGTGAGGCGATGCGCCGTGTCTTCCAGAGCCACGCGTCGCACGATTCCGTGGACCTCATAGCCCTTCTCCAGCAAAAGCTCCGCTAGATAGCTGCCATCCTGGCCCGTGATGCCGGTGATGATCGCCTTGCGTGGTGATGCCATAGAGATAGCGACGATGGTATCAGAGACGTGCGTTCGTTCTTTTGCGTACGTTCGGCTGCGCTAGCGAGCAGAGACAGGCTCGCGTATGTGATGTGCCCGATTCGATTCGAGCCCCTCGAGGATTTGCACGGCGCCGCTGGGCCACTGGATTTCGATCCTTTGGATGCCGCCGGCGTTACCGAGCCCGAAGTGCAGCCGAAGATCGCTTTGAGAAAGGTAGCTGCCGCCGGAGCGGACTTCGCGCACTTGGCGGGTTCCATCGGCCCTTAGTGTGACGCGTGCGCCGATAGCGCTCCGGTTTGAGGTCGTGCCTTCGAGTTGCAACGTGATCCATGACCCAGCGGACTGCGTCTGCCGGTCGAACAGCGAAGGCGCTTCGTTTTGGTTGTTCACCAGGATTTCGATCGCGCCATCCCCATCCATGTCGCCAAAGGCCGCGCCACGGGCGGCATGCAGTTCCGCGAACGCCGGACCGGCTTCGCGCGAGATGTCGGCGAACTCGCCGCCGCCGAGGTTGTGGTAGAGGATGGCATTTTGGCGAAAGCGGATGTCGGTGTCCAGGCGATCAACCTCGGGGAAGACGTGGCCATTGACCAGCATCAGGTCTTCGAGGCCGTCCAGGTCGTAGTCGAAGAAGCCTGCACCCCAGCCGACGTAACGCGTGTTGCGTCCCATGCCCGCTTGGACGGTGGCTTCGTCGAAGTCGCCTTCACCGCGGTTGCGATAGAGAGTGGAGCGTTCGTCGGAGAAGTTTGTCCGAAAGATGTCGAACGAGCCATTGCCATCGAAGTCGCTGACGGCGACGCCCATGCCGGAGAGAGCTTGGCCGTTCTCGTCGAGTGCGGCGCCGCGGAACATCGCCTCGTCTTCGAACGTTCCATCCTGCTGGTTGATGTAGAGAATCGAAGGCGTGCGATCGCAGGCGACGTAGAGATCCGTCCAGCCGTCGCCATCGAAATCTCCGGTCACGGCGCCCAGGGCGTAGTTGCGGCGCGGTCGTGAAATGCCGCTTTCGTCGGAGACATCCAGGAAGCGGCCGTTGCCCTCGTTGCGGTAGAGCAAGTTACGGTCGAACGGGAGGCCGCGCGGACCGCAGGCTGCTGGAGCGTTGCGGTAGAAGCAATAGGGGTTGTCGCCGGGTTTCGGAGTTGTCTCGAAGTCGAAGACGAGGTAGTTGGCGACGAACAGGTCGAGGTCGCCGTCGCGATCGTAGTCGAGGAAAGCGCAGCCGGTGTTGTAGCGCGTGTCCGGCTGGATGAGGCCCGCCTTCGGCGCTACGTTATCAAAGCGTCGTCCCGCGATGTTTCGATACAACCGGTTGGCGCCCCAATACGTGACAAACAGGTCCGTATATCCGTCGTTGTCGTAATCGCCGGCGCACACGCCCTGCCCCCAGCCTTCGCTCTCGAGCCGAAGCTCACGAGTTGCGTCCTCGAAGCGTCCACTGCCGAGGTTACGGTACATCCGGTTGGAGCCGCCTTCGCCGGACACGAGGAATGCGTCGAGGTCGCCGTCGTTGTCAAAGTCGACCCAAGCGGCGCCTGAACCGGTGGTCTCGAGAATCCACGTCTTGGATTCGTCGCCTCCGTTGGGGATGACGGCGTCTAGACCCGACGCCTTGGCGATATTGACAAAGCGAGGCGCCTCGGCCGAGGGGCAGAGTCCGACTGAAACAAGTAGCAGGATCGCGAACCGGATCACGGCTGGGGAGCCTCACCGATGCGTTGCAAGAACTGGTTGAACTCGCCGCCATCCGCGTTCTGAAGCGCGTCGAGACGCTGTTGCATCCGCTTCGCGTCGTCTCGGCGCCCGGCGTTCCGGTAGGCAATCATCAGGCTGTAGTGCGCTGACTCGCTCTTGGGAGCCAGAGCGACGGCTTTTTCCAGTAGCGCGATCGCCCCGGCGGCATCGTTGCGGTCGAGCTTATTGCGTGATAAGGCAATGAGCGCTTCGGCGAAATTAGGGTCGAGCTCAATTGCGCGCTCGAGCCTCGTGGCTGCTTGGTCCGGCTTCTGCTGGACTTGCAGGATCTGTGCGACCTGATACTCCGCGACCGGATCATTCGGATTGAGCGCGAGCTCCGCCTCGAACTCCTTGCGCGCGGCTTCGAGCGCAGCCGGCTCATGCGATTCCATCAGCAGCGCGCGGCCGAGCCGATAGTGCAGGTTGAGGGTGCGTGGCGGCGCTTTCTCGAGAGCCTTGCGGTACTCAGCGACGGCTTCGGAGGCGCGTCCTTGGATTTCGAAGATCTCCGCGGAGAGCTGGTTGACGCGATAGGACGCCGGTGCGTGCTGGAACATCTGCTCGACCGATCCGTTGAAGGCTTTCAGGTGCAGGCGTGCTGTCTCGTAGAGGATGTCGGCGTCGTCGGGAAACTGTTCCTGCAAGGCGTAGAGCGTTCGCGCGGAATCGGCGAAGCGTTGGGCGGCGGTGGAGCAGCGCGCGAGCGCCAACCCGGCGAGCCGGCGGTCGGCCGGCTGGAGCGCCGCAGATCGATATGCGACAGAAAGGTGCTGTTCTACATCTGCACAACGGCCAAGCGCAGCGCGCGTCATTGCAAGAAACGCTTTAGCGCGTGGAGAGGACAGATCGGCGAAAGCCTTTTCCGCTTGGGCGTATTCTCCACGCGCAAACAGATCGACGCCACGCTCGACGGTGTTCTGGGCGAGCAGTGGACCGGTGCAGAGCAGGGCTAGGATGCTAATGGCCCGCATCGTCCATCACCAGATCGAGGTCGCCGAAGCGGTGACGGCGCTTGCCGTCGAGGTAGCGAAACATCAGCAGTGGAGGTTGGCCGGGGGCGATGCGTCCGTCTGGCTGCAAGCGCTCGGATGAGCGCTCGCCGATGGAGAGGACGCGGCTTGTGAGCTCAGGACCGTCGAGCGCGGCCGGGGCGGCGACGGCGAGGGCGGCGGAGATCCAAATCCAGCGCTTCATGGCAGGGCGAGCTCCCGCAAGGCGTTCCGCGCCATCTCGCTGTCAGGCCGCTGTTGAAGCAACTGCTGCATGACGTCGCGGGCTCGTTCGCGGTCTCCCCCTTGAACATACACCTTGGCGAGGTTGAGATACAGGCGCTCGTCCCCGGGCGCCACGCGGATGCCATAGCGCAATGCAGCGATCGCCTCGTTAGGCTTGCTCTGCTTCAGAAAAAGGACTGCGAGGTTTGAAATGGCGGAGACATGATTGCGCTGGGCCTCGATCGCCCGCTCAAACAACGGCTTGGCCTCGTCTAGGCGGTCTTGGCGGGCGAGCACGAGGCCGAGTTGGTCGAGCGCATCGGCGTCCTTGGGTTCGAGCTCGACGGCGCGACGCAACGCACGCTCGGCTTGGTCGAGCTTACCCAAATGCGAATAGGCCGTGCCCGCGTTCGCGAGCGCATAAGCCAGATCGGGTTCCGCCTCGAGCGCCTTCTCGAATGCTGCTGCTGCGCGCGCGGGCTGATCTTCCGCAAGCTCGAGACCGCCCAAATTATTCAGCGCTTCCGGTGAGGCGGGCCGCAGGGCGACGGCGCGTTCGACGAATGGCCGCGCTTCGCCGGGGCGGCCTGCGGCGAGATGGATTTGGCCGATGGCGAGCAGGGCCTTGAAGTTGTCAGGGTTCTCGCTCAACGTCTCGCGGAGGTAGGGCAGCGCCTGGTCGGGAAAGCCGGCCTGGTAGAACGCTGCACCGTGACGGAAGTAGCTGCGCGCGAACGGACGCAGAGCAGTGCCCAGGAAGGGCAGAGCGAGCGCGACCCGATTGCGAGCGGCGAGGTCCGCAAGGTCCTGCTCTTTTTGCGTGTTGTTTGGCGGTTTGAAATAGACCTTGTGCGCACGGGATCGATCGTCGACGAGCAGCGTGAGGGGCAACTCGAGCGGTCCGCGGAAATCAAGCAAGTAGCGCTGGAAAAGCGCATACCAGGCCTGCCTCGTCGCGTCGTCGTCTGCCGTGATAGTGACAAAGCCAGGGCCGGGCCGCTTCTCCGGCAACGGCACGGGATGAGCAGCCAAGTCGTCTCGCTGCGTCATTGCGGGATTTGAACGCCTTCGGCGCTGGAGATGAGCGCCGCGCAGTTAGTGCTGTCCGCTCCGTGACGCCTTGGCCTTCGACGACACGGTAGCGATGCTCGGCAGGTAGGTTCTCGAGGGTTTCAATCGCACCGGACGGCCAGCGGATGGTGAGCTTGGAGGCGCGACGAGACTCGCCCAGGCCCAGATGGAGGCGCTTCGTGTGTTGGCAGAGATAGCCCGAGCCGGCGAAGACCCCGGCCGAGGCGCGTCCGCCCGCGTGCTCCGCGACCACCCAGGCGCCGATCGCGTCGCGGTTTGACTTCGTTCCCTCGAGCTCGACCACGATGACATGCCGCTCGGCGGCCGATTCGTTGATGAAGGCCTGCACTTGCGGGCCAAGGCGGTTCTTCAGCAACAGATCGAGCCGCCCGTCGCCGTCGAGATCCGTTGCGGCAAAGGAACGCGTATCCAAAGCGACATCGAGACCGGAAACTCCCGATACATCCAAAGCTCGGTCATCCGAAAAGCGGTACAGCACATTCGGCTCGAAGCCATTCCAGGAGTAGCCCTCCCGCACGAACTGATTGAGCGCGTTCCATCCTTCTTGGTAGCCGGTCGACGGCGCGGCCTCGAATGAGGTTTCGGCGACGACTTGCCGCCAGAAAAAGCTCATCAGGTCCGGTTTGTCTTCGCCCGAGGGCTCCGTCAACATTCCAGAGGCCACGAGAATCTCCGGCGCGCCGTCTAGATCGAAGTCGAGTCCATCTCCGGACCACGCCCAGCGGCCCATTTCCGCCTGATGTGTTTCTTCGAAAGAGCCGTCGCCGCGATTCCGGTAGAGCGAGTTACCCTTCGTGTGGCGTCGGTAGGGCTCTGTCAGTCCTTTGACAGCCACGGGCGCGAACTCTGGGTCGTGCACGACGCGCCGGCCCGAGGCGGTCCACATGTTCGTCACATAGAGGTCCGGCTTGCCTTCGCCGTGGACATCCAACCAAGCCGCGCTCATGCCAGGCCCGAGGTCCTCCACGCCGGCTTCCGCAGCAATGTCGCGAAAGCGTTCGCCGTCGAACTTATAGAGATTGTTGCGCCCGAAGTCGTTGGCGACATAGAGCTCAGGGCGGCCGTCAAAATCGTAGTCGCACCAAGCCGGCGCGAAGCTGTAGCGGTCGTTGTTTTCATCGAGGCCGACGGCGGCCGTGACGTCTTCGAAGATGCCTTCACCGTCGTCCGTCAGGCGGTTGCGGAACAGGAAGTTTGGCGGGCCGTTGCGCGAATCATGGTAAGGCGAAGGGTAGCTGTATTGATCCTCGCTTTGGAAGTAGATGTAGCAGCAGAGGTAGAGATCGAGACGGCCGTCGCCGTCATAGTCCGCCGCGGCCATGCCGGTGAATGCACCGCCGGGCGAAGAAGCGAAGTGGAAGGCATCCTCGCGTAGGCGAAACTTGCCCTCGCCCTGGTTGACGAAATAGACAGGACCGGCGCTTCCAAGGACAACCAGATCCTGAAGTCCGCAATTGCGGAAGTCCGCGAAGAGCGCTGCGGAGGCGTCATCCAGCAAGCCGACGCCGGCGGCTTCGGTAATGTCTGGGAAGGCGCCGTCCGAGCCGCGCTTGTAGAGCCGGTTCGGCATCCCGCCGGGTTGGCAGACATAAACCTCGTCCCAACCGTCGCCGTCAATGTCGCCGACCGCGATCCCGTTTTGGCCGTAGATGTCGATGCCGGAGGCGAGGTCGAGCCGCGCACGCCAGTAGGGAATCCCGTGGGCCAGTTGCTCACGAAACGAATCCGCGTGCCTGAAGTAAGACGCAGTCGCGTCGCTAAAAAGTGGCCTATCCGAGCGAGCGACCGACTCGTGCAACGGCTCGGAAATCAGTCAACAAGCCGTCCGCGGACCAGCGCATGCGCCACTCGCCCACGCGGTAGGCCAAGCCCTGCGTGTCGCGCGAGGCGATCTCGTATCGCACCAAGCCGTCCTCGAGCGGGAAGTAGCGCACCGAGCGTACTTCGCCGAGCGCGTCGACCCATTGCGCGAATGCAGGGTTCGGGTCATCCCCGCAAAGCTCGGGTCGAGCGGCAGCTTGCGCTCGTCGAGCAGGCGATCGAGCGCACGGTAGATATCCAGCGCCTTGGCTTCGCAAGCGAACTCGTCCGAGCCGGGAGCGATGAATGGGCGCAGCGCCTCGAATGGCGGCTCTTTGGGAAACTTCGGATGAATGGCGGCCGCTTCCGCAAACTGCGGAGACCACCACAGCTCGGCGCTCGCAAGCGCCACGCCGGCCCAAGAATCCCCGTCGCGTCAGACGCCCAGCCACGCCTTCGCCTCGCGAAATACGTCTTCGAGCCGCACCGGGCCTTCCGCGGATAGCAGGGGGAAGTCCGCCGGTGCAATGGCCAGCAGGGCGTCCAGCCCCTCCCCGACGAACAAGTATGCCGTGTTCCGGCGATACTCCGGCCACTTCTCGCATTCTTGCCAGACGTATTGGTGGAAGATCTCGAGATCGACGTAGGAGCCGAGCATGTCGGCTTGTGTCGGGATCGGATTGGCGTCTTCTTGGTCGGTATAGATGAGCAGGCTCGAGAACGGCTTGACTTTGTTACGGATGCCGAACGACGCGCAGACGAAAGCCGGGCGCGCACGCCGAATCGCTTGCACGGTGGCCCACTCGACGAAGGTGTTGTTGATCAGCAGCGTCCCATTGCCGTTGAGCAGTACCGATTGCAGAAAGTCGCGCAGCACGGGGTCGCGGCCGGCTGCTCGTTTCAGGGCGCCAGGGTTCATCCGCTGTAGGCGTTCGCCCAACTGGCGCGGGCCGGGGATCTGCTCGCGCGTGACCATGTCGTTTACCTGCTCCATCAGCACGGAGCGCAGCTCGGTGAGGCGGTCGTAGCTCAGGCCCGTCCATCCGTCGAAGGAGCGACCAAGGCGATGTATGGGGTCGTTGGCCTCGACGACCCAGGCGTCGAAGGGGTTGGGCTGGCCCTCGGCGTAGAGATCGTAGAGCGTGGGCCGCTTCTCCGCGCGGCGCGCCGGTCAACAGCTTGGGTAGGTAATCGGGGAGCGGGTCGTTTTCGTCGATCGCGAGCGGGACCAGCTTGCCCTTGTCCTGCAGACGCAACCACATGCGGTCCGGCCCCATCGGCAGCTCCGGGGGCGTGACGACGATCACCAGCCGTGGGCGGCCTTCGCGCGCGACTTCGGCGTCGAGCAGCGGATCAATTCGGGCAAAGATGTCCGCAATCGCCTGGCGCCACTCAGGCAACCGGCGGTTGCGCTGCAGAAAGTCCACATGCTCGAGCGTGAACTCCTTTGTGCTCCAACTCGAACGGTCGATGCCCATGCGCTCTTCGACCGCCGCTAAGGGTGCGAAAAGATTGCGCACGGCCTCTTCGTCGGAGCGGTCGAGCAAGCCGAACAAGCGCTCGAAGTAGCGCTGCTCGGCGGGAAAGAGGTTGTCCCAATCCTTGATGCGATCGAACGAGTAGGCGGCAAAGGTACGCGGCAGCCGGTTGAACAGGCCGCCGTCGATGTAGCTCTGCAAGGTTGGGCTAACCTTTGCCATACCTTTCTCTACAGCAGCTCGCGGATCGGCTCGCCGGCGATCTCGCCGGTGCGGATCTCAAGCATTTCGGCGGCCGTCGCGCATAGGTCGACATGCGCAATGGGGCGTTCGATCTCCACCTTTGGGATGCCCGCGCCAAGCGCCATCAGCCAGACGTTGCGGCACGAGGCGTCTCCCGAGCGATGGTTGAGAAAGCCATTCGCGGTATCGAAGTCGCCGTCGCGCCCAAGCTCGGGAAGGATGAGCAGCGTGGTCTGATCTTTGTACTCGGGGTTGGACTGCACCTCGTCCCAGAGCATGCCGCAAAGGCGATCGGTCTTGGTGATCGCTTGCAGATAGAGCGAGTAGGCGCCCCAGTGCGCGACGTCCATGTCCCAAAAGTTCACGAGCAATAGGCGTGGAGCGAATTCGCGCATGATCTCGCGCGTGATGAAGAACGTCAGCTCGTCGCCGGAGCTGGGCGCCTCGGGGCCGTAGATGTACTCGACCAAGCTGCGCGTGAGCGTTTCCTTGACGGTCTTGTCGAGTTGGCGGCCTTCGCGGAAGATCGTCCAGCCGATGCCTTCGTAGCCGGCATTGAGGATGTTTTCGAGCTGGCGCAGGACGTTGTCGCGGTTCGCCACGCCCGCAGCCAAGTCGCGCTTGACCACGCCGTCCACGGCCTCGAGCAGCAGCTGTTTGGGTAACACCACATTTGCGCCCAGCTCTTCGCCGTAGTCACGATCCTTACCCGCTCCCATCGAGGCGAAGCTCTTGTTGGTACAGACGGCCCAAGCGTCCGTCGAGGCTGCGCCGCTTGCTTTGCGGTAGTACTCGAACAGCGTCGGCGTGAGAGCGCGGTCGAATCCGAAATCGTCGACGCGCTGCCAATTGCCGGTGACGATCGACGACGTCGAGTTGTAGTGCGAGAGTACGCCTGCGTTCACACACGTATGGAAGAACGCGCCTTCTCCTTTCAGCGCACCTAGCCGCGGAATGTTGTGCAGGCCCTCAGGCGCAAATGTTTCCGCGTAGCGCACGCCGCCGCCAAAGGTGACCAAGATCACCTTGCGCGGCGCTTTGCCCTCGGTCGGGCCGGCGGCTAGCGTCTGCGGCAATACCTTGTCGGCGATCGAGAGACCAGCCAGACGGAGAAACTGCCGTTTCGAGAGCGGGAACATCAGTAGTCTGTAATCTCGCCGCCTTTGATCCGCTTCCGGACGTTCGAGCCCAAATCGAGCGGGTGGTCATAGCCGGGCTCAATGCGGCCGCCCGGCGTGTAGTAGGGGCCGATGTCGCAAGCCATCGAGCCTTTGCCTTCTTCGACAAAGGTGATCTTCGTGATGAGCTTGCAGGACTTGTAGCCGTAGCGCGAAGGGTCGAGCAGGCGAAGCGGCGCCCCATGCTGGTCGCTGAGCTCCTCGCCGTCCATACGCAGGGCGAGCAGTACGCGCGGCGAGGCGAGCTCCTCGAGCGTCATGTACTCGTACCACTTGTCATGGCAGTCGAAGCGTACCGCCGTGGCTGTCTTCTTCGGTTTGGCGGCTTCGAGCAACTCGCCGAAGCGGAAACCGCCCCAAGTTGTGCGCGAGCTCCAGCATTGGACGCATTTCATGCGCGCGCTCTGTTCGACTTGGCTGTAGGCGTTGAGCTGTTCGAGCGACAGTCGCTGCGGCTTGTCGACCAAACCGCCCACCTCGAGCTCGTACGTCGTCTTGTCGATCGCTGCGATCGGGTTGTACCACATGATGCGGAACCCGAAACGGTCAGGCGTATCGGAAGGCAAAAGGATGTTGCTGTCGGCGGCGCTGAGCTTGCCCGCGCCGGCGGCCGCGGCTGCAAGAAACTTACGTCGGTTCATCGCGGACCCCGTCGAAAAATGTCGTGCCTCATTTTATCAGCGGCTCCTGCAATGTCATGCCGCCCTGCATGGCTTCGCGTTCGGCTTCGGTGAGCTTGCGATGCAGATCCCGCTCGCGTGCGGCATCCGCCTTGCGTCCCAACCGGGCATAGATGCGCGCCAAACGGTAGTGCGGCTTGGAGGAATTGGGGTTGAGCTCGACAGCGCGCTCCAGGCTCGCAGCGGCGTCGGCGTAGCGCTTCTGGCGTTCGAGCACGGCGCCCAGCTCGAAGTGCGATTCCCAGAAGTCGCCGCGCAAAGCGATCGAGCGCCGCAATAGCTGCTCGGCCTCGGCGGCCACGTCGTCCGCGCCCGAGGGCGGCAGAGAGGCGGAGAGCGCCTGTCCGTAGAGGAATGGTCCGAGATAGTTTTCCGGTTGCAGTTCCGCAAAGGCCTTCTGGCGTTTGAGCACGGCGTCAATGCGGTCGGTTGCGTGCTCGAGCATGCGGCCCAGAAAGTAGTGTGGCTGCGGCGCGCCCGGCGCCAGGTCGGCCGAACGCAGGAACGCCGTAACGGCGTCATTGAATGGTCGTTGCCCATAGCGCGCCACACCGATGCCGAGCTCGATGCGCGCACTCTTGTCGAACACCTTACGGGCGTCCTCGAGCTCACGTACCGCCTCCTCGAAGCGCTGATCCCGCAGGAACAGATAGCCCAGGTCGTATCGGTATTCTTCGTCATAAGGCGAGAGGCGAACGGCCTCGCGCAAGGCGGTCTCCGCACCCGTTTGGTCGCCAATGGAAGCAAGCGCTTTGCCCAGGATGTCTTGCAGAGGAGCCGAGTTTTCTCGTTCCAATCCGCTACGCGCAAACTCCGCCGCGCTGCGTCCGTCGCCGGCCGCCAAATGCAATGCGGCCGCCCGCCCGAAGCCGCTGAGGTCATCCGGAAAAGCCCGTACGTAGAAGGCCTCGTACTGCGCGGCCTTATCCGGCTCATTGCCGTTTTCGTAGTACATCGAGAGTCCGCGGAAGAACTGCGGCTGTCGCCGCGCGAGCTCCGCCACCTGCTCGATGTGTGCATCCGCCTCTTCAGCCTTGCCCAACCGCCTGGCGGCCTCGGCTAGGCCGACCAGCGCTCGGCCATCCTTGGGGCGCTTCTCCACCACGGCCGTCAGAGCTTCGTAGGCTTTTTGGTTTTCGCCCCGGTCGAGCGCGAGCACGCCCTCGGTCAAGGTCTGGTCGAGGTTCTGCTGCGCGGCCAGCAAGACGGCGCTCATCAGGAATGCAAATATCAGTCGCACGGCAACAAATTGGCGGCCCTTGCCAGTATGACAAGGGCCGCCGGTTGAATGGTTGCCTCGGGCTTCAGCCTCAGAACATGAAGCGAAGCGCCATCTGCCAGTTACGGGCCGTTCTGTCCCGTGTGCTGGTGATCAGGCCGAAGTCGCCCGCGCCCTGCGTGGTTCCGGGGTTGTTGAACTGTGGCGAGTTCCACAGATTGAACGACTCGGCGCGCAACTGGAACTTCATCCGCTCGTTGATCCGGAAATCCTTGAACAACGAGTAGTCGAAGTTGAAGATCGGCGGTCCGATGTTGGAGTAGTTGCCGAGGTTGCCGAACGTACCGGGCGCCGGTTTGGTGACCGCGCTCGTATCGAACCACTGGGCCGGAGAACGGCCGCCGGAAGGCGCGGCGTTCGGGTCCTTTCCGCTGACGAGATCCGGACGGAAAAGTTCGAACGAGCCGACTCCTCCGTTGGTGCCGAGGTTGAAGTAGTTGCCGGTTTGCAGCGTGTAGATGCCGTTCATCTGCCAGCCGCCGATGAGGGCGTTCACCGTTCTGTTTTCGAACTTAAACGGCAACTCGTACAGGAAGCTCGTCACCGAGCGGTGCCGGATGTCGAAGTTTGCGTTCGCATACTCGATCGAGATGTTGTTGGTGCGCTGTCCCGGACCGCCCGCGAGCGTCGTGCCCACATCGGTGAGCGCGTGGCCCCAGGTGTAGGACGAGAGGAATTGCAGTCCGTTCGAGAAGCGCTTCTCGATCTTGGCCGTGAAGGCGTGGTAGGTGGAGCGGCCGAAGTTATTCGCTTCGGAGATGCCGCTGTTGCCCAAGGCTTGGATCATGCGCCGGGACGCCCTGTCGACGCCCGGACGCGGATCGTTGACCGGCCGGTTTGGATCGTAGAGCACCGTCAGGCGGTTGCCCTTCGAGCCGATGTAGCCCAGCTCGAGGACGGTGTTCCAACCCAGCGCGCGCTGGATGTTGAAGTTCCACTTGTTGACCAGGGGCCACTTGCGGAAGTACGCCGTCGTGCGGAACGAGATCGGCGCCGGCAAGGTGAACGAGTTGACCGGGAAACCATCGGCGAACTGCGCGATGAACGGATTCGGCGCGTTGGCGTTGTCGGCGTCGAAGCGCACCTCCTGGTTGAACGGCACGTTCTCGCCACGGTTGGGGTTGCCGCCCTCGTTCTCTTCCGCACCGTAGAAGATGCCGTAGGCGCCGCGAATCACGGTGCCTTCCTTGATCTCGTAGGCGAAGCCGAGACGCGGACCGAAGTTGGTCTTGTCCCAGCCATGGATGAACTTCGAGGCGATGCCGCGCTCGACGTCAATCATTGGGAATGCCGTGGCGAAGTTCGGCGGCAGCGGCGCGTCCTGGTCCTTGCCTTTCGGGATGACCAGCACGGGGTTGAGTAGATTGCGGTGCCAATCCAAGCTGGCCTGGCGGCCTTGCTCTTCGCCGATAGGCGAGGTGAGCTCGTAGCGCAGACCGATGTTGAGCGTCAGCTTCGAGGTGACCTTCCAATCATCCTGCGCGTAGAACGACCATGCTTCCTTGAATGAAGAGATGAAGTTCTGTGTGGTGATGCGGGAGCCGTTGCCACCGACATCGCCCAGCAGCCAGCTCGCCATGCCGTCGCCCGTGTTCGAGATCGAAGGGTCGTTGGTCCGGCCCACGTTGAAGTTGAACTGGCCGCGCGGAGAAGGCACCTGGAAGAACGGGAAGCGGATCTGCCGGAACTCGCCGCCGAATTTGAAGGCGTGCGAGCCTTTGTTCCAAGACACGTTTTGGATGAAGTCGAGAACGTTGTTGTACTCCTGAGTCGGCAGCCAGTTGGAGCCGCCGACGCTGGAGTAGCCTTCCGGGTTGAGATTCGGCATGCCGCCGTTGTTGGTCGTGAACGGATTTAGGCCGCCGAAGCCGACCTTGCTGAAGCTGTCGGTGTCCGCGTTCGCCTGGGTGCGCGTTGTGATCAGGCGGCTCAGAGCGGCGCGCGTCTCGGTGATCACGGTTGGGTTCCAGATCTTCGAGTAGCTGACCATCACGTTGCGAGCCTGGTTCTTTTCCTGCTGTCCCGCGAAGCCGCCGGCGTCGAGGTCGCCTGGCAGTGGCGGCGCTTGAAACTTCTTCTCCGAAGACCAGGAAATCGATCCAAAGATCGAGTCGTTGTCCGAGATCCGGTGGTCCAGGCGAGCGTCCCATTGGTCGACATCGACCGTCGAGGCGCGCTGGGTGAAGAAGTTCGAGCCCGGCCGATTGCCCGGCGTTGTGATGTTCTGGTTTGCCGCCGGATACTGATCCAGCAGCGTCTTGGCGACAGGATCGAAGCGGGAAGTCGGGATCTGGTTGTTGGCGAACCGGTCGCGCACGAGCGTTCCGTTGACCGTCCGCTCCGACGCCGGGTCGTAGATACCCGTCGGCAGGACCGAGAAGTCGCCGTTGACCATGCCCGCGGCCGGAATCGTCAGCGTTGAGCTGAGCGAGCCGTTGCTGATGCGGGTGCCTTGGTAATCGCCGAACCAGAACGTGCGATTCTTGATGGCCGGGCCGCCGACGGCGACGCCGAACTGGTTCTGGATGTAGGCGCCCTTCTTGTTGCCGGTGCGGTTGGCTTCCCACGTGTTCGCGTTCAAATTGTCGTTTTGCAGGAACTCAAACAGGGTGCCGTGAATATCATTGGAACCGGACTTGATCGTCACGTTGACCACGCCACCCGCCGCGCGGCCGTACTCTGCGTTGTAGCCGTTGGTCAGGATCTGCATTTCCCCGATCGCCTCGACGGAGGGGCCGACGACGTAGGCGGTCTGGTTGATGAAGTCGATGACGTTGACGTTGTTGTCGACGCCGTTCAACAGGAAATTGTTCTGTCCGTTTGAGCGGACGCCATTGGCGGAGAATCCGCCGCCGGCTGCGTCGCGTGCGCCGGGCTCAGCCGGGACCACAGCGGGAACTGTTCTTGCCAGAAAAGCAAAGCGCCGTTGGCCGCCGAGCGGAAGCTCTGAAGTTTGCTTGCTCTCGAGCGTACCGCCCATCTGCGTCGACTCGGTCTGCAATGCCGGCGGCTGCGCCGTCACCTCGATGGTCTCGGTCACCTGACCGAGCTCCATGACGAAGTTGGCTTGAACGCGGGCTTGCGACTGCAAGGTGATGCCGGTTTGCACGGCCTTCTTGAAGCCGTCGGCTTCGGCGCTGATCGTGTATCCGCCCGGCTTGAGTAGCGGGCGGATGAAGTTTCCGGACTCGTCGGTCTGCAGCGTGTACTGGAGACCGGTAGCGTCTTCGGTAATCGTAATCGTGGCGCCGGGAATGACCGCTCCCGATGCATCCGTTACCGATCCAAGTAGCGTACCCATGTCGCGTTGCGCCATCAAGGACGAAAGCGACAAAAATGCGAACACTGCAAGCGCAGTGCAACGCAGCGCGGCAAGGCGCATATGTCAAACCCTCCTGGTTTCGTCGGCTAAGACTGAATTCTTAAAGACCCCCTGACGGGTGACCGGATTGAGTTTTCTCATACACCGCAAGCGCTTGTCAATCTCTTGCAAATGGTTACATTTCGAGTCTGGGCCTCCGTGCTGGGAGTTTCGCTGAAGCTAATCGGTTTGCCGTCAATTGGCGCTGCGTGGATTGCACGAGCCCGGCCGGACTGCTAGCTTCAAGCCAATGCCGACGGTATTGCTCGCGCTTTGGATGTTGTCGGGTCTGCTTTGTTCGCCAGCCTTTGCAGCCAGTCCCGCGCACGTTCGTTTGGTCGACAAAGCGCCGTCCCTAGGGCTCTCAGAGACGCTTGTCTACGGGGGCGCGAACGCAATGACTACATCCTCGAGACCACCGGAAGCGGCATCGCGATCTTCGACTACGACAACGACGGCGACAACGACTTGTACTTTGCTCCGGGTTCGACCTTTGCATTGCAAGCGTTAGGCAAAAATCCCGCTCCTAAGCTCTATCGCAACGATGGCGGGAAATTCGTCGACATCGCGCCCCAAGCCGGACTGAACCGCGCGGGCTGGGGACAAGGTGTGTGTGTGGGCGATTTCGATAATGACGGCGACGCGGACCTGTTCAATGCGTTCTTTGGCGGGAACGCGCTTTACCGCAATAACAGCGATGGTACTTTCTCTGACAATACTGCTGTGGCAGGGCTTTCTGTAAAAGACAAACGATGGGGTTCCGGCTGCGCATTCTTGGATTACGACAACGACGGCCTCCTCGATCTGTTTGTTGCCAATTATGTGGACTTGGACTTGGCCAAAACGCCGAAGCCGGGCGCGAGCTCGGAGTGCGAATGGAAGGGTTTGCCCGTGATGTGCGGCCCTCGCGGTTTGCCGAGGGCATACAACGTTCTCTACCACAACGAGGGCGATGGAACTTTTACCGATGTTTCCGAATCCGCGGGGATTCTCGCCCCCGGGGGCCGCTACGGATTGGGCGTTCTCGCGGCGGATTTTGACAACGACGGTCTCGTCGATATCTACGTTGCTTGCGACATGACGCCGAGCCTGCTCTACCGCAACAACGGCGACGGTACGTTTGAGGACATCGCCGAACTCGCCGGCGTCGCGTACAACGTTGACGGCCAGCTTCAGGCCGGGATGGGCGTGGCTGCGGTCGACTTCGACGGCAACGGGTACCTAGACCTCGTCAAGACGAACTTTTCCGGCGACCTGCCCTCGCTCTACCGCAACGAGGACGGCGCTTTTTTTGAAGACGTATCGCTAGCCGCCGGTCTGGGCGTCAACCAATACCTGGGCTGGGGCGTTCTCTTTGAGGACTTCGACGAAGACGGCCTTGCGGACATCCTGATGGCGCACGGACACGTGTATCCCGAGGTTGAGGGGTCATCGATTGGGGAAAAGTACCGCCAGCCCACCATCCTCTACCGCAACCTGGGCGACGGCCGCTTCGCGGATATCTCCGCGGAGGCGGGCCCAGCGCTGGCGACGCCTCGTCCGGCGCGGGGTTTGGCTCAGGGCGATCTCGACGGGGATGGGCGTCCTGAGGTGGTGATCGTCAATGTGAATGCGCCGCCCAGCGTGCTCTTCAATGAAGTCCCCGCCGGAGGCTCGCGCCTTTGGTTGCGCTTACGCGGCAAAGAGTCCAATCGTAGTGCGATCGGAGCGCAAGTGAAGGTGTCCGCCGAAGGCCGTAAGCAGCGCCAGGACGTCGTCGGCGGAGGCAGTTACTACGCCCAAAGCGACCTGGCGCTTCATTTCGGGCTGGGCGCCGCCTCCACGGCCGATGTCGAAGTCCGCTGGCCGTCGGGGAAGGTACAGCGCTTCGCAAAGTTGGCCGCAGGCCGGTACACCCTAACCGAGGGTGAAGAACCAGCCCCTGTCTCCCCCTGACGCGCCTTCTCTATGCAGGCGTGCGGATATACATCGGAACCCCGCCGAAGGTCTTGAAGCCGAGCTTTTCGTAGACCGGATATCCGCTCGTGGAAGACTGCAGCACGCCAACGCCGTATCCGATCTTCGCCGCGCGCCGGAGTGGTTCAGCGGTCATGAAGGCGCCCAACCCCTTGCGCCGTTCTTCGGGTACGGTCGCCACACAGTAGATACCGGCGAGCCCCTCGAGCAGGCACATCGCAGAGGTCGCCACCGGGCGCCCGTCGCGCGATACCAAGTAATACTGCACCGGGTCATCCTCGGCGTCGCCGAGCGAAACCGGAACGAACTGCTGAGCTGCCTTCACGGGCAACTCGTAGCCTCGTGCGAAGGCGTCCGTCCACTTGCGGGCGGTTTCTGCGTCGCGGACACGCTCCAGCGTATAGCCCTCCGGAAGCGCCGCCGCACGTAGCGTCGCGATGTCGACCGCCATCGCGGGCATGGACCCGACGTGTACGAAACCGCGTTTGGTCAAGCTCGAGTCGATTTCGGGCGAAGCCGGACCTGCGATGATTACGGCCGAGGAACCTTAAGCTCCAGCGGCTCGGTCGCGATCTCTACGCAGGCCGCATCCAAGTCGGGCGGCACTACGGCGAAGTTGGCCAAAGGGTGGGGTTCGCCGGTCATGATCCGCATGAAACCTTCGCTGCTGCATTCTGCGTTGCTGGCGAGCGCGCGGAAGCTGAGATCCAAGTGCCGTTCGGCGGCTTGGCCAAGCCCGGCGCCGGCGGAGGAAATCGAGGCGGCGATCATGGCCAATAGTATCGGCCAGGCGGCGAATACAGGAACGCCTCGGTACATCATTTTTGTACGGCCCGCTGCGCGCTTCGCAATGCGCTCCAAGTCATCGCGGTTGGACAGGGCGACCAGGTCTCACCCGGAGCCAAGTGACGCGACCCGTCGGGTTGATGTTCGACTTGGCCGTCGGTGGTAGAGACCGCGGCCGCGACAAAGCAGATCAGCAGGAAGAAAGAGCTTCCGACGACGATCTTTCTGGCGGAGAATTGCATCCGGGAACGCAGGACGGTCAAGCGACGCCCGCTCGACGGGGATGCGGGAGGGAATGCACAGCACTACAGCCCGCTTGTTCTCCGGCCTGGCGCCGCCGCCTTGCTAAATTCCAAAGAGATGCGACGGCGAAACTTCCTACTGACGCCAGTGGCGGCGATTCCGGCCTCGGCCGCCTCGACTCCGGCGGCCGCCATCCTCGGCGCGGCCCTCAGCGACACGCAGGGCTGGCAGCGGCTGGAGCACCTCTGTTATCGCATCGGCAACCGCCTGGTGGCAGCGCTGCTCTGCGGCAAACCGTCGAATGGGCCGCCGACCTCATGCGCCAGGACGGACAGGAAAATGTCCGCCTGCAACCGGTGAAGGTCCCGCACTGGGTACGAGGCGAAGAGAGCTGCTTCGTGCTCGGGCCTGCCTCGCGCGCGCTGCGCATCCTCGGGCTGGGCATGAGCGTGGGCACGCCGCCCGGCGGAGTCGAGGCGGATCTGGCCGCCGTCCGCGATTTCGATGAGCTCGAAGCCCTGGGCCGGCGCGGCGTCGAGGGTAAGATCGTGCTCTTCAATGCGCCCTTCACGAGCTACGGCCGGACAGTGCAGTACCGCAGCTCGGGCGCTTCGAGGGCTGCTGCTCTCGGAGCGGTTGCCACGCTCCTGCGCTCTGTCACGCCGCGCAGCTTGTCCACGCCGCACACCGGCGCCATGCGCTACTCCGGCGACGCCCCCAAGATCCCCGCAGCCGCCGTCACAGTCGAAGACGCCGAGCGGCTCTACGCACTCTGTCGCGACGCCGTTGGCGTGCGCATCCGCCTTGAGATGGGCGCGCACATGCTGCCGATGGCCGATTCCGCCAACGTGCTCGGCGAGATTCGCGGGCGCGAACGTCCCGAAGAGATCGTCGTGATGGGCGGCCACATCGATTCGTGGGACGTCGGTCAAGGCGCACATGACGACGGCGCCTCGTGCATGGCGGCCCTCCAGGCGCTGGCGGTCATCCGCGGCCTCGGCTTGCGTCCGCGCCGCACCCTGCGCGTGGCGCTGTGGACCAACGAAGAGAATGGCCTCGAAGGCGCCAAGGCGTATCGAGCCGCGCTCGGGGACGAGGTTGGCAAGCACGTCGCCGCCATCGAAATGGACGGCGGATGCGAGCGCCCTTCCGGCTTCGGCCTCGGGATGCCTGCCGGCGATTCCCGTGCCGAACGTGCTCTTGCGCAAGCCCGCGAGATCGCCGCCACCCTGCGGGGCATCCAGGCGGACAATATCTCCGTAGGCGGCGGAGGCGCCGACATCGGGCCGCTCATGCGCGAAGGAGTCCCCGGGTTTGGATTGCAAACCGAAGGCGGACACTACTTCGACTGGCACCACACCGACGCCGATACGCTCGACAAAGTCGACCCGGTGAACTTCCGCCACGCCATCGCTGCGCTCGCCGTCTTTGGTTTCGGATTGGCTGATCTGCCCATGCGCCTGGGCGAGCCGTCGTAACCTGTCTAGAGCGTGCCTTCGATCCAATCCCTCAGCGGTCTGCAAATCCTCGACTCCCGCGGCAACCCGACTCTCGAGGTCGAGGCGCGGCTCAGCGACGGCTCAGCGGCCTGCTTTCAGGTCCCGTCGGGCGCCTCCACTGGCCGGCATGAAGCGCTCGAGCTGCGTGACGGCCCGGAAGGCCGCTACCTCGGCCGTTCCGTTCTCGCCGCCGCCGCCAACGTGGAGCGTGAGATCGCCCAAGCCATCGCCGGCATGGATGCACTCGATCAAGCCGCGCTCGACCGCCGCTTGATCGAGCTTGACGGTACGCCGAACAAGTCCCGGCTCGGGGCCAACGCCATTCTCGGAGTCTCGGGCGCCGTCGCCCGCGCTGCGGCGGTCTCGGCCGACTTGCCGCTCTGGCGCTATCTTGCCGGCGACCGTCCCGCCGCGATTCCTGTCCCGATGGTCAACATCCTCTCCGGCGGCCTCCACGCGGGTGGGCAGCTCGAGTTTCAGGATTTTCTCGCCGTCCCGCATGGCTTCTTCTCGTTCGCGGAGTCGATCGAGGCTGCTGTGCTGGTCCACCGTGCGGCAGAACGGCTGATTCGCGAGGACGGCCATGTGTTGACCGGCGTCGCCGACGAAGGCGGCCTCGGGCCCCGTCTCGCCTCGAACCAAGCGGCGATGGATCTCCTGATGCGCGCCATCGAAGAGACAGGCTTTGAACCCGGAGAGCAAGTCTCGATTGCTCTGGACGTCGCCTCGTCGCATTTCTATCGCGGCGACCACTACGAGCTCGACAGCGAAGGCCGCCGGTTGAGCGAAGACGAGATGATCGACTTGCTCGCCGACTGGTCCGCGCGCTATCCGATTCTCTCGATTGAAGACGGCCTGGCCGAGGACGCGTGGTCCGGCTGGACGAAGCTCACCGCGCGCATCGGCGCCCACTGCCGGTTGATTGGCGACGACTTCTTCGCCACTACGCTCTCACGTCTCGACCGAGGCATTGCCGAGCAAGCTGGTAATGCGGTCTTGGTGAAGATGAATCAGGTGGGGACGATCACAGAGACGCTCGCGGTGGTTGACCGTGCGCGCGAAGCCGGCTTTGCTGCGGTCGTATCGGCGCGCTCGGGCGAAACGGAAGACAGTTTCCTCTCCGACTTGGCCGTTGCAGGCGGCATGGGGCAGATCAAAGTCGGTTCGATCACGCGCTCGGAACGCTTGGCAAAGTGGAACCGCCTGCTGCGTATCGAAGCCGAAACCAAGCGTTCGGGCCAAGGGCCGCGAAGCTTTGAGACGAGTCGCGCGCTAGTGCTCAGTTAACCGCCGCCTCCCCTCTTGAACTACGTGCTCCAGTAATGGAGCCGCGCCGCGAATCCGCGCCATCTCGCCGGACGCAGTCCTGCGCATGCGCCTGAGCGAACCCTCGATCTCTTCAACCAGGCCGCTCAGCGCGTCTGTGCGTTCCTTGTCGAACGAATTGGCGTGAGGCGAAGGCTCCAGGCAATGGCGCAGGATGCTCGTTTGGCGCTCCATCGCGTGCAGGTCGCTGCGGTCAATTGCTCGCAGTAGCGCATCCACGGCCTCCCGGCGGTTGAGGGTTTGGAGGCGTGCTTCCATGCTCCCGGCTCTCATCGGCCGATCTCGGCTTCATCTAGCGACCGAATCTCGCGCAAGTTGCGAAACTTCTGGGCATGGTCGAGTCCGTAGCCCACCAAGAACGCGTTGGGTGAGCGGAAACCGCAGTAGTCGATGTGGACCGGCTCGACCCTTCGCGAAGGCTTGTCGAGCAAGGCGGCGAGCTTGAGCGAGTGCGGCTTCCGTTCGGCGAACAGACGCAGCAAGGTGCTCGCCGTGCGCCCGCTGTCCACGATGTCCTCGACCAAGATCACGTCGTCTCCCTCGAAGTCGTGGTCGGCATCGCGCAAGATGCGGACGTTGCCCGACGACTCCGTCTCGTCCCCATAACTCGATGCCTGCACGAAGTCGATCGCCACGTCACGCGGCACTGCGCGGGCCAGATCTGCATGGAAGAACAGCGCCCCCTTGAGCGCGCCGATCAGCCACAGCCGGCGCTCGCTGGGATGATCCTCGCCAATCCGCCGTCCCAGCTCGAGCACACGGGCCTGAATGGCCTCCTCGGGAAAGACAATCTCGAACATCTCGGCATTCTCCCGTGCGGGAACGGACCGAATCAATGGGCTATACTGGGGAAGATCCCCGCACAGTACAGACGAACGGGCGACATCAGCCGGGGCGGTAGCTCAGTTGGTAGAGCAACGGCCTTTTAAGCCGTGGGTCCTGGGTTCGAGTCCCAGCCGCCTCACCATTAACTCGCTTATTTTCATATAGTTGCAGGAATGGCGCTAGGGCTCTCCTATCGCGGACTGTACAGAAACCCGGTCCCTCGACTCCATTTCGTACCCGTTTTTGCTTGAACCTGTGGAAGCAAAGGGCCGCCATGGAGACCGTGTAAGCCATGGAACGGGGGCAACGGCCCCAGAAGCCGTATCCCGTCCAGCGGGTCCACCAAGTTAATCTCAACGGCTGGCGGCTTCGAGCAAATCGCAGAAGACGCCAGGTTGGATGCCTGACTGGGTCCCTAATCGCCGTTGGCCTCCGACCCCACCTCGCTTTAGCATCGAGGCCGAGGCCCCGGGGCAGGGGCGCCCAAAATGCGCAGATCAAGTCGAGGATGACCCAGAGAATCGTATGGTACGATTCTCCCGAAAATGGGACCTGTTAGTCACCCGCCGTCGGCGCCGGCTCGGCCTCAGGTTGGGACTTGCGGAACGAGCGCTGCAGCCAGCTTTGGAAGCTGTCGAGGTAGGTGTAGTAAACCGGCGTGATGTAGAGTGTCACCAACTGCGAAAACATCAGGCCGCCGACGACCGCCAAACCCAGTGGCCGGCGGGCGTCCGCGCCGGCGCCGATGCCGATCGCGATGGGCAGGGTTCCCATCAGGGCCGCCATGGTCGTCATCATGATCGGCCGGAAACGCACCAGGCAGCCTTCATAGATCGCGTCGAGAGGACCCTTGCCGTGCTCGCGCTCCGCCACGATCGCAAAGTCGATCATCATGATGGCGTTCTTCTTTACGATTCCCACCAGCATGATGATGCCGACAAAGCCATAGAGGTTGAGCTCGGGGTGGAAGATCAGCAAGGTGACCAGCGCGCCAAGCCCGGCCGAAGGCAGTCCGGAGAGAATCGTCAGTGGGTGGATGAAGCTTTCGTACAAGATCCCGAGCACGATGTAAATCACCAGGATGGTCATGATCAGCAGCACGCCAAGGCCTTTTTCCGATTCCTGGAAGGCCTGGGCCGTGCCCTGAAAGCTGGTGGTGATGCTCTGCGGCAAAACTTCCGCGGCCAATTCGTTGATCTCGTTGACCGCGTCGCCCAGGGCCACCCCGGCGAAAGGTTGAACGAGACGGTCACCGCGGGCAATTGACCGGAATGATTCACCGTCAGCGGACCGACGCTGCGCGTAATCCGGGCGACGGAATCGATCGGAACCAACTCGTTCCGGTCATTGCGAATGTAGAGCATCGACAATGCCGCCGGATCGCGCTGGTATTCAGGTTTCAACTCCAGAATGACGGCGTAGTCGTTATTGGGGGCGAAAATCGTCGACACCTGCCGCGAGGCGTACGCGGAAAATAGGGCATCTTCAACCTTGCGAGCCGATACTCCCAGCGCCGAGGCCTTGTCGCGATCGATGCGGACGTCGACCTGTGGATTGGAGATTTGCAGATCGGTGGTCACGTCCTGCAACCAGGCAACTGCCGCATCCGCGCTTCCAGCAATGGTGTGTACTTGTAGAGCTCCTCTGTATCGGGGCTCTGGAGGATGAACGTGTACAGGCTCTTGGTGAACTGGCCGCTAAGTCGGATCGGCGGCGGATTCTGCATGAAGACCTGAATCCCTGGGATCTTCGCCAGCTCAGGCCGCCATTGCTCGATCAGCTCATCGACACTCTTTTCGCGCTCCGAGCGAGGCTTGAGGTGGAGGTAGAGGCGGCCCTGATTGCCGGCCGAGGCCGAGCGGCCGCCGCCCATACCCGAAAAGAACGTTTCCACGTTGGGATCTTTGGCAAAGAAATCCGCCACTTCCAGCTGGTGGCGCTTCATGTCGTCGAACGAGATCCCCTGCTGCGCTTCGGTGATGGCGAACATCTGGCTGGTATCTTCCGTGGGCAAGAAACCCTTGGGAATGAGCAATAGCAGCCAGACCGAGGCCGCGATGATTACAAACGACACCATCAGGGTTGCGAAGCGATGCCGCAAGACCGCCCGCAGCGTGATGTCGTACATCCGCAGCATGCCATCGAAGAAGCGCTCGAATAAATTGAAGAGAAAGCCGTGACTTTCGTCGTGTTGCCCCTTCAAGAACCGGCTGCATAGCATCGGCGTCAGGGTCAGTGAGACCACCCCCGACACCAGAATTGCAACGCCGATCGTGACGGAGAACTCGCGCAACAGTCGCCCGACTACCCCTCCCATGAACAGCACCGGCAAAAACACGACAGCCAGCGAGATCGTCATCGACAGAACGGTAAAGGAAATTTCCCGCGAGCCCTTCAGAGCGGCCTCGTAGGGGCGTTCGCCCATCTCGATGTGGCGAACGATGTTCTCGAGCATGACGATGGCGTCATCCACCACGAAACCGACCGAGAGCGTCAGCGCCATCAGCGAAAGATTGTCGATGCTGTAGTCGAGCAGATACATCACCGCGAAGGTGCCGATGATCGACATCGGCACCGCCAAACTGGGGATGAACGTCGCCGACAGCTTCCTCAGGAAGAGGAAGATCACGAGAACGACAAGAGCGATCGTCAACAGCAGCGTCAACTTGACGTCTTCCACCGATTCGCGGATCGACTCCGAGCGATCGCCGAGAATATCGAGGCTGACGGAAGCCGGAATCATCTGGTTGAACTGACCCAGCAGGTCCTTGACGGCGTCGACGACCTCGATCGTGTTGGTGCCGGGCTGGCGCTGCACCGCCAGCACGACCGCACGCGTTTTCTCGCGCCAGCTGGCGACCTTGTCGGTTTCCACGCTGTCGAGCACGTCGCCCAGATCCTGCAGTCTCACCGGCGAGCCGTTGCGGTAGGCGACCATCAGCGGCCTGTAGGCGGAGGCCGCCATCAATTGCCCGGTCGTCTGCACCGAAAACGCCTGATTCTTGCCCCACAACACGCCGGTGGGAAGGTTGACGTTGCCGCTCTGGACGGCTTCAACCACCTCGTCGAGCCCAATCCCGCGGTTGGCCAGCTCGCGCGGGTCCAACTGGACCCGCACTGCGTACTTCTGCGATCCGTACACCTGCACCTGGGCCACGCCGCTGACCATCGAAATCCGCTGCGCCAACAGCGTCTCCGCGTACTCGTTCACTTCCGAAAGAGGCAGCGTGGGCGAGCTCAGCGCCAGGTAAAGCACCGGTTGGTCCGCGGGGTTGGCCTTGCGATAGGAGGGCGGACTGGGCATATCGGGCGGAAGCTGCCCTTGTGCCATGGCGATGGCCGCCTGCACGTCTTGGGCTGCTGCGTCGAGGCTGCGCGAAAGGTTGAACTGCAGCGTGATGCTCGAGGCGCCCTGGGTGTTGACCGAAGTCATCGAGTCGACCCCGGCGATCGTCGAGAACTGCCGCTCCAGAGGAGTCGCCACGGCCGCCGCCATCGTGTCGGGGTCTGCGCCCGGCAAAGCCGCGTTCACGGTGATGGTGGGGAAGTCCACATTCGGCAGGTCGCTGACCGGCAGCTCGCGATAGGCCACAATGCCGAACAGTAAGATCGCCGACATGACCAGCGTCGTCATGATCGGCCTGCGAATGAAGATCTCGGAGATGTTCACGCGAGTGCTTCGCTTGCGGGGCTGCCGCTCATTCCGCCCTTGGTTCCGTGGCCCTTTCGGGCGCTTGCTGCCTCACCTCGACAGGGGCGCCGTTGACGAGCCGCAACTGGCCGTCAGTGACCACGGTTTCCCCCGCCTGCAAACCCTTTTGGATCACCGTATGCTGACCGATCGTCTGGCCCGTGGCGACGGCCCGCATCTCGACGGTCTGATCCGGCTTGAGGACGAACACGTATTGACCCTCCTGGCCGGTCAGCACGGCGCGCGAGGGCGCTACGGGCACATCGACTTCTTCCCCGACGCGCAAGGTCGTATCCACAAATTCCCCGGGCCACAGGACTCGGTCACGGTTGGGGAAGACGCCCTTGAGGCGAATTGTGCCCGTCGCGCTATCGACGGTGTTGTCGATGAAGCTCAGCTGTCCCACGACCGGTTCGCGAAAGTTGTCACTGCGAATCCGGGCATCCACTTGGAGCGATCCATTGGAGAGGGACCGGCGAATCTGCGGCAGGTAGAGCTCGGGTACGGAAAAGCTCACGTATGCCGGTACGAGCTGGTTGATCTCCACCAGCACCGTTTCGTTGGCCTTGACGATATTGCCTTCATGGACAAGCAGGCTGCCGGTGCGGCCGTCGATGGGCGAGACGATGGAGCAGAAGCTCAGTTGGACCCGGGCGCTACGCGTGGCGGCTTCTCCGGCCTGGATCGAGGCTTGGGCGGTTTGGATGGCGGCCTTGTCGGCCTCGACGGCTTCCCGGCGCGCTTTGGCGTCGGTGTCATACTGCTCGGCCTGTTCCGGCGAGATGACGCCCTCTTCGACCAGCTTGGCGTAGCGCCGTGATTGCGCCTGGGCGTACTCGGCCTGCGCGATGTCGCGAGCCAGATTTGCCTGGAGTTGCGTCAGCATCGCCTTGTCACGAGCCAGATTGGCCTCGGCCTGGTCGAGGGCGGTGCGAAACGGCCGCTCGTCGATGGTGAACAGCAAGTCGCCCTTGCGGACGTCCTGCCCTTCCTTGAAGTGCACCTTCTGCAGCTCGCCCGCCACCATCGTCTTGACGGTCACGTTGGAATAGGCTTCCACACTCCCTACTGCGTGGATCTCGATGGGAACGGTCTGAGAGACAACCGGGGCGACAGTCACGGGAGCCGCCTGCTGCTTTCTCGCCTCGACCTTTTTCTCGGCACACCCGCCCAGCAACCCGGCGAGCGCCAGGCACAACAAGAAGAAGGACTTAGAACGGATGGGCAACAACGTTCGCATAAAGCAGCCCGATGATAACGATAAGGGCGCTCAATCAAGTATAAGTCGGTACACAGCGGAGAGGGCCGATAGGGAACGATGAGTGGGTGAGGGGCGCTTCCCCTCCGCTCCGCATGGGTCCCATCCGACGCAAAAAAGGGGTGTAGGAGTGTCCGAGGTCGTCGTGTCGAAGCGCGCTCAGCGCTTGGCGAACGGGCGGGACTCGGGCTTGAACAGAGCGCGACGCAAGGCCTCTCAGTCGGACTAGCGATAGCGAGGGGGTGCGGCGCGACACGCGGCAGGGCGTCCGCGCTGGCTGGCCTGAGCGGAGAGCAGCACGGCCCGGACGGTCGCGGCGACGCCCGGACATGCCTGTGCAGTGCGCGTCCGGTTCGGGCGGATCCGAGGGCTTCGACGCGAGCAGAACGGGCAGAATCCGCGTCCATGTGGACATCCGTAAGCACATCGCCCCGAGAAGCGAAAAGAACGGAAGGGCTAAAGTGCATGACGCTGAAGTGATTGGAGTCCATAGCACGTGAGTTCGACACTCAGCCTGTGGCTACCCTAGCAGGGTACGAAAACTGTAATGAAACTCCATCTGGTTGACCGCCAGGGGCTTAGTCTACGGAGCGAAAGCAGACTCCCTGAGTCCGCGTAAGTCCAAGAAAAAACTGGGAGAGGATGAAACCCGTGGAGAAGGGGCAGTCTGCTTTTAAGCCGTGGGTCCTGGGTTCGAGTCCCAGCCGCCTCACCACTTCAACTCCTCTCTTTTTAGTCATTTTCCGGCGTTCCGTCGCAACCCCTCGATCGCGCTCAGGCGGTCGCCTAAGACCAGCGTCCGTAGCGGAAAGCCCGTAGCAACCCGGGCAGTACACACAGCGACAGTGGAAGCTGGGCTGTAAGGCCGGATAGGATCGCGATCGCGAGAGGTTGCTGCATTGCTGAGCCTTGGCCGATGCCCAGAGCGAGCGGAGTTAGGGTCAGGATTGCCGCAAAGGTCGTCATTGCGATCGGACGCATGCGGCTTTGACCGGCCTTCACCAGCGCCTCGACATCGACGCCGTCACTTGCGAGCTCTGTCAATTCGGAAAGATAGAAGATCGAAACTTCCGTGACGATGCCCACGATCATTGTCATGCCCATCATCGACGAAATATTCAACTCCGTATTCGTGATCCACAGCCCGCCCAACACGCATGTGACTGCAGAGACTGCCACGAGGATGACCGAGATGGCGGCGGAGAACGACTCGTAGACGAACAGCAACAGTAGGAACACCAGCACCACCGCCGCAACCAGTACGACGAGTAACCCTGAAAACGCGCGCTGTTGCTCCGCGTACATACCTCCAAGCTTGTAGGTCACGCCCTTCGGCAAGGCATTGGGCGCTGACAACTTCGCTTTGGCGTCAGCCACTGTCGAACCCATGTCGCGGTCGCTGATCCGGGCGGTTACCGCGATCATTTCCTTGAGGTCTTCCCGAACGATCTGCGGCTGACCTACGATCCGCTTGACGGTTGCGATTCGCCTTAGCGGGAAGGCGTGTCCGTCCGGCGCCGTGAAGCGTAACTCTAGAAGGTCGCGCTGCGTCGCCCGAATATTGCGCGGCGTCCATACCCGAACGTTGACCATCCGAAGATCTTGCCGAACCTGGGTCGTGACGACGCCCGCGAGACGAGCCGCCAACTGCTGCGTTATCTTTTCTGAATCCACGCCTTCTAGCGAAGCCCAGACGCGGTTGACGCGAATCTCGAGCGCGTCCCCGGCGATCACGATGCCGTTCTTGATGTCGACGACCCCGGCGATCGTTGTCAGCATTGAGGCGACTTGCTTTGCTCCTTTCTCAAGCGTCTGGGGCTGCCGTGAGAAGAGCTTGACTTCGATCGGCTGCGGCACCGCTGTCAGGTCGCCGATCAGATCTTCCATCAGTTGCGCCATCTCGACGGTGAGACCGGGAATCTCTCGCTCGATCCGTCCCCGCAAGTCGTTCATGATCGCTTCGCTGGAACGTCTTGGTAAGGGCGTCAGCGAAATGAAGAAGTCGCCTTCGTTGGTCTCGGTCAGGCCGCCTCCGAGTTGCAGCCCGGTGCGCCGCGAGTAGTGAGACCTCAGGGGTCTGCCGCAGCAAGTCTTCGACCTTACGCACCAGGCGGTCGGTCTCCGTCAAGGAAGTGCCCGGCGCGGTGCGGTAATCGAGGATGAAACCGCCCTCGTCCATGGCCGGCATGAAGCCGGACCCCAGCTTGCCATAGGCGAACCAACCGGTCGCGGCCAGCACGCCCAACAGCAGCACGGATGCCCATGGGAATCGCAGGTAGCCGACCATCGCCCGGCGGTACCATCCGTGAACGAAGCGCGCAACCGCCCCTTCGTCTTCGCGCCCAGCGTCCTTTTCAGAGAGCACCGCCGCTGCCAGGACTGGCACGGCCACCCAGGCGACGAAGAACGATACCGCGAGGGCTGCGGCCATAGTCAAGGACAGAGCTTTGAAGAACTCTCCCGTGACGCCGGAGAGGAAAGCCAGCGGGACAAAGATGACGACCGTGGCCGCCGAGGAAGCCCTCAATGCAGGCAGAACTTCGCGTGCAGCGGCGAGAACCGCTATACTTTGCGGTCCCGAATCGGGCGGCCGCTCCCGGAACCTGCGGATGATGTGTTCGACGACGACGATTGCGTCGTCAATGATTAGACCGACCGCGGCAGCCATTCCGCCGAGCGTCATGATGTTGAAGCTCATACCCCAAAGGCTCAGCAGCAGGACCGTGACGGCGAGCACCGTCGGAACCACAACTGCCGCGAGCATCGTGATTTTGAAGTTCCTGAGGAAGAGCAGCAAGATGAGGGCTGCCAACGCCGCCCCAATGATGACGGCGTCTCGAACGCTCGACGCGGATGTGCGGATCAGGTCGCTCTGGTCGTACCACTTGCTGATTTGGATGTCAGAGGGCAGTCTGGATTCGATGTCTGCGAGCGTGCGCTCGCATTCCGAAGCGATCCCGATGGTATTGCCGGCAGGCTGCTGGTAGACCTGGACGATCACCGCATCTCGTCCGTCCCCGGTCACTCGCGTCCAGGTTGGAGCAACCTCCGCGGAAACGGTCGCTACGTCATCCAAGGTCACGATCCGCGACGAATTTGCGCTCACGATCGTCTTCTTCAACTCGTCGGGCGACGCGTAGGCCGTGTTTGAAATCAACAGATAAAGTTTGTAGCGGTCTTCGAGTCGGCCGACCGCTCGGATGACGTTCGATGCCGAGATCGCCTTTGCGATGTCGTCCAAAGTCAGCCCAAACGCAGCAAGCTTGGCCATGTCTGGCTCGACGTGAAACTCGCGTTCGGAACCACCCAATATCCCAACTCGAGCGACTCCGGAAACCGCGACCAGATCAGGTTGCATTTCAAACTGCGCCGTATCGCGCAGCTCGGCGAGTGAACGCGTCGGGGACGTCAGACTATAACCGAGAACCGGAAACACCGTCGGATCCATGCGCCGAATCTCGAAGGCCACGCCGGCTGGCAGTGAGGGCAGTGTCTGGTTGACCGCCGCTTCCGCCTGCAACAGCGCGAGAAGCATATCCTCGCCCCAATCGAAGCTAACGGAGAGGCTTGCCGATCCTCGGCTGGTTGTGGAGCGAAGCGAGCGGACGCCGGGAACGGACCGCAAAGCTTGCTCGATTGGCCAAGTGACCTCGATCGCCATTCGTTCGGCAGGCCGGTCGCCTGCGTCGAGGCTCACCTCGATGCGCGGAAAATCCACATGAGGGAACAGCGCGACTGGCAGATGCAGGCCGCCCCCCACGCCGCCGGCGATTAGGACAACGAGGAGAAACAGCAAAGAGCGCCGATGTGCATGAATCCAATCGGTCGACGTCATTGTGTGGCCGTGACCTTGACTGCCATCCCCTGCCGAAGCTCGTAGTTGCCGAGAATCACGATCGGGTCGCCTGCCGACAGCGTGTCGCTGTAGATTTCGGTCTCAGTATCCGTCTCGATCCCAAGACGCACCTTGTGCCGAATCGCTTTTCCATCCCGCACGGCAAACACACTAAAGCCGCCGTCACGTTGGAGTACCGATTGACGCGGAACGACAAAGCCGGATGAGGACTTGACCGTTACCTGCACTTCAATAAACTCGCCCAGCATCAGACCGCTCGATCTGGGAATGCTCACGAATACATCCGCGAGCCGCGTCGACGGGTCGACGGATTCTGAGATCTTGCGAACTTGACCGTTGACCGGGCGGTCCTGAGGCGAATTGACGGGCTGCACGACGACGGGTTTTCCCGGGCGGATTCGATCAATGTCCTCTGGCTCAAACGCGGTTCGAACTTCAACCAAACCGTCCGCGATAATTTCGACGAGTGGCGAACCGGATGGTGATACCGTCCCCTGCTCGACGAGCACGCGGCGAATCAATCCGCTGCGCTCGGACCTGATCTCAGCCGTGTCAGGCAGGCCTCGCTTTTTCAGGCTTTCGAGGTTTTCGCGCGCGCCTGAGAGGGCTTGCTCAGCCTGGAGAACCTGGTCGTTTGTGGTTAGTTTCAGCTCCAGGCGCTTCTTGACTTGGTCGTACGCCTTTTGCCGCAGTTCTACTTGATCTTCGGTCTGGTTGTATTGCAGCAGCGCATCCGCACTCGGTTCGAGTGTGGCCAAGCGTTCGCCCGCTGCGACCGTCTCTCCTTCCGACACGAAAACGGATCGAATCCGGCTTTCAAAGTCGACCCCTTGCGTTACGAGCGCGCCTGGCACTGGAGTGACCGAACCGTAGGCGGTTAGACGCTCATGGATGGACTTCTTGGCCAAGGGCGTCACCTTCACGTCCGCGGTCGGTGCCGGCGCAGCGTTGGCTGCTGGAGTTGAGCTGCCGCCCGGCTTCGCCGGTTGACTGTGATCGCACGCAAGCAGACAACAGACGCTGGCCACGAGTACTACGCGTTTCAATTTGGGGCTCCCCCGTCTGCTTCCGAGAGCGACATGCCCGACGCGATCTCCAGCGCTACGAATCGCTCCGCCAATGCCAGCTTGAATCCGTACAACGCGATTTGCTGGGAAATCATGTTGTTCCGGGCGTTGTAGTAGACCAGAGCGTCGGCTTGGCCCAGGCGAAGCGCGTTTTCGTAAGTTGTGACCAGCGCTCGGCTGGTTTGTAACGCGCGCTGCTGGGCGATGAGCTTCTGACGCAAGTACTGCAAGTCTGTGAGGATGACGCGAATATTCGAGATCGCTTCGAAGAGGCGCGCTCGGTACTCGACGAGCAGTTGCCGCCGGGTTGCGGCCTCGACCGATGCTTGGGCTCGATTGCCGTTCAGAAACGGTAGGTTGATCGATAGGCCGAATCCACCGGTGACCACGTTCCCGGTGTCTCGGGCTTGCGCGAGGCCGATATTCACGGGTGGAAACTGAGCTTGCACGGCTGCACGGAAGGTCGCATCCTGGCTGTCGTAGCCCTTGCGCAAGGCCGTTAGGTCGAGCCGCGATTTCGCCAGTGCAGCGATCAGCTCTGCCTCCGTCGGTAGTTGGTTCGCCTTTGGTGGATCGATGCCCGACTGTAGGACAACCTCGTCGTCTTGCGGCAAGCCTAAGGCCTGCTTGAGCTGCACCCACTCTTGCGCCCTCCTTTGCTGCAGATCGACCAGCGATAGCTCAATCGCCCGTAGCGACGAGCGGGCGGCGTCGAGGTCGACGATCGTCATCTCGCCGATGTCCACCGCCTTCTTGACTAGATCTAGGTTCTCTTGGAGCGCCCGAATCGCGACTTGAGCCTCGTTGATCTGGGCCTGCATGAGCGTAATGCGGTAGACGTTCAACTTTGCCCCTTCTGCAACCTGCCATTCCTGCCAGCTGACGCTGAGGTCGACGGACTCGGCGCGGGCCCGGGCCGCTTGCACTCGGGCCGAACGTGTAATGAGGGATTGCAAATTCCAATTCAAGCCTGTGTTGAAAGCGGTGACCGTGCCCGCCTCGCTGCCTCCCGCTGGGAAATCCAGACCAGAGGCGAGCTGCGGGTCAGGCAGCACCCCCGCAAGGATCAGTTGCGCCGCTGCAACGCCCCTCCTGGCACGGACGGCCTGAATGCTGGGATTGGCAAGAACAGCCAATACGGCCGCTTCCGATGGGGACAGTCCGTCGCGTTCGTTGATCTCGAGTGGCTTGAGAAGAGGATGATTCAGTTCTTTTGCCTGAATCCGTAGCCCTGCACGATCGGGGTGCAGGAGCTGATTCTCAATCGCGTCGTGTTCGAGCGGTCGTCGCTCGTATTTGACGCAGCCGAAAAGGGTTGATGCCAGCAGACAGGCGTGGAATGCTGCTCTTAGGGTTCGCAGTTGTGGTCGCGTGGGTCGAGTGTCCGCGCGCGAGGTTTCTCGTGAATCCGCGAAGAGGAGCGCCATTAGGTGCGTTTGCTGTCCGATCCTGTCGAGCCCTCAAACGGAAGACTCTGGACCTGATCGTAACGAGGCAACCTGAATGCTCCCTGAAAGGTAAGGACACGAGTGGATACCGTGCTGTTTCGGTTGCCGTTGGACGTTTCGACATCACCGACTACCCTTCTGGCGGCCCAGCGATAGTCAGCATGGGTTTTTCACTTCGGCTCGGGCAGGAAAATACCCAACACATCTCTTCGCGATGGAGGAATAGATCCTTCTTCGCTCGCTTGTCCGCATGCGGGCGCACGACCACCTGGATGCCCGCGATCTTCAGCGCCTCCAGGTGTCGGTCGATGCGGGTTTGTAGCGACCCCAGCCGCTGCTTTTGCAGCATCACCGGCATGCCGTCCTTAGGGTTCCGGGCCAGCGTCTCCAGCCGCTCCGGCGCGACACGCCACAGCATCGTCAAGATCGCCGTCGGCAACAAGAACGTGTTCGGGATCGCCGTGACCACGGCTTGATCGAGCCGCGAAAACGCCTTCCATTCCGCGGACCCCAGCGAGCTGAGCGCCAGAGGTATACGCGAGGGTTGCCGTAGCCGGGGGACGTCGCGCAGCATCAGCGTCTTTACGCGTTGCAGGTCCGCCATCGACAGGCTACGCGTTTGCAGGCGCACGTCGAGTTGCTCCATGAATGCATCTGATTCGTGTGTTACACCGAGTACCTTGACGTCTCCCGATGTCAGAGCCAGCAATCGACGGGTCCACCGTACGCCTTCTCGCAGGTTGGGCAGCAGCGCTTGGTCCAGCGCCAAGTCGGCGGACTCGAGCAGTGAACCGGAGTGTGCAACGAACGCGATCGATTCCTCGAGCAGGCTTGTCCCTTCGATGTAGAGCGTGAGCAAATCGGCCACACTCGTCGTCAACGCTCCGCCGTCGTCGTACTGCATCCGGAAGTCTTTGTCGAGGAAAGGCAGTCGCCGCCGCTCGCAGCTCCACGTTGCAAGAAGCGCAACAAGGCTTCCGCCTCATCGGGGTGATTCTTGTTCAGCCGCCCCGACCACAGATACGCTAAATCTATGCGCCGGGACTTACGGATGCTCCGGCCGCGCTTGAAGCGATTCCACGGCTTGCGCTCTTTGCGCCGCGGGCCCGCAACGCCCTTCGCCGGGATCACATCGTTGGCTTCGAAGACCTGTATCAGCGCTTGCCGTTTGACCAGACTCAGTGAGCGCAGTGTGCGCTCGACGTAATAGAACAGCCGCAGCCGGTCGTGGTAGCGCGAGTATTCGCGGTAGCTATCGCTCACGCGCGGCGCTAGCGTCTTCAAGCGAAACGCGATCAGCTCGCGAATCGCCTCATGCACCGACTCTCGTTCGTACCCCTCCGACAGGCCCAGCAGGTTGAAGCTGATCAGCGCCATCAGCGCTGGGATGGGGTGGTTCTCCATCTCGACCAGCATGAACGCGATGAACGCCTTCGACCGTTCTTCGGCCAGGGCCACGGGCGCGAGCGCGGGCGGATAGACGCCGCGTGCGTGCAGGATGTCGTCGATCTGCCGCGTGGTCGGCGCTTTCATCGCGTCGCCGGCCCAGAACGACTCACGCGGGTGCAGCGGGCGCCGGGCGTACTCCGCTACAGCCGCGGCCATGTGCCGAAAAGCCGACGATGGCCGGTTATACCCAGTGCGGTGATGTTCCCGCACCAGAGGCGCGACGACCGCATAGGCCAACGCCTCGAAGTCTTCGCGGAAGCCCTCCGTGTTCTGCGGGGACCTCATGGCCCGCAGCCGCGCGATGACTTCGTCGATCGTCATCGGCCCCGACCGCGGCGAATCGAGCGATTGGCTTTGGTACGCATCCACCAGCGAATCGGCGCGCAGCACGTAGCGATAGAACGCATAGCGCAGCCACCACGTCGTCGTCGCTTGATGCTCGGCCAGTGGTTTGATCTGGCCGATCAGGAAGCCGACCACGAGCAGCGTCAACGTGAAGATGAAGTACGTCGCGGCGAGCGACGCGCCCGTATCGCGCGCCAAGGACTCGAAGTAGCTCTGTAGCGTGAAGTCGCTGACCAGGCCATGCGCATCCCGGAACAGCGTGGCCCAAAGCGGTTGCGTCAGGCCCATGCGGCTGACCAGCCGGATGAATAGACCAGAGACGAAGACCAACGGCAGAGCCATCCCCAGCGCGATCAGGTTTACGAGTAAGTAGTGTGTCGTCTTGCGGTCGGCGTTGCGGCGGCCTTCGTCGCGCAGGTCGTAGTAGCGGCTGAGCCGCTTCGCCTCGCCCGCGCTCATACCTTCGTCGCCGAAGATCTGCTCGAGCGTCACCCGCTCGTACGGCAGCGCGTACTCGCGCAAGAACGCCGTCACGTTTTGGAATGTTCGCTCGGAGAATACTCGCTGCCGTGGCCGCGTCCAACGGAGCCTAGCCTTCCTCGCCGCCTTGGACGCTTTCTCGACCGCGCGCCATTCCTCGCCTGTCAGCAGCGCGTCAAGGCTGCCCTCAAAGTCGTCGATGGTTTGCAGCGCGTGTGCGCCAGGCTTTTCGACCGACTGGTAGCGTGGGTTGAGCACAAGATCGAGACCCACCGCGGCGATCACGCGCAGTTGGTCGGCGTTGCGCAGAGTCTCGAGGAAAGCCAGGTTTAGATAGATCGTGCGGTCGATTCTTCCGAGCGTGATCGGCGAGCCGGTGACGGACTTCCAATAGCGGACGTTGTGCTGTCGCGCGCGTAGTGCGATCTCGACCGACAGTGACGGATCCTCGGAGTTCGGTGCAATGCCAAGCTGACGCTCCACCCACGGTTGCATTGCCGGCGAAAGTGCATGCTCCACAACCACGGACTCCATCCATTGGCGCAAATCCTCGGGTACTTCCTCGTCGAGCAGCCCGTAGGTGCGCGCCGTGCCCAGCAGCTGCACGATGTCTTGCGGCGCCAGTCGCGGCAGCTCTCGCGGCGGAGCCTCCGCCTCATGCGGCTTCGCTGGGACTGGCGCTGCGGGTGGCGCCTGCTCGAGCGGTTGTCCTAGGAACTCGCGCTCACTCTTCTTGCCGGGCATAAAAAGAGCGCCAAGTCCGAATAGGCCGAGCCAAGGCCACAGCGAGAGGCTCAGCGGAGGCGAGGCGCTCGTGCGCCGGCCGTCGGGAGCGCTCAGTTTGACCGGAACCAAACCGCCGATCTGCGAGCCTGGGTAGAGGTCGGCTAATGCCCCGGGCAGGCGCAACTCGAGCAGTACTTGGTCCGACCGTTGCGCGTTGGGGGAGATCGCCGAGCGATTCGCAGCGTCTACGATGCGTCCGTCCGGCAGTGTGACCGAGAATACATGTCCATCGCGATAGGCGAACTCTGCGAGCTCGCGTCCTGGAGCCTGCAGCACGAGCGTCGACTCCGGCGCCAACGGATCGAGTTGCAGCGCAGGTTCGCTAACGGGGAACTTGCGCTCTAGCGGATAGAGAGACCAAACGACAGGATTGCGAGGGATGAACGTGCGCCTGCCCTGCTGCACGGCTACGGCTTGGCGAGGCGGCGCCACTCCGGGGCGCGTCTGCGCGGCCGCCGCCCACTCAATGCGTTCGAGTCGTCGTTCCCATTCGATGCGTTTGCGCTGCGACGTTTCGAGAACTCTTGTGATGCGGGCCGCCAGTCCCGGATCGAATCCAAACTGGTCGAGATCTTCGCGCAGGCGCCGCTCGAGCGCGCGAAACTGCTCGACCGCATCCGCCGCTGCCCGCCGTTGCTGCTCGAGCGGCGCCGCCATGGCGGTCGAGCGTATGGGCGCCGGCTCGGCGGCTCGCTCGATGTTGGGCATCGCCAGCCCGATCGTCTCGTGGGACTGAAATCGTTCGGTCTGCACCAACTCCGCGCTTTGCGGCGACCCGCGGTAGAGCCCGCTCCAGTGCATCGCCGGCAGTCCGGCCATCGGAGACGGCTCGCTTTCGGGCCAGCGCACGGTGAAGCGCAACTGCACTTCTTCGAATGGCCTGCCGAGCAGGCTTCCGCTGAAAGGGTTGACCGCGGCTTGCGCTAAGCCGATGTGGACGATGTCTCCGACGGGGATGTCAATCGTCCTCGCTTCGTCGCCCTCTGCGGCGTCGAGGGGAGTGAATCGCAGAAAAACCGCCGATGGGGATTGTCGAATTGCTTTCGACATCTCCCACGCCATCTCATATGAGACAAAGATGTCTAAAAAGACGCGATCGCGCACTTCGAAGTAGCCCAACCGCAGGTCTTCTCCGCCGCGTACGCGCAGTCCCGTCTGCGCCAGTGGCTCCTGCGCCAAGACTGTGAAATCTGAGGTTGCGCGCACGCGCCGCTGCCCGGCTTCGGCCAATAATCCGCTCGCCCATTCGGCGAGAGCGTGCATCTCGCTCGCCCACAGTTGCTCCGGCCGTGACTCCTCCACCGCGTTGTTCACGCTGCGAGAGCCCGCCGCCAAGTCGTGCTCGATGCGCCACTGCGCCTCGGCCGTCCGGTACTGGCTCACCAAGTCGCGCAGGCGCGATTCGACCGAGCCGGACTCCTCCAGGCTGCGCACCACCACCCAACTCGGCGGTGTCTGGGCGGCGGCGGCCGTCTGTTCGGAAGGCAAGAGGGTCGGATACCGCTGACTGATTTCTTCGAGCCCCGCGATCAGGTCCGGCGGCAGCCCTTCCCAGACAACCACGTAGGAGCCGGCCCGCACGGTGACGGCGTCCGGCGCGCGCGTGATCTCGCCGCTCTCGCCCGGCGGCAAGCCGGCCAAGACCGGCAGCCGCAATGCGGACATACCCACCTGGCCCTCGCCCGGAATCGGCGCCGATATGTTCTCGATCGCCATCTGCGTCAGCTGCTGCGCCGGCTTCTCCAGCAAGCGCGAAGCCCACAGCAACAGCAGCATGACGCCCGTCATGCCGACAAAGCGCAACGCGCCGGCGAAGCGTTTGCTCGATAGGTGCAGCCAGTAGAGTGGCGAAAATTCGCGGGCCGATTTGAACGTGCTCGGCAGCATGACTCGCGTCAGCAACGCCAGTAACCCGGCTCCCACAAACGCCTGTATCAGGGCGCCCGGCCAGCTCCATGCCAGAGCGACCCCACTCGCGATCGGCCATCCGATCGAAAAAAAGCGTGACTTGGCCCGACGGCGGTTCCAATACGGCGCGCCGATCGCGATCATCACGATGGCGATCGGGGCCAGCCAATCCCAGCCAACGTCCAGAGGCGATCCTGCGAATGGCGCGAGCATTGGAAACTTCCCGCGTAAGAAGCCTGGAATCCAGGTTCGTTTCTTCTGTTCGCGTTGAACTGACGCCGGTTTCGCCGGCTGCGCGGGCGGCGCGAGCAGAGTGATGTCCTCGACGACGTTGGCCACGTGCGTCCGCAGAGCTTCATGCAGCGGCGCCCGGCCTTCGCTCAGCAGGTGCAACCGTGCATCGGCTTCGGCCGCTTCGAGCAACGCATCTGCGATGTCGAAGTAGCTCTCCTCAATCTGCAGGCTCGGGTTCACCACGTCCGGGAACGCCCCTGCGTTCTGCCCGGCTTCCGAAGCGACCGTACGCGCCAGGCGAGCGATTTCCGCTGCCGACAGCTGCGCCTTCGCCAGAGCCGTCTCTCCTTGGCGTTGCAGCTGGTTCGCTTCGGCGCGTACGTCAATTTGGTCGACCACGATGTCGCTACGCAGTGCGGCGATCTCGTGTGAGAGGGCTTGTTGCAGCAACTCCGTTCGCGGGGTGTCGAGCGGGCGATAGATGTCGATCTCCGGTCGAAGAAAGGTCAGCGGGTGCCCAAGGCTGGATGTCAGCCGCCACGTATTGATCGGCTTCTTATCCAGCTCGAGCAACTCCTGGTGTTGGCCTAGGCGCTCGATCAAAAAGCCCAACCGCACCGCGTTCGGCGACGGCGCCAGGAGCGGCTCGTCGGAAAAGCGTGTCGCGAAACGGTCGAGATCGAGCGACCAGTTGTGGTTGGTGTTCGGGAGCGAAACGACCAGCGTGTCCGTTGTGGCAGACACGTGCCACAACCGGTCGAGGATGGCGCGGCGCGCCTCGGGTGACAGCGGGTCTTCGGAAAGTCCTGGGTCTTTGCGCGGCGCGCTCCATTCCAAGCGCGCTGGGATGACGCCGGCATTGGGCTCGAGACGGCCAGGAAGCCTTAGATCGAGCAGGCGCTCGACCAAAGCGCGGTCGAAGACGATCTTCGGCAGCCCCGGTGTGACGGACGCTTCGAGCGACCCTTCGTTCGCTCGCCAAGTCAACAGGCGCAGAAGTTCTACTTCGAGCCGGCGGCGCTCGCCTTCGAGCTCTAGCAGCTCTCGTTGCAGCCCAGCGCCGGACTGGCGCGCCTGCTCCAACCGAATGCGGTCTGGGCTCGACGCGTCTGGATGCCCAGAACCATCGCGTCTTCGATCTGCATTTGGCGCTTGCGGTTCACCCGGATCGCTTGGCGCTGGCGCTCAGCCGCACGTCATGCCGCGCCAGCGCAAACCACACCACCGTCGCCGAGGCGGTCTCGACCTGCGCGATGCGATCGATTTCCGATCCGGCCGCGCGCACCTCCGCCGCCGCGCCGTAAATCTCTACCACTGACCTCTCGAGCGAAGTCTTGTCGTTGAACCGGATGCCGCCGCCCACGGTGAGGTCGGCAAGCAGTTGGAAGGTCCGCTTCCAGAAACCGTCAGCCGGCTCGTGCATCGACTCAATTCGGTAGAACGGCGCCTGCGTTTCGTACTGCGGGAAGTAGAGCAGGTCGCTCAAGTTCACGCCTAGGCCCGTACCGTTGCGTATCCGCAAGCCGGGGGCGCGATTGCGGTCGGAGATCAGTCGCCAGGCGCGATCGCGGGTCGAGGCCGCGAGCAGTCGGTCTGTTGCCGCCAACAGGGCAAACCAAGCTTTCTGGATGCGCGGATTGGCGTCGATCACGCGCAGCGCTACGTTTTGGGGCAGGAAAGGCTCTCGATCGAAGGCCGCCCGGTATGCCACAGATCGCCTAGCCTAGGCTCGTCGGCAAGGCTGCCGTGGAGCTCGGCGAGCGCCCGGCTGCAGGCTTCGTCGACGCTGGGGTGGAAGCGGCCCCTCTCCCTGCCTTCCGCGGCCTGGCTTTGCGATTTAGCCTCTGTGCCTGCGACGAGCAGGCCGGCGAGCGCTCGGAAAGCTGAGCGGCGCGATAGCTGTGGTTTCAGCGGCCCGCCCGCCCAGTCGCGGCGTGGATGCGTGAGGAAGCAGTAGGCCACGAATCGGTTTCACTTTGCATGGAACGGATTTCCAGGCCTCCGCGCGAAGGAGCGCCGAAACCGTATCTTAACACTTGCTTAATTGAATTGTAATCAAATCTTAACAATCCAGAGGTCGCCGAACAGAAGCGGTTCCCTGGGCGGCCCGTCCAGCCCACCGCGATCTAAGGTGAACTCCGTCTTGTCGAGCCGCTCCAGCGTTGGGCCATCCTAGGCTGTACGTGGCGCCCTAATTGCTACTTGACGCTGCACGTCCAAAGCGGATCGCTCCGTGAAGTTCGCGTTCTTTCGCATACTGACCCTCCTCGCGTGCCTGCCCTATCTGGGCTGGGCGCAGCTGTCCCCTGGTCCGCTCTCCAACGCACACCGCGATCTTGACAGTCCGTTGAAGTGCACCGAATGCCATGTCTTCGGCGCGGGAAAGCCTGTCTTCGTCTGCACCCAATGTCATGAGTTGATTGGAGAGAAAGTCGCTGCCGGCTCGGGCTACCACGGCCGCGTCGTCAAGGCCTCCGAGCAGGAACGAGATTGCGCGGCTTGTCACCGCGAGCATGTCAGCCGTGACTTCAAGCTCGTCCATTGGCCCAACGGCCAGAAGAACTTCGATCACTCCCAGACCGGCTATCCGTTGACCGGAAAGCATGCCCAGGCGGAGTGCCGCACCTGCCACAACCTAGACCGCATGGATCTCGATGTCCTTCGCAAGGCGAAGGTGCAAGATCCGCAGCGCACCTACTTCGGTCTGCCAACCGAGTGCGCGCAATGCCACAACGATCCCCATCGCGGGCAGGTCGGTTCGGATTGTGAGCGCTGCCACGTCACCACGACCGTCGAAGACGTCTCGAAGTTTGACCACCAAGAGACCGACTTCCCCTTGACCGGCCGGCACAGCGCAGTCGAGTGCTCCGCATGCCACAAGGAAACGGATGGTTTCGTCGAGCTCAACGGCTTTCGTTCGACGCAGTGCCAAGCCTGCCACCAAGACCCGCACCAGGGCGCTTTCCCGAACGGTTGCACGAGCTGTCACACCACCTCGAACTGGCTGCCCGGCGAGCTTTCTCGGAGCTTCGATCACTCCAAGACCGACTTCCCGCTCCAAGGCAAGCACGACGGCTTGTCGTGCCAGGCGTGCCACTCCGGCGCGAAATTTCGCGAGCCAATCGCGCATGCGCAGTGCCTTGACTGCCATCGCGAAGACAACCCGCACGGCGAGCAATTCGCGGCCCGCACCGACTCCGGGGAGTGCGGCGCTTGCCATGTCGTCGACGGCTTCGTTCCATCGACCTTTGACCGCGAGATGCACTCGAGCACCGAGTACCCCCTGACGGGCAAGCACGCCTCGGTCGAGTGCAAAGCCTGCCACGAGCCCGCCGGCCCAAAGACAATGTTCAAGATCGGTTCCACCGACTGCCAAACCTGTCATGAAGATGTACACCAAGGCGAATTCAAGCGTGAGCCCTATGAGAACGATTGCGCGCAATGCCATGACGTCGAGGGCTTTCATCCCTCGAGCTTCACTCTCAAGAAACACCAGAGCTCTCGGTTTCGCTTGGCGGGCGCTCACCTCGCCGTGGCGTGCAACTCCTGCCATCGTCCAGTCAGTACGGAAGGTCTAAGTCGCGTCCCGTCCTTCCACTTCGCCGACTTCGATTGCGCAGCCTGTCATGAACACCCTCACGGCTCGCAATTTGCGAATACAAGCTCGAAAGAGAGCGGGATTAAATGCGAAACATGTCACGATATCTCGACATGGGATGCGCTTCTCCAGTTTGATCACAACCGCACGGACTTTGCTCTCGAGGGGGCGCATCGGACCGTTCCTTGTAGCCAATGTCATCGGCGCGAGGACGGCGTTCCCGGAGTCGACGGCGTAGTCTTCTCAGGTCATGCCATTAGCCTGCTCGGGCTGCCACGAGGATTGTCCATGCAGGCCAGTTCGACAAGGAAACCGACGCCCAGGTGTGTTCGAAGTGCCATACGAACGATGATTGGAAGCCCACGGAGCTCGATCACCGCCGTTATTCCGCGTTCAGGTTGGATGGTGCGGCGAGGATGTGCCTTGCCGGATGTGCCACAACCAGCGCCGTCTGGTCGGGGCCGTCGAGGCCATCGTCTATCGCGGTACTCCACGCGCGTGCGAGGCGTGCCACACTGCGATGGCGCGGGAAAATAATACACGGTTAAATCCCAATTTTATATACCCTGTTTCCTGTTGAAAATAAGCCTTAAGGTGTTTGCCTGAGAAGTGGTCAGTTGGTTTCCCTTCAACGGCGCTAAAGATATCCCAGGGTTGAGTTTTGCACTAAAGCAATAGTCTTGGTAGTACCGGGGTTCCGGTAGGAATCCAATGTTTTTTGCGGGGGCCGAGATTACTGGTCCTTGCCGTGCTTAGAGTGGGCGGCATCAGCACTTCCTCGCCCGGGTGCTTCTGCTCTGCTTTGTCCCTGTGAGGCGTGAGATCTTTCTACGACTGGCGGGTGCGTTGTTGCTAGGCTTCGATGCTTGGCAGCGCCCAGCAGACCACGAGCCGCTCGCGGAATCCGCATGGGCGCGCTCGATCTGCCCCGCCAAAATTGCCACGCAACCACGAGCTGGGTTCCGCCATGATCGGTCCCCGAGTTCGACCACGGTTCCGAGACGACGTACCCCTGCGCGGGCTCCACGAGAACGTCCGCTGCAGGACTGCCATCGCAGTCTCGTCTTCCAAACGTCGGCGCGACTTGCGCCGACTGTCACGCTGACGTTCACCGCAACCAATTCGGCTCGCTGCGAGGGACTGCCACAGCGTGCAGGGTTGGCGGCAGGCGATCCGAGAGATCAGCGAACACCGCAATTGTTTCCCGACCGGCGCGCACGCAGCCGTGCAATGCGAGTCCTGCCACCCAGGCGTCGCGACCGGCACGTTCACCGGACTTAGCACGGAATGCGTGACCTGCCATCGCTCGGACTACGATTCGACGCGCCCTTAACCACGCGGCCTCCAACGTTTCGCTCACCTGCGAGCAGTGCCATACAGTAGACCAATGGACGAACGCGCGCTTTGACCATACGGCTATCACCGGCTTCGCGCTGGTCGGCGCATACCTCGCTGGACTGCCAGAGCTGTCACGTCGGTGGTCAGTTCGCAGGCACGCTGAAGGATTGCTTCAGTTGCCACGCGCGTGACTTCAGTGCGACGACAGACCCTGACCACAATGCGGCCGGCTTCCCGCACGACCGTGACACTCCGCCACTCTCTTGTCGAGTTGGTCAGGCGCTCGCTTCGACCATACGGCCGAAACATCGTTCGCTCTGACCGGCAGCCACCAGCAAACCTGCTGGCACAATGCCACATCGCAGGGCGCTTCGAAGCGACTCAATAAGATTGCGTGGCTGCCACAGGGCGGTGATTTCTATAAGACCACAAACCCGAACCACCTCAACAGCAACTTCTCGACGCAGTGTCAGGATTGCCATACGACCGACGCTTGGACAGGGGCGCAGTTTGACCACAACCTCTCGAGGTTTTCGCTGACGGGCGTCACGCGGAACGTCGAATGCGCCTCTGCCACATCGACGGGAAGTTCACAGGACCGCGACGGAGTGCCGTTCTTGCCACCTTGATGATTTAACGCGACGACGGACCTGAACCATGCCAAGCGGGGGCTTTCCGGACGACTGCACGCTTTGCCACCCACTGCGCAATGGCAGGGCGCTGAGTTCGACCATTCCGCGACTGCATTTCCCTTGACCGGTGCGCACGGCTCCACGACCTGCTCGAGCTGCCATGTGAATGGCCAGTTCGCTGGTACGCCTCAGGATTGCGCGTCGTGCCACATGCCGGAGTTCGAGGCGAGCCACAACCTGAACCACAAGGGCGCTGGATTTTCCCAGCAGTGCCTCGATTGCCATACGACGCAGACTTGGCAGGGCGCAAAGTTCGATCACGATACAGCGACTTCCTTCGCGCTCACGGGCGCTCACACCTCAAGCACCTGCGAGCAGTGCCACATCGACGGGAAGTTTCAGGCTCGGGATCGGGTGTGTCGGATGTCATTTGACCGAGTTCAATAGGAACGACGAGTCCAGACCACCAAGCCTGGGCTTTCTGACCGACCGTGAATCGTGCCACACGACGGCGCAGTGGACCTTCGGCGCGACGTTCGACCACAGCACGACGAACTTCCCGTTGACGGGGAGCGCACACGTCGGTCGCGCAGTGCCAGACCTGTCACGTGGGCGGTCAGTTCGCCGGTCTGGGCACAGCGTGCGCGACATGCCACTTGGATGACTTTCAACGCGACCACGATCCCGACCACGCGGCGGCGGGCTTCCCGCAGACCTGCGAAAGCTGTCACACGGCGGCGCAGTGGACCGGCGCGGTGTTCGACCACAACAACACGAACTTCCCGTTGACCGGGGCGCACACGTTGGGTCGCGCAATGCCAGACCTGTCACGTCGGGCGGTCAGTTCGCGGGACTGGGCACGGCTTGCGCGACCTGCCACTTGGACGACTTCAACGGTAACGACGGACCCGGATCACGCCGCTGCCACTTTCCCGCAGACGTGCGAGTCGTGCCACACGACGGTGCAGTGGACCGGCGCAAACTTCGACCACAACAACACGAACTTCCCGTTGACCGGGGCGCACACGTCGGTCGCGTGCCAGACCCGTCACGTCGGCGGTCAGTTCGCGGGACTGGGCACGGCTTGCGCGACCCGCCACTTCGAGACGACTTCAACGCAACGACGGACCCGGATCACGCCGCTGCCGGCTTCCCGCAGACGTGCGAGTCGTGCCACACGACGGTGCAGTGGACCGGCGCAAACTTCGACCACAACAACACGAACTTCCCGTTGACCGGGGCGCACACGTCGGTGGCGCAGTGCCAGACCTGTCACGTCGGCGGTCAGTTCGCGGGCTTCGGGCACGGCTTGCGCGACCTGCCACTTGGACGACTTCAACGCAACGACGGACCTGGACTCCGCCGCCATTTCCCGCAGACGTGCGAGTCGTGCCACACGACGGTGCAGTGGACCGGCGCAAACTTCGACCACAACAACACGAACTTCCCGTTGACCGGGGCGCACACGTCGGTCGCGCAGTGCCAGACCTGTCACGTCGGCGGTCAGTTCGCGGGACTGGGCACGGCTTGCGCGACCTGCCACTTGGACGACTTCAACGCAACGACGGACCCGGATCACGCCGCCGGCTTCCTGCAGACGTGCGAGTCGCCACACGACGGTGCAGTGGACCGGCGCAAACTTCGACCACAACAACACGAACTTCCCGTTGACCGGGGCGCACACGTCGGTCGCGCAGTGCCAGACCTGGTCACGTCGGCGGTCAGTTCGCGGGCTGGCACGGCGTGCGCGACCTGCCACCTGGATGACTTCAACGCAACGACGGATCCCGATCACGCGGCCGCCGGTTTCCCGCAGACGTGCGAGTCGTGCCATACGACCGTGCAGTGGACCGGCGCAAACTTCGACCACAACAACACGAACTTCCCAAGTTGACCGGGGCGTACTACTGCCGGTCGCGCAGTGCCAAACCTGTCACGTGGGCGGTCAGTTCGGCGGGCTTGGCACGCTTGCGCGACCTGCCACCTCGACGACTTCAACGCAACGACGGACCCGGATCACGCCGCCGCCGGTTTCCCGCAGACGTGCGAGTCGTGCCATACGACCGCGCAGTGGACCGGCGCAAACTTCGACCACAACAACACGAACTTCCCGTTGACCGGGGCGCACACGTCGGTCGCGCAGTGCCAGACCTGTCACGTCGGCGGTCAGTTCGCGGGACTGGGCACGGCTTGCGCGACCGCCACTTGGATGACTTCAACGCGACGACGGACCCCGATCACGCGGCGGCGGGCTTCCGCAAACTTGCGAGTCCTGCCATACTGACAGCAGTGGACCGGCCAGCCGTGTTCGACCACAACACGACGAACTTCCTGGCTAACCGGTGCGCACACCTCGGTGGCGCAGAAAACAAACCTGCCACTTGGGCGGACAGTTCGCGGGCCTCGCACGGCGTGCGCGACCTGCCACCTTGACGACTTCAACGCGACCACGGACCCCGACCACTGCCGCCGCAGGCTTCCCACAAACGTGTGAATCGTGTCACACGACTACGCAGTGGACCGGCGCGGTCTTCGACTACAACACGACGAACTTCCCGCTGACGGCTGCACACGCCTCGGGTCCGCAATGCAAGGGACTGCCACGTCGGCGGAAAGTTCGCCGGTACGCCGCAGTCCTGCTCGGCTTGCCACCTCGACGACTACAACGCGACCACCAACCCTGATCACCAGGCCATGCATTCCTAACTTCCTGCGAGTCATGCCACACGACAGCGCAGTGGACCGGCGCGACATCTGACCACAACGCCGTTACCGTCGTTCCTGCTGACCGCGCCCACGCCAATGTCCCACAATGTTCGGACTGCCACGTCGGCGGCCAGTTCGCGGGGCTTGGCACTGCCTGCATAACCTGTCACCTCGACGGACACACCAACGACGAGTCCGGATCACGGCTGCCGCTTGCCTTCCCGCAGACCCAGACCTGCCACTCGACCGCCCAGTGGACCGGGCGCTGTGTTCGACCACAACACGACGAACTTCCCGTTGACCGGCGCCCACGCGACGAAGCCGCACGTTCGATTGCCACGTCGGCGGCCAGTTCGCCGGCACGCCGCAGGACTGCGCCTCTTGCCACCTTGGCGACTACAACGCGACGACGAGTCCTGACCACCAGGCCGCAAGCTTCCCGACCGACTGCTCGCTGTGCCACTCGACGGCCCAATGGCTCGGCGCAACGTTCGACCACAACAACACAAACTTCCCGCTGACGGGAGCGCATACGTCGGTGGCGCAGTGCCAAACCTGCCACGTTGGCGGTCAGTATGCCGGACTCGGCACAGCCTGCGTAAATTGTCACCAGACCGATTACGACCAGACGACTTCGCCCGACCATGCCGCCGCCGGATTCCCCGTGCAGTGCGAGGCTTGCCACTCGACCACCCAGTGGCTCGGCGCCGTCTTCGACCACAGCAATACCAACTTCCCCTTGACAGGTGCGCATGCCACCACGCCGAAGTGCGCCGACTGCCACGTCAACGGACAGTTCCAGGGGACACCGACCGACTGCTACTCCTGCCATCGCACGGAGTACGAATCCGTGGCCAGCCCCAACCACGCCGCCGCAGGCTTCCCGATCACCTGCCAGGACTGCCATACGACGCTGCAGTGGACCGGTGCGACGTTCAACCACAGTTTCCCCATCTATTCGGGCGCCCACAAACAGTCGATCTGGCAAACCTGCTCGACTTGCCACCCGAACTCCTCGAACTTCTCTGAGTTCACCTGTCTGGTCTGCCATGAGCACAGCAAGACGCGGATGGACGACAAGCACAGCGGGATTCGGGGCTACGTCTACAACAGCGCGAACTGCCTCGCGTGTCACCCGAATGGAAGACACTGATGCAATACCAGAAGGCAGCGTTGATTCTAGGCCTCGCCATGGCGGCAGCGGCCTTTGGCCAATCCCAGCCGGCTCGCCGGGCGCGGACGCAGTTTGAGGTCACCTATGTCGCGGCCGACGTGCTCTATCTTGACGGGGGCTCCGAGGAAGGGCTGGCCGAGGGCATGGAGCTCGACATCAAGCGTCTCGAGCCGGGCCAGCCGCTGCTATCGGCCAAGGTCATCGGCAACGTTCGGATCATCGCCACTGCGGCGCAGTCGGCCGTGTGCGAAGTCGTCTCGACCACGCAGGCGATCACCAAAGGCGATTTCGCTGCGCTTTCTTCGGTGGATGCCGAGAAGGTCTCCATGCTGATGACTTCCGAGGAGACGCGCCGCTATGCGCAAATCATCTCGTTCAGCGACCTGATCGACGGCCTCAATCCTCTCGAAGACGAGCAGCGAGCCTATGTCCCGCGCCCGAAATTGCAAGAAATCAATCGCGTACGCGGTCGTATCAGCATGCAGCAGAGCTCACTGTTCGACCACCGCACGAGCAGCGTTTCGAACCAATCCGGCGTCTCCATTCGCGCCAACGTCACCCGCATCAACGGCACCTATTGGAACTTCGGCGGCAACTGGCGCGGACGCGTCAACAGCCGCCAGCGCGGGCCGGACAACGCCACGCTCACCGATCTGATCAACCGCACCTATCAAATCGGCCTGACCTACGAGAACCCGACGTCGCGCAATCGCATGGGATTCGGACGCCTGATCCTGCCCTGGGCCAGCAGCCTGGCGACCATCGATGGCGGCTACTACGGCCGGAGGCTCTCGCCTTCGACTACAGTTGGAGCCTTCGCCGGTTCGATGCCCGACCCCACGGCTTGGAACTACGACCCGAACCGCCAGATCGCCGGAGTCTTTTCGAGCTTCGAGAAAGGGCGTTTTGACGAAGTGCGCTACAGCGGAACTGTCGGCATGCTTTGCCGTCGCAACTGGCTCGCCGAGCGTCAGTTCGCTTTCGTGCAGAACACGGTTTCGCTGCAACGAAAGCTCAGCGTCTATCACAATGCGGGCTCGACTATCGCAGCCAAGGGCGCTTCGGCAGCCAAGCCAGCGGTCCGGTGCTCAGCCGCAGCTACTTCACCTTGCGTGCGCAACCCAATGATGTGGTTAGCTTCGACCTGAGCCACAACTACTTTCGCGGCGTACCTACGTTTGATGATCGCCTGCTCGGAACCGGACTCCTCGACCAATTGCTCTTCCAAGGCGTCTCCGCCGGCATGCGCGTTCGCTTGCCCGAAAGCTCGGCGGTTTACTTTCAGCTTGGCCGCAGCAGTCGCCGCTCCGACGCCACGCCGTCATGGAACTACATGGTCGGCTACACCCATGGTCGCCTTCCCTGGCTAGGCATGCGCGCGGACTTCCGAACGTCGCAATTCGCTAGTTCGTTTGGGAATGGTCGCTACCACACGGTCACGCTCAGCCGCACAGTCGGAGAACGTTTTCGCCTCGAGTTCCAAGGCGGACAACAGAGCTTTCACGGCGCGGTCTCTCGTCAAACCCAGGCGCGCTTCGTCAACAGCCGCCTCGAATAGTTCTTCAGCGCGCAACTACTTTTGGGCTTTGGCGTCACGGGCTACCGGGGCAACGTGCAGCACTACGACCAGGTCTTTCTCGACCTTGGCTACCGCTTTTAGACCGATGAGAATCCTACACAATCATCGACTCTTGCTCTTGCTGGGTTTAGTGGCCTTCGGCATACTTCCGGCCTTGCGCGCCAGGCCCCGGCGGTCGTTCGGGGTACGACCTCGCTGTCATCGGCGACCGCGTCGAGGCGTTCTGGAAGAGATCTTGCCCTCCGTGTCCTGCACCGAGACGGTGACAGTGGAAGATCGACCCCGAAGGAGAAGGTGCTCAACTTCAAAAAGTCCACGTACGACTACCTGGTCTTTGCAGTGGGTCGGGGACCAGCTTGCCGTCGACGAGTCACGAGAGCTGCTCGAGGAGTCGCAGGAACAAAAAGAAGATCCGTAGGCCCTCCCACCGTCCGCTGCTCGTTACCAATGGGTTTGCCCTGATGTTCTTGTCTTCCATCCGCGCTACCAGTCCAGCTACTTCTTCGAGGAGGCGGGCGAAGAGGTTGGAACGGTGTTTCCTACCGCAAACTCCGTTCAACACGATCCGTGCGGCGCAACAGCGTCACCTTCGGCCTGAGCCTCGAGGATCGGTTTATCGTTGGAATGGCGCGGAGAAGCCTGAGGTCGAACCGAGCTCTGGACAGACGGCCCGGCTACGAGTTAGGCTCAACAACCCGCTGACCGGTCGGGGCTGGACCGAATCAACATGGATATCGAGTACCGCGCCGCACCGAGGATGAGCCGCAGCCGACGCAACCTGGCTGCCCACGTTCGCCCGCATCAGAGCCGCCACTGAGCGGCAACTTTGGCGCAATGAACACCACTTTTCAGAGCTATCGCCACTTCAACGTGAAGACCGATTTTACGTCGAGACCGATCTGAAATGAGCGCTTCCGCGACAGCTCGAAAGCCGGGCTTCAGCCTGTTTGACTCTGAAAGCCGCCACCGCATCCGCTGGGGCGCAGCCGCCTTCTTAGCCGTGTCGTTTCTCGTGGCTCTGGCGCTCGAGGCTACTCGTTCTACTCGCTTCCCGCGGCTTGGGGCGGATCCGGCACCAAGCCTACGACCAGTTCAGCCGTCGGGCGACATCGGCGAAGCGGATCGCGGCGGAATCTTCTTTCTGCTGATATACGCCATGCCCGATCCGCAAGCGCTGGCCGTGGTTGCGGCGCATCGGGAACACCAAGCACTGGCTCGACTTCCACGTGCTGATGGGCTTGGTCGCTCCGGCGCTGATCAGCTTTCACAGTACGTTCAAGTTCCACGGCATCGCCGGCATGGCTTTCTGAGATCGTGTGGACGGTCGCCCTCAGTGGCGTGGTGGGCCGTTACTTCTACTCACAAATCCCGCGACGCATCAGCGCTGCCGAGCTCACGCTCGCTGAGATCAATGAGGACCGCGCCTACACGGCCGGCTTGCTTTCCGAGCAGGACCTGTTTGACTCCACCGAGCTCGAGGACATGATGCGCCTGCCGAGCCGCGAAGAGGTCGCTGGGACCCCCCTTTGGAGAGCTCTTCTCTGGATGGTCGTTCTCGACGTCTCTCGTCCGTTCAAGATCAGTCAACTTCGGCGCCGATCGATGAGCATCCCGATGCGCATCCTCAGCCTGGGCGGACTGCTGCCGTTGGGCAACTCGGCGTTGGAGTCGGTCATCCGCTCCGTCAAACGTCAGTTTCGACTTTCGACCAAGCTGCTCTTCCTTTCCAAAACGCAGCGCCTGTTTCACCTGTAGCACGTGGTCCATCGGCCATGACTCTCTTTTTCCATCCTCGTGGTCGTCCACATCGGCACATCGTGTACCAGGATATTTTTAGGAATGACGGATGGAGACCCTGTTAGCCTTTGGGATCGCCTTTGCGATCACGCTGTTTTTCGTTCGCGGTTATTTGAAGAACATCGCGCCGAGCTCGAGCTCTTCTGCGCCGGCCGCGCCGAGCGGCGAGTCCGCCGCGTGCCCTCGCTGCGGCCATCGCGTTCCTGCCGAGTCGACCTTCTGCGGAAAGTGCGGAGCTCCTCTCGAGCTGTGGAAAGTACACCGAGCATCCGTCGCGGAGAAATCGCAGGGCGAACCAGCCGACCCGGGGCAATTGCGGCCGGTCATCAACGCCTCGCTGTGCATCGGTTGCGGCACCTGCGTCGACGTCTGTCCGGAACAGGGAGCGCTCTCGGTCGCGGGCGGCAAAGCGATTCTATCCGGCCCGGAGAAGTGCACCGGCCACGCGAAGTGCAAGGACGCCTGCCCGACATCCGCGATCGCACTCGCTGCGGGCGGCGTGTTGCAGACCCTCAAGGTCCCGCTCGTGAACGAAACGTTCGAAACGAACGTGCCGGGAGTCTTCATCGTGGGTGAGCTTGGCGGCATGGGTTTGATCAAGACAGCCATCAACGAAGGCCGGCTCGTGATCGACGGCCTTGCGCGCCGCCTCCAACCGCAAGAGCAAGGCGAAGGCGGGTCGTCGAATGGCCATGGCTCCTACGACTTTGACGAGAAGCGTCCCGAACAGGTCGTGACCGCCGAAGACCTCGGCTCTGCAAGCTCGCCGGCCGATGTCATCATCGTGGGCGCGGGACCGGCGGGCCTCAGCGCCGCCCTAACGGCCAAACAAAAAGGACTCAGCTATCTAGCTTTCGACCAGGGCGAGGTCGCTTCGACGATCAAGCAGTATCCACGCCACAAGTTCCTGATGGCCGAGCCGGTCTCGATGCCGCTCTACGGCAACCTCTACATCGCGGACAGGACGAAAGAATCCTCGTAGGCGTCTGTTGTCGCCATAACACACGGGCGTCCAGGTCCAGACCAACGAACGCGTCGACAACGTGCGCCGTGATGGCGAATCGCTCGAGGTCAAGACCGCCAAGGGCGCCTACCACGCCCGTAACGTGGTTCTGGCCATGGGTAAGCGCGGCACGCCGCGCAGGCTCGGCGTGCCCGGAGAAGACATGGCCAAGGTGGCCTACCGCCTCATCGAGGCGGAAAGCTACGAAGACAAAGACCTGCTTGTCGTCGGTGGCGGCGACTCCGCTGTCGAAGCGGCGCTCGCCTTCGGCCGCTCCGGGCGCAATCGCGTGACTCTTTCCTACCGTAAAGATGATTTTTCGCGCGTCCGCACCCGCAATCAGGAGTTCCTGGCACAAGCCGAGGCCAAGAAGGAGCTCGCGATCGAGCGCGGCTCTCAGGTCGGCGAAAGTCCGCGCCGATTCCGTCACCCTGCAAACCAAACAAGGTCCCAAAGACCTGCCCAACGACTACGTTTTCGTGCTGATCGGCGGCGAATCGCCCGAAAGTTCCTACGACAAGTTGGCATCCAAAGAATCGCGTCGAGAAGACCGTCACTGCTTGAGGAGAAACGACCCATGTCCCCCCTCCGTTTCCTGCATCTCTCGCTCGCCCTGACCGCGCTGATCAGTCTGTCGGCTTGCGGCGGCGACCCCGCGCCCGCACCCGAGAGCGACTCCGGCAGCCCAGCTGCGTCGTCGGCCTGATCACCGACCATCCTCCTATGGAGGCTCTCGATACGGACTTTGATGACCCCAAGTCGCTCGAAGCCGCACTCGAGAAAAATCCCAACCACATGCCGATTCTCATGCGTCTAGCGCAACTTGCGCTCGACAACGGCGATGCGAAGAAGGCGGCCGGTCATCTGCGCGGCTTTGATTGCGCAAGACCCGTCCAATCTTGAAGCGCGTCTCGAGCTAGGGCGCGCTCTTTGGGGAGAATCCGGTGATCGGGAAGGCGCTGCTCAGGCGACCGCTGAGCTGCTCGAGATCGACCCGAACAACGTCGATGCCCTGTACAACATGGGCGCGATCCACGCCAATCGGGGTCAGAAGAAAAAGGCGATCGAATATTGGCAACGTGCTGCCGGCGATCCGGCTTCGCCCAGCGTTCAGAACGCCCAGAACGGCCTACGCGTGCTCGGCGGCGCTCCCATGTCGATTCCCGACATCCCCGAGCACCAAAACGTGCGCCGCACTGACATTCCCGACATCCCAGCTCACCGCGGTCTTACGCAAGGGCGAGCCCAAGGCGGGACGCAAGCCCAGCCAGGGCGCATCGACTCCGGGACGCGTCAACGCATCATCGAATTCGCTGCGACCAAGTAGCGCCCTCGCGGGGCTAGGGCGCTGCGCACGCGACACCGAAGTTGGAACCGTCGACGCGCACCCAGGCGAAAACAGCGCACCGTTTGGGCCGGCCGCTGGCTGTGGGGGACGAAATCGCCGGTGAAAATCCGGGGACCGCGCGTGTAGGATTCGTTTGCCGAGCCGAGCGTCTCCGCCGTGTACCTGTCAGTGTCAATCAGCTCGCCCGCGGCGTTGGACGGGAGGACGGTGTCGCCTTCGTTCGAAGCAGACACTGAGGAGTGCGACATGCTCAGCTCGTGCAAGGATGACGCCCCGTCCAAATCAGGAGATTTGCGTTTCGACGATCCCGAAGGGCCAATGGCGAGTCCAACGGCGATCCGTGCGCAATGATCAAGCTGCCATTTCCCGGTCGTGTTGCGCCAAAACGAACGCTTTTGAAGATCTACGCCAGTAGGTCGTGGATCACGCGCGCCTCGTCAGTTGGCCCAGAATCAGGCGCTGGTTCAGCCCTGGTAGGCGTAGCTGAGCGGAAGGCGTCCAGGCCCAACTGATGCAAGATGGTCGCCTGCAGGTCACGCGGGGTGAGCTTGTTTTTTCCACGTAGTAGCCGATCTCATCGGTCGCGCCGTAGTTGTGCGCTTGATGCCGCCGCCGGCCATCCACATGGTGAAACCGTGCGGATGGTGGTCTCGGCCGACGTACTCGGTGTATTTGCCGCCGCGGTTCTCGCGCATCGGCGTGCGGCCGAACTCGCCGCCCCACACGATGATCGTGTCGTCCAGCAGCCCGCGCTGTTTCAAATCCTGGATCAGCGCTGTCATCGGCCGGTCGATGCTGCGCGCCTTGTTGAGGCAAGTCATAACGGATGTCTTCCCGCCGCGACAGGCCGTGGTCCCAGCCCCAGTGGTAGAGCTGCACGAAGCGGACGCCGTTCTCCACCAACCGTCGCGCCAGCAAGCGGTTGTTTGCGAAGGCGACGCTCCCGGCTCGGTACCGTACATCGTGTGCGAGTCAGGCTCCTTGGAAATGTCCATCACCTCGGGCACTGAAATCTGCATACGGTAGGCGGCTTCGTACTGCGCAATGCGAGCTTCGGTCTCAGGGTCGCCGGACTGTTCTTGCTGCACGGCGTTTGAGGTCGCCGAGCGCATCGAGCGTCTTGCGGCGCACGGATCGGCTCATACCCTCGGGGTCGCTCAGGTAGAGCACCGGGTCGCCTTGGGTGCGACACTGAACGCCCTGGTAGACCGACGGCAGAAAGCCCGAGCCCCACAGGCTCTTGCCGGCGCTGGGCGTGGAGTTGCCGCTGACCAGCACCACGAAGCCCGGCTAGGTCCTGGTTCTCAGTCCCCAGCCCGTAGGTCGCCCACGAGCCCATGGATGCAGCGCCCAGCCGCGGGTTTCCGGTGTGGAGGAACAGTTGGGCTGGCGCGTGATTGAACTGGTCGGTCGTCATCGAACGGATGACGGCGACATCGTCGACGACCGTCGAGAAGTGCGGCAGCAGCTCGCTGACGTCCGTGCCGGCCTGCCCATACTTTTGGAACTTGTAGGGCGTCCCCAACAGTTTCGGCGTGCCTTTGATGAAGGCGAAGCGCTTGCCCTCGAGCAGATGTTGCGGGCAGTCCTTGCCGTCGTACTTCTGCAACTCGGGCTTGGGATCCCACAGCTCGAGCTGAGTGGGGCTACCTGCCATATGCAGATAGATGACGGACTTCGCCTTGGGCGCGAAGTGTGGTTTCTTGGGGGCGAGCGGGTTGCCGGGCTGGCGCGGCGGCGCACCCATTGCGTCACCTAAGAACATCCCGGCCAAGCCGAGCTGGCAGCGTTGCAGGAAGTGGCGGCGGGTCGTTTGGCGGGCTTGGAGGAACTTTTCCAGCATGGCTACCTCTTGGTGAGGGTCTCATCGAGGTTGAGGATCACGTTGGCGACGACTACCCACGCGGCGCGGTCAGCCTCATCGCCCTTCTGCGCTTCCAGCTCCGGTGGACGGAGCGCCGTCAGGCTCGCGTCAAAATGCTGTCCGCTTTCGGGCGGCCGGCTGCGGAAGACATGGATGGCCAGCACGTTCTTGCCAGGCCGCACGGTGGCTGCGGCGGCCGGATGTACATCGTAGTCGGCGTATGAACCTGTCTCCTGAACGGAATCCGCTGCCGAAACGCCGTTCACATAGGCCTTGAAGTGGGCGAAGGCCCGTACAAAGAGTTGGAAGCTTTCGAGGTCTTTCTCGGCGACGTCGAACTCGGCGCGGAGCCACAAGTCGTCGCTCTGCCAGCCGGTTGCGATCTCGAGCTCTTTGTTTGGGTCGTCCTTGTCGTTCTTCTGGCGGAACATGCGGCCAAAGGCGCCGCGGCCCTTCTCCCATTTCTTGTCCTTGAAGTGCGGGTTGGCCCAGTCCTCGCCGGGATCTTCGGTGGTGTAGCGCCACTCGACACTGCCTGCGCGAACGTCGGCGACGAGAGTCTCGGTGCGGTCTCGGGTATAGAGGACGCGGTCGTAGTGCAGCAGTTCGAGCGCGCTGTGCTGGTCGTCGAGCAGGTCCTGCTCGGATTCGGCGTGCAACGCCAGCAGCCGCTCGACCTCGGCGTCCGTCGGGGGCCGCACCACTGCTGCCTGGAACATCCGTCGCGCCTTCTCTTCAGCCGTTTCGGCCTCCACTCCCAACGCCAGCTGCTGGGCGGCTTCCATCAACGTCGGGTCGTTCAAGGTCACCAGCGCTTGCAACGGCGTGTTGGTCCGAATCCGCCGGATCGTACAGACCTCGCCCGAGGGTGCGTCGAACGTGGTCATCGAGGGGTATGGCGACGTCCTCCGCCACAGCGTGTAGAGCGAGCGGCGGTAGCGGTCTTCTCCCTCGCTGGTCTCCCAATTCTTGGGGCTGTAGATCACCTGCCAGATGCCATCGGGCTGCCAAGGCATCACGGGCTCGCCATACATCTTGTGGCTCAGCAACCCGCTTACCGCCAGGGCCTGGTCGCGAACCATCTCCGCCGAAAGCCGGAAGCGCGGTCCACGCGCCAGCAATTCGTTCTTGGGGTCGCGCTCGGCCATTACGGGTGACACGTCCGAAACCTGCCGATAGGCGGCCGACATCACCATCGTCTTCAGGATCCCCTTTACGTCCCAATCCAGCCGCATGAACTCAGTCGCCAGCCAGTCGAGCAGTTCCGGGTTGGTAGGCGGCGCACCTTGCGTGCCGAAGTCCTCCTCGGTCTCCACGATGCCCAGCCCAAACAGACGCCACATGCGGTTGACCGCCACGCGCGCGGTGAGCCGGCGGATTTCCTTTGGACATGATCCACTTGGCCAACCCCAGGCGGTTGGCTGGCGCCTCATCCGGAAACGGATGGAAGGCGGCGGGCGTGGCAGCTTCTACCTTGTCGGTCGGATTCAGGAAGCTGCCCCGGAAGTGGATGAAGGTCTCTCGGCGCTCGTCGGCGGGAAGCTCGCGCAGGATTGGCGTGAGCGTCCTCGCTGATCTCGAGCACGTTGGTCGATCGTCGGGCTTGTCCTGGTCGGCGGTCTGGTTGAAGAAAGCGTAGAGTTGGTAGAACTCGCTGCGAGATCGGGTCGTACTTGTGCAGTGGCACTGCGCGCAACCGACGGTCAGCCCCATCCAGACCTGCCCGGTCGTGGCAATGCGGTCCTTGGCGGCGGCGTCCCGAAACTCCTCGTCGTCAGTGCCGCCTTCGGTATTGGTCATCGTATTGCGATGGAAACCGGTGGCGATCAGCTGGTCCTCGGTCGGTACAGGCAGCAGATCGCCCGCCAACTGCGGGATGGTGAAGCGGTCGAACGGCATGTTTGCGTTCAGCGCGCGAAAAGTTGCCCAATCGCGGTACGGCCAGATGGTGCGCAGCCATCCTTCTCATAGCCCTGTGAGTCTGCGTAGCGCGCCAGATCCAGCCAGACGCGGGCCCAGCGCTCGCCGAAGTGCGGCGAGTTGAACAGCTCGTCGACCGCTTTCTCGTAGGCGTCAGGCGAGTCGTCGCGGACGAAGGACTCCACCATCTCCGGGGTTGGCGGCAGGCCGGTCAGATCGAGCGCTACGCGGCGAATCAGCGTGTAGCGGTCATCCTTCGACGGTTGTAGCCCTTCCTTCTCTAGGCGCGCCAACACGAAGTGATCGATCGGGTTGCGCGGCCAATCGGCGTTGGAGACGGCGGGAGGAGCGGGCCGTTCAGGCGGCTGGAACGACCAGTGGAGCTCGTACTGCGCGCCCTCGTTGATCCATTGCTCGAGCAACTCGATCTCATGTGGATTCAGCCGCTCGCCGCTCGGCGGCATCGGGTTCTTCTCGGCCTTGGCGCGGATGACGATGCGGCTATTCGCTGCGTCGCCGGGGGTGATGCCGGGATGTCCGCCCGTCTTGCCGGTAGCGTGCTCAAACGAATCGAGCCGTAGGTTGGCTTGGCGCCCGTGCTCGTCCCGACCGTGGCAGGGCAAGCACTTCTTGAGCATTTCGGCTGGATTTCACGTTCGAAATCGACGGCTGATCGTGCCGCGGGCGCGAGCAGCAGCCCGGCAAACAGGAGTAGGAGTGGACGCGGCATAAGCGAGAGAGCGGTTCCTCGTCAGTTTACAGGACGCAAATCCGACCGGATCCACTCCACGGCCCGCTGGTGGTTGATGCCGGCTCGAACACGTTAGAGCCGAGCCGGATTCGGGAGAATGAAACGCATCGCCAGCTCTCGATCCTCGTCTGGCTCTCACAGCGGCCGCGCCCGCCCAGCAGGCGCGCAATTTTCTGCAGCAGGTGCTCGGTGCCGCCGCCTTGGACGATCGGCCGCTGCTGAGCCCGGAGCTCCACGGTTCGACCTCCTGTTGGCCAGCCTGCCGCTCGAGCTGTTGCAGGCTCGAGCGAGTTGCACTCCTGCAGCGGGACAGAGCTTCGATCTCGTGTATGAACGCCTTGACGGCATCGACTTCTACCGCCTGCGCCGGCGTTCGGGTCGCCGCTCGTGGGCGATCAGGTCAAGCTGACCTCCTATTTTGAGCGCGGCTTCGAGGAGTCGATGACCTTGGATGTCGGAGCCCTGCAAGGCCTGCCGTTGCGTCTGCCCAACGGCAAGGGCGCCGGACAGACCTGTTCACCAATTGGGGCTCATTATTCTATGACCGCGAGAAGAACCTGGCGGTCGGCGTGGACCTCGGCGGTCAGAGAGTCTCGCGGAGCTGCGCCGGATCTATTCGCGCTACACCGGTGTCTCGACGATGCAGCTCAACACGCTGACGGGACCGCCGGACTTTGAAATCATGTTCTTCGCCTGGCGCCCGCGAGACACGCGCTTCTGGTGGGCGGAGTCCCTCCAGCACCGTCGGCGCGTGCACGATCCCGAAATCCCCGACAACTTCTTCCCGATCCTTGCGCCGGACGGTCCAAGTTGGGCGCCGGGCGAGACCGGAACCGTAGCAATCATTCCGGACCCGGCCGACGCCGGGCGCGAGATGGAGCTCGTTGCGATCGACGAAGTCTCCTCCAAGTTGACTGCTCGCGTTCCGTTTCGTCATCAGGCGCCCGTCGCGTATGTGAAAGTTCCTGTCGGCGACTGGCCGAGCAGCCTCTACCGGCTGATCGTCGTACCGGCTGGCGCCTCCGTCGATCCCAAGACTCTCGAGCTCAAGAAGAAGCTCGCAACCGTTTTCGTTCGCCCTCGGCGTCCTTCCGGGGACGTGCTGTTCGTTGCGCCGACGGATATGTGGTACGCCTATTCGACAAACGGCGGCCACGACTACCACGGCTGGCGGACAGGCTACGACGACAGCGTCGGGTACTCGCCGACCGTCATGAGCAGCCGCAGACGGCGCCTCAACCACTTCCACTACAGCCTGTACGAACGCTTTCACTCCATCCGCCACCTCCGATTTCTGGATGCGTTGGCCCGGCAGGATGGATGGAAGCTCGACTACGCAACGCAACACGACGTTTCTCTTGGACGAGTCAAGCTGAGCGATTACGCTCTGGTCCTGATTGGGAACCACTGCGAATTCACCACCAAGCAGAGCTACCAGCGGTTCGTGGAATATTTGGGCCAAGGAGGAGCCGTCGTCACCCATGGCGGCGACTCGTTCGCGGTTCTAGTCGAATACCTGCCGAGCCTCGAAGAGCCGCGCTACATCTGGCAGCGCGGGCATTTCTGGACGCACTTGGCCGACCAGCCGAGCGAGTTTGAGGCCCCTCAACTCCTCGCCCCGGACACGCCCCCCGACGGTCCGATCGTCGCGCCCAAAGCCGGCGATGCCGTTGACTACCTCAATCCTTTTCACAGCACCGTCGGCGGCTGGATCTCCGGCAGCGCTGCCGTCATCGCCAACGTCCTGCATCCGGTCACCGCCGGGTTGGGACTGCAACTAGGGGATGAGGTCCCCGGCCCTTGGGCAGGCGAGGTGGACTACCCATACGAGTCACTGGCCTGGGACGTCCTCGTCCGCTCGGACCGCGCTGCGCCGGAGAGCCGCGAAAACGGCATCGACGCTGACGACCCGACGCCGCTACACCGCATCGGTCTTGCCGTACACCGCAACCTCCAGTTGGGACTCTTGAGCGGAGAGAACTTCCCCAACATCCTCGGCGATCCCCAATACGAGAGACTGCGGCAACTCTACGGGCGCATGCTGGCGTATCTTCGCGAGCGTTCGCTTGCCATCCGCAACGCGGAGACACTCTCTCCGGCGCGGAGCCAGAGTGCGGTCGCCTTCGAGTGGGATCGCCCGGTCAAACTGCGCGGGTTGCGCTACGTGCTCCCCGCAAGCATCGACTACGACGCCCCTGACTGGCATAAGAAACCGGCGCCCTATGTCCACTATGTCGTCGAGGGCTCCACCGACGGCCAAACATGGTTCGAACTGGTCGATCGCCGCCACGGGCCATGGAGAGGTGCGCAAACCGATCTATTCGAGGACAAAGAAGTCCGATTCGTGAGGTTCGACGGCGAGCTCTCGACCGGCGAACCTCTTCACGTGCAAGGCGTCGTCGGTCTCGCGCAACGGTAATCGGAAGGGAAGATGTACCAACCCTCGCCGCGGCTGGTACTCTGATGCCGGTGGAACGGGTCGTGGGCTCAGTCAACAGACGCACATTCCTGTCGGCGGCGGGCGCAGGCGCATCTGGAGCGTGGCCGGCCGCCGCGGCGCCTGAGTCCGCGCAGTTCCTCTGGCCTCGAAACCAGGCCTACCTCAACTCGGCGGGGCTCCATCCCATCAGCGTGGCGACGCGAAAGGCGATCGACCGCGTGCTCGACTATCAGACACAGGGCCCGGGCCCGGGTCGCCAGCCCGTTGACGAGGAGACAGCAGATCACGTCCGGTCGCTCTACGCGCGGCTGATCCACGCTCAGCCTCACGAGATCGCCTTCATCCAGAGCACCCAGGTCGCCGAGAACATCGTGACGGACGGACTCGGGTTGCCTGAAGCCGGGGGCAACATCGTCACCGACGAGTTCCATTTCCACGGCGGTCTCTATCACCTCAAAGAGCTTGAACAGCAGGGCGTGGAGTTACGCATCGTGAAGCCCCGCAATTGGCGCATCGAGCTCGCGGATCTCGAGCGCGCCGTCGACCGCCACACCAAGCTGGTTTCCCTTACGCTCGTCTCCAACACGAACGGGTTCGTGCACGACGCCAAAGCGGTCGCCGATCTGGCGCACGCGCACGGCGCGTACTTCTACGCCGACGTCATCCAAGCCGCGGGGTGCATGCCGCTCGACGTGCGTGCAAGCGGCATCGATTTCTGCGGAGCCGCGACGTATAAGTGGCTCATGGGCCTACACGGATTTGGCTATCTCTACGTGCGGGAAGAGCTGCACGAGCGGCTGCGCACTCGCCGTTATGGAAGCCAGCATTACCGCAACTTTGAATACAAAGGCTTCCCTACGGATACGAGCTTTAGCTGGGACCCGGCGCCCGGCGCGGCGAAGTACGAGATCGGGAGCTTCTCCGATCTTGCCCTGGCGGCTCAGCACGAATCGTTGGGTTATCTCCTCGAGACCGGCGTCGCGCGCATTCAGAAGCAGGTGTTCCCGCTCACGAGCCGCATACGGCGGGAGGTTGCGGCGCTCGGCTATCAGTCCATGACGCCGGAGGAGTCCCCGGCGCCCATCGCCTCCTTCCTGCTGCGCGATCCGGAAGCGACAGCGGAGAAGCTACGCCGGGCCAACGTGATCGCCAAGGTGAAGTGGGGTCAACTTCGGATCTCGCCCTCGATCTTCAACACGCAACAGGACGTAGATCGTCTGCTCGAAGCCCTCGCCTGAGTGTCAGCGGCCGGTGACTCTCGCCGGCAAGCGCTCTTTCGACAGACGGCACATGTACGTGTTGCTCCAGGAAGCAATGCGCAGCTCGGCTGCCATCCCCAGCAGGACGTGCGCTTCCTGTGGCGCCAGTCCGTAGTCTTCGACGAGCCAGTCGATCATCTCTGAGATCGCGCCCTGGAAGCCTGCCTTCATCGCGTGCGGAGTCGTGCCAAAGGTCACCAGGTGATCCGGCTCTTCCAGACGCGGAAAGCTGACCGAGCGGCCCTTGATCAAGCTGACCGAAAACTCGACGTCGAGCGAGGTTTCCGTGCCATTGCCTAGTAGCTCGCCCTCGCCGTGTGCGGCGTGTCCGTCCCCGAGAAACAGCAACGCCCCTGGTTCGAACACCGGCAGATAGACAGAGGTGCCCTCCACCGCGCCGTTGTAGTCGATGTTGCCGCCATGCGGTCCGGTCGGGCCGGAGGAGATGGCTTGCTTGAGGGCGGGCGCCACGCCCACACACCCGACCGCGGGGCGGGCCGGGAACTCCATGTCGACCTTGTCGCCAAGCGGCTTCGAAGGCTTGACGGTCTGCCGTTCGAGATCGATGTCCCACTTCAGCGCATTTCGGCGGCCCGGCTGCAGCCATTCCTCGCAGCACTCGTTCGAGTAGATGCCCTGCACCATGTTGGGCGAGAGCGCATCGAGGCCGACCCGCACGCCATTCCAGCCCCAGTTGCGGTTCAGGCGAACCTTCTCCAGGTGGACGACCAAAGTGTCGCCCGGCTCGGCGCCTTCGACGTAGAACGGTCCGGTCAGAACGTTGTCCGCATAGATGATGAGCTTGCCGTTCTCGTCGTGGCCGCGCGAGTCCAGCAGCTTGGTCGCCACCCGGTCTCCCGTGTGGATCTTGCCGACCGGTTTATGGGCCTGCGAGAACGTGTCGTAGTATTGCTCCGGAATAATCGTACGCGTCTGGCCGGCCGCCCGCCCGGCGATAGACAGAACACATGCCAGAGCAGCAACCACCAGCTGCGCGCCAACCCGTCGCTTTCGATTTGAGCTCATCCTCTGGAGTCCTCCAATGGAGCGCCTTACGCCGGACGGGGTGACAGTCTCCTTGAGTCGTGCGCCCGGCAAGGAGCCTCAATTCTACCGGGCGCCGGCGCCCAGAGCGAAGTGCGTTTATTTTGCAGGGGTGGTGGGCCCTGTAGGGTTCGAACCTACGACCAACGGATTATGAGTCCGCAGCTCTAACCACTGAGCTAAGGGCCCGCACAGACTAGTCTACTCCGGCCAAGCGGCTCAGTCGCACTCGCAGCAATCGCTGCAGCGGCCGCAACGCTCGCACAGGTGGTTGTCGCAGGCGTCGCGGGTGCAGCGCTTGCAGATTCGCTGGGAGCGCTCGTCACAGATGTGGCAGCGCAACTCGCCCGCCGGCTGGGGCGGGGGAGAGCCCGCGTCTGATGTCCCCGACGAGGGCGTGCGACGTGGAGGGCTTAGTGTCATTGGGCGGGCGCGCGCATCAGCTCGCCCCGGCAGCGCTGAGCCTCGTCGTGGGCGATCTCCATCTCCGCTTCCGCCTCGGCCGCCAAGTCGCGCATGTAGCCTTTGAGCGACTCGATCGCTCCGGCGTTTACGCCGCCCGCCGAATCCAAAAGGTCGGCAATGGCGGGGTTCTGATATTTCCGGACGCCGCTCGAGATCGAGCGCAGCATCGACTGAGATCGGTCCAGCCACAAAAAGGTGTCGACCACGTACGAAAGCTTGGCTGGCTTGCGGGCGAGCGCCTGCGCGGAGAGCTCGAGGTTGGCAATGTCCGACTCGAGCGTTGCTTTCTGATCCGCATAAGCGGCCGGTGCGCCGTCCTGGACCCATTCCTTGGGGCGAATCTGCTCGAGAATCTGGCTTACCGACTGGGCGTGCTCGACGATTGCGCCGGCGATCTTTGCCACTTCCCAGCTAGGCAGCATGCCCTGGTCGGCCTCCGCCTGCTGTTGCGGCTGCGTTTGGTCTTGCGCCGCCAGCGGGACCGCCAGCGCCAACAGGAGCGCAAATCCACCGAATCTCATAACAGTCATGGTAGAGGCCGTCCTGCCGCGGCGCCAACCGCCAGTTGAGCTTTCCGGCGGGGAATGCGAAAGATCAAAGCTTTTCAGTGATCGTCGTGTCGTCGGACAGCCGGAAGTCGAGCCTCGTCTCGGGTTCGATCACGGCCGGATCGCCACGCGTCACGGCGGCAGTTCCGGCGCCTGCACCGGCGCCGGACGCCGCGCCAATCGCTGCGCCCTTGCCGCCGCCCAAGATCGCTCCCAACAGCGCTCCCGTACCGGCGCCGATCGCAACCTTCTTGATGTCGTCCTTGCGGCTGCTCGGTCCGTCGAGCGCGAACGTCGAAGTCCGGATGGCGACGCGTTGGCCATCGTCAGTGTGCAGATAGCTCAGCTCGCATGCCAGCCGGGCGAGGCCTTTCACCCGTCCAGCTTGTTCGGATTCGACCACGCGGCCTTCCAGCCGCGCCCCCTTGTCGGCGATGATCAGCCCGTCAACGATCACCGGCTCGTCCAGCGTGGCGAAAAACGTGTCGTCGACGCGGTTGCGAGCGGTCGAGAGGGTGCTGTCGAGCCGCACCGTGAGCCGGCTTCCCGCCTCGAGCCTGACGACACGAGGCTCACGCGCTTCTACCGGCTCGCTCGCTTCCATCGGCTCCGGAGGCTGCGGCACTGCCGGGATCTCTTCTTGCAGCGTCCCGGCCGGGGGCTCCAGCTTGGAAATCGGCCCCGGCGCGCGGGCCCCTGGGGGCGTCGGAGGATTGTCGGGCTCGATCGGTTCAATCGGTTCGGCTTCCGGCAGCTTCGCAGTTGGCGGAACAGCCACGGGCTCCGGCTCGGCGAGCGGCTCTTCGGCCGGCGGTGGTGTCGATGCCCGCTTCGGCGCTGCAGGCTGCTCTGCTGCGCGGGCGTGCGTCGGGGTGGGCTTCACCGTAGGCCTACGAACGAGCGGAGTCGGATCGATCGGCGCGACTGGCTTTGGGGCTTCAAGTGGTTGCAGCGAGGTCGAGATGTCCGGCATGAGCTCTTGCGGCGCGGCTTCCACCGCTGCAGCCGCAGGAATGGCTGGTGCAGCCGCCTCTTGCTGACGGTAAATTGCAAACAGCAGCCCCGTGATAGCCACCAGACAAATCAAAATCCCCACTTGAACGGCGCGCATATAGCCCTCGCGCCCTTCAGACGGGCCGCGCCAGAGTTCCGTTTCATCCGAGAGGGCCTCACTGGCCGCCGCAGACCCCGGCCTTGGCCGAAAACCGGCCGAGCGTACGCCACTCGCCAGCCTCGCGCCGCTCCACCAGGAATAGGTTGTCGGCGGCAGGTTCGCTCACTCGCACACTCGGCTCTGGTGTTCTCCGGCGCGAACCGGGCAGCGCGGGCCGCTCTGCCGTGACCTGGCGCAGGCTCCAGGATCGCCCGCCGTTGAAGCTTTCGCGCAACTCGTAGGGGTCGCCCTTTTGGGTTGGCTTTTCCAGAATCAGAAAGCCATGCTCAGGCGAGTCGAAGCGCAGTTGTAATACCGAGCCGCGAAAGTCTTCGTCTTCGTCGATTGGGCGCAGACGCCAGCTCTTGCCGCCGTCGTCACTGGCTAGCAGGAAGGGGCGCTGCCCGCCGCCAATGTTTTCACGCCCCACGATCCAGGCGTTTTCTTCGCCTGAAAAGTGCAATTCATCCAGCGCTGCGCCGGTGATGCGCTCGTGCGCTTCGGTCCAACTCGCTCCGCCGTCATCGGACCGCAGCACCACCGAGGCGATGGTAGCGGATGGGGAATATAGGTCGCCAATTGCGATCACCGCCTCGCCCGCTTCTCCGGCGGCGGTCAGCTCCAGGCTCATTTCGCACGGGCTGGCCGCACTGCACGGCAGGCCAAGGGCGCTCAGCCTGGCAGGGTCGCACTCCGCCGGAATTTCAGTCGTCTCGCCGGAGTAGCGCGGCGGCTCTTTCGGCTTATTTTCTTCTTCCTCCACCTCGATTTTCGGAGGCATCGGATAGGGCGCGGGCTTCGACCGGTCGATGACGAGCTGGGCGAGGCTCGGCGACCCGCCCGCCAGAAGGACGATCAGGCCGACGATTCCCAAGGCGATCCGGGGCATGGACGTCGTCATTCTATCAACCGTCTAGTAAATCCACGAGAACCCGCAAACCTTCCGCTAAACTGGGGGAAATTTCAGCGCCAAATGCTGGGTCAACTCATTGATGCGATCTTCGGGCAGGGACTTTGGCACACTTTGCGGTCCTTGGTCGAGATCGCCATTCTCGCCTACCGTCTCCAGCTCATTCGCGTCATGCGCGGCAGCTGAGCAGTGCGGTTGCATTCGGCTTTGCCATTCTCATCGCTGCTTACTGGCTGGCCTGACCTCGCTGGATTGACCGCCATACAAAACGTCCTGGAGGTGCTCTTTACTCTGGACTGGCTCTGATTAATACATGTTCAGACTGAAATCCGGGCAGCGCTGCGCGGACTTGCGCTCAAGTTCACCCGTAGCGGGGGCTCGCGTCGCCAGAAGCACGAGTATGAGGACATCGTCTTCGCCCTCAGCCAACTTGCCGCCAGCCGTGTCGGCGCGCTCATCGTGATCGAGCGTGAGAGCGGCCTCAAGACCTTCGTGCAGAGTGGTGTGCCGCTCGATGCGCGTCTGTCGTCGGATCTATTGGTCAGCATCTTCCAGCGCACCTCGCCCATGCACGATGGCGGAGTCATCATTCAGAAATCACGCATCGCCGCCGCAGCCTGTTTCTTGCCCCTGACGACGAATCCAGGCCTCGTCTCCTCACTTGGCACTGCGCCGCCGCTATCAACGTCACCGAGAAGCGACTGCATTGCCCTGGTCGTCTCCGAAACCGACAGGCGGATCTCGATCACCGCTTCGGGCGCCATCGAACGCGGCGTTTCGATCGACCGCCTGCGTCTCCGTATGATTGAGGCGCTCGGGCCCGTGGTCGCGCCGCCGCACGGCCGGGTCGAGCCCGCCGCCCAGGCAGGCATATGCCCAGATCACGAAAGAGCAACTTCGCAGCCGTTCCGCCGGCCGCCTCTCCGCCGTCGCCTCCGAACGCAGTTAGGGAGTTTGCTTAGCTCCGTGCCTCGCTCGAGCAACACGCTGACCAGCAACCTCTTCGCCAGGCCCTTGCGCTGTCGGCGGCGGTCGCGCTGTGGGCGTATGCAAACGTGCAAAGCTCCGGGCCAAGCCCGCTCCAGGCGACCGTGCGCTTCCGCAATGTGCCGGAGGGTCTCGAGGTCAACCCAAGATCAAATCGAGCCCATCTCGGTGCTGCTCCGTGGACGCCACGATCGCCTGCGCGGCCTGGGCCAGAAAGGCCTCGTCGTCTCAGTGAGCTGCGACGAAGTGTATGGCCCCGGCGAGCGCACCGTCAATGTCGATGCCTCTTCGTTGAACCTCCCTCGCAGCGTCGAATTCGTGAAAGCGACGCCCTCGCAGTTGCGCTTCACTCTCGAGGACCGCAGCGAAAAGCTCGTCGAAGTCGCGCCGCAGTTCGTGGGCGAAATCCCGCCGGGTTACGTTCTCGACGGTTACTTGGTCGACCCTCCTTCCCTCATGATCGCCGGGCCCGCCGATCGGATCGCCTTGATCGAGCAGGTTTCCACCGACCCGATCAGTCTGGCGGGCGAGGTCGGAACGCGCAGCTTCCGCACCACCGCCTTCCTCGCCGACGTACTTGCGCTTCACCTCGAACGCCGAGGTCACGGTCGAAGTCCGCATGCGCAGCCGTTAGCTTTTTCTTGGGATCCTGATAATTCATGGCAAAACGACTCTTCGGAACGGATGGTATTCGCGGGGTGGCCGGGACGTACCCCCTCGATCCGCCCACGGTCTATGCGGCCGGGCTCGCCCTGGGACGCCGCCTCAGCGCTACGGGCGGCGGCGCCGTTTTAATTGGCATGGATACCCGCGAGTCAGGGCCTGAGATCGCCGAATGTCTCGCCGCCGGCCTGGAAGACGCCGGCATCCAGTCCCGGTTTGCCGGAGTGCTGCCTACCGCCGGCGTCTCCTACCTCACGAAGCCGGCGATTTCGCCGCCGGAGTCATGATCTCGGCTTCACACAATCCCTTCGAGGACAATGGCATCAAGGTCTTCGGCTCGAACGGCTACAAGCTCGCCGATGCGATTGAGCACGAAGTCGAGGACGGCATCTTCGCCGTGCTCGACGAAAATCTGCAGCCACATCGACGGGCTCTCGAAGTCGACCCGGACCTCGAAGCCCGCTACCTCGCCCACCCTGCTCTCCGCCGGAGACCCGGAAAGCGTTTGAAGCCTTTGCGGCTCGCCGTCGATTGCTCCAACGGCGCCGCCAGCAACCTCGCCGGGCGCTACTTCGATTCCCTTGGCATCGAAGCGGAAGTCTTGCCGACCAGCCCGACGGGCGCAACATCAACGTCGACTGCGGTTCGCTACACCTTGAGCGCTTGCAGGAAAAGGTCCGCCAGTCCGGTGCTGACCTCGGGGTCGCCTTCGACGGGGACGCCGACCGCGCCTTGCTCGTGGCCGATGACGGCTCCGTGGTCGACGGCGACGCAATTCTCCTCTAGCGGGCCGTTACCTCGACCAAAGGGCGCCCTCCCCGGCCGCCGCCCTGAGTCACCACCGTCATGGCGAACATGGGCCTCGAGGCAGCGCTGCGCGAAGCCGGCATCGCGATGGCGCGCACCGCCGTCGGCGATAAGTATGTGCTCGAAGAAATGGTCGCCTCCGGATCCGAGCTTGGCGGCGAACAGTCCGGCCACATCATCTTCAAGCGCTGGGCAAACACCGGCGACGGGCTTCTCACGGCTCGAATGATGCTCGAAGTCTTGAGCGACTCAGGCGAGCCTCTCAGCCAGATGCGCCAGCGCCTCGTCGTCTTCCCGCAGCGGTTGGTCAACGTACGCGTCAAGGCCAAGCCAGACATCGCCACCGATCCCGTCCTGGCCGATGCCATCGCAGCCGCGAGCGCCGCCTGGGCGACCAGGGCCGCTGTGCTCGTGCACGTTACTCCGGTACCGAGCCCCTGCTGCGCATCATGATCAAGCCGCCACGACGCACGCGGACGTGGACGAGCTGTGCGAATCCGCTGCAGCATACCTTCGAAGGCCGAGCTTGGCGCCCCAGGCGCGCCCGTCGCAGTCCGCATAGCCAGGGACCAAACCCGCCGACCCGCATCACGGGCAAGGCCGCGAACGCGCGACCCGCTCCGTCCCTTCGGCCTTCCGCGCGCGCTCGGCATCCTGCTCTACGCCGCCTTCTGGTTCGTGCTGATCGTCCCTCTAGTGCGCCGCTGGCGCCGCCGGCCGTGGTGGAACGCCGTTCGCTTCACCCTGCTTGCCCAGCGCGCGCCCATCATTTGGCGCTTGGTCGACGGCGACCGCCCCTCGCTCGTCTGGCTCGCGCTCAGCGGATGAGGTCGCGCTCTTCGCGCGCTCTACAGACCCGCCGCCGACCCCGACCGCGAACGCAAGCTGCAGCACCGCCATCGCGCCTGTGCCTGCTCAACGGTGGCAGCGGAGTGCCGGGCCCTACCGGACGCCTCGAGCCCGCGGCCCAAAGCGCTCTACCTGCTCATCCGCGGCGAGCATCTCACCGCTCGTCCCCAAACGCAGCCCCTGGCGAGCTGCACTCGGCTTTCGACATCCGCAGGATTCGCTCGATCCGTGTCGCCGGCGAGCCCTACGTGCCCGTCTACGTCTCCGAAGGCGAAGGACCCGCCCGTCAAAGAAACGTCGGTCAATCGCAAAGCGGCCTGCGAGCTCGAGCTCACCTTCGACGATGGTAATGTCCTTCGGTTTCGTTACATCGGCGCGTTTAGCAAGCACCTGCTGAAACCGCCGCCCATGCGATCCACAGCGTTCGCGAGCTGCCCGCGCGCCCTCAGCCTGCTGCGCTCAGCCAGCGCACTAGCTCGGCCGGATCGTATCCCCCGCCAATCCCCAAAAGTCTTCCACGTAGTAGGACGACAACACGTTCCCAAACAGGAAGCAGTTGTTCTTACACTGCGGCGTTTCGCCATAGAGCTTGCGCCCGTGCCGAAAGCACTTCGCGATCGACCCTCTTCCAAAATGTTGCCGGCTATCTTGCGCAACACTCCTCGCACGGGTAGAGCGACATCCTCGTTGGGGTACACCCGCGGAAACATCGTCGGTAGCACTTTCGAACTCCTCGAAGCGCAGCAGCGTCTCGAGCAGCTTCGGCGTCCCGTTGATGCGCGCCGTCCGCGCCTTGCGCATCGCGATCAGCTTGTCGACGAACGCCTGATAGCGTTCGTCCTCGAGGAACTGGAAGCTGGGGAACTTCCCATTGTTCTGCGACGATTGCACCGAAAACTGGAACCCGTGCTCCTGGCAAAACGCGAGGATCGCTCGGCCTCGTCCGAGTTCCACAGATCCAACACGCAACTGATCGTGATCGCATCCGGCCGCAACGTCTGCTTGGCGAGCATCAAGTTGTCGAGCACGCGCGGAACCTGCGCGGACTTCGACATGGGCTCGGTCGGTGCCTGTCGCATCCAAGCTCACGATCAGCCCGTTGAGATGCGGCAAGATCGACTTGCGCTTGTCGAGCAGCACGCCGTTTGTCACCACTAACACCGAGCGAAACCCGATCTCCTGCTTCGCCCGCCGCACCAGCTCCTCGATGTCCCCGCGCATCAGGCATTCGCCGCCTGTGATGAGCAGAGTGTCGACGTCCTTGCGAATATTCGCAAAGATGCGCATCGTCGCCTCGGTATCGACTTCTTCGAAGACCTCAGGGTTCTTCTGGCGTCGCTGCAATCCAGGTTGCACTTGTGGGTCGCGTGAAGACTGCCGAGTAAGGCGTCACCACGCTCGACCCCATCACCTTGCAGCGCCACAGGTTGCCAAAGTAGGCCCGGAAGTTCTTGACGATGAATGGGTAATGCGACAGCATTCCGTGATCAGGCAGGTAGCAGACATTCGCGCGCGGGCATCCTTCGCCCCAGGATAGCGAAGCCCGCCATCGAGCCTGTCAACGCTTGTACTGGGCCAGCACCACGTCCGCAACCTCGCCGAGATCGCCGCCGATGATCTCCGGTTGCTCGTCGAGCAGCATGGCGCCTTGCCGCCGCGAGCGATGAACGCCCCTCGGCACCCGGCGCGAATCGCTCCCGTCACATCCCAAGCGTGAGCTGCCACAAGGGTCATTTCTTCAGGCCTAACCCGAAGCTCGCGGCATCATTCGATACACATCAGGGTGCGGCTTGAACTTGTACGCAGTCGACGGAAAGCGCCCGTTCGAAGTAAGGCGCCACGCCGGCTGTTTGAAAGTTGCGCCGCCAACGCCGTCTCGGAAGAGTTCGACAACGCCGCCATGCGAATCGCCGTTCTGCAAACGCTCGAGCGCTGGGATCACATCCCCATGCGCGGGCAGCGACCACATTTGCTCGAATACCGCCGCCTCGTCTTCGGGCTTCAGCTTCACTCGCCGCTGCTGCGCGACCGACCGTAGCGCGCTTCGCCCGGCCTCGCTGAAGTCCGCCCGCGCGTGTGAGCGTGAGCGTCATCGCCGGTCTGCCAGGACTTGCGCCAAACCACGCTTCGCACCGACTCATCGCCAAACAGTCGCTCGAAGTGCGGATCGAGCGCGGACAGATCAAAAGCGTCTCGTTGACGTCGAAAACCAGAACCATCGCTCAATGACTCGTCTCAAACACGGCTTGGCGGACCGAAAAGGAATCGTCTCCCGAAAACACCATGTTTACGGTCTTGCCGTCCTCGCTCATCCGCACTTTGTCGGAAAGTGACAGGTTTCGCCAGCCCACATCCCACTCTTCGGAGTAGTAGACGGTACGCCAGGGCCCCAAAGGCTCCGGCGCTTCGAACACGCTGAACCCGCCACTCAAATCGCGTATCGTCTTCTGGCAGAATCACGCAGGCAGATAGCGTCCCAGCCCGGCATCATAGCTGACGCTCAGCGATACACCCTCAGGATTCACGAGCGTTCCTGCCCGCGTCGCCACATCGGACGACCACGGCGGAGCATCGTCACGCATGCCAGAAAAGTACTCGTAGGCCTCTTTCACCACCAGATGCGCTCTTTCGGTACACGCGCCAACACAAGGGCGTCCGCGCCCTCGTAGGCGCTGTCCGCGTCCTGCGAATACAGGTACACGTAGCCATCCCGTGCGCCCGCATAGTTCTTGCCGAAGTTCAGAAAGCTCGGCGCGCCAAAGCGCCTCGAACTTCCAATCGCTCCAGGTCCACGTCGCGCCGCCGTCCTCCGACCACGCAAGCTGCGCATTGCCCGTGCGGACCGCCATGTAGAGTGTTCCGTCCACCATCAACAGGCCGCTCGCCTTCTTCCCCTTCGCTCCCTGTCCGAGCCTCTCGCCGCTCTCCGTGCGCACGTTGACCCCTTCAAAATCGTCCGGGCCGCCCGTCACCTTCGCGAAGCCCAAGCTGATTTTGTTTCAACACGTGGCTCGAAGCCCCAGCCGTCTCCGTAGGCCGTGAACAGCGCATCGTCCGCCGTCCAGGTCAGCGGCCAGTTGTCGCCGCCCTTGGCCTTGCGTACGATCGTCTCCGGCGAGCCAACGCACGCCGAGAATTACCTCGCTCTGCGGATACGGCGCTCCGGTCGCCTTCACCAACGGACGGAAGAAAGGCGCAAGCTTGCCGTAGTCCGAACCGCGCCAGTCCCCATCGCCGATGCTCTTTCCCGCGCGCGCCACCACGATGTCCAGGCTCGGCATCACGAGAATGAGCGAGTCGTAAAGCCCCATTGACCAGAACGCGTCGCGCGGTACGCCTTTGATTGCACCGTCGCCATTCGTCCACCACAGCATTCCGTAGTGTTTCGCCGCCCGGGGTAGTGCTCAGGATCGCGTACGGGCAATCCGGCTAGCTCCGGCGGCTGTGGCCGCGTCGCGCGCGCCACAAATCGGATGGCAGGATCTGTTTTCCCTCCCAAGCCCCGCCTTGGCGCCACAGCCAACCCAAGCGCGCCATCGCCTTGACGTTGGCATGGATGCCGGAGCCGAACTCGCGCCGTCCAACGCCTTCCATCTCATGCGTGCGGTACTGGTTGTTGCGCCAGCGCAAGTCTTCTCGCTCAATGCCGATCGGCCCAAACACGCGGTCGAACATCAGCTCTTGTAGATCCTGCTTGTAGACGTGGGTCAGGCAATCGGCCAGCCAGTTCGGTCCTCCATCCGAGTAAGCCCATTCCTCGCCAGGTTGCGTCAAGATTTGCTCATAGCCCCCGGGCTTGGCGAACCCGGCGGTCTGCGTCGCCAAGTGGAACAGTGTCGCCTCGGTGATCCAACTGTTCAGGCGATTCTGTGGCGGAGGCGTCGCAAAGCCCGGCAGGCACTCGGCGGCTTTCTCGTCCAGGGTGACCTTGCCGTCGGAGACCGCCACTCCCAGCGCCGTCGCGCCAAAGGACTTCGTCGACGACTTCAAGTCATAGAGCGCATCGACATCACCCCACGAATACACCAGCTTCCCGCCCCGAATGACGACGCCTGAGCCGCCGCCGGTCAGCGCATAGTCGCGCGCCGCATCCAGCCAGCGCGTCTCCAGCCCCGCCTCCGCCGGCGTCGCGCGCTCCCATTCCGCGCCGCCAAGCAGCGCCACGATCAGCAGCGCCAGCCAAATCGCCTTCCTCATCGCGCTCCGTCCTGGGGACTGTCGCTCTTGCCTGTCCCCGCCTTTTGCAGGATCGCTACCCAATCCTCCTCGGGATTCGGTCTCTCGGGCAGCGCGATCACGCCGCCACTCGCGGTCAACGCAATCGGCGCCGACTTTTCACCCGTCCGAGGATCAATCCATTCCATCTCGAACACTCCGTCGTCTTCGATCTCGATGTGACGGCCGCCATTGCCGCGCGGCAGGTACGCCGCGTGGAGCTCGCCTGCGATCTCCGCATGCGTTGGGGGCGTCAAGTCCTCGGCGGTTGGTTTGCCCGCCGGTCGTCCGTCCACACGCAACGCCTCGCGCGCGGGCTCGAGTCTGTACCACTTCAAAGGCTGCATCAGCTTCGCAACCAGCCCGGCTTGGGCCGAGCCGGGGAGCCTCATCGCTTCCCTCCACTCCACCGTGTGCGGGACCAGCTTACCCGGCTCCTCGAACGACTCGTCCCGAAACTGCCACAGGCCCTGCGCGCCATAGCCGTACCCGGCGCACCCGCTCAGCAACGCCGTCCATGCCTGCCAGCGCGAATGGTATGCGCCTTCGGGATCGTCCGCGCGCTCATAATACGCCTCCGAACAAAACACAGGTCGAGACGGTTCCAGTGCCCGGTTCTCCTCGGCTCGCTCCACGATCCAAAACATCCGATCGACGCTCTGGCCCGTTTGCAGCCAGTGATGGTCCAGCCAACTCGATTGCTGGAATGGCCGTGAAGACTGCACGCCGTGCGGTTCCGGCCAGCGCGTCTGGCCGCTTGGGTGGATCGACACCGGCCGGCGGTAGGCGTTATGCGCCTGCACCGCCGCTCCAAGCGCGTCGATGTCCCCTTCCGTCCAGCCGCAGTCGCGGAACACGTACTGATACTCGCCCGAAAGCGCCCAGATCACGTTGAACGCTCCGTAGCGCGTCGCCAGATACGAAGCGAGCTGCCGCGCTTGTTCCGGGTTGAAGGCGCACGTCTTCGTCTTACCCCACCACATTAGCGGCGAAGCGATCACAAACCCGTGTTCGAAGATGGCTGCCCAACGTCGGTCGGTGTAGTCGAAGTAATCCGGATTCAGGCGTCCGAAATCGCGATCGAGTAAAGGCTGTGGCCGCCTTCGTTCGCTTGCCCTTCAGGATCGTCAGGGGTAGTCGCCGAAGCCGTGGACGGTTTGTGGTGGAGCAAAGCGGTGAAGCCCTTCTCCCGGCGGTCGTTCAATACTCGAAGAACGCGCCGTCGCCGTTCCCGACTGCCTGCGCCGTGTTCCCGGCCCAAAACGTATCCGCCCAGAGCAGGAATGGCTATCCAGTCATCCTGCACGAAGAATCATCCGTTGGCGCTTGCGCGAACGCGCTCGCGTACGCTGGGCCGCTCGGCGACTGCATCGGCGGAGGGTCCCACAACGCGCACGGTCCCCGTCCAGCCATCGAGTCCGGGGTCCTCCGAGTGCGTCTCGAAGGTCCACATGCCAGCGCGGGGTGGCGCGAATCGGAACGTCCAAGTCTTATTTTCGCAGCCAGAACGCTTCCGTCGCAAAGCGTTCGCCAGCCTCGATATGCGACCAAGTTGCGGTGGCGGGAAAACGTTCCAAGGATGCTCGTTCTGTGCCTCGAACGAGAAGTCCATCGGCGTCCAGACCACTCCCTGCGCAACTCCGTGCGACGGCAACTGCCCATCGCGACCAGGGCGAGGCACAGCCCAACTGCGACCTTCCGCTCATCTGTCCTAGCCAAGCTCAGCTCGGCGGCGTCACATCCAAATCCAAACCTCAAAGCCCTTCCAAATCAGCACTGTGGATTGCATCCCCGCCGGAAACGCTTGGCTGCGTTTGCCACCGGTAGAGAGCGAATCCGACGCTTTGCCTAAGGTCATTCCGGCAAATGTCGTCTTTTGTCGCCGTTTGTCTCCTCTGAGGCCAGAATTTTTTATTGCTTGATCAGCCCTTCCATCGCCGCCGCATATCGTTTCGCCCCATCGTGCGCGCCGAGGCGGAATCGAAATGCACCTCGTCGCCCTTGTGGACCGTATCCTCGGCGGAATACGCCGTGCGGGACCTGGATTCGGTAAACGGCGATCGCTGCAGCCCACGATCTCCGAACCCGGGGTGTTTATCCACATAGAACGCGCCCATCTGGCCTGCAACGAAGGGCAGGTTCGGGGCGCCGAGCTCTGAGCGAAATCGGGCAATCAGGTCCGCAATTGCCGCCGGATACTCGTCGTGGTAGTCCTTGCTGTCGCTCTCACCCTGGTGCCAGATGATGCCTTTGAGCTCGCCGCCGGTCGTTTCGCGGACTTGCTGGATGCGCTTGATCGCGTCATCCCAAGGGTGCGATTGCGTTTGCTCGTGCAAGCCGCCCGGGACCCAGGCGCGGATCGAGTTGCCGCCCACGCTACCGTTGGAATCAGCTCGATCCGGAACGGATTACGTTCCGCCATGGCGTTACCGAATGCAAACCCAGGCCCAACGCCGATGATGTCCGGCTTTGTCCCAGTGCAGGCTCGGTTGCTGGCCCCCAACCGCCAAGCCGCTTTTCAGGGCGAAACCCGCGGGTGTGGCGTCGAGTCGATCACCTCCACCACCTTTTTCGCGTCCTGCCATGTTCGATTGGCCTGCCAGAACGAACAGCCACAGCGGCATTCGCCTTCGGTTCGCTCCGGCGGCTGGCCCGCAGCCGATCAGCAGAAGGGCGAGAGGGAGAACGAGGCCAGGCAACTGCTCCATCCTACACGGTCGCTCGGCCTACACGCTCACTCGTTTGATGGGCAAACCCTTCTTCACGTGACGGCGGTTCGAATTGCGCGTCCATCGCGCGCATCACCTCTTCCGGAACACGCCGCTCGCGCTTGGCGTTGTGTCGCAGGCAGACCTCGAGCGGAGTCGCGAACCACAGCGCCTCTGCCCGCGCCCCGTACTTCGCGGCCAAGGTCAAGAATGGCCCGCGATGCATTCTGGTCAGGTTCGTTGCGTCCACATAGGTCGCGGATATGCCGAGTTGGAGGCGCTTGACGACCAGATAGCGCAACGCCTCGAAGACTTCCATGTGGATGGTCTGATTGCCTCGATCGTCCGAGAGCAGGACGCGCATCCCATCGCTCGAAAGCGGCTGCACGCCATGGTCCGCAAACCAAGTCGATTTACCAGCGCCCGGCAGGCCGATCGCCAGGATCAGCCTTTGCGCCTCAGGCAACGTACTTGCCCGCCGCAAGCAAGCGTCCGGCAATTTCGCGGCGCGCTGCCACCGACGGCGTCGGCAACGCGCGGGTCAGCCGCCGCAGCACGCGCGGAAGTACTGCTCCAGCTTCGCCCGTCCACGCACGCGCCGAGCACCGTCGAGGCGTGGCAGATCCGGTAAGCGCGTCGGGTATAGACGCGCCATCGCCGTCGTGCTCGCTCGCCCTTGCTCTTTCTTGGCCAGCTTCTCCGCCCGCAGCAGAGCGGACTCGGCGCCGTAGGTCAGTACAGCAAGGGATGTCGGCGATCGCCATGTTGACCTCCTGCTCTTGCTCGAGATCTTCCTGAAGCGCTGATACGCGAGCCCTGCACTCAACAAGACCTTCTTTCGCGCGCTCGACCATTTCGAGCTCGACGCCCAGCGGTCCTTCCAGAGGCTTCGTCTCGATCTCGCCTGTCGAGAGCTGCGGGATGAGTTGCATCACCGCGGGCATGAGCGCCAAGCGGTTCTGCGCGGCGCGCTTGAGCAGCATGCCCACCGTGAGCAGACGGTTGATTTCGTTCGTTCCCTCGAAGATGCGGTTGATGCGCGAATCGCGGTAGGCGCGCTCGACGGCGTAGTCGTGGTGGAAGCCGTAGCCGCCGTGGATCTGTACGCCCTCATCGGCCACGAAGTCGAGCGCCTCGCTGCCCATGACTTTCGCGATTGCGCACTCGATGGCGTACTCTTCGATGCCGGCCAGCACCTTCTTCGAGGCCTCCGGATCGTCCCAGCTCACCGCGGCGAGCTTCTGGTCGATCAGCCCGCCAATAAGAGGAGACCGATTCTGGATACATAGGTCTGAATGGCCATGTCGGCCAGCTTGCTGATACTCCTGAACTCGGCGATCGCCTTGCTAAAAGCCTTGCGCTCTTCGAGTAAGCGATGGACTGCGCCAATACTTCCTTCGCGCCGCCCACGCAGGAGGCTCCGAGCTTGAGCCGTCCAAGATTGAGGATGTTGAACGCGATGATGTGGCCGCGTCCGATTTCTGGAGCACGCTCGATTCGACCCACGTCATCGAGATAGAGCGCCGTGGTCGAGCTGCCGATGCCCATCTTGTGCTCTTCCGCTCCGGGGCGAACGCCCTCGAAGTTGCGCTCGACCAGAAAAGCCGTGAACTTTTCGCCATCGACCTTGGCGAACACGGTGTAGATGTCCGCCCAGCCGCCGTTCGAGATCCACATTTTCTGACCCGAAAGGACGAAATGCTTGCCGTCCTCGGTCAGCGTGGTTTTGGTACGCGCCGGTGAGCGCATCGCTGCCCGCCTGCGGTTGCTCAGGCAATAGGCGGCCATACGTTGCCGGTCGCCATCGTCAGCAGGTACTGTTCCTTCTGTATCCGCATGAAGAAGGCGAGCGGCAGCGTTCCGATCCCCGAGTGGCGCCAGGTGACCGAGAACGACTCAAAAGCGCTCCACGCCTTCATGACCACGAGTTGATTCATCAAATCAGTCGAGTCACCATACTTCTCCGGCGCCAGATCGAGAGCAGGCCGAGCTCGCCACCGGTAACGTGCGCGCCAGACCGGCTTCTTCTCCTCAGTTCCGCGACCTCGAAGGATCACGGCATGAAGCGGTCGGCGGTCGCCTTTGCTTGGCGCTGCTCTTCCGTAAAGTCTTCAGGGTGAAAAGAGTCGGTGGAGCGCTCGATCAGGAAAGCGCCGCCCGCGAGTGTGGAAACGTCGTCCGCCATGGCCTTAGCTCAACCGCTCGAAGACGCCGGCCGCATCTTGCCGCCGATGCACATGGTAACTATGCCGTAGCGCGCCTTGCGGCGCTGCATCTGCGCAAGATGGTCGCGGTCAGCTTCGCGCCAGTCGCACCCGGCGCGCCCCAGTGCGACCGCGCCGCCGTTCGGGTTCACGATCTCCGGGTTGAGCCCGGCTTTGCGATCACCGCCAACGCCTGCGCCGCGAATGCTTCGGTTGAGCTCGATCACGCCAATATCGGTCGAGGGCCAGGGCCCGCTGGGAGCCAGCGCCTTGGGGATGGCTACGACCGGGCCAATGCCCATGATCTCCGGCGGCACGCTCCCCGAGGCGAAACTGACGTATCGCGCCATGGGTTCGAGTCCCAGCTCGCTCGCTCGCTTCGACATCACCAGCGCGACCGAAGCGCCGTCCGGAAGTTTGGGACGAGTTGCCGGCGGTGACTTGCCGCGCGCATGGAAGACCGAAGGCAGGCCGGACAGGGCTTCCAGTGAGGTGGACGCAGGCGGACGCCTCCGTCCTGATCGAAGCGCAGCTTGGTCGTCTTGGGCGTGCCGTTTTGTGGCGTGACGAACTCGACGTCGAGCGGCGTCAATTCGTCCTGAAAGCGGCCCGCGTCCTGGGCGGCGGCAGCCTTCTGGTGGCTGGCTAGTGCAAAAGCGTCGGCGTCCTCACGGCTGATGTCAAACTTCTGGGCAACGTTCTCCGCTGTCAGCCCCATGTTGATGTAGATCTCAGGCAGATGATCCATCAGCCAAGGGTTGGGCGCGACCTTGTGGCCGCCCGAGGGGATCAGGCTCATCGACTCGGTTCCGCCGGCGAGCATCACGTGGGCGCCGCCGCCCCGGATGCGTTCGGCCGCCAAGGCGATCGCTTGCAGTCCCGACGAACAGAAGCGGTTGATCGTCATGCCGGGAACCGAGTCGGGCAGCCCGGCACGCGTACCGCGATGCGCGCGACGTTCATCCCTTGTTCCGCCTCGGGCATGGCGCAGCCCAGGATTACGTCGTCGATTTCGGCGGGATCGAGCTGCGGCGTACGCCCCAGCAGGTCCTTGATTACGGCCGAGGCCATGTCGTCCGGACGCGTGGTGCGCAGGGTTCCGCGCGGCGCTTTTCCAACAGGGGTGCGGAGGCAGTTGACGATGACGGCTTCTTGCATGACGAATCTTCGAGGACCCAAGTCCCCGTTGATTGTAGCGATTTGCGCCGTCTTACTTGCTCTGCGAACTCGTGGTTTCGGCGACGACGACTTCGCCGTCGCGGGTTGGGCGCGCTTCCTCCAGCAGAGCTCGCTCGAGGCGGCGCTTGGCCTCCGGAAGCCTCGAAGGCGTCCATCCGTCGTGGGTGATGCGGTAGGAGCCGCCATCGCCTTGCACGATGAACTTCTTCTGGATGAGATACCAGAACGAAGCTTCGAGCTGTTCGGACGGGCAGCCGAGCAACTCTTCGATGTGCCGGCGCATGACCTCCACTTCCACGGGGTAGCGAGCAGGCGGCGGTGAAGAACTGCCCCACGCCAGAATGCCGATGCGCTTCGCCTTCTCCGCTTCCACGCCTCTGGCTTGGTCCAAGGACTCTCGAAGATCTTCCAGCGCAGGGCTTTCGCCGACTCGTACTTCACGTCGTAAGCGGCGCGCTTTGTGGAGTTCGAAAGGACGGAATAGGCCTCCGTGATTCTCGAGAACTGTTCCAGGTCCCCGGTTTCGGCGTTGTCGGGATGAAAGCGGTGCGCCAGGGCGCGATAGACACGCGAGATCGTATCGGAGGTGGCGGTGGAGCTCACCTCCAGGACGGCGTAATGGTCTTCGACATCCGGATCGCTGCCGTTGGCGTTGCGGCTATTAGGGGAAGCGCCTTCCTGGGTGCGGCACTCGACCCGGTACTGATCGGGCCTTCGAGCGCGCACTGACCGATCTGGACGGCTAAATTCTTAACCCCTCCACCCGGATATATGCCGAGGAGCCGACCTCGATCGGGAAGGCAGTGCGGACCGTGAGCACGTCTCCGCGCACGGAGATGAAACCGCCTTTCGTATCAGAACCCGGCCGCCCGGTCCTTGTAACGCAATTTTGACGACCTGCATTCCCGCTCTCACCATAAGCCTAGGAAAATGCAACCTACGGAAGCAAAACCTTTGGGGGAGGAGTCGGAAAACGCCCATGTCTTCCATATATCTCGTCAAATTCAACGCTCGATGATACGATGGCCCTCGGGATTGAGATCTTCTTGTCGCTGCATACGAGAGTTCCGGAAAGACCCGCGTGCGATGCGCTATGCCGTTGAGCGCGGGCGAACCCTGTGGGAAATCGCCGCGGAGATGTACGGCGACGACCGGCTGTGGGCCGACGTCGGAATGGTGAACGACATCGACGACCCCAACGACATCGGCGAGGGGACGATCGTACTGCCGTCGGTTTTGGGCGGCAAGCTGCGGATCGATCTAATTCCCGGAGCTTCGGGCTCTTTCGATCTGGCGCTGGTTGACGAGGTGTCGTTCCGCAGTGGGTCTTTCCAGATCAAGCTGCGCTTCGAGGGCAACTTGACCGCGCTTTCCCCGACAGGCCGGACCCTCGGCCGCGACCGCACCGGCGAGCTGGTTCGCCCGATTCTGGCCGAGCAGCGCGCTTATCTTGACCCAAGAGATAACTTGGTCCGATTGACGGGCGGCTTGGCGGATCACTTCGAGCCTCTGGCCGAAGCTGCCGCTCGGCCCAAGACTCCGGCGCAGGGCCATGGCTTGGAATTTCGCTTCGGTCCAATGCTTGCGGACATTGAAGTCGAGCAGCTCAGTTTCGCGGTGCGATCGAGATCTTGGGCGAGGCTGGCCGACCGCGATTCTAGGCGCGATCCAGCCTGCGGGGCTGTAGTCAGATCTGCAAATTGCGAATTTGTTCGTCGGGTTTGTTTGTCTTCCTCCGCAATGCGGAACAGGAGTGAAAACCACCCATGAACATGTCCAAAGTTGAAACCCTAGCCCACCGCGTCGTTGGAGATATGGGAGGCGCCTTTACCATGGCGCTCGCCTATGTCGGCGATCAGATGGGGAATCTACAAAGCCATGCAGGGCGTTGGCCCGATGACGAGCCAGGAACTGGCTGACAAAACCGGCCTCAATGAGCGCTACGTGCGCGAATGGCTCAAAGCGATGGTTGCGGCGGGTATCTCGACTATGACGACACGACGCGCAAATTTGAAATGACCGACGAGCAGGCGTTTATCCTGGCAGAAAACAGCCCGATGTTTTGCGGCGGTGCGTTTCAATTCACGACACCGTCCCTTTACAACACTCGAAAATCATGGAGGCGTTTCGCAATGGCGGAGGCGTCAGCTACGACCAGATTGGCGAAGAGATTCCCTGTGCGATTGAGCGCTTCTTCCGGCGAGCTGTGGCCGAACTTTTGGCCAGCCAGTGGATTCCCGCGGTCGACGGCGGTGGAGAAGCTCCAAAGGGCGCGCGCGTTGCGGACTTGGGCTGCGGGCGCGGCCAGTCGACGGTCAACATGGCCAAGGCGTTCCCGGAGTCTCTGTTTGTGGGCGTCGATTACCACTCCGATTCCATCGAAGCGGCGCGCGAGCTCGCCAAGCGGGAAGGTGTTGAGAACGTCGCGTTCGTGCAAGGCTCGGCGGAGACGACTCCGAACGGCACGCCCTACGATTTGGTCACGACCTTCGATTGCATCCACGACATGACGGACCCGGCGGCGACGATCCGGCGCATCCGTGAAGTGATGGCCGAAGACGGAGTGTGGCTGTGGTCCGAGCCCAACGCCTCGCATGAGCCGAACGAGAACCGCAACCCAGTCGGGCGTGTGTTCCAGAGCGTGAGCCCGATGCACTGCATGACGGTGTCGTTGGCGCACGGCGGCGCCGGTCTGGGCACCGTGATTGGCGAGAAAGGTGCGCGCGAGTTGGCCGAGCAGGGCGGCTTCGGCAGCTTCGAACGTTTGCCGATCGACAATCCGTTCAACCAGTTCTTCGCCGTGCGCAAGTAGACGGCTGACTGTAACAAGCGGAAGGCGCGGTCCGATTTGGATCGCGCCCTCTTTGCGTTTGGCCCCAGCTCTGCAGCGAGCGGTTAGCCGAGCGGGGCGCCGCCTACGAGGTTGAGCACGGGTTTCCCGCTCGTCCGCAAGCGCTCGACCGCTGCACCCTTGGGCTTTTGCGCACGCACCACGTGGTCGGCCCATCCGAGCAGGTCGTCAAGATCCGGCTCCATGAGTCGACCGATATGCGGGATTCGTTCCATCAAGAACTGCTGGTTGGCGCCGTGGATTTTGTCGAGAGCGAGGTTGGGGTCGTAGACACGAATCTCGACGCCCTTGCCGATCAGGCGCTCGAGTAGCGCGATGGTTGGGCTCTCGCGCAGGTCGTCCGTGTTCTCTTTGAAGGTGAGGCCGAAGACGCCGATCTTGCCGCTCTGCAACTCCAGCACGGAGTTGATGGCGCGTTCGAGCTGGGCGTCGTTGCTCGGCAGAATGCTGTCGAGCAACGGCGTTTGCAGGTCGAGCCGTTTGCCGCGGTAATTCGAGGGCGCGCAGATCCTTGGGCAGGCAGGATCCGCCGAAGGCGAAGCCAGGCTTCAGATAGGCCTTGGAGATGTTGAGCACCTCGTCTCGGCAAAGCGTTTCCATCACCTGGGCGGCAGGAATGCCTTGCGCGTCGGCGAAGGCGCCAATCTCGTTGGCGAAGGCGATCTTGAGCGCGTGGAAGGCGTTGCAGGAATACTTGATGAGCTCGGCGGTGCGCAACTCGACGAGCGCGGGATCGGCGTCGAGCGAATCGTAAAGCGCGGCGATGCGTCCGCGCGCCGGCTCCTCGCCGCCCACGACGATCAACGAGGGCTCCATGAAGTCCTGGATCGCGGTGCCTTCGCGCAGAAACTCCGGGTGCGAAACAACCGTCACGCGGTCGGTGCGGCCGACGGTCGAGGCGACCAACCCTTCGCACGTCCCGGGGAAGACTGTGCTGCGGACGACGACGACGAGGGGGCGGTCGCGATCTTGGATCGATGCGGCAATGTCTTCGCAAACCCGCTCGATCTGCTCGGTTGACTGGTTGCCGTTCTTGGCTGAAGGCGTACCGACACAGAGCATGACGATGTCGGCGAATGAGACGGCCTCGCCGACGTCGGTCGTGGCGTCGAGGCGGCCGGCGGAGACGACCTCGTCGAGAGCGTCTGTCAGGCCCGGCTCGAAGAACGGAGCCACCTTGTTGCGGATCGCATCGACCTTGTGTCGGCTGATGTCGCAACCGATGACTTGATGGCCCAACTTGGCCAGGCACGCGGCGGATACGCAGCCGACGTAGCCCAGGCCAAGGACGGCGATTTTTTCGGAGGCTCCCACTTACCCAGTATCGCGGTCGAGGATACGCGGTCTCAATACTTGCCCGAGCTGCGCGGCTGCCGCGTGCGGAGCGAATGTCATACCCAGTACGTGCGGTCAAGGCTGCGGTACTGCACGGCTTCGGCGAGTTGGCGGACGCTGATGGCTTCTTCGCCTTCGAGATCGGCGATGGTGCGGGCGACTTTGAGGATGCGGTCGTGGGCGCGGGCGGACAGGCCCATGCGCTGGACGGCCATCTCGAGGGTGCGTTCGCCGGCTGCATCTAGGCGGCAGTGCTCGCGGACCATCTTGGACGGCATACGGGCGTTCGAGAAGCCACGCACCATCTGCCGCGAGCGCGCTTGCTCGACTCGGCCGCGGATGGCTTCCGATGGCTCGGCAGGTGTGGTTTGGCGTAGCTCGCGGTACTTGACCGGCGGCACCTCGACGTGAATGTCGATGCGGTCGAGCAAGGGGCCGCTGATCTTGCCCACGTAGCGTTGGATTTGTTGCGGCGTACAGCGGCACTCTCGGTTGGGATCCCCGAAGTAGCCGCAGGGGCAGGGGTTCATGGCAGCGACGAGCATGAACGAGGTCGGGAAGGTGAGGCTCACGGATCCGCGCACGATGGTGATCTCGCCGTCTTCGAGCGGCTGGCGGAGCAGCTCGAGGATGTTGCGCGGGAACTCAGGGAACTCGTCGAGGAAGAGGACGCCGTGGTGGGCGAGGCTGACTTCGCCGGGCCGCGCCATGCCGGAGCCGCCGCCGACGAGGCCGGCGTTGGAGATGCCGTGATGGGGCGCGCGGAAGGGACGCTCGTCGAGCAGGCCCTCGTGCGGCTGGAGCGATCCGGCCACACTATGGACCTTGGTGGCTTCGAGCGCCTCGTCGAGCGCGAGCCGGGGTAGGATGCCGGGCAGGCGCTTGGCGAGCATGGTTTTGCCCGAGCCAGGCGGGCCGACGAGAAGAATGTTGTGTCCCCCGGCGGCTGCGATCTCGAGGGCGCGCTTTGCGGTCTCCTGTCCCTTGACGTCGCGGAAATCGAGACCGCTCCCGTGACGGCCGTTGGCAGTTGCGGCGCCGTTGGGCTTGGGCGTGAGGAAGCTTGCCGGCTCCTTGAGTAGGCGAGTGGCTTCGGCCAGGTGCTTGATGGCGTAGACTTCGACGCCGTCGACTACGGCGGCTTCGGACGCGTTCTCGGCGGGGACGATCAACCGTTTGACGCCGGCTTGTTTGGCGCAGACGGCAATCGGCAATACGCCGCGGACGGGCCGCACGCCGCCGTCGAGACCGAGCTCGCCCGCGACAACGTACTCCGCAAGCGCGCCCTCGGGCAGGGACCCCATGGCGCCCAGAATGCCGAGCGCCATCGGGAGGTCGAACCCGGCGCCTTCCTTGCGGATGTTTGCCGGAGCGAGGTTGACGGTGACCGACTTGTTGGGATAGCCGAAGCCGGCGTTGATGAGCGACGACTTGATGCGCTCGCGGCTCTCGCGTACGGCAGTGTCGGGAAGACCGACCGTGGTGAAGTTCTCGGGCTTGCCGAGAAACATGTCCACCTCGACGTCGATCATGAGCGCGTCGACGCCATAGATGGCGGCGCTACGGGTTTTGAACAGCGCCATGGGTTTCCTTTTCGGCTGCTTGGGCGCGAGCCCGCACCTCGAGCGCACGGCGGCGCACGTAGAGCGACCAGATAGCGGCCAGCAGGGCGATCAGAGCCAAACCGGCCGGGCGTTGCCACGGCATCGGGCGGCGAAAATCCTACGCTTGGATGGGAATAGGCGGGTCGGCGGCGGAACCCGGGATCTCCGGCGCGACGGCGCGCGCCGGAAGGTGACCCGAGTATAGCTCAAGTCGAAAGACCCCGCATTGCTGTCGGGGCTCGGTTTTTGAGGCGGGTTGTTAGGCCTCGGCGGGGGCGAAATGCGGAGGGGGGCCAGGCTCGGCGCGGTAGAGCTTGGCCCAATCCTTCGTCATGCAGATACGAGCGTCGGACGTTGCTAGCGGCGCCGTGACGATGTCGCAGATCATGCCGCTTTCGATCTCGAGCTTGGCCGGGTCGCCCAGGTCGACGAGCTTTTTCAGCATCATGCCTTTGCGTGCGAAGACGACCATATCGTCTGAGACGGCGAGGTAGCCGCGAGCCAACTTGGGCATGCCGGGCACGTTGCGCGCAAAGCCCCGGAAGACGCGCCATTGTGCGCCGGGAGCACGTTGCCCCAGCCGCTCCTCGAGCCAGGGAGGACGCGCCAATCCAGCGCTGGGTTCGAATTCGAGCAGGCTGCCGATGGCGCCGAAGCAGGAGCGGACCACGAAGCGCAGCGTGCGGATTAGGAACGGCGTGACCAGGGCCATGCCGACTAGCAGGGCCGCCAGGACGCCGCCCGCGGCGTATGGGTGGGTGTAGACCAGCGCCAGCAGGCCGAAAACGCCTAAGTCCTCCGCCACGCTGATGACCGAATGCGTGGTGGGCTCGGGGGCCGTGTGGGCCAGCACGCGAGCGCTGGCTTTGGTCGTGTGGCTGCCCAGTGCGACCGCGCCGCCGATTAGGAATGCCGCTACCTTGCCGACCGGGCCGAACTGCTCGGCCGCTCCTAGCGCCAGCGCCGCCGCGCCAAGCGGACGGATGAAGGTGTGGAATCCGTCCCAAATCGTGGAGACGAACGGAATCTTGTCGGCGAAGAACTCGAGCGCGTAGAGCACGCCGGCGATGCCGAGCACGACCGGGTCGCCCAAAACGGCGAGATCGTCCGGCAAAAACGGAAACCAGCCATAGCGCTCGGCCAAACCGACGATGAGGACGGTGGCGTAGAGGTTGATGCCCGAGGCGAATGAAAGCCCCAGCGTACTGATCAAGCCTTCCAAACCGGTCATCGAATTGTTCCTCCTCGCAAAGTCCGCACCCCGGCGGGCGCGGGTCCGTCCTCGTTACAGACCGCCAAACTGCCGCGTCGGGATGCCTTTGTCGACGAGCATCACGGGGATGTCGTCGTCGATCCGGTACACGGTCTTACCATCCGTCGTGATCAGGCCCTCTTGCAGGGGCTTGTCGATTTTGCTGCCGTCGGCATAAGCGCCCTCGCCGGATGCGATCTTCGCATTCAGGGCTTCCAACTTGTCGGCGGGCAGCATCTCCACGGGGACTTTCGTCTCTGGACAGCACAAGATCTCTAGCAGGTCCGCGCTAATCGGCATCGGGCGCACTCCTTTCTACGAGCGTAGGGGACAAATCGTTCCCATGATATCTCCGCTCTTGGGCAGGGAGCGAGGTTGTATCATGCCTGGCGAGGCCGGCGGTCTTTCCTGCTCGTGGGAAAAAACCTCTCGGCGGGGCGCAAACCCTTTGGCAACAGCCCCGTCTAAGCTTGGTAGACAGGCGAGATCGCTCGTGGAGTTGGCAGGAGCGGAACACATCAGTTGGGCGGGCCCCGGAAGCGGGGGCGCTTAGCGAGGCGGCGCTGATTCGCGCCGCGCAGAAGCGCGACCCGGACGCGTTCGAGCAACTCGTGCGTCTGCACGACCGAGCTGTTCTGCGCGTGACGATGAACCTTCTGCGCTCGCCGGAGGATGCGCGGGACGCCTACCAGGAAGCGTTCCTGAAGGTTTACCGCAAAGATCGATACGTTCCGCTTCGATTGCAGCTTCACGACGTGGCTGTACCGGATTGCGACGAATGTTTGCTACGACCACATGCGGCGCAAGGGCGTGCGCAAGGAATACGCGGTCGACGACCGGGATGACGAGAAGGGGCTCAATCCTCCGCCGCCGCCGATGCGCGTGCGGAAGCAACCGACAGGGCGCTGGACGGTAGTACGTTATCGGAGCGCATCGAGCAAGCTCTCCGGCGGCTCGCCCCAGGAGCGCACGGTGTTCGAGTTGAGGCATTACGAAGCCTCGACTGCGGGCCATTGGTGAAATGATCGAATCAGCGAGGAGGCCGCGAAGAACTCCCTGTTTCGAGCCACGCGCAAGTTGCGGGGCTTGCTGGAGGACGCGCGATGAAGGAGACGATGGAGGAACAACGGCGCGACCGCATCAGCTTGTATCTCTACGGTGAGCTCGAGGGCGAGGAGCTGGAAAGCTTCTTCGAGCGCGATGGATGCGTCGCCGGAGATGCGCGAGGCGGTGACGGAGGAGGAGCGCGCTTCTGCGGGGATTGCATGCGGAAGAACCTCGAGCCTTCGAAGCCTTGCTGGCGCAATGCAGGCAAGACTTGATGCGGGAAGTTTACCGGGCTGAGCGGCCGACTGGCCCTCAGCCTGGTTTGCGGGCCTTTGGGCGAGTCTGACGGGACCTCATCTGGACGTGGCAGCCGGCCGCGGCCATGGCGTTACTGGCCCTGGGCTTCTTTTGGCGGCCGGGCGACACAGGACAGCCAGGCATGCTCCCGCCGAGGGCCGGCCGTGGCCGAAGCGCCGGCGCAAACGCCGAGCGCGCCCGGCGCCCGGCAGCAGAACATGCTGGACGCAGTCCGGTGTCGGTGACCGATGTCCACGCCCCGCCGGGCGACTCCTCGGGTATGGGCACGGTCGAGATCGTCGTCGAGCAACGCCGCACGATTCGCGGCAACCCGACCGACCCGGCAATCCGCGACCTGCTGTTCAACTCGTCTCGACCTCGCATTCGGGCGCGCGGCTCGGACCGCTAGAAGCTTTGGGCCGCCACTTGGGCGACCAGGAGACACGCGCGGCGCTGGTTCGTGCGATGACCGAAGACCAAAATCCGGGCGTGCGCATCAAGGCTCTCGAAGCTCTTGCGCCCCATGCCAAAGACAAGGATGTGCGCGCGGCGCTCGTCCACACCGTTCGCAACGATACGACGCCGGGCCTGCGTGTGATGGCGATCGATCTGTTGACCTCGGAGCCGGACCGCGACATCGCGGGCGTACTGCAAGAGCTGGTCGCCTCCGAGCCGAACAACTACGTCAAGATGCGTTGCCAGCGTGCGCTGGTCGACCTGGAACGCATCGGTCGACGTTTATTGATGCGGGTAGTGAGCATGCCAACATTGCGGTTTCAGATGAAGACGCTGGCGCTTCTGCTCGGCGCGGCGCTCTCCCTCTCGGCGCAAACCTTCGGCCCGATCGCGAAAGATGGGCGATTTTGGGTGCAGCAGGAGACGGGCGAGATGGCGCCGGGCAGCCGGTTGCGGGTCAGCGTGATCGGCGCCGTGACGGTGGAAGGGCGTGCCGAGCCGCACTTTGAGTACCGTGTGACCCGCCGCGTGAAGGCTGACAGCGAGGCCGAGGCAAAGGCGATTTTCGAGCGCGCCCACTTGGCGGCCGTGCGGCGCGGTCCGACGGCGACGCTGACGCTCGAAGAGCCAAACTGCGGACGCTGCGCCTTCGCGGCTGAGCTAGAAGTCGGCGTTCCGCAAACCTTGCAGGAAGCGATCGTGGGCACACGCGGCGGCGAAGTGCACATCCACAACGTGGCTGGCCGCGTGATTGCAGATTCAGCCGGCGGTGCGATGGAGATCGGCGGCGTGGGCGGTGCGGTGCGCGCCACCACGGCCGGCGGCCCAATCTCGCTCGGCACGATTGGAGGCGAGGTGTTGTGCGAGACTGCCGGCGGCACGATCAGCGTCGACGATGCCCGCAGCAACGCCACGCTCACCTCGAGCGGCGGGTCGATTCGCGCCGGCTCGATTGGCGGATTTCTGCGCGCGGAGACCGCGGGCGGCGACGTGACGGCGGCGCGCGTGAACGGCCGTGTGACCGCGGGCACTTCCGGCGGATCTATCTTGATCGGCCAGGCCGGCGGACCGGTGAACGCGGAATCGGCCGGCGGATCGATCGAAGTCGCATTCGCACCCAAGGGCGTGCGGGTGGAGACGGCCGGCGGGCGGATCCGACTGAACGATGTGGCCGGTCAAGTCTATGCCGCCAACGCTAGTGGTGACATCCAAGCGGTGTTTCTCGACGGCGCGCCTTTGGCGGATTCGCTGCTCGAGACCAACCTCGGAACGATCGTCGTTTACCTGCCGGCAAACGCCCGGCTCGCGGTGGAAGCGACGGTCGACTTCGCGAAGGGGATGAACCGGATCGAGACCGATTTCCCGGGTATTCAGATCGTACAAGGCGAGGACGGACCGGGTTTAAGTGCGCTGCACGCCTCGGGCTCCTTGAATGGCGGCGGACCGGTATTGCGGATTCGCAACACCAGCGGCCGCATCCAGATTCGTAAACGGCAATGAAGTCGCTGGCTCTCAGCTCGATTTTTTCGTTGGTCTTGGCGGTCGCGCCATTGGCGCTCGCGCAGCCAAGGACGAGCCCCAGCCCGGGCGCGCCGTATCTAGGCGTGGGCGTGATCGAAGTGAACGACTCTTCGGCGCGGCGGGTCGGACTGCCAAGACCGAGCGGCGTAGAGGTGGCTAAAGTGGCCGCCGGCAGCCCAGCGGAAGCGGCGGGCCTGAAGCCGGGCGACGTGGTGACACGGTTCGGCAATGAAGACGTGCAAGGCGTGGAACACTTCGTGCTGCTGGTGCGCGAGACCCCGGTGGGCCGCGTGGTCGAAATGGATCTGGCGTCCTCGTCCGGCAAACGTACGGTGAGCGTGGAGATCGGTGAACGGCGTGCGGTCATTCAGGCAGTGCGTCCCGCGCAGCAGGTGCGCATCCGGCTCTCCGAACCGATGGACGTGGACATGCCACGCTCGATCCTGGTGGTGAACAGCCGCTCGATCGGGGCGACGCTAGAAAGCGTGGACGGGCAGTTCGCGGGCGTGTTCGGCGTGAACGCGGGCGTGCTGGTCCGAGAGGTGGCCCCGTCCGGTTCAGCGGCCAAGGCGGGTTTGACGCCGGGCGACGTGATCACCGCGGTGGATGGCCGGGCGGTGCAGCGTACGAGCGACATCCGCATCGAGCTCAGCCGCGCCAATGCTGAGACGGCGCGCCTGGACGTGATGCGCAACAAGACCCACAAGCAGCTCGAGATCGAGACCGGACGCAAGACGATTACGCGACCGCTCGAGGGTGCTCAACAAGTGTCCCGTCCAAACTGATTGGACGAGTGATACACTACGCGACCGTGCAATCCCAAGCTGACTCCTACGAGATAACTTGCAGTGAGCTCAAGCGCCGGCTAGACGCGGGCGAGGAGCTCAACGTGATCGACTGCCGCGAGCCCTGGGAGCACACGCTCGTCAAGCTCGCCGATTCGACGAACATTCCCATGAACGACACGCCGGCGCGGATCGACGAATACCGCGCACTTGAAGGCCGGACAGTGGTCTATTGCCATCACGGCGTGCGCAGCCTGAACGTGGTGAGTTGGCTGCGCCAGCAAGGCGTGGAGAATGTTTCGAGCTTGCGCGGAGGGATCGACGCCTGGAGCCAGACGGTGGCTCCGGAGTTGGCGCGATATTAGGTTCGACAGCGCGCGGGCCTAGCAGGCGAGCGCTTCGCGGCCGATCTTGAACTTCTGCAGGTCGCCCAGGGCGGCGAGTGCGATTCTTTCCGGTTGGAACCACTCGTTGGCCAGTTCGCGAATTTGCTCGGCCTCGACCCGCTCGATCGATTCGGTGATCTCATCCATCGAGAAGGTGCGGCCGAAGTAGGCTTGCTGGCGCGCGAGGTTCGACATGCGGCTGGAGGTCGATTCCAGGCTCAGCATGATGCTGCCCTTGAGGTGATCCTTCGCGCGGCGCAGCTCTTCTTCTCCGACAAGATTGTCTTTGAGGTTGCGAAACTCCTCGAGCGTAAACGCGATGACCTTTTCGAGGGCTTCGAGCGACGTGCCGGCGTCGACGGTGAGCGCACCTGTGTCGGAGTAGAGATTGAGGATCCGAATAGACCGAGTAAGCCAGCCCGGCGCGCTCGCGAATTTTCAGGAACAACCGAGAGCTGAAGCCTCCACCGAGAATAGTGCTCAGGATGTAGCCGATGAAGCGGCGCGGGTCCGTCATGGCGTGAATCGGCACGCCGAGGCAGAGGTGGACCTGTTCGAGCGAGCGCTTTTTGCGCAGCACGATCTGGGTGAGCGGCTTCGGCGGTTCGGCGTCAGGTTCGGGCGTGCGCGCCTCGAGGGCTCCGAAGCGGGCGGCGACTTCGTCGACGAACTTTTCGTGCTCGAGTTGGCCGGCGGCGGTGATGAGCAGGTTCGCCGGGTGGAACGTGCGCGTAAAGAAGTCGCGTAGCTGGTCTTGGGAGAACGCCTGGATCGAGTCCTTGGTGCCGATGATCGAGCGGCCCAGGGCGTGCTTCTTCCAGAAGTTGGAGGTGAACAAGTCGTGGATGAGGTAGTCGGGATTGTCCTCATCCATCTTGAGCTCTTCGAGAACGACGCCCTTTTCCTTCTCGATGTCTTCTTCTCGGAAGGCCGGGCGGAGGCTCATGTCGGAGAGGATGTCGAGCGCGACCGGCAGCCGCTCGTCGAGGACCTTGGCCGTGAAGGCAGTGGTCTCACGAGACGTAAAGGCGTCGAGGTGGCCGCCGATTCCGTCGATGGCGGCGGCGATGTCTTCCGCCGAGCGAGTGTCGGTCCCCTTGAAGACCATGTGCTCGGTGAAGTGCGTCAGGCCATGGTCGGCAAGGTCTTCGTGGCGCGACCCGCGCGTGACCCAGACGCCCATGGCGACGGACCGTACGTGCGGCATAGTCTCCGTTACGATGCAAAGTCCGTTGGGGAGCGTGGTTCGCTCTACCTGGCGCGCGGAGAGACCGGGATTGGGTGCGAGGCTGGATTTACGGGCCAAACTCCCTAGTGTAACAGGCATGACCGCTCCCTCCTGTAACATGGGAGTATGGCTCAAGCCCTTATAGGACAGGAGCTTAGCGACCTGAACGCGCTGCTCGCGGAGCGTGGCGAGCCGGCCTATCGCGCGCGTCAACTCTACCATGCGCTTTATCGGCGGCGGTCGGGCGAGCTGAGCGAGGTGAATACGCTACCCGCCGGGTTGCGCGAAACGCTGGCGCGCGAGCACGCCGTAGGGCTTCCGCGCGTGGAGCAGCGCATCGCGGCGCGCGACGGTACGACGCGCTATCTGCTCGGCCTGGACGACGGCAAATCGGTCGAAGCTGTCTTCATTCCCGAGCGCACGCGCGACACACTGTGCATTTCTTCGCAGGTCGGCTGCCCGGTGGATTGCAAGTTCTGCCTGACGGCTCTGATGGGCCTCGAGCGCCACCTGACGGCAGGAGAGATCGTGGGGCAGACCTTGGCGCTCTGCCGCGCGCACGGGTTGGAGCCGACCAAGCGTCCGCTGAACATCGTGATGATGGGCATGGGCGAGCCGCTGCTCAATCTCGACAATGTGCTGAAGGCAGTGCGGCTGATGGGAGACCCCGAAGGCGTGGGGATTCCGTTGCGCCGCATTACGGTGTCGACCTCGGGGATCATTCCGAAGATCGAAGAGCTGGGGCGTGAGGAGATTCGGCCGAAGCTCGCGATCTCATTGAACGCTTCGACGGAAGAACAGCGCCGGCAGGTGATGCCGCTGACGAAGAAGTATCACCTTGCGGATTTGCTGGAGGCATGCCGACGGTATCCGCTGCGGCCGTGGGAGAAGCTGACGTTCGAGTACGTTCTGCTTGGCGGCTTCAACGATTCCGATGAAGACGCGCGGCGCGTGGTCGGCTTGCTGGGGCAAATGCGCTGCAAGGTGAACTTGATCGCGCTCAACCCCGGGCCGGGGATCGACTTCGAGACGCCGGCGCCGGAGCGGGTGCAGTCGTTCCAGGAGATCGTCGCGCGGAGCGTGCCGTGTTTTGTGCGCCAGCCGCGCGGGCGGGAGATCTACGCGGCCTGTGGGCAGTTGAAGCGGACGACGGCGTAGTGGGGACCGTCGGGCACGGCGGTCCCGGCCGGTCAGCCGGGCAAGGCCCTAGAGCTGGCGAGGTGGTCGCCGAAGACTTCGATGTACTGCGCAACTTCCCGGATAACCGTCGCGGTCGATGTGCATCTCGGTGTGGGTGATCGGCTTGCCGCGGTCGAGGATGACTGACCAGTTCCGCGGATTTCGATCGGATCGCATGGAGGATGTCTTTCAACCGACTTCGTCGCCGAAGGCCCACCGCTTCGGTTACACTCGTTGTCGACCCGATTGCGGTTGGCCAATGCAACAAATGAATTATACAGATGACGGTCACAACGAGGCCTCCGACCCTCCCGATTCGAGGATCGCGATTCCGCCAAAGAGGAACGTAAAGAAAATTCCCCGTTGGATCCTTCCACCGGTGAACCACAGTTGAAGCCGATCGTTTAGCATCTGCTGCTGCAACTCCCCGGATTAGTTGTAGGACTATGCCGCGACGGCGTGCGAATAATCGATTGCGTCTGGCACGTGAAGCTCAGCGTTACGCCTGTTTGGGTCCGCCTGCCTGCGCGGCCCGGTCGCTCGCCAGTCATCTTGCCTTGTCCAGCACGAGCTTTCCGTTCACCACCACATATTCCACGCCTTCCGCGTACTGGTGCGGGTCGCCGAACTCAGCCTTGTCGGTGATCGTGTCCGCATTGAAGACCACGAGATCCGCTTTCATCCCCGGACGGATGATCCCGCGGTCCCACATGCCGAGGCGGCCGGCAGGCAGGGATGTCATCTTGCGGACTGCCTCTTCGAGTGGAATCACCTTGAGCTCGCGGACGTAGTAGCCCAGCACGCGCGGGAATGTGCCGTAGTTGCGCGGGTGCGGGACGCCTTCGCCGAACGCCACGACGCCGCCGTCGGAGGCGACCATGGCGGCGGGTGCTGCATGATGCGGCGCACGTCTTCTTCGCCGATGGCGTGGTAGACCGCGCTGCAGCCGCCCTTTTCCTGGATCTCGATGGCGGTCTCGGCGGCGTTGTCGAAGGTCACCTCGCGGCCGGCCATGCGCGTGGCGTCGGCGAGGGTTTTGCCGTTGAGCGTCTTGTCGAAGCCGCAGGTGGAGAACTGGATGTTCTTGGGGTTGCCGCCGCCGCGATTGAACTCGATCGACTTGGCGACGTCGGCTTGCGCGCGCTTGCGCTGCGCGGGGTCGGCCAAGCGGGCGAGCATCTTGTCCTTGCCGCCTTCTTGCACCCAGGGCGGGAACAGCGCTGCGGTGCCAGTGTGCGAGGCGGTGTAGGGGTAGTGGTCGATGGTGACGTCGACGCCTCGCGCGCGGGCTGCATCGACTAGGGCTAGGCTTTGCTCGGAGAGGCCCCACTGCGCCTTGCCGACCGCCTTGTGATGCGTGATCTGCGTCGGCAGCCCGCCAAGCTCGCCGATGGCGATGGTCTCCTTGACGGAGTCGAGCAGGTGGTCGGCCTCGTCACGCATGTGCGAGATGTGCATGCCGCCGTACTCGCTGGCGACCTTGCCCAGCGCGGCGACCTCTTCGGTGGAGGCGAACATGCCGGGCAGGTAGAACAGGCCCGAGCTGACGCCCCAGGCGCCGTCTTGCATGGCGCGGCGCGTGATGGCCTGCATTTGTTTGATCTCGTCGTCGGTGGCCTTGCGGTCCTCGGAGCCGATGACCTCGCGGCGAATGGAGCCGTGACCGACGAAGGATGCGTAGTTGATCGCCGGCTTGGATTGGCGTACTTCGTCGAAGTGGCGGCTGAGGGGCAGCGGCGAGCCGCCGTCGTTGCCATCCACGACGGTGGTGACGCCCTGGCGAACGACGTTTTCCGAGTCGGGGTGGTCGAGGATGGCGCCGCGGCTGTGGCTGTGGATGTCGAGGAAGCCGGGCGCGAGCATCAGGCCTGAGGCGTCGATCTCGCGCGCGGCGTTCACCTTGCCGAGCGCGCCCATGGCGGCAATGGAATCGCCCTGGACGGCGACATCGGCTTTGAACCAGGGACCGCCGGCGCCATCGACGACGCGGGCGTTGCGAATGACGAGGTCGTAGCTCGGCTGAGCGAAGGCCGCGGATGCGAGGCAGAGCAGGAGGATCGGCAGGCGCATGGCTGTATGGCGGCCAGCATAGCGGATCGCCGGCTTGACCCGGTGAAGGGTTTTGATATCGTGTAACAGGATTATCGTGTCCGCCTGCGCCAAGATCGTTCTGTTTCAACTGTTTGTAGCCTCTTGCGCGCTGGCCGCGCCGAGCGCCGCGGAGATCGAATTCTTCGAAAAACAGGTCCGCCCGGTGCTGGCCGAGAGTTGCTACTCGTGCCACAGCTCGCAGGCGTTATCCGTCTTCGCGAACCTCCACTTGGACAGCCGCGCCGGCGTGCTGCGCGGCGGCGACCAGGGGCCGGTCGTGAAGGCTGGGGACCCGGCCGGGAGCAAGCTGGTGGCGATGTTGCACGGCGACGGCATGCAGATGCCGCCGACGGGCAAGCTGGCCGACGCGAAGATCGCCGCCATCGAGCGCTGGATCGAGATGGGCCTGCCCTGGCCCGAGGAAGCGGCGCCCGCGACGCCGGACCCCAAGGCGAAGTTCGACCTGGAAGCCCGCCGCGCTGAGCACTGGGCTTGGCAGCCGGTGCGCAAGCCGCAAGTCCCGGAGCCGTCCAAGCGCGACTGGGCTCGCAATGATGTGGACCGCTTCCTGCTTGCGGCGATGGAGTCGAAGGGGCTGGCGCTGGCTGAGGATGCCGACCGGCGGACGTTCATTCGCCGCGCCACGTTCGATCTGACGGGCCTGCCGCCGACGCCGGACGAGATCCACGCCTTCGTGAATGATTCCGCGCCGGACGCTCACGAGAAGCTCATTGACCGGCTGCTCGCCTCGCCGCGCTTTGGTGAGGCTTGGGCGCGCCATTGGATGGACTTGGTGCGCTATGCCGAGTCTCATGGCTCGGAAGGCGATCCGGATACGCCCTATGCCTGGCGCTACCGCGACTACTTGGTAAGGGCCTTCAACAGCGACACGCCCTACGACCAGCTCATTCGCGAGCACTTGGCGGGCGATCTGCTCGAACACCCTCGCATGAACGCGGAGCTCGAGATCAACGAGTCGATTTTGGGCGCGGCGCACTTGCGCTTGGTGGAGCATGGCTTCCAGCCGGTCGACCCTTGGGAAGACCGCGTGAAGTGGGCGGACAACCAGATCGACGTGGTCGCCAAGGCCTTTCAGGGGCTGACGGTCTCATGCGCGCGCTGCCATGACCACAAGTTCGACGCGATCAGCCAGAAGGACTACTACGCCCTGTTCGGTGTGCTCAAAGGCGCGCGGCCAACGCAGCGCGCGATCGATTCGCCCGAGCGCTTAAACATGAATCGCGCGCGACTGGCCGAGATCAAGGGCGAACTGCGCGAGAAGCTGGCCGCTGCCTGGAGTGAGAAGGCGCGCAGCTTTGGCCAGGAGTTGCTCGACGGGAAGATGACGAAAGTCGAGGCGGCGCTCGATGCGCAGGCGAACCCGCTCGCGCCGTGGGCCGTGCTGCACGACAAGACCGGCGCGGACTTTGCGGCCTCATGGCAGGCGCTCGAGAAGCACTGGCGCGACGAGATGGCGGCGCGTGCGGCCTACAACGCGGAGTACTTCGACCAGCAGTGGGACGTGCGCAAGCCGCAGGATTACGCGCAGTGGCTGCGCCACGGGGCAGGGCTGCGGCCGGCAGCCGCAGCCTGCAGGCGAGTTCGAGGTTCCGCCCGACGGCGGACGCGCGGTCAGTCGGATCTACCCGGCGGGCGTCCGGACGAACACGATCAGCCGGAAGCACGATGGCGTGGTGCAGTCGCCGCGCTTCACGATCGACTCCGACTACATCAGCTTCGAGGCGTCCGGCGGCAACTTTGCCTTCGTCCAGTTAATCATCGAGAACTACGCCGCGCCGCGCGGGGGCATCTATTGGATGCGCTACAGCCCGAAGACGGATGACACGGTATGGGCGACGTGGAAGACGGATTACTGGAAGGGCTTCACCGCTTATATCGAGTACGCCACGCTGGACGACGAAACGCACTTCCAGTACGATCGCGAGGACCAGGCGACGAAGCCGCGTCCGCAGCCGGTTAAAGATGGACGCTCGTGGTTTGGAGCGGGGCGGGTGGTTTTCCACAACGAGGACCGCACGCCGCGGTCGCTCGAGGAGCCGATCCTGGAAGTGTTGGACGGCGGCGCGCCGTCGTCGGCCGAGGCGTTGGCCGCACGTTACAGCGAACGCTTGACTGCGGCGGTGGAAGCTTGGCGCACGGGCGAGATGAGCGACCAGCAGGCGTGGTTGTTGGACTTTGCGATCCGAAATGGGCTTTTGCCGAACGGTCCGCAGGTGGAAGGGATCAAGCCGCTGGTCGCCGAGTATCGCAAGCTCGAAAAGGAAATCCCGATCGCGCGGCGTGCACCGGGCGTGCTCGAAGAGGGTGGGGAGGGGCAGCCGCTATTGATCCGCGGAAACCACAAGAGCCCGGGCGAGATGGTGCCGCGGCACTTTCTGACCGCACTCGGGGGCGACACGTACCCAGACCCGCGTGCGGCGCGGCTGCGTCTGGCCGAAGACGTGGCGTCCGCGGAGAATCCGTTGACGGCGCGCGTTGCGGTGAATCGGATCTGGAAATACCTGTTTGGCAATGGCATCGTGGGTACAGAGGATAACTTCGGCAAGCTGGGCGACAAGCCGACGCATCCGGAACTGCTCGACTGGCTCGCGGCGCGCTTTGTGGAGGACGGCTGGTCGGTGAAGAAGATGGCCCGCCTGCTCACCACCTCGCGCGCCTATCGCATGAACAGCCTCGCTTCGCCCGCCGCGGGCGAGCAGGACCCGGACAACCGTTTGCTGTCCCACATGCCGGTCCGCAGGCTGGAAGCCGAGGCGATTCGCGACGCGATTCTGTCCGTTGCGGACGAGCTCGACACCGAGATGTACGGGCCTTCGATTCCGGTCTACTACGCGTACGACGTCGGCAAGACCAAGGGTGACAACCCCAAGGGTCCGCTCGACGGAAATGGCCGGCGCGCGATCTACCAGGAGATTCGCCGCAACACGCACAACCCGTTCCTGGAAGTGTTCGATCTGCCTAAGCCGGCCTCGACGCGTGGCGAGCGCGACTCGACGAATGTGCCGGCGCAGGCGCTGACGATGCTCAATAGCCCGTTCGTGATCCAGGAGTCGGAGAAGTGGGCGGAGAAAGTGAGTAAGCAGCAGACCGCTACGCCGGCCGAGCGTGTGGACCAGATGTTCGAGAAGGCGCTGGGTCGCAAGCCGACGGCGGTGGAGCGCGACCGCGCCGCGACGTACATCGCGATGCTGGCGCGTGAGCACAATGCGAACGACCCGATGGAGTCGGAGCCGGTGTGGCGTGACTTTGCGCAGTCGCTGTTCAATTTGAAGGAGTTTTTGTATCTGCGCTGAGCCTTGGATTGAGCTGCTGTAGAATCAGGACCGTCGCGATGAAAGATCCAGTCAACCGCCAATCCGCTTGCCGCTGCACACGCCGCGAAGCCTTGCGGACCGCTTCGGCCGGATTCGGCATGGTGGCTTTGGCCGGGCTGATGGCGGAGGAAGCTGGCGCGGCGGTGACGGGTCCGGTCGACCCGATGGCGCCGAAGAAGCCGCACTTCCCGCCCAAAGTCAAAAACGTCATCCTCTGCTATCTGTCGGGCGGGCTGTCACACATCGATTCGTTCGACCCCAAGCCTCGGCTCACCAAAGAAGCCGGCCAGCCGATGCCGTTCAAGACAGAGCGCACGATGTTCAACGACGACGGGAACATCATGCCGAGCCCGTGGGCGTTCCACAACTACGGCGAGAGCGGCATTCCGGTGAGCGATCTGTTTCCGCACATCGGGAAGCAGGCGGATGAGCTGACGGTGATCCGCTCCATGACAGCGCCGTTCATGGAGCACGCCCAGGCAAACTTCTTCTTCCATTGCGGCATGCCGTTCACCGGCTTCCCCTCCATTGGCGCGTGGACGACATACGGCCTGGGGACCGAGAATCGCGACCTGCCCGGATACGTCGTGCTGGGCTCGGGCGTGATTCCGCTGGGCGGCATCAACATGTACGGCAATGGCTTTCTGCCGGCCGTACACCAGAGCTCGTTCCTCTATCCGGAGAACGCCGAGCCGGTCCACAACATCAAGCCCAAGGAGAGCGACAAGCTGCAGCGCATGCGGCTGGACTTCTTGCGCGAAATGGACCAGGAGTATCTGGAATCGCTGCAAGGCTACGAGCCGGTCGAGACGGCGATTCGCAACTACGAGACGGCTTACCGCATGCAGTCGGCGGTGCCGGAGCTGACGGACCTGTCGGGCGAGAGCGAAGAGACGAAGAAGCTTTACGGGTTGGATTCAGACAACGAGCCGAAGGCTGCCTACGCGCGGCAATGTTTGCTCGCGCGGCGGTTGGTCGAGCGCGGCGTGCGCTTCGTCGAGCTGACTTCGGTGGCGGCGGGCTACGGCACGATGGGCAATCCCTGGGACCAGCATGGGCAGCTCAAGGAAGGCCACGAGGCGAACGCGTTCACGTGCGATCAGCCGGTGGCGGCGCTGATTCAGGACTTGAAGGCGCGCGGGCTGCTCGACGAGACGCTGGTGCTGTTCACGGGCGAGTTCGGGCGTACCCCGTTCGTGCAGGGGACGAACGGTCGCGACCACAACCCTTACGGCTTCTCGCTCGCGATGGCTGGCGGCGGGTTGAAGAAGGGCTTCATCTACGGCCAGACGGACGAGTACGGCTACAACGTGGTGGAGGGCAAGCGCACGCTGCACGACCTGCACGCGACGGTGCTGAACTTGTTGGGGCTGGACCACGAGAAGTTGACCTACCGTTTCGGGGGCCGGGATTTCCGGCTGACGGACGTGCATGGGCACGTGATCAACGAAGTGTTGGCGTAGGATCTACCCATGGCTGTCGGCAAAGCCCTGCCATTCCTGACGGTCCTCAGTTTGACCTTCGCGGCGGTTTCGCACGCGGGCGACCCTCTCGCCATCCTCGAAAAGCGTTGCTTGAGCTGCCACGATGCGCAAGCCAAAGTGGCCGGGCTCGACCTTTCCTCGCTCGAAGCCGCGAAGGCGGCCGGCGTGCTCGTGCCGGGCGACGTTGCCGCGAGCAAGTTGATCGCGCGCATCTCGAAAGGCGAGATGCCTCCCGGAGCGAAGCTTCCGGACGAAGAGATTGCCACGCTGAAGGACTGGGTTGCGCAGGGCGCGCCGTGGGGAAAGGCGATCCAGGCGGAGCAGCGCCCGCGGTCAGGGCCGGGATGGTGGGCTTGGCAAAAGCTCAGGCGCGAGCAAGCCCAGGGGCTCGATGCGTTTGTGGACGCGAAGCTCGCTGAGAAGGGTCTCGAACGCAACCCGCCCGCCGACCGGCGCACGCTCATCCGGCGTGTGACGTTTGACCTCACAGGCTTGCCGCCGACGCCCGAAGAGGTCGACGCGTTTGTCGCCGACGATCGTCCGGGCCCTACGAAGAGCTGGTTGATCGCCTGCTTGACTCGCCCGCTTACGGCGAACGGTGGGGCCGGCACTGGCTCGACGTCGTGCGTTTTGGCGAGTCGAACGGCTATGAGCAGAACCACCTGCGCAATAGCGCTTGGCCGTATCGCGATTGGGTGATCCGTTCGCTGAACGAGGACAAGCCGTTCAACCGCATGATCGTCGAACAGTTGGCCGGGGATCAGATTGCGCCCGGGGATCCGAGGTCGAGGCCGCGACTGGTTTTCTGGTCGCGGGTCCGCACGATACGGTCGGGATCAAACCCCGAGGGCGAAGCCCAGAAGCGCGCGAACCACCTCGACGACATGATCACCGCAACGGCCTCAGCCTTCCTCGGGCTGACCGTGCATTGCGCACGCTGCCACGATCACAAGTTCGATCCGATCCAACAGAAGGACTACTACCGCATGCAGGCGGCCTTCGCCGGAGTTTGGCACGACGAGCGGAACTGGGCGACTCCCGCCGAGGTGGACGCTTACGAGAGCGCCGCCGAGCCGCTGCGCCAGCAGGCGAAAGAGGCCAAAGAGGCGCTCGAGGCGTTGCGCGAGGGCGCTGCGGCGTGTGGACGAGCGTCGAGACGCCGTCCTGGCCGGCTATCGGCCGAGTGTGGAGCCGGAAGGCGCAGAAGAAACGTTCGAGCCTGTCGAGGCGCGTTTTGTGCGCATGACGATCGAGGCGCCCACCGCTCGGCGGAACGTCGTCGACTTGGACGAATTTGAGATTTGGACATCCGATTCTCGCAATGTCGCGCTCGAGGCAAGGCGACGGCCCGTTCGACGCGCATTGACGAGGCGAGCCCGGACACCTACGCGGCTCGGAATCTGGTCGACGGCAAGTTCGACAAGCGCTGGATCTCCGGCGGCGGCATGCCCGAATGGGTGCAGGTCGAGCTGCCGCGCGCCGAGCGCATTGCGCGGGTGTTCTGGTCATCGGATCGGCTCAAAGGCTTTGGCGGACGCTTCGGGCGCTCAATTCCGGAGCACTACCGCATCGAGATCTCGCTCGATGGCGAGCAATGGCGCACGGTCGCAAGCTCGGAGGGCCGATTGCCGTTCTCGGAGGAAGATCGAGAGCGCCTGTTGCTGTTTGCCGTCTTCACCGACGACGAGAAGCAGGCCTGGGAGAATGCCGAGCGGCGCGAGGCGGAGGCGAAGAACGCTGGCGAAGCTCGACAAGCCGGCGCGCGCGTTCCTTGGACGCTTTGAGCAGCCGGAGGCCCCGAGCTTCGTGATGGTGCGCGGCAATCCGATGGACAAGGGCCGAGGTCGCGCCGGCCTCGCTGTCGACGTTGGGCGACCTGCTACCAGGGTTTGCCCTCGACCCGACGGCGCCCGAGGCAGAGCGACGGCTGGCGCTCGCGCGCTGGATCGCGTCGGACGACAACGCTTTGACGGCGCGCGTGATCGTGAATCGGATCTGGATGTATCATTTCGGCCGGCCCTTGGTCCGCGCGCCGAGCGACTTCGGTTACAACGGCGGCGAGCCGACGCACCCGGAGTTGCTCGACTGGCTGGCGGGTCGCTTGGTCAGCGAGCACGGCTGGCGGTTGAAGCCCTTGCATCGCGATATCGTCCTCTCTGCCGCGTATCGGCAGTCGAGCGAATATCGCGAGGATGCGGCGAAAGCTGACCACGACGCGGAATTCCTGTGGCGCTTTCCGCCGCGGCGTCTGGAGGCGGAAGAGGTCCGCGACGCCGTGCTGGCCATTTCCGGCAAGCTTGACCGCACGATAGGCGGACCGGGCTTTCGACTGTACCGCTACACGGTCGACAACGTAGCGACGTACTATCCGCTCGAGGAGTTTGGGCCAGAGACGTTTCGACGCTCGGTGTACCACCAGCACGCGAGGTCGGTGAAACCGGAGCTGCTGGGGCAGTTCGATTGTCCGGATACGTCGTTGCCTGCGCCGAAACGCGTCTCAACGACGACGCCGCTCCAGGCGCTGAGCTTGTTGAATAATGCGTTCTTGATTGAGCAGGCCGGGTTCTTCGCAGAGAGGCTGGAGCGCGAAGCCGGCGGCGACTTTGCGGCGCAGGTCGAGTTGGCTTGGCGGTTGGCCTTCGGGCGCTCGCCTGAGGCGGAAGAATCAGCCGATGCGGTCCGATTTGTCGAGCAGCAGGGCTTGGCGTTATTCTGCCGTGCGCTCTTCAATGCGAACGAGTTGGTTTATAGCACTAAGCGCCCGCTGTGGATAGTGTTCGCGGCCCTAGTCCTGCATTGCGGGCAAGCGTTCTGTCGGGAGGACCGGTGCGATGATCCGCACCCGCCGCGATTTCTTCTCCGACTTCACCACCGGCTTGGCCGGCGCCGCGCTCGCGTCCTTGCTGCCACGGGAGGCCTCGGCCGCCGCTAGCGGCCCGCACTTTGCTCCCAAGGCCAAGCGCGTCTTGCAGATCTTCTGCCCTGGCGGCGCTTCGCACATCGACTTGTGGGACTACAAACCGGAGCTCGAAAAACGCTCCGGCGAAGAGCCGCCGCCCGGCGCGCAGATGGTCACCTTCCAGGGCAAGAATGGCGCGTTGATGGGCTCGCCCTGGAAGTTCACGCTGCGCGGGCAGTCGGGCAAGCCCATCTCCGAGCTGCTGCCGCGTCTGGGCGAACACGCCGACGAGATGGCGTTCATCCACTCGATGACGTCGAAGACGAACACGCACGGGCCGGCCTGCGTGTTCATGAACACGGGTTTCATCCTCGAGGGGTTTCCCTCGGCGGGCTCGTGGGTCAGTTATGCACTCGGCTCGGCGAACGACAATCTGCCTACCTACGTCGCGATCCCCGACATTCGCGGCGAGCCGCCCGCCGGCCCGGCGAACTGGGGCGCGGGTTTCCTGCCCGCCGAGCATCAGGCGATCGTCTTCAACGCGCAGAACCCGATCCGCAACTTGAAGCGGCCTGCTTCGATCAGCGACGCGCAGGAAGAGGCCACGCGCGACTTTCTGGGACGTTTGAATCGCCGCCACGCCGACGAGCATCCAGGCGACTCGGAGCTGCGTGCGCGCATCGCCGCCTACGAGCTTGCTGCGCGCATGCAGCTCTCCGCGCCGGAGGTTTCCGACCTCTCGAAAGAGACCAAAGCCACGCGCGACCTTTACGGCGCTGATGACCCAAACCACCTCAAGGCCGGCTACGCGCGCAACTGTCTGCTGGCGCGCCGCCTGCTCGAGCGCGGCGTACGCTTCGTCAACTTGTTCTGCGCCTCGCGTGCATCCGGCGTCGACGGACTGCTCAACTGGGACGCGCACAAGACGCTCCAGGCGGACTACGAACGTCACTGCCCGATCCTCGACCAGCCCACGGCGGCGCTGCTCACCGACATGAAGGCGCGCGGTCTGCTCGACGACACGCTCGTCGTTTGGGCTACCGAGTTCGGCCGCATGCCCACGCACCAGGAAGGCACGGTGGGGCGCGACCACAACCCGAACGCCTTCACGGTCTGGTTCGCCGGCGCGGGCGTCAAGGGCGGCGTCAGCTACGGCGCAACGGACGAGTTCGGCGGAAAGTCCGTCGAGAACGTTGCGACGTCCTATGACTTCCATGCGACGATGCTACACTTGCTCGGCCTGGACCACGAACGGCTGACTTGGTACCACAACGGCATCAACCGCAGGCTGACCGATGTCCACGGCCACGTGATTCGCGAGATTCTTGCATGACCCATCCTCCGTCCCGGCGCCAGGCCCTCTCCGCGATGTTGGGCGGCGTCTTTGCGTTCAACGCGCGCGGCGCCGGCGGCGCTGACCTGCGCGGCATCTACCCGATCGTCCAAACGCCTTACACGAAGGACGACGCCGTCGACTTCAAAGCGCTCGAGGCGGAGGTCAAGTTCCTCGACAGAACCGGCGTTCACGGCATCGTTTGGCCGCAGCGGGCGAGCCAGTATCAGTACCTGAGCTTCGAGGAGCGCATTGAGGGCGCGGAACGCATCGCCGCCGCCAACGAGGGGTTGAGTCCAAAGCTTGTGATCGGCGTGCAGGGGCCCGACGCGGCCACGGCGGTCCGCTACGCCAAGCACGCGCAGAAGCTCAAGCCTGACGCCATCATCGCGCTGCCCACGCGCGACAAGGGCGAGTTCGATCTCGACGAGGTGCTGGCCTATTACGAAGAGGTCGCTGCGGCTTGCGACCTGCCGCTGTTCGTGCAGACGACGGGCAACATGTCGGTTGAGTTCGTGCTCGGGATGGCCGAACGGATCCCAACCTTGCGCTACATCAAGGACGAGGCGGGCGATCCGATCGAGCGGCTCGAGCAGTTCCGCAAGGCGACCAAGGGCAAGCCGCCCTATCCCTTTACCGGTTCGCACGGACGTACGCTTTACGACGAGATGCTGCGCGGCGTCTGGGGCAACATGCCGGCGTCGAGCTGGGTCGAGCTCTACGTCGATTGCTGGGACCACTACCACGCGGGCGCCACACGGAGGCGATCGCGTCGCTGTCGAAAGCGCTGATGTTCGTCGAGCAGGCGGTGGCGTATGGCTTCCCGGCGCTGAGCTATGTCCTGCACCTGCGCGGCGTGTTCCCGGAGTACGGCGTGCGGGGCGGTCTGCGGCCGCTGGATGATTCGGCGAAACAGGCTCTGCGGGCGACATACGAGTTCGTGAAGCCCTCCTTGCGGGTCTGATCCCGCCGGCGCTATGCTCAGCGTCGACATGCGCACCCTGCTGTTGTTTGTCTTGGTCGGAGCCGCTTGCCTGAGCGCTGCGACAACCTCTGAAAAAGAAGTCTTGGCGGCGATGGAGGCTTGGCGTCAGGCCACGGAGTCCAAGGATGTCGCCGCGCTCGGCAAGCTGCTGCACGAGGATCTCTCCTACAGCCACTCCGACGGCAAGACGGAGACGCGGGCCGATGTGTTGGCCGGGCTGCTCGCGAGCGGGAAGCGCGAAATCGTCATTCACGATCCCAATGTGCGGGTCTATGGCAAGACCGCAATCGTCAAGGCGGACCTCGACTTCATCAACCGGGAGAGCGGCGAGCCATCCGTCGTCCGGCTCAACGTGCTTCACGTCCTGCTGAAGACTCCGTCCGGTTGGCAACTCACAGCCCGGCAGTCGACGCGGATCAACCGCTGATTTCAGGAAACAAACGGGGCCGCCATTCGTATCTACTAGTGCAATGGCGCGAACTTCCAACCCTCTCTATCGTTCCCGCCGTCACCGGATGATTGCCGGAATATGCGGCGGCTTGGCGGAGTGGCTCGGCTGGGACCCGACACTGGTGCGCATCCTTTACGTGATCGTTTCGATCGCGTCGGTTGCGTTCCCGGGCATCTTGGCCTACATCATCCTCTGGATGATCATCCCGAAAGAGCCGGCCTACGCGGCATAGTATCCTGGTCGGCGCATGAGCCGTGGCCCGTTGCAGCCGACCCGCGAACAAATCCTCGAAACACTTGAACGCATCGAACGCAGTAAGGGTTTTCGGCGCTCGCTGCGGATGACGCGTTTTTGCGCTTCGTCGTGGAAGGCGCTCTGGATGGGCGTCTGGATGACCTGCGCGAGATCGTCATCGGCATGGAGGTCTTCGACCGCGGAGACGCTTTCGACCCGGCCGAAGATAACATTGTGCGCGTGGATGCAGCTCGCCTGCGTTCGAAGTTGGCCGACTATTATGCCAACGCAGGCGCGAGCGAACCCGTCCGCATCACGATGCCCAAGGGCGGCTATGTGCCGGAGTTTGCTCTGTCGTCCGCGCGGGACGCCTCGTCGGCGCAGCCGCTTTGTGATCGAGGATTCCGCCACCTGCGACGGCGCACCATGGCAGAGATCGCCAAGGCAGCGTCGGTGTTCGAGGCGGCCGCGCTCGAAGACCCCAACTGCGCAGCCGCGTTCGACGGCTTGGCATCCTGCCGGCTGGCGCTGGCGGAGATGGGTTTCGGGCCGGCTGGGTCATTGCTAGCCAATGTAGTGGTGGAGGCGCGAAAGGCGCTCGATCTCGATGCCGCTTACCCGCGCGCGATGCTGACCCTGGCGGCGGCGGAGTTGCTGCAGTTTCATGCTGAAGCAGCGCAGGCGGGCATTGGCAAGGTCTTGCGCATCGCACCCGAATCCGCGCGCGCCCGATCACTGCTGGGCCGACTGCAGGGCATGCGGCGCAATGAGGCTGAAGCGCTCGAAGAGCATGAGCGCGCGGTCGGGCTCGACCCGAACGACGAGCGCGCGCGGCTGGCGTTGGGCTGGGAGCTCTGTATGCAGGGCGAGACGGAAGAGGCCCTGCAACAGGCGCACGCCGCTTCTTACTTCGAGCCCGGATTGTACGGTCCGCACCTGCTGGCGGCGGCGGCCTATTGCGCGCAGGGCGAATGTGAGCAGGCATGCGCGGAGCTGGAGCAGGCGCGGCTGCGAGCGCCGGAAGATCCCTGGAGCGTGGCGCTAGCTGTCTACGCCGCGCCAATGGGGTCCGAGAAGGCGGCTGACGATCTCGCGAGGCTTGTTACGCGGGCCGAGGCCGGTGAGATCTCGCGGGTTTGCGTTGCAGCGGCGCGGTTGGGCATAGGCCAGGATGCAAACGCGGATCTGGAAGCGGCGTTTGCGGCGCGCGACCCGCAACTCGAGCGGCTGCGATTGCCGCTCTTCGGCGGGTGGAGCAAGCGCGAGCTTCCCTGGGACGACGCTGCCTGACAAGGAGCGCCGCCTAGGGCAGTTCAGGTGGAGCAGACCCCGCTCACGGTATTGTTTGCTTCGTTCGACTCCTCGACCTCTTCGTCCGCGTCGACGGTGATCGCGAAGTTGCAATCGGGGACGAAGCACTCCGCAGGTAGATCCACCGTCACGTCGCGGAATTCGCCAGGGGCCATGGGGGATGTTTGGACGTTGCGCGGGCCGCCGGGCGAGAAGATGACCATGGTGGTCGTCTCCTGATTGAATGCTGCGTTCGACGCGTTCTTTACGCGTATCGTCACGCCCGCGCCGCTCTTGCGGCAGTAGCCTTCCGGCTCGGCGTCGGACTCGATCGGCTCAGCGACCAAGTCGGGTTGTGATGGCGCGCAGCCCGCCGTGAAGACCACGGCGCAAACAGCGGCTGCGGAGATCAGTGGTGTATGCATTCAGTCCCTCCGTAGGGAACGCGCCTTCTGGGGACGCGTTTCTTCGAGCGGTGTCTGCATGATTATGCGAGCACGACGGCGTGCGGACGCAAGTGCAAGGCTACGACTTGCGCCGTAGCCCGCTCCTGGGTATCCTCTTCGTGGCCCTGATGCCGACAAGGAGATCCTGAATGCCCAAATTTGCTGCAGGAATCGTCCTGTTCTGTGCTGTATGCGCAGTACTACTGGCCGATGACCTGTCTACTTATCAGCCGCTGATGAAAGGGGGCGCCGCGGCAACAGCGGCGCTGGGGAAGAGTGTAGAAGCCGGAAACGCGGACGAAGCCCTGAAACAGTCCAGAATCGTCGCCGATTACTTTGGGGGGATGGCGGCGTTCTGGAGCCAGAAAAATGCGGAAGATGCCGTCGCGTCCTGCGTGGACGTGATCACCAAAGCCAACGAGATTGCGGCGATGGCGGAGGCCAAGAACCTGGGCGGCGCCACGGCCAAGCTCGACGAGCTGCGCGCGAACTGCAAGACCTGCCACGCCGCTCATCGCGATAAGGCCGCGGACGGCACCTGGGTCGTCAAGTAGCCCGCGACTCGGCGCTTCCGCCCGAAATGGCCGGGATGAAGTGAACCTCCGCGTCCTCTGGGACGTCCTCGAGCAATCCGACTACGCTGACCTCGCCGTCGACCGCGACGGCGAGGTTCGAACGCAACGCTCCGTCGTCGACCAGGCGCGCCTCGATGCCCGGGTGAAGAGCATCGAGGTTCCGAATGAGGTCGCCAACGGTGTCGCCGGCGACCTCTACGCTCTTGCAGCCGCCGGCGAGCGATTGCAGCATGGTGGGGATGAAGACGGTCGCCACCGGTCTTTACTCCTTTTGGTTTTCGAGCCAAGCGTCGTAGCTGTGCCCGCGACCGCCCACGTAGCGGTAGGTTTCGAAGACCTCGGCGTGACCGAGGGTGCGCGGGTCGCCTTCTTGGCGCAGCATCTCTTCCATGCGTGCACGGAGCTCGCTCTTGACCTTCCAGAACTCGGGGTCGTTGGCGACGTTCTCCATGCAGTCAGGATCGCTCTGCACGCGATATAGCTCCTCGGGCGGCCGTTTGCCGAGCGAAAGGCGGTAGAACTTGTCAAAGCTGCGCTCGATCAGACGCTTGGTCGGGCTGTCGTCGACGTTGCGGTAGCCGGTTTCGGGGTTGCCGGCCGGCCAGCTATCTGGTGCGTAGTTGCGGACGTAGAGAAAGTCCTTCGTGCGGATGGCGCGGACGGGGTACCCGGCATCGTCAGGGCGGCCGAGGTCGTGCCGCTCTTTGCCGATCAGCATGACGTCGCGCGACTCGTCCACCCAACCGGCCTTATTGGATTTGAGCACGTTGAGGAAGCTCTTGCCCGTCATGGTGTCCGGTTGCGTGATCCCTGCCATTTCGAGATACGTGGGGCCGAAATCGCGCACGTTGATGAAGTCGTCAACCACGCGGCCGCCCCGCATGCCGCCCCAACGGATGGCGAGCGGGATGTGGAAGCCGTCCTCATAAATCTGTCCCTTCACGCGCGGGAAGGGCATACCGTGGTCCGAACTCATGACGACGATTGTGTTGTCCAGCTCGCCCATCTGTTCGAGCTTGTCGAGCGCCTTGCCCACGTGCGAGTCGAACCACTGCACTTCGAAGGCGTAGTCGATCATGTCATTGCGGACGATGCCGTTGTCGGGATAGAACTTGGGCACTTCGACCTTGGCCGGATCGAGGCCGTGTCGAGCGCCGGAGCCGTCCTCGTAGAAGCGGTGCGGCTCATGTCCCCCGAGCCAGAAGCAGAAGGGCTTGCCCTCGGGACGCTGCTCGAGGAAGTCCTCGAAGTTGCGCGCGTAGTCGCGGCGGTTGATGCCCTCGGCGGGCGGATCGAGCGTATATTTCTGGAATTCCTTGCCGGCCGGGTTGTGCTCGAAGCCACCGGAGACGTAGTCGCCCGGGCCCCAGCCCTTGCCGGTCATGCCGACCCAGTAACCGTTCGCTTCGAGGATCTCCGGGTAGACCTTCCACTTGTGAGGGAAGATGCCGAAGTGGTTGATCGCCTCTTCGAGTTGCCAGGTGTTGCGTCCGGTGAGGATGGTGGCGCGGCAGGGGCTGCACTTGGGATTCGTAGTGAAGCAGTTATTGAACAGCACGCCCTCGCGCGCGATGCGGTCGAATGCGGGCGTGTTGACCCACTTCGCTCCGTAGGCGCCCGCGTGGGGCCAGCCCCAATCGTCGGCGATACAGAAAAGGACGTTCGGGCGGCGATTGGACTGCCCCATCAAGGGAGCGGCTGCTGCGCCCGCGGATGCGGCGAGAAAGCTTCGGCGGCTGAGCATATCGCGCTTATCGTAGCGCGACCGAAGCGGTTTGGCAGGCGCTGCCTACGGTGTGACCGGACTGAGCTCCTTGGCGTCGACCGATGGGTCCATCGACCATTCGAAGGTCGCTGGTTCGTCCAGAACGAAAGCTAGCACGCGGTCCTCGCGGATTTCGGTGTCGTTCTCAGGGTCCGGCAGAGCTTGCGGGAAGATGGGAGCGGTCGAGATCTTTGCCTCGTCACCGCCGTGAATCATCATGCTCGTTAGCTCAACTCCGACAGGCACGTATCCGCCTTGCGCCGCCCCGTCCACGACGGTCGCTCCAGAGACCGGAGCGCCCTTAGGTGCGATCAGCATGCCCTCTACTGTCAGCGGTGCGGCAAGCACGCCGGTGAACATCGCATTGGCCTCCAAGTCCTCGAAGGCGTAAGCCCGGGTGGGTTCCACCATCAATTGAGTGCCTGCTGGGAGCTCGAAGGTCGAGACGGCTTCGGATTCGTAAACCTTGCCGCAGGCGGCGAGTCCAAGGGCGAGTACAAGCAGCGAACATGCTGCAATTCTTTCTGTTCTTGCAATTTTCATATCCACTGAGCAGATGAACTCACTGGCGGCCCTGTTTCACCAAGGGCCTTCCAACTCCACCGGTCTGATATGCTGGCCCCTTAGGCCTGTAGGCCCGCAAAGGAAGTCGAAAGCCATGGCGAAAGTCGTCACCTTCGGCGAGATCATGTTGCGTCTCGCGCCGCCCAACCTCGAGCGTCCGTTCCAGTCGCCCATGTTCGTGGCGACCTTTGGCGGGGGCGAAGCCAACGTCGCCGTCTCCACGTCGAACTACGGCATCCCTTCGGCGTTTGTCACCGCCCTGCCGGCCAACCACGCCATCGTCGACGCCTGCCTGGCGGAACTGCGCGGCTTTGGTATCGACACGAGCATGGTCAAGCGCACCAAGGGCGGCCGCTTGGGCGTGTATTACTTAGAGCACGGCGCCAATCAGCGTCCGTCCAAGGTCATCTACGACCGCGACAATTCGTCCATCGCGCTCGCCAAGCCGGGCGATTTCGACTGGGACGCCATTTTCGACGGCGCCACTTGGTTCCACATCACCGGCATCACCCCGGCCATCAGCCAGGGCTCGGCGGACCTGTCGATGGAAGCCGTGCAGAAGGCCAAAGAGAAGGGCCTGACCGTCTCCTGCGACTACAACTTCCGCAAGAAGCTGTGGAAGTACGGGAAGACTGCGCCGGAAGTGATGCGAGAGCTCGTCAAGTTCGTCGACGTCGGCATCGCCAACGAAGAGGACTGCCAAGAGTCGCTCGGCGTCACGATCGACGTCGACGTCCACTCGGGCAAGCTCGACACGGACAAGTACAAGCAGCTCGCCGAGAAGATGCTCAGCGAGTTCCCGAACCTGAAGAAGCAGGCAATTACGCTGCGCGAGTCGATTTCGGCATCGCACAACGATTGGTCGGCGTGCCTCTATGATGGCAAGGACTTCTATCTCTCGCAGAAGTATCACATCACGAACATCGTCGACCGCGTGGGCGGCGGCGACTCGTTCTCGGGCGGCCTGATCGGCGGTTTGCACCTCCACCCGGAAGACCCGCAAAAGGCGCTCGAATTTGCCGTGGCGGCGTCGTGCCTGAAACACTCGGTGCCGGGCGACTACAATCGCTTCTCGGCCGCCGAGGTGGAGGCGCTAATGAAGGGCGACGGCTCGGGCCGCGTGCAGCGTTAAACTACTCTCTCGTGGGCGTCCAATCCTTCGATCACCATACCGTTCGCTCCGCTTCCTTGCGGAGCGACGGGGATGGTTTCTTCGCGGGAGGGCAGTTTACGATCGCGATCCGCTTCGATGAGCGCGATTGCCGGCATTTCGAATACCGCCAGAAAATTCGCGGCACGGCATATATCCAGCCGGGTGAATTCATCGGGGCGATGGAACCTGGGAACTGGGTTCCGACCGGCGAGGCGCATTCGGTGGCGCGCTCGTTCGCGGTTCCGGGCGGTCTACGGGAGAACTTCATCGAAGATGGCGAGCGGCGCGCCGGGCAGGTCTTCCACTACGGCTACCGCAATAACGATCCAGTTCAGGAAGAGGGTCTGGAAGATCGCTATGTACCGCACCCCAACGGGCCGGTCTATCGTCTGCGCGACACCTTCGGGCTAAGAGGAGATACTCGGCCGCAGGGTGCGCGCATCACGATCCGGCTCTGGTACAAGGGCCTAGTCATCGACAATCGCCGGACGGATGACCGGCCAGTACTCGAACAGAACTGGTCCTACTTCATCGACACGCTGTTTCCACTGGAAGACTGAGCGCCAGCCGCGTCAGTGCACCCCGAAGTAAGCGAAGCCCTTGTTTTGGCGCGTAGTCAGCGCGGTCGCCGCGGACAGCGCCAAACCCACCTCCGGCGTCATCTTTTCCGGATCGAAGCCGTTGTGCAGCATCGACTGGCCGCAGACGACAATCTCGCCGCCGGCTTTGCGCAGCTGCCGCATCAACTCGCGATTTGGGTTGGGCTTGCCGAAGCGCTCTTGATACGTCTCGTCGTCCAGAGCTTCCTTGGTCGCGCCGCCATGCATCACGATGTCCACGCGCGCGTCCTTCACGCCGGCCAGCGCATACAGATTGACGTAGCGCGCCGCGCGGGCGAGGCCCTTGTTGACCCCGCCGTCGTAGTCCCCCGTGGTCACATCGATGACCATGCGGGCGCCGTCGACGGGCGGTTCCGCCTTGGCCGGCAGGCGAAAGACGCCGCCATGGCCTTGTATCAGGGGGTATTCGAGCTGGGGCTTCTGGGCGAACGCGGCGGCGGCGAAAAGGAGGAGCAGGGCGAAGCGCTTCATACCCGTAGTGTAGGGTGGTCGCTGCTGCCGCGCGGTCAGGAAACTTCGGATCTTCGAAGGATGCTTTCGCGCAAGGCTGGCGTGATGCGAAAGTTCGTTTGATCCAGGTCTGCGAGCGCGTCGGGAAGATTCACGAGGCCGCGCTCATGGCCGACCAGCAAGATTCCGAGAGTCCCCGTAACGGCTAGCCCGAGCGTCAGAGCCCTTCGGCGGGCCTTGAGCTCATCGATGAGCAATCTTTCGGCTCTGATCGCGCTGGATAAAAGGATGGCCTCCGCTTCGCCGCGATCGAGTCCGCTGACCAACTCCCATCCGAGTGAAGGCGCATTCTGAACGCAGGTCCAGCCGGGTAAGTTCGCTGCCCAGGTGCGAACGATACTTGGAGCGCCGGGATCGGCGAGTTCGGTGTGGACTGACACTGGGATTACGACGCTGCCGAAGATGGCCGGAATCAGATCAATCCGACCAATTAGGTTGAGATACGACAACGGCCCAGTGTCGGAGACCGCGGTCATTTGGTCCGCGGTTCCAACTTCGTCAATCCCCGCAGATCGTCATCCAGGTCCGCGTCGGAGAGCACGATACCCACGCCTCGATCCGCCAAGTACTGCCGTACATCCCACCGCGATTCCATGCCGAGCAGCGCTCCGACTTGGCCGAGCGTCAGCGCCCCTTGCTTGTAACCCTCGAGGGCCACTGCTTCCAAGGCCGCACGCGGCAGATCCTGCCATTGCTCGCGCAGCGCCTCTTCGATGTCGGGCGGAATCTCGATCGTGATGGTCATGGCCGCTCCGCTCTCATTCTACTGCCGCTTTCTCTCCGCGTCCGACCTTTGGCGCACCGCTTCGAACAGCGCCACACCGGCCGCCACGGACACGTTCAACGAAGCTACTTGCCCTTGCATCGGAATCCGCGCCAGCCGGTCGCATTTTTCCGCGGTCAGCCGGTGCAGCCCGTGGCCTTCCGCGCCGAGGACGAGCGCCGTCTTGCCCCTCCAGTCGATTTCCCAACAAGTGTCTTCGCCGCGCTCGTCCAAGCCGTAGACCCAGAAGCCGGCTTCTTTGAGGTCATCGAGCGCGCGGTTGATGTTCTTCACCCTCGCGATCGGCAAGAATTCGAGCGCCCCGGCGGCGGCCTTGGCGACCGTGTCCGTCATGCCTACTGAGCGCCGCTCTGGCGTGATCAGAGCAACCGCGCCGGCCGCGTGCGCCGAGCGGATGATGGCGCCCAGGTTGTGCGGATCTTCCACTCCGTCGGCCACCACGACTAACGCGTCGTCCTCGGCTTGCTCGAGGATGTCGGCGAGATCGACCGCGCGGCGGGCCGACCCGAAGGCGACTACGCCCTGATGGACGCCCCCGCGCGCCTCCTTGTCCAGCCGGTCGCGCGGCTCGAAGCGCACCGGCACTCCGAGCTGGCGGCAGGCGTCGATCACCGCCTGCATGCGCGGCCCTCCGGCTCCTCGGGCGATCAGGACGCGATCGAGAGGACGCCCGGCTTCGAGCGCGGCGGTGACGGCATGAATTCCAAAAAGACGGTCCATCGGCGGGATTCCGGTATCCTGTGAGTTTACCGGCGCGGGCTCTCCGTCCGCTCGCCGCGTATCCCAAGAGAACTTCGATGTTGCGTTATGAAACCGCCGGCGAGTCGCACGGCGAAACCCTCGTTGCGATGCTGACGGGCCTGCCCGCCGGCGTGCCCGTATCGCTCGAGAAGATCGATCGTGAGCTGTGGCGTCGCCAGCAGGGCTACGGACGCGGCGGTCGCATGAAGATCGAGACCGACAAGGCGCACATCGTCTCCGGCGTGCGCCACGGCAAGACCATTGGTTCGCCGATCGCCGTTTTGCTCGAGAACAAGGACTGGCGCAACTGGACCGAAGCGCTGCCGGTGGAGCAGATCGAGACCGGCGACGAGAAGGCCAAGCCGGTTACGCGCCCGCGGCCCGGTCACGCCGATCTCGCCGGCTGCATCAAATACAACCTGCCCGACGCTCGATATATCCTAGAGCGCGCCAGCGCCCGCGAGACCACTTCGCGCGTGGCCGTGGGCGCGCTGTGCAAGCTGTTCCTCGGCGAGCTGGGCATCGAAGTGCTCAGCCACGTAACGGCGGTCGGCTCGGCGCACCTGGAGCGTGCGGCGAGTTGGGAAGAGCTCCAAGCGCTCGCAGCCAAGGACGAAGTGCTGCTCAACTGCGTCGATCCCGAGGTCGAGCAGCGCATGAAGGAAGAAGTCGACGTCGCTTACAAGACAAAGGACACCCGCGGAGGCGTCTTCGAAGTGGTCGCGCACGGCGTGCCGGTCGGGCTGGGCTCGCACATCGCTTGGGATACGCGTCTGGACGGCCGTCTGTCCCAGGCGATCATGTCGATCCAGGCCGTCAAGGCGGTCGAGATCGGCGCGGGAACCGTCACCGCAGTCTCGCCCGGCAAGGATTCGCAGGACACGATCCACTACAAAAAGGGCGAGCGCGAATGGCATCGCGGTTCGAACAAGGCGGGCGGCATCGAGGGCGGCATGACGAACGGCCAGGATGTGGTCGTGCGCGGCTACATCAAGCCGATCTCGACCCTGCGCCAGCCGCTCGAGTCGGTCGATCTGCCTACGCGTGACCCGGCGACCGCCGCCTATGAGCGCTCCGATGTGGCCGTGGCTCCGGCCGCCGGCGTGATCGGCGAAGCGATGGTTGCGATCGTGCTGGCGCAGGCTTGTCTCGAGAAGTTCGGCGGCGATTCGATGGTCGAGACGCTGCGCAACTTCGAGAGCTATCAGGCGCAGGTCAAGGCGTACTAGCCCGCGGCGAACCGAGCCCCGGCAGCAATGGCGGGTCTAACGTTGGATACGGCACAAACGTCAAACCCCGGCATTGCTGCCGGGGCTCGGTTGCGTCGGCGCAATGGATTCCCGTTACTTCCGCGGCGGGCGGCTGGGGCGCATCTCGATGCGGCTCGCCAAGTTCCGCTCGGGCATCGTGATCAGGTGTACGGCCGTCTCGGCGATCTGGCGCGTCGAGAGCTTCCAGTCAGCTTCGTCCGAGCCGCCGGGGCGAAACTCCGTCTCTACGCTGCCCGGCATGATTTGGCTGACGCGAATGTTCTCGTAGCGCAGGTCCATCATCATGGCCTCGCTCATGCCGTTGAGCCCGAATTTCGAGGCGTTGTAGGCCGCGCCTGCCGCGAACGGATTTTTCCCCGCCAAGCTGCCGATATTGAGGATGAATCCCCCGCCGCGTTTCTGCATCATCGGCACGGCCGCGCGGGTGGCATAGAAGACGCCGCTCAGGTTGGTGTCGATGACCTCGCGCCACTGTTCGAGCGAGAGCTGGTGAATCGGCGCGAAGTGGCCGACGCCGGCGTTGTTGACCAGGATGTCGAGCCCGCCGAACCGCTCGGCCACGAACCCGAGCAGCGCCTCGACCTCTTCGCTGCGGCCCATGTTGCAGGTTTTGCCTGCAATCTCCCCCTTGGCTGAGAGCTCCTGGACGGCTTGGTCGAGGCTCTCTTGGCTGCGGCCGCAGATGGTGACCTGCGCTCCTTCTTCGAGCAGCGCCTCCGCGATGGCGCGGCCGATGCCGCGCGAGCCGCCTGTGACGAGAGCAATCTTTCCAGCAAGTTTCGAAGCCATTCTTAAGTCCTTCGCCCGCTTTCGGGCAAGCCTTTCCTACGCTACACTAATGCTGTCTTTCCCTGCTTTGGACCTGTCGCATGTCGCCTGATCTTGCCCAGAACCTCGACGATTTTCTCGACCGCTCGCTGCGTTCGAAGCTCAAGGACCTGGGCGAAGAGCTCGCCGGAAGCTTGCGCGAAGAGTGTTCGACGCTGGTCGCATCCGCGGCCGAAGAGGCGCGAGCCGAGGCTTTGTCGGAGGCGCAAGCTTCTTCGGGCAATGCGATCGACTCGCTCGCTGAGAGCGCGCGTCGTATTCGCGAGGCCCAAGCGGTCACCGAGATCGCGGCCGCGTTGGTCGAATCCGCCGCGGGCTACTGTGGGCGCTCCGCCCTATTCATTCATCGTGGCGATCGCGCGCTCGGCTTTCGAGTCGCCGGTGCGGTTTCTCCTGAAGCTCAGCTCGAGTTCCAGAAGCTCTCGCTAGAAGTATCGGCGGCGCCGGCTATCGAGCAGGTGATGCATCGTCTCGAACGGCGGGAATGTTCAGGGGACGCGGGCGAATTAGGGGGAGAGGTCTCGGCCCTGCTGGAGCTTTCTTCCGAGGATCGTGTGCTGCTGTTGCCGGTCGCTTTGCGTGACAAGGTGCTCGCGGTGCTCTATCTCGATCCGCGCGGCCCCGATGGCGAGCAGCGGCCCATCCAGATTTCGGCAATCGAGATTTTGGTGGCGTTGACGGAAGCCTGGATCGAAGCCGTCGGCAACCGTCGCAAGCTCGCTGCTGCGTGAGAAATGCGCGCTGTGCGCGCAAGCTCGTGTCAGACTAGGAAAAGCGCTATGGCGTATCGTTGGCTCGCCCCCGCGCTCGCTGTCTCCCTGCTTGCCACGGTTTCCGTGGCAGCGCCGCTACCGGCGCAGCTCCGGGACGCGAGTATTTCCTATCTCGAATCCGGCTCGGACGCCGCCAGGACACGTCTGTTCGGCGCGATTGAGAAATTGCCGTCGGCGCAGCGCGCGCAGGCTTCGCTCGCTCTCGGCGTCGGCGACTTCGAGGCGAAAAACTACGAAGAAGCCGTTCGCGCGCTCGAATCCGCGGCCGCCGATCCGGTTCTGGGCGATTATGCGCTCTACTATCGTGCCCGAGCGTTCGCCTACGCCGAGGATTTTGGCAGCGCCGCGTGGGTCTTGCGTGAGTTTCAGCACGATTTCCCGCACAGCCCGATGCTGCGCGACGCCAACCGTCTGCGCATCGAGAGTTTGATTCGGCAGCAAGAGCTGCGCATGGCTGAGTCCGCGCTGCAGGACAAGTCGCTGACATTCTCCGAGCCGGCGCGGCTCTACCTGCTCGGCCGCGTGCGCGACTTGGACGGTAAGAACCTCGAGGCTGTAGAGCTCTACCGCCGAGCGTATTATTTCTACCCCTTCAGCGAAGACGCCAAACAAGCCGAAGAGCGGCTGGACGAGCTGCGCGGGCGCATGGGCTCGGCCTACCCCGAAGCGCCCATCGATTGGCGTCTGGCGCGCGCGGACGCCTTGTTCACCGGGGCACGCTACGGCGACGCCGCCGAAGAGTACGGCTACGCCATCCCCGGCCTGCGCGGCAAAGAGCGCGAACGCGCCCAGGTCCGTCAGGGCGCGGCGAACTATCGCCGGGTTCACACGACGTCGGCATACAACGAACTGGTCAATTTGAAGGTCTCCGATCCGGCGCTCGACGCCGAGCGGATCTACTTTCTGGGCGAGTGCGCGCGACGCAAAAACCAGATCGCGGAATTCGAGCGCCGCGCCGAAGAGCTCAAGACGAAGTATCCGCAGTCGCCGTGGTACGAAGTGCTGCTGTTCTCGCTGGGCAACTACTATCTGCTCGAGAACGACACCGCGAAGTATCGCTCCTACTACGAACGCGCGGCGCGCGAGTTTCCCAAGGGCTCGTTTGCCGATAAAGCGCACTGGAAGGTCTGCTGGCGCGCGTACCTGGACCGCGACCCGCGCACGCGCTCGTTGCTCGAAGAGCATGTGCGGCTCTACCCGGATTCTGATCAAGCCTCGGCGGCGCTTTACTGGTTGGGCCGTTTGGTCGAAAAGGACGGCGACAGGGAAACCGCCCTCGGGCTCTACCAGACGATCGCCCAGCGCTTCCCGAACTACTACTACGCCCTGCTAGCCGAGCAGCATCTGGCCGCGGCGAGGGCCTCCGGCGGATTGCAGGGGCATTGGCAGACCCTGACCGCCGCCTTGCCTGGGCCGCGCCGGTTGGCTGAGGCTCCGCGGCCGGAAACGCAGCGCTTGATCGAGCGTGGACGGACGTTGTTCGAGCTCGGTCTGGACGACTTGGCCGAGCGTGAGCTGACGACGGGCGACTACCGTCAGCCGGACGGCTATTGGGTAGGCCTCGAGCTTGGCCGCCAGGCTGCCGCGCGCGACGACTTTTTCACCGGCCTGCGGCACATGAAGCGCTACGGTTTTGGATACCTGCGCATGCCGCTCGGCTCGGTCCGCCGGGAGTTCTGGGAACTGCTCTACCCGCTGCCCTACGCCGATGCGCTCGAGGCGCGCGCCAAGCCGCACGAGCTCGATCCGTATCTGGTCGCGGGACTGATCCGTCAGGAGTCCGAGTTCAACCCCAAAGCGGTCTCACGCGCAGGCGCAATGGGCTTGATGCAGGTGATGCCGGCGGTCGGTCGCGAACTGGCCCGGCGGTTGGGCGTGTCGGGCTATTCCACGCCGCGGTTGCATGAACCCGATATCAGCCTGCGCTTCGGCACCTTCCACCTCAAGGAAGCGCTCGAACAGTTCCAGAACAACCTCGAGCTCACCCTCGCCGCCTACAACGCCGGCCCGAGCCGTGCGCGCACCTGGCTGACCTGGGGTGACTTCCATGAGCCGGGCGAGTTCGTCGAGACCATCCCCTTCACCGAGACGCGCGGTTACGTGCAGTCGGTGCTGCGCAACAGCGAGATGTACCGCAAGCTCTATGGCGGCGGACCGCTGCGCTCAACCACGCCCTCTCGCAGGGAAGTGGAACGCGCGGCGGGGAATTAAGTCCCGCCTGTTACTTGTCGAAGCCGTAGCGGATGCTGGTGCGGTTGCGGCCGCTGGGCGCGTAATCGACGTTCGGCTGATACGACGTTCCGCGCGAATTGTAACCGCCGCCATAAGACCCGCTCGGCTGGTAGCTGATTCCGGAGTTGCGGTAGCCGCCGCTGCTCACGCCGGTTCCCGGTGAATAGCTGATTCCGCTGGGTCGTTGGCCGCCGCTGCCGTACCCCACGTTATCGCCGTAGCTGAATCCTCTGGATTGGAACACGGGTGAAGTCGTATCCGCTTTGATCGGAACGGCAGGTCCAGACGGAGGGGGCGCCTCCCCTCGAGTGTCGCCCCACTCCGCCTGGTGCACCGTGACGCTGGACGCCTCCCCCGCCATCATCGGGAGTTTGACGACTAGGAGAAGCATTAAGGCCAACGTTGTACGGTACATCTCGGGTTTTCCACTTAGAGCGTGGCAGGCCGGCAAGGGGGGACACAATCCCTCCAAGGTTTCAATTCTGAGCGGTACCGCAGCGCCATTCGTCCCCCATTCGCTAGGCCGAAACGGGCTAGTACGTCTTCTCTTGAAAAACGTTTTCGGCTAGTTTTGTCGTTGCATCACGGGCAAGTGCGTGGCATGCTGATATGGCGAACAAAAGGCGAAATAAGAGATGGCCGCTTCAGCAAAGCTCGAGCAACTGGAAAGCCTACTGCGGGACCGCGGTTTGGGGCGAGCCTTGCCGAAAGCGGACAAGCCGGTCTATGAACCGTTGCCGACGGGGCAGGCGGACGTGGATGCGCGGCTCGGCGGCGGGCTGCCGCGCGGCGTGATTAGCGAGGTCGTGGGGCCGCAGTCTTCGGGGCGTACCGCGCTGTTGTTCGCCGCCCTGGCGCGCGCCACACAAGCCGGCGAAGTGGCGGCTTATGTGGATGCGACGGACTGCCTGGATCCGCGTTCGGCCGAGGAGGCGGGCATCGTGCTCGAACGGCTGTTGTGGGTACGCTGCGATCCCCGCGAGCGGCCACGTTACGAGCGTGTGCGCGAGCAGCAGGTCGACCAAGCCTGGCAGGCGCTGAACTTGATCGCGGCGGCGGGAGGGTTCGGGCTGATCGTGGCGGACCTGGGCGGATTACCGGCGCGCAGGCTGGGCGAATGGCAGCGCCGGCCGTGGGTACGCCTGCGCCAGGCGATCGAGCACACGGCGACGGCGCTGACGGTGTTGACCGAACGGCACGTGGCGGGCGGCTCAATCAGTGTAGGGACAGGGGATAAGGGGCAGGGGACAAGAAACAAGGGACAAGGGTGGTTCCTGGAGGTGGCCTGATGGGGGAAGGGATACGAAGTTATCGCGAGCTCAAGGTTTGGCAGCGAGCGATGGACTTGGTGGAGCAGAGCTATTGTTTGGCGGCGCTGCTGCCTTCGCATGAGCTCTATGGATTGGCTTCTCAGATTCGTCGTGCCGCAGTGTCGATACCCGCGAACATTGCGGAAGGAAACGGACGGGAGCACCGAGGCGACTATTTACATCACGTCTCGATTGCACACGGTTCCTTGATGGAGTTGGAGACGCATTTTCTCATCGCGCTCCGCCTCCAATATTTCCAACAGAAGCAGGCCGAAGCCGCATTCGAGCTGATAGCGGAAACGGGCCGCATGTTGGGCGGCCTTCGCAGAGGCTTGAAGGCGAAACCCGACCCTACAAGGAGGTAGCCTCCTTGTCCCTCGTCCCCTGTCCCTTGTCCCGAAAAGGGCGTCAGTCCCTTTTCGCATCGCTCTTCGTAGCCGACTTCGCCGTCGCGGCTTTGACGCGTAGCGAGGCGGATTCGCCGGCGACGGCCGTGGTCGAAGGCGCCGCGCCCAACCAGTTCGTCTGTTCGGCGGACGAGGCCGCGCGCGCGGCGGGCGTACAGCTCGGCATGCCGCTGGCCGCCGCCACGACGCGCTACGCCTATGCAACCGCGGGCGACGAGCTGCGCATCCTCGAGCGCGACCCCGCCGCCGAGTCGCGCGGACAACGCGATCTGCTGCGCTTGGCCGAGACCTCCACGCCGCGCTACGAGGATTCCGCTCCAGGGTTGATCACGCTCGACTTCGCCGGACTGCCCCAGCCGCACGACTCGGCCCGCGCGCTGTTCGCCGGGGCGGAAAAGCTCGGCTTCACGCCGCAGCTTGGCGTCTCGCGCAACCGCTTCGTCGCCTTGTGCGCCGCGCGCACGCAGCCCGGCTTGACGCACGTCTATCCCGGCGAAGAGGCGGGCTTTTTGTCCGTCCAAGGTCTGGACGTGTTGCCCATCGAGCAGGCCGAGATCGAGACGCTCACGCGCTGGGGGCTGCGTACCGTCGGCGAGCTGGCGCGCTTCGACGAGAACGATCTGACGGCGCGTTTTGGCGAGCGCGGCGCACGGCTGGCGCGGTTGGCGCGCGGCGAGGAATCGTCGACCCTCGAAGCCTACACGGCGCCGCCGGAGCTGGCCGAGCGGCAGGAGTTCGATTGGGAAGTAGGCGAGCTCGAGCCATTGGCTTTCGCGCTGAGCGGCATGCTGGAGCGGCTGTGCCTCAAGCTGCAGAGCGGCAACTGGGCGGCGGCGCGTCTGGAGACGACGCTCGAACTGGCGAGCGGACGCGCATTCGCACGCAAGATCGACATGCCGTATCCGCTCACCGATCCGCGTACGCTGCTCAAGCTCGTGCGTCTCGACCTCGATGCGCATCCTCCGGGGGATGCCATCGTGGCGGCGCGCATCCGCGCCACGCCCGCTGAGCGAAGGCGCGTGCAATTTTCGTTGTTTGCGCCGGCGACTCCGAGCCCGGAAAAGCTCGCTGTGACGCTGGCGCGGCTGTCGAGCCTTGTGGGGGCCGAGCGCGTGGGCGCCCCGGTCGCGCCGGATACGCACAAGCCGGGGGCGGCGGCGGTGGCTCTGTTTGCGCCTAGGCCTGTGCGGGGACAGTCCCAAGGGACAGTCCCCGTGGGCGCTGAGACGCGTCGTGAGCGGGTGTTTCGGGTCTTCCGTCCGCCATGGCCGGCGAAGGTGGAAACCGTGGAGCGCGAGCCGATGCACCTGGAATCGCTCGACGCGGCAGGTCCGGTGGAGGCCCGTTCAGGGCCATGGCGCGTTTCCGGCGAATGGTGGACGCCTGAGGGCTGGCAGTATGAGGAATGGGACGTTTGCGTGCAGGGCCGGCTCTATCGCGCGTGCCTGGACCGCAGCAGCAAGCAGTGGTTTTTGACGGGCGTGTACGACTAGCCTCTCCACGCGAGCAAACCGTAAGGCCGGTCCGTATACAATGAGCAAGCTGAGGTCCGCGTAGAGATGAGAACCCTGAAGATTCTAGCCCTGTCCGCTATGGTTAGCTCGCTCGCCTGGGGCGCCGATTGGCTCACCGATGGCGGCGACTCCCACCGTACTGGCTGGCAGCGCGACGAGACGATCTTCACCAAAGACAACATTTCGCAGATGAAACTTCTGTGGAAACTGAAGCTCGACAACGAACCGCGCCAGATGCACTCGCTGTTTCCGCCGCTGATCGTGGGCCGCGTGAACACGAACGCCGGGCCAAAGGAGATCGCCGTGGTGACCGGCGTCTCGGACAACCTCTACGGCATCGACGCCAAGACGGGCAAGCTGCTGTGGAAGACGCATTTCGAGAACACCTACAACCCGCCCGAGGGCGCGCGGCCGCACTATACGCTGTGCCCGGGCGGCATCATGGCGACGCCCGTCATCGGGCCGGCCAAGACCAAGGGCGACTACATCATCTACGCCGCGTCGTGGGACGGACGGTTGCACTTCCTCAACGTGGCTGACGGCAAGGCGCTGCGCGAGCCTGCGAAGTTCATGCCTCCCGACGGCAAGCCCTACGCGCTCAACCTGGTCGACAACGTGATCTACACGCACTCGGCGCAAGGCTGCGGCGGCAACCCGAACATGGTCTACGCCTATGACTTGGCCACCGACAAGGTGGGGAGCTGGGGCCCGGCGGGCGGCGGTATGTGGGGCCGCACGGGACCGGCCATCTCATCGGACAAAGTGCTCTACACCGGCACCGGCGACGGTCCGTGGGATCCGGAGAACGGCGTCTTCGGCAACGGCATCATCGGCGTGCAACAGAACCCCGACACCAAAGCGATGGAGCTGGTCGACTACTACGGCCCGTCCAACGCGGAGTGGCTGTTCAAGCGCGACCTCGACATGCAGGTGACGCCGGCGATCTTTCCCTACAAGGGCCGCGAGCTGATGGTGGACGCCGGCAAGGAATGCGTCGTCTACCTGATGGATACCGCCTCGATCGGCGGCGACGACCACCGCACGCCGGAGTACCGCACGCCGCTGATCTGCAACGAAGAGGTGAACTTCGCTTCGGCGGGCATCTGGGGCTCGATGGCGACCTGGGAAGACGACGAAGGCACGCGTTGGGTGCTCACGCCCATTTGGGGGCCGAAACACTCGAAATTCCACGCCCCTATCGAGAATGGCGAGGTCAAAGACGGCGCCATTGTGGCCTTCAAGGTAGAGACGAAACCGGACGGCAAGGCTTGGCTTGCGCCGGCCTGGATCTCGCGCGACATGAACCGCGCCGAGCCGCCGATCATCGCCAACGGCATGATCTTCGCCTATGGCAACGGCGAAGATACGCACCAGGCGATGCCCGACGTCGGCCTGACGAATACGGCCGAGGAGCGAATCGCAGGCTCGACGCACGCCGTGCTCTATGTGCTCGACGCCAAGACCGGCGCTGAGCTTTGGTCGAGCGGCGACGAGATTACCTCATGGAACCACTGGAGCAACTTGGCGCTCGCCAACGGCAAGGTCTACTTGGCGACGTTTGACGGCACCGTCTGGTGCTACGGCATCGAGCAGTAGATGCGGGTTCTGCTCATCGGCTTGCTCGCGTGCTTGGGCGCGGCTCAGGCGCAGACGTCGCGCATTCCGCTCGAAGAAGTGGTCGTGCAGCAGCGCAAGCTATTGCATGACTGGGGCGGGCTGACCCGCTATGGCAGTGCGGACACAGAAGTCCCGCCGCCGAAGCCGGGCGAGAACCGCGTGATCTTCCTGGGCGACGACATCACCGACTACTGGGGACAGGGCGGGGAAGCGTGGGAATCGTACTTCCCCGGCAAGCCCTACTTCAACCGCGGCATCGCGCGGCAGACGACGCCGCAGATGCTGGTGCGCTTTCGCCAGGACGTGATCAGCCTGAAGCCGAAGGTCGTGGTGATCCAGGGCGGCATGAACGACATCGCCGCTTTCACCGGACCTGGCACGCAGGGCATGATCGTCGAGAACATCGAGTCGATGGTCGACCTAGCGCGCTTCAACGGGATCAAAGTCGTGCTCGCGTCGCTGTTGCCGGTCTGCGATGAGTGCGGAACCGGAAAGCAATCCGCCCTGCGCCCGCGCGGCAAGATCTTCGGCCTCAACGACTGGCTCGAAGAGTACGCGGAAAAGACCGGCTCGGTGTACCTGAACTACTACCGCGCGCTCGCCGACGGGCGCAGCTTCAAAAAAGAGTGGACTCGCGACGGCGTGTTGCCGAACGATGCAGGCTATGCGGTGATGGCGCCGCTGGCCGAGGCTGCGATCCAGAAAGCGCTCGATTCGAAATAGCTGGCGTCCGCGGCGGGATTCACCGCCTCTCGATGAAGGGCTTTCGGAATTACTCGTCTTTGAGTCGCCCGCCAGCGAGCATGACGCCCATCGTACGCAGTCGATCCGACGGCTGCGAAGAGCTCAAGCCAACCAGAGACCCATAGGCCGGACAAGCTGGGTAGAGCCCGATCACCGTAGGCTGCGCCGCGGCAAAAGCTAGCGGAACGAAGTGAGGAGAATCAGCACGTCGACTATCTCACCCTGGGGTTGGTCGCCCTGGCCCCGCCATGGAATGGGCGGGAGGCGTTTGATTCGAACAGTCGAAATACAAAAAGCGCGCTTCCCCCGGGCATTCTTCATCCACGGAGCGCCCGTGCCGGTGTAGCCGCCCACAGCGCCGCCCATGCCTGAGGCGATCGCGATGTACTGCACGCCGTCCAGTTCGTAGGTCACCAGCGCCGCGCGGATGCCGGAGCCCGTTTGAAATGACCATAGCTCTTTCCCACTGTCCGAATCATACGCAAGCAAATTGCCCTCAGCATCGCCGGTGAACGCTAGACCGCCGGCTGTCGCAAGCACCCCTCCGCCGGCTGGAGTCCTCAGCTTGACTTCCCACGCAGTTTGGCCGGTGTCGGCCCGAATCGCCATCATTTTGCCGTAGGCCTTGCCATCGAGATAGCGGAATCCGCTGGGACGCGGCTCGAGCCCTTTCGCCTTTGCTTCGATGCCATAGTTCGTAAAGACCGCGCAGTTCTCGATCGCCGGCACCAAAGCCAAGCGGCGAACCGGATCGTAGGCCATGGCGTTCCATTCCTTCCCGCCGGCCGCCCCGGGACACACCCTGACGCCCTCGTACGTCGGAACGGCAGCCGGGTTGACGATTGGCCGTCCATTGGCGTCGAAACCCTTCGTCCAAGTCACGCGCACAAAGGGCTTGGCGTAGAGGAACTTGCCCGTGGCTCGATTGAGGGCGTAGAAGTGTCCGTTGCGATCGGCGTGGAGCAGGGCCTTCTCGCGGCGGCCGTCGTGTTCGATCTCGGCGAAGACAAGCTCGTTGATACCGTCCCAATCCCACATATCATGCGGCGTGTATTGAAAGTGCCACCGCAACGAGCCGGTGTCGGCGTCGAGCGCCACAACCGAGTCGGTGTAGAGGTTGTCGCCGGTACGTGCGTCTCCGTCGTAGTCAGGGTAAGGCTGACCGACGCCCCAATAGACAAGATTCAGCTCAGGATCGTAGGAGCCGATTCCCCAAGGGCCGCCGCCCCCGGTTTTGTAGGACGCGCCGCTCCAAGTCTCTGCGCCCGGCTCGCCTTCGGCCGGCACGGTGTAGAAGCGCCAGGCTCTCTTCCCGGTTGCCCCATCGTAAGCATCGATGAATCCGCGGCTGGGGAAGTCTCCTCCGGCGATTCCAACGAGCACTTTGTCCTTCACCACGAGTGGGACAGACTTGATGCTGAGGTTGTCCTCGGGCTTGCCGACCTCGACATCCCACCGTACGCGTCCCGTGCGCGCCTCGATTGCAACCAGGTGCGCATCGAGGGTTCCTAAGTAGAGTGTGTCACCGAGGACCGCAACTCCCCAGTTCACGGGTCCGCAGCAATACTTCAATTCCTGCGGTAGGGCTCGCTTGTAATGCCAGAGCTCCGCTCCGGTGCGCGCGTCGATCGCGAAAAGGTGATTCCAAGCCGTGCTCAAAAAGATCAGGCCGTCAATGACCAGCGGCGTGGCGTGCAAGCCGTCGGCGACTCCAGTTTGAAAGCTCCAAACCGGGACGAGGGCGCCGACGTTGTCTCGATTGATTTGGCTCAGCGGACTGTATCGTCCGTTGCCGTAGTCGCGCCCGTACATCAGCCAGTTTTCGTGATCGCCTTCGGCGCTAAGAAGCCGAGCGTTGTCGACCTCGATTTTCGGGGCGTGGACTTCGGTCGTCGGCTGAACCGAGCGTTTCGAGAGCTCTCGCAGATACGCGATGATCGCCGAGCGCGACCCAGCGTCTAGATTGTCGGCGAACGCCGGCATACCCCGCCCCGGCACGCCATCGCGGATCACCCGGTCGATCCGGGCGTCGTCGTTGGCGTCGTGCCAGCGGGGATTGGTGAGATCGGGCGCCGAGGCCCCCTCGCCGGAGGCGCCATGGCAGACGGCGCAGCGCTCTCCGAAAAGCGCTGGACCGAGTTGCCGGCTTTGAGCGCTTGCACTAGAGGACCATTCGATGAGTACGAGCAACAGTAGACACGCGGCTACAGGGAGGCGTTGATGGATGGCGGAGGCGTCGTACACGATGCTGAGATTGTAGCGCCGGGGTCCATCGCACAGAACCTTGCGAAGGGTGAGGAGCGATTCTTTCGAGATGGAAGAGAAAGAGTGACGGCTAGCTACTCCACTTTTGGTTTACGGGGTCGCTGCCGGAGCGGACAAAAAGCGGACGGCCGAGAGAGCAAGAACCTGAAGGTGATGGCTCTAAGACAGCCATAACTCATTGAATCTAAGGTGGTGCCCGGGGCGGGACTTGAACCCGCACTTCCTTGCGGAAAGGGGATTTTAAGTCCCCTGCGTCTGCCGATTTCGCCACCCGGGCATGTTGGAAACAAAGAAACTGCTGGAGGGTGCGATCACCTCAGCTTGGCGCTTCTCCAATTGTGCCTCATTCCGCCGCTGAAAACGGTTCGGAATGCGGTTGGGAAGAGGCGGGAGCCTGAGCCGCGAACGGTCCAAGCGGCGAAATCTGGCGCCCAACGACTCCCCGTACCCGATCCCGCTGGCGACACGAACAGCGTACTTGACGGATAGTTTCCTTGGAATCTATTATTTGTTTCTAGGGAAACTGTCATGCCAGGCCATCGATTCGCGAAGCCCCCAGGCTCCGTCCTCGAAGCTCATCTCGGCTACTGGCTGCGGCGCGTCTCCAATCATGTCTCGGGGAGTTTCGCGAAAAGCCTGCAGGACCGCAATGTGTCGGTCGCCGAGTGGGTCGCGCTCAGCCACATCAACGAGCATCCCGAGGTCCGGCCGAACGAGCTTGCGGACGCCATGGGGATGACGCGCGGCGCCATCTCGAAAGTCGTCGACAAGCTCGAGGCGAAGAAGTGGGTCGCCCGAAAGACCCTGGCGGCCGATAGCCGCGGACATTCGCTCTTCCTGACGCGCCAAGGGCATCGCGCACTGCCGGAGTTGCGGGCCGTTGCTGACCGCAATGACCAGAGGTTCTTCGACTGCCTCGACGCCAAGGAAAAGGCGGCGCTGGAAGCGTTGCTGAGGAAGCTGACGACATCCAACGACATCCGGAACATCCCCGTCGAGTGACGTTCAAAAAACGAAGGAGCAAACAGCCATGAGCAACGCGATCGAGAATCTCGAAAATGCGCAAAAAGAGGCGATGACGAAAAGACCCAAAGTCGGTGGTTTTCCCTATCTCGCCGAAACACTCCGGCGCGCGGGCGTGACGAGAAACATCTGGTCGCTTCCCGCATGCCAGAGCCTCTTCCTGACGAACCAGGGGCCGGTCGTGATGCAAGGCCAGCCGCTCGTATCGGGCCTGGCGGACGTTCCTCTGTTCGATCGTGAAGGGCTCATTTGCGCCCTCCGCGCCGACCAAGCGGGGAAACGACATTCCCGGAGTTCCTCGCCGCTTCTTGGCGCTCCGGTGTCGTCCGCTACGATGTCGATTTCTCGGGGCGCACCGTGACGTACTACGGTTGCAACGGCGAAGAATACGTCGAAAGCTACCCCGCCGTGGAAATCCAATCGTGAGTTTCGCCACCCGGTGCGGGCGGCCTGAGCATGGCGCGATTGGCTACACTGTTCGCGTCGAGGCGGCGGTGAAGTCCTTTCAAGACCCGACGCATTACGCGAAGTGAACGATCGCTTCGGGCGGTTGCGGCCGGATTCGCCGCGGCAATGGGGCAAGATGTCGCCCCACCAGGCGGTTTGCCATCTGTCTGATGCCTTGAGCGCTGTCATGGGCGAGCGGCAGGTGCAGCCCATCGACAACTGGTTCTCGCGAACGGTGATTCGCTGGGTTGCGCTGCACACGCCGCTCCAATGGCCGCATGGCGTCAAGGCGCCGCCGGGCATCGATCAGGTCGCGGGCGAAGGCACGCCGCCGGCTGAGTTCGAGCGGGATCGAGAGCGCTTGGCTGCGCTTCACGAGCGTTTCATCGCGACGATACGCTCGGGCCAAAAGCATGCCATCTTCGGGCCGATCCAGCGTGAGGAGTGGCTTGTTTGGGGCTACCGTCACGCCGACCACCACCTGCGCCAGTTCGGTTGCTAGCGCTCCTGGTAGTCCGAGCTCGCCGTCAGGTCGCCACTGCGGACGCTGACGAACCAGGCTGTGGCTTCCCGCGGAACGGTTGCCGTCACGCGCCAGTGATGGCCTTGTTCGGTGAGCGCGGCCGGCGCTTCGATCCAGTCGCGCGTCCCGGTGAAGCCCGTATCCTTGGTCCAGACGAGCAGAGCGCGGTCGAGAGGCTTGGCGGAGCGAAAGGAGACTTGCGCTTCGCCGCCCGAGGTCTCGAAGGCGGTCTGTTCGAGCCACGGGCGACCAGTTTGGACGATGCTGTCCGCGAAAGCATAACTGTCGGGCGGCGCCCATCCCGCTGGGTGGCTGTGGCGCATGCCAGGGATGAGCGCGACCATGTGCGGCCCAGGCGCGGAGCGGTAGCAGGCGGCTTGGCAGTCGAGCGGGAAGTGATTGTCCTGCGGCCAGGAGAGCCACAACGTCGGCGTCTTCACGCGGGCCATGCGGACCATCGGGTCCCAGACTTGGCGATACGTCTGGTTGTCGCCGAGCGCAGCGCCCCACTGGTTGGCTGCGTCGAAGAGGTGTCCGCAGCCGTAGGTGGGGATCGCGAAGGCGAAGCGCGGGTCGATGCCGATGACGGTGCTCGTGACAACGCCGCCCCAGGAGATGCCCATGACGCCGACTTTTTCCGCGTCGACTTCGGGCAGAGAGCGCAGCAGCGAATTGGCGAGCACCGTCTGGGCGACGGCCTGGTAGATCCACTGGTCCTCGAGCGGTTCGCCCGAGTCGGCGAAGATCTTGTCGCGCGCGGGCCCGCCCCAGGGTTGCCGCTTCCAGGCGCGGCCTTTGGCGGTTTCTTCGGCCTGGTCGGTCTGGCCCTCGGTGGCGATGGCGATCGCGGCGTAGCCGCGCGCGGTCCACTTCTCCACCCATTCGCGAAAGGCCGTACCGCCCCCGCCGTGGACCAGGACGACGCCCGACACCTTCGCGCCGTCTTTGCGCTCCGGTAGTCCCAGCCAGGCGAAGACGCGCGTCGGCTTACCCTTCCAGGGCGGGCCGTCGAAGAAGATCGCCTTCAGGCCGGCGGTTGAGTCATAACCTTCGGCGGCGTGGACGGCAGGCGCCGCCGTGAGCTCGCCGAGCGCGAGCGCTTTGGCGCGTTGGGCGGCGAAATCCTCGGCGCGCAGGCAAGCCAAGCAGGCGAGCGCCATCAACAGCGAACGCCGCGTCACTCACCGGACTCCCGCAGGAGCCAACGTACGGCGTTCTGCTGCAATTTCACGTACTCGGGGTTCCACAGCACCGTCAGCAGGTGGCCGGGCGACATGTAGCAGACGCGGCCCTGACCGTAGTCGTAGGCCCAGCCGCCGGGTGCGGTCGGACCCATCTTGTTGTAGTCGAGGCCGTCTTCGTTGACGGTTTCGAGGAAGATGTTCGCCCGGTCTTTGTCGTACTCCATATAGTGCTGCTCGTCGGTGACGATGAAGTCGCGTACGCCCTTGGCAATGGGGTGGTCCGGATTGGTCACGCGTACCTTGAAGGTGCGGATCGGGGGATGGCCGGCGTAGGCCGCGCCGAGCACGTCGCGAAAATCCGGATCGGTGAGGCCGACATGGGTCACGTTGTGCAAGAAGAGAGCAGCGCCGCCGTTCTGCACGAAATCGCGAACGGCCTTGCCCTGCTCGGGCTTCATCCAAAACGCGGGTTTGGCCTCGCGGTTTGGGGCACGGGCGGATCGAGGATGAGCCCGGCTTGCCACCCGCGACCCATCCGGCGTTGGTCTGCTCGCTGGGGTAACCGTCGGGCCAGATCATGCCGTCGCGCAGGATGATGAGCAGCTTGTAGCCGTCGAGCGTGTCGGCGGTCAGGCGTTTGGTCTCATCGCAGAAGTCGATCGAAACGCCGAGCGGTTCTGCGATGGTTTTGTTCAACCCGGAGCGGATGTAATCCGAGTTGTGATAGCGGTCGCCAATCAGCGCGTAGGCGTCTGCCTTGGCGGCGGCCGGAGCGGGCTGCGGCTCGGCCTCTTGCGAGCCGCAGGCCTGGGCGGCGAGAGCGGCCGCACAGGCGGCCAGAAAGCGGCGTCGGGAGTCGTGCATCGGCCGGAAGTTTAGCGTATTCGACGGGAGGCTGGGGACGGGCTCCTGGGCATTGCCGCTTTCGCGGCGGTTGCGGTATCCTTACAGCGTCGCGTCGGTTCCTTCGCGACTCTCCCTGACATTTCTTAACTTCGGCCCTCCTTCCTGGCCGTCCAAGCCGCATCCCGGCATATCGTCATGACCATTACGGAACTCAAGAAAAAGAGCATCACAGAGCTTGCCAAAATCGCGCACGAGCTCGAAATCCCCGGCACGAGCGGAATGCGCAAGCAGGAGCTGATTTTCCGCATCTTGCAGAGCCAAGGCGAGCAAGACGGATTGATCTTCGCCGAGGGCGTGCTCGAGGTGCTGCCGGAGGGTTTCGGGTTCCTGCGTTCGCCGGACTACAACTACCTGCCCGGGCCGGACGACATCTATGTCTCCCCGACCCAGGTGCGGCGCTTTGGGATGCGCACCGGTGATTCGGTGACCGGGCATGTGCGGCCGCCCAAGGATGGCGAGAACTACTTCGCGCTGGTCCGGTTGGAGCAGATCAACTTTGAGGCGCCAGAGGTTGCGCGCAACAAGATTCTGTTCGACAACCTGACGCCCTATTACCCGACCGAGCAGATCAAGCTCGAGACCGACCGCAAGAATTACTCCGGTCGCGTGATGGACTTGCTGGCGCCGATCGGCAAAGGGCAGCGTGGCCTCGTCGTCGCCCCGCCGCGCACCGGCAAGACGATGATGCTCCAGTCCATCGCCAATTCGATCACGGAGAACAACCCCGACATCACGCTGATCGTCTTGCTGATCGACGAGCGGCCCGAGGAAGTGACCGACATGCAGCGCTCGGTCAAGGGCGAGGTCGTGAGCTCGACCTTCGACGAGCCCTACACGCGCCACGTGCAGGTGGCCGAGATGGTCGTGGAGAAGGCCAAGCGGCTGGTGGAGCACAAAAAAGACGTCGTGATCCTTTTGGACTCGATCACTCGTTTGGCTCGCGCCTACAACACCGTGCAGCCGCCCTCGGGCAAGATCCTTTCCGGCGGCGTCGACTCGAACGCCTTGCAACGTCCGAAGCGCTTCTTCGGCGCGGCGCGCAACATCGAAGAAGGCGGCAGCCTCACCATCATCGCCACCGCGCTGGTCGACACCGGCAGCCGCATGGACGACGTGATCTTCGAAGAGTTCAAGGGCACCGGCAACATGGAACTGCTACTCGACCGCAAGCTGGTCGACAAGCGCACCTTCCCGGCGATCGACATCCACCGCTCCGGCACTCGCAAGGAAGAGCTGCTGCTGAGTCAGGAGACATTGAGCCGCGTCTGGGTGCTGCGCAAAGTCCTCAGCCCGCTCTCGACGACCGAGGCTATGGAGTTACTGCTCGACCGCATGTCGAAGACGCGCAGCAACGCCGAGTTCTTGCAGTCGATGAAGAGCTAACGCCCGAGCGTATCTTTGCCCTCCGTGAGCCACTCCAGGTTGAAGCGGGCTACGGTGAGGTACTGCACGTGTGTGCCGCTGCCCGACGGGCTGCCACGCTCGTAGAACAGCAGGGCGGTTCCGTCTTCTAGGACCGCGAGGTCGGAATATCCGCTGATGCCTGGTTCGACGGAGCGGATTACAGGCCAGGTGTCACCCTCGTCATAGCTCAAATAGACGCTGACGTTCTGCCGCACGTGGTTGCCTTCGGGCTTGGCCGGGTCGCGCGGCTCTTCGCTGTAAGGATTGGCGAACAGGATGCGGTTGCGGTCCGAGCCGCCGAACTTTGACGACAGCCGGATGGTCGAGCCCATGCAGACCGGCTCGACGAGTTGCGGATGCAGCAGGGGCGTCGTCCAATCGTGGGCGCCGTCGCGGGAATAAGCGATGGCGCGGCGGTGCGCGGGTAGCTCATGGCGGATGTTGAGCATCACGCGGCCGTCCACGAGCTCGATCGCCAGCGTTTCACTTGGGTTCTGTAGATACGGATGCGTGGCCGCGACGTCTCCGCGCTCCCACGTCCGGCCGTGATCGTCGGAGTAGATGACCGAGACGATCGACGGCCGATGCGCATGACCGCCGGTTCCGTTCGAGAGCCAGACGGGAACGAGCAGCCGCCCGCTCTGCAACTGGATGCCGTGGCCGGGGCCGGTCGCGAGCACGCGCCAAGCGTAGTCGCTCTTGAAGCGCTCGAAGGTCGGCGTAATGTCGACCGGCTTCGAGAACGTGAGGCCGTCGTCGTCGCTGCGCATGGAGTAGGCGCGGGCGTACTCGACGCAGAATAGAAGATGAATCGCTCCGGTTTCGCGATCGACGATCGGGACGACGTTGTTGTAGGTGACCTCGCCCGGCTTGGCGAGCCCTTGCTCGAGCGCGACGGCGTTTTGCTGGATCGGGCCGTCGACGTGGGCGACTTTGCGCGGGACGTCCCAGGTGCGTCCGCCATCGGTTGAGCGGCGCATCAGGATGTCGATCGGGCCCCAATCGCCGCCCGGGTTCTTGCGCGCCTCGGTGAAGGCGAGCACGCTGCCTTTGGCCGTCACGACGATGGCCGGGATGCGGTAGTGCTCGTAGCCGCCGATTTGGGCTTCGAACAGGTTGATCTTCTCGAGGAAAGGCTCGGCGGCAGGACTGAGGCCCGTGACGAGGAGGAGCAGAGCGAGCAGGCGCACGACTCAAGATCGTACACGAAGCGGAGATTCCTCTGGCTTACTGGGGACTTTGAAATAAGGCTTCGGCGGCGGAGAGTTGGTCGCGGGAGCCGAGCAGGGCCACACGGTCGCCAGAGTGGAACTCGACCTCGGGGCCAGGGTTGGCTTGGCTCCGGCCGTCGCGCATGAGCGCCACGACGGACGCGCCCGTCTCGGTGCGCAGCCGCAGGGCGCCGATCGTGCGTCCAGCCGCCGGAGAGTCGTCGGCGATGCGCAGCCACTCGATCTCGATCATCCCGGTGACGCGGCGCATGTCTTCGAGCAGGCGCAGGCAAGCTGGCGGCATCTCCTCGCCGGTGAGCGGGCCGTACATCTCGCTGCGGACAGCTTCGCTGAAGGCGCGAATGTCCTCGGCGGGTACGCTGTAGCGCATCAAGGCCACGCGCACCATCGCCAGGCCGGCCTCGAGCTCCGGTTGGACGATCTCTTCCACGCCAAGCGCATGCATTTCTTTGAGGTGATCGGCGTAGAGCGCCCGGGCGACGATTTCGATCCCCGGATGAATCTCCCGTGCCTTGCGCACGACCAAGATGCAAGTCTGTGCGTCCGGGATCGTAAGAAATAGCAGCCGCGCACGGCTAACGCCGGCCGCTTCCAGGATCTCTTCCCGCGTGGCGTCTCCCCAGATCGAGGGAACCCCGGCGGCGCCGCAGTCTCCGATGCGGTCGAGGTCGTAATCCAACACCACGAACGGCACGCCCACGCGTTGGAGGACCCCGACCGCCGCCCGGCCCGTGCGTCCATATCCGGCGACGACAACATGCTCTTTGAGGCCGTCTTCGGGCAGGTGGAACGTCCGCAATGGTTGCGCTTGCGGCGCAATGCGGCGCCACAGCCGGTAGAGCGGATCGGACAGCCGCACCAGTTGCGGCGTGGCGATCATCGTCGCGAGCGTCGCCGTCAGCGAAAGGGCATAGACGTCCTCGGGGATCGAGCCGGTCGAGACGCCCGTGCGCGCCAGCACAAAGGCGAACTCGCCGATTTGCGCCATGCCCAGCCCGATTACGAACGGCGCGCGATTGCCGTAGCCAAAGGCGCGCGCTATTAGGCCGAAAATCAGCGCCTTGCCCAGCAACACCAACGCGACCGTCAGGCCGACTTCGCGGGGATGTTCGAGCAAAAACATTGGGTCGAACAACATGCCTGCCGAGGCGAAGAAGAGCAGGCCGAAGAGATCGCGCAGCGGGCCGATGTCGGCCAGCGCCTGGTGGCTGAGCTCGGATTCGCTCATCGCCATGCCCGCCACGAACGCGCCGAACGCGAACGACAGGCCGAACAGATACGTCCCGTAGCCGACGCCCACGCCTAGCGCCACTACGCTGATCAAGAACAGCTCGCGCGCGCGCCAGCGGGCGATCCGCTCGAGCATCCACGGAATCAGCCGCGTGCCGACGAAGATCATTGCGGTGAGAAAGATCGCCGCCTCGACGCCGGCCCAGGCCAGCTCGGGCAAGGCGTTTTCGAGGTCGTCGAGCTTGGGCAGCGCGATCAGCATCGGCGCCACGGCCAGATCCTGCACGATCAGCATGCCGATCATCACGCGGCTGGCGAGCGTGCCGCTCACGCCTTGCGCCATCAGTGTCTTGAGCACCACCATCGTGCTCGAGAGCGAGATCATGGCGCTGAACCAGATGGCGTGTTTGGCCTCCCATCCCAGCAAGGCCGCGCGCGATGCCGTAGCCCAGCAGCGCGGTCAGGACGATCTGTAACGGCCCGCCGATCAAAGCGATCTGACGAACCTTGCCTAGGTCGCGAAACGAGACCTCCAGGCCGAGTGCGAACAGCAGCAACGCGACGCCGATCTCCGCGAGCAACTCGACGTCGTGAATGGCGACCACGGTCGGTCCAGCCGTGTGCGGACCGACCAACACCCCGGCCAGAATGTAGCCCACCAGCAAGGGTTGGCCCAGCCGATGGGCGATCAGCCCGCCGAAGAAGGCGGCGACCACGATCAGGACGATGTCTGCGGCGATGCCCAAGGTATCTTCCTATCATCGCTAGCGCGCGTGCGAGAATCAGCGGGATGCGATTCGATTCGATTCCGGCCCTGCTGCGAGGCCAAGCCGAAGCGGCTCCCGATGCGCCCGCTCTCTCCGCGCCTGGGCGCTCGGTGATGCCCTATGCGGGGCTATGGAGCCAGGCCCAGACCATCGTGAAGGCGCTCAATCTCTTCGGAGTGGGCCGCAACGACCGCGTGGGCGTTGTGCTTGCCAACGGCCCGGAGATGGCTTCGGCCTTTGTATCGGTCGCCTGCGGCGCGACCTGCGCTCCGCTCAATCCGGCCTACAGGCAAGAGGAGTTCGAGTTTTATCTGAGCGACCTATCCGCGCGCGCTCTCATCGTGGCCGCCGGGGACGATTCACCCGCCGTCGCCGCGGCGGACAAGCTCGGCATTCCGGTCCTGGCGCTCAAAAGCGATTCGGCTAAGCCCGCCGGCTGGTTTGGCTTAGAAGGGACCGACCAGGTGGGTACAGACAAAGGTGGTCTCGCTGACTCGGCCGACGTTGCACTTGTGTTGCACACCTCCGGCACGACGCATGGCCAGGCCCAAGATCACCGCTGACCCACGCCAACGTCTGTGCCTCCGCTGCGAACATTGCCGAGACGCTGCGCCTGAGCCGGACACCGCTGCCTGAACATTATGCCCTTGTTTCACATTCACGGGCTGCTCGGCGCGCTGATGTCCACACTCTCCGCCGGCGCGGAGATCGCGTGCACGCCGGGCTTCAACGTGATGCGTTTCTTTGGCTGGCTCGACGAGACCGAGCCGACCTGGTACAGCGCGGTTCCGACCATGCACCAGGCCATCCTGGCGCGCGCGCCGCGCAACGAGGAATCGGTCGCGCGGGCGCGATTGCGGTTGATCCGCTCGTCTTCGGCCGCGCTGCCGCCGCAAGTGCTCGAAGAGCTCGAGGGCACGTTCCATTGCCCCGTGGTCGAATCCTACGGCATGACCGAAGCCTCGCACCAAATGGCTTCGAACCGCTGCCGCCGCGCGTGCGCAAGCCTGGCTCGGTCGGTCCGGCGGCCGGCCCGGAAATCGCCATCATGGACGAGGCCGGCAACCTGCTCGGCGAGGGCAAGACCGGCGAAGTCGTCATCCGCGGCGCCAACGTAACCTCCGGTTACGACCGCAACCCGGAAGCCAACGCGAAAGCCTTCACCAACGGCTGGTTCCGCACCGGCGACCAGGGCGTGCTCGACCACGACGGCTATCTCACGATCACCGGGCGCCAAGCGAGATCATCAACCGCGGCGGCGAGAAGATCTCTCCGCGTGAGATCGACGAAGTGTTGCTTCGACCATCCTGCCGCGGTGGCAAAATGTGCCTTCTCGATGCTGCATGACGGGAACAGCGAAGAGGTTGCCTGCAGCAATCGTCAGTGAGAGGCTCGAGCGGACTGAGAAGGAGAGATCCGCGAGTTTGCATCGACCCGCTTGGCCAATCGTCCTGCAAGGTGCTTTTCCCGGCGGAGATCCTGCGGCTCAACCGAAAGATGCAGCGCATCGGCTTGGCGGAGAAGCTGGCCTAGGCGGCTGAGCGTCTACTCGAACGGCCACGCAGTTGGGGGTTTCGACCGGGCGATGTCCGCCCGATACCTCCTCCTCCTCACGATCGTTCTGTTCGGTTGCGGCTCCACCGACACCCAGGAAGCGCCTGCCGCGGCGACCTGGGAAGCCGAGGGCCCGATGACCACAATTACCCTGCCGAACGGGTCGACCCTGCAGGCCGAGCTCCGCCAGACGCCTCAGGAGCAAGCCAGCGGGATGATGTTTCGCCCGGAATTGCCGCCAGGGTACGGCATGCTGTTCGTCTTCGAGACGCTCGAGCCGCGCGCGTTCGGATGTACCGCAACGCTGCACCCGCTCGACATGGTGGCTGGACGAGAACAAGCGCATCGTTGAAATTTACGAGAACGCGCCGCCCTGCCCGTCGCTCGACGCACGCGAGTGCCCCAGCTTCGGCGGCGTCTCCTCGTCGCTGTACACGCTCGAGCTGCCAGCCGGGCAGGCGATTCGCCTGGGGCTGAAGGTCGGCGACGAGTTGAAGTTTTAGCTGCCATGGACTCTCAAAAACTCCGTTCCCTGCTCGAACAAGTCCGCGATGGCGGCGTCTCGCCGGATGATGCGATCGGCCAGCTCAGCCACATGCCGTTCGAGGACATCGGCTTCGCCAAGGTGGACCACCACCGAGCGCTGCGCCACGGCATGCCCGAGGTCATCCTGGGCCGCGGTAAGACGCCGTCGGAAGTGGGCGCCATTGCGCAGAAGATTCTCGAGCGCTCGAAGAACCTGCTCGTCACCCGTGCGGACGAAGAGATGTACGAGGTCGTGCGCGAGCTCGACGAGACCGCCGAATACTTCCCACGCTCAAAGGCGCTGCGCATCTGGCGCGAGCGCAACGTGGTCGGAAAGGCGAAGGTCGCCGTCATCTGCGCTGGAACTTGGACTTGCCCGTGGCCGAAGAGGCGCGGGTGACGTGCGAGGTGATGGGCAACCAGGTCGAAGAGATCTACGACGTGGGCGTGGCCGGCATCCACCGCCTGCTGCACAACCTCGAGAAGCTCAGCCAGGCTCGAGTAATCATCTGCTGCGCGGGCATGGAAGGGGCGCTGAGCGCGGTCGGCGGGTTGGTCTCGTGCCCTGTGATCGCAGTGCCCACCAGCGCTACAGGCGCCAGCTTCAATGGACTGGCGGCGCTGTTGGGCATGCTCAATTCCTGCTCCTCCAACGTGACGGTGGTCAACATCGACAACGGCTTCGGCGCAGCTTACGTGGCGACGCTGATCAACCGCATTTGAGTCCGGCAATTGTTTCGCTTGCAACTCAGTTGCGAATCTGGACTCATTCGTGTAGATTAGAAGGCGTAGGGCGGTCGCGCCCTCTCCTTCGTTTCAGATCCACACGGAAGCAACCACGCAGGTCTTTTTCGAAGCCGTCGAGTCGGCGACATCGCCGACAGAACCGCCAAGACGGTGCTGGTCCAAGGTAAGAAGATTGCAATCGTTTGCGTCGATGGCCGCTACCACGCCGTCGACGCATTGTGCACCCACATGGGCGTGCCCTTGTCGAAAGGCTCGGTGGATGGCCACGGTACTGTCTGCCCGTGGCATGCGGCGCGCTTCTGCGTGAAAACCGGCGCGAAAAAGTCCGGCCCAGGCTGGTGTGACCGCCACTTACCCGGTGCGCGTTTCCGGCGACATCGTCGAGGTCGGTATGACCGTCGACGCCCCAGCGCCCGTGTGCTGGGCGGTCTGCAGCCTGCCTACGCCGCGAAATAGATTCTTCTCTTCTCCGGTCTGTCCTCCTTGATCGAAACCCCGCCTACAACGGCGGGGTTTCTCATTACCTTCTCCTTACCTTCGCCTTCGTACCTCCGCCTGGCTGGGGTGCATCCAATCAATCGTGAGTGACGAGAAAAGCAATGGCAGACGCGACGTCGTCGCTCAGGTTCGATCAGGGTAAGCAAGGAAAGCACAAGGAGAAACAGACAATGCTGCAAATGATTCGCAAAGCTACGATGGGTTTGGCACTGGGCCTGGCGCTGGTGGCGGCCGCGCCGGCCGCGACCTCAGCCTACTCGCCTGAGGCGAGAACCGCTGAGCAGGTCCGCAAACAGATCGTCACGTTGCCGTTTTACTCGATCTTTGACCACGTTACGTTCACCTTGAGAGACGGTGTGGTCACGCTCGACGGCGAAGTCTACCGCCCGACGCTGCGTAAGTCCGCGGAGCGGGTGGCGATGAGGGTGGAGGGCGTCAATCGGGTGGTCAACAACATCGAAGTGTTGCCGCTGTCCCCGAACGATGACAGGCTTCGCTTGGCGGTTGCGCGGTCGATCTTCACCAATTCGGTGCTGGACCGCTACTCCATGGGTGCGAACCCCTCGATCCACGTGATCGTGCGCAACGGTGACGTGAGGCTGGAAGGCGTCGTGAGCCGCGAGATGGAGCGCAATGTGGCCGGCATGATGGCCAACGGCGTCCCGGGAGTGTTCTCGGTGACCAACAACCTGAGGGTTGCGCGCTAAGACGCTGACTCTCCAAGCTCTCCCTCCCCAACCCGGCCGGCCGGGGTCCGCAAGGGCTGCGGCCGGTTGGCTTTTCGGGGAGGTTTCACTTCTTGGGCGCTTCGAGAATGGGCGGGAAGTAGCCCGTGCGCGCGTAAACGTTGACCAAGCTCGAGCTCATGTTCACCTTGACCTCGATCTTGCGGTAGCTCGAGTCGGTGAACGGCCGCGACGGCGTGTAGCCGATGATGTACTGGCTCTGCACCTGACCCGAGACGGCCAGGATGGCCTTGTAGAGAGCCTCGAGCGCCGCGCGGGCGTAGAGGCCCGTGCCAACCTCGTACTGATAGTTGCCGGCATCTTGCGGCTTGGAGAGGTAGCCGGAAACGTCGGTATGCACCTTCTGCATGGGCTGGACGACGATGCCGCCCGTCTCGCGCGCCAGTTCCCGCAGGCTGCCCTCTTCTTTCTGTTGGAAGCCCCAGGCCTCGGTCGACACCGCGTAGATGGTGACCTGCTGCTGCTGGCAGGCGTAGATCGCCTCCTGCAGCGAAACTTTGCTCGCGTTGTCGTGTCCGTCGCCAACGATCACGATGAACTTGCGGGGCTCTTGGATGCCCTGGTAGGGCGAGGAGAGCAGCTTCTCGTTGCAGGCCTCATAAACGGCCCCGAGCATCGAGCTGCCGCCGCCGTGCTTGAGCTTCTCCATGCGCTCCATGATTGGGTAAGGGTCGCGAGTGTAGTCGACGAGTGTGTCCACCTCGGTGTGGTAGCCCATCAGGAAGCCTTCGTTATCGCCGCCCTCGGGCATCATCAGGAAGGCCAAATCCCCGATCGAATCCTTGTAATTCTTGTAGTAGAGCCGCGCCGTATTGGACAGGTCGATCAAGAAGCCTACGCGGATGCGGGGCTTCTTCGCCTCGTCCTGGCTGCCGGTGAAGTACTTGATTTCGACCGGCTGGCCGTCCTCGTAGATATGGAAATCCTCTTTCTTCAGGTCGACGATAGCGCGGCCTTCCTGGTCAGTGACGGTGACCGGGATGTTGACCACGTTGACGTCGACGGTGATCTCGCCCGACTCCTGCGCAAAGGCGGGAACGGCGAGGAGAAGAACGAGCAGGGCGAAGTGCGCACGCATGGTTCGGGAAAAAGCTCCTCCGTCATTCTACAGGATGGGTTTGGAAGGGAAATGCAAAATCCCCCGCCGCCCGACTCCGGGATGGCTCTCGGGCCGCTCCCTTAGGAGCGAATCGGGCAAACCGAGCATTCGGCTGCCGCGTCCATCTCGGTAAGCTAAAGAATTCGGGAGGCTTGCATTGAGCGTAGACGTCCAGGCCATCACAGAGAGGGTCGAACGGGAGTCGGTCCTGCTGGGCCAGATTCGGGGCGAGATTGCAAAGATCATCGTCGGTCAGCAGGATCTGATCGAGAAATTGATCTTGGGGCTGCTGTGTAACCAGCACATCTTGATCGAGGGCGTGCCTGGCTTGGCGAAGACCTTGTCCGTGACCACCCTGGCGCGGGCGATGCGCGCTTCGTTCCAGCGCATCCAGTTCACCCCGGACCTTTTGCCCGCCGACCTCATCGGCACTCTCATCTACAACCCTCGCGACCAGGATTTCACGGTACGCAAAGGGCCCATCTTCGCCAACATCATCCTGGCCGACGAGATCAACCGCGCCCCCGCGAAAGTGCAGAGCGCCTTGCTCGAGGCGATGCAGGAGCGTCAGGTCACGATCGGGGACCAGACCTATCCGCTGCCCTCTCCGTTCCTGGTGTTGGCCACGCAGAACCCGATCGACCAGGAAGGCACCTATCCTCTGCCCGAGGCGCAGGTCGACCGCTTCATGCTCAAGCTCAAGGTCGTCTACCCGACCAAGGACCAGGAGCTCGACATTCTGCGGCGCATGGCGCGCTCGGAGCCGCTCGAGCCCATCGCGCCGCTGATCAGTCCGGAAGACATCCTGCGGCTGCGCAAGCTCTGTGACACCGTCTACATGGACGCCAAGATCGAGGAGTATATCGTCAACCTGATCGAGGCCACGCGCAATCCGGCGGCGTTTCGTCTCGACATCGGCGACCTGATCCGTTTCGGCGCTTCGCCGCGCGCCACCATCTTCCTGGCCATGGCTTCGCGTGCACACGCGCTGCTCGCCGGCCGCGGCTACGTCACGCCCCAGGACGTGAAATCAATCGCAATGGACGTGCTGCGCCATCGCGTAATCCTGACCTACGAGGCTGAAGCTGAGGAAAAGACGTCGGAGGATTTGATCCGCCGCGTGCTCGATACCGTTGAAGTCCCATGATCTCGAAGGAGCTTGCGAAGAAGATTCGTCTGATCGAGATCACGACCCGCCGCGCGGTGAACGATACCCTCGCAGGCGAGTACCACAGCGTCTTCAAGGGGCGCGGGATGGAGTTCGACGAGGTCCGCGAATACACGCCGGGCGACGACGTGCGCACGATCGACTGGAACGTGACCGCGCGCACGGGCACGCCGCACGTCAAGCGCTTCGTCGAGGAGCGTGAGCTGACCGTGCTGCTCGCTGTCGACTTGTCCGGTTCGGGCGCTTTCGGCAGCGGCGGCCAGCTCAAGAATGAAGTTGCCGCCGAGCTTTGTGCGTTGCTGGCTTTCTCGGCCATCAAAAACAACGACAAGGTCGGCGTGGTCGCCTTTACCGATCGCGTGGAGAAGTTCATTCCGCCGAAGAAGGGCGCCTCGCATGTGCTGCGCGTCGTCCGGGATTTGCTCAAGCTCGAGCCAGAGGGGCGGGGAACTGACCTCGCGGCGGCGCTCGAGTTCATCGGGCGGATCTCCCGACGGCGCTCGATCGTCTTCCTGATTTCGGACTTTCTGGCCCACGAATACCTCAAACCGTTGCGGCTGGTCGCTGGACGCCACGATCTGGTCGCGGTCTCCGTACTCGATCCGCGCGAACGGGATCTGCCGGACGTCGGTCTCGTCGAGCTCGAAGACCCGGAGACGGGTGAGCGCGTGTTGCTCGACACCTCGAGCGAAGCCGTCCGTAGCCGCTTCGAGGCGTTGGGCCGCGTGCGCGACAAGCAGCGTCAGGAGCTGTTTCGCTCCACCGGCGTCGACGAGATCCAAGTTCTGGCGGGCGAAGACTACGTGCGCGACCTGATGTCGTTCTTTCGCAAACGGGAGCGGCGCGTCTGATGCGGCTGGTCGCGCTGATCGCCGTCGCGGCGCTGTGGGCGGGTTGCGAGTCCGCGCCGCCTCCGCCGCCTGCTGCCATTCAGAAGACCACGTCGTCGGGCGAGGTTGAGCTGACGCTCCGCGTGGCCCGCGACCGCATCAGTGTGGCCGACAACGTGACGATTCGCGTCGAGGCGGCTTACCCGGAAACCTACGAAATCGACTTCCCGGACAGGCTGGGCAGCGAGATCGATTTCCGGTCCGCCGTGTCGGACACCAGCTCGCCGAAGCTGGGCGAGGACGGCAAGGTCCACGTCGAGCAAAGTTACCTAATCGAACCTTACGTGCCTGGTCCGATCATGATTCCGGAGATCGAAGTCCGCTACCAGGACAAGGGCGGCGAGCAGCCCGGCGTGGCCAAGACCGAGGCGTTTGAGATCAACGTCGACCCGGTCGCGTCGGCTGAGGAGCAGACCGCCGAGCTGCGCGACATACGCGACCCCTCGCCATGCCGTTTCCGCTGGGCTGGGCGATCGCCGGAGGCTTGCTCGCCCTGGCTCTGCTGGGCGGCCTGTGGTTGTGGTGGCGCTCACAACGCAAGCCCGCGCCGGTCCCGGTCGAGCCGCTCCGGCCCATTGACGAGATCGCCCTGAGCGAGCTCGATGCGCTCGTCGCCGAGGGTTTGGCCGAGCAGGGCCGCATCAAAGAGCTCTACGGTCGCGTGTCCGACATTCTGCGCCGCTACATCGAGGCGCGCTTCGGACTGCGCGCCCCGGAACAAACCACGGAGGAGTTTCTCTCGGAGCTGCGCCGCACGCTCGGCTTCGACCCCGCGCACCGCGCTTTGCTGCGGCAGTTCCTCGAACATACCGACATGGTGAAGTTTGCCGAATCGCGTCCGATCCCGCCGCAGATTGATGCGACTCTGGCCGCTTGCCGAAGGTTCATCACCGAGACCAAGCCAAAACCTGAAACCGTCCCGGAGGGCCCCGTCGTGCCGCGCGCCTAGCGGACGAGGAGCAAGCGCATGCTGCGATTCGAATCTCCGTGGATGTTCCTGCTGCTGGCGCTGCTACCGCTGGTCTATTGGCTGCGCTCCAAGCGCGACGACAAGCCGCTGCTGTACTTCCCCGTAACGGCTGCGGCGCGCAAGTCCGGCGGCTCGTGGCGACAGTCGCTTTCGCTGCTTCCGGCTGTGTTGCGCGTCACCGCGCTGATCCTGCTGGTGGTGGCGCTCGCCCGGCCGCAAATGGGCGTCGAGACCGTGCGCGACATCAGCCGCGGCGTTGCCATCGAGATGGTCGTCGACCGCTCCAGCAGCATGGGCGCGGAGATGCGCTACAAGGGCTTGCGCGAGAACCGCCTGGGCGTGGTCAAACGCGTCTTCGAAGACTTTGTCGACTCCAAGGGCGACCTCCCCGGCCGGCCGTCAGACTTGATCGGCATGATCACGTTTGCACGCTACCCGGATACGGTTTGCCCGCTCACCTTCTCGCACGGCACGCTCGAGGAGCTCATCTCGACTGTCAAGCTCGTCGACCAGCGTCCTGAGGACGGAACCGCCATCGGCGACGCCGTCGCCCTGGCCGCCGCACGGTTGCGGAACGCCGAGCAGGAGCTCGCCCGCAAGCTGGGCAAGGCCGACTTCGACCCAGACTACGAGATCAAGAGCAAGATCGTGATCCTGCTCACCGACGGCGAGAACAACGCCGGCGAGCGCTCGGTCGAAGAGGCCGCCGAGCTTGCCAAGGAATGGGGCATCCGCGTCTATGCCATCGGCGTCGGCGAAGACAAGCAGATCTCCACCGGCTTCGGCATCTTCAACGTGCCAAAGACGCCCGGCGTCGATGACGCTTCGCTGCGGGCCTTGGCCGAGACCACCGGCGGCGTCTACCGCTTGGCGGAAGATTCCGAGTCGCTCATCGACATCTACCGCGAGATCGACCAACTCGAAAAGAGCGAGATCGAGGCGGTGCGCTACCTCAACTATCGCGAGCTCTACACTCCCTTCGCGCTGTTCGCACTCTTCTTTGCAGTGGTGGAAGCCATCCTGCGCTCCACGGTTTTGCGGACGATTCCATGAACGAATTTCGCCTGCATCAAGTCGAGTTGCTCCACCTGCTGTGGCTGGCGCCGCTGCTGGCGTGGCTGTTCTATCGCGCGGCGAACAAGCGCAAGCAAGCCATGGCGCGCTTCGCCGCCGCCGGCATGTTGGCCAAGATCGGACGCGCGGCTGACGGGTCGCGGCGGCGTTGGAAGAACATCGTCTTCATCGCCGGCGTCGTGCTGGTGATTCTCGGTTGCGCGCGGCCGGCTTGGAATCTGATTCCCCAGCGCGTAACGCGGCAAGGGCGGGACATCGTCTTCTTGATCGACGTTTCACGCAGTATGCTCGCCGAGGATCTACGCCCCAACCGCCTGGAACGAGCCAAGCTGGCGGTGCTGGACGCATTGGCGCGCCTGCAAGGCGATCGGGTCGCGTTGGTGGCGTTTGCGGGATCAGCGTCGGTCAAGTGTCCCTTGACGCTCGACTACGGATTCTTCCGCATGGCCCTAGAAGACTTGTCGACCGACAGTGTGCCACTGGGCGGAAGCCTCATCGGCGATGGCATTCGCAAAGCGTTGAGTGATGTTTACGACAACAAGTCGAGCCAGTATCGCGATATCGTGCTGATCACCGACGGCGAAGACCAGGAGAGCTTTCCGGTGGAGGCCGCGCGCGAGGCGGCCAAGCGCGGCATTCGCTTGATCGCGATTGGGCTGGGGGACGAGAATGTCGGTCGGCGTATCCCGATCGAGGAACCCAACGGCGAGACCACTTTCTTGCAATATAAAGGGCAGGAAGTTTGGTCCAGGCTCGACGCGGCCACGCTACGGCAGATGGTCGCCGTCACGCCCGGGGGGCAATACTTCAACGTCGCCACCGGCGCGATCGACTTTGGCGACATCTACCAGCAGTTGATCACCGGTGCGGCGCGCCGCGAGGTCGACGAGATGACCATCGCGCGGTACGAAGAGAAGTTCCAATTCTTCTTGGCGCTTGGATTTGTTCTGCTATGTTGCGAAGCTTTGATCCGCGAGAGGAAAGCATGAGCCGATTCGCGATCAGATTGTCCTTTTTCGTACTTGCGCTGGCCGCCGTCTGCGGCGCCGCGACCCTGCGGTCGTTGGTGAACGAAGGTAACAAGCAGTACCACGACGAGGAATACCAGGAAGCGCTCAAGAATTATCGACTGGCCTCGGAGCAGTCGCCGGACTCCTATTTGGCGCACTTCAATCTGGGCGCGGCTCTTTACCGCATCGACGAATATACGCAGGCAGTGACAGCCTTTCAGCAGGCGGCGCAGATGGCGCGCGACTCCGGCGACAAGCAGGGCGAGTCGCTGAGCCGCTATAACCTGGGAAACGCCTTCTTCCGCTCGAGCGAGGCGGACGCGCGCACCAATCCGCGCGAAGCCGTGGGCGCGCTAGAGAACGCTGTCGAGAGCTACCAGCAAGCGCTCGAAGTCGACCCCAAGCTGGCCGATGCGCAGCACAACATCGCGATGGCGCGCCGCCGCATGAAGGAGCTGCTCGACCAGATGCGCAACGCGCCCGCCGGCGGGCAATCCAGCGACGAGCAGGAGCAACTCCAGAAAGACATCGAGGAGAACCTCGAGCGCCAGAAAGAGCTGAGCCAACAGCGCGAGGACCTCGAGCAGCAGCGCCAGAATCCTCAGAATCAGCAGAGTCAGCAGGACCAGGAAAAGCAGGCGCAGGACTTGGCTCAGCAGCAGAAGGAGCTCGAGCAGCAGTCGCGTGAGATGGCGAAGCAGCTCGACAAGCAACAGGCGACGCCGCAAGAACAGAAAGCCAAGGAACAGCTCGAGCAAGCGGCCCAACAGCAGCAGAGCGCTTCGCAGCAGCTAGGGCAGAATCAGTTGGACCAGGCGAAAGGCCCGCAGCAGCAGGCCCGCCAGCGGCTCGAAGACGCGCTCTCTTCCTTGGGCGGCGACCCGGGTAAGAACGGGCCGCAACAGCCCCCGCAACAGGCAGGCTCAGCCCCTCCGCCCCAGGACCAGCAACAACGTTTACAGGCCCTGGAGCAGTCTCCGCAGGATATCCTCAATGAAGAGCGTTCGAACCGCCGCCGGCGGCGAATGCTCATGCTCGGCCAGCAGACGAAAGTCGACAAGGACTGGTAAACGATGCGGCTCAGCGCAACATTGGTGCTGGCTTGGGCGCTGCTTGCGTCCACGGCGCCGGTGCGCGCGCAGGGCCTCAGCGCCCGCGCCGTTGTCGAGACGCAAAGCCCCTATGTCGGCCAGACGCTCTTGCTGCAAATCCAAGTGGAGGCGCCGACGCCCCCGAGCGGCCCGACGTCTCGGCCCTACGCAGGGACTTCGCCGTCAAGGACGCAGGCGGCGCGGCCAACAATAGCCAGTCGATCACCATCATCAATGGCCGCGTCACCCGGAACGTGCAGCGCGGCTACACGTTCCAGTTCCAAATCGCGCCTAAGCGTGAGGGCGATGTCATCATCCCGCCCGTAACCGTGCGCGCCGACGGCGCCAGCACGGTCACTAACTCCATTCGGCTCCACGTCAGCCCGCCGGCGGAGATTCACGACTTCCGTTTGAAGCAATCGCTCTCGAAGAGCAAAGTCTATGTGGGCGAGCCGGTTATGCTCACCACCACTTGGTACGTGGGCCGCAACGTCGATCAGTTTGCCTTCACCATGCCGCTGCTCGACGACAAGCGCTTCGAGACCTTCGACCCGCGCGAGAGCGGAAGACGCGGCTCCGAAACTGTCGACGTGCCCGTGGGCGAATCGCGCGTTACGGCGATCAAGGACGAGCGCGTGCTCGACGGCTACCAGATGGTCGCGGTCGAGTTTCGCAAGGCCGTCGTCGCCCGGACGCCGGGTACGATGACGCTCGAGCCCACGGTCGTGTCCTTCCGCGCCATTCGCGCCTCGGCCGCGCGTCCGCGCAGCCTCTTCGACGACTTCTTCGGCGATTCCTTCTTGGCTCGAAGCGCGGCTACGAGCACCTCGCGATTCCGTCGAACCCGCTGACTCTCGAGGTATTGCCTCTGCCCGAGCAAGGCAAGCCGGCGAACTTCAGCGGCCTGATCGGGAACTTCCATTTCGATGCCCACGCCGTTCCGACGGCGGTGAGCGTCGGCGATCCCATCACGTTGACGATTCGCGTCTCTGGGCCGGAATATCTCGACTACGTTCGCTTGCCGGATCTCGCTCAGCAGACCGAGCTTGTAGAAGGGTTCAAAATCCCGGAGGAGATGGCGGCGGGTGAGATCGTGGACCGCGCCAAAGTGTTCTCGCAGACCATTCGCGCGAAAGATCCGCGGATCACTGAAATTCCCGAGCTGGACTTCTCCTACTTCGATCCCGACCGCGGCGAGTACATGGTCGGCCGCACCGATCCGATTCCGATCGAAGTGAGCGGGACGCGCGTGCTGACGCTCTCCGACGCCGAGGCGCCGGGCCAAATGGCATGACGCACGGTGAGCTCGAGAGCGCCGAGGGCGGCATCGCGCACAACTACGAGGACGACGACGCTCTCGTCGACCACCACCCCGGCCTTGGCCGGCTGGTCAGCTCGCCCCTGTGGGTGGTCGCCTTGGGCGGGCCGCCTGCCGCGTATTTCGGCCTGCTGGCTTTGCTCGCCATCCGCCGCCGTCGCGAGGCCGATCCCGCTACGGTTGCGGCCCATGCGGCCTTGCACGAGCTTGCGGCGCTCACGCCTTCGGTCGAAGCCGGCTTCGCGAGCAGCCTGCTCGAGAAGTTGCGCGCCTACCTGCGCGCCAGACTCGATCTGCCGCCGGGCGCGCTGACTTTCGCCGACGTCGAAGGCCCGCTGCGGGCGCGCGGCGTGGACGCGGATACGCGCCAAGATTTGCGCCAAGTCTTTGCCGTCTGCGAGGCGGCCCGTTATGCCGGCGGGGCGGTCAGCGGCCTGACGCCCGCTGAGCTGCAGAGCAAAGCGTTGGAGTCTGGCCGTGCGGTTGAGCGCACGCTCGGAGGCGCGCGTTGAGGCTTGCTGTTGCACTGCTCTCGCTGCTTGTTTGCGTGCATCCGTTGCCCGCTGCGCTCGACGCCCAGCAGGCCAAGCAGCTCTTCGACGAAGCCAACGGCGCGTTCCGACAGGCCGGCGAGACGACCGATCCGCGCGAGGCCTTCGGGCTGTATCAATCCGCCGCGCTACGCTACGAGCGCTTGCTCGACGAGGGCGGCATCCGCAATGCCAAGCTGTTCTACGATCTGGGTAACGCCTACTTTCGCTCGGGCGATTTCGGCCGCGCGATCTTGAACTACCGGCGCGCCCAGGCCTTGGCTCCGTCGGATTCGAACGTGCGCCAGAACCTCGAAGCCGCGCGCGCCGCGCGCACCGACCGCTTTGCCGACCCAACCGAAACGCGCGTGCTTCGTACGCTGCTGTTCTGGCACTTTGACCTCTCGTTCGGTACGCGGCTAGCGTTGCTCGCGGTCTTTTCCGCTGCCTTTTGGTGCTTGGCCGCGCTGCGTTTGTTCCGTCCTGAGCGAGTGCCGCGTCCAGCTCTGGCGCTTTGCGGGGGCCTGGCTGCGGCGCTTCTGCTGTCGGTGGCGTTTGAAGGCTGGCGTGCGGGCGACGAAGCCGCCGGTGTCATCGTGGCCAAAGAAGCGACCGCGCGCAAGGGCGATGGCGACAACTATGAGCCCGCCTTCACCGAACCTCTCCACGCCGGCGCGGAGATTCGCGTCCTCGAGCGCCGCGGGGACTGGTCCCACGGCGAGTTGCCCGACGGCCGCACCTTTTGGGTGCGCGATCGAGACGTGGAAATGGTCCGCGAGGCCCTCTAGGCCGCTTTCGTCAGATCCGCCGCAAGGATGGACGGCGCCCAGTGCTTCTCGATGTGCTCGATGACCAGCCGCGTGCCTTCTTCGTGGCTCACGTAGGGTTCGTCACGCGGGTCGTACATTGCATCGGTCAGGTCGCGAACGACCGCGACGTCGAAGCCTAATTTCGTGAGTTGCCGCACGCCGAACGAACGTCCCAACACGCACATGTTTGCATGGACGCCCATCAGCGCTACATGCTTCACGCCCTGCTCGACGAAGTAGTTGTAGATCTCCGTTCCCTGGTCGCTGATCACGTCGCCATCGGCGATCTCGATCGCCGGATGCTCCTGGGTCCAGGGGCGCGACTCAACCGGGTTCTCATCGTCGCAGCCGCCGTCGGAGTCGTCGATCGGCAAGGCCTTCTCCTTCTCCGGTTCGAGGTAACACCAGCGTTGAATCTCAACCGGCGGCGCGACTTGCGGCGACGCCAAGATGCGCTCCCTTTGGGGCCATCCGGCGTAGTGGTCGATCGTGTCCGAGGGGGCGTGGACAATGCGAACGCCCAGGGCGCGCGCGGCCTCGAGCGTCTGGTTCATACGCGGAGCCATTTCCGTCACCCGGCGCGCCGCGGACTTGCACCAGTGATCGTTCCACATGTCGCAGACGATGATCGCGGTCTCAGCCGTCGGCCACTCGAGAGTGCGCACTCCCGAAGCGTCTCGCGCCTCCAGCCGCAGAGATGGGGCCCTCTCCGTTTCCCGTTCGTGAGCTGCACATGCCCAGCCGAGCAGAGGAATTGTGGAGACCAACTGACGCCGCGTCATGGCGACTAGTGTAGTGCGTCGCTAGTCGCTTTTCACGCGAGCTGCTGAGACCTCTCTCCGCCTGCCGCGTCCTGCTGAGGCGGGTAAATCTGCTTCGCATTCGCCTCAAACGCGGGAAACGCGACGTCGAAGAACCACTCCTCGAATGACAGGCAGCCTGGCAGTCGTTCCGCAGTTGCACGAGCAGGTCCTGCCATCCCCGGTCCTCCTCGGAGACCTCGTAAAGCCGAGCCGCCTTTCAAGCCGATCAGCAGGCGGATCGAGTCGACGGTGTAGCAATCGCGTTTGACCGCCGTCACACGTTCAATTTGGTTCCAGGGGATTTGAGCCGGTTCCCCGAAGGCGCGCTCGATCCGCAACGCCTCCGGAGTGCAAAGTATCTTTTGACCGTGCCTGGCATTGCGCCAAGCCGTCCAACGCTCGCCCAAGCTGTGCAAGAGCGCACGCATCCTGTCCTTTTGATGCCGGCCAACCGCGCTAGGATGCACCGCAGCGGCGCCTCTTACAACTTCGAGAGAACGTCCGCGACGTGCCCCTTGACCTTGACCTTGTCGTAGACTTCCGTAATTTTGCCCTTCTCGTCGATCAAGAAGGTCGACCGCACGATGCCCATGTACTTACGTCCATACATGGACTTCTCCTGCCAAACGCCGTAAGCTTCCGCAATCGCGTGATCTTCGTCGGCGATCAGCGTGAAGGGCAGCTCGTACTTCTCTTTGAACTTGTCGTGCGACTTGACCGAATCGGGGCTTACGCCCAGCACGACGGCGTCTTTGGCGTCGATCTCGGCTGCGTTGTCGCGAAAGTCGCAGGCTTCGGTCGTGCAGCCGGAAGTGTTGTCCTTGGGGTAGAAGTAGAGGACAACCTTCTTGCCTTTGAGCTTCTTCAGGCTGATGGTCCCGCCGCCGTCGACGGGGGCGGTGAAGTCTGGCGCTTTATCTCCGGGTTTGAGCATTCGATTAAGGTAGCAAGCGGCGAGAGCCGTTCAACAGCGCCCGCCGCTCGCACTGCTGTAAAGCGTATCCGGATCGCGCGGCGTCAGGTTCTGCACCGGAATGGTGACGATGTTCGACAAGAACAAGACCTGACGGATGTCGAGCGGCGTTTCAGGGTCGTCCGGCAGCGTCTCGTTGAGCTGCAGGTTGATCTGGTAGACGCCGACCAGGCCCGGCGCCAGACCCGCATAGCGTACCTGCGCCGTGCGTTCGCCGGCTAACGACGAGACAAAGTCGTCCGCGTTGAACGGCACCTGCAGGGCGTCGGTCGATCCGGTCGTGGGCGTAACCTCCCCGGTCGCGATGCCGAGCTCTTGCGGCTTGGTTTGGGTGAAGCCCAGGCCCGACCCGTAGACGATGATGATTTCGCCGGGGATGGCCGGGTTGTCGTCAGTAATCAAGAGGTAGGGGATGTTGCCGCAGCAGAGCGTCTCCGTGCGCGCGGAAGCGCCGACGATCGAAGCGTCACTGCTCTCGGCCGCATAGGTGATGGCGTTAGCTTCCCGTCCCGCGACGCGCGCGGTTAGCAAGACGACCGGAGGCGTCTGGCCGCCTTCGAGCTTTCCATTCTCGACGTTGGTCTCTACCTGGACGCCGCTACCCGTGGCGGAGACTGCGAACGCGATGTCGTTGGTTTGCACGCCCAAATCGCGGGCGACGACCTGCATCACAATTGAGCCGACGAGCTCGAGGCGGCGCGCGGTCACGTCCGGGTCGCCTCGGCCCGCGTTGATCGTGTTGACCAACACGTTGCGCACGACGGCGAGGCTGTCGCCCTCTTGCGCGGTATAGGAATATTCACGGCCGTTGATCGTGACCGTGACGACGTCGCCTGCCGACCGGAGTGCCGGTAAAGTTGACGTTGGCGCGTGCGGAGAAGAAGCCCTCACGTGCGGCCGACGCGACCACTTCCGGGTCGCCATCGCCGTTGTTGATAGACGCAATCAGCTTGTCGCGCACGCTCTCGAGCGTGTCCGTCGAGACCGTGGTGTAGGTATAGTTGCGGCCGTTGATGGTGATGGTCACCGTTGCGCCCGCCGCGACTGTTTCCGTCGTCGTGCTCGTGGAGGCCGTGCCCGCTGCGATGGCAATGCGCCCTTGCGCCTGCGCTTGGCCGTGCAACGCGACGGCGCGGCGCGGCTCGGGGCCGGGGTAGGCGAAGATGCCCGGGGAAGCGCGTGATGTCTCGTTAGCGCGCGGGACCGAGACCTGCACCTCGCCGCTTGGCAGTGTACGCCGAACGAACGTGCTCGAGCCGACGCCTTCGATCTCCCACGGAATCTGGATGTTCACTTGTTCCGGCGAGATCGAGTAGATCGGAGCCGCGAGTCCGTTGACGAACACCTCCACGCCGCCAAGCTCGGTCGGCAGGAAGCCGTCCGCGCTCAAGGAGGCGTACATCGTTTCTTCGGCCAAGTTCTCGCCAAAGATCGAGGCGAACGTGCCGTTGGGCAACATCTGGGCGTTCGAGCCGCCGGTCAAGCGGCCGCCCGATGTGGCGCCCACGATGCCAGCGCCGCCCACCGTGTTGGTGATGGTCACGCCGTTGCCAGGACGGCCGGGCATGCGTGCGGTCATGCGAATGCGCCGCGGGAACGAGCCGCCGACGATCGTCGTCGCGCCGGTTTCCACATCTGCGTTCGACGACTCGGCCGTCAACGGACTGTCAGCCGGAATCTGGATGACCATCGGCAGATTGTTGGCCGCAGTACCCGCATTGCGCGCGGTCACGAGCAAAGTCGAGATCTCCGCTGGGTCGCGGTCGACGACGACCAAGGGGCTCGGGTCGCGGTCGATGATGAAGTTGAAACGGTCGACCATGCCCAGCGGCACGTCGTCGTCAAAGGTCGTCAGTTCATAGGTGCGGTCGCCGAGCGTGAGCTTGATCACGTCGCCGCCGCGGACGGAGCCGCCGAATTTGATGCGGCCGCGGGCGAACGTGCCGGGGCCGTTGTACGGGCGTGCGTCGACCAAGCCGTCGTCGTCGCCATTGATCATGTCGACCAGCTTGTCACGCACGCTCAGGGCGGTCTCGCCCTTTTCGGTACGGAACTCGTAGGTGCGGCCCGAAAGCTCGAGCGTGATGAGCTGACCGTCGTCCGTGGTCGCACCGTTGTACTCCACCCAACCCCAGGCGCGGACGGCGAAGCTGGCGCCATTCACGATGCCCTGCTTAGCCACGGTGGGCTCGGCTGGCGTGAAAACGAGCACGCGCCGCACAAACGGGTCGGCCACGTAGAGATTGGTCCCGTCGTGGGCGAGCGAAGTGGGTGAGCGCACGTTGCCGGGGCCGACGGCATCGGTCAATGCGATGAAGTCCGGCTGGCCGATGACCACGTCGGCCGCCGCGCCGTCCTGCGTCGGGATCTGGTTGTAGACCAGGATGCGGTCGTTCCCCGAATCGGCCACGTAGAGCTTCTCGCCGTCCGAGAGAGCAAAGCGCGGATAGTTGAGCGTGTGCTCGCAACGGCGGGGCCAGCGCAGCGGCGGCGGCTCGTTGTCCGGCTCGCCGTCGCCGTTGAGATCCGGGTTGGGGTCGCGGTTGATTGGGTTGGGGAAGATGTTGTCGTCGGGGGTGAAGCTACCGTCGTCGTCAAACGGACCGACTTGCTCGCACATGTCGAGCACCGCAGTCCGGATCTGCGGGGTTAGCGGATCGGAGTCATGGTCGGTGAATCCGGCCGTCGTCATGTCCTTCTGCCCGATCACGACATCAGCCGGAAAGCCGTTCTGCGTGGGAATTGAGAAGAAGATCAGCACGCGGTCGAAGCCGAGGTCGGAGACGAACATGCGGTTGTTGTTCACCGTCACCGAGATCGGGTCGAGCATCGTCGCGGCCGTCGGCGTGTAGTCGGACTGCGTCAAGTCCGGCTCGGGACGGGTGTCGAAGTCGGGCTGGCCCACGACCACGTCTGCCGCAGCGCCGTTGCTGGTCGGAATCGAGTTGTAGATCAGCACACGCGAGTTCTGCGTATCGGCCACGAACAGACGCCCCGAGTCGATCCACACGCCCTGCGGCCCGCGCATCTTCTGGCTGGTGGTGCCGGGGGTGACGGTGGTGAAGTCCGGTTGGCCGATCACCACGTTCGGCAAGGTGCTGCTCGTAGTCGGAATCGAGTTGTAAATCAGCACGCGATTGTTGTTCGTGTCCGCCACGGCCAATACGTTGCCGTCGGTGGCGACGCCGGAGGGCGCGCGCATGCCGTCCTGGGTGGTGCGCGGGGTGATGTCGTCGAAGTTCGGCTGACCCAGCACCACGTCGGGCGTGCCCACGCAGACGGGGCAAACGTCGTTCTGCGGCGGCGCCTCGGTCAACGGTGGGATGAAGCTCGCCAAGTTGTCGTAGATCAACACGCGGTTGGCGTTGGGCGACGCGCCGATGCGATTGCCTTCGGCGATGAACAGCTTGCCGCCGCCTACTGCTACTCCGCCGGCCGAGCCAAGCGCATTTCGGCTTGGCGTCGGGTTTTGGCGGGTAAAGCTCGACTGGCCGATCACCAGGCGGGCGGCCTGGTTGTCGACCCACTGGTTTTGGGCGGCCAGCGGCGCGGCAAGAGCCAGCGCCAGGCTGAACGCGAGCAGGCGAGTTGGGGACACGGTCCGAATGTGCGACTTCATCTTCGTTGACTAGATGCTCTTGACCAATCCGCCGTCGACCATCAGGCTCGAGCCCGTAACGTAGCTCGCGCCCTCGGAGCAGAGAAAGGCGACGACAGAGGCGAATTCTTCTGGTTGGGCCACGCGCCCCAGCGGCGCGGCGGCGGTCATGGCCGTAAGGACTTCCTCGCGGCTGCGCCCTTCGGCTGCGGCGCGCTTGTCCGCGTTCGAGAGCAAACGCTCAGTTGCGGTCAGTCCAGGGCCCACGTTGTTGAACAGGATGTTGTGTTTGCCGTACTCGTTCGCGAGGCTTTTCATCAAGCCGACCACGCTGCCGCGAATCGCGTTCGAGAGGATCAGCCCGTCGATGGGCTGCTTTACGGAAACTGAGGTGATCGAAACGACGCGGCCCCACTTGGCCGCCTTCATGTCGGGCAGTGTTGCGCGGATCAGACTGAGCGTCGAAACGAAGCTCAGCTCAAACGCCGAACGCCAGTCGTCGAGCGAGAAATCCTCGAACTTGCCCATCGGCGGCCCGCCGCAGTTGGCCACGCAGATTGTCAGCGGGCCCAATGCTTCCCGTGCTTCCTCGCTGAACGCCTGCACCTGGGCCGGATCAGTCAGATCCACCGCTTTGGCGAAGGTTTCGACGCCATGGCGCTCGCGGATCTCCTGAGCGGCCTGGGCAATCGCGTCGGCGTCTCGCGAGCACATCGCCACGTGGACGCCCTCGGCCGCCAGAGCCTCGGCGACTGCGCGGCCCATGCCTCGACTGGAGGCCGCCACGATTGCGGCCCGGTTGCGAATTCCCAAATCCATCGGAAAGTTGTGTGAAACGAGGCTGTCGTTGAGTCGTTTGCGGCGTGGCGCCCTCGTCGAGGTCCCCTCGCCCGCCGCGTAGGGGTTATTCCTTAAGGATATCTACGTCAGGAGCCCTCGGAAGGGTTCCGCAAATACGCGTCGTCGCCGCTGAGCCAATCCGTCCGCGTGGGTCCGAAAACGTCCATGGCCATCGAATCCTCGAGAGCAGTCACTTTGTGTGGCTCGTTCGGCGCGATCTCCATCACTTCGCCCGCGCCAACTTCGAACGACTGGTCATCGAACTCGAACAGCAACCGTCCTTCGATCACATGGCTAATCTGCTCGTTGTCGTGGCTGTGCCGTGGCACGACCCCGCCTTTCTCGAGGTAGATGCGGGCCGTTGTCATGCGCTCCGAGTGGATCACGCGACGCGCGATCTTCGGCGACATGACCTCGTGGTCAATCGATGTCCAGCGGTGAACTTGCATGGAAAGCGAGCGAAACCAACATTATAGCGACCCTGGCAGGTTAGAGGCGCCCCTGCTCACAAGCGATTGTCGAGGATCGCACCCATCCAGGTTTTGTAACAAAACGCACGCGTCCCAAATTTTTTCGTAACAGATCGCCCCATTCGATATTCCCGCGGCGGTAGCAGGGGTAACATGATGGCGCGGCACGCCGTAGGAACTATCGGGACGGAATGGAGAATTGACGCGACGAACACTTCTGCGGCGGGCGCTCGGGGGCGTTGCCGTGGGGCCCACGATCATCCGAGGCTGGTGCGCGACCAACGGCGCCGAGCCTGTGCTCACGCGCGCCGTCACCCTCGTCGAAGAGTCGCCCGTCGTCGACATGATGGGCTTGCTGACCACCGACTGGGCGCGGCTGGAGCGGTGGCGCTCAAAGCTGGACGGGCTCGGGGAGCACGACCGGCAGACGATCCTCAGTAGCGGCGTCTCCATGTTCCACCCCGCCGTGCGGTTGCCCGGCCCGGACGCGGCGCGCAAGACACGCTCCTGGCTCGACCGCTGGCGCGGCTTCGCCTCCTTCCATCCCGGAGTATTTCGCATCGTCGAGAGTTTGCAGGACTGGCGCGCCGTGCGCTGCGGCGACGAGGTCGGCATCCTGCTCGGTAGCCAGGATTCCGAGCATTTCCGTTCCGCCGCGGATGTCGAGATGTTTGCGGCGCTAGGGCAGAAGGTCTCGCAACTCACCTACAACGGCCGAAACGCGCTCGGCGGCGGCTGCGGATTGCGGCACGATCCCGGATTGAGCAGCCTCGGCGTGGAGATCGTCGGCGCGATGAACCGCGTCGGTATGATCGTCGACGTCTCGCACTGCGGCCCGCAAACCACGCTGGACGCGATCGAGGCGTCCAAGCGCACGGTGCTCGTCACCCATTCCAACTGCGCCGCGCTCGCGCCCGGCGCCGCGCGTTGCAAGTCCGACGAAGCGATCCGGAAACTGGCCGCACGCGGGGGCGTTATCGGCATCACTGCGATCGCGAAGTTCGTGACCGCTTCGTACCCAGCGCGCTTTGAGCACGTCCTCGACCATTTCGATCACGTCGCACGGCTGACCGGAACCGAGCACGTGGGCCTGGGCAGCGACGGCGGGGTGCTGGGCTTGCAGCGCAACCTGGTCCCAGGTTTTGGGCGTCCTGATTCCATCTTTCGGCTAACGGAAGGGCTCATTCGTCGCGGCTACTCGGACGCGGACATCCGCCGGATGCTCGGTTTCAACTTCGAGCGCGTGTTGCGCGAGCATCTCTACTCCTAGCCTCGGCTCTCGAGGGTAAGGTTACGCACTTCACGGTAAGCCGTCTGCGTGTAACAGCCGCCCGCTTCTATCTCTCCAACTTGTAGATTCCCGGCGCTGACCGGGCCCTAAGGAGAGAAAACGAAATGAAACTACGCATACTGACAGCGGCCCTCGCGGGCATCGCTCTCGCTGCGCTCTCCGGAGCACCCGCTTCGGCGAGCGAGTGGAACAAAAAGACCTACTTGACCGTCAACAAAGCCATCGAAGTCCCCGGCGCGGTTCTGCAGCCTGGCAAATACGTGATGAAGCTGGTCGATTCGCAGTCGAATCGCCACATCGTGCAATTCCTCAACGGCCGGGAAGACAAAGTCATCTCGACCGTGATCGCCATTCCGAACCAACGCCTGCAGCCCACCGGCGACACGGAATTCGCTTGGTACGAGACGCCCGCGGGCCAGCCGCCGGCCATGCGCGCTTGGTTCTTCCCTGGCGACAACTTTGGCCAGGAATTCGCTTATCCGGAAGGCCGCGCTTCGGCTCTTGCCGCGAGCTCGCACCGGAACGTGATGCAGACGCCGCAGTCGACCAAGCCGGTCGTGCGCGAGACGCAGGTGACCGTAGTGACTCCGACGCGTGAGACGCGCGAGGACTACGAGTCGGGATTCGCGGAGAACCAGACGGCGGACCAGACGAAACCTTTCGTGCTGCGTGATGACTACGTGGCGAATAACGACCAACGCAACCAGGACCGCACGGAGCTTGCACAGGCCCAGCCTGCTTCCCCGCTTCCTGAGCCGATGCAACGCAGCCAGACCCCGCCCGAGCTTCCGCAGACGGCCGGTTTCGGCATGCTGCTTGCATTGATCGGTTTCGGTTCGCTTGGCGCGTCGGCAGCAGTCCGCAAGGTTCGCAAGAGCTAAACGGTCGAAACGCAAATTATGGCCCTGACGCCCGCAACGAAACGAGAGAAGACCCCGGCGCTCGATTTGAGCGCTGGGGCATTCTCCGTTGTGTTGGGGCTTTTGGCCGTTGCCGTCGTCTTTGGACAACAGGCGCCATCGGAAGCGCGGAACGATTTCACCATCGCCGTTGACGTTGACCGCGTGGTCCTCGACGTCACGGTCACCGACCGCAAAGGGCGCTGGATTTCCGGCTTAGGGGCAGGGA
>JAWKHJ010000008.1:0-279225 GCA_041394905.1 Bryobacterales bacterium | reverse complement strand
CGGCCTTTGTAGCTCAGGCGTAGAAAGACGTCTTCGAGGCCGAGGTCCGAGATATCGATAGCGCTGATGGCGACGCCGCCGTCAGTTAGTGTCGAACGAATGCGGGCCTGCGCCGCCTGGACGTCGGCTGCGAATACGTGCAGACGGTCGCCAAACAGCGAGACGTTGGCTTCGCCGAACGGCTCGCGGAGCAGATGCATCGAACGCACAGGGTCGGCGGTCTCCACTTCGACGACACCGCCATGCATCGAACGCTTGATCTGCGTGGGCGAGCCCTGCGCAACCATCGCACCGTCGACCATAAAGCCCAATCGATTGCACTGCTCGGCCTCTTCGAGGTAGTGCGTCACGACCAGCACGGCGGCGCCGTGGGATGCGATGTCGTCGATCATCTGCCACATCGCGCGGCGTGCGAGCGGATCGACGCCCGAGGTTGGCTCGTCGAGCAAGACGAGCTCGGGCTCGTGCATCAACGACGCGCTGAACGCCACGCGTTGCTGCCAGCCGCCTGGAAGCTTCCCGGTGAGCATCTTGCCCTGGCCTTCCAACCCGGCGGCGAGCGCCCAGCGCTTGCGCGGCTCCTTGAGCTCAGCGGGGATGCCGTAGACGGAAGCGTAAAATTCGAGATTCTGCTCGAGGGTCAGGTCATCGTACAGGCTAAACTTCTGCGACTTGTAGCCGATGCGCGCGCGCAAGTCGGCGGCGCGCAGACGGCGCGAGCGCCCCAGCAGGCTGATGCGTCCGCTGGTTGCCGCCAGCAGGCCGCAAATCATCTTGATCGCCGTAGTCTTGCCGGCGCCGTTGGCTCCGAGCAGTCCATAGATTTCGCCGCGGCGAATCTCGAAGCTGAGGTCCTTGACGGCGCGAAAATCACCAAATTTCTTGTTGAGCTCAGTGACGGAGAGCGCCATCTCGTCGCCGGACGCTGCTGGACGGGCGCTTCCGCGGCCCGGCAGTGGTTCGGGGTCGCGCTCGAGACGACGCTCGCGAAGCATGGAGACGAAAGCGTTCTCGAGCGTCGGCCGCGCCCGCTGGCACAGATCCACCGCAATTCCCGCCGCATCCAAGTGCTCCAGAACCAGCGGCTCGTCCTCGTCGGGGCGCCTCACCATCACGTCGAGGCGATCGCCGAAGCGTTGCACGTCGTGTACGACCCCGCTGGCCACGTCTTGGGCGGTCAACAGCTTGCGGGCTTGGTTGAGCTGAGCGGCGTGGATGGACAGGCGCGTGAGGCCGAGCTTGGAGCGCAAGCGCGCAGGGGTGTCGATGTCGAGGATCTCACCGTCGTCCAAGCAGGCTACGCGCGTGCAGCGTTCGGCCTCGTCGAGATAGGGAGTGGCGACGACGATGGTCATGCCGTGGCTGGCCAGCGTGGCAAGAGCGTCCCAAAATTCACGGCGACTCACTGGATCGACGCCGGTCGTCGGTTCATCGAGCAGCAGAATCTTTGGCGCCGAGACCAGACAGCAAGCAAGCGCCAGTTTTTGCTTCATGCCGCCGGAGAGACGCCCCGCCAAGCGCCCACGAAAGGCGGACATGCCGAAGGTCTCGAGGTAACGCGACGCCCGCTCATGGGCCTTCTCGACCGGAACTTCCCGCATGGCGGCGGCATAGCGGATGTTCTCGTCGACCGACAGATCCTGGTACAGGCTGAACGGCTGCGTGAGATAGCCGATCTGAGACTGGCTCTGGCGCGGACCGCGGCCGAGAATCTCGACCTTACCGGCGCTTGGATCCATGACGCCAGAGAGCATCTTGAACGTCGTAGTCTTGCCCGCCCCGTCGGCGCCGATCATGCCGAAGACCTCGCCTTCGCCGATGGAGAACGTAGCGGCCTTGAGGGCGAGGACGGCGTCCTTCGTACCCTCGAAGTACATCTTCGACAGACGTTCGCAGCGGATGGCGATGCTCACGGGAGTTTATTCCGCCGCGCCGGTCAAGATGCGCCCCTCCGCCGACATTCCCAATTTGGCCGCACCACTGCCATCGGAGAGCAGCAGCTTGACCCCGACGACTTGCCGAACGCGTTCATCGCGGAAGTAGGTATTTTCTGGCGTAAACATCGCTTGCGGGTCGATGCGCATGACGGTCGCCTTCAGGGCGCGATCGGGGGCGGCGTCGAGGAAGACCTCAGCGGATTGACCAACACGTACGCGGCTGATCAGGGCTTCGGGCACGAACGCTCGCAGGTAAAGCGACTTGGGGTCGACGATGGTCAATAACGTTTGGCCCGGTGCGACAACCTGGCCCGGTTCGGCCGCGCGCGTGACAACGACGCCGGAGAACGGCGCCCGAATGACCAGATCGGCGGCATCGGCTTCACCCTGGGCGGCAATTGCGCGAGCAGCGTCGACCTCGGAGGCTGCGGCGCGGATGGCGCTCTTGGCTTCTTCGATTTGGTGCTCAGCGGCGGCGCGCTCGGTGGCCAGAATTTCGGCGTTGTGCTTGGCGGCTTGGGTGGCTTCGAGCGCACCCTGTGCGGCAGCCACTTGGTCCTTCGCGGCTTGCACGACGGCGGCGAGAGCCTCGCGCTTGGCGCGCTGCTGCTCAGCGGCTTGGACGGGAATCGCCTCTTTCGCAGCAAGGCGCGAAAAACGCTCGGCATCGGCGTCGGCCTGCGCAAACTCGCTCTCGGAACGGGCAAGGTTCGCTTTGGCGGCCGCGAGCGCGCCCTCGGCCTGCGCAACGCGACCCGTCGCCTCCACCTCAGCCTGCCGCTCGCGTAGCTTCAACTGCCGCACTTTGTCTTCGAGCTGCGGCACCTGCAGTCGCGCCCGCTCGAGCTGGCGGGCGCCGGCCGAGACCATCGCCTCGCCCTGGTCGCGGCGTGCCAGAATTTGCTCGGACGCGATGCGGATGAGCTCGCCCCCCTGCGTAACCGGATCGCCTTCACGCACCAGTACGCCAGCGATGCGGCCAGGAACTTTGGAGGCGATCCGCGCTTCATCGCCTTCGATGCGTCCGCTGACATGGACGGCATCGGCGGTGGCCTGCTCCTGTTGGGGCCGGCAGCCGGCGAACCCCAATGCAACAAGAACGACGGGCAGGAAGGTTCGGAACGAAAGAACAAACGACATCAGCATGGACACCAAAGGACCAATTAGTTTCCGATGCCGCTGTACTTGGCAGCGGCATCGCCCACGGCGCGATGCAGCGCGATGCGAGCCATATTCAAGTTGAACAACGCGCGAATGCGCGATTGTTCGGCGCGGGCCAAACGTTCCTGCGCCACGACGACCTCGCTGTTGTCGGTAAAGCCTTCCTGAAAGCGGGTCAGGCTCAGATCCTTCTCCTCCTCGAGAAGGCTAACAGCCTCCTTCGCGGCTTGGGTCTGCAATCGAGCGGAATCGACCGCGGAGATCGCAACGCGCACGTCCATCTCGACCTGGGATTCGATGGCCTCAAGGCTCGCCTCCGCCTCCTGGAGCGCCGAATTGGCGCCGGTACGCAGGGCCTCTGCACGGCCGCCCCAGTAGATCGGGATCGCCACGTTTCCGCGAACGTTGTAGGTCGACTTTGTCGTGCTCACCGTACGCCCGCTGCGGCCATAATCGGCATGAAACGTGAGCTTGGGCAGGCGCGCCATCTGCGTCGCGCGAACGTTGCTGCGAGCCGAGGCGACTGCGGCCTGAGCGGCCTTGTAGTCGGGGCGCGCGGCGAGCGCCGATTGCACGGCGGCGGCAGCATCGACGGCGCGGGCGTCGAAGTAGAGGTCGATGTCAGCGAGCTCGTAGTTGGAAGTAATCTCGGCGTTGAGGCTACGGGCCAGATTGAGCTTCGCCGCCTCGAGCGCTGTCTGCGCCTCATAGACAAATTGTTGCGCCGCCGCCGCTTGAGCCCGCGCGCGGCGCTGGTCGAGGCCGCTGGCAACGCCCTGCTGGAAGCGGTCGGCAGTGATGGTCAGCAACGCTCTCGCGGAAGCGAGTTGCTGCACGGCGGTGGCTTCAAAGGCCTGCGCACGGAGGGCATCGATGTATTGAGAGACGACCTGGGTGGCGATCAACTCACGCGCATTCCCCGTCTCCGAGAGTTTCGACTCGACGCGCGAGCGTTCGGCGCGCTCCCGCAGTTGGCGCGGCAAGTTCAAGACGTCGGCATCGAGCTGCACACGACCGTCGAACGTGCCGAACGGACCGAACAACTCGGGGATAGCTTGTCCACCGAAACCCTGGAAGGTAGAGCTGTCGATGCCCGCGGCGCGCAGGTTCACGGTTTGCACCGATTGGTAGCTGGTCAGCATCACCGTCGGCAACAAATCGGCGCGGGCCATCCCGAGATCCGCCCGGGCTGCATTGACCGCCGCCTCGGCCCGCCGGATCTGTGGATTCACGGCCAAAGCCATCTGAACAGCCTGCTGCACGGTCAGCTTCGCGGGCATCGGCCGCCTTTCGGCGTTCGCGGTCTGGAATGCGCAGGCCATCGCAGCGATGGCGATCAAGTATTGCTTTGGTCTCACTGCCCTTCCCTCTCGCGCCGCTGCACGGCGACTGATCCCAATCACAACATAAGACCTGGACAGGCGCAACAGAACCGCCATCCGCCCCGCGACGACCAGTCGCCCGGCTAGTCCGGATCCCTTAGAACGTTCATTTGCTTGAGCTCGCCTGCGTAGGACGCCCAACGCCCCGAAGCCGGCCAGTTGACACCAATACGCCTCATCTCGGTCGCTCGGCCCATCCCGATGTGAGCCAGGTACGGCGCGCTACCAAACGAAGTCTTCTGGTCCATGTGAAATGTTCGCTTTGCGGGACAGCCAGCTTCGCGCAATAGCCCTTCCACTCCTCTGCAGATTCACTTGGAGAGAGGGCGCCCGCAGCGGATTCAAAACGGTAGATGGAAACCCAGTCTCGCTCGGACTCCATCCTTGGGGTGTTCAGCCCGACGGGCGCTGCAGAGTAGTCGGGAGAGAAGGAGCTGGTCGATGACCTATGCCAGGCTCCGAGCTTCCCCATACGAGTTGGTCCGCTTTACCCTAGGAGCATCCTGATGCAACAAGCCGCAGCCGTTCGCGAGTTCCTGTCGGAAGGCTCGCTGGGACCGTGGATTGACGGCCGCTTCGTGGTTCACGGCGGCGACTGGATAGAGTGCGTCGATCCTGGAACGGGCGAGCCCTTCGCCAGGTTCCACCCCGGGGACGGTGAGATCGTCAACCAGGGCGTGGAGACAGCCGCGAAGGCGTTTCGGAAGCGTCCGTGGGCTCGGGCCTCGCCGGCCGAGCGGGCGAGGGTGCTGCGCCGGCTGGCGGAGTTGGCGGGCACGCATCGCAAGACGCTGGCGGAGATCGAGTGTCTCGATACGGGCCGAACGCTGGCACAGGCCCTGGCGGACATCGCCCACTTTGCACAGACTCTGGCCTACTACGCCGACCTAGCCGAGCGCTCACCGCAGCGCATACCCATCGAATCCGAGGCGGCCAAGGCGTATACCTTCGACGCGCCGGCCGGCGTTTGCGGGGTCATCATCCCCTGGAACTTCCCTATCGTTCTGCTCGGGTGGAACATCGCTCCAGCGCTTGCAGCCGGAAACGCAGTCGTGGTCAAACCAGCCGAAGAAGCCTCGTTGAGCTCGCTCTACATCGCGCGACTCGCCGCCGAGGCGGGGTTGCCGGCAGGAGTGCTGAACATTGTTCCCGGCGAGGGCGAGACCACCGGCGCAGCGCTTGCGGCGCATCCCTGCCTGGCGCGGATGAGCTTCACGGGTTCGACCGAGGTCGGCCGTTCCGTGGCCGCGGCCTGTGGAAGGAACCTGGTACCGACCAAGCTCGAGTTGGGCGGCAAAGGGGCGGCGGTCGTGCTCGACACCGATGGCCCAGCGACGGTCAAAGCGCTAGTTCGTGCGCTCACGATGAATGCGGGACAGGTCTGCTGCACAGCGACACGTTGGATCATTCATCGATCGCTCTTCGACGCGTTCGTCGAGCAGGCGCGCGAGCGGTTGCGCGCAGTTCGCATCGGCTACTGGAGCGATCTGAAGACGCGCATGGGACCACTGATCAGCCAACGTCAACGCGACCGTGTGCTGAGCCTGATCAGCCAGTCGCTGGATGATGGCGCCACAGCCCTTCTATGGGACGGCCTATTGGAAGGCCAACCCGGCTTCTTCGTCCGACCGGCCTTACTGACCGGACCGGCTGAGAACATTGCCGCGAACGAGGAGATTTTTGGGCCGGTCGCGTACCTCTTGCCGTTCGACAGCGAAGACGAAGCCGTGGATTTGGTGCATCGTTCCGACTACGGACTGGCAAACAGTGTGTGGTCGAGCGACGCAGACAAGGCGACGGCTCTGGGCGAGCGTCTCGAGTGCGGCACCGTGTGGATTAATACACAGAACTTCCTCATGCCGGGCATTCCGTACCTAGGAATCCGAAACAGCGGAAACGGCGGAGGATCGCTCGGCGCAAACGTGCTTTCCGAGTACATGCGCAGGACCTCGATTACCCGCCTCTAGTGTCAGCGCTTTCCCTTAGCGCCTGCTCTCGAGCGCCGTGGTAGCATTCGGAGTATTGCGCGCGGACGATCTCGGCCGTTGGGATGTCATCATTTTCGGCGGAGGCTTGGCAGGACTTACGCTCGCGCGGCAGCTTCTGCTCGAAACCGACTCGACGGTCCTGCTCGTTGACCACCGCGACCAGCTCCCCGGCCCCCACCAGAAGGTTGGCGAGTCCCTAGTCCAGCTTGGCGGGTACTACCTAAGCAAGGTTCTCCAACTCGAAGAGCACCTTTTCACGCGGCACTTCCTCAAATACAACCTGCGCTTCCACTGGCCTACGCCGGACTGTGACAACCAGTCGATCGAAGACTATTCCGTCTCGTTTATCCGTACGCTTTCGAACATCCCAACCTTTCAGTTGGACCGCAACCTGCTCGAAGCGTACCTGTTGGAGCAGAACAGCGCCGACAAGCGCTTTCGCGCCGTGCTCGGCGCCCGCCGACTCGATGTCGAGCTCGCCGAAGACGGTCCGCACGAAGTGCGCTGGGCCGATGGGCGCGCCGAAGCGCGATGGGTGGTGGACGCCGCCGGTCGCGGTGGCGTGCTGCGCCGGAAGTTGGAGATCGAGAAGCCGAGCCCGATCCGCCATGCGTCGACGTGGTGTTGGGTCGACGGACTGGTCGACATCGAAAAGTTGACCTCTCGTACGCCCAGCGAAGTCCGCCACGACCCTCGGCGGCGCCAGACCGGTCATTTCCCGCAGTTCCTTGCCACGAACCACTTTTGTGCCGAGAGCGAGTGGCTCTGGGTCATCCCGCTGCATGGCAAGACCAGCTTGGGGCTGGTCTATGACCGCGAAACGGTGGACGCGAACGCGGTCTCGACAGGCCGCAAAATGCTCGATTACGCCAGTGCGAAGTGGCCGGCGCTAGCGCGCGACCTGCCCCAGCGGCGCATCGTCGACGAAGGACGCCTGCTCGACTTTTCCTACGATTGCCGCTCGGCGTTGAGTGCACAGGGTTGGGCCGCGACCGGCGAAGCCGCGCGATTCTCCGACCCGCTATACAGCCCGGCGACGGATCTGATCGCCATCCATAACACGATCATCACCGACTGCATTCGCCGCGGAGACGATGCAGGTCTCGAAGAGCGTTGCCGCACCTTCGATGTATTTCTCCGCACGATGTACGACGCTTACGTCCCCTCGTACGCTGTCAGCTACGACTGCCTGGGCGACCAGGAGACGTTCACGCTCAAGTACAGCTGGGAGCTCGCCGTCTACTTCGGCTTCTACGTCTTGCCGGGCGTCAACGGCTTGTTTGCCGATGTCTCGTTCGTGCGCCAGTTCCTGCGGCGGTTTGCTGCGCTGGGTGCGATGAACCGCGGACTGCAGCGCTATCTCAGCGACTACTACCAGTGGAAGAAGCGGTATGGATCGGCATCGTCGCGGCCGATCCTCAAGGACCTTTACGACATCACTCCGTTGAGAGAGTCTGAGCGTTTGTTTTACGAAACGGGCCTGAGCGCGGAGGAGGCGATCGAGACGCTGGACCGCCACTTAGACCGCCTAAGGGAATTCGCTCGGTTCATCGCCGCCCATGTCAGCTCGGAGATCACGGGAAACTCCCGATTACGCCTGGACCCCTCCTTCGTAGGAGGATTGAAGGTACGCAAGCTCGAGCTCGACTTGGAGCGTTTGGCCGGCGCATCGGAACTCGGCCTAGGAGCGGGGGCTGACTACCCTTGGCGGTTGGATCCGTTCGCTTTGGATGAATTTACGAGCGGCAAGCACGTGTTGGAGTCCGTCCGTTGACCCGATCGTCCCCTGCCCTAGCCATCGACCACGCCCCGACGCTCGACGCGCTGTTCGCCGAACCAGCACAGGAAGCGGCCTATACCATTGCGGAGATCGAGGGTACGTTACCGAAGTGGCTCCGCGGAGCCTATTACGTCAACGGCCCGGCCAGCTTCGGCCTCGGCAAGGTGCGATACCAACATTGGCTCGACGGCGACGGCATGGTGGCGGCGCTGCGCTTCGAAGATGGGACGACGCATTTCGCGAGCCGCTTCGTAGGCACACGGAAGCGCACTGACGAAACACGAGAGGGCCGCGCCCTCTATCGCGCCTTCGGTACGCGTTTCGAAGGAGACCGGCTGCGCCGAAACTTGATGCTCGAGCCGCCGGTGAACGTATCGGTACAACCATTTGCCGGGACGTTGCTCGCGCTCGGGAACAGTCGCTGCCGCTCGAGCTCGATCCGGTTACACTCGAGACCCGGGGAGTTCGACTTCGGCGGCGCGCTCAACGAGGTCAGCCCGTTCGCCGCTCACGCGAAGATCGACCCGACGAGCGGCCATCTATTCAACTTCGGAGTCGCTTATGCCGCGGATCGCACCACGCTGACGCTGTACGAATTCGACAAGCATGGGCGGCGCGTCTCCCGTCGCCGTCAGCCCCTCGACGCGCCTTACACGATTCACGATTTCGCGCTCGCGCCAAGGTTCGCTGTCTTCCACGCCGGCCCCTACTTGATGCATGTAGAAAGGCTGCTCGCAGGTGGAACGCTGCTGGACGCGCTCGAGTTTGACGCACGCCGCCCGTCGGAGCTGCTGCTCGTTCCCCGCACGAAAGGAGCGGAGCCGAAGCGAATCCGGGTGGACGAAGGCTACTGCCTGCACATGATCAACGCCTTCGAAGAGGCCGAGACCTTGGTCGTCGATCTGATCCTCTACGAGCGCCCGCTCTACGCGGAATACCACCCCCTGCCGAACCTTTTCGCGGACGTTTCCAAAGGCCGGGTCGTGCGATACGCCGTGAACCTCGAAACCGGCGAAGCCACCAACGCAACATTGGCCGGTTACGATGCGGCGCCGGACTTTCCAAGCATCGACCCCGAGCTGGTTGGCAAGGCTTACGATCAGTTTTGGTGCTTGGGCATCTCCGCCGCAGGCGCTCCGGGACGCAAGTTCTTCGATCAGCTCGTCCGGATGAGTTCGTCAGGAGACGACGTCGACTGCTTCACCCTTCCGCAGGGAGAGCATTTTGGAGGCGAGCCGGCGTATGTGGCCGGGCCAACGCCGGAAGAAGCCGTCGTCATCGTCGAAGTCTTTCGGCCCGAAGCAGTCGGCGGGAGATGCGGCTTTGCGCTGTTCCGTGCACATGATCTCGCCGCCGGGCCGGTCGTGGAGATCCCGCTCTCGACGAAGATCCTACCCGGTTTCCACTCTTCATTCGCCAAGGAGGGCCGGCAATGAGGGCGCTCGGGCTCATGCTCGCAATTGCTTGCTGCGCCTCGGCGGTTGCCGGACAGGGATTCGTCGATGTCACCAAGACGGCAGGTGTCACCCACGCCCACAAGAATCGTACGTTTCGGAACCAATACTCCGAAATCATGGCCGGCTACACCGCTCTGGGCTCCGCCGTCGCGGTTGCCGATTTTGACCAGGACGGCGACGACGACTTCTACCTCACGAGCTCAGAGGACGGATCGAAGAATCATCTGTATCGCAACGACGGAGGTTTTCGATTTACAGAAGTCGGCGAGGCCGCCGGCGTCGCCGACGCGAACGACGCGCACAACGCGTGCGCCGATGCACTTTGGTTCGACTACAACGGCGACCGATACCCCGATCTGCTGCTGGTTCGATTCGGCAGCGACGCTCTCTATGAGAACCTCGGCGACGGTACATTTCGCGACGTAACCCGCCAAGCTGGCTTGGGCGAGCTAAGCAATTCCATCACGGCGATCGCGTTTGACTACGACCGGGATGGCGATCTGGATCTTGCCGTCGGCGCCTACTTCCAGCCTGTTGATCTCTTCGAACCTGACTCGCCGCGCTTTTTCCCAGAAAGTTTCGAGACAGCCGCGAATGGCGGCGGCATGACGCTCTACCGCAACGACAAGGGCAAATTCACCGATGTGACCGACGCCGCCGGGCTGCGCTACCACGGCTGGACGCTCGATCTCGGCCACGCCGACGCCGACCAAGACGGAGATGACGACATCTATGCAGCCGTTGATTTCGGACCCGATCATCTTTTCCGCAACAATGGAGACGGAACTTTCACCGATGTTAGCGAGAGCGCCATCGGCATCGACACCAAGAAGGGCATGAACGTGGACTGGGGCGACTACGACAACGACGGCCTGCTCGACATCTACGTCACCAATATCTTCGACGACTACATGCGCGAGGGGAACTTCTTCTGGAAGAACCTGGGGGACTGGCGATTCCTCGACGTGGCCAAGGAGACCGGCACGGCGCGAACGGGTTGGGGATGGGCTGCCAAGTTCTTCGACTATGACAACGACGGCTGGCTCGATCTCTACGTGCTGAACGGCTGGGTGTCAGCGGGTAACGAGAGCTACGTTCCGGATATTTTCCAGATGATCGTGCAAAACGAAGGCGATTTCGCCGATGTGCGCAAGTGGCCTCCGATGGGAAACAAAAGCCTGAGCGGCTACCAGACGAAGATGCTGTTCCACAACGATGGCGACGGGAGCTTCCTCGAGACGGCCGCTCGTTACCATCTCGACTCCAAAGCTGACGCCCGTGGGCTTGCAGTCGTGGACTTCGACCAGGACGGATCCGTTGATCTGGTTGCGACCAACGCGGGCTCGGCGCCGATCCTCTACCGCAACCAGATCGAAGGCCGCGGCCACTGGATCCAGTTCCGTCTCGTTGGCAAGGCGGGCAACCCCGAGGCGATTGGAGCCCAGATTCACTTGCGTGCGGGCGACGTAACCTTAATGCGCTTCGTAGATGGAGGCAACGGCTTCGCAGGCCAATCGAGCACGGCGGTCCACTTCGGGCTGGGAGCACAAACCAAGGTCGACGCAATCGACGTGCGCTGGCCCGATGGCAGCCGCCAAAGTTTCAGTGGGCTCCGAGTCGACAAGCGCCATGTTCTACGACAAGGCGAGCGAGGAATAAGCGAATGAGATCTCTGAATCGGAAACTCGCATTGTCGATGCTGGCGGTCGCGGCCTGCGGTTTGGCGCAAGCCGGCGACTCGGCGGCCGCCCTCGCACCGCTGGAAGTGCGCCTGAAGAGTGCGCCGGACGACCTTCGCCTCGGCGCGGAGTACCGTCAAGCAGTAATCAAGGCCGAGGCTTACGATCAGGCAATCGAGCTGTTCGAAACGCTCGTCGAGCAGAACCCGGAGGCCTCCAACGCTTACCTCAACCTCGGTTTTGCCTACGTCGACAAGGTTCCCGCGGTTGGCTCCATTACGCAGGTCATCCTGGCGGAACGCGCGCTGGAAGCTTTCACCAAGTCGGTCGAGTTGAAACCGGTGTGGCTCAATCTCTACACCCGCGGCAACAGCTATCTATTCTGGCCTGTGGTCTTCGGCCGGGCGCCGCTCGGAGTCAAAGACCTCGAACGCGCCATGGAGATGCAACGCGCCGAGCCGCAGTTGAAGCCTTATCAAGTCCGGACCTTCATCTCGCTCGGCGACGGGTATTGGAAGTCGAACCAGCACGAAGCTGCCGTCAAGGTGTGGCGCGAAGGGCTCGAACGATATCCCAACAACCCGAAGCTCGTCGAACGCTTGGCGCTCATCGAAGACGACGCCGGGATGGATCGCTACCTGGGAGATGAGCTCGATCCGAACAAGCGTGTCGATACGAGCTTGAAGGAGCTCTGGGAAGGCGAGTGAGATTTTCGCTTGCAAAGACGGTCGCGCTCGCGCTCGCCGTTTGGCTAAGCCGGGCCAACGCCGGCTCGCCCGAGACTCCCGTGCGATTCGTCGAAGTAGGCGAGTCGGCCGGACTGACCGCGCCGCACCACACACGGACATTCCATGGGCCGCACTCCGAGGTTCTCGAGATGTTTACCTCCGGCGGAGCGGCAGTGGCGGTCGGGGACTTCGACAGAGACGGCGACGACGACTTGTTCTTGACCGACTCCGAGGCGGGACTGCCGAACCACCTCTACCGCAATGACGGCAAGATGCACTTCACCGATGTCGCCGCCGAAGCGGGCGTCGCCGCAGGCAACACCGACTCCGCCATCGTCAGCGATGCGCTGTGGTTCGACTACGACAACGACGGCTGGGAGGACTTGGTATTGGCGCGGTTCGGTACGCCGGTCTTGTACAAGAACCTAGGTGATGGCCGCTTTCGCGATGTGACCAAACAATCGGGATTGAATACTTTCGCCAACTCGATCGCGGTGATCGCCTTCGACTACGACGAGGACGGCCGTCTCGATCTGCTCTTCGGCAACTACTTTCAACCGGTCGACTTAACCGACCTCACCACCACCCGCGTACTGCCAAACGATCTCGACAACGCGACGAACGGGGGCGGCCTTTCCCTGTGGCGCAACGAGGGCGGCGGGAAGTTCCGCGACCAGACCAAAGCGACGGGTCTGGACGGCTACTCCGGTTGGGTGCTCGACGTGGCCGCCGGAGACCTGGACAACGACGGCGATCTCGACATCTACGCCGCAGCGGACTATGGGACCGACCGCATGTATTTCAACGACAGGGGTCGGGGTTTTCGCGATGTAACCGAGCACGCAATCGGCCGTGATACGCGCAAGGGCATGAACGCGGAGCTCGGCGACTACGACAACGACGGGTGGCTCGACATTTATGTCACCAACATCACCGACGAGTACATGCGTGAGTGCAACATGCTCTGGCACAACGTCGGCGACGGCACGTTTCTCGACGTCTCGCGTGAGACGCAAACCTGCGATACGCGCTGGGGATGGTCCGCGAAGTTCGCCGACTTCGACAACGACGGCTGGCTCGACCTGTTCGCGACCAATGGGATGCGCTCTGGAGACGACGGCAACTACGTCCTGGCGATCGTGCCGGTGATCACAAGACGTGGCGTTGATTTCGCGGATCTCCAAACCTGGCCCAAGATCGGCACGATGTCATGGAGCGGCTACCAGCGCTCGAAGCTGTTCTGGAACCGCGAGGGAACCGTCTTTGAAGAGATCGGGAAGCGCGCTGGCGTCGACAACGATCGGGACGGCCGCGGCGTGGCTGTGGCGGATTTCGACAATGACGGCCGGCTCGATTTCATCCAGACAAACGTCGGGCAGAGACCGTTCCTTTATCGCGGTGTGGCAGAGAACGGAGCAAACTGGCTGCAACTGCGACTCGTGGCCAAGCATGGTCCACCGTCGGCGATTGGCGCTCGCGTGAGGGTGCAAACCGGACGGCTCGTGCAGGCGCGGACGGTCGACGCGGGTAACGGCTACGCCGCCCAGTCGACGCGCCAGTTGCACTTCGGCCTCGGCGAGGCCGCCAAGGCAGACCGCGTGACGGTGACCTGGCCGAGCAGGAAACAGGAAGAGTTTTCGGTCCGAATTAACCGCTTGACGACCATCGAGGAAGGCAGCGGCGAGCCTGTACGAACCGGAACGGAATAGACGTTCGTGCGATCAGCGAGATTTTTGATTCATAAGGAGAAACAGCTCTCATGTTGACCCCAAATGACATTCGCGGAGAAATTCGCCGCTTGGTCGCCGAAGTGACCGAGCTCGAGCCGGATGAGATCCGCGACGATGCAAACTACCAGGAAGAGCTCGACATGGATTCGCTGATGGCCATGGAGATCATGGTCGCCGTCGACAAAAAGTTTCGCATCGAGGTGCCGGAGGAAGAGTTCCTGGCGCTCGAGAACATCGATCAAACCGTCGACGCCGTCATGCGGCACATCCAGCAAGCAAAGGCGAGCTAACTTCGAACCGGAATGCGACGCGTCGTCATCACTGGAATCGGAGTCATCAGTCCGATTGGTACCGGCGTCGAGGCGCTCTGGAGCGGCCTGCTCGAAGGAAGGAGCGGAATCGGCCCGGTCCAGGCGTTCAACACGTCGGCCTTTCCCGTGCATTGCGGCGGAGAGGTGCGGGACTTTCAGCCCGAAGAGCATCTAACCCGACAAGCGCCGCAGAGCATGGGCCGCTGCGCACAAATGGCGGCCGCCGCGGCGAAGATGGCTGTCTCCGACGCCGACCTCACCCTCACCGACGCTGAGCGCCTCACGACGGGAGTGTGCCTCGGCACGACGACTGGCGAGCCGCTCGAGGTCGAACGCTACAACGACCATCGCAAGGCCGACGACGGTGAACCCGTAGCGCCAAGCGTATTCGCAAATTACCCTTGCGCGGTCGTGCCGGGCCGCGTCGCTCGGGAGATCGAGGTCTTTGGCCCCTGCTCGATGATTCCGACCGCTTGCGCAGCGGGCAATTACGCCATTGGCAACGCGGCGGACTTGATTCGCGCCGGCTCGGCGTCGGTCATGCTAGCTGGAGGAGCGGATCCCTTCTCGCGCATTACCTACACCGGTTTCGCACGCCTGGGCGCGATCGCCCCCGAGCGTTGCCAGCCGTTCGACAAGAACCGCCTCGGCATGATTCCAGGCGAAGGCGCGGCGGTGCTGGTACTCGAAGACGCCGAGCGCGCAAGAAGTCGCGGTGCGCGTATCTATGCCGAGGTCGCCGGCTGCGGCCTGAGCTGTGACGCTCACCACATGACCGCGGGACATCCTGAGGGCGACGGCGCCGTGCGCGCGATGGCCGCCGCCTTAAAGGAGAGCCGGATCAACCTCGACGCAGTGCACTACGTGTGCGCACACGGCACGGGAACGCCCACGAACGATCGCGTCGAGACGGTTGCCATGAAGGCTCTGTTTGGCGAACAGGCCTACAAGATCCCGATGAGCTCGATCAAGTCGATGCTCGGGCACACCATGGGGGCCGCCAGCGCGATTGAAGCCGCAGCCTGCGCACTCGCGCTTCATACAGGCGTTATCCCGCCCACGATGAACTATGAGGAGCCGGACCCGGAGTGCGATCTCGACTACGTGCCGAACCAGGCGCGCGAGACCCATCCTTCAACGGTGCTCAACAACGCGTACGCATTCGGCGGCAACAACGCCTGTCTGTGCTTGACGCGAATGCAGTAGGAAGACGAGGCGCTCTTTGTCTGAGAAACCAAGCATCGTCGTCTCCGCGTTGGCAGCCGTCACGCCTGTGGGCATCGAAGACTTTGCAGAAGCTTTGTACCGCGGCGATTGCGGCCTGGGGTCTAGAATTGCCGCCGGACGCACCGCTCGTCGGCGAGATCCACGACTTTTCGCCCCAGCCATGGCTGGGCAAAAGGGAACCGGGCGTCGACCGTTGCGCGCGTCTGCTGGCGGTCGCCAGCCATTTGGCGCGCCGCGCAACGGCGGCTTGCCGAGAGCCCGGAAGCGACGGGTCTATAGCGGGAACGATGCTCGGCGGAGCGACCAGCATCGTCGAATTTGATTGGAGCGCATCACCGACGGTCCGAGCTACGTCAGCCCAATGGGCTTTGCCGGACCGTGATCAATGCCGCGGCGGGCCAAACGGCGATCAAACACCAGCTTCGCTAACTCCACCATCCTCAGCGGACAAGGTCAGCCGCCACCGCCTACGCTGCGCGCAACCCGCGCTGGGGCGTGCGGAGGTTCGCTCGCCGGCGGCGTGGAAGAGCTCTGCCCGCAGACCTACGAGGGTCTGGCCGCGAATGGCTTGCTCGCCACGGACGGCGCTGCACGCCCGTTCGCATCGGATCGCACAGGGCTCACACTGGGGGAAGCCTCGGCATTGTTCCTCCTTGAAACGACAAACAGCCTTCCAAGCGCGGGCGCACCGGACTAGCCACACCGGGTGAATTCCGCCTTCGCCCAAAACGCTGCTGATGTGGAGGGCTCCTGGCTACCCCGATCCGTCGTTACTCGCGCGGAAGATTCATGCGGCGCTCTCTGACGCCGGGATCGAGCGCGAGCAAATCGCTTGTCTGGTCTTGTCCGGGAACGGCAGCAAGAAAGGAGACGCGGTTGAGGCCGAGGCCCTTCAGTCCGTCTTCGGCGCCAACCTTGCGAAGGTGCCGGCCTGCGCCCCAAAGGCCGCTATCGGCGACACGCTCGGAGCTTCGAGCGCCTTTGCGGCGGTCGTCGCTGCACTCGCACTGGAACGCGGCTGCTTGCCGCCAACACCGCAAAGCGGGAACCTGGAATACGATCTCGCGCTCTCCGCGCAGACCCAACCGATCGCGGGCGAGTACGCGCTGGTCTGCTCCGCCGGCTTTTACGGTGACGCCGCCGCGATGGTCCTTCGCTCATGCCGCTGAAGAACAAAACGTACGATATCGGTCCGAGCGACCTGTTGCCGCGCCTAAAGAATCAAGGCCACGACGCCGACGGAGTCGCGCGCCGGCGCGCTTGGCTCGAAGAGAAGACGGCCACCAACTTCCGCACCTGTGGGCTCTTTCTCGGCGGATCCGGAGCAATGCAAGCGGCAACATCGAGAAACCTGATCGGTGCGGCGCAGGTTCCGGTCGGCGTGGCTGGGCCGCTGCTCGTCCACGGCGAGGAAGCCGATGGCCTGTTCTACATGCCGATGGCGACCACCGAGGGCGCCCTGATCCGAAGCTATGAACGCGGGGCTGTCGCACTGACGCACGCGGGCGGAGTCCAGACCGCGCTGCAACACGACGAAAATCACACCGTACCGTCGTTTGCGTTCGAAGACGTGGCCGCGGCCAAAGCCTTTGCCGCTTGGCTGCCCCACCGCTTGGCCGAGCCGGCAAGCGGAAACGCGGGAGTCGACGAGCCACGGCGCGCTCACGAGCCTCGCCTGCCGCCAGTCGGGGCGGCGCGTCTTGGTGGACTTCGGATTCTCAACCGGCGACGCCCAGGGCATGAACATGATCGTCAAAGCGACGGATAGGCTCTGCCGATGGATTTGCGATCGCTACCCTGGCGCCGACTATCTGCTCTTCAGCGGGATGTGCTCCGAGAAACGTCCCAGCGGCGCTCTATTCACACGCGGCAAGGGCAAGTGGGTGAGCGCCGGAGCGTACCTGCCTGACCGCATTCTGAGGCTCTATCTGCATGCGTCGGCCGAAGATCTGCTGACCTGTGGCGTAAAACCGTCGTCGGCACCTGCAGGCCGGCGCGATGGGCTACAACGCCCACGCCGCGAATGGCCTGACGGCCATCTTCATCGCAACCGGCCAGGATGTCGCAAACGTGGCAAACGCGGCCTGCGTCGTCACCTCGTTCGAGCCCGCTCCTGGCGGGCTGTATGCCAGCATCACGCTGCCTGCGCTGACCATTGCGACTGTGGGCGGCGGCACGTCTCTCGCAACCCAGCGCGAAGCTCTGGAAGTGCCGGTGCTATGGCTACTGTAAGGCTCCACAAATTCGCCGAAATCATCGCGGCCACGATTCTTGGCGGAGAGATTTCGATGGCCGCTGCACTTGCCAGCGGAGAGTTCGTCGCGGCCCACGAGCAATACGGAAGGAACCGGTTCGGCGCTGAGTCGACTTTTGATCACTGGAGGAAGCCGCGGCATCGGGCGCGCGCTCGTCGAGGAGTTCGCTCGAAGCGGGCCATCCCGTCGGCTTCACCTTCAACCAAAACTGGCGAGGCCGCCGACGATCTCGTCGCCATACTCGCTGAAGAGGGACTGCGGCGAGAGCCTACGCGTGCGACGTCCGCGACTTCGAGGCCGTCCTTCAAGCGCCAGTTGGGCAAGTCGAGCAAGACCTAGGCCCAATCAGACGCTGATCAACAACGCGGGGTGCAACGACGGTGCGTTCTTCCGCATGTCCGCCGAGGCTTGGAAGGATGTGCTAGATACAAACCTGACCGGTGTCTTCCACTGTTGCCGTGCGGTTGGCCCTGGGATGATTCGGCGCGGCGGGATTGTCCTCAACATCACCAGCGCAGCGGGCATCGTGGGCATCCCGGGGCAAGTCAACTACTGCGCGGCCATGCAAGGGCGTCATCGCCTGACCAAGGCGCTCGCAAAGGAGTGGGCGGCTGGACGTCCGGTGAACGTAATCGCCCCGGGCTACATCGACACGGGCATGACCGGGCAGATGAAACCCTCGAAGCTCGAGAAGCTGCTCGCGCAGGTCCCTATGGGCAAGGCCGAAGAGGCTCGCGACGTCGCCCGTCTGGCGCTGTTCCTCTCGGGCGACGCGGCTGCCTACATCACTGGCCAGGTGCTGCCCGTCGATGGAGGGCTCGTCTGGAAGACGGGGGCGGCGCTTTGGCCCACCATCTTCGGCAGGACTTACCCCGAGAGCGTCGACGCCATCATCATCGGCGCCGGCATTGGGGGGCTCTTCTGCGCCAACTTACTGGCGGAAGCCGGTCTCGAAGTGCTCGTCATGGAGCGCCACTCCGTGCTCGGCGGCTACTGCTCGGGCTTCCGGCGCAAGGGCTTTCTGTTCGACTCGGCGAGCCATTTCTACCCTCTGCTGGGCAACCCCGAGACCCTGACCGGCAAGATCCTCCGCGCCCTCGAGATACCGACCGAATGGGTCAAGATGGATCCGGTCGACCAATTCCATTTGCCCGGCCTGCCCGCGTTCGCCGTACCGGCAGACTACGACGCCTTCCTGGCGAAGTTGCGCGCATGGTTCCCCGAGGAGTCCGAGGCCATCGGACGCTACTTCGACGAGTTGCGCAGCGCGTACCTCTGCGGCTTGTTGCAGTACTTCAAAGGGGTCGACAATCCGCGAGCCGCACGCTACGAATCGTTCTCGATCCAGGACAAAGTCGGCGAACACTTCCGCAACCCGCACTTGAGGGCCCTGCTGATGGCCGACGCGCCGCACTGGGGGTCGCTACCGTCGAAGACCTCGTTCTTATTCGACGCGATGTTGCGGCTGTCCTACTTTCTGGGCAACTACTATCCCAAGGGGGGCTCGCAACGTTTCGCAGACGACTTGGGCCGCGGCATCACGCGCCGCGGCGGCCAAGTTGTACGCTGCCTCGGCGCGGAGCAGATCGTCGTCGACAATGGCGAAGTGCGCGGCGTGCGGGCCCGCACGTACGGCAAGCGCGAGCCTGAGGAATTTGTCTTTCGCGCCCCGGTCGTGGTCTCCAACGCCGACCTGCGCCACACCGTGCATCGCCTCCTACCACCCGGTATTTTCGACGAGGCGTACATGCGAAGGCTGGACGAGCTGCGCCCAAGCCTACCGTGTTTTTTGGTGCACATCGGCCTGCGTGGAATGGACCCGCAACGTCTGGCCGAAGTCGAAGGCTACCACTGGCAATCACTCGACCCGGACGACGCCTCCCGCAACGTCTTCAAGGTTTTCGTGCCCACACGCTTCGATCCGTCGATCGCGCCGCCCGGTTGCCAGGAGATCATCATCCAGAAGATCACGCCCGTTCCCTTCGACCAGATTACGGACTGGCAAGCGCACAAGGCAGCCGTGGAGAAGCAGATCTTCACTAGGCTGCGCGAGCTTTTGCCCGATCTCGACCAGCACATAGTGGTGCGCTTGAGCGCGACTGCAATGACCTCGCATCGCTACACCGGGAATGACCAAGGTGCGATGCTGGGTTGGGAAATGGCTCCGGATCAGCTCAACGAAGCACGGCCGGACAACCGCACGCCGATTCGGAACCTCTACCTGACCGGCCATTGGACCCGTCCCGGAGGAGGCGTGACCCCGGTCATCGTCTCGGCGCAGCGAACCGCGAAAATGATCCTGAAAGGGGACGGCTAGACCGGAGTGTGAAAATCGCGGTCAAAGGATTCGACGGTCCGCTCGCCAAGGCGGTCGGCGCGGAACTCACAAAACGCGGGCACGTTCTCTCGAACGACGCGGATTGCCTCATTTACATCCCTGGCGACGCGTTCGAACTCGCCCGTCTTATCGACTCCGCAATCAACCGCAAGGTCGTGCTGCGAAGTAGCGCCTTCGCCTACGGAGCAGACCCGAAGAATCCGGGCGACCTGACCGAGGAGCGGGGCCCGATTCTGCATCGTGATGCGCCGGAGCAGCGCTGGCTCGGCTTGGAGGAGCTGGTTCTCGCGCGCGGCGGCGCATGCCTACGCATGGCGACCATTCTGGCGCCGGAAGAGGGCGACCTCATTGCGCGAAAGCTCGCCAAGCACTGGACGACCTCCCCATTCGGCCGCGACCCGCAAGTCCAATTCCTCAGCCTGCAAGACGCTGCGCGAGCTCTTGTTCGGGCGGCCGAGACCGACGCTTCGGGCATCTTCAACATTGCGGGGAAAGGGTCGATACCGCTCAAGCGCGCCTATCGGGCTGCGGGGGTCAAGCGAATTCCGACCTTGCCGCCCCCGGGCCAGATCTTAGGCCGCCGGGGCGTTCTGTCGCAGCTCGAGTTCAATACAACCGTCTCGGGCGAAAAGGCTCGGCAAACCCTCGGCTTCGAGCCTGAGGCCTCGAGCGTCAACGCCCTGCGCGCCTTCGTGAAGTCGGCGAAACATCGCGAGCCAGTTGATCTTCGCGACCACTACGACGACTGGGGCCTCGATCTCGAATACATCGAAGCCTGGACCCCTTGGTTCCAGTTCTTGCAGAAAGTCTACTGGCGAGTAGAGATCGAGGGCGAGGAGAACATCCCGGCAACCGGCCGCGGCGTATTCGTCTCGAACCATCGCGGCTTCATGCCGCTGGACGCGGTGATTCACCTCGCGGTTGTCCGGCGTTTGCGGAAGCGGACCATACGATTCCTCATCATCCCATCCCTGCTCAGAATGCCTTTTCTAACAGAATTCCTGACGAAGCTGGGCGGGGTCGTCGCGAGCCAAGAGAATGCCGCCAAGCTATTTGCGGAAGACAATTTGGTCGGCATCCTGCCTGAGGGTATTCGCGGCTCGTTCACGCCCTACTCGCGCGCTTACAAGCTGCGTGGTTTCGAGCGCAGCGCCTTTGCACGCATCGCGGTCCAGCATCAGGCCCCGATTCTGCCAGCGGTCGTCGTCGGACATGCCGAGATCTTCCCCATCATTGGCCGCTTTGATCGGAGTTGGGTGCGCAGCGAGCTCGGATGGCCCTACTTCCCAATCGCCCCGATGTTTCCACTTGCGCCGATTCCCATCCCTTCGAAATGGCACATCCGCATCCTGCCGCAGATCCCGCTGGACGGGCTAGGCCCGAGGAAGCGGACAACGCGCCCCGGATGCGTGAGTTGAGTCGGTACGTTCAGGACGTCATGCAGCGCCACATTGACGACCTAGTCGCCCGCAGAAAGAGCTTCTTCTTCGGAAAAATTCTGAACGGGACAGGTCCGGAGACGCCGCCCTTTCGCTAAGCGGAACCCTTCCCGCATGCGTGTGCACGCCGGCTCATCGGCGCTTGGTCGGGGGTTTGGCCGTCGTTGGAGCGCGTTGAGTTGAGTGCAGGGGAAGACCTGCTCACTGGCCGGGCGTCACGTATGTCAAGGTCGCGGTTCGCGGAACGAATCCACGCCTGAAACATCGACAGAAAGGGAAGCTCGCGGTCGCGGAACATGGCGATCACCGAATGACGCAGCCCCCTCGAAGGCTGCCCGACTCTTTGCCATCATTTTCGAAGCACGGCCCGCGCGAAGTGAGTCGCGCGAAGCCTTAGTTTTTCGGAAAGCTTGCCCCCAAGGACCTCCCTAGTGAGAACCTCGGGATGTCCCGAGGCCGGATTTCGAGGTCAATGGAACGAGATAGCCATCGCATGCGCCGGACTCTTTGTAGAGTGAGCACAAGGCTAGCCGATTGGAGATCGTCATGAAGAAATACAGCAAGAACCCCGACGTCGTGGGGAGTCTGACGCCGGAGCAGTATCACATCACGCAGAACTGCGGAACGGAGCCTCCGTTCTCAGGCGAGTACGTGGACAACAAAGAACCGGGCATTTATGTCGACGTCGTCTCCGGAGAGCCGCTCTTTGCTTCGACCGCCAAGTATGACAGCGGTTCGGGATGGCCGAGCTTTACCGAGCCCATCTCCGAGGATTTCATCGTGGAGAACAGTGACACGAGCCATGGCATGATTCGCACCGAGGTTCGTTCGGCAAACGGCGATAGCCATCTAGGCCACGTTTTTCCGGACGGCCCGCGCGATCGCGGCGGGCTGCGTTACTGCATCAACTCCGCCTCGCTGCGGTTTGTTCCCGTCGACGATCTCGAGCAGGAAGGGTATGGCGAGTACGCGAAGCTGTTCTCCGGCGGGGAGAATGGATGAGAATCTCGGCCCGTATCCGGGCCGAGATGCGCGCCTAGTTGTTGCGGAATGCGGCTGATTCCGCGACCCAGGGGCCCGTATAAAGCCGCAGGCCGGGCTTAGCCGCTCTTAGCGTTTCGAGCCCGGCCTCTTTTACCGACGTTCCTTTGAGGTCGACCACTTTCAGCGACGGGAACGTGGCCAGCACGCCCAACGCCTCGTCGTCGACGCGATTGCAGCCTTGCAGCTTCAGGCGCTCCAGGCTCTTGAGCGCCTTGAGGCGCTCAAGCCAACGGGCCGTCACGTCCATCATGTTCACCGTGGCGAAGCGCTCGCCTTCCCGGCCAACGCCGAGGGTGGTGCACCCGAAGCGCAGCTCGCGCAGGCCTTCGAGCGTCAACACGGCGTCGAGCCCGCGGTCGGACATACTGATCGTCCAGACGTTCGAGTCCGTGCCTTGGCGTCCGTTCAGGTCGAGGTAAGTTAGCCCGGGCAGCAGGCGCAGCGCTTGCAGGCCGGCGTCGCCAAGCTCGTTGCCGCCGATGGTGAGCTTCTTCAGCTTCGTCAGCGTGGCCAATTGCTCCAGACCCACATCGGTCACCATCGACGAGCCCACATCGAGGGTCTCGATAGTAGTGATCCCGGAGATGTGTTCGAGCGACGTGTCGCTGATCTTGGTGCCGTGGACGTTCAGATGCTCGAGATGCTTCCAGCCCTTGATAGCCGCCAAACCTTCATCGGTCACGTACTCCGCGAAGCGCAGGTCGAGATTGACGACGCCGGGAAGATCCTTGAGCTCTTGCATCCCCTGGTCCGTGATGTGCGTCAGCGAGAGATCCAGCGTCGACAGCTTCGGAAACTGGGTCAGCTTGCGCAGGTCGCTATCCGTCACCCAAGTCGCACGCAGATCGACGCCAGTAACAGCGCCCGAGTCGTCGCGTGTGACGGCGCCGCCCAGATCTTCGATCCAGGTGGCATCTGAGGCGCCGAGCAAAGAAGCCGCGAGCAGGCCGAGCGCAGCAAAACGGAGAGAGTGGCGGGTTTTGAGCATCACTTGCTCCTCCGCGTCGGCAAGGCCGAATCGCGGTCGAAGACGATCTCGCATTCGGGTAGCGCCGCACGCAATTGATCCATGCCGACGTCCGTGACGAGCGTGTGGTAGAGGTTGAGGTCCTTCAACTCCGCCATACCGGTCAGCGCGGACACTCCAGCGTCCGTCACGTCGGTCGAGTCGAGGCTGAGCACGCGAATGTGCGCGAGATCCTTGAGCGCCTCGAGCCCTTTGTCGTCGACCGAGGTGTAATCCAGCTTGACGACAGCGAGGTTGGGCAGCGCCGCGAGCGACTTTACGCCCGCGTTGCCGGCCCGCGTCCGGAACATCTCGATGCGCTCGAGCTTGGTGAGCGGCGCCAGGTCGGCCAAAGCTTCGTCTTCGAAGCGGGTATGGTTGAGGTATAGCTCGCGTAGCTCAGTGAAGGCGGCGATCTGGTGCAACGCGCCATTGCCCACATCGGCGCCGGTCAGGTCGAGCAGACGAAGCTTGGTCAAGCCTGCGAGCTGCTCGAATCCTTTGTCGGTGATGTCACTATAGTTGAGGCGAAGGCTCTCGAGCCCGGTCATGCGGCCAACGGAGGCGAGAATCGCGTCGTCGATCGGCGCGCCGCTCAGGTCAAGTGAGCGTAGTGCGGTCAAGCTCTCGAGGACTTCGAAGCCGCGGCCCTCGACTAGCGTCCCGCCCAAATTGAGCGATTCGAGCGCGCTCAGGCCGGCGAGCTTTGGCAGGCCTCCGTCGGAGACGGTGGTCAAGTGCAGGTCGAGCTTGCGCAGCGCGGTCAGCCCCGACAGCGCATCCAGACCAAGATCGCCGATCTGCGTCACCGATAGATCGAGTTCCTCTAGGCCCTTCAGTCCCGATAGGTACGATAGCTGCGCATCGCTGACCGGCGTGGAGGAGAGGTCGACTGAGACGATGCGCCCATCGCGCAACTGCGCCTCTCCGCCTAGCGCAGTAATCCAATCTGCGACAGCCGAAGCCGTATCGTTGGCTGGCTTGTCCGCGCCGGGGGGAAGCTCCTGCGATTGGCGAGTGCCGACAAACTCGATCTGCGCGCTGGGGAGAGCGCCCTGCAAGGCTTCCAGACCGTTCGCCGTCACGCGCGTGTAGCGCAAGTCGACGTCCGTAAGATGATCGAGCCCTTGCAACTGCGCCAAGCCGGCGTTGGTGATCTGGGTGCGGTAAAGATTGACGACCTCGAGGTCTGGCATGGAAGCGAGGATCTCCATGCTGGCGTCGCCTGCATCCACTCCGAGCAGGTCGAGCTTACGCATCTTCGTCATACCGCGCAGGTACTCCACGCCTCGGGCCGTCACGCGGGTGCCGCCCAGATCGAGCTCTTCGAGCTCAGTGAGCCCTGCCAAGTGCTGCAGCCCTTCGTCCGTAATCATCGTGTTGCGCAGGATGAGCCGCCGGAGATTCTTCAGACCGGCAAGCCCTTCGAGACCCTTGTCAGTAAAAGGGCTGTCAGTGAGGTCGAGGCTGCGCAGATTGACGAGCGGCGCGAGGCTGATGTCCTCAAGTCGGCACTGGGTGCAGCGAATATCTCGTAGATCGGTGAGCCCGAGAAGATGTGTGAAGCCGGCGTCCCGAATGTTGATCTGTGCGGCGAAGTGCCAGCCAAAACCGATCTTCTCGAGATGCGTAAGCCCGGCGAGCGCGGCGAGGGCTTCGTTGGCGTCTTCGCGGCCTCCCCCAGGGTTCCAGATGGGGCCCGGCAGGTAGAGCTCCCGCAGCGAAGTGAGCGAGCTGAGCATGGCCAACTCGGCTGGCGGCATGACAGCGCCGGTCAGGTTGACGCCCGTGATTTCAAAGTCGCCGTCCGGGATGTCAGAGAGGTCCGCGATCGGCGTGCGGTTGCCGTCTACAGTGATCTCACCCTCCCACCGCAGCACCCATTCCGCAATCTCGCGAGGAGTGGCGGCATGAGCAAGCGTGGAAGCGGCGAACAGAACGGCTAGGGTTTGTCTAAAGAGGGTTTTCACGCGGTGTTTTTGAGCGCTCAGTATACCAGTAGAGGCTCGCCGACAAGGTTTCCAAGCGCGAGGGAGTGTAGTAGCATGACCATGAACCCCTACTGTACATGCGGCGCCTTTCAGTCCTCGTTTGCTTCCTTTCAATTCTCCCGGCGTCCGCCCAGACCGGCCCTTTCGGCGCGCGCCTCTTCGAGGTCTTTGAGAAGGCCGGTTGCCGCGACTGCCATAGCCGCGACGGCGTGGCCTCGCCGACCCGGTTGCACTTCCCGAGCCAGGCGTCGCGCCGGAAGCGCTCGAAGAGTTCGGGCGTTCGCTGGTCGTGCTCGTCGATCGTGACAATCCCGACCAGTCGCTGCTGCTGAACAAACCCACTAACCGCATCGCGCACGCCGGCGGCGAGCGCATCAAGCCAGGCACCGACGACGAGACCGCGCTGCGCGAATGGGTCGTGCGGCTAACCAAGCTCTCAGGACCGCAACTCGAGGCCGCCCTGCGCTACCGCGAAGAGCAAGAGACCGAAGGCGAAGGGGAGCTTGTGCGTGCGGACCTGCGCCGGCTCACGCACAGCCAGTACAACCACACCGTGCGAGACCTGCTGGGCGACCAGACGGCGCCGGCCAACCGCTTTCCGCCCGAAGATTTCGTCAACGGCTTCCGCAACCAATATCAATCGCAGTCGCTCTCGCCCTTGCAGATCGAGGCTTACAGCGCCGCTGCGGAGAGGCTTGCCGCAAATGCGTTTCGCGGCGGCGATACACACAGTCTCATCCCTTGCAAGCAGGCCACCCCTCAATGTCGTGCTCAGTTCGTGCGCGAGTTCGGGCGCAAGGCGTTCCGGCGGCCGCTCGAGCCCGCCGAGCAGCAACGCTATGAGGAACTGATGGCGAGCGAGCAAAGCTTGGTCGAGGGCGCCCAACTCGTTGTCGAGGCGATGCTGCAATCCACCAGCTTCCTGTTTCGCTTCGACGACGCCCCGGACCTCAAATGGCGCCCTTATGCCATGGCAAGCCGGCTCTCCTACGCACTTTGGGATTCGATGCCGGACGCGATGTTGCTCGATGCAGCCGCCTCCGGCGCGCTCGATACACCCGAGGGCGTGGCGAAGATGACGCGCCGCATGCTCGATGACCCGCGGGCGAGAGAAGCCCTCAACGAGTTCGTCAGCCAGTGGATGCGCTTCGACCGCATCCTCCAGGCGAGCAAGGACCGTCGCAACTTCCCGCAGTTCACCCGCGAGACCGCCGTCGCGATGACCGAAGAGGCCAGGCGCTTCGTCTCCGACTTGGTTTGGAACGACCGCGACTTCATGGAGCTCTACACCGCCGACTATGGCTACGCCGACGCGGATCTGGCGGCGATCTACGGGGTCAAGGCGCCGGCGAACGACTTCGATCGCGTGCCCTTCCCTGCCTCGTCCGAGCGGGCTGGTGTGCTCGGCCAAGCGCTCTTCCTAGCCATCACGGCCAAGCCGGAAGATTCGGCGCCGACCGCGCGCGGCCTCTTCGTGCGCGAGCAGTTTCTTTGCCAGAAGGTGCCTGAGCCGCCGGCCGGCGTGAACACCAATCTGCCGCCGGTGAGCGCGGATCGGCCGCAGACCAACCGCGACCGCATGCAGGAGCATGCCACCAACCCGAGCTGCGCCACCTGCCACCGCCTGATCGACCCAATCGGCTTCGGCCTCGAGCGCTTTGACGCCATCGGCGCGCGCCGCGAGACCTTCCAATTGAGCTTCCCCAAGCCTCGTTCCGAAGGCGGCAAGAAGGGGGAGATGAAGACGATCGATCTCGACATTGACGCCAAGGGCTATGTGGCCGGTCTGCACGACTCGGAGTTCACCTCGCCCTCGCAGCTCGGCGCCGTGTTGGCCCAGAGCGATCAGTGCCAGGAGTGCGTGGTCAAACAGTATTTCCGCTATACTCTCGGACGAGTCGAAACGCCCGCGGATCGCCCCCTGATCCACAAGGTATTGGAGAACTTCCGAGCCTCGGGCTTCCACTTCCGCGAGCTCATCGTGGCGCTCATGCGGGAGCGGGCAAAACAAGATTTCGGAGACGCAGCTCATGTCGCAAGTCATCACCAAGCGCGCTAGGATCTCCCGACGCACGCTGCTCAAGGGCGTGACCGCCGCCGGTTCGCGCATCGCCGTAGGGCTGCCTCCGCTCACCGCAATGTTCAACTCGCTCGGCACCGCTTATGCCGCCGAGCCTTCCACGGTCAAACCGGAATCCGCGATCGAGAGCCGCTTCGTATTGTGGTTCAACGGCAACGGCATCCCGGAGCGCTACTGGATTCCCTCTGAAGAGGGAGCGGACTACCGCATGACGCCGTGCCTGTCTCCCCTAGCGCCATTCCGCGACGACTTCCATGTGCTCAGCGGTGTGGACAATGCGGCCTCAAAGGGCAACGGCAACGGCCACACCAACTCGATGAGCGGGTTGATGACCTGCACCACGTTCACCGGCCGCGGTCCGTCGGGACCGTCGATTGACCAGGTGATCGCGACCAAGCTGGGCAACGAATCGCGCTTCCGCTCGCTGCAAATCGGCGTCTCGCAGGAATCGTTCGGCGAGAGCATGCAGCGCAACATGAGCTGGTCGGGCTATGAGCGAGCGCTGCCGCCGGAGATGATTCCACACCGGCTGTTCGACCGCCTGTTCGGCGAACGCGAAGAGGGCTGGGTCAACCGGAAGCGCAGCATTCTCGACAGCGTCCGTTCGGACGCGAAACTGCTTCGAAAGTTGCTGCCCACCGATGACCAAGCCCGTGTCGACGAGCACCTCGATGGCATCCGCGACATGGAGCGCGCCATCGCAGGGTTGCCGCCCGAGTACAGCCGCGTCGACCCGCCGGACTTCGATGGCGACATGAAGGACTGGCCGCGTATCGCCAAGCTGCAGAGCGACCTGCTTGTCCAGGCTCTTGCGACGCGTCAGACGCGCGTCGCCTCCTACATGCTCACCAAGTGCCAAGGCCTGTCGCGCTTCCCGTGGCTTGGCTACACCTCGGCGCGCCACCACGACTACACCCACGCCGACGGCCGCGCGCCGGGCGCGGACGGCGTGGAAGGCCAACGTGTATTGCGCGATATCTGCAAATGGCACGTCGAGGAATTCTCCTACTTGGTCTCGCGCCTCAAGGCGACGCCGGAGGGCGACGGTACGGTGTTCGACAACACGGTGCTGGCCTACGTGCATGAGCACGCTGAAGCGAACCCGCACAAGAACAGTGGTCTGGCGATGATCATCGCCGGCGGTCGCAAGAACCTGGTGCGAGGCCGCCACACGCGGGTGACCGGGACGGTTGGCGATGTCTATTTGACCCTTGCCGACCAAGTGCTCGACGCTGGAATTGGCGAATTCCCCACCGCGACGAAGAGCCTGAGCGCCCTGGTCGCCTAAACACAACAACGTGCGCCGAGGTTGACGGAAATGTACGGAGGCCGAGTAGCCACCGTGCACCGAAAGGATGCCAGCCGACGCTCCAATGTCATTCATCCCTTCGCGCTTGGCGACGCGACGCAAGCTCGCATGGTTGCTCGCCGGCGGGTTCGCGCTGGTCATTCTGCTGCTCATCGGCGCCTCCTACGCCGCTGTCCGCAGTTCGCGATCAGTGCGTGAAAGTGCGGCTAGCCTAGCGAGCGAACAAGTACTCGCCACCCAGCTCATCAGTGAATTGCAGCTAGAGCAAGCGGCTCTCAACACCCTCTCGCATCAGTTCACGCATTCCGAAGGCAACGTCGACCGGCGCCAGCTTACCGCGACCCTGCGGCAAATCGACGACCTGCTCGCACGACTGCTCAACAACCGGCGCACGCTCAGCGACCAGGAAGTGCAGGCCGACCTACAGCAGTCGGCTCGCGATTTCAGCGCAAGCGCGCAGCGCATCCTCGATACCGACGACTCTTCGCCCGACGCCCTAGAGGAGTTGTTCGCGGCCCACGACCGCGTGCTCCAGGACGTTGCGCTGTTGATGGAAGCGAGCACGCGCCGCACCTCGGCCGCGGAAGCGCGCATCGCCGCATATACCGACGAAGGTCTCTCCGAGTCTTTGCTACTGCTGGGTCTGGCTCTGACTCTCTCGGTCACCTGCGCCATCATCACCGCCCGCGCGGTGACCCATTTAGTCACGCAGATGCGCGAGCAGGAAAGCGAGCTCAGCCGCGTGAGCTGGCATATGCAGGAGAACCAGGAGGCTGCCCTGCGCCGTTTCTCCCATGAGCTCCACGACGACCTGGGCCAGTCGCTCGCCGCCGTGCGCGCCATGGTCGAGAACCTCACGCCCGAGACTTTGCGCGTCAAGCAAAAGGAGTGTCTCGAGGTTGTCGACGACTCGATCACCAACGTTCGGGAGCTTTCGCAGTTGCTGCGGCCGGTCATCCTGGACGACTTCGGCCTCGACGCGTCTCTGCGCTGGCTGGGAGAGCGCTTCAGTGAGCGCACCAACATCGCCTGGAACTATCGCTCGAACTTTGACGGTCGTCTGCCCGATGACATTGAGACGCACTTGTTCCGCATCACGCAAGAAGCCCTGACAAACGTGGCGCGACATTCGCGCGCGAACGCGATTCAAGTCGAATTGCGCGACGAGGGGGATCGCATTCGATTGCGGATCGCTGATAATGGGAGGGGCTTCCCCGGAACGAGACAGGATCAGCCTCCTCCGAATCCGGACGATCCGCCACGCCTCGGACTCGGACTCATTGGGATGCGGGCGCGCGCCGCTCGCGTGGGCGGCGAAGTTCAAATCCTTTCTCCAGCGGCCGGCGGCGTCACGGTTCAGGTGATCGTCCCGGTAAAGCGCGTCGATGACACAGCATAGCCGCAAGATCAAACTCTTACTCGCCGACGACCACGAATTAGTTCGTCACGGATTCGCGGCCTTCCTCAACGCGCAGCCGGACATGGAGGTCGTGGGCGAGGCGTCGAACGGGCGGGACGCAGTGGAGTTGGCCGAACGGATACGCCCGGACATCGTTGTGATGGACGTGACGATGCCCGAGCTCAGCGGAGTCGAAGCGACGCGACGCGTGCGCCAAAACGTCCTTGGCGCGAAAGTCCTGGCGGTCAGCATGCACAAAGACGGAGTCTACGTGCGCGAAATCCTGCGCGCCGGCGCCGACGGCTACCTGCTCAAGGACTCGAGCGGAGAGGACATGCTCGAAGCCATTCGCGCGGTTTGGAACGGCGAAGGCTATATCAGCCCCGCCGTTTCGCAAGCCGTGCTGGAAGACTACCGCAAGCAAGCCAAATCTCCGCTCGACCTGTTGACCGCGCGCGAGCGCGACGTGCTGCAGTTGGTCGCCGAAGGATTCACCAACAAAGAGATCGCGAGCAAGCTCAACTTGAGCGTCTACACCGCGGAAGGCTACCGTGCGCGGATCATGGAGAAGCTCAACCTGCACAGCACGGGCGAGTTGGTGCGGTTCGCGATGCGCTCCGGCTTGATCGACTAGTCCTAGAAGAATCTGCCCGGCAGACCGGTCGCCGCCGTAGCGGTCTGCGCGATCGCCTCCGCTGCGTCCATCCGAAGGTGCAACACCTTAGCCGGGAACAGGCCGCCGCCAATCAGAAACAGCAGCCCGGCGGTGAGCACCCAGCGCTCCACCGGCCGTGCGTCCGGCACGCCCGGCAGCGCAAGCCCGCGCGAACCCAGGAAGAGCCGTGAGAACAGGCGGTAAAGGTGGAACGCGTTGAGCGCGGTGGCGAGCGGCAACGCCAGTCCAAGCTGCGGGTGCGACTCCATTGCGCTGTGCAGCAGCAACTCGTTGGCGCAGAAGCCGAGTGTGCCCGGCAGCCCGACCAGCGCCAGCCCGCTGACGATGAAGAAGGTCGCCAGACGCGGGAACTGGCTCGCCAAGCCCAGGAAGTCGTCCCCCGAGATCGGCCGCCCGACCCGCACCTCGATTAAGCGGTAGACCACGGCGAGCGACGTGGTCGCCACCGTAACCAGCATCCAATAGATCAGTCCGCCTGCGGCGCCCTCCGGCGTGGCCGCCTCGAGACCAGCCAACACGAACGCCGCTTGGCTGACGACCAACAGGCCGATCAATCGCCGCGGGTCGCGCTCCGCCAGCGCCACCACGGCGGCATAGATGGCGGTGATCAGAGCCAAATCGCTCACGATGGAGAGCGTTGAACCAGCGATTTCCGGGAAGGCGGGCATGGCGATGCGCGCCACGACATAAGCCCCAAGATGGCCGTTGATGAGCACCGCCGCCGGCAGTAGCGGGCCGCGCTTGAACGCGGTCAGCACCCAAGAGTGGAAGGGGAACATGCCCTTCCGCAACACCATCGCCAGCATCAAGAACGCGAAGGCCCAGACGCCGCCCGGGAGTCCGCGCCACCCATGACCGCAAATGCTTCTCCGCCTGTCTGCATGCGGCCCCAGATGATTAGCCCAAAGCCGATGGCCAAAGCCACCGAAGAGGCTGACAACATCAGAGAGGGCAGAAGCGACGAGGTCGCATGCGCTCCGTCGAAATTGCGGTCAGGCGGGCAGAAAAAGACAGGCGAGATCGATACGACCCAGGCGGCCAGCAGCAGGATCAGGTTGCCTGCCGTGTAGGCGGCGCTCGTCGCGGCAAGTAGCAGCAGGATCGAGCCCACGATCTGCGGCGACGCATCCCGCCTAGGAAGGACCAGCACAACGCCCAATGCAACCACCGCGAATAGCGCCAGCGGCGCCGCGCTCAAGCTGTCGACGAACAGCCAAGAGGTAAACGGATCGCGCATGGCCACGAAGCCTGTCGCAATCGCCTCGCGGAGCGTCTCCAGCGCACACAGAGCCGAGACCACAGCAGACCAGGATGCGATCGAACGGATGCGCGTTTGGTCCTGGCTCATCCAAACCACAACGGCCGCGACCAGGGGAACGGCGATTCCGAGACTCAACAGAGGAAAAGCGAGCTCAGCCACGATTTCCTCCGATCTTCTCTGTGACCGCCCCAAATGGGATGCTCGGCCGCGCTTCCACAGCCTCGGGTTCATGTAGGACGCGCCGCTCGAGCGAGGCTAGTCCGCAAGCGAGGACGTGCAGGGGTTTGACCACGAAGCGGTCCAGGATTGTGTCCACGTGCCCTCGCTCGAGCGCATAACGGTAGAGCCAGATACGAAATCCGGCCGGCAAGGCAGCCTCGTAATAAAGGCCTGCAGGCTCAAGCTCACCGCCCGCCGCAGCATGGATGCGATGGTAGTCGTAGAGCGTCGAGGGTGCGCGCAGGAACTCGAGGGTGCGAACCGCAGCGTGACCCAGGATGTGCAAGAGCGCCAGCCAGTGCAGGCCGAACCCGATCTCGATGAAGATCAAGCCAAGTTGAGCCAGCGCGCCATGAGCCAGGGCCGTTTTCGCATCCGCACTCGCACGCCCCGCAAGCGTTCCAACCACAGCCGTCACCGCACCGACCACAATCACCGCAGCCGAGGCGAACGGCACAGCCTCCAAAATTGGCGAGGAGCGCAACAACAAGTAAGCGCCAGCGTGGACCGAGATCGCCCCGTAAAAAATGGCGCTCGAGGGGGTGGGACCTTCCATGGCACGAGGCAGCCACCCAGAGAAGGGGAATTGCGCCGCCTTGGCTGCCGCCGCGACCAGGAACAGCAAACCGACCGTCAACGCCTGCGCGGCAGTCAGAGGACCAATTTGCTGAATCGGCCACTGTCCGATGAACAGGTGCGCGAAGCTCGCTGACGTCGAAAAGTGGTGCAGCAGGAACACGCCCACCAGTAATCCGATGTCACCTGCGCGGTAGATCGCGAACACGCGCACGGCGTTGCGTACCGGCTCGCGGCGCTCCTGAAAAAAGGAGATCAGTAGCACCGACGTGATGCCGACCAACTCCCAACCGCCGATGAGCAAATCGAAGGACCCGGCCGCAAAGATCAGCAATGAGCCGAAGCCGAACAGATTCAGCAGCAGAAAGAAGCGTCGGTAGCCGGATTCGCGATGCAGGTAGCGCCGGGAGAACGATCCGATCAAACCGGTCAGAATCGCCGTCAGCATCATCAGGGGGATGGACAGCCAATCAGCAAGCAGCGTGAGAGGAAAACTGTACTCGTGGATCTCGAACCATGTGCCCGGCGAAACAGCCACGGCAGTTTCGCCCAATTCACGCATGTTCAAGAAGAGCATGGCGACCATGATGGTCGAAGCCAAGTAAGCGACCGCAGTTATCCGTCCGATCGTCTTCTCACCCAAGTTCAAGTCCAACAGCCAGCACAGACCTAACAAAGAGAACGCCACGCCGGGAGCAGCGACGATCGCCATGAGAAGGATCTGATTCGCGGAATATGAGTCTATCCAGGACATGCTCGAGGCCGACCTAGGCGGAGTGCGCTTCCATTGGAGAGGACACGAGATCCATCCCCTGTTCAATGCGGGCGATCGGCAGATGCTCCGACTTTCCGCGATACCATTCGACCGAAGTCTCCGCGCGCGGTAGCTCGACGTCCGGTTCGTCGTAGAGCTCGAACTTGCCGTCGCGATAAGCGTGCATCACGCCCGTTTCGGAATCGATGGCGACGACGCGAACCCAGGAGTTTTCCACGAGCTCAGTGACAACGGGATTGCGCTTCACAGCGCGAATCAAACGCTCCGGCGTAGTCTCAACCACGCAGAGAAGACGCACCGGCTCGTGAATCTCAATCATCTGGCTCGACAATCCGGTGCGGAGGTCGCTTGCGTGGCCGTTCATCACACCGAGCAAGCTGACCACGTTATGCGGCAACTTCGTCCCGCAACCGTAGCCCTCGTTGTCGATGCAGGAGAAGTAGTATTCCAAGTTAATGCCGCCGCAGACGGGAATCGCTGCACCGAGCAACGCCGTGAGGTAGTCGTCCTCTGGGTCAATCGCGGCGTCGTAGGACGTCAGAAACGTGCGGCGGTCCAGGAATAGACCGCGCGTGAGCGAGCGCTTACCGATCACGCAAACCGCGTTGGTGCAGTGTCCGTACTCGGGCCGCGGCTCGGAGAGGTGTTCGGCGCGTTCTTCGACGTGGCGCAGGGCCAGCTCCGGAGTGTCGCATTCCTCGCCCAGCTCAAAACGGCGTAGACGTTCGTGCGCATCCAGGGCGCGCGTCTTCTCGAGCGACTTCTGGATACGTTCGAGGTCCATCTTATGCGATGGAGGGGTCTGGTCGAGATCGAAGAGCTCGATCTCGTCCGTGCAGGTGTCGTGATAACCGCCGACAAACCACGTATCGTCGGGAATGCGAATGGCCTTGTCGAGTAGCCCGGCGCGAACCTCCGGCTGGTTGGCCAGCGCCGCAAATACACGGGCGTTTGGACCTCCGCGTCGGCCGCCGCACGCACCGCAGTTGTAAGCGGACTCGAGCGGGTTGTTCAGGCTGGTGGAACCATGGCCCAAGATCACCACGATGCGGGCGAAGCGGTCAATCAAGCCCGCAGGCGCGAGCACGTCGGTCGCCACCGCCACGCGCTCGGCCACGGTGAAGCCCAAGTAAAGGCCGCGCGCAGCTTCCTTGCCCTCCTCGTCCCCCCGCATGAACACGATTTCGGTGCGCGGCTGGGGCAGGAAGGCGGCGTTCAGTTTCTTTCGCAACTTCCCGTAGGTGCGCGGCGCGAGCACGCGCGCCGTCAACGGGAACAACGACATCAGGCCCAGCACCGAGGCCGAAAGCCAGCCTCGTACCAGCATCCGCGAAGACATGAAACCGCCGCGCGCCAGATGCGACCACAGCTTTCGCCGCACCACCCGCGTTTCGTGCAACTGCTCATGCGCTTGATTCGGGCGCTCGATGACGGCATGCTGAGGCTTGGCCACCACCGGGCATAGGGGCGAACCGACGGCGTCGTCCAAGCCGGTGTAATCGATCACCGCACCGAAAAATCCGACCGCCCCAAATGTCTCCACTGCGGGATCGATCTCCTCGAGGTGTCGCCGCATGGATTCCGCGCGGTCGTCGACGCAAAAAAAGACTTGCGCGGCAGGCCGGCCATCGCGTCGTCGCGGCCGCCGCGCGTGCTTGGCCAAGGGCGAGAGCACCAGAATCTCATGCCGTCGCTCGTAAGCGAGGTGGTAAAGACGCCGCCTCTCGAGGTCGTCGAAAATCTCGACCTCTCGCACAAGGCGGGCGACTGAACGGGTATCGAGCGCGCTCAGGTCTGCAGCCGAAAGGCCAACGAGTTGCGCCACGTCCATCAGTCGCGCGGCCGAGGCGAGATCCTCGCCGTATCGCCGCCCATGACCATTCGTTCGGCGCCACGCGATAGCCAGCAAGCCAAGGTTGAAGCGGCGGGAAACGTTCGCGGCTGCAACCTTGTTCAAAGTCAGGCGGAGCGCGAGGTACTCCATCACCGAGGCCGGCACTTGCTCGTGTTCTGCCAGCTCAGGTCGGAGCTCGAGCTGGTTGATCATCCCAGGCCATGCTGGCAGAGCTAAGAGCTCCGCCTTTAGAAAAGGCTCGGCCTCCTCGATCGGTACTCCAAAGATCGAAAGCGTGTCTTCGATGACTTGCTCGGCGGAGACTTGTTGTCGCATCTGCCGGGCCATCTCGGAGTCGAGGCCGGCGAGGTATTCCGGGAATACTCCACCGGAAGAAATCACGAGCTGCGAAGCCGCCAAGAGCCCCGCATCGCGTCCCGGCATGGGCCAGTAAGCTTGGCCTTGGTCTAAGAATACGGCGCAGAGCCGGATCAGCAGCGGATGTATGACATCGTCGAGATCGACGCCCGTCGCCGTCTTCAGCCCGTCGCGGGGCCGAAGCGGAGGCTCGCTGGGCGCACCGCGCTGCTCACAGACCAGCGTCCGGCAAACCTGGAACTGCTTTCGAACACTTTCCGCCTCGTCACTCTCGGGCGCCCCGTCGCGCAGTAGCGACCTAGCTTCCGCAGTCAGGTCGACACGATAGCGATCAAGCAATCCTCCCTCTTCGAGCGCCCATTCGACCGACTCGGCGCTGATTGGCCGCAGCCCGCGCTGCAACAGGGCGCCGCGCAGCGCCCGCCGGTTCAGGCGGCCTTTGAGCACAACCGCGTCTTCTTCTCGGTTGAGCACGAAGTCGAGATCCTCCGGCCGGATGCGACCCCGTTCGAGGTCGCGTAGATACGCCGCCTCGGACAGGTAGGGCTCCGTCCCGAAGGTCTTCGCGGCCTCGACGACCGCCTGTTCAAAAGGCATGTGCTGGAAAGCATGCAAAGTGTTGTGATGGACGAACACGCCGATCGGCCCCTGCGCAGGCAGAAGGTGGGTCAAATGCCTGACGGTGTGCCGGAGCATGTCCGCGGCATTCGCGTCGGCTGTGTTCGGTTCAATCATGCTCTTTTCGGATTGCTCGCCTGCGTCAGACCGCTGGTCTCAAGCCGTAGCGGGGCGCTGCTTGCGGCGAGCCGCCAAACCGTGCAGCGACATCGGCGCGTGCCAGTCCAGCCCAGTCACAATCAACTTGCGGTCGGTCCACTCCTTCGACATCTGGGTCAGATTGGCCAGCACAGTGTGGTCGACCACCCACGCGTTCGAAAGGTCGATAATCACGCGATTGAACTTCGGATCCACATTCAGCAGGCGCTTCTTCAGGCCCATGTAGTTAGTGAAGATCGCAGCCTCATGGACCTGCAGCGTGAGGGTGTCGCCGTGAAGGTCTTCGTGTAGTACGGCGCGGAACAGAGAACGGGTGGGGGCTCCGTTCTTGAGGTGGAGGAGCACTTTGAGCACCAAGCCCACTGCGACGCCGACCAAGAGGTCGGTGACGAGCGTGACGAGCATGGTTGCGACAAAGAGGAAGAGCTGTTCCGCGCCGATCTTGTACACGTGCAGGAACTCCTTGGGCGAAGCCAACCGGAAGCCGATATAGATCAGCATCGCGGCCAGTGCGGCCAAGGGAATCTTCTGCAGGAATCCCGGAATCAACGCCAACGAGAGAAGCAGGAACGCGCCGTGAAAGAAGTTCGCCATGGCGCTTCGAGCCGTTGCCGATGTTGGCCTTGCTGCGCACAATCTCGGAGATCATTGGCAGTCCGCCGATCGAAGCCGCGACCGTGTTGCCGATACCGGTCGCCAGCAAGTCCTTGTTGAGGTCGCTGCTGCGGCCTGCGGGTCGATCGCATCGACGGCGGCGACCGTCCGCAGAGACTCGATCGTGCCGATGAGCGAAAACATCACGATGTACTTGATCGAGATTGCGCTCGTGACCATTGAAAAGTCCGGGAGCGAGACCGCGCTCACCAATGAGCTCGGAAGGTTTATGAGGAAGTTCGGGCCGACCACATAGTCGTGGGCCATCATCTGATAGTGGTGCTCGTGGGAGAGATCAAAATAGGCGGCCAGCGGCACGGCGAAGAGCAGTACCGCCAGCGGTCCAGGGATCTTTTTCGCCCAGTTCCAGTGCATCAGCGGCAGGCCGAACAAGATCAAAAGAGAGATCAACCCGATGAACGCCACCTCTGGGTTGAGATTGGCCAAGCTGTTGGGAATCTCCGCCAACAGGTTCAGCGGCGCCTCGCTGTGGGGCGTCACGCCCAGCGCCACGTGGGCCTGCTTGGCGATGATCATCACGCCGATCGCGGCCAACATTCCGTGCACTACCGAAAAAGGCATCAGGTCGCCGATGGCGCCGGCGCGCATCCGAGCGAGGAAGATCTGCACCAAACCGGCAATCACGCCCACGGCAAGGGCGCGCTTGTAGCCCGCCGCCATGTCGCCCGCCCCCAACTCGGTCACCGCGCCAAGGGCGATGACGATCAGACCCGCCGCGGGCCCTTTGATCGTCAGGCGCGAGCTACCCAGGAACGACACCAACATACCGCCGACGATGGCCGTCAGCACGCCGGCGATCGGCGGAAATCCGCTCGCCATCGAGATGGCCAGACATAGCGGCAGGGCGATGAGGAAAACCAGAAACCCCGACAGACAATCGTCTTTCCAATTCACGTCACGCATGACAGCTCATAGAAACGAGGTCCCCGCCGAAGAGGCTTATTAGCCTCCCCTATAGCGTCATCCGAGCAGTCTGCCTGGCGGGACCCCCGAGGCGACCCTCAAGCGACTCCGGTTTTCAGGGGTCGCATTCAACGGCCTTTTGGGCTGATAGGCTTGCATTGATGAGAGTCCGCACCCTCGCCGTCGTAGGCGTTTTGTGCGTCACCGGCCTACCGGCGCAAACTGCGGACAGGGGTGTGCTGAACGGACATACGCCCTCCTGGCTGACCTTGAACGCCGCCGCCCGCCTTCGCGCGGAAGACTACGCGGGGGTGAATTTCGAAGACGGGAACAACCGAGGGTTTCTCCTCCAGCGCTACCGATTCTCCACGGGGATCCGCCTCAACGCCTGGATGTCTGTTTTCGGCGAGATGCAAGACGCTCGCGAAGCCGGCGCCAAAAACCCCAATTCCGGCTTAAAGGATTCGCTGGATTTACGCCAAGCCTATCTAAAGCTGGGCACGGAAAAAGGATTTTGGAACGTCACTGCCGGACGACAGATGTTGGCCTACGGTAGCGAGCGCGCCATCGGGGCTGGCGAATGGGGCAACACTGCCCGCGTATTCGACGCCATCAAACTCGGGCTCCACCGCGGCGTGGACCGCGTCGACTTCTTCGCGAGTTCGATCGTTCGCAACGATGTCGACCACTGGGATCACCACCGCGACGGCGACAATCTGCATGGCATGTATGGGTCCATCCGCTCCGCCGTACCGAAATCCAGCCTCGAGCCGTACGTGCTCTATCGCGTCAGCCCGTCATTCAGCGCGGCAGGCGCGAGCGGCCACTACAATTCTTGGACTTATGGTTTCCGCGCTGCCAGCGCCGCGACTCGAAAGTGGGGCTACGAAGCCGACATCCTCACCCAACGCGGCGATATCGGTGCGTCGCGGCTCAGGGGCTGGGGTCTGACCCTGATCGGGAAGCGCAAGTTCACCTCCGTGCAGTGGAAACCCGAAGCCTCCCTGGAATACGACTTCGCTTCGGGAGACCGTAATCCCACCGACGGCGTGGTCAATACCCTCGACCAGATCTACCCCACCAACCACGGCAAATACGGCGTCGTCGACCAGATCGGACGGCGCAACATGAAGGATGCCGCGGTGGGCGTAACGGTCCACCCTTTCGATCGCCTCGCAATCAAGACCGAAGGCCATTCATTTTGGCTAGCTAACCGCTACGATGCGCTCTACAACGCGGGCGGCGGCATCTCGATTCCGGCGGTCCTCGGGGGCGCGTCGTCCAAGGACATCGGCCGCGAGCTAGACGTGCAGGGTGACTTCAAGCTCTCCAAGCACTACGGGATCGGAATGCAGATCGGCCGCCTTTTCCCCGGCGCCTACATCAAGGCCTATTCGCCGGGCTCGGGCAAGACCTTCTATACGGTCTTCTTGGACTTGCACATCTGAGCAAGTCGATCAGAACGCGGAGCGGGCTCGAAGCGAGTCGCACTTCATTCGGACTCACCACGGCATTGACCACGTCCGTACCGTACGGCGCCAGATGCAGCGCCAGCTCCTCACGAAGCTTCGAGTTGCCCAACACCAGCACCAAATCCACGCCTCGCCGTACCATCGCCCACCCGAGCGAGGCTAGAAGCTCGTCGGAGACTCTGCTCATTTCGACCTGGATCACGTGAGATCTTCGACTGGGACACGAAACATCTCGTCGAGCGGCATCCGCCAGTCGGGCGGACACACGACCGCAGCTAACGGCTTGTCAGCAGGCGCCGGGCGGAAGCTGCGGCGACCAGGGGGAAGACCCTCCAGGCGGCCGGCAGAGGGTTTGCGGAACTCGACGATTTGGGTCGAGCTCGGGCGGGAAGTTTGCATCCTACCCGGATCGTAAGAACGGAGCCGTGCAGCCTCAACCCCTCTAGAAGGGGGAATTCTGGGAATTTCCAGAGGCTTGCTGAACCGTAAACGCGGCCTACTCCGGCTCCAAATCCCAGCCGAAGCCCGGGCCGTCTGACGGCCGCGTGTAGATCCCCTCTGGCCCGCGCGTCAGGTTGTTGTCCTCTTCGTAGCGGCTGTAGACCACATCCGGGCCGCCCGGAGCCGGCATGAACATTTCCGCCCACGGCGAATTCGGCGTCGAGTAGATGAAATGCACCGAATCGCGCGAGCCGCCGCCGTGCGGAATCACCGGGATATCATGCGCGAGCGCCATGTGGCCGATCTTCACCAGCTCACTCATACCGCCGCACCAGTGGATGTCCGGCTGCCAAATCTCCGCCCCGTTCACGCGCAACAGCTCCCGGAACCCGTAACGCGTGTAGACGTGCTCACCAGTGACGATCCGTGTCGAGGTGATTTGGTTGCGTAGCCGCCCAAAGCCGTCGAAGTCATCCGGAGGCAGGACTTCTTCGAGCCAATAAACGTTGTATGGCTCGAACGCCTCGGCCAGCTCGAGCGTATACCGCTCGGTCAGAGCCATCCAGCAGTCCATCATGATGTCGCCGTCCGGCCCCACCGCAGCCCGGGCGCGCTTAACCAGCTCAACGTTCTTGCGCAACCCTTCGCGCCCGTCGGCCGGGCCGTACGGCAACGCCAGCTTCAAGCGCTTGAAGCCGAACTCGACGTGCTGCTCGATGTCGTTGCCGGTGCAGTAGCACGGGATGCGGTCGTGGATGCGCCCGCCCAACAGCCGCCACACCGGCGCGTCGTAGACCTTGCCCGCGATGTCCCACAGCGCCAAATCGACGCCCGAGATCGCGTTCACGGTCACGCCCTTGCGTCCGTACGACATCGTGGCGCGCCACATGATGTCCCACAGCCGCTCTCGGTCGAGCGGATTCTCGCCCATCAGCAGCTTTGTCAGATGGTCCTCGACGATCACGCCGCCGGCCGGTCCGCCGCTGCCGTAGCCCTTGACTCCCTTGTTCGTCTCGATTTCGACCCAAAAACTGCCCGCCCTCGGCCCATTCGCTCCGAACAGGCTGCGCATCGGCTTGTATTTCGGATAAATCGAGACGGGGTTCGCCACCTCGACGCCCCCGGTCGACCATGAGCCCTTGGCGAGGCGAATAGCTCGGCACAGGGCGCTTCGGGCGCATCTTCACCAGACGAACTCCGGTGATCTTCAGGTCGTCTTCCGCCGGCGACTGGGCGGAGAGCGCGAGCGGCGTCAGGGCGGCCGGAGCGAGCTTGAGAAGGCTTCTACGGGTCATGAGCAACTCCAGAGTCTAACGCGCCGGGCGGCCGGAATTGCGCTGCCCCGGCGGCGGGGAGCGGATTCTGTACGAACTCCGCAACATCTTTCGCGGCTTTTGTCTCGACGCCTGGCTGGCCGAGGAAGCCCAAGTCTCGCATCCAGTCGATGAACCGAAACCGCCAAGTGCCAAACGGCAAGCCTTTGCGGTCGGTCAATCCGCCGCTCATGCGCGTTCCGTCCGGGAGTTGCCCGCCCGGATGGGCGCTGTGGCCGTATACATGCATCTCGAGGTTCGGGGCCCCGCGGCTGAGCAGCGCCGTGAAGAATTCGTTCGCCCAGATCGCATGTACTCGGTCTCCCGGAGCCCGCCGTGGCCAGAAAAGCCGGAGGACGTCGGCCGGAATCTCAGGCGCGGTCCGGTTCGGCGCAAACGGCGTCGGCCCCGGGTAGATGATCCCCACGAAATCCGGGCGAGCGGAGACCTTCGCGAATGGATCGCCGGCATCTTGATGTTCGCGATCGAAGCCCACGTACTCGACGTCCGCGGACGACGACAGCTCCGCACCGGCCGAGAATCCGATGATCCCGATGCGGTTCGGGTCGATATTCCATTCTTTGGCGTAGGTACGCACCGCTCGAATCGCCTGCATGGCGTCACTCACTCCGTCCACAAAGGGCTCATACCCGTCGCTGCGCAGCCGATTCCGCAGAATGATCGTGTTCACGCCGTAGTTGTAGAAGAACGGGACGAAATCCGCCCCTCCGAGCCAACGTTCAGCGTGCGATGCCGCCTCCCGCAACGACGATCACCGCAGTGCCCGTGTTGAGGTTCGAGGCACGGTGTGGACCTCGATCGACGGGTTGTGGATGTTCACGATGCTCGCGATGCGCCCAGGCACGCCGCCGGTCATGTTGTACTTTTCCGGCTCGCGAATCCGCTCCTGATTCCAGTCTCTTCGACCCTGCCGGGTAGAGCGGAATCACCACTCCACCCTGCAAGATGGGTTGCGGCGCGTATGGCTGATTCGTCTTGGGTCCCGGAGCCGGCACACCTAACGGCTGGGGTAAGGGCGGCGCCTGCGCCATCAGCGCCTGCGCTCGCCAGCAAACCAATCGCAAGAACAAAACCGCGCACGCATGACACGCGGCAAGAGCGTTCGAAATAGGACATCTTTGAAAACCGCCCTACAACGGCAAGTTCGCCCGCGCGTAGTCGATGCACTGCTGATTCAGGTCATCCTCGAGTTTCAGACGCTCGGCTGGCGTCAACCCACTGATCCGCGGCAGGGGCTTCTTGGGCGGGTTCTTGCGCATCCAATCGACCAACATCGCTAAATCCCGTGGAGGGACGGGGCTCTCGTCGTCGAACACCTTCCAGTACTGGTCGGTGAAGATCGGAACCTCGAGCGGATCGCGGGTGATCATCTCGAGCTGGAAGATCATGTCCGGCTTCCGCTTCTGCAGCATTGCCACCACGGCCGGCAGGTCGAGATGTCCGTCACCGAAGCCGACCTCAGAGAGCAAGATTCCCTTGTCATAGAAATCGGTTCCAACATCCTTGAAGCTGACGAACAACGTATACGGCGCGAGTGTTTCGATGGTCTGCATCGGCGTCTCGATGAGGGACACGTTGTTCACCATGTCGAGGCAAATGCCCACATATTCGCTGCCGGTCGACTTGACCCAGTCGACCAGCTCAGCGCTGCGCCAGCCCTTGTGGTTCTCGATCGCAAGCGGCATCTTGTACTTGTGCAGTACCGGCAACGCGCGCCGCACGGCCGTTTTGCACATCGCGTCGAATTCGTGAAATTCCGTCGCATTCTTGAACTGCTCGTAGCGCCGGCCCGAGAACGGGTCGTGGATCGAGACCACCCGGCCATCCATCTCCGACAGCGCCTTCACAATCGCTTCGTACTCGGCGACCTTGTCGTCGCTGCGCGGCGTGGGCACGGCCACAGTCATGCGCATGTCGTAATCATTCAACTGCTTGCGAAGCTTGGCCAGCAGCGCCGCGTCGTAGCCAGAGCGCATGTACATGTGCGGCGCGCCGAGACCTTTTTCGCGGTTGTATTCGACGATGTCGAACTCTTCGCCAGCCTCGCGGGCTGCGCGAATCCGCGCGCCCAATCCGGGCGTAGCCGAACCCATGTTCTTGAGGATCCGCCCTGAGGCGGCTTGGGCCGAACGTGCGGCGGGGAGGGCTGCGGCGGTCATGGCCAGCATCTGTCGTCGCGTCATCATCAAAGCTCCTGGTAACCGTTGGCGATTCTAGCAGGCCCGCCTCGGTCGGAGGACATACAATAAGCGTTGCCCTCCCGCATCCCGTTCATGTTCGCCTCACTTCCGCGTCTCATTCTCCTCTCGCTCGTCGCCTCCGCCGCATTCGGGCAACGAGAAGAAAAGGCCCCCGAGCTCGACTTCCTGTACTTCAAGGAGAAGGTGCAGCCGGTCTTTCTCGCCGAGCGCCCAGGCCACGCGCGCTGCGTCGCCTGCCATGCGCACCGCAGCCCGCAACTGCAGCCGCTTTCGCCCGGCGCCAAGACTTGGGACGCCGTCCAATCGCGCAAGAATTTCGACGTCTGGAAGCTCTTCGTCACCCCCGGCAAGCCGATGGAGAGCAAGATGCTTTTGCATCCGCTGGCCGAGGACGCCGGCGGCGACGCTTTCCACGCCGGGGGCAAGCATTGGTCTTCGCAAGCCTCGGCCGAATGGCAAACCCTCGCCGCCTGGGTGCGCGGACAACGCTTCGGCGGACTCTCGGTAGCCACCGCCTCCGGCGGCCTACGCATCATCCAGTCCAACTCCGCGGGAGACGACCTCGACATCATCGACCCGCAATCCGATGAGATTGTCGGAATCATCACTGGCATCGAAGCGCCCCACGGGGTCGCCATCGCCCCGGACGGCAAACGTATTTACGTTTCGAACGAGTCGCGCCGCACGCTCGACGTCGTCGACGTGCGCACCCTCGAAGTCTTCAAGCGCATCCCGCTGAGCGGGCTGCCCAATAATCTGGATGTCGCGAAAGACAATTCCAAGGTCTATGTCGCGATCCGCGAGGCGCCCGGCGCGGTCGACGTCATCGACGCCGCCTCGCTCACCCGCATCAAGACGATTGCAACGAAAGGCCCCATTCACAACGTCTACTTAGTGCCGGACGGGAACTTCGCGATCGCCGGCTCGATCGAAGAGAAGACGATCAACGTCATCGATGTGGCCCGCGACGACTTGTCGTGGACCCTGACGCTCGACGCCGGCATTCGCCCGATGGCGTTCATGAAGAGCGGCGACGGCTCGACGAGCAAAATGCTTGTGCAGCTCTCCGATCTGCATGGCTTTGTTCTCATTGACTACGGCACGCGAGAGATCGAGAAACGCATCGAGTTCCCCGCCCTGCCCGACCACCACAAGGAGATGGAGTCGCTGCAGGGTTCGCCCGCGCATGGCATCGCCTTGAGCCCGGACCAAAAGACCGTGTGGTCGACCAGCAAGTACTACGGCGTCGTCTACGCCTACGGCGCGCCGCAGCCTTGCCGCGGCTGGCCGGAAAAGCCCGCGCCGAAAGGCAGCCGCTGCGATTGGGAAATGCTCGCCGCTATCGACGTGGGCGGGCATCCGGATTGGCTGGCGATGACTCCCGACGGCAAGAAACTCTACGTCGCCTTGGCCGGTGACGACGAAACCGCCGTGATCGACACGGAGACGATGAAAGTCATCAAGAAAATTCGCGTGGGTAACGTCCCCAAACGTGTCGTCGCCGGAGTAGTAGCGACCCGATAGCAATGAAGATTTTCCGCATTTCGAATAGCCTTTTAGCCGCAGCCGTGGTCGCACTCGGCGCGCTGGCGTTTTCCGTCACCGCAGCCGAGGCTCCCGCGCCGGAGCTCGAGCAGCAGTTCACCCAAACCGTGCTGCCTTTCGTCCAGCAGAACTGCGCGAACTGCCACGGCGGCGCCAACCCGGCGTCGAAGTTCGACATCACCGCCTACGACAGCTTCCAATCCGTCGTGGACGACCAACCGCACTGGGCGTTGGTGCTCGGTCGCCTGAAGGCCGGCGACATGCCGCCGCAAGGCCTCCCGCAGCCTTCGCCCGAAGCCCGCAGCCAAGTCATCGCTTGGATCGAAGGCCTGCGCATGGAACTGGCCCGCCGCAACGCCGGCGACCCCGGCCCCGTGCTCGCCCGCCGCTTGAGCAACGCCGAGTACAACTACACCATCCGCGACCTCACCGGCGTCGACATGCAGCCCACCCGCGAGTTTCCCGTCGATCCGGCCAACCTCGCCGGTTTCGATAACTCGGGCGAATCGCTCACCATGTCGCCCTCGTTGCTGAACAAGTACCTGCAGACGGCGCGCTCGATCAGCGAGCAGATGGTGCTCAGCCCTGACGGCATCGACTTCGCCCCGCACCCGATGCTGGTCGAGACCGACCGCGAAAAATACGCCATCAAGCGCATCGTCGACTTCTACAAGAGCCAGCCCACCGACTTCGCCGACTACTTCGCCGCCGCCTGGCGCTACAAGAACCGCACCGCCCTCGGCAAGTCCGACGCAACGCTTGCAAGCATCGCCGAGGACTCGGGCGTCAGCGCGAAGTATCTACCTGTCGTCTGGGACTTTCTCGAAGGCCCGGGCAAGGAAGAAGTCGGCCCCGTGGCCAAGCTGCGCACCATGTGGCGCGCGCTGCCCGCGCCGGGCAAGGGCGCCGAGAAGGCCGTCCGCACCCAAGCCGAGCACATGCGCGACTGGGTCGTCACGCTACGCAAGCACACCACGCGCAACTTTGCCGCGCCGGTCGTCAAGGGGCTCACCCCTTGGTCGCAACCGTTGATCAACTGGAAATACGACGAGTACGCCTCGCACCGCCGCGACTTTGATCCGTCTGCCCTGCGCGAAGAAGGGACGCCCGAGCCCGAGTTGCCCGAGATCCCCGACTACCCCGGCCTGGGCCGCGAGGTCTTGCCGCGCAACATCGCGCTGCAGATGCACGCCCGCGCCGGCGACCCCGACATCGTCGTGCCCAAGGGCCAGATGGCGCGCTATCTCAAGGCCTTCGCGCAATTCTCTGACGTCTTCCCCGACGCGTTCTACATCAGCGAGCGCGGCCGCTTCTTCCCTGACGACTCCGCCGACAAGGGCCGCCTGCTCAGCGCCGGCTACCACAACGTCATGGGCTACTACCGGGACGACACGCCGCTGATCGAGCTCATCCTCGATGACGCCGGCCACGCGCAGCTCGAGCGCCTCTGGGACGAGTTCGACTTCATCGGGGACTACACCGCGCGCACCTGGGTGCAGTATTACTTCAACCAGAGCGGCGAAGTGCTCGGCACAGGCCGCGAGTCCGGAACCGAGCGGCCTTCCGACGAGTCCGTCAGCGCCACGCCGATCATCATGCAGATGCGCGATCTCTACCTCGCCAAGGCGAAGGAAGATCCGTCCAACGACGCCGTCGCGCTGGAAGCAATCAACGTCCACTTCCAGAAGGTGAACGACCAGCTACGCCGCATCGAGAAGATGCGCGCCGACGCCGAGCCGCAACACCTCAAAGCCCTGCTCGCCTTTGCCGAACGCGCCTATCGCCGGCCCTTGACTAAGAACGAAGCCGACGAGGCGCTGAGCTACTACCACTCGCTGCGCGACAAGACTGGCCTGACGCACGAGGAAGCCATCCGCGATTCCGTGGTGAGCATTCTCATGTCTCCGGACTTCCTCTACCGCATGGACCTGGTTGACGGTTTCGCCACCTTGAGCGGCGTCTCCGGTAAGCCGGCGCCGGCCAAGAACAACCGCGCGCCGCTGTCGCCCTACGCCCTGGCCAACCGGTTGAGCTACTTCCTGTGGTCCAGCATGCCGGACGCCGAGCTGCTCGCCGCGGCGAAGGACGGCTCCATCGAACGTCCCGAGGTCATGCAGGCCCAGGCCAAGCGCATGCTCGCCGACGACCGCGTGCGCGGCCTCGCAACCGAGTTCGGCGCCAATTGGCTCGACTTCCGGCGCTTCGAGAACCTCAACTCGGTCGACCGCGAACGCTTCCCCGACTTCGACGACCAGCTCCGCGAGGCGATGTTCCAGGAGCCGGTGCGCTATATCGAGGATGCCGTGCAAAACGACCGCTCGGTTCTAGACCTGATCTACGGCGACTACACGTTCGTCAACCCCGTGCTCGCGCGCCATTACGGCATGCCGCAAGGCCGCTCAGGCGACGAGACGCAATGGGTACGCGTCGACGACGCCGGCAAATACGGCCGCGGCGGGCTGCTGCCCATGGCGGCGTTCTTGACGCAGAGCTCGCCCGGCTTGCGCACCAGCCCGGTCAAGCGCGTGCTTCTGGATCGTCAAGCGCGTGCTCGGCGAAGAGATTCCGCCGCCTCCCCCGGTCGTGCCCGAGCTGCCCAAGGACGAGACCAAGTCCGGAGCTACCGCTGCGCGCGATGCTCGAACAGCACCGCTCCAATCCGCTCTGCTCGGCGTGCCACGCTCGTTTCGACTCCCTCGGCTTGGCCTTTGAAGGCTACGGCCCCACCGGCGAAGCTGCGCCAGACCGATCTCGCCGGCCGCCTCATCGATGCAGTCGCCGAATTCCCCGGCGGCGGGAAGGGCGAAGGCCCCAATGGCGTCGAGGACTACATCCGCCGCCGGCGCCAGGACGACTTCCTCGCCAACCTCAGCCGCAAAATGCTCGCCTACGCCCTGAGCCGATCCTGCAGCTCTCCGATGAAGAATTGGTCTCTCAGGCGCAGCAAAATCTCGCGCAAAACGACTACCGCTTCAGCGCGCTTTTCGAGACAATCGTGACCAGCCCGCAGTTTCTCAACCGGCGCGCCGACGCCGAACCAGCCCAGACAGGTGAGTAAGATGCATCAGCCCGATTCCGCTTCCAAGATTTCCCGCCGCACCGTATTGCGCGGCGCCGGCGTCGCTCTGGGTCTGCCTTGGCTCGAATCGCTCGCCCCGGCTGCGTCGACCAGCGCTCCCGCCGCCTTCCCCAAGCGTTTCGGCGTGCTGTTCATGGGCAACGGCATCAACGAAGAGCATTGGACGGCGCAGGGACAGGGCGCGGACCTGCAACTTGGCAAGACGCTCAGCGTCCTCGACCCCATCAAGCACAAGATCAACGTCATTGACGGGCTGTTCAACAAAGAAGCCACCGGCCACGGCATCCACCCGGCGCAGACCGGCAACCTGCTCTCGGGCGCACACATCCAGAAGGGCGCGGTCATCCGCTCCGGCGTCTCGATCGATCAGGTCATCGCCAACCACTTCGGCGAAGAGACCCTGCAACCCAGCATCGTATTGGCCTGCGAGCAGCCCATGACGGGCTACCACGAAACGAACTACTCGCTCGCCTACAGCTCGCACATCTCCTGGCAGAGCCCCGCCTCCGTGCCGGTCGAGGTCTACCCTTCGCTCGCCTTCGAGCAACCTGTTCGAGAACCGCTCGAGCCTGCGCAACATCAGCGTGCTCGACCGCGTGAAGGATCGCACTCAGACGCTCAGCGGCAAAATCCAGCTCCGGCGACCGCGCCAAGCTCGACGAGTACCTGACGAGCGTCCGTGAGGTCGAGAAGCGCGTGGAGTCGATGTGCGCCAGAACCTCGACAAAGCCGAGGACAAGGCGAAAGGCTCGAACAAGCCGCTGTTCACGATGGAGCGCCCGGCCAACGGCCTGCCCGAGGACTTGCAAGGAGCACGCCAGGCTGATGTGCGACATCATCGCAATGGCGTTCCAGACCGACCGCACCCGCGTAGCGCGTCGCTGCTGCTTGTGCGCGACCTCTCGGCGATGATCTACCCATTCCTCGGCGTGGGGGAAGGCCACCACTCGGCCTCGCACGACAACCTCTCAGCGGGCTACGAGCGCATCGCGCGCTTCCACTTGGGCCAGCTCGCCTACCTAGCGCAGAAGCTCGACTCGATGCCCGAGGGCGAGGGCAGCGTCCTCGACAACTCGTGCCTGATGTTCCTGTCGAACCTGTGGATCGGCCGCAATCACGACAACACACGCCTGCCCCTGGTGCTGGCGGGCGGCCTGGGCGGTACGCTCGAAACCGGCCGCGCGCTCAACTATCTCGAAGAGAGCGAAGAGAACCGCAAGATGTGCAGCCTCTACCTGTCGATCCTTGATCGCATGGGCATCGAGATGGACAAGTTCGGCGACGCCGAAGAGCGCCTGGCGCGCCTCTAGGCTACCCGAGCCAACGGGCCAGCCCGAACGCGGCGCTGGCCGCAACCGCGCCGACGAACAACGTCTGGAAGGCACTGCGCCAAGGCGTGCGGGCCGTGAACCGGCCCTTCACATATCCGAACAAGAGCAGCGCGATCGACGTGATCGCGACGGATAACAGCAAGCCGTCCTCGACCTTGTCGACAAAAAAGTAGGGCGACAGAGGCGCCAGACCGCCGAGCACATACGAAAACGCGATCGTCGCCGCGCTGCGCGCCGCGCGGCTTGGGTCGGGTTTCTCCAGTCCCAGCTCGAACCGCATCATGAAATCGACCCAGCGCTGGCGATCCGCGCAGATCGACTCCGTCGCCGCTTGCACCGCGTCTTCCTTCATTCCGAAAGAGCGGAAGATGTCAGCAACTTCGGTGACTTCTCGCGAAGTCTTCTCGTCGACTTCCGTCTCCTCAACCTGCCGTTCCGAAAAATAGTGCTCGACGTCGGTGCGCGCAGCCAAATAGCCGCCCAGCCCCATCGCAATCGAGCCGGCCGCCACTTCGGCGAGGCCCGCTGTGACCACAATCCCGGTTCCAACCGCAGCGCCGGAGAGCCCAGCTGCCAGAGCGAATGGGACCGTCAACCCGTCCGACATCCCGATCACGATGTCGCGCACCATTTCCGAGCCGGTGAAGTGCTTTTCGACGTGAGGAGTGGCAGGCATACATGTCGAGCCCTGGCATCTGTTGCCAGGGCTCGCAGTTGTTTAGATGTTGAAGTCGAAATTCTCGCGGTGCAGCGACAGATCGCCGCGCACCAGCACGTTCGCTTTCAAGAATTCCTCGATCTCCTGCAAGTACGTGTTGTCACGCGACTTCAGCACGCGCGCCACGTCCGGATTCACGCGCAGGATCACATCCTTGGTCTCCTTGGCGTCTTCCTTCACCTTCGAGCGCAGCTTGCGGGCCTCGCTCAAGATCTCCAGGATCACCGTCGTCGGCGACTTCACGTAGCCGGAACCATCGCACGTTGGGCACGGCGAACACAGCGTCCGCTCGAGTGACTGCTTCACGCGTTTGCGCGTGATCGCCACCAGGCCGAAGTCGTTGAACGACAGCGCCTTCGATGGAGCGCGGTCAAGCCGCAGCTCCTTCTCGAGCGCCTGAGTTACCTTCTTGCGATTCGAGCGGTCGTCCATGTCGATGAAGTCGACCACGATGATGCCGCCCAGATCACGCAGCCGCATCTGCCGCACAACCTCCTGCACCGCCTCCATGTTCGTCTTGACGATCGTGTCCTCCAGGCGGTCGGACTTGCCGACGTACTTGCCTGTGTTCACGTCGATCGCCACCAACGCCTCGGTTTGGTTGATCACGATGTAGCCGCCCGACTTGAGCCACACCTTTGGGCGCATCGCCTTCTCGAGCTCGGTCGTGATCTTGAACTCGTCGAAGATCGGCTTCGAGCGCGTGTAGAGCTTCACGCGTTCGAGCAGATCGGGTTGGAACCGCTCGACGAACTGCACGATGCGCTCATAGTGGTCTTCCGAATCAACCCAGATCGTCTTGAAATTTTGCCCCAATTGGTCGCGCAGGAAGCGCTCGACCACGTCGAGATCCTGATGCAGCAGCGTCGGAGCGGGCCGCTTCTCGGCCTTCTCCTTGATCGACTTCCAGAGGTTGGCCAGGAAGCGGATGTCCTCTTGCAACTCTTCGTCGCTCGCGCCCTGGCCGGCCGTGCGCACGATGAAGCCGCCGGGGATTCCGACTGAAGCCTCCTTGATGACGCGCCTCAGCCGCGCACGTTCCGCATCGGATCCGATCTTGCGGGAGACGCCTACATGCGCCACGGTCGGCATGTAAACCAAGTGGCGGCCAGGCAGAGCAACGTGGGCGGTAATGCGCGCGCCCTTCTTGCCCAGCGGCTCCTTGGCCACCTGCACGATCACCTCTTGGCCGGGCTTGAGCAGGTCGGAAATGCTGACGTCGCGCTCCTCCACCACTGCAGCACGCTCGGGCTCGGGCTTGGCCGGCTTCCGCTCCGGGGCTTCTTCCTCAGTGCGCTCTTCAGCCTGCTCAGGCGCCTCGCCCGAGGCTTCCGCGCGATCCCGCCTGCCACGTCCTCCGCGGCGGCGGCCCCGCCGTCCGCGGCGCAGGTAGCGGGAATTGCTGCGCTCGCGAACCTCGGCGCTTTCACCGGCGCGCGGCTCTTCTTCGCTCTCCCCTTCGCCGTCCTCGTCGCTGTCGTCCGCTAAGGATTCTTCGTCTTCCTCGGCTTCTTCTTCAGCCTCTGCTTCGGCGTCCTTTGCCTCTTCCGCCTCTTCGCTCACCGCTTCGGCGGCCGCTTCCAGCTCTTCCGGCTCTAGGTCGGCTTCGATTTCTTCCTCGGCCTCGATCTCAGGCTCGTCCTCATCGTCGACGGCTTCCTCGTCGTCCTCCGAGTCATCGTCCTCTTCCTCAGCCTCGTCTTCTCCCTCGATCTCAATTTCGATCTCGTCGTCTTCGTCGGAAGCTTCCGGCTCGTCGCCTTCCTCCTCTTCGTATTCGATCTCTTCATCCTCGACGAAGGCGCGGCCGCCATACTTGGCCAGCGACTCGCCCGGCAACACCTCGAACTCGTCGCCGTCATCCTCGTCGCGCGGATCGACCTCGCGGGCGCGTTTGGCTACGCGCGCCTCCGATTCGTCTTCGGAAGCCTCGCGACGGCGGGGAGTCTCCTCGACGCCCTCGGAGCCCTCGATCGCGGCAAACTTCTCTTGTGGGAACCGGCCGCCCTCGCAGGAGCCGCCTTCGCGCCCATCCCGGCCGCCACGGCCCCTACGCCGACGACCCCGCCGGCCACGCCGCTCGCGCTTCTGACCGTCGTCGTCGCCCTCGGGCTTCTCCTCTCGCGGCGCGCTCTCGAGCTCGGCGCGGTCTTCGCCCTCGCTCTGGTCGCCAGAGTCGCCGCTACGGTCGTTGCGATCACTGCGGTCGCCCCGGTCGTTGCGGTCCCCCCGTCCGCGTCCGCGGCGATCGCGACGTCCGCGCCGGCCCCGCTCACGCGCAGGTTCCGCGTCCGCGTCGGCGCTCTCCGTGCTCGGCGAAGACGTCTTCGCGTCGGCAAGCAATGCGTCCTCGTCGTCGTCTAGCGCACCGCTTTCGTGCTCGGCCGTTTCGTCGAGCACATCGGAAACATAAAGGAAAGCGTCTCGCTCGAGCCCGAGCTTGACGAAGGCGGACTGCATGCCGGGCAGCACCCGGCTCACGCGGCCTTTGTAGATGTTGCCGGCGAGGGCGTGCTCAGACGCGCGCTCGATGGCGATTTCAACCAGTTGGTCGTCTTCTAAAGTCGCGACACGCGTTTCGTGCCGGGTTGCGGAAATGACCAATTCCTTGGACACCGAAAAACCTCCATGGAACTCGAAGGTCCGGTGCGGTCCAGAGCGTCTCTCCTCGACCGAGATGTTCTGTCGTGCTTGTGTTTCTGCACCAAGTCTGCTCGCCTGCCGGCGCTCTACGTGGGAACGCCGGGTAAGAAAGTCGAATCGAAACTGTTTAGGGGGGCGGAGCCGCCGGCCTTCCGGCGTTCTCAAAACGCTTCCCCTCGCTCAACCACCGCTCGCCGCGTATCTCATGCAGCGCCGGGCCTTTTCGTTCAATCCTCGCTAACTCGAAACGGGCCCGCGAACGGGCGCCGAAAAACTCATCGCCGGCTCAATTGGTGAACCGGCGCAACCGAACGTTGTTGACCAAACCTAGTAGCATCGATGTCGACAACAAGTTTGACCCGCCGTAGCTCATCAGCGGCAGCGGAATGCCCGTTACGGGCATCTTGTTGACGACCATGCCGATATTGACGAAAACGTGAAAAAACAACAGCGCGGCCACTCCCATGCACACGTGCATTCCCGCGGCATCGGGAGCCGTCTGCGCGTTGTTGACGATCTTCATCAGCAAGATGAAGTAGAGAATCAGGGCGAAGACTACGCCCATGAATCCGGTTTCCTCCGCGTAGGAGGCGAAGATGAAATCTGTGTGCGCTTCCGGCAGAAACCGCAATTGCGTCTGCGTACCGCGCTCGAAGCCTTTGCCCCATACTCCGCCCGCACCCACTGCAATCTTCGACTGCAGCGACTGGTAACCCTTGCCCCGGGGATCCTTTTCCGGATCCAGAAACGCGGTCACGCGGTCCTTTTGGTATGGTTTCATCGAGCGCCATGCAAGCGGTGCCGTCAGCAATATAATCCCAAGGGCGACTGCCACCCATTTCCAGCGAAGCCCGGCGAGAAAAACTCCCATGCCGAGGATCGCAACATAACTCAAGCTCGTGCTCAGGTCGGGCTGCATCTTCACGAGGACGACCGCGATCCCGACTGTGGCGCTGATCTTCGCAATCGCGCTGATCGTGGCCCTTTCGCGCGACATACCCGCGAAGTAGCGAGCTACCAACAATACTATCACCACCTTGACGAACTCCGAGACCTGCAAGTTCGGCACAATCGGGACGTCTAACCAGCGCTTCGCACCGTTCACCGTCGTGCCAAACAAGAAGACCACGAACAAGGCGCCGACGGAAATACTGTAAAACACCGGGGATTGCTCGACCAGCCAGTGGTAATCGATCTTCGAACAGACCCAAAGCAGGCCCACGCCGATCCCAATCCATAGGATTTGCCGGATGTGCGCGTTGTCCCAGGGCGTATTGCGGGTCGCCGAGTAGATTTCGAGCACACCCAGGGTCGCGATCAGAAAAGCCGTCCCGAGCAGGGTCCAGTCGATGTCGCGCCAGCTCCGCTCGTCGCTCATCGCGCAGCCTCCTCGACAGCCGCCAACGACGGCTTCTCAGGCCCGCGTTGCGGCTCAGGCCGCGGCCGCTCGCCTTCCTGCTGGCGCCGGGTCCAGTCCAGCCGCCGCTTCTTGTCGAAGTAGGCCTTGATCACGTCGCGCACGATCGGCGCGGCGAGTGAGCCATGCTCGCCGTTCTCGTACAACGCCGCCACCACGATCTCCGGCTGCTCGCAGGGCGCGAAGCCCACGAACCAAGCGTCATCAAGCAATCGCGGATCATCGCTGTTCTGCGCATAGGCGCGCGAGACCCGTTGTGCACTGCCGGTCTTGCCGCACACCTGCTCGCCCGGAATCATCGCTCGGGCGCCCGTGCCGCCGGCGTTCACCACATCCCACAGCCCGCGCACGATCATCTCCAGGTCGCGCGGGTCCACGTGCGAGCGCTTCGGCTCGGGCGGCTCGAAGCCCGGTCGCAGCTCGCGCATCTCGTCGTAGGGCAAAAGATGCGGTTGATGCCAAACGCCGCCCATCGCAAGCCCGCCCATTGAATAGGCCGCCTGGATCGGCGTCACCGTCAGCGCACCCTGGCCAATCGCCACCGAAATCGTCTCGCCAGGCCACCAGCGGTCGCGATAGAGCCGCACCTTCCACTTCGACGAGGGCACCAGCCCCTCCTCCTCGTGCGGCAGATCGATTCCGGTCCTCGCGCCTAGTCCGGCCTTCTCGGAGTATTCCGCCAGACGATCGATCCCAAGCTCCTTGCCCAGCGTGTAGAAGAACACGTCGCAGCTGTGCATCAAAGCCTGTTCCAAGTCGACCCAGCCATGCCCGCCCGCCCGGTGGCAACGGAAAAAGCGGCCGAAAAATGACGCTCCGCCACCGCAGTGGACCTTGAAACTCCGGTCGATGACGCCCGCATCGAGCGCCGCCCAGGCCACGATCGGCTTGAAGATCGATCCCGGAGCGCGTTGCGCCTGGATCGAGCGGTTCAGCAGCGGATAGTCCGGATCCTCAGTCAGCGCAGTCCAGTCGCTGCCGCTGATGCCCCCCACGAAGCGGTTGGGATCGAAGCGCGGGGTTGAGACCATCGCCAGCACTTCGCCGCTGCGCGGATCGAGCGCCACCAGTCCGCCGCGGCGACCGTCCATCGCCAGTTCCGCCACCGACTGTACATCGAGGTCCAGTGTCAGCCGCACCGAGCGGCCCGGCTTGGCTTCCACTAGGTCCAGGTCGCGCACGCGCCGCGAGCGACTGTCCACTAGCACCAACTTGCTGCCATCCGTTCCCGTCAGAGCGTCGTTGTACTCGCGCTCGATGCCCGCCTTGCCGATTTCCGCACCGGACTCGTACAGCGCAAACTCGTCCTCTTCGAGCTCGGATTCCGAGATTTCGCCAACGTAGCCGACCACATGCGCCCCGCGCCCGTCGCGCGGGTACAGCCGTCGGGGCGAACGCAGCAACTCGAGCTCAGGAAGCTCGGCGCGATGCGCGTCCAGAAACGCCACTTCGGGCGGCGTCAGGCTCTCCTTCAAAATGATCTGGCGATACTCGGGCCCGACCTCGTCGCGAATTTCCTCGAGCCGCTCCCACAATCGCTCGTAGGGAATATTGAGCCCCTCGGCGATCAGCGGCAAGCTGTCCATGTTGAGCTCGTCGCGCGAGAGCATCACCTTAAACGCCGGCCAATTGTCGACCAGCACGCGCCCGTCGCGGTCGAGCAGCTTACCACGAGGCGCCAGCACCGGCAACGCCCGCACTCGGTTGCGCGCCGCACGCTCCTCGTAGATCTCAGGTTCCTTCACCTGCAACTGCCAGAAACCCGTCAGCAGCCACAGGAACAGAAACGCAGCGACGTACTGGAACACCGCCGTTTCGACGTCCCGCGTGTAGCGCCGCTCCTCCGAATACCCGCTCACGCCTTCCTCTTGAGCTTGTCGAACGCACCGAACAGCATCAGCGCCAGGCCCGCATGAACCGCGCCCAGCATCAGCGCCCGCACCGGGTCGGCCACGATCGGCCGCCCCAGCAAGCCTCCGGCCAGGGCCCAAAACAGCGCCTGATGCACCAGGAAGAAAAACGCGCACAACACGCTACGCGCGCCCGGGAAATCCACCTCGATGTATTGGCTCAGCGCCGCCGCCGAGTAGCCGATGATCGTCTTGTCGATGCCGAAGAGTCCGAACGGCCCGTGCGTGAGCCCGTCTTGCGCCAGCCCAATCAACATGCCGGCCAACATGCCGAACAGCACGTGCCGCCTCGACACAGCCAGATAAATCACAGCCAGCAGAGGCAAATCCAGCAGCCCCGCCGCCGGCGCAATCCGCGGCAGGAAGATCTGAAACGCGATCGCCGCCATGCCCAGCGCAACTGCGGCGCTCGGGTGGAGCTTCGCCGCGTCCTTCTTGTTGAGCGGGCGCAGCTCCTCGTAATTGCGCAGCAAAGGCCTCAAGGTTGGACCTCTTGCCCTTCCTCAGGCGCACTCTCCGGCTCTTCGTCCGGAATTAATGGCGCTTCCACGATCTGCGGCGGCTGCGGGACCACGCCCTGATTGAAGTCCGGCGCCCGCGTGTAGCGCTCGTTCTCGCCCACGCGCACGCCTAGCGAATCGGCTACCGACCGGTAGTGCTCGACCAGCCGGTCCGCCTCCGTCGTCATGCCCGGCGAGCGCAAAACGTGCGCCTGCTCCTGGGTCGGAGGTCCCACAAACTCCGCGCCAAGGCCGGGGTCCGATCCCGGCAGCGGCAGTAGCGACTGCGAAAGCTGTGGTCGCGGCGGCGGCAACTCCTCGTGGACGCCCGTCACCACGATCAAAATCTCGTCCAAGCGGTCGAGCGCCGCATACGGACGCACCGAAATCTCGAGAAAGTCCGGCCCCGTCTCGACCCTCGTCACCTCGCCCACTCGCAGCCCCTTGGGGTAGATCCGGTCGTCGCCCGAGGTGTAAACCGCCTCGCCTACCTCCACATCGACCTCATGATCCACGTAGTCGAGCAGGCACTCCGCCGCGCCGCGCCCTTTGAGAACGCCACGCACACGACTGCCCCCGAGCAACACGCCCACGCCCGAATCCACGTCGTGGATCAGCATCACCAGGGCGGCATTCGGATAGGAAGCCTGCACTCGCCCCACAATGCCGTCGGCGGTCAACGCCGCCATACCCGGCAGCACGCCGTCGGAGCGGCCCTTGTTGACGAGAATTTCCTTGGATGTGGAGCTTGCGCCGCCGCCAATCACGTCGGCGATCAGAGTCTGAGAGGCAATACTGTTTTGGACCGAAACCAGACGTTGCTGGCGCTGGTAGCGCTGCACGTCGCGCCGTAGCTCGGCATTTTCCAGCCGGATGCGGTCCAGATCGCGCTTGAGTGTCTCGTTCTCGCTGCGTGCGCCGATCAGCCAGAAGTAGTGCGTCCAACCGGAGGCGACCATCGAGTAGCCGCCATGCATCACGCGGTTCACCGGCGTCACCGCACCCACGACCCAGGCGCGCAGCAACGACATGTCGTCATCGCGCCGCACCTGATAGCCGAGCAGGATCAGCTGCGCCACCACCACAACGACGAGCGTCGCAATGTTCCGGTACCGCGCCCAGCTCTCCACGCCTACAGGGCCTCCTTGGCCGGATCTTAATCGAGCGAGATCCGGCGCAGCAAGTTGAAGTCGCTCAACATTTTACCCGTCCCGAGCACAACCGATGCGAGAGGGTCTTCCGCGATCGAAACCGGAAGCCCAGTTTCCTCGCGGATGCGCACGTCGAGATTGCGCAGCAGCGCACCGCCGCCCGAGAGCACGATGCCGCGGTCGGAGATGTCGGCGCTCAGCTCGGGCGGGGTCCGTTCGAGCGCCACGCGAATGGCGTTCATGATCGTGTTCACGCAATCCGACAGTGCCTCGCGGATCTCGCTGTCGTCCACCGTCACCGTCCGCGGGACGCCTTCGATTAGATTGCGCCCCTTGATCTCCATCGTCAGAGGCTTCTCGAGCTTGAAGGCCGAACCGACCTCCATCTTCACGCGCTCCGCCGTACGCTCGCCGATCAGCAGGTTGTACTTCTTCTTGAGGTAGTTGATGATCGCGTCGTCCATCTCGTTGCCGGCCACGCGCACCGAGCGCGAATAGACGATGCCCGACATCGAGATGACCGCCACGTCCGTGGTGCCGCCGCCGATGTCGACGATCATGTTGCCCGACGGCTCTGTGATCGGCAAACCGGCGCCGATCGCCGCCACCATGGCCTGCTCGACGAGATGCACTTCGCTCGCGTTCGCGCGGTACGCCGAGTCCTGCACCGCCCGCTTTTCCACCGGGGTGATTTCGCTCGGTACGCCGATTACGATGCGCGGATGCACCAGCATCTTGCGGTTGTGCGCCTTCTGGATGAAGTAGGTCAGCATCTTCTCGGTCACCTTGAAGTCGGCGATCACGCCGTCCTTCATGGGCCGAATGGCGACGATATTCCCGGGCGTGCGCCCGATCATCTCCTTGGCTTCCCTACCGACCGCCTCGACCTCGCCGTTGGTCTTGTTGATGGCGACGATCGATGGTTCGTTGACCACGATTCCGTGCCCGGCGACGAAGACGAGCGTGTTCGCCGTGCCCAGGTCGATCGCCAGGTCACGCGAAAACAGACTGAACAAAGACCGAAAATTCATTTCGGCGAATTCCCTTCTCGAAAGGCCATACCTGCCAACAGCGACACCGGCCCCGCCGGCAAGCGCGGACCGAGTTGCCGAAGCGTCGCTGTCAGGCGACCAAGATCACTGATTAGATTGAACTTACGGCCCAGAGGATCGCACGTTCGCGGGCGCAACGTCTTTTCTAGTGTGCGAGCCCGCCGCCTATGCGACAGGGCCCTGGAAACATTTCCCGCCGAATCCGGCCCGCACTGTGCGCCGACGTACCACCAAACTTTGTGGCGCGAGCGCCAGGCTTGCCGGGTCGCGAGTCATCGCGACCGAAAGCGCCGTCGCGATGACTTGCGACGCTGCAAACGTCGCCGTTTACACCACAACAGCCCGAAACGTCTATTCACGGCTGCTGGCCTCGCTTGCCAATCGGCCCCATCGCAGCGCGAACCCGGCAGACTCGACAATGCTTCTCGCCCGGCGAAGAAACTCGTTGCCGCTGGCGTCGGGATCATACTTGAACACAACTCGGAGTGCGACCGCCCGATCTCTGGCGTCCGGATAGTGTTCGAGGATCTCGCCGCTCTCGATGAACGCCAAGTAAGAGTTCAATTTCGTTTGGAGCAGCGTTTGATGCTCCAGGCTATCCGACCAGTCAAGGTGGTCGGAGATGGTGAGGATCACTTCCCTTGTCCGCGGGTCCGTGCTGATGATGTCGATGACGTTACTTTCGTCTATGGACATCGTCCACGCTCTTGTGGGGGAGTCCCGGACCTTACTAACCCTTGCGAACCCTTCTCGACGGCCGCCCGTTCCACGTAATTTGCGTCCGCCGCCTCGGGAGCGCCAGACGCCCCTCCAGCCAGCCGCAGGCAGGCCAACCGCGCCGCCGCTTCGGCCAACGGACCGGTCACGACCGCAGGCTCAGCCCCCAGCGCGCGCGCCCTCTCCCGAAACGACTCCTCCGGTTCCTGCCGTTCGCTCACCAGAGGCCGCAACTCCCCATCGAACACCGCCCCGAAAACGTCACCGCGCCGCCCCGGCAGTAAGACCGCACGCAAATCGCCCGCTCGCTCAAACGCCGCGGCTTCCAAGTTCGACACCGCCAGCACCGGCTTGCCGCCCGCCTCCGCCAGCGCCTTCACCGCCGACAACCCCACACGGATCCCCGTGAACGACCCAGGCCCGGCGAGCGCCGCAAACGCATCGACGTCGGCCAGCGAGAAGCCAGCCCCGGCCAGCAACGCCTCGATCTCGCCGAACAGCGCCGCCGCCAGCCCTTTGTCTGCTTCGAGCGTGCGCGAAGCCACCACTTCGCCATCCCGCGCCAACGCGAACCCGCCTGTCCGCGCAGTTGTATCGATCGCCAAAACCAGCAAGCGCCCTATTCCCTTTCCAGCCGATAGGCCTTGAACGCCTCGTAGAGCCGTCCCGCCCCGTCCAGGCCGAGCAACCTGACCGATAGCGTCGCAGGATAAATGTCCGCCAAGTTCGCCGGGATCTTGAACTTCCCGAATTGCTCCGTGCCGAGCACCCGTTGCGTCTTGCCCGATCCTGCCACTTCCGCCGTCCACAGCCAGAGCATCTCCTTCGCAACGCGCGTCGACTTCGTCAGCGTCGCATTGAATTCGTAACTCTCGCCTACCTTCAGCGCCTCGAGCTCCGGTAGCTGGATCGCAAACGGCACGTCGCGCGTCTCGATTTCCTTTGGCTTCACCCCGCGCGCTTCCAGGAAGAACGACTTGTTCCAGTGCTCCTTCTTGCCCTCTTTCCGTACGTAGAGCACCCAATCATGCGCCGCATCCGGCGGCCCCGGGACCTGGAAGCGGTCGCCCTTGAACTTCTTCTTCTCGTCGGTCCAGACTCCGTCGATCGGGTTCACCCAGCTCACGTCGTAGCCATCCTTAGGGATCAGCAACTCGAGCGGCCCGGGCTTGGCCATGTAGACGATGAACTCGACGCCCTTGCGCTCTTCCGCCCAGTAGGGCAGGTAGTCGAGCGAAATCGCGATGCCGCCCTCCACCTTGTAATAGGGCTGCAGATCGAACCAGCGCGTCTGCGTCATGAAGTCGTAGAAGTGCGTCATCGCCCGCGCGCCCGGCGAGTCGACGTATTTGAGATCCACCTTAAACTTCCGCCCGCCATAGGTGCCCGTGTTGCCAAACGTCGTGTAAGCTCCACGCGCCATCGCCTCCCACAGCCGCTTGCGGAACTCGTCGCTCGAGACGTGGTGCGGATGCGAAGCGCCCGCGCCGGAGTTCTCGTAGCCAAACTCCGCGTTGACCACCGGCATCGTGTGCATCTCGTAGTCAATCGACTCCAAGCTCGCCGCCGAGGTCTGTTCGACGATGTAGGTCATCCAACCGTCCTCGATCAGCGGGCTCGAAGTCTGCTGCGCGTGGGTCGAGCGCGGGTGATCGTAAGGATCGTTCTTGCGCACCACGTCGTAGAGCTCTTTGAGGACCTTGCGTCCGTCGGGATACTCCTCAAACTCCTGCACGCCCTGCCAGACGACGTTGTACGCCGCCAAGCGTGCGGTCAGATAGCGGACGTAACGCTCTCGTTGTCGCCGTTCCGGCAGCAACTCCACCAGCTCGTTCTGGTCTCCGGCGAACAGAACGTCGTAGGCGATGCCCTTCGCGTTCATGTAGGCCACGCGCCGGTCGAGCTCGCGAAAATGCTCCACTTTCGGATGCATCGGGTCGGCCAATACGTCCTTGGCCATCTCCTCCCAGCCCAGCGCCAGCCCGCGCATGTGGTTGAACTTCTGCTCGGCGCGCTTGTCCACGTAGGCGGTGAACGTCTCCCAAGGAATCATCACGAACCGGTAGCTCGTGTCGCCCATCCAGAAGTGCGCCGTATTCGGAGCCGAATAGCGGAAATAGCGTGTATTGAAGACGTGAATGAACCCCGGCCGCGTAGGCTCGGTCGCTTGGAAGCTCAGGATCTTACGATCGACGCTCGGCAGGTTCGAAAGGATGCGCAGATCCCAACGTCCCAAAAAGTCCGGCGAGAAGCGGATGCGGAACGTCCGTCCGCCGTCCCAGAACCCTGGCATGACCATCGTCTTGCCGCCGTCGGGCGAGCGATACTCCGCGCGCACCTCGACGGTCTCATACGGGTTCGTGTGCCGCTCCGCCTCCGCGTCGGTCATGTCGAACGAAAGCTCGCACGGCTCGTACATCGGCGTCGACTGGCAGATCGTCACCTCGCCGTGCGCCGCAGCAGCAAACAGCAGCGCAAACGTCAACACCAACGTCGGGGTCAAGCTCCGCATACCCATGAGCATAGCGGTTTGGTTATTGAGTGGCCGCGCTTTCAGCCTCGCTTCTCCGTCACCAAAAACACCCGCCCGTGCGCCCGCGGCATACCGAAGTCTTCCGCCGCATCGAGTGTCTCCGGCGGCCGGAAGCCCGCCGCACGCAAAGCCGCCTTCAGGTCCTTGAGCGTGTAGTGGTACTCGGGGATCGCGAAGTCCACCCGCCGCCACAGCTCTCCTTCTTGGAGGAACCCCGTTACCTTCGACAACCCCACGCCGGTCTTGACGTCGTAGGTACTCCGCACCACGCACACCGGGCCGCCTTCCTCGGTGATGTATGACTCGTCCGCCGCATCCAAAAAGCCGGCCTGCGTATTGACGTCGAACACAAACACCCCGCCCGGCGCGAGCGCCCGCGCGACATTCTCGAACACCGTCGCCACATCCTCGAGCGTTGGGAAGTGGTTCACACTGTCAAACGTCGACAGCACCGCATCGAACGGCTCGTCAAACGCAAACGTTCGCGCGTCGGCGCAAATGAAGCTCGCCTTCGGAGCATTGCGCCGAGCAAGAGCCAGCATCTCTTCCGACCCGTCCAGGCCCGTCACCTCGAAGCCGCAAGCCGTCAGCCAACGCGCCAGTTGGCCCGTGCCGCAACACAAATCCAGCACGCGCCCGCCTGCGGGGATACGCGGCAACACGAGCTCGGCCAGCCCCTGGCGGCAATCGTCGAGATACCAATCGCCCCAGTAGAGGTCATAGAAAGGCGCAAACGCGTCGTAGAGGCGATACTGCTGCTTCTTCTTCGCCATCCGTCACCGGTTCTCTTAAGACTCAAAACTGAAAGCGCTTCTTGAACAAGAACGCCAAGTTCTGGAACCCGTCCCGCCAAGGATTCAGCTTGATCTCGCCCAGCCGCGAGGTATACATCACCGGGATCTCCTCGAAGCGCATGTCGGCCCGTTTGATCACCTCTACCTTGATCTCTTCCGAGAACGCCATGCCGTCCGCATCGAGCCGATCTTGTCGAGAATCGCCCGCCGGAACACCCACATGCCCGGACTGCGAATCCCGCACCCAGCGGAAGAACAGCAGCGACGTGGTCAGCGACAGCACCCAGTTGCCGAACTTGTGCTTGAAGCTCATCGCCCGCCGGTCTCGGACGGGGAAGCGCGAGGCGTTCAAGAAATCGCAGTGCAAGTGCTCGAAGGCGCTGAGCAGATGAGATGAGCCCACCGGATAGGAATGGTCCCCGTCGTGGTGACAATCACGTCGCCCGAGGCGTGCGCGAACCCTTTCTTATAGGCCCGGCCGTAACCGCGCACCATCTCCGGCACCACATACGCACCGTACGAAGCCGCCACTTCCGCCGTGTGCGATCGGTCGAGCTGTCCACGACGATCACCTCGTCAATGTATTCCGGCATTCGGCGCAACACCTCGTCGATTCCCTGCTCCTCATTCAGGCAGGGGATGATGGCGGTGACCTTGAGATCCTTCCACACGCGGGGCCGACTCGAAACCAACCATTGTGGCGCAAGCGCCGCCTTCGCGACTTCCCGCTCGGGCTGCTAGAATCTCGACCAGTGCTTCGTCACACGCAAGGAGTTTATGCGACGTCGCCGAGCGGCTCGCCGTCGGCGGCGGAGGCGATGGTCGCCATCGCAGAAGACCGCGCGCGGCTGGGGCGGAGGCGACTCCAACAACGATGGCGGCTACCGCGCCGGCGAACGTCTACGGCTGGCCGTCTGGGTCGGCATCGCCGGCATCGTCATGTTCTTCGCCGCCATCTCGAGCGCCATGGTCGTGCGACGCATCGGCGACGACTGGCTCGCGCTCGACCTGCCCGCCGTACCAGAGCCGAGTACCGCGATCCTGCTCTTCAGCAGCGTCGCGCCCGAGATCACCGCCGCCAACTGCGCAATGTGAACGTCGGACAAGCTGCGCACCTGGACCTTCGCCACTCTCGTGCTCGGCCTCGCTTTTCTCGTCGCGCAAACCCTCGGCTGGCGCGATTTGCTCGCCCAGGGCGTCTCGATGAGCAACAGCGCCAGCGGCTCGTTCTTCTACATCCTCACCGCAGCACACGCCTTGCACGTGCTCGGTGAACGGTCGATCTGCCCGCCGCCCGTGCCTGCATGGCGCGCCCCTGGGCGAATCGGCTCGCCGCGGTGGACGCCACCGCTATTTACTGGCACTTCCTGGGCGTTCTCTGGGTCTATCTGTTTATCCTGTTGGGAGTCCTCGCCTAACATCCCATGTCCGCCGCCACACACGCCGCCTGGAAAGGAGAGCACGGCCTCTCCGTCGGCAACAAAAAGCTCGGGATGTGGCTGTTCCTCATCTCCGACGCGTTGACCTTCGCGACTCTGCTGGTCTGCTACAGCTACCTGCGCATCGCCAACGATTGGCCGCACCCGTTCACCTTCTCTCCGGGGATTTTGTTTTCCACCCTGATGACCCTCGTGCTGCTCTCTTCGAGCCTGACGATGGTCTTCGGCGTGGCCGCTGCACAAGCAGGCGACCGCAAGAAGGCGGCCAAGTGGGTTTGGATGACGGCGCTCGGGGGCGTCATCTTCGTGGCGTTGCACTTGACCGAGTGGAACCACCTCATCCACGAAGGCGTCACCCCGTTCTCAAACCCCTGGGGCGCGCCCTTGTTCGGTGGAACCTTCTACCTCATCACCGGTTTGCACATGACCCACGTCGCCATCGGCGTCGTCTACTTGAGCGTCATCGCCACGCGCTTCTCGGCCGGGAAATACACGGCGGAAGACGTCGAGGTCAGCGGTCTCTACTGGCACTTCGTCGACTTGGTCTGGATGTTCGTCTTCCCGCTGATCTACCTGCTCTCGGTCGCGCCGCACTAGCCATGGAAAACACCGCGCAACGCCCCCTGATGGTCAAGGTCTGGATCGGCCTGCTCACGCTGACCTTGATCGAAGTCCTGCTGGCTTATGTCCAGCTTCAGCCCTCGCTGATGCTCGGCTTGTTGATGGGCTTTTCCGTTGTGAAGGCGGCCATGATCATGGCCTACTTCATGCACCAAGTTCGACCCTCCGGCGCTGATTCTGGCTGCTCGTCCCCGTCCTGGTGGCGATGATCGCGGTGCTACTGGCTTACCTGCTCCCGGACGGCTACCTACTGCTCGAGCACCGGCCATGACAGTGCGCGCCGCCACCCTGTTCCTCCTGCTCGCCGCGCCGGCCATGCCGCAGTGCTCCATGTGCCGCGAGGCCGCCAAGAGCCAAAACGAACGCGCCGTCTCCGCGCTCAACGCGGGCATCCTGCTGCTCGGCGCACCGCCGGCGGCTATCCTGTTCCTGCTCGGCCGCCGCCTCCGCCAGGCGGCGACGGGCGCAGCTGAGAGCCCGAGCGACTGACCGGCGCAAGCGCCATCTCTCGCTCCGCATGCCACAATCCACCCGATGTGCCATGACTGGATCGCCATGGTACGCTGAGCATGCCATGACCGAAATCCCACAAACGGTCGTCCGCGTCGCCGCCGGAGGCCGCATCGTCATTCCCGCCCATCTGCGCAAGAAGCTCGGAATTGAGGAGGGCGACAAGATCGTTCTCTCGCTGGAAGAAGACACCATCCAGATGCTGTCGCAAAAACAAGCATTGCGGCGAGCCCAAGACCGGATCGCCAAGCACGTCCGGCCCGGCGTCTCGCTGGCAGATGAGCTGATTCGTGAGCGCCGTCAGGAGGCGCGTGAGCGGCGAGCAAAGTAGCTTCGTCTTCGACGCTTCCGCCATCCTCGCCTTGTTGCGTCGCGAGAGCGGTCATGAGGAAATCGAGGACTTTCTCGAGGGCAGCCGAGTGAGCGCCGTCAACCTGTGCGAAGCGGCTACAAAACTCGAAGAAGAAGGCAATCCGGCTGACGAAGTTGCGGTGGTGCTCGATGCTCTCAATCTGACGGTTGTCCCGTTCAACACGCCGCTTGCGCTGCGGGCGGCGTCGCTGCGGAATCCGACCAAGCATGTCAGCCTCTCCCTCGGCGACCGCGCCTGCCTCGCCACCGCGATCGACCTTGGACTGCCCGTTGTCACCACGGATCGCATCTGGACCAAGCTCGATCTTGGCATCCCCATCCACGTCGTTCGCTAAATTAGGATGGTGAGCGGGAAATCCTTCTACGAAAAAGTTCTCTCCAACGTCAGCCACTCCTACGAGCCTCCCGCCACCTCTCGGCCACGCCCTTCCGGCTCGGTCGTACTCTGGCGCCGCAACCCGGCCAACGAGGTCGAAGTCTATTGGGTCCGCCGCTCCCCCATGCTGCGCTTCATGGGCGGTTGGCACGCTTTCCCCGGCGGAGGCCTGAGCCAATACGACCTCGAAGTGCCCGTTCGTGGCCTTCCTGAGGGTTTCGACACGCCCTACGATCCGGCCGACATCCCCGGCTCTGAAACGTCCAACGTCCCCGGAACCATCATCGACGGCCTGCTCGCCTGCACCATCCGCGAGCTCTTCGAAGAGACGGGCCTGCTGCTCACCGCCGGCGGAAAGACGCCGCCCCACGCAGAGCTCGACAAGGCGCGCAAGGCCCTCAACGACAAGAAGAAGACATTCACCGACATCCTCGCCGAGCTCGACGTCGAGCTCGATGCGTCACCGCTCGTTTACGCCGGACGCTGGATTACACCGCCCATTTCGACCATCCGCTTCGACACGCGTTTCTTCCTGCTCGAGTGGCCCGCTGACCTTCCCGTGCAGCCGAAAGTCGTGCTCGGCGAGCTCGACCACGGCGAATGGGTCAGCCCCGGCGGCGCTATCCAGCGCTGGCGCCGCTCCGAGGCGATGATTGCGCAGCCGATGCTCCACATCCTGCGCGCCATGCTGCGCGAAGGCCCCGAGGCCGGCCTCGAGGTTATGCGCCCAGGCCGCGAAAAAGGCCCTCAGCCCCACCGCATCGAGTTCCGCCGCGAGATCAGCGCCATCCCGCTGCGCACCAACACGCTGCCGCCGGCCACCCACACCAGCGCCTACCTCGCCGGCTTCCGCGAGATGATCCTGGTCGATCCGGCCTCGCCTTACCCCGACCAGCTCGAAGCCCTGCAGCGCGCCGTGCGCGCCGCCGGCGTCCGTGAGAACGGCATCGTCAAGGCCATCTGGCTCACGCATCACCACCCGGACCACATCGGCGGAGTGCAGGCCATGCGCCGCGCCCTCGGCGTGCCCGTCTGCGCACACCCGCTCACTGCGGAAAAACTCGAGGCCGAGGGCATCGAAGTCGATCAGCCCTTGCACGACGGCCAGCGCATCGTCCTCGCCGGCGATCCGCCCGTCACGCTCGAGGTCATCCACACCCCCGGCCACGCCCGCGGACACCTCTGCTTCTTCGAGCCCTCTTCGCGCTCGCTCATCGCCGGCGACATGGTGGCCGGCCACTCGACCATCATCATCGACCCGCCCGAGGGCGACATGGACGACTACCTCCATTCGCTCTCGCGCCTCATCAGCCTGCAACCCAGCGTCCTGCTGCCCTCGCACGGCTCCATGATGGCCAACGCCGTCGAGCGCCTCCAGCAGCTCTACAACCACCGCCTGCGCCGCGAGCAACAAGTGCTCGAAGCCTGGAAGCAAGGCCAGCGCGACCCGGTCGAGATCCTGCCTACGGTCTACACCGACATCTCCGCGCACGAATATCCGCTCGCCGAGCGCCAGATCGCCGCGCACATCGTGCGCCTGCAAAAGCTCGGAATGATTTGAAGCTCGCCGACTTTCACTTCGACCTTCCCGACGACCTCATCGCGCAGGAGCCGCTCGCCGACCGCGCAGCGAGCCGCATGCTCGTCGTCGACCGCCAGACCGGGTCTCTCCGAGACTCGTTCTTTCGCGAGCTGCCGCAGCACGTGGGGCCGGGCGACGTCCTGGTCTTCAACAACACCCGCGTGCTCCCGGCGCGCCTGCACGGCAAGCGCTCAGGCGGCAGCGCCTGCGAAACTTTGCTCGTCAAGAAAGTTTCGGACACGCCGCTCCGCTGGGAAGCCCTGGTCCGGCCAGGAAAAAGATCCGCGTCGGCGACGTTTTGACCTACGAAGGCGGCCTGCAGGCTCGCGTCGTCGACCGTGGCGAATTCGGACTCCGCACTCTCGAATTCACCCCGGCGGACGAATTCGAATCGACCGTCCAACAGATCGGCCGCATGCCGTTGCCGCCCTACATCAAGCGCTCCGACGAGGACGAAGCCGCCGACCGCGAGCGCTACCAAACCGTCTACGCCCGCAACACCGGCTCCGCCGCCGCGCCGACCGCAGGCCTGCACTTCACCCCGGAAATCCTCGACGCTGTCCGCGCCCGCGGCGCCCAAACCGCGGAAATCACCCTGCACGTCGGCCTCGGCACCTTTCAGCCCATCCACGCGGACGACATCGAAGCCCACTCCATGCACTCGGAGTCGTTTTCCATTCCCCCCGACGCCGTCAAAACCATCGAGTCGGCCAAGCGCGTCCTCGCCGTAGGCACCACAAGCGTTCGCACCCTCGAACACTGGGCCCGCACCGGCGAAACCGAAGGCGAAACCGACATCTTCCTCTACCCAGGAAAAGACCTCCGCCGCGTCGACGCCATCCTCACCAACTTCCACCTCCCCGACTCGACCTTGATCCTGCTCGTCGCCGCCTTCCTAGGCAAAGACAAAACCCTAGCCGCCTACCGCCACGCCATCGAGCAGAAATACCGCTTCTATTCCTACGGCGACTGCATGTTGATTGCTTAGCGCATCGGGAACATGTATCCTCACCTAGCCCTGGCAGCAATGCCAGGGTTCAGCGCCAGAATCTCCGTGCCCTCAGAGTGATCAAGAACCTCAATCAGCTCTGATGCGAACCAGTATGATTTGGACAACGAATCGAAGTGGACGTTCAGAGCATAGTCGTGATTCGATGCCCCGATCACTTCCACGCGTGTGCTCGACGGAACCGTCTCACCAAACACCTGCCCTTCGAGACCCGCAACCCCAGCCCGCTCCGTCTCAGGCGTTACCTTGATGCGAACCCGATCGGCGAAAGAAGGTCTCACGACTCAATCTCTCCTTAATCCGCAACCACCAGATCTTAGCCGCCGAACCACCTAAGCCACGGCAACCATCGAGGGAGGCAAGCTCATGCGTCTCCACCGCGAGCCAGTCTAGAGCGCGGCCTGAGCTGACTCGTCAGGCCCGCACCGCTTGCCCTTCAACGTCCGTCAGCCGCACACTCACCTGAACATCCACGCTCCGCCCCAGTTTGTTCAGAATCGTCATCAACCGGTCGATCGTGAAGCGCCCAAGCCTCGCGTTGCGGATGCGGCTGAAGTCCGCCTGCGGCACGCCGGTCCACTCCTCCGCTTTGCGCGTCGATAACCCCTCGTCATCGAGAACACCGATGATCTTCGCCGCGAGAATCGCCTTGGTCTGGCGAACATCCGCATCTGGAAGTCCGAAATCGCGGTAGACGTTCCCGCTGCCGTGCACCAGGTCGAAATCCTCTTCCGTCTTGCTCATCGGTTTAGCTCCTTTTTGATGCGCTTCAATCGTTCGCGAATCAGATCGATTTCCTTTTTCGGAGTCTTTCCGCCCTGCGTCGATTTCTTCTGGAACGCATGCACCACCCAAATCGAATCCTCCAACTGGACGGCGTAGACACTGCGAAAGGCATCCGTCCGGTACTGCACAACGACTTCGAAAACTCCCGATCCGAGTCCGTGGAGCGGCTTTGCGATATCCGCTTTCGCTCCTTCAGCCGCGACCGTTAGGGCATCGACTACGGTTTCTTGTACAGCCGCCGGGAACTTTTCGAAGTCTCGTCTCGCGGCCCGAATCCACGAGATCGGGCGAGTGTTCCGGCTGCCCATGGGCGATACTATGTCAAATATAACATCACCCCCGCAGAATACCGATACGCTGGGCAACCCCGCCGCCTCACTGATACAATTGAAGGTTCACCTCCCAGCAACCCAACAAGGACCCAAGACGATGACCACGCTGGCCAAAGCATCCCTGCTCCTCGCCCTGGCGCTCGCGCCTCTCTCCGCCCAAGTCAACATGGGCAACCAGAAGGCCGAAGCCTCGCTACCCTTCAATCTCACGACCACCGACGACTTCGAGCTACCCTGGCGCATCGCCTTCCTGCCTGACGGCCGCATGCTCGTCACCGAAAAGATCGGCCCCGTTTGGCTCGTCTCCGCCGAAGGCAAAGATCGCCCCGCTGGCCAACACGCCCGCCGTGTTTTGGCACCGCCAGAACAGCATGCTCGGCGTCTACCTCTCGCCCAACTACGCCACCGACCACTATGTCTATCTGACCTACATCGAGCCCGGCGAGTACGGCGGCAGCCAAGTCCTGGCTCGCGGCAAGCTCGACGTCGGCCGAGTCCCCAAGATCGACGACCTCGAAGTGATCTGGCGCCAGATGCCGCGCGGTATGGGCGGCCAGGCCGGCGGACAAATCGTCTTCTCGCCGGACGGCAAGTACCTCTACATGACCGTCGGCGACCGTCAGCGCATGACCCCGGCCCAGGACCCCAACCAGCCCGTCGGTAAGATCCTGCGCCTGACGCTCGACGGCAAACCCGCCCCGGCAACCCCAACTACGGCAAGACCGGCGCCAAGACCATCGAGCTCATCGACCCGCCGAAGGACACCGAGGTCGCCAAGACCGCGCCCGTCGTCAGCAAGTACACCTTCCCCGGCGACAACATGACCCCGGCCGAGACGTGGGCCAGCGGCTTCCGCGCCCCCTACGGCCTCGCCATGTCGCCCACCGGCGAGGCTCTGGGAAGTTGAACACGGCCCGCGCGGGGCGACGAGCCAACCTCATCGAGAAGGGGGCCAACTACGGCTGGCCCGTCGTCTCCTACGGCATGAACTACAACCAGGTGCCGATCCCTAGCCATGACGCGAATACGAAGTTCACCGAGCCGGTCATCTACTGGAACCCCGTCATCGCCCCCGGCGACCTGATCTTCTACACGGGCAAGAAAGCCTTCCCGCAGTGGGACGGCAGCGCCTTCGTCACCGGCCTCGGCAGCCACACCATCACCCGCCTCGTCATGGACGGCAAGGGCGGAGCCAAAGCCGCCGAGCGTTGGGAGTTGGCGAGAAACGCATCCGCGACATCACCGAGGCCCCCGACGGCACACTCTGGCTGCTCGAAGACGCCAACCCCGGCGCCCTGATCCACGTCACGCCGAAGTGAAAACCCTGACCATCGCGGGATTGTTGCTGCTGGCTGCGCCGCTCTGCGGCCAGCAGCAACCCATCCCTTACAGCCACAAGACGCACCTCGCGCTCGGCCTCGAGTGCAGCTCCTGCCACACCAACGCCGACCCGGGCGAGTTCATGGGACTGCCGGCCGAGAGCTTCTGCATGAGCTGCCACCAGGCCGTCAAGACCGATAGCCCCTACATCCAAAAACTCGCCGAGGCGGCCAGGGCCGGCGAGCCTATCCCTGGGTACGCCTCTACGAGATTCCGCCCTTCGTCTACTTCAGCCACCGCGTCCACACCACCGCCGGCGTCACGTGCGAAAGCTGCCACGGCCCCGTCCGCGAACGCGACGTAATGTCGAAGGAAGTGGAGCACAACATGAAAACATGCATGGCCTGTCACGAAGCCAAGCAAGCTCCCAACGACTGCGGAACCTGCCACGAAGAGAATTTTGATCTAGCCGCGCCGCCTACAAGTCGTCCCGCAGCGCATCCACCAGGTCCACGCGCAGCGCCCGCAGGGTCGGCCCGACGCAGGCGAGCGCATACAACCATCACCGCCACTCCGTACGCAAGCAGCAGCACGGTCTCCTTCGCCATCGCCTCGCCCGATCCGCTTCTTGCGAACAACCTGACGGCCAGCAGTCCATCCCGCCGATGCCGACTGCCACCTGGACGAGCGGTCCGCGAAGATCTCGCCAATCAGACGCGGCGCCGACGCGCCCAACGCAAGCCGCACCCCGATCTCCCGCGTGCGCCGCGAGACCGTGCACGACGTCACGGAATAGATTCCCGCGAGCGAGAGCAGCAGCACAATCGCGCTTCCGAGTACGAAAACGTCCGCGAAGACCCGCCAGTACTTGGCGTCCTCGCTGACTGCATGGTCGAGCGGCAGAATATCGTGAAGTTGCAGCTTCGGGCTCACACTCGCGGCGACACGGCGCAACGTTGGCGTCAGCGACTCGGGATCAGTCCTCGCGTGTACGGCGAGATAGGGCATCGCTCTCTCGAGTCGCGTCAAGACAGCGATACAGGCGCGGTCTCGCCGGATTGTCCAGGTTGAGCGGAGGCTCCGCTGTCCGGCTCCAGGTCGCGCACCACGCCGACGATCTCGAGCCACGGCCCGGCCTCAACCGTAGAGCGAGGATCGTCCGCCTTCTCGACCGCCGCGTAACGAATTTGCAGGCCAATCGCATTCTGGCCGCCCATCAGCCGTTCCACGAACAAGTTGTTCACGATCACAGTATTCGCGTTCTCTCGCAGGTCCCGCGAATCGAAAGTGCGGCCGGCCAGGACGGGCATCTGGAACACTTCGAAAAAGTTCGGCGCGACGGCGGCAGCACCCATCGTCGAGCGGCTCGATGGCGCCCAGGCCGCGCTCCCCGATCTCGATGGCGCGAGCATTCGTCGTCGCCGCCAGAGGAAGCTGCTCCGCCACCGTGACGCCCACAACCGCCCCTTCGTCCGCAAGTCGCCTTTGGAGGCTCTTGGACGCGGAGGCATAAACACGTCCGCTCTCCTCCGCCGCCCCGTCCGGCTCCATCGCGAGCCGCACCGAGAGGTATTGATCCGTCGGAAACACCGTCTTCACCGCAGCGATGTACCCAGCTTGGCGGTACACCACGTACGCGGTCGCGGTGACTCAGAACGGTCGCAGCGATCTGCGTGACGACCAAGCTCTTCAAACTCGGCCCATCCGCAGACCGCCGCCTCCCGCGCTCGACTGGCGAAGACGGTCCGACATCCCTTCCCGCATCACCTTCAACCCCAGCCACTCCCACCACGACGCGGCAAACAGCGTGAGCGCAACCGTGTAGATCACGGTCGAGCCAGAAGCCCGCCATCGAGCCAAAACGGCCAGCGGTCCGGCCCCAGCGCAGCGCTTCCGTCGCACGCGTCAACAAGACATGCGCCGTCGTAAGGCCCAGGCCCGCGGCAAGCGCCGCCCGGAAGAGCGCCTCCAGCAGAAGCTGCGCTAGGATCCTGGCACGCGTGGCGCCAGCGCCGCCCGCACCAGAATCTCCCGCTCCCGCGTCGCCGTGCGGGTCAACATCAGCAAGGCGACGTTCCCGCAGATGACGATCAGCAGCAGGACCGCAAACGCGTTGATCGAGTGGATCGCCGGCCTTCACGAACAAGTCGAGGTCAAGCGAGAGGAACGAGGTGGCGTACGGCAGCACTTTGAGGCGTCAGCTGCGCATAGAAATCCGGAAAGCTCGCCGTCGATCGCGCCGCAACCACCTCCGCCTCCGCCTGCGCTTCCTGCAAAGTCGCGCCAGGGCAAGTCGGCCGAACACCTTCAGCGAGCCCTGGCCCGGTTCGCGCACCAGGTCTTCCGAACGGAGCGGCGTCCATACGTTGTCGTCGACGGGAAACGCGAAGGTCTCCGGCATCACGCCCACAACGGTGGCCAGCGTCTCGCCCATCCGCACGCTGCGGCCCACGACTGCCGGATCGCCCGCAAACCGCGTCTGCCACAGACGATGTCCGAGGACCACGACCGCGGGCGAGCCCGGAGCCTCATCCTCATCCGCCAGGGTGCGCCCGAGCAGCGCGGAAGCACGCGTCAGCGGAACGCTTCGGCGCTGATCTGCACCACCGTCATGGGCTCAGCAATATCTCCCTCGGCCGCGAGGTTGCGCTCCACGAACCGGAAGGCGCCGACATTCTGAACCGTCCTCATCTCCTCGCGCCAGGTGAGAAAGTCGTACGAGCTTGCGGGCTTCCGAGCGTCCTCCGCCCGGTCCCAGTAGGTCAGCGCAACGACCTCCTCTCCGTCCTGTAACGGCAGCACGGGGCTGATCACCCGCTTGACGATCTCGAAGGAGGAGGCGCCCACCAGGATCGCGAAGGCCATCGCAAGGCCTCCCACCACCGCGAGACCTGGGTAGCGAACGAGCATGCGCGCGCCGAGGCTTCAGCTCCATCGTCCAACCCGTCAACCCTGGCAAGGACCGCGCATCCCGCTGAAGCTCTTTGGTGTGCTCGACATTGCCAAACGCACGTCTCGCCGCGAAGCGCGCCTCTTCCGGACTCATGCCCTCCGCGGCGAACTTTTCCTCGAGAGCCGCAGATGCGCTTCGATCTCTCGCGCCAAGTCAGCGTCCGCGCTCTGCCTACGCAACGGCGCAGTCAGCCGATGAAAGAACCGACGAACGTTGGACATCACTCAAAACTCCAACAGGAGCTTGTCCACCAGACCGGATAGACGCCGCCAGCTCTCGACCTTCTCCATAAGAGCGCCCTCTCCAGCCTTCGTGATGGCATAGAATTTGGCCTCGCGATTGTTCTCGGTCTTGCCCCAGGAGCCCTTGATCCACCCTTTCTGCTCCAGCCGAACCAGAGCCGGGTAGAGCGTCCCCTGATTGAGGGCGAGCGGATGGTCCGAAACCTGTTCGAGTCGCGTCGCTAACGCATACGCATGGAGCGGCCCCATGGAGGACAAGGCGCGCAGCACGATGAGGTCGAGCGTCCCGCGAAGCAACTCGATGCGACGCTCTTCACTGACATTCTAGTGATGCTGGCAAGTGTTCACTTGGATGTCAAGTGCAGTTAGCCCGTCTCGCCGCCCACGCTCCGCCCGGTCGATGCTCTCCACCGCTTGCGGCTGGAACGGTCGCACAAAGCAAAGTCGCTGGCTCACCCCACGTACGCAACCAGGAATAGGCGTCCAAAGGAAATAACACCCCGCCCTCCGGCGACGCCGGATACGCCTCGCGCAGCCGCTCCGCGAACTCGCCCAAGAAGCGCTCCCGCCCGTCTCCACCGCCTCTAGGTAGGGACGCAAAGCCGTGCCCTTGTACCATTCGACGATCGCGGCGACATCCGCCATCACTTGCAGGTACTCCGTCGTCCAGAGGTCGAGCCGCTCGGTATGGGGCCGCAGGGTCTCGTAGTAGAAGTCGAGCGAGTGCGACCTCCACTCCCGCGCCTCGATCTTCCAATCCCTTGCCATCTCGCGCAACACGCGGTTCGCCGGGTTGTCATACGCCGGCATCTGTACGGCCAATGCTCCGCCCGGCGCCACGCGGCCAAGCAACGCCGGAAGCAGCGAAGCATGGTCGCCCACCCACTGCAGCGCCGCGTTCGAGAACACCACGTCGAAGCGGTCTCCGTCCGCCGTGCGACTCCACTCGGCAATGTCGCCAACGCGCCAGTCGCCTTCGGGCCGGCCCGCACGAGCACGCTCGATCATCTCCGCAGAGCGATCGATTCCAACGACCGTCGCCCCCGGCCAGCGCTCGCGGCAAACGGCCGTGCTGTTGCCCGGCCCACAGCCCAGGTCCGCCACACGGCGCGGATCGCCGATCTTCACCGCCTGCGCCAAGTCACGTGCGGGACGCGTCCGCAGGTCGCCAAACTTCAGATACTGTTCCGGGTTCCAACTCGGCATCCTTCGCCTCCTCGCTTGACACAGGGTCTATCCTAAGATCTGAAGGGCGAAGGGCGGCGACCCGATCTGGGTTCGCCGCCCTTTTGCGAATGTCCGCAAATGTCCGCTTTTGTCGCGATTTGTCGCCTCTTGCGCTAGAAAAGCGCCGTCGGACGCCGCGTCCAGCTCGTATTCTCCGCCTTCGCGGCCTCTTCGAGCTTCGGCATGTACCCCGCACACTGCGTCAGGATGTGGTGCAGGTCGTTGCCGATCGAAATGAAGCGGAAACCCTTGCTCAGGAACTCCGCCACGCGGTCGGTCCCGAATAGGAATAGCCCCAGGATCTTGCCGTTCTTCTCGGCGGCCGCCTTCAGCTTCGCCGTCGCGTCGTTGAGCTCCGGCGAAGTGTACATGTGCGGGAACTCGTACTTCTCATAGAGGCCCATCGACATGCACAGGTCGTTCTGGCCCAGGAACAAAATGTCGACGCCGTCGACCGCGGCGATGGCGTCCATGTTCTCGATGCAGGCTGCGGTCTCCACCTGCAACGCGACCATGATGTTCTTGTTCGCGTTCGGCACGTAGCCGAGCAGGCCGGCCTTGTTGGTCGAGCGCTGCGGGAAGTAGACCGAGCGCGTGCCGGCGGTCGGATAGCGGGCGCAGCTCACAGCTTGCTCCGCCTCTTCGGCGGTGTTGATGTAAGGAATGAGCACGCCGTCCGCGCCCAAGTCGAGCGCTTGCTGGATGCCTTGGCGGTCGTCGAAGCCGCCCACGCGCACCATCGACTTCGCCCCGCCGCTCGCGATCGCGCACAGCATCGCGGAGAGCTTCTCGCGATCCATCGGGCCGTGCTGCGTGTCGACTAACAGCCAGTCATAGCCAGAGTGGGCCAACTGCTCGGCGACGGTGGGGCTGTGCGTGTTGACGAACAGGCCGAATTTCGGAGCGCCGGAGCGGAGTTGGTCCTTGAATTCCGCGCCGGAAACAGGGGTGCTCATAAGGGTATCGATCTCCTTCTAGGGAATGCTTGCGCAAACGGACCAGTGTACCCGACGCGCGTCTAGCGGCGGAACGCCGACCTCTCCAGCCGCACCGTGTCGCCCTGCGCCGGCGCCAGCTCTTTCTCGAGATCGCCGTAGCGAACCGTCACCGGCTTGCCCAGCAGCGAACGGATGTCCGCCCACTCGAGCTCGCCGTCGCTCCACTTCAGGCTCACTTCGAATCCGCCGCGCCCCCGCAGCCCCGAGACCTCGCCGGACGGCAGCGCCGACGGCAGGGCCGGGAGCAAATGCAAAAAGCCTTTCTGGCCGCTCTGCACCGCGCTCTTGCCCAAAGGCTTGCCGTAAGGATCTTGGCTTTGCAGCAGCATCTCGGTGATGCCGGCCGTCGCGCCAAAATTGCCGTCGATCTGGAACGGCGGATGCGCGTCGAACATGTTGGGATACAAGCCGCCGCCTTCGCCGCGCTCCTTGGGGACGGGCCGCACCAGGTTCCGCAGCAGCAGGAAGGCGTGATCGCCGTCGAGCAGCCGCGCCCACAAGTTGACCTTCCAGCCCATCGACCAGCCCGTTGCGCCATCGCCACGAAACTCGAGCGACTTGCGCGCCGCCGCAAACAGCTCCGGCGTCCCGAAGGGCGTGATCTCGACTCCCGGGTGCAGACCGAACAAGTGCGAAACGTGACGGTGATGATTCTCCGGGTCGTCCACGTCCTCGAGCCACTCTTGCAACTGGCCCAGGCGGCCGATCTGATTCGGCGCGATACGCTCACGCATGGCCGAGAGCCTCTCACGCAATTCTTCGTCGACCCCGAGAATTTCCGATGCGGCGATCGTATTTCCAAACAAGTTCCGGATGATCTGGTGGTCCATCGTCGGCCCCATGACCAGCCCGCCTTGTTCGGGCGAGTTGCTTGGGCCGGAGACGAGCCAGCGGCCGTCGGGCGTCTCGACGAGCACGTCGGCGAAGAACTCCGCAGCGCCCTTCATCAGGGGATAACCGGTTTGCGAGAGGAACTCGCCGTCGCCGGTATAGAGGTAGCGCTGCCAAGCCTGTTGGCAGAGCCAGGAACCGCCGCTCGGCCAGATGCCGTGGTTGGAGGCGTTGATCGGCGCGGCCCCGCGCCACAGGTCGAAGTTGTGGTGCAACACCCAGCCGTTGGCGCCGTAGTGTTCGCGCGCCACTGAGGCGCCGGATTGCGAGAGGTCCTCGAGCGCATCGAAAAGCGGGTCGACCGTCTCGGAGAGGTTGGTCATCTCGGCCGGCCAATAGTTCATCTCGGTGTTGATGTTGACCGTGTACTTGGACTCCCACGCCGGCTTGTTCGAGTCGTTCCACAAGCCTTGCAGGTTGGCCGGCTGGCCGCCCGCGCGGCTGGAGCCGATCAACAAGTAGCGGCCGTATTGGAACAGCAGCGCCACCAACTGAGGGTCGTTGCCTGAAGCGAAATTGCGGATGCGCTCGTCGGTTGGAAGCTCGGCGGCGGGCGTCTCGCCCAAGTCGAGACTAACCCGGCGGAACAGCTCGCGATGGTCAGCAAGATGGGCGGACTCGAGATCGCCATAACTCTTCGCGCGCGCCTTCACGAGCACTGCCTCATTGCGGGAGTGCGGGTCGCCGGAGACATCGCGAAAGTTGACGAAGTTGGTCGCCCCGGCGAGCAGCAAGGTCGCTTCCTTGGCGCCGGAGACGTGCAGCTTGCCGTCCGCGACCTCGGCTTTGCCATCCGTCAAGGCCGCCAACCTGGCCTCGAATCGGATTTCCCCATCGGAAACTCCGCCACTAAGCAAGAGATCCGAGCCGTCGGCCTGTACCTGCACATTCGGGTGAATGCTCGAAAGATCGGCCGTGAAGTCCAACGGACCCGATTCCGCGGTCAGATGCACGACGATCACTTGGTCGGGAAAGCTGGCGAACACTTCGCGCCGATATCGCACGCCGCCGGCCTCAAAGACCACAGTCGAAACGCCGGAGTCGAGGTCGAGCTCGCGGCGATACCCCGCCGGCTCCGCGCCTGCCAAAGCCGGCGTCTCGACCTCGAGATCGACGAAAGCCTGATACGCCTTCTGATGCAAGGGCTCGCTCATGAAGCGCTCCATGGCGAGTTTCTCCGCCTCGGCTTGCTTACCCGCCCAGAGCAGGCGGCGAATCTCGGGTAGAGCTTTGACCGCGCCGGGATGCGCGTAGTCGTGCGGCGCGCCCTGCCACACGGTGTCCTCGTTCACCTGAATGCGCTCGTTCCCAACACCGCCGAAGACCATGGCGCCAAGACGGCCATTGCCTACGGGCAATGCCTCGGTCCACTCGACCGCAGGCTGGTCGTACCAAAGCGTCAGCTTGGATGGCTGTGGGGAAGGATCGCCCGCACAAGCGGCAAGGAAAAGAAGGACGAGGAAGGGAGTGGCACGGGACATGGCAGCACGGTACATGGTGGAGCGTCCCTACTGTAGCGCGTGCTTGCCCCTGCTATGGTTGGCGCAATGCCTCCATAGGCTGGACGGCGGAGGCGCGCCGGGCCGGGGCTAAGCAGACCGCCAGCGTAATCGCAGCGAGCACAGCCGGCGCTGCGGCCAGCGTCGCCGGGTCGTACCAGGGGACGCCATAGAGCCTGGATTCGAGCACACGACCGCCGGCCAAGGCCGCCGCAACGCCGAGCGCGGAGCCAACCGCAAGCAGCTTCGCCGCAGTGCGCAATACCCCCCGCGACACGTCTCCGGGACGAGCCCCTAGCGCAATCCGCAGGCCGATCTCGCGTCGTCGACGAGAGACCGCGTAGAGCATGACGCCGCTGAGCCCCATGGCGGCCATTACCCACGTCACAATTGCGAAGCCGGCCAGCAGAGTCATCATCTGACGGCGCGCCGCAAGCGATTCGTCCGCGGCCTGCTGCATCGTCCGCACTTGCGTGATCGGCAACGCGGGATCAATCCGCTGGACGGCCTTGCGCGCCTCCGCCAAGGTGGACTGCTCCGCAAGCGCGGTGTGGATCGCGACGAATTGCAGTTGCGGCGCGGCGGTGTCGAGAACGTACGCTTCGGCGTCGGGGTCCACCGCCGGTCCCCAGAAGCGAACGTCGGCGACCACGCCCACGATGCGCGCCCAGCGCGAACCACCGCCGAAGCGCACGCGGGCGCCGATGGGCTCCCGATCCACGAGCAGCTTCCGCACGAAAGCTTCGTTCACCACCAGAGCCGACTCCTTCGACGCCCCATCGTGATCGTCAAAGAGCCGGCCTCGACGCAGCTCGATCCCGAGCGTTTGGAAGTACCCTGACGTCACCACCAGTCCGCGAGCGCTTGTCTCCATCGGATTCGCAGGCCGGTCTTGTCCCTCCACCTCGAACGGGGTGGACATGAACCGGCCGCTCAGCGGAGGCTATCGGAAGCCGCAACCGAACGAGCGCCGGGGATGGCCTGCAATTGCGGTAGCAGCGTGTCCCAAAATTGTTTGCGCTGCTCGGTCGTGCGGTAGTGCGCCGCCGGAAGCGGAATCTGGAAGGTCAATACTCGCTCGGTGCGATAGCCCAAATCCGTTTGCGAAAGATGGACGAAGCTCCGGGTAAGCAGGCCAGCGAAGGTCAACAGAACCACCGCAAGCGCGACCTCCGCGACGACCACCAGATGCAGCGAACGCATCTGCCGCTTGCCGCCAACCATAGCGGCGCCGCTCTCGCGCAAATCGCGCTCGATCCTCGTGCGCGAACCGCTCAGCGCCGGCCAAAGCCCCGCGAGCGCACCGGTCATCAGAGTGAGCGCCACGGCGAACAAGAGCAGCCAAGGGCTCACGCGAACGGCCTCGGCAAGCTCCATCCTTGGGTCCGCGGCTGCGATCGCCGCGCGCAGCAGCCAAGCCGCAAACAACGCACCCAGCAGGGCGGACAAGCCTGACAACAGCAGGCTCTCGGCAAACAGCAGCCGCATCACACGCGCGCGGCCTGCGCCCAGCGCAACGCGAATCGCAAACTCCTTGGAACGGCCAAAGCCGCGGGCTAACAACATACCCGCCACGTTCGCGCAAGCAGCGAGCAGGACGAGCAAGGCGGCGACCGCGAAGATCGAAAGCTCATCTCGCAAAGGCTCGAGCAGTTTGTCGCGCATGCGCAACACTCCTACGCTCGAGCCTTCGTCTTCCTTGTAGGACTGCGCGAGCCGAGAAGTGATCTGGCTCATCTCGGCCTGCGCCGCTTCGACCGATACTCCGGGCAGCAGCCGTGCGTAAGCCCAGTACATGGCAACCCGCCGGTCAGGAATGACCCGGTCGATCGGCGTCCAATACTCCGCCACCTTGAAGCCGCTTTCGTTGAAGTGAAAGCTCACGGGCATTACGCCGGTGACGAGGCAAGGCCGGTCGTCGAGAACGACGGAGCTTCCCACTGCGTCGGACCGCGCCAGCAACCTACGCGTCCAGAAGTCGTGACTCAGCATCACGACGCAGGGCCCGCCCGGCCGTTGCTCTTCGGCGGAGAACAAGCGCCCGAGCTGCGGCTGCACGCCGAGCATCTCGAAGAAACCTTCCGAGACGGCGCGGCCCTCGATACGCTCCGCATCACCGTTTCCGGTCAAGGTCGCTTCAGCCATCGTCGTCAGCGCCATCCGCTCGAACGCCGCGGTCGACTGCTGCCAGTCGCGGAACTTCGCTTGGCTGACGAAGCCCCCAGGGTTCTGAGGCCGCATGTCGCCGAGATGTACCAGTCGTTCGGGTTCGGGGTATGGGAGCGAATGCAGCAGCAGCGCTTCGGCGAGCACATAGACGGCAATGCTCACGCCGACGCCCAAGGACAACGTTGCGACGGCGGTCGCGGTGAAGCGGGGCGTATTGGCAAGCGAACGCCAAGCGTAGAGGACGTCCCGCGTCCAGTCGCGCAGCCAACCGATGCGGCGATGGTCGCGGCATTGCTCTTCGAGTTGCGCCAAGCCGCCCAGGGAGCGCCGCGCGGCGCGGCGGGCTTCGTCCGGGGCCATACCCGCGTCGATGTTCTCCTGGGTCAGCTTGTCGAGATGGAATGCGAGCTCGCGGGTCAGCTCCTCATCTACGCGCGAGCCGCGCAGGATGGAGCGCAACCGCTGCTGAAGGACCCGAATGAAGCGCATGGCTTCCTCTCTAGGCCCGCTGGAGGACGAGCTCGACCGCGGAGGAGAGGCGCTTCCAGGTCTCGAGCTCGCGGTCGAGTTGGAGCCTACCTTCCTTGGTCAGCTCATAGAACTTGGCCGGTCGACCGGAATCGCTTTCCTTCCACTGGGCCGTGATCCAGCCCTGCTGCTCGAGGCGGTGCAGCGCGGGGTAAAGGGAGCCCTGCTGGACGGCCAACGCCTCGTCGGAGAGGAGCTGGATGCGCTTCGCGATCGCCCAACCATGGGCCGGTTCGCGATGGATGGCTTTGAGGATGAGTAGGTCCAGCGTACCTTGCAGCAAGTCAGACGGCTTCGGCATTTACATACCTCGATCATCTACAAATATCGACTATCTACAATAGCCTGTCAAGCAGTAATCCATGGCCCGCCTGGGATGAAAAGAAAAGTTGAAAATCGCATGTACAATAGCCTTGCGGTTGTCGCTGTTTAAGTTGGACGAATGCCCCAAGGACCCGCAGCCCGCATTACGGACAACGTCATGCATCCCCTGCCGCCGGTGTTGCAGCCGGGGCCGGGCAGCCCGACCGTTCTGATTGGGTTCTTGCCCGCATGGCGCGGGGTGCCGGCCGCCGCGGCGGCGGCGCTGCAGGCGGCGAAGCAGATCAGCGACACGACGATCAAGGTTGCCGAATCGGCGACACTCGCCGCGGCGGGAACGCCTGGCGCGCCGGCCGCGAAGGCCGCCGAGGAGGCAACCAAGGCAGCCGCAGCGGCCGCCATGGGCTCGATGATCACTTCGATGGCGGGCATGGCCGACATCCACCTGTGTACGACGCCTTTGCCTGTTCCACCGCACGGGCCCGGCGTCGTCATCGACGGCAGTCCGACGGTCATGATCAACAACTTGCCCGCGTGCCGCTTGGGCGACACGGTCTTGGAGGCAATCGGACCGCCGAACAAGATCGTCAAGGGCGAGTTCACGGTGATCATTGGCCAATCCGGCAGCGGAGGAGGCGGAGGAGGCGGCGGCGGCATGCCGGGAGGGCGGCTCCGGGCCGAGCTCCCCGTCGGCGACCGAAGCCGGTCCTGGCGGGGGCGGGGCAGGCGTCGTGCAGCAGCTCGAGCCCGACTCCAAATCCAGCGGCCTCACTTACAAGAAGTCTGACAAAGGCGGCAGCACCGAGGTCGCCGTGGACGACGAAAACCATGTGATCTACATCCGCACGAACATGGAGTTCTCCGGGCCGGACGCGACTGAAGAGTACGCTGCTGCGGCGAAGAAACAGATCGAAGAGACCTGGAGCGGAACGGCCGAACGCAACGGCGAGCCCTACGAAGTCAAGGTGACCGTAAACACGAAGGTCAACACTTCGGGCGAGCCGACCGAAGGCTACGATCCGATCGTTGTCGACAAGAGCGTGGGCCGCATGAACCAGACCCTGTTCGGAGCTGGGCCGGGCAACCAAACGCCCGAGGCGGCGACCGACGAGGGCCGCCCGCGCCGGATCGCACACGAGTACGGTCACACTCTTGGTTTGGAAGACGGATACGAGGATTCGCCGGAAGGCGGCTCGGTGAAGAAGGATCCGACGAAGGAAAACGACATCATGGCCGAGACTTGGCCGGATGAGAGCGGCGTGCTTCCGCATCCGCACCAGGACCACTACGACGAGGTGCTGAAGACGCATGGCTGGTAGCCGGAGCTGGCTCGCCGCGGGTCTCGCACTCGCTCTTTGTCATTGCGTCATCGCCCAGTCTCAGCCCGAAGGAGCCCAGAAGAAGATGGCAGAAACCGCCAGCGCCAAGACCCTCACGCCGGACGATTTGGATCGGATCGCGGCGGAGCTGGATGAAGACCCGGCGGCGTTCTTCGCTAAGCCGGTCCAAATGCGCTGGTGGCTGCATGGGGGCGAGCCGGGCTCGGGTTCGGATACGGTGACGATTGCCGTGGCGGAGCCGGGAGCCAAGGTGACAGCGACCTGCGTGCGTGCGCGTCCGAACAACAACTATCGTCCGCCGATGCTGGTCGAAAGGGTCGAAGGCGAGATCGAACCGGAACAGGCCGCCGTGGTGGCGCGAGCGATGCTTCGCTCGCCGTTGTTCCGCGAAGCGGCGCCGGGCGCGGCGGGCCCGAAGCTGGCCGATGGGCTCAAGGAGACTTGGGACTTCCAGCGCGGCGGGGCGTCTCTTTCGAAGACGGTTATGGAACCATTCCCCGACGAGCTAGAGCATGTGCGCGCGGCGTTCCACGGGGTGCGGGATTTTGTAGTGCTCAACGCCGAACGCACCGTAAAATCCGAGAAGGCCACTGGCAAGGATGGAACCCCCTAAACAAGATTCCGAGCAAATGGGCGAGATGGTCGGCTTGGCAATCACGCTCGAGCCGGATACGGCGGTGCGCGTGGGCTCCGGGGTAGAGATTCGCGGGACGTTGGAGTTTCGTTTGGTCGCCCTCGGCGCGATCGGGCAGATCGCATCTTCGCCGAACGGCGAGGCGCTGATGAAAGCGCTTCACGACTCAGGCAAGAGAGCGGTGATCGTGGAGACCCCGAAGGGTAACGCCGTCTCGACGCTGCCCAGCGAAGGCGCGGACGTGACGGTTTTCTACAATCCGTCGATTGATTCGACAGGGCTGGGCGGCGAGGAGTGGGAAGCGCGACCTCCGGCAGTGGGCTTGGCGCACGCGCTGGTGAGGGCGGAGCAGGCGATGCGTGGCACGACCAAGCAAGACGCCGACGAGAGCGACCAGGAAGCGATCGGACTGGCGCCCTTCAACGTATACCCCTACAGCGAGAACAAAATCCGGGAAGGCTGGAAGCCGCCACAGCCGCCGCGGGAGCGCTACTGAGCGCAAGCTTTGCGAGATGTTCTCCGCGCGCGATCATCATTGCGAGCTGCGCGTTGCCGTCCAACGGACTGGCGATGACGGGTTCGCGCTCTACTACGAGCTGAGAAACCTGGCCCGGCAGCGGCTGTTCGTACTTGACGGCGTGATGCCAGCGGAGGCGCCGTACTACGTGGAGCGCGAGGGGGACTTCGTGGTGCTGAGCCAGAAGCTGTTCCCTGTCCCGGGGGGGTTGCTGGTGGAACGGCCGGAAGTCCCGCTGGCGGCGCTCGTGGAGCCAGGACAGCGGCTGCGGCATAAGCTGGAGATCACGCTGCCGTTGCGTGAATCGATCCCTTACCCGCATCTGCTGCCCAAGCGCGGTCGTTCGCAAGGCTACGTAGTGATGGACGCGGCGTTCGAGCTGGGCTACTTTGCCGACGTGCAGCCAGAGGCGGAGCAAAAAGCCGGCGAGGGCTTTTTCCTGCCGGGCTTTTCGGTGAAACAGCAGACGCTGCTTCGCGCCGGGCCGATTGGGCGCGTCGCCTTCGACCCGGTGCGTCGCTAGGCCGATTCCGATTAAGGCGCGACTGGAAGCGGCAGTTCCAAGGTTGCGCGGTCTCCGAACCGGATGATCAGCACGGCGGCGGAGCCGGAACCGAGGCTGCCAGGCGCCTGGAAGTTGACCTGAATGAGGCCGACGAAGCCGGGCGTGGCGCCGGAGAACAGCGTCGTCGCGGCTGTTCCGCCAAGGGTGACGACCGCGGGGTCCACAGTCGTTGAAAGCGGACTCGCCGATGCCGGCGCGCCATCGGCGGGCTGCGGCGAGATGGCGGCTCCTGTCAGGTACGCGACCAACACCTCGTTGGGCGCGGCCGGGTTGTCCGGCGTCACGACCGAGCCATCGGCATGGGTGACGACTGGGTAGACCACGCCGCCGAGCGCGAAGGTGAACAGCCGTGGAACCTGCTCCTGCACGACGACATCGAGACTCTGCGAGACGTTGTCCGGCAGCATTGACGACCACAATGCTGAGGCGGTAGGTTCGGCGTCCGGTAGGCATCTGGAAATTGATCTGCGTCGGCGAGACGTAGAACAGGCCGGCGAGGACGCCGTCGACATAGACCCGGACGCCGCCGAGCTCAGTGGGCAGGGGCAGCACGCCGCCTTCGAGGGTCTGGTCCGTGAAGCCGGTTCCGAACAAAGTGCCGATACCGCCTGAGGAGATCTCCGCGCCGAACGAAGCGGCGTCGGTGGCGCCGGTCAACTGGACAGGGCCCTCGGAGGTGGAGGCAGTGAGCGTGACGCCGGAGAAGGCCTCATAGCCTTGCAGGTTGACGAACCAATCGTAAGCCCGGCGGGATTGAGCACCTCGACCGACTCCGGGTTGCCAAAGTTTTCCGAGTCCGCATCGGAGTCGCAGATATCGATCAAGAACAGCGGATAGCAGGCGGGCAGCCGGCCCGAGGCAAGGTGCAGATCGGCGTCGCCCGTGCCGCCGGAGACGGTGACGCGCAAGCGCGGCGTGCCGGAGGGAACGGTGATCTTGAAGAAGGTCTCGCTGGTCTGGGCATCATTGAGGCCTTCATCGCCGAGTCCAGCGGAAAGGCGCGCGACTGAATGAAGTTTGCCGTGAGGTTGACGCTCTGGTAGTCTTCGTCGCCCTCAACAAAGACGTACCAATAGACAGGGGTAAGAGGGATCCGGGGCTGTGATGGTCTCGTTGGTTCCAATGCGGTCGCTCACGTAAAGCTCGTCATCATCGAGGCCAAGGCCGTCAGATTGACGTCGCCGGAACCACCGCGCGTGGTGATCTGTAGAGGCTTCCGGGCGCCGGTAATCGTGACGATGCCGACGCCACGACTGAAACGGTCGCCCGCGATGGAGATGGCGCGGCCGGGCGTGAGCAATGAGCCGCCGAAGACGAGTTGGGTATGGACGCTCCGGCCGCCGCGGCCGTCGGAGGCCTCGATGGAGACGCGCTGCGAGGTGAACTTGCCACGAAAAGTGAGCCTCCCCGTGGAGGTGTTCAACTGGGCATCGTCGGGGCCGTCGAGCAGGCGGAAGGTGACGGGGTCCCCGTCCGGATCCGTCGCGCGTGCGGTATAGATGCCGTTCTCGTTGGCGAGGATCAGCTCACTGAGCCCACCGAGAAAGGTTGGCGGACGGTTGGAACCGGTCGCCAAGTCCGAGGGCAGATCGAAGGCCGCGTCGGCGAGCGTATCGTAGCCGCCGCCCAGATTCTCGGCCCGCGACGATGAGCCGAGGCCGCGCGGAGCGAAGATGCGCCAGAGAGCGGTGCGGTTGGCTTCACCGCCGACGGCGAGCATTGCATCGCGAAAATCGACGAAGGTGGGCTCACAGGGCAGCGGCTTCATCGGCCTGTCTGACCGGTCGGCGACGGCTTGGCCCAAGGCTTTGCGGATATCCCACAGAATGGCCGCAATGATTTCACCATCGGCGTGGGATTGAAAGTAGGGTTCGCCGAGCGACTCGAAGGTGCGCGGGTTGTTGTCCATCACCGCTAGACGGAGGCCGGTCTCTTCGTTGCGCAGGTATTCGCCCAGGCGCGGGTCGTCGAAATAGCTAGCGGCAAAGTAATCGGAGACGCCCTCGGAGATGGCGTTGCTTTGAATTTCGCCGCGTAGGCAAGTCGAGGTGTCCGGTCCGCCAACGAGCCGGTCCGTGACGGCGTGGGCGTACTCGTGGATGTTGGCGTCTCCGTCGTAGGCAGCGTGCGCGATGCCATCCGGGTCAGGATGGCGGGCAGCACCTGATGTTGACCGGCAAGCCGTCGGGCGCGGTCAGGATGGAGATGTCGGAGAGCAGGTCGAGGTCGAGCACGCTGATCTGGATAGGGTCGCCGCCGACGCCGCCGCGCGCGCCGTTGTTCTTCTGGAGAGCCCCCTCTGCTTCTGCAGTTCGTAAAAGTAATCGTGCGCGACGTTTGCGAAATAGAAGGCGTTGACGGTTTCCGCGGGCAAGTGCATCAGGTCGACGTCGAAGCCTGTGCCGAGAGGATGGTCGAACAGGCCGGAGCATCCGCCGTGGGGTAGCCGCCCGCGAGACCGTCGCCGTCGAGCGGGTCGGGCTCCTCGTCGAGATCAAGGTCGACGAACGCGTCTGCGTTGGGGCCATTTGTGATGCGCACGCCGTTGGGCAGCCAGTCTGGAAGGAGACAAGCTCAGAGGGAGCTTCGGGGCTGATGCGGAACACCCGGGCCGAGCCGAAGTCCCGCGAAAGATCCGCAGAGGTGAGCATGCGCCCGTCGACCGCATCAAGGACGATTTCGCGACCGCCCGTCCGACCGTGCGCAACCACGCGAAAAGCCCGGCGTCCTTCGCCCGTGGGCATAGGGAACACGACCGGATCGACAGCGGCGTAGCGTGCGGCGGAAGCGGGATCGCGGAATAGTGTGCGGCCATTGGCGAGCAACTCGGACGCGAGCGAGTCGGGCGCGCCGCCCAGGGCGGACAACGCCTTGCGCGCGGCGTCTTCGAGGTTGAGCTGCGCCTCGGGCCCAAGCGCCAAGCCGGGGGCGGGTTCGTCGCCGGTGACGTGAAGAACACGGCCCTGAGCATCGACAGCGACGCTGATCCGGCCGCCGTAGACGGGCATGCCGCCAAGCTGCTGTCCAGGCTGACGACCTGGAGCGGACCGGCTGCGGTCTGCTGCGCGACCACCAGGAGCGCGAGCTCGTCCGGGCTGAATGCGAACAGGTTGCGGTTGGAGCGCAGGAAGGCAAGCGCGACCTCATGCGGTGAGCCGCTGCGCGGTTCGGACAAGGCGGCGCCGGCGGCATTGAGCGTCCGGGGCACGCCGAAGCGGCCGAGGGTAAACGAGACGGGCCGGCCTCGGCGTGCGGAAGGCCTCGACGACGCCTGCGCCTGCGGCGGAACTGTCGCCGCCGGTGGCGAGGCCCAGTAGCCGCGGCGCGCGACCAGATCGCGAATGTCGAACGTGCTCTTGCGAGCGCCAGCTCCGCCCTGCGCTGCCGATGGGCCGGCTACACAGCAAAGCAAAGTCCGGCAATGGACAACGAATTCCAAGCCGGGCGGGTCTTTCCAACGAGACTTACGGCAATACTCGGGCGCATTTCGAGATTGTCGGCTGACGCTCTCGAAATGCGCAAGGACCAACCAGGGAATTCAGACGTTTTCCGGAACGACGAAGGGGTCGCGGTATTCCCGTTTGAGGAATTTGTTTGCTTCCGCATCGCCGGGGAAGGTCTCAGTGGCCGGATCGAATACGAGCTTACGGCCGGTGAAATAGGCGATATTCGCCAAGTGGCAGAGCGAGGTCGAGAGGTGACCTTCCTCGATTTCGCAATGAAGGTCCTGGCGTTTTCGGGAGCGCACGCAGTTGATGAAGTTCTCGAAATGGCTGACTTCGGGCTCATCCAGCTGCGGAATCTCAGGCCCGTCGACGTAATTCTGCTTGGGAAAACCGAGATTCGAGGCGCGCATGGAGATGCCGCCGGCCATGTCGGGCCGGTCGCCGGGAGTGAAGGCGCCGACGGTTGTCGACCAGTCGTCGACGGATGACAGGTAGCCCTTCTCGGTGTAGAAGAAGTTGCCCATGCGGGTACCGCCGAACGTCGGGCTGTACAGAGTCGTCGCATCGATCTCGGACAACGTGCCGTCCTCGTATTCGAAAGTCCCGACTTGCGTATTGGGGACCTCGGAGTCGGAATCTTCGACGAACTGGCCGCCGGCGCAATGAATGCGGACCGGGTGAGTATCCTTGCTCATGCCCCAACGCGCAACGTCGAGATAGTGGACGCCGTTGTTGCCGACCTCATGCGTGGACATGTCCTTGAACATGTGCCAGCCGTAGTGGAAGCGGTTAGTGTTGAAAGCACGATAAGGCGCGGGGCCGACGTAGAGGTCCCAATGGACGCCTTTGGGGATGGAGGACTCCTGCACCTTGCCGATGCTCATGCGACCGCGATAGACGATGGCCTTCGAGCGGTAGACGTCGCCGAAGGCGCCGCTGCGCAGGTAGGCGACGGCGGAGCGTACGCCGGGCATGCTGCGGCGATTCAGGCCAACCTGGACGATGCGGTTGTACTTGCGTGCGGCGCGGACCATTTGGCGGCCTTCCCACAGGGTGTAGGAGCAGGGCTTTTCGACGTAGACGTCCTTCCCTGCTTGGCAGCCCCAGATGGTCATCAGCGCATGCCAATGGTCGGGGGTGGCGATGGAGATGGCGTCGAGGTCGTCGTGCTTGAGCAGCTCACGGATGTCGAACTCGGTTTTCGGACGGTAGCCTCCAATTTTCTCAACTTCGGCGACGGCTTCAGGGAAGAGGCGTTCGTCGACGTCGCAGAGGTAGGCGACGCGCACTCCAGGCATCGCGGCGAAGGCGCGGTAGTGGTCACGGCCGCGACCGCGGAATCCGACGACGGCAACGTTGATGGTGTCGTTGGGGCTGGTTTGGGCTGCAGCGAGCCCGGCGCCGAAAGCGGCGGCCTTGAGCAGATGTCGTCGGGTGGTCATGGTAGTTACGATACCGCGCGCGGGCGGCGGCGAGGGGCGATTGAAGAGACGAGCGAGGCATCAAGACCCAAGGGCCTGAAACAAAACGGGCGGAGGGGCGTCCTCTTCGTGCGGGGCGAAATCACGAGCAGCCGGTGTCGTCCCCATGGCTTATGGAGTGGACCACTTGAACGTTGCTCGAGTTGTAGTTCAGCGCCTCGCCCGCTACGGGGTACGTCAGGTCTTCGGAATCCCCGGCGACGCGGTGAACCATCTCGTCAATGCGATCCGTCAAGAGGAAGAGATCGAGTTCGTCCACGTCGCGCACGAGGAGTCCGGATCGCTAGCCGCCAGCGCCCAAGGCAAGCGGGCAGAGGCTCGGAGCGTGTATGGGGACCGCTGGGCCCGGCGCCATCCATCTACTCAACGGCTTGTACGACGCCAGCAAAGACCGCTCGCCGGTAGTGGCTATTACCGGACAGGTCCGCCGGGACAAGCTGGGAATCAACGCGCATCAGGAGGTCGATCTGCACGAGCTGTTCGCCGACGTCGCTTGCTAACCAGATGATCACCGATCCGGAGAGCGCCGCCGCGATCATCGACGAGGCCTGCCGAACGGCCATCGCACGGCGTCAGCCGGCGCATGTGAGCCTGCCGGACGATGTGGCCTCGTCATCCGCGTTGAAGCAACCTGAGGTCGGCAGCGCCCGCGTTGTCGGCCTCTCGCCGATCCACCCGCCCGCCGAAGCGATCGATGAGGCTGTGCGGTTGATCGCGCAGGCCAAGCGTCCTCTGATCCTCGCCGGCTTCGGCGCCCTGGCCGTGCGGGACCGCGTGCTCCAACTCGCCGAGCAGATCAACGCCCCAATCATCAAGACGCTCAAGCCAAAGCATTGTGTCCCGACGAACACCTGTTGACACTAGGCGGGCTGGGCCTGCTCGGGACGCTGCCCGCCGTTCTAGCCATGCGCGGCTGCGACCTTCATTGATGCTCGGAACCGATTATCCCTACCCAGAGTTCCTCAACCACGACGCACGCATCATCCAGATTGACCACGAATACGTCGATCGGCCGGCGGGCAAACGTCACGCTGCCCATCCATGGAGACTGCGGGCTCGCGGTCAAGGCCCTGCTCAAGACTCCGAGCCCGCCGACCGCACACACCGGAATCTGACCAGAAACACATGCAGCTGTGGTTCAAAGTCATGGACCACGTCGAGCAGGCCGAGGGTGAGACCATCCGGCCCCAGGCGATGTGCAGCTTGATCGGCAAGCACGCGGCTGAGAACGCCATCTTCTGCTGCGACACCGGTTCTGTCACCTCTTTCTTCGCCAAGAGCCTCCGTGTGCGCGCGGGCCAGGACGTCACGCTTTCGGGAAACCTAGCCACCATGGCCTATTCCGTGGCCGCCGCGATCGGTGTCCAGCTCTCCCACCGTCACAGGCAAGTGATTACGCTTACCGGCGACGGGAGCGCCAACATGCTCATGGGCGAGCTCGCCACGCTCAAGAAGTACGACCTGCCAGTCAAGGTCTTCATCCTCAACAACGGCAGGCTGCACCTGATCGACTTCGAGGAAAACGTCGAGGGCATCCCGGCCTTCGGCACTGAGCTCCAGAACCCGAACTTCGCCGCCGTCGCGCAGGCCTATGGGATCAAGGGCTTGGAAGTCGCCAAACCGGACGACCTCGAACAGACGATCTCGCAAGCGCTGGCTTATGACGGCCCTGTCGTGGTCGACGTAAAGGTCAATCCCAGGCAGATGCTCTACCCGCCGAAAGTCACGCTAGGGCAGGCGTGGGGCTTTTCCGTCGCGAAGATCAAGGAGTTTTGGCAGTCGGCCATCGCCTGACGATCCCCCAACACAGTCAAGCTATGCGCCGATTCCTCCCACTATTCATCGTTACCGCCATCACCGCCGCGCTCATTGTCCTCGGGTTCCTAGTGCATCCCGCCTGGGCGTTCGGCCTCCTGCTCGCGGGGCCGCTGTCGTTGCTCGGCATCTACGACTTGGTCCAACGCAAGCACAGCATCCTGCGAAACTACCCCCTCATTGGGCACTTCCGCTTCATGTTTGAGGCAATTCGCCCCGAAATTCATCAGTACTTCATCGAAAGCGACATCGACGGACGACCCTTCAGCCGTGAGCAACGCTCCCTGGTTTATGAGCGCGCGAAAGACATCGAAGGGTTCATGCCCTTCGGCACGGAGCGCGATGTCGATGAACCGGGCTACGCGTTCCTGCGCCACTCGATTACCGCTCACGAGATCGACCCACCCGACTTCCATATCCAGGTTGGTTCGCACGGCGCAAAACAGGCCCGGCCCTCTCTTCTGAACATCTCGGCAATGAGCTATGGCGCGCTAGGCCCGAACGCAATCGAGGCCATGAATAGGGGCGCCGCCAAGGGCGACTTTTATCACTGTACTGGCGAAGGCGGCCTCAGCCCCTACCACCTGAAGGGCGGGGCCGGAGTCATCTGGCAGATCGGCACCGGCTACTTCGGATGCCGAAAGGACGACGGTTCCTTCGACCCCGAACTCTTCGAGGAGCAGTCGACCCAGGACGCGGTCAAGATGATCGAGATCAAGTTGTCTCAAGGCGCCAAGCCCGGTCACGGCGGCGTGTTGCCCGCGGCCAAGGTCACGGAACAGATCGCCAAGACGCGCAAGGTCAAGGTGGGGCAGGACTGTATTTCTCCCCCGGGCCACAGCGCCTTCGAACGCCGCTGGAAATGTGCGCATTCATCGCGAAGCTGCGCGATCTGTCCGGCGGCAAGCCTGTGGGCTTCAAACTCTGCGTGGGTCTGGAGAGCGAGTTTTACTCGATCTGCAAGGCGATGATCGAAACCGGCGTCATCCCGGACTTCATCACCGTGGACGGAGGCGAAGGCGGAACCGGCGCCGCGCCCGTCGAGTTCTCCGATTCAGTCGGCATGCCGCTGCACCAAGGGCTCAACTTTGTTCATCAGACCCTGATTGGCTGCGGGCTGCGCGACCGTGTCTTCGTGGCCGCCTCCGGGAAGGTGTATTCGGCAAGCTCGCTGCTGCGCGTGCTAGTGATGGGCGCTGACTGGGCCAACGCCGCCCGCGCGTTCATGATGGCCGTCGGGTGCATCCAGGCCCAGATGTGTCACACCAACCGCTGTCCCGTCGGTGTGACAACGCTCGACAAGTCGCTGCAACGCGGACTGGTCCCCGAAGACAAAGCTGAACGCGTCTACCACTTCCATCACAACACCCTCGAGGCTTTCCGCCAGATACTCGAGGCGATGGGCGTTTCTCAACCAAAGGATGTCGACGCACGCTTTCTCCCCAGTCCGGCCCGCTGCACCGCTGGAGGCGTGATTATCAACTCGAGCCAGCTATGCTTCTCGATGGTGGCGCGCCCCGGGAGATAGCCGAACGCTGGAGGGCTTCCGCCGCACATGAATTCTCCAAGGTCTGAACTAGTCTCGTCACGAGGCACATTGCATCCGCACGTGTTGCGGGCCTAGCGTGCGGGCCAGACCGTGCCTTGATCCTTGGCCGGAGCGGGGCTTCGCCTTTGTAGACGAATTTCTGCAAGCGGCGGCCGTGGTAGGTCTCGGTGGTGTAGACGTTGCCGGCGGAGTCGGTCGCAATGGAGTGGACGGCGTAGAACTGGCCCGGCTGGCGTCCGCCGTCGCCAAAGGTGGTGAGCGGCTCGAGGAGTTTCGCGGTCGAGAACGTGGACCTTCTGGTTCGAACCGTCGGCGACATACAGATACTTCTGGCCGGGGTCTCGGGAGAGGGCGACGTCGAAGGTGGAGCCGTCGCCGAGGGTGTCGGGCTCGACCCAGGTTTCCTTGACGAACTTGCCGTCCGTGGTGAAGACCTGGATGCGGTCGTTGGTGCGATCACAGACGTAGAGCAGGCCGTCGTCGGAGAGCGTGACCGCATGCACGGGCGTACGGAACTGCTGCGGGGCGGGCTCGCCGGGCTTGTAGGCGGGCAACTGCGTATCGTCGGGTTTGTTGCCGTAGGCGCCCCAGTGGCGCTTGTAAGCGCCGGTGTCAGCGTCGAGCACGATCACGCGTCGGTTGCCGTAGCCGTCAGCGACGTAGAGCTCGTTGGTCTTGGGATCGACGAGCGTCTTAGCCGGCAGCTTGAAGTTCTCGAGGTCGTTGCTGCCGGTTCCGGTGAAGGGCTTGCCGAGCTGCATGAGGAAATTTGCCGTCGGCGGTGAATTTGAGGATGAAGCTGTCGTGGACGTCGCCGCCGCCCATCATGCTCTCGTCATGCGGCAGAGCGGAATCGGCCGGCCGCTGGCCCTTGCCGTTGCCGCCGATCCAGACGTTGCCCTTGTAGTCAACATCGACGCCGTGGTTGGACGACGGCCAGTCATAGCCTTCGCCAGGACCGCCCCAGTGGCGAATGAGCTCGCCCTCGGGGTTGAAGACGAGCACGGGCGGCGCGGCGAAGCAGCAGTCCGAGGCCGGCGGGTCCCAGCTTGGGTAGACCTCCTTGGGGTCGAGCGAAGCGCCACGATGGACGATCCAGACGTTGTCTTCCGCGTCAACGTCCACGCCGATGACCGGACCCATGATCCAGTGGTTGGGCAGCGGCTTGGGCCAGAGCGGGTCAACCTCGAAGCGCGGCGCGAGCGGGCCGTCGCCCTGCGCCGTGACCGCCTCCTTGGAGGTTGCATCGCCCGAAGAACAAGAGGCTGCGAGGAGTAGCGCAGCCGCCGCAAACGCTGCGGCAGGGACCGTGACCCGGCGGTTTGGTAAGAACATCGCGATTTCGCCTTGGCTATCATACTCGTTCGTTCCCTCGAGAACAACGCCGTGTACGCGTTTCGCACGATGCTTTTGAGCTTGGCGCTAGCCGGGCTCGCGCAAGCGCACGACATCCCTGCGCAGGCGGTGGTGCGGATGCTCGCCAAACCCTCCGGCGGACGTCTGCAAGTGCTGGTGCGGGCGCCGCTGCGGACGATGCGCGACGTGGAGGTCCCGACGCTCGCGACCGGCTATCTGGACACCGAAACGCTCGCGCCACAACTGCCCGAGCTGGCGAAGACGTGGATCGCACCGTTCGTCGAGGCGTATGAGAACAGCGAACGGCTGCCGGCGCCTCAGGTGGCTGCGGCGCAGCTCTCGATCGTCTCCGACCGCTCGTTTGCCTCGTTCGACAAAGCGGTCACTCGGGTGCGGGCGCCGCTACCGCCGAGCTCGGACAACCTTGTCTGGGAACAGCTGTTCTTCGACGTCCTGCTCGAGTTTCCGATTCAGTCCGAGACGTCCGATTTTGCGATTCGGCCGGGGCTGGAACATCTGGCCGAGCGCGTGACGACGACGCTGACGGCGTACACCGCCGGAGGCGAGCCGCGATCGTTCCAGCTCGCGGGCGAGCAGGGTGCGACGCCTTTTGACCCGAGCTGGAGCCAGACGGCGTGGCGCTTCGGCAAGCTCGGTTTTGAGCACATCCTCGACGGACGCGACCACCTGCTGTTCCTGGCCTGCCTGGTGATTCCGTTTCGCAGGCTGCGGACGTTAGCGCTGATCGTGACGGCCTTCACGGCGGCGCATTCGATCACGCTGGTCTCGGCGGCGCTGGGCTTCGCTCCGGATGCGTTATGGTTCCCGCCACTGGTGGAGACGCTGATCGCGGCCACGATTCTCTACATGGCGCTCGAGAACATATTCGGGGCCAAGAGCGAGCGTCGGCGCTGGATGTTTGCGTTCGGGTTCGGGCTGATTCACGGCTTCGGGTTTGCGTTTGCGCTACGGGAGAGCCTGCAGTTCGCGGGCAACCACCTGGCGACGTCGCTGCTCGCCTTCAACGTGGGTGTGGAGGCGGGACAACTGCTGGTGATCGTGCTGCTGGCCCCGCTGCTGGACGTGCTGTTCCGCTTCGTGGTGGAAGAGAAAACGGGTGTGATTGTGGCATCGGCCTTCATCGCCCACACGAGCTGGCATTGGCTGGTAGAGCGCTGGGAGATCCTGCAGCTCTACGAGATCGACCCAGGCTGGGCGTGGCGCGCGGCTGCTTGGTTGGCTGCGTCGTTGGCGGCGACCGCAGCTGTGCGGTTTGCCGCGGGCTGGCGCCACCGGCTGCACGCAGCGGCAGCGCCGGACTCCTAAACCACAAAACCCTGGTTGGGCTGCGCCTAGGGTCCCTCACCGATGGCGGGATCGGCGCGGCGCTCCTATCCTCATGGTGGGAACAATGAGCGCGGAATTTGCAGTTGAGGCGATTCTGACGCCCCTGATGGCGTCAGAGAACTTCTGGGAAGTCGAGGCGAAGAGCAAGACCGCGTTAGAAGCCGCGCGGACGCTCGAGCCGGAGGACCAGGTCGCGCTGGCGATCCGGGCGGCGCAGCGGGCGACAGATCAGGAAGGCCTGGAGATGGGCTTACAACCCTTCCTGAGCGGGTTGCTGCGCAAGAAACTCCCTTTCGACTCGAGCCAAGCCACAGCACTGGTGGACGCCGTGACGCGCTGGCGCTACGGAGGACCGCTGCTACCAGTCTTGAACGCGGCGGCCAACGCTCCACAGACGCCGGAGTTGCGGGCGGCCCTCGCTCGGCTGCGCGCCCATCCGTATCTCCAGAGCGGCTACGCGGAATTGGCGAAGCCGATCGCCAAGCTCGACGAGCTGTTGGGCGAGGCCAAGCTGGAAGCAAGCGACGCGAAGCCGGGGCCGTGGATGCTGCGGGTACGCGAGTCGTTGCGTGGGAGCGACATGGAGTTCGCCGTGCGCAAGTTGTTCCTGCTGGGCCAGCGCATTTCGAGCGGCAAGCCGGCGCAGAAGTGGCTGGCGGAGGCGAACCAACTGGTTGGCCTATGCGGACGCGAGGCCTTCCGCGAGCGCGCACTCGAATGGCTGGCGATCGGGCCTTCGCCCGTGCAACCGCCGGCGCCGGTGGATTCGGCTGAAGGCGACGAACAGCGAGCGCTGCTGTGGGCCTTGACCGACTACCGCGATCGCGAAGTCTGCGCGGCAGTGGCGACCTTCACAGAGAAGTGCCTGACGAAGGTTCCGATGGTTGGAGCCGTGAGCGCGAAGGTGGGCAACGCGGGCGTGAACGTGTTGGCGGAAATGGCGAGCGATCCGGCGCTTGCACAACTGGCGAGGCTGAGCGCGCGTGTACGCTACTCGACCGCGCAGCGGCTGATCGCGAAGGCGCTCGAAGAAGGCGCCGAGCGGGCCGGCCTGACGCGGGACGAGCTCGAGGAGCGCACCGTTCCAGACTTCGGTCTCGACGCGGAGGGCCGCTGGGTGCGGCGCGTGGGCGGCTATTCGCTCGAGCTCGACGTGCACAACCCGACGCTGCGCGTTGTCAATTCGGAGGGCAAGGTCCTCAAGAGCATTCCGGCTGCGTTGAAGGCCGAGCACGCGGACGAGATCAAGCGAGCGCGCGCGGCCGGCAAGGAGCTCGTCGCGATGCTCGCCACGCACCGACTGCGCATCGAGCGGCTGCTGATGACGGGACGCAGGATTCCGCTCGACGTTTGGCGTGAGCACTACCTGGAGCACCCGTTGGTGCAGGAACTAACGCGGCGGCTGATCTGGCGCTTCCGCTGGACGGACGAAGACCGCGCGGGCTTCTGGCGCGATGGAAAGCTCGAAGAGTGGAACGGCCTCGAGATCTCTCCGGGCGAGGACGCGACAGTCGAGCTGTGGCACCCGATCCACGCCAAAGTGGAACAGGTGTTAGCGTGGCGTTGCCGGCTGGAGGATCTCGGCGTGGTGCAGCCCTTCAAACAGGCGCACCGCGAGGTCTATTTGTTGACGGCGGCGGAGCGCGTGACCGGCGATCACTCCAACCGTTTCGCTGCGCACATTCTGAGCCAACACCAGTTCGCCGCACTGGCGCAGGCGCGAGGATGGGGCTTCACCCTCATGGGCGCGTGGGATTCGCACAATACGCCCACGCTCGAGCTGCCGCATGCCGAGCTCGAAGCCTGCTTGAACGTGGAGACGGCAGCAGAGGATGCGGTAAGCGACCACGCTGTTTATCTGTTTGTGACAACAGGAAGCGTGATGTTCACCGACGCGCATCTTGGTACGCCGGTTCGCTTGCAGGATGTGCCAGTGGCGGTCTTCAGCGAAGTGATGCGCGACGTGGACTTGTTCACCGGCGTGACCAGCGTGGCGTCCGACCCGACTTGGAGCCCGGGGAGGTGGCGCGACATCGACGCGTACCGCGATCAGCGCGTCTTCGGCGACTTGAGCCTCTCCGCACAGAACCGCCGTGAGATTCTCGCCGGTCTGCTGCCGCAGCTGCCGTTTGCGGAGCGAGCGTCGCTCGATGACAAGTTCCTTACGATTCGCGGCAGCCGCTGCACGTACAAAATCCACCTGGGCAGCGCAAACGTGATGATCGAGCCAGGCAGCCGCTACCTGTGTATCGTACGCGGCGGGGGCGACAAGACGGTCGCACTACCGTTCGAGGGCGACACGACGCTAACGATGATCCTAAGCAAAGCGCTGCTGCTCGCGAACGACGCAAAGATCAGCGACCGCTCGATCCTCAGCCAGTTGCCTCCGCTGGCTTAGCGCGCGGCGGGAATCCAGCGGACGGCTTGAGTGCGGTCGAAGCGCACGTCTCCGTCATTGCGGGCGGCGGCGATAGCGCGCGCGAGCCCCTCGGTCATCTTCCGCACCATCTCGGGCTTGTCTGGCGCCAAGTCATGGGCTTCGGCGATGTCGTTGTCGAGGTTGTAGAGCTCGGCGACGGTGGCCTTGCCGCGCGACTTTTCGAGATCCCCTGCCCCTAGGCGATAGACGAGCTTCCACGGGCCTTCGCGGTAGGCGAACTCGCCGAAGTTGGAATGGTTGATGAGCGTGGTGCGCGCGGAGGGGTTCGCCTTGCCGAGCACGGCCGGCAGGAAGCTGATGCTGTCCTCGGCGCCGCCGGAGGGCTTGGCGCCGGCGATTTCGGCGCAGGTGGCGAGCACGTCCGTGAGCGAGACCATCTGGGCACTGGACGTGTGCGGGGCGGCGTGGCCGGGCCACCGCACGACCAACGGTACGCGGTGGCCGCCTTCCCAAATGTCGCCTTTGTGACCACGGTAGGGGCCGCTCGGCTTGTGGCCGGCGTCGACGAGATCCTGCCAACCGGTGTAATGCGAGTGGCCGTTGTCTGCGGTAAAGATGACGACCGTGTTGTCGGAAATACCGGCGTCGTCGATGGCTTGCAGCACCTGGCCGGCTGACCAGTCCGTCTCCATCACGAAGTCGGCGATGGGCGCGATGCCGCCTTTGTCCTCAAAGCGCTTGAGGGCACGACCGGCTCGTGGGGAGAGGTCATTGCGTAGTAGAGGAAGAAGGGCTTGTCCTGCTTGGCGCGTTGCTTGATCTGGCCGATGGCGCGCTTGGTCAGTTCGGGAACGATATCGGCGAACTTCCAGCCCGGCGCCATCGGGGCGCCGTCGAACGTTCGCGGCATGACGACGCCTTCGTCCGGGTCGTAGGCGTACTTGGCCGAGGGCTGCACGAAGACGCGGTCATTCTCGATGTAGGTGAACGGCGGCATGTTGGGCAAATCGACGCCGAAGTAGTAGTCGAAGCCTCGCGTGGTGGGTCCATTGCGGATGGCTTGGCTGAAATCCCACTCGAGGGTCTTGTTTCCGTTGCGCACCTCGTTCATGCGGCTGCGTTGAGGGCCCGGCCAATCCCAGCCGAGGTGCCATTTGCCGATCATGGCGGTCGAGTAGCCCTGGTCGCGGAGCAGCGAGGGCAAGGTTAGGCGCCCATCGGAAATCAGCGGCGGCTCGTAGGCGGCGAGTACCCATTCCTGCAAGCGGGTGCGCCAGGAGTAGCGGCCGGTGAGCAGGCCGTAGCGGGTAGGCGTGCAGACGGCGGACGGGCTGTGCGCGTCGCTGAAGCTGACGCTTTGGCTGACCAGCTTATCGAGGTAGGGCGTGGCGATCTTGTTGTCGGGGTAATGCGCCTGAATGTCGCCCACGCCGAAGTCGTCGGCAAGGATCAAGACGATGTTGGGCGGCTGTCGTGCGAGGGCGGCGGCGGCAAGGCCGAGCAGGAGGGCGACGGTGCGCATGGCTCATTAGTGTAAACGTCATGAATGCGCCCCGTCGGCTGTCTGTATCATTTGGAAGCTGTGCTAAACCGAATCCTCGTTCTCATCTGTTGTGCGCTGGCCGCGTGCGGGTCCGAACCAGAGCCCGCAACGCAGGGGCCGGACACACCCGTGGCGGATCGGCTGACGACCGCCAGGGCGGCGGACGGGCGCTACATTTCGTGGCGCGAGCACATCATCGACTCGGTAGAGGTGAGCGGCGTCGCGATCTCAGGCAGCGACGGGGCGGTGATGGGCGATCTCGACGGAGACGGCTTCGACGACATCGTTTCGGTACACGAGTCCGACACGACCTATGACGGCGAGGCCGACGGGCACGTGCGGGTGGCCTACGGCTCGGCCGATCCGGACAAATGGGAGCTGGCGACGTTGGCCGAAGGCGCCGAGGCGGCCGCACCCGAAGATGCGGCGATCGGGGACTTGAACGGCGACGGATACGCGGACGTCGTGGTGGCCTGCGAGCTCGCGCACCTGCTCTATCTGCAAAACCCCGGCAAGGATATTCGTTCTACGAAGTGGCAGCGACTCATTCCGCCGGTCACGGTCGACAAGGGCTCCTACATTCGCGTCTTCCTGGCGGACTTGAACCAAGACGGCAAACTCGAGGTGATCACGCCGAACAAAGGCGAGCAGAATCCGCCGATGAACACGCCGGATTCGCACCCATTCGTCATCTACGAGATCAAAGGCGATCCGCTGGATCCGAAGGCCTGGGTGGAGCATGAGTTGGGGCAAGCGCGCATCCCGATCAACTCCGAGCCGTTTGATCTGGACCGCGACGGCGACCTCGACATCATGGCCGGCTCGCGCGGCGAGCATCGCGTGATGTGGTTCGAGAACCTCAGCGAGAAAGGCGGTGCACTGCGCTTTGAAGAGCGTCCAATCGACATCGAAGGCACGTCGATCCCGGACGACGATCGCTCGGCGCAGTTTCTCAAGGGCGGCCATCCGCTGGTGACCGGTTTCACTTCGATTACGCCGACCTCAACGGCGACGGGCGCATCGACTTGATCCTGCGGAGGAGCCGCATTTGGTCTGGCTAGAACAGCCAGACGATTTCGCCAAGCCCTGGAAGCTGCGGCGGATCGGCACGCATGACCCTGACGCACTGACCGGCCTAAACTTCGCGGACATCGACGGCGACGGCGACCAGGACATCATCACCGGCGGATACAGCCAAGCGCCGCGCGACCACGACGGCGACGAGGTGACACGCGACGGACACCTGGGACGGCTGGCGTGGTTCGCCAACCCCGGCGACCCGACAGCCGCGTGGACGAGGCACGACATTTCGCGCCGCAAGCGCGGAATGTTCGACAAATTCCTGCCGCGAGACATGGACGGAGACGGCGACGTGGATTTCGTTTCGACCCGCGGCAACAGCGCACCCTACGATGGAGTCTTCTGGCTCGAACAGGTGCGCACGGCTGAGCCGGTCGCCTCCTTCGAACGGGCCCGCGAGGTGGACAGCGTGGAGATGCCGCTGCCTACGCGGGAACGCTGAACGACCTATAATCAGGGGCGCTCATGCCCCAGACGACACGCCGACAGGCTCTTGCAACCATTGCCGCCGCGGGGGCGGCGCTCGCCGCTCCCAACTACGAACCGAAGGCCTTCAAGCCAAAAGACTTCGAACTGCTGACCGCGCTCTCCGAGACGATCATCCCGGAGACCGACACGCCCGGCGCAGCCAAGGCCGGCGTGCCGCAGATGCTCGACGAAGACGCGCAACGAAGCCGCAGCCTCAAAGCGCAGCTCGACAACGCGCTCAAGCTTTTTCGCAAGGATAAGTTCGTTGAACAGGATGAAGCTGGGCGCATTGCGCTGATGACGCGCTACATGAACGACGAAGGCAAGCGCGGCGAGGCCTTTCGCACGATCAAGGAATTGACGATCGACCGCTACTACGCGACCGAAGCCGGGCTGGTCGAGGAGCTCGGCTACAGCGGCGGCACGTATCTGGCCAGCTTCCCCGGCTGCCAACATCCCGAGCACGGAGCTTGAGCGCGATGGCCTACGAAGACGTGGATGTGGTGATCATCGGCTCCGGCGCGGCCGGAGGCATGGCGGCCTGGAACCTGGCGCGCAAGGGCGCGAAGGTTCTCGTGCTGGAGGCCGGCGAAAAGTTCAATCGCGCTGACTTCTGGTCGCACGTCAAGCCGTGGGAGGCGCGCGAGCGCAACCGCCGCGGCGAGCATGCGCCGGACTTCGAGGGTCTGCCAAAGAAGGAGAGCCCGTTCACCAACGCACCGGGGCAGGACTTCTTGCTGCGGCGCGTGTGGGGCGTGGGCGGTAAGACGAACATCTGGGGCCGGGTCTCGTTGCGGTTTTCCGACCTGAACATGCAGGAACCGGCCAAGGACGGCTGGGAGATCCCGTGGCCGATTCGCTACGCCGAGCTTGCGCCGTACTATGACAACGTCGAGAAACTGATCGGCGTGAACGGCGGCGACGACGACCAGCCCTGGCTGCCGGGCTCGAAGTATCATCTGCCGCCGCCCAACCTGCGCTGCGGCGAGAAGATCGTGCGGGCGGCGTTCGCGCGCAAGGGCTACAACGTGGTCCACGGCCGGCGCGCCGTCCTGACGAAAGAACACAACGGCCATGCGCCCTGCCACTACTGCGGCGCCTGCGGCCGGGGTTGCGACGTCGCGGCGTTCTTCAACTCTTACGACTATCTGCTGGCCGACGCATTGAAGACGGGCAACTTGGAGATCGTCGAGAACGCGATCGTTGCGCGCATCCTGACCGACGACGAAGGGCGAGCGAACAAGGTGCAGTACTTCGACCGGCTGACGGCGAAAGAAGTGCAGATCCCGGCCAAGCGTGTGATCGTCGCGGCGTCGGCGGTGGACTCGACGCGTATCCTGCTCAACTCCGGATCCAGCCGCCACGCAAACGGGCTGGGCAACGGGTCGGACGTGATCGGGCGCTATCTGACCGAGCAGTTCCGCTTCCACGTGGAGGCCTACGCGCCGCAACTGTTCGGGCAAAAGGCTTCGAATGACGACGGCATCTCGGGCGGCCACATCTACATGCCGCGCTTCGAGGATACGGATGAGAAGCGCGGTTATCTGCGCGGCTGGGGCGTGCAGTTCTGGGGCTCCGGCTGCAAGAGCTCGGTTCCGTGGGCGAAGACGCGTCCGGGATTTGGCGAGGACTTCAAGAAGGACGTCAAGGACCGCTATCCGTCGCTGATCGCGCTGCACCCTTACGGCGAAGCGCTGCCCTACGCGCACAACCGCATCACGGTGCGCAAGGACAAGCTCGACCGCTTCGGCGTCCCGTTGATGCACATCGACTATTCGCTCGGCGAGAACGAGCGCAAGATGATGGTGCGCATGTACGACGTGGTCGAAGAGATGCTGCACGAGATGAAGGCCGAGCCGCTGCCCTACAAACGCGGTGACATCGATCAGCTCGGCGCGGCGATCCACGAGCACGGGACGTGCCGCATGGGCGACGACCCGAAGCGCTCAGCGGTCGACAAGAACGGCCGCATGCACGAAGTGCGCAACGTTTGGGTGGTGGACGGCAGCGTCTTCCCGACGCCGACGGAGAAAAACCCGACGTTGACGATCCTGGCGAACGCGTGGCGTTGCACGGACGCGATGGCGTCTGCCATGAAGAAAGGCGACGCGTAGGAGTGCGGGATCCGAGCCGCTGGCGCAAGCCTGCGGTTCTTTGCGGGGTCGTCAGGGCTTGCAACCTACCGCACCCTCGCGGGCGCGGCTCTGACTAGTGCAAGGCCGCTCGCTATAGTGGTAGGCCGATGGAGCCCCGTCAGATCCGCAACATCGTTCTCATCGCGCTCGCGTTCTTCTTGATCGCGGGGTCGCGCGGGATCGCCAACTTCGTCATCGAGTACGAGTGGTGGCAGGAGATGGGCCAGATTGATACCTGGTTCAGCATCCTGGGCTACCAATTCGCGCCGGCGCTGCTCGCCGGTATCGTGGCATGGCTGGCCGCGCTTTGGGCCAACGCTCGCGGCATGGCGTTCGCCGGAGTTCCGCGCGGAGCTTACGGACTCTACAACCGGCTTTCGGCGGCCGTGCTGTTGCTGGCCTCGTTCGTGTTCTTGGCGCCTTCGATCGAAGCTTGGAAGGTGATGGCGTTCGTGGGTTCGCTCGGCATCGAGGTTCCGCCGGACGTTTGGCAGGATCCGGTTTTCTCAAAGGACCTCTCGTTCTATCTCTTCAACCTGCCGTTCTACTACGTCGTGCTGCGCTACGTGCTGGGGCTGGCCTTGTTCGTGATCGTGGTGTTTTGGGCTTCGGCGAGAGGCTGGCAGCTTTACGAGCGCTTCCAGCGCTATCGGTCGGCCGGTGGCACGACCGATTCGTTTGACCCAGGCCCAAACCCGTTGCTGCTCGAAGGCGCAACGGAGACGAGCTTCGCGCGCATTTTAGGCTCGATTCTGCTGGCCGGCGCAGCCGTTTGGTTTTTCCTGGGGCAATATAGCCTGCTGCACAATCAGCACAACTTCATGACCGGCATGGACTGGGTGGACGAGAACATCCGCCTGCCATTGCGCTGGTTTGTGGTGGCGGCGTTGCTAGGCGCGATCCCGTTGCTTTGGATGCGTAAGCTGCGCATCGCAGTCGGCGTGGCGGTTGCCGCCGTGGTAGCCAATGCCGCAATCCCAAGCTTAGTGGCCGCTATCCGCGTGACGCCGAACGAACTGGAGTACGAACGCGACTACATCGCTCGCCACATCGAAGCCACCCGCGAAGCCTACGACTTGCGCTCGGGACAGGAAGTTCCGTTCGCCGCGTCCCTCGACGAAACGCTCGACGTGGAAGCGCACGCGACCTTGGTGGACAACATACGCCTTTGGGACACGCAAGCCTTCACCGATACGATTACGCAGATCCAGGCCTTGCGCCCCTACTATCGCTTCGCCGACATCGACATCGACCGCTACGAGATCGACGGGCGGATCAAGCAAGTCTTGCTGTCTCCGCGCGAGATCGACATCAACGCCTTGCCCGCCGAGGCGCGTTCATCTTGGATCAACACGCATTTCATCTACACGCACGGCTACGGCGTAGTGATGTCGGAGGTGAACCGCACAACGCCGGACGGACTGCCGGTGTTGATGATCCAAGACGCGCCGCCGCAGATTCGCACCGACGACTTAAAGCTGACGAATCCGTCGATCTACTACGGCGAAATCACGCACGACCCTGTCTTCGTGGCCACCAATCAAGAGGAGTTCGACTACCCGGCGGAGAACACCAACATCACTTCGCACTACGCGGGCAAGGGCGGCTTCCCCATCGATTCGATTCCGCTGCGCTTGGCCGCCGCTCTGACCGAGGGCGACTTCAACATTCTGCTCACCGGGTTGACCAACCCACAGAGCCGGATGATGATCTACCGCGACGTGCACGACCGGCTGGCGCATTTGGCGGACTTCATCGAGTGGGACAGCGATCCGTACTTGATGATCACCAAAGATGGGCGCTTGGTTTGGATCGTCGATGGCTACACGATGTCGGACGTGCATCCCTATTCGGCGCCGATCACGGTGAACGGGCTCCGCACGACGCGCAGGATGAACTACATCCGCAACTCGGTGAAAGCGACGGTGGACGCCTACGATGGGACAACGAAGATCTATGTCTTCGACGAGCGCGACCCGATTGTCTCGGCATACCGTTCCCTATTCCCGGACCTGTTTCTGGACGAAGCGGAGATGCCAGCGGACATCCGGGCGCATACGCGCTACCCGTTGCTGCTGTTCAAGATCCAAGCCGAGCTCTACCGCATCTTCCACATGACGAATCCGGACGTCTTCTACAACAAAGAAGACGAGTGGGACATCGCCCGCAGCTTGGCCGGCGCCTCGGGGCAGGCCGAGCCGATGGATCCGACCTACATCGTGGCGCGGCTGCCGGGCGAGCCTGCGCCTGAGTTCATCTTGATGCTGCCTTTCACCCCGCGCGGCAAGGACAACCTGATCGGGTGGATGGCGGCCCGCTGCGACGGTCAGCAGTTGGGGCAGAAGGTTTATTACCAGCTATCGAAGCAGCAGCTCGTCTTCGGTCCGAACCAGATCGAATCGCGTATCAACCAGGACCAGAACATTGCCCGCGACCTGACCCTGTGGAACCAGCAGGGTTCGCGGGTGTTGCGCGGCGACATTCTGGCGCTGCCGTTTGACGATTCGTTCCTTTATGTAGAGTCGATCTATATCCAAGCTGAGTCGGCGCGCATGCCGCAGCTCAAGAAAGTCGTGCTGGCGATGGGCAACCGGCTGATCTACGAGGACACATTCGAACAGGCGCTGGACCGGCTGAGCGAGGGCGGAGGCAAGCGAATCGCGCCGCCCGGCGCGGAGCCGGGAGGAGTGAGCGATGCGGCGCCGACCCAACGGTCGCCCTCTTCGGTCCGGACGCTCGCGGAGCAGCTATCGGACTTGCGCAAACAAGCCGAGGCGCTCGCGCGAGAGCTCGAACGCATGGAGCGTGAAGCGAAGCAGCAATAGCGCGGCGCTACGGCGGAAATTGGTAGCGTAGTCGCAATCATGCACCGTCACGTCTTGGGAGCTACGCTCGTCTTGCTGCTTGCCGCCTGCGCGAAGGAACCTACGCCGGAACAAAGGCTGGAGGTAAATATCCCGCGGGCGGACGGCTCTGAGCAGCCGGCGTTCGTGATGCTGCCGCGCGGCTTCGAGCAGGACGGACCGAAGGTTCCGCTGCTGGTCTCGCTTCACTCCTGGAGCGCCGACTACACACAGCGCCGCGAAGACCTAGAGCCGCTGACGATGGCCGAGGGCTGGATCTATCTGTTTCCGAACTTTCGCGGGCGGAACGACAACCCGGACGCCTGCGGGTCCGAGCTTGCCCAGCAGGACATCCTCGACGCCGTCGAGTGGGCGAAGAAGCAGTATCCGGTGGACACGTCGCGGATCTACTTGGTGGGGACCTCGGGCGGCGGCCACATGACGATGTTGATGGCTGCGAAGCACCCGCAGGTGTGGGCGGCGGCGAGCGCCTGGGTAGGCATCAGCGACTTGGCGGCGTGGCACGCCAAACACGCCGAGGCGAACTACGGCGCCATGCTACGGGCCTGCACCGGGGGCGCGCCGGGCGCGAGCGCCGAGGTCGACGCGGAGTATCAAAAGCGCTCGCCGCTAGCCTGGATGGCTGGTGCGAAAGACGTTCCGCTCGACATCGAGGCCGGCATCAAGGACGGACACGAGGGTTCGGTTCCGATCCGGCAGTCGATCGATGCGTTCAACGTGATCGCCAAGGCAGTGGGCGGCGAGCCGGTGACGGAAGAAGAGATCCAGGAGCTGAGCGCGAGCCCGGAGGGACGCTTGTCGAACCCGAAGCCGTCCGACCAGGCCGAGGACGCTGCGCTCGGCCGCAAGATCTACCTCCGCCGGACGGCGGGCAAGGCGCGGATCACGATCTTCGAAGGCGGCCACGAGGGCATCGGACTGGCGGCGATCGACTGGGTGCGGCGCTTTCGTAAAGAGTAAGCCGGCGCAGCTCAGCGCTGGATCGAAAGAACCAGTCCCGGGGCGGAGATGTCGCCAGGCGACGCGGCCGAGGTTCCGATCTCGTCGATCAGCTCGCCTGGGATGTCGAGCGACAGGCCATCTATGTGGACGCGCGAAGTGACGTCCGTCGCCTGCGCGGCGAGCAAGTCCTGCGCCCAGATGCGCGCGTCCGCAGGCAACGGTTCGGGAAAGCGCAGTGCGAGCGTCTGGTAGTGGCCGAAGACGCCAACCGGACCGTCAAAGCCCGTCAAGTCGAGCGTGACGCGGGCGCGCGGGTGATACCAGCCGTCAGCAGGCTTCACCCGCCCTTCCGTCGCGACGGCAACGGCGCCACCAGGGAAGCGGCTGGCCATGACGAACGGCGGATCACCCTCGATCTCGACCTGCGGTAGCGGCATGTTTCGCGCCATGACGGCGGGGGCGCTCTGGTAGACCGTTTTGCCCCAAGAAGCCTCCATCCAGGTATCGCCCGGCGCGTAGGGGTAAGAGTCGATCAGCTCAGTTTCCGAAGCCAGGTAGGAGCCCTCGCCCGCCGGAAACGCCGGAGCAATGCGCTGCCAAATGGCGAAGCGCTCGGCCTCGTCCATGCGCTTCTGGATCATGCGCTTGCCGCGGATCTGGTAGTGGATGTCCTGACCCTTGTAGGTCCTCTCGCCGTAGTTCGGGTGGCGCTTCACTGCGGCGAGGCAACCGAGCGCCGCGGCGGCGTTGACGTCGTCCTGCAAGTTGAGAAGGGCGCGGTACTGCGGCTGACCTTGGGTTTGGCGCAGGATGTCGTGGGTGCGCTGCAAGGTGGTCGAGGTGACCAGGAGAGGGGTCGCGTCGTAGGTGCGAAAAGTATCGCTGTGGGCTATGACACGCAGCATACGCTCGCGAAACTCTCCGGCGTAGACCGAAGGGTAGGAGGGCAGGCCGGGTTTTTCCCAGTCCGGGTTGAGCGGACCTTTCGAGCCGGTGACGTACTCCAAGGTGAGCTCGGGGTAGAGCTTCTGCTTGGCGCGCTCGCAATAGAACGAGGTCGTATCGCCGCCGTCGATCTTCCAATACTTTATGGCGGCCTGCTTGGACCAGCCCACAAATCGCTCGGCGTCAGCCTCTGAGACGTCGCCGCGCACCCAGATGCCAAGACCGCGCCACCCTAGAGCTCGAATGTCCTCGTTGAACTTGCGCAGAGCATCGGGCTGGCTCATGCCGGCGTAGCGCGGGAAGTCTTCGGGGTCGATCTGGAGCGAGAAGAACGGAAGCCCGTACTCACGTTTTGAGTCGTCTTTGATCTGCCAACCGTGATCGATGAGGAAGTAGTAGTCGCCGCGAGAACGGGGCAACAGGGTGACGGCCCAACCCTCCTGGGGATCGAACACCGTGTGCTCATTGAGTTCCTCGCGCGCGTTTTCGTTGCTCAGGCGGCTCAGATCGGTGATGTCCTCTCCGCGGCCAATCCAGTAATTCTGCGCGTACCACGTACACCAATAGTTCGGCGAAGTCCCGTGGGCGGAGGGGATCAGGTTCCGCGGCGGCTCAGGCGTTGGGGTGCAGCCGAGCAAGAACGTAAGGCAGACTGCCGCCGAAAACACCGATCCAAGCTCGCGGTCGGAGGAAAACACATCGAAAGGATAGCGTGGCGCCGATTGAGGGCTACCGGACAGATTGCGCGGCTGCGTTAAGATGGAAGGTCCGGGCGTTTCCCCGCAGAGGCTTCCAAATCTTGGCAACGACAGACGTTACTCGAGGCGAGCTCGAGATTACCGTCCCCTGGGACGAAGTTCAAAAAGAGAGCGACCGCGTTCTTCAGGCGTTCCGCAAACAGGTGCGCGTGCCCGGCTTCCGCCCGGGCAAGGCGCCGGATTCGGTCATCAAGATGCGCTATGCCGAAGACATCAAGGCGGAAGTGCTGGAAAAGCTCATCGGCCGTCATTTCTGGGCGGAAGCGGAAGAGCAGGACTATCGAGTCATTGGGACGCCGAAAGTCCGCGACGTGAAGTTCGAGGACGATCAGCCGCTCGAGTTCACCGCGGAGTTCGAGATGATCCCGGACTTCGAGCTTGCAGACTACAAGCGTCTGCAGGCGCCGTTCAAGGAGCCCGAAGTCACCGACGAGGAAATCGAGCGCGAGCTCGAGCAGTTGCGCGAGCGGCACGCCTCGTTCAAGAACCTCGACCCGCGACCGCTCGAGAAGGGCGACATCGCGGTGATTGCGCTCAAGAGCGACGAGGTGGAAGGCGCGCCGACGATCGACCAGAACGAAACGACGATCACGATCGGCGGTGAAGAGACGTTCGAGGAGTTCACCAAGGCGCTCGAGGGCAAGACGCCAGGCGACAAGGTCGACTTCGACGTCAACTACCCGGAAGATTTCGGCAACGAGCAACTCGCCGGCAAGACCATCCCGTTCCATGCCGAGGTCAAGGCCATCCGAGTGAAGGAACTGCCTGAGCTCGACGATGATTTCGCGAGTGAAGTGGGCGACTTCCAGACGCTCGATGAGCTCAAGAAGCGGATTCAGGAAGAGATCCACGGCCACAAGCGCAGCCATGCGGTGGAGCACGCGAAGGAAAAGCTGATTGACCAGCTCGTCGAGAAGCATCCCTTCCCGGTGCCCGATCTGCTGGTGAACGAGCAGATCCGTAGCCGCCTGGAGCGGATGGCGCGGACATTTGCGGCGCAGGGTGTGGACCTGGAGAACACGCCGATCGATTGGAAGAAGCTGGGCGAGGATCAGCGCGAGCGCGCCGCGCGGGACGTCAAGGCGGGCCTGCTGCTGGAGCGCATCTCGGAGGTTGAAGCGATCGAGGCGGATCAGGCCGGGATCGACGCCGAGGTTCAGCGCTTTGCGCAGCGCAACCAGCTTACGCTGGCGGGCGCCCGCCGCCAACTGGCTGAGGATGGCACGCTCGACCGCATCGAGTCGCACTTGAAGAACGAGAAGACGATGAACTTCCTGTTCGACGAGGCGGAAAAGGTCGATCCTCCAGAAGAACCGGAAGAAGAGGCCTCCGCGGAGCCGGCGAGCGAGCCCGCCGCAGCGGAAGAGCCCAAGCAAGCGGACGCAGAGTAGCCGTTTGCGAAAATGAAGTTTCGAAGGAGCAAGAATGCCCGACTTTCCGATCCCGTATAACCAACTCGTGCCGATGGTGGTCGAGCAGACCAGCCGCGGCGAGCGGGCGTACGACATTTACTCACGGCTGCTGCGCGACAACATCATCTTCGTGGGGTATCCGATCGACGACACGATTGCGAACCTGATCACCGCGCAGCTTCTGTTTCTCGAAGCCGAGAACCCGGAACGCGACATCTGGCTTTACATCAACTCGCCCGGCGGCTCGATCACGGCCGGCATGGCGATCTACGACACAATGCAGTTCGTGCGGCCGGACATCACGACGGTTTGCATCGGCCAGGCCGCTTCGATGGCGGCAGTGCTGATGGCCGCCGGCGCCAAGGGCAAGCGCTATGCACTGCCGAATTCGCGCTTCCTGCTGCACCAGCCGCACATGAGCGGACTCGCGGGCCAAGCGACCGACATCGAGATCCACGCCAAAGAAATCCTGCGCATGCGCGCGCGGTTGAATGAGATTCTGGCCGAGAGTACCGGACAGACGCTCGACAAGATCAACGCGGACGTCGAGCGCGACTTCATTCTCAACGCCGAGCAAGCGAAAGAGTACGGCGTGGTGGACGAGATCATCTACAAGAAGGAACAGAGCTGAACGCCCTGAGCGAGGCGGCGGCTCTCTTCAACAGGCCAAAACTCGAGGCCTGAGCGCTCGGAGACTATTCGCGAACCTGCGGGAGGCGACATGAACGGCTTGTCAAAAGCCATGTCGAGCACGGTCGGAACCAAGTTCATGGTTGCCGCGACGGGCGCCATTTTGGCGCTCTTCGTGCTGGGACACATGGCCGGAAATCTTCAGATTTTCCTTGGCCCAGATACCTTCAACCACTACGCGGCAACGCTGAAGGGCATGCCCGGGCTGTTGTGGATAGCGCGGCTGGTGCTGCTGGCGGCATTAGTCTTGCACGTGGCGGGCAACATGAAGCTGCGCGGACGCAATAGTGCTGCGCGGCCGGTGGCCTATGCGGACAAGAAACCGCTCGCCTCGACGGCCTATTCGCGGACGATGATGGTGAGCGGGCTAATCCTGTTGGCGTTCATCGTCTACCACTTGGCGCACTTCACGCTCGGCTTGCTCTACCCCGGCTTCTACTCGCTGACCGACGCAGAGGGCCGTCACGACGTCTACTCGATGGTCGTGCTGGGCTTCCGGGAGCCGCTAGTCGCAATCCCGTACTTGATTGCAATGACGCTGCTGTTTTCGCATTTGGCGCACGGGGTAGCGAGCGTCTTCCAGAGCTTTGGCGTGCGACGCCCGGCTTGGCGCGACGGAATCGACTTGGCTGGACGGCTGTTCGCCATCGTGGTCGCGGCCGGCAACATTCTCATCGTGCTGGCCTGTCTGGCCGGCCTGATCGAGCCTTTCCAGGAGGTGCTCTGAGATGCAACTCGACTCGAGAATTCCCTCCGGACCGATCGAGAAGAAGTGGGAGCAACACCGCTTCGAGATGAAGCTGGTCAACCCAGCGAACAAACGCAAATTCAAGGTGATCGTGGTGGGCAGCGGCTTGGCGGGCGCGTCCGCTTCGGCGACGATGTCCGAGCTTGGCTACAACGTCGACTGCTTCTGCTTCCAGGATTCGCCGCGCCGTGCGCACTCGATCGCGGCGCAGGGCGGCATCAACGCCGCGAAGAACTACCAGAACGACGGCGATTCGATTCGCCGCTTGTTCTATGACACGGTCAAGGGCGGCGACTTTCGCAGCCGTGAGGCCAACGTCTACCGCTTGGCCGAGGTGTCCAACCACATCATCGACCAGTGCGCAGCGCAAGGCGTGCCCTTCGCGCGCGAATATGGCGGTCTGCTGGCGAACCGTTCGTTTGGCGGCGCACAAGTTTCGCGTACGTTCTACGCGCGGGGGCAAACGGGTCAGCAGCTGCTGTTAGGCGCTTACCAGGCGCTCGAAAAGCAGATCCACGTGGGCTCTGTAAAGATGCACCCGCGCAAGGAGATGCTTGACCTGGTGCTCAAGGACGGGCGCGCGGCGGGCATCATCACGCGCGATCTGGTGACGGGAAAGATCGAGCGGCATGCCGCGCACGCGGTCGTACTCGCCACCGGCGGCTACGGCAACGTCTTTTTCCTCTCGACGAACGCGAAGGGCTCGAACGTGACGGCAAGCTGGCGCGCCTACAAACGCGGCGCGGCGTTCGCGAACCCCTGCTACACGCAGATCCACCCGACCTGCATTCCGGTTTCGGGCGACCACCAGTCCAAGCTGACGTTGATGTCGGAGTCGTTGCGCAACGACGGGCGCTGCTGGGTCCCCAAGCAACAGGGCGATAAGCGCGCGCCGGGACAGATCCCCGAATCCGAGCGCGACTACTACCTCGAGCGCAAGTACCCGAGCTTCGGCAACCTGGCGCCGCGCGACATCGCTTCCCGCGCCGCCAAAGAGGTCTGCGACGAGGGCCGCGGAGTAGGACCGGGCGGCAAGGGCGTCTATCTGGACTTCTCCGCCGCCATCCAGCGGCTGGGCAAGGACGTCATCGAGCAGCGCTACGGCAACCTGTTCGAGATGTACGAGCGCATCACCGACGAGAACCCCTATCAGGTTCCGATGCGCATCTATCCAGCCGTGCACTACACAATGGGCGGCCTGTGGGTGGACTACAACCTGATGTCGACTATCCCGGGGTTGCACGTGATCGGAGAGGCGAACTTCTCCGACCACGGCGCGAACCGCCTGGGTGCGAGCGCGCTGATGCAAGGCCTGGCCGACGGCTACTTCGTGCTGCCCTACACGATCGGCGACTACCTGGCGAGCAAGAAGCCCGAACTGGTTTCGACCGATGACGCGGAGTTCGTCGCGACCGAAGAGGCGGTGACGGGCAAGCTCAAACGCCTTCTCTCGATCAACGGCAAGCGCACACCGCAGTCGTTCCACAAGGAGCTCGGCAAGCTCGTCTGGGAAAAGTGCGGCATGGCGCGCAATCGCGCCGGGCTGCAAGAAGCCATCGAGCGCATTCCCGCGCTGCGCGAGGAGTTCTGGGCGGACGTGAAGGTTCCGGGCGAAAACCAGGAGCTCAACCAATCGCTCGAGTACGCCGGACGCGTGGCGGACTTCCTCGAGTTCGGAGAGCTGATGTGCCGCGATGCGCTGCACCGCGAGGAGTCGTGCGGCGGGCACTTCCGCGAGGAGTATCAGACTGAGGACGGCGAGGCCAAGCGCAACGACGAGGATTTTGCCTACGTCGCCGCTTGGGAATACGCCGGAGACGGCGCGGCGCCGGTGCTGCACAAGGAGCCGCTGGAGTTCGAAAACGTTCACTTGGCGACGCGCAGCTACAAGTAGCCGAGGAGACCCAAGCGAGGAGACGGAAAACCATGAAACTCACGCTGAAAGTCTGGCGGCAGAACGACCCCAACGACGCGGGCCGCTTCGTCGAGTACAAAACCGAAGCGCTGGCCGACATGAGCTTCCTCGAGATGCTCGACGAGCTCAATGAGAAGCTCATCGAGAAGGGCGAGGAGCCGGTCGCGTTCGATCACGATTGCCGTGAAGGCATCTGTGGCATGTGCTCGTTGATGATCAACGGCCAGCCCCACGGGCCGGATCGGTTGACGACGACCTGCCAGCTGCACATGCGGCGCTTCAAGGACGGCGACACGATCGTGATCGAGCCCTGGCGCGCCTCGGCGTTCCCGGTGGTGCGCGATCTCGTGGTTGACCGCTCGTCGTTCGACCGCATCATCGCCTCGGGCGGATACATCTCGGTGAGCACCGGCGGCACGCCGGACGCGAACATCATCCCGGTGCCCAAGGCGGAAGCTGACACGGCCATGGACGCGGCGGCCTGCATCGGCTGCGGCGCATGCGTGGCGGCCTGCAAGAACGCCTCGGCGTCGCTGTTTACGGCGGCGAAGGTCGCCCATTTGGCGCACCTGCCGCAAGGCCAGGCCGAACGCTACCGGCGCGTTAAGGGAATGGTGGAGCAGATGGATGCCGAGGGCTTCGGAAGCTGCTCGAACACGTACGACTGCGAGGCCGCGTGCCCTAAGGGCATCGGCGTCCGGTTCATCTCGGAGATGAATCGCGACTATTGCAAGGCGCTGGTAAGCGGCGAGTAGCGGTTTCCCGGCGGAAATCGCCATGCTCGACCGCTTGCTGGATTGGTACGCGCGGCACGCTCGCGATCTGCCATGGCGCCGCACGCAGGATCCATACCGGATCTGGGTGTCGGAAATCATGCTGCAGCAGACCCGCGTCGAGGCGGTCATCCCGTTCTACGAACGTTTTCTCGAGCGCTTCTCTTCCCCCGAGGCGCTCGCCGCGGCCCCGGAGCCGCAGGTGCTCGACGCCTGGGCAGGGCTAGGCTACTACCGCCGCGCGCGCATGCTGCAAGCCGCCGCGCAGCGCATCGTCGCCGAACACGGCGGCGATTTCCTCGAGACTACGACGCGATCCGCGCGCTCCCGGGGATCGGCGAGTACACGGCCGGCGCGGTGGCCTCAATCGCATTCGAGCTGCCGCATGCCGCCGTTGATGGAAACGTGCTGCGCGTGCTCTCCCGTGTGTTCGACGAGGAGGGCGACATCGCGACCCCGAGCGTTCGGGCCAGACTCAGCGCGAGAGCACAGCGCTGGATGGACGCGGCGCCGGAGGGCAAGCGCGGCGCGCTGACCCAGGCTCTGATGGAGCTCGGGGCCACCGTTTGCACGCCGAAGTCGCCCAAGTGCCTGCTTTGTCCGCTCCACACGGAATGCCGCGCCTTCAAGTTGGGCCTGCAAGCCGAGCGGCCGGTCAAACGCGCCAAACCCAAGCTCGAGCGCGTGGAGCTCGCCGTCGTGCTGGTCGAACGTCAGGGGCGGCTGCTGATGCGGCAGCGTCCGGTCGACGCGGGCGTGATGCCGGGCTTCTGGGAAGCGCCCTACGTCGAGGGACAAGCGCTCGGGACGAACCCCTTCTCAACGCTTGGAATCGAGATCGAAGAAAAGGTCGGGCAGTTCCGTCACGGAATCATGTTCCGCAGCTACGCGGGCGTTGTCTATCAAGGGCGACTCGAAGGAGCAGAACCCGAGGATCACCGCTGGCTTTCCGTCGAAGAGCGAGCCGAAGCGCCTGTCTCCACGATCACGAAGAAAGCGCTTGCGGCGGCAGGATGGTGACTTTTTGACTTCTGTTAACGACTTCCAGCGCGTCTAAGGGTTCAACCTGAACAGGGGTTAGAAAACATGAAACATTCCCGCTATGCCGCGCTCTGCGCGGTCACCACTTTGCTTTTGCTTCCGCTCCGCCTGTTTTCGGAAGTGAACGGTGCTGAAGCCGGACGCACCGGCGGCCCATTCCCTGGCGAACAGACTTGTGGCACTTCGCAATGCCACAATACAACGCCCAACACGAGCGGCGGATCCGTCTCGATCCTGGTCAACGGCGCACCGATTGAACAGTACGAGTACTCGGTTGGAGAAGTCGTCGATCTCATCGTTCGCGTGGCCGACCCGGCTCAAGGGCGGTGGGGGTTTGAGCTCACGGCGCGCAGCGCGGCGAACGGCTGCCAATCGGAGGGCACTCTCGCGGCGAACGACAGCAACGTGAGCGTGCGCAACGAGGCCGTTCCGCCCTCCTGCGGCTCGATCCAGTACGCGACGCACAGCTTCGCAAACCGGATCCGAGCAGGAGTTCGCGATGCGCTGGACGGCGCCGTCGACCGATGTGGGACCAATCGTTTTCGCCGCGCAGGCAACGCCGCGAACGGAAACAACAATGAGCGCTCCGGCGACCACATCTACACGACCTCAGCGACGGTGCAGCCAGCAGCGGCCGTCGAGCCCGCTCCGACGCCACAGATTAGCGCCGGGGGCATCGTGCTGGCGAACTTGGTTCCGACGGTGACGAGCGCGGCGCCGAATGCGATCGTGAGCGTTTTCGGCCAGGATTTTACGGACGCGCAAACGCTCACGCCCACGCTCGACGCCGCAGGTAGAGTTTCGACCGCGCTCGGCGGCGTTTGTGTGGAGATTGGCGGTCATCGTTCGCCGATGTTCGCGGTGCTGCCCACGCAGCTCAACCTGCAAGCCTCCGACCAGGTCGGACTGGGCCCGCAGTCGGTCGTCGTGATTCGCGATTGCGAGCTGCCGTCTGAATCGCGCAGCGCGCCTCAGATGGTGGACTTCGCGGACGCGGCGCCAGGGTTCTTCGTATTCAGTGAGTTCCTCGGACAGGACGGCAAGAATCCGATCGCGGCGCTCAAAAACTCGGACTTCAGTCTGGTAGCGCCCAGCGGGCTTTTCTTCACGGGCGCTCCGGCTGCCCCTGGGGATGTCGTGAGCTTGTTTGCAACAGGTTTGGGGGTGACACGCGATTCCGACAACAATCCGCTGGTGATGGCGGGTGAGATCCCCAATCGTACTGTCTCGATCACGCGCAATGCCACGGTGACGATTGGCGGAGTCACACTGCCATCCGAGGACGTCTTCTACGTCGGCGTGGCGCCGTGCTGCGCGGGGCTGTATCAGGTGGTCGTGAAGGTCCCAGAGACGCTGCCGGCGGGGCAGCATGAAGTGATCCTGGCGATCGACGGCTGGGTATCGCCGGCGGGACCGTTCCTGCCGATCGAATAGAACACACGGGGCCTGTCACTCAACGTGACAGGCCCCTGAATTATTCGAGCGTTAGCTAGGTTGACGTCCTAGAACACCGGGCCCAGGTGGATCAGCTGGGTTTCGCCGGTCGAGTCGTCGACGCCATCGTTGTCCGTGACGATCAGCGTGTCGCCGTTGCGCAACACGGTGAGGCCTTCCACCTTTTCGATCACCAAGCCCTTGGGGGCTTCGAGATCGGGCAGGATGTCGCGCGCCAGCGTCTTAGTGAGCGCAGGGAACGCGGGATCGGTCGGGTCGGTCACTAGCTCCGACGCCGACTGCGGCGTGACGCGGCTCACGTTGAAGGTGTCGAGCTTCTTCACCGCGGCGTCGATGTTGCCCTGGTTGTCGCGCTCGATCACCGCGAAGCGGCCGCCGCCGAGCGAGGTCAGCTCGGAGAGGCCGATCCAGCCGCCGTTCGGTGAAGTGACGGCGTCGAGCGGGTAGTAGAAGAACGCCCACTCGCCCGTCGCGACCGTGTAGCGGCCGATACGGGTCCAGCCCGAGGGATCGGCGAGATTCCATTCGCGCTGGAACGCGACGTAGAGCACTTCGTCCGAGCCCGAGCCGGTGACGGCCACGCCCTCGAAACCGTTGTTGCGCTGGATCGCGTTCACCTCAGCCGGCAGCATGACGGTCTCTTGCACGACGCCGAAGGCGTCGACGCGGAAGAGCAGGTTCTTCGTGTTGACCGCGTCGCAGTCCGTCGCCGAACAGCTACCGGAGCCCTCGGAGGCCAGCCAGAAGCCGCCGCCTTGACGCGCCGCGATGCCTTCGAGATCGGTCGTCATCGTGTTGCCGCGCTTGTCGCGCACCACCATTTCGTCCAGGATCACAGCCGGCTTCGAGCTAACGTCCATCTTGTAGATGCGGCCTTCAGCGTAGTAGCTATCGCTGACGGTCCAGACGATGTTCGGGTCGACCGGGTCGGACGAGAGGCCGGACAGGGCGCTCCACGGAATCGGGGTGCGGTCGGAGCGGTTGGTCGAAACGATGGTGGGATAGTCGGACGTTCCGCCGAGCTCGTAAATCGTAAGCGCCGAGCGAAGCACATCGCCGCGAGCGTCGTTTTCCGAAGCCGTCACGAAGAGGTTGCGGTTGGGGATGGCAAGCAAGCCTTCGGGGCCGCTGCCTCCGGGCAGCACTTGTTTGAAGATGGGGTCGCCAATCGGCGGAATCTCATACACGGCGACGAAGCTCGAACGCTCTGTGCCGACGAAGAGGAAACGGCGCGAGCCATACAAGCCGAATTCGACGCCCTCGGGTTCCGTGCCCTTGTTCTCCGAGCGCGAGTCCGGGTAGTGGCCAATGCGTACGGCCAAATGCTCGATCGAGTTGCCGGAGGTGTAGCGGATGCCGCCATCGGCGCGGAAGATGGTGAACCCGGGCTGCCGCCGACCAGGTCGCCTTCATCAGCGGTCGCAAATCCTGGTTCGAGATCCAGACGACGCCGTCCGGCTCGCGGCGAACGCCTTGGAGGCTGCCGGTGAGGGAGATCGGGTCCTCTTCCTCGACGTCGATCTGCGTCAGGTCGACCGTGCGGGCGCTGAAGCTGTCAATCACGCGGCCGGTCGGTACGTGAACGAGGACGATGGCGTTGTTCTCCTGCAAGGTGACCACGGCAATGTTCGCGTAGCTGATGTCGACGAACCCGGCTCGGGATCCGAGGGGTAGAGATCCGCGCGGCCGAGCAGCGAGACTTGGCGCGTGCTCCAGGACGATGGGCGCGGGCCCTGCAGGTCGACGATGGTGAGATAGCCCGCCGGGGACTGTCCCGGGATTCCGAGTTCGCCGCCGCCGTCCTCGCACTCGTCGTCGTCGACTTCCTGCCCGTTGAGCGTGCCGCCGACGCAGAGGTCTTCGTTGCGCTCGTTCTCGATGACGACAACGGCGTGCTGCTGGTTGGGGCTGACCGAGACGGAATCGGGCTGGCCGCCGAGCTCGATGGTGCGGACGACGGCGTGAGTCGCGATGTCGATGACGAGAAGCTCGCCTGCGGTGTTGACGTAGTCCGCGCTGGTGTTGACCGCAGCGAGAACGTAGCCCTTGCCGACAGTAACCGAAGTGGGTTCGCCCGAGGTCGGGACGAAGCCGCCGGGCTGCGGATTGGAGGGGTCGGTAATGTCGACGAACCCGATGTTGCCGGTCGCGGCGTCGGTGTAGATCAGCGTGTTGCCGTCGGGCGAAACCGTGACGATTTCCGACACGGTTTCGGTGTCCCAACAGGAAGCGGGCTGACCGTCGCAGGTATTGAGCACGACGGGAAATGTCGCAATCCGGCGAAAATCGCCCGCCGGCGCCTGCGCGGACGCAATGTCCGCAGCGCTTGTGGCAAGAAAGCCCAGGAGGGCGAAAAAGCCGGCCCGAAACAGCCGGCGTCGAAGGAAATTGGTAAGTAGCATGGCGTATGAGAAAACGCCAGGATGCGAGGCTACAGGCGCCGAAAACAAGCGGACTGGAGCGCGAAAGCGTGGAATTCACCAAGGATTAACCGTTCACATCGAACGGTAATCAAGTAGCAACCGCCGCGTAACGGAGAGCGGCGTCAAGCTTCGAGTCCGGAGTCCGCGCGCCACACCATTCGGCCGCCTACGACGGTGGCCGCCGGGCCGCCGCGGAAGACCCTGCCAAGGAACGGAGAGTTCTTGCTCTTCGACAGAGACGTTTCGGCGTCGAAGGTCCACTCGCGCTCGAGGTCGAGGACGGTGATGTCGCCGGGCCCACCGATTGTGAGCGAGCCGATATCGTCGCGGCGCAGCACACGCGCGGGGCCGGAAGTGAACAGCTCGACGAAGCGAGGGAGACTCACGCGCTTGGAGTGGAGCAAGCGCTCGATCGCGATCGAGACCGCCGTTTCGAGGCCGGTGATGCCAGGCGGGCAACTCTCGAGCTCCTGCATCTTCACGTTGCCGGTGTGGGGAGCGTGGTCGCTGACAATGGCGTCGAGCGTGCCGTCAGCGAGCGCTTCGATCAGCGCTTCGCGGTCGGAGGTCTCCCGGAACGGCGGACGCACTTTGTAGTTCGAATCGAAGGGCACGACGTCTTCGACGGTGAGATCGAGGTACGCCGCCCCGGCGTCAGCCGTAACGGCGGCGCCGTCGGCCTTCGCTTGCCGAACCAGCGCGACCGCGGCGGCGCTCGACAGATGCGCGAAGTGGATGCGCGCCGAGGCCTCGCGGCAGAGGATCACATCGCGCGCGAGGATCACGGTTTCCGCGCTGACGGGATCGCCGGTGAGCCCGAGTAGCATGGACTTCGAGCCGTCGTGGATGTCGCCGCCGCCCAGATTCGCGTCCTCGCAATGCTCAAGCACGGTGAGATCGAACGAGGCGGCGTAGCGCAGCGCGCGCTTCATCAACGCAGCGTCCATCACGGAAGAGTCGCCATCGCTCACAGCGGCGACGCCGGCTTCCTTCATCGCGCCGATCTCAGCAAGCTGCTCGCCGGCGCCGTCCTTGGTCAGGCCGCCGATGGGAAGCACGCGCACGGCGGCGCGGTTGACGGCGCGGTCTACGATGAAGCTCGTGACCGTGGCCGAATCGTTATAGGGCGTTGTGTTGGGCAGGCAGCAGATGGTGGTGAAGCCCCCTGCCGCAGCGGCGCGCGAGCCCGACTCGATCGTCTCTGCGTGCTCGAGACCCGGTTCGCGCAAACGCGCACGCAGATCGATGAAGCCCGGCGCGACGATCTTGCCCGTGGCGTCGAGCACGGCGGCGCCCTCGCGCTCGAGGTTCTCGCCCACGGCGGCGATGCGGCCGTTCTCGATCCAGACGTCGGCGACGGCGTCGAACCCGCCGGCCGGGTCGAGGACACGTCCGCCTCGAATGATCAGCGTGCTCACTGCGAATCCTCCGCGCAGGCGCGCTCCAGCACTGCCATGCGCACGAAAAGGCCGTTCTCGACCTGGTTGAGAATCACCGAGCTGCGCGAGTCGGCCACTTCGTTGGAAAGCTCGCGGCCACGGTTGATCGGTCCGGGGTGCATGACCAGCGCATTCGGCTTGGCCAGGCGCAGATGGTCGACTTCGAGGCCGTAGAACTGGAAGTACTCGTTCTTGGGAAAGATCGGCGTGGTCTGGCGTTCGAGCTGCACGCGCAACATCATCACCACGTCCGCGGCGGCGACGGCGCGGCGCATGTCATGCGTGATCGTAATCCCCGGCGCGAGCGTCGCGAGGCTCGCGGGAACCATCGTCGCCGGACCGCACAAGACCAAATCGGTCCCAAACTTCGAGAGCAGGTGGATGTTCGACCGCGCCACGCGCGAGTGCGCGATGTCGCCGATGATCGCAATGCGCAGGTTCTCGAGCGTACCGCGCTGCTCGAGGATCGTCATGGCGTCGAGCAAGGCCTGCGTGGGGTGCTCGTGGCGTCCGTCGCCGGCGTTGACGATGGGCGTCGAAAGAAAGCGCGAGAGAAAGTGCGGGGCCCCCGAGGCGGCGTGCCGCATCACGATCGTGTCGGGCTGCATCGCCGCGAGTGTGTTGAGCGTATCGACGAGCGATTCGCCCTTGGACAGGCTCGAGCCCTGCGCCTGAATCGAGACGGTGTGGGCGCCGAGACGCTTGGCGGCAATCTCGAAGCTGGTGCGCGTGCGCGTGGAAGACTCGAAGAACAGGTTGACGATGGTCTTGCCGAGCAGCGTCTCAGAGAGCTTCGGGTCGAGCTGGTTGCGGCGCGTCTTGTAATGCCGGCTGCGCTCGAGCAATTGCTCGATGGCGGCGCGGCTGAGCTCTTCAATGCCGAGAAGGTTACGGCGGCTGGGCCTGCCGAGAGCGATCGTGGGAGTAAGCGTAGTCGGGGTCAATTCGCGGGGAGGCCTCCAGCGAAACATCTAGGATAGCGAAGACGGCGGCGTGAGCTTGTGGCGGAGGGCGTGGCCTTGCGTTATCTTGAGGTTGCCATGGCTACAGCGACGCTGATGACCGTCGAGGAGTTCGCCGCGCTGCCGGAGGACGGCCTGATGCACGAGCTCGTCGAGGGTGAGCTGCTGACCATACCGCCGCCGCATTCCATCCACGCCCGCATCGCAAATCGAATTTTCGCATCGCTGCCCCTGTTCGTTCTACAGAGTGGCCTTGGTGAGGCTTTCGCAGAGGCCGGGTATCAGCTCGAGGACGACCCGGCCACAGTGCGCCAGCCGGATGTCTCTTTCTTGCCGGCAGAGCGCCTGGCGCAACAGCCGCAGGATGGATACTTCCGGGGTTCGGCGGACCTGGTCTTCGAGATTGTTTCTCCGTCCGACAAGGCGGCTGACCTGGACTTGAAGACCCGTCAGTATCTCGCGGCTGGTTCGAAGGCGGTCGTGATCGCCTATCCCCGGACTCGCTCGGTTTGGGTGCATCGCCTCGACCGTTCCCCTGAGGTCTTAACCGCCGACCGCACGCTCGAAGTCCGAGACGTTTTGCCCGGCTGGTCGCTGCCGGTGCAACAGATCTTTGCTCCTCTGGACGCCCCTGAGGCTTAGTCCCAGAACAAGAACCGCAGCAGTTGTTTTGCGCGGGAACATTCTGCGACGGGAATACCCCGCAGCCCCTTCGGCGATCCGGACCGATACGGTATCGTAAGAACTTATGTGCGCTTTTCAGCGCGCGGGAGGGTTGTTGCGCTCATGTTGATGATCAAAGGCGAAACGCAGCGGGATGTAGATCCTCAAGAGACCCAGGAGTGGTTGGAAGCTCTCGATCAGGTGGTCGAGGAAGGCGGCCCCGAGCGAATCAACTTCCTGCTCGAGCAGCTCGAAGCCCGGGCCTACGAGAACGGCGTCCAGATCCAGCGGCGCATCAACACCCCTTATCTCAATTCCATCCCGGTCGACGAAGAGCTGCCCTATCCGGGCGACCGCGCGATCGAACGCGCCATCAAGAGCATCATTCGCTGGAACGCGATGGCGATGGTGGTCCGCGCCAACAAGTACGACAACGGCATTGGCGGCCACATCTCGACTTACCAATCGCTGGCGACCCTGGTCGAGGTGGGCTACAACCACTTCTTCCGGGCGCACATCGGCGACCAGCCGGGCGACTTCATCTACTTCCAGGGCCACGCCTCGCCGGGCATGTATTCGCGCGCCTTCGTCGAAGGACGCTTGACGGAAGAGCACCTGAAGAACTTCCGCCACGAGCTGCGCGATCATCCGGGCCTGTCGTCCTATCCGCACCCGTGGCTGATGCCGGGCTTCTGGTCGTTCCCGACCGTTTCGATGGGCCTGGGGCCGATCAACTCGATCTACCACGCGCGCTTCATGCGCTACATGGAGAATCGCGGGCTGATCCAGAAGACGGACCGCAAGATCTGGGCGTTCGTCGGCGACGGCGAGTCGGATGAGCCGGAGAGCTTGGGCGCGCTGACCTTGGCGTCGCGCGAAAAGCTCGACAACCTGGTCTGGGTGGTCAACTGCAACCTGCAACGGCTCGACGGGCCGGTGCGCGGCAACGGCAAGATCATCCAAGAGCTTGAAGGCGCCTTCCGCGGCGCGGGCTGGAACGTGATCAAGGTGCTGTGGGGCGGCGACTGGGACGACCTGCTCGCCCGCGATACGCACGGCCTGCTGCGCAAGCGCATGGAAGAGTGCGTCGACGGGGAATACCAGCGCTTCAAGGGCCTGGGCGGTGCGACCATCCGCAAAGAATTCTTCGGCAAATACCCCGAGTTGCTCGAGATGGTGGAGGACTTCACCGACGAGCAACTCGGCAGCCTGCGCCGTGGCGGCCACGACCCGCAGAAGGTCTACAACGCCTATCTGCAAGCGCTGCAGACCACCGGCAAGCCGACGGTCATCCTGGCCAAGACGGTGAAGGGTTACGGCTTGGGCGAAGCTGGTGAAGGCAAAAACATCACCCACCAGCAGAAGAAGCTCAACGAAGCCGAGCTCGAGTACTTCCGCAAGCGTTTCGACATCCCCGTACCCGATACGGCCGTTCAGCGCATCGAGTTCTACCGCCCGGCGGAGGACTCGCGCGAGATGACCTACCTGCGCGAGCGGCGCGAGGCGTTGGGCGGTTACCTGCCCGAGCGCAACGTGAAGCCGATCGAGGTCAAGGCGCCGCCGATCGACGAGTTCAAAGACTCGCTCGCCGGCTCGAAGGGCCGCGAAGTCTCGACCACGATGGCTTTCGTCGCCGTGCTCAAGACGCTGCTCGCCGACAAGGAGCTCGGCAAGTACATCGTGCCGATCATCCCCGACGAAGCGCGCACCTTCGGCATGGAGTCGCTGTTCCGCACCTACGGCATCTACGCGAGCCAGGGGCAGCTCTACAAACCGGTCGACTCCGAGATGCTGCTCTACTACAAGGAATCGAAGGAAGGGCAGATCCTCGAAGAGGGCATCACCGAAGCCGGCTCGATGGCGTCGTTCACCGCCGCCGGCACGGCCTACGCCAACTACGGCGTGCCGATGATCCCGTTCTTCATCTACTACTCGATGTTCGGCTTCCAGCGGATCGGCGACCAGATCTGGCTGTTTGCCGACTCGCGCGGCAAGGGCTTCCTCTGCGGTGGCACCGCCGGGCGCACCACGCTCAACGGCGAAGGCCTGCAACACCAGGACGGCCACTCGCTCGTCCACGCCTCGACCGTGCCGAACTGCCTGGCCTACGATCCGACGTTCGCGTATGAGATCGCGATCATCGTCCAGGACGGCATCCGGCGCATGTATCAGGAGATGGAAGACGTCTTCTACTACCTGACGCTCGAGAACGAAAACTACGTCCACCCCGAGATGCCGGAAGGGGTGGAAGAGGGCATCCTGAAGGGCTGCTACCGCTTCAAGGCGGCGGAGAAGGGCGACGCCAAGGTCCACCTGTGGGGCTCGGGCGCAATCTTCCCCGAGGCGCTCAAGGCGCAGCAGATCCTGGCGGAGAAGTACAAGGTTGCCGCCGACCTGTGGAGCGTGACCAGCTACGGCCAACTTCGCCGCGACGCGCAAGAAGCGGACCGCTGGAACCGCCTGCACCCGACCGAAGACGAGCGCAAGCCCTACATCGTCGAGCTGTTCGGCGAGGGCGACCAGCCGATCATCGCAGCCAGCGACTACATGAAGGTACTGCCCGATGGCCTGACCCCGTACCTGCCCGGCCGCATCACCGCGCTCGGCACCGACGGCTTCGGCCGCAGTGAGAGCCGCGAGATGTTGCGCAAGCACTTCGAGGTCTCGGCTGAGGCGATCGTCGCGGCCGCGCTGTCGCGGCTGGCGCGCCAAGGCAAGTTCGACAAGCGCAAGATCAAGAAGGCGTTTGCGGAGCTTGGGATCGATACCGAGGCGCAGAATCCGGCGACGGCGTAGGCCTCAAACGAACAAATGTGCAAGGGCCGCCCTCGGGGCGGCCTTTTTGCGTGGGCCAGAAGCAAAGGATCAGAGTCGCAGGCGCCTGCGACTCTGTGACGCGCTCGTGATCGAGGCGATCGGCTAAGCGGATTTAATCCGCTGTGACCAGGGCCTTCCGGCCCTGGCTCGGAAGCGCGTGGTAGCGAGGTCCTTTTCCCTAAGATGGGAAGAATGCCTGCTCCTCGCCTTGTGTTCCTCGGCCTGCTGTTCGCCCTCGGCGCCGCGGCGCAATCGCCGGAGGCCCGCCGCCAAGCCGAGCTCGACGTTCTCCTGCAGATCCTCAAACCCACCAACGAGAACATCACCGGGCGCATCAACGCCTTCGACAAGAACTGGCGTCAGTGGCAGGCGCGCACCAAGGCGCTGCCGCCGGACTTTGACGCGATGCCGTCAATCGCCGGGCTGCCCGACCCGCTCGAAGACGTTTCGACGCCGGAGGAGTGGACCGCCAAGAAGCCCGCCCTGCGCAAGCAGTTCGAGCAGTGGATCTACGGCAGCGTCCCGCCAGCGCCGGACAACTTGCGCGCACAGGTGACGGGCGAGCGCAAGCTCCAAAGCGGCGTCACGATCCGCGAGGTCCTACTCAGCTTCGGCCCACAACGCAAGGCTAAGCTGCGCGTCGAGCTCTCGATCCCGCCCGGCGAGGGGCCGTTCCCGGTCTTCCTCACCAATCACGCCCGCACGAGGCCCTGGCTCAACACCGCCGTACGCCGCGGCTACATCGGCTGCGTCTACTTCGCCGCCGATCCGCGCTACGGCTACGAGGATGACTCGGAGAGCTACATCGAGGCCTACCCCGACCACGACTTTTCGACCGTCGCCCGCTGGGGTTGGTCGGCCTCGCGCGCGGTCGACTATCTGCTGACCCTGCCTGAGGTCGACGCCGACAAGATCGGCCTGACGGGCCACTCGCGCAACGGCAAGCAGGCGCTGTTCGCCGCCGCTTTTGACGAACGCATTGGGGCCGTGGTCCCTTCGAGCGGCAACACCGGCGAGGGCGACCCGTGGCGCTATACCAGCGACATCTTTGCCAATGAAACGATCGAGCAGATCACGGGCAACTTCCCGCACTGGTTCCACCCGCGGCTGCGCTTCTTCGTGGGCCGCGAGCAGAAGCTGCCCGTCGACCAGAACACGTTGATGTCGCTCGTTGCGCCGCGCGGGCTGATGTTGGCCACGGCGTATTCCGAGACGCAGGGCAACACGTTCGGCTTCGAGCAAGCGTACCGCGCCGTGCGCGACGTCTACCGCTTTCTCGGCGCCGAGGACAAGCTCGCGCTGCTGATCCGCCCCGGCATCCACGCGACCACAGCGGGCGACATCGAGGAGTTTGTCGACTTCTTCGACGCCGTGTTCGGGCGAGGGGATTACGCGCTTCATGAGGACTGGGTGCAGGGCTATACCTTCGACGGCTGGCGCGACCTCTCCGGCGACGAGATCGATCCGACCAGCTACCCAGAGCGTGAAACCGGCGATGTGCTGCGCTTCCTCGATGGCGGCGGGGTCGCGAACAAGGACGCTTGGCAGGACCGCGCCGCGGAGATCCGCGAGCACATGCAGTGGGCGCTCGGCGAAGAGCCTCCGGGGACGGAGTTCCCGCCGCGCGAGGCTCTCGAAGGATTGGGGTTAACCAGCGATGGCTGGCTCGGAGACCTGCACGGCCGCCCCTTGAAGCTTGACGGCGGCGGCGCGACGTCGTTGCCCTTTGGCGACGACCTGGCGGGTGAGCTCTACTACGCCGGCCAGGACGACAAGCCGGCACACACGAACATGCCGGTCGTCATTTGGTTGCACCAGCACGCCTACCCAACTGGCTACTCCCGCTACGCGCGGCGGCCGTTCGAGAAGCTCATCGGGCGCGGCTTCGCCGTCTTCGCCTTCGACCAGATCGGCTTCGGAACGCGGGTGCTCGACGGACGCCTATTCGATAACCGCTACCCCGGCTGGAGCTTGCTGGGCAAGATGGTCGCCGACACGCGCGCCGCCGTCGATGCGATGACCGCGCTCGGCACAAGTGGCCTGGTCGACCCCAACCGCATCTACTTGGCGGGCTACGCGCTGGGCGGCAAGGTCGCGCTGTGGACCGCGGCGCAAGACCCGCGCGTGGCCGGCATCGCCTCCGTCAACGCCTTCGCGCCGTTGCGGCTGGCCACCGAGGACAAGGGCGTCGAAGGCATCGAGCACTATTCGCACCTGCATGGCTTCGCACCGCGGCTGGGGTTCTTCATCGGCGGAGAGCAGAAGCGTCTCTTGGTCGACTACGACGAAATCCTGGCGGCGGTGGCGCCGCGGCCGGCGCTCGTTCTGGCAGGAACGCTCGACCGTTATCACCCAGTTGAAGACGTTCGCGCGGCGGTAGCCGGCGCGCAGAAGGCCTACGGGCTGCTCGGCGCGCCCGACTCCCTCGAGCTGCGCACGCCCGTCGACTTCAACCGCTTCGAGGCCGACCGCCAGCAAGAGCTGATCGACTGGCTCGCCAAGACCGCCGGGATCGATTGACCTCACGAAGAACTGAGCTACCATGCCAAGCAAGGCGATGCAGTTGTCGCGTAGAGCATGGTTGGCGGCGATGGCGTCCGTTCCAGCGTGGGCCGGGGCCGGCGGCGTCGATCTCGGTATCCAGAGCTTCAGCTTCAAGGCCCTGCCGTTTGACGCCATGCTCGACGCCTGCGAGCAAGCCGGCTCCAAGTCGATCGAGCTCTTCTCCGGCCACATCGAGCAGGGTTGGGACCAGCGCTCTACCACTGCCGGCCGCAAACGGCTGCGCGACTGGCGCGTCCGCGAGGGCGAAGCTTACTGCCGCGAGATCCGGGTCGCCCTCGAACGCCGCGGGTTCCACCTGAACGCCTTTAACCTGACCATTCGCGACGGTCACAGCGACGAGGAGATCGACTCGACGTTCCGGATGACGCGCGCTCTGGGGACCGACCTGTTGACCAGCTCGAGCAACGTCTCGAGCGCACCGCGCATTGCGCCCTTTGCAAAGCAGCACCGGACGCGCGTCGCGTTCCACAATCATGCTGTGGTCAAGCCGGACGAGTTTGCAAGGCCCGAGGACTTCGAGCGCGCGATGGAGGCCGAGCCGCACTGGTTCGGCGTGAACCTCGACACCGGGCACTTCCATGCAGCAGGGTTCGACTGCTTGGCGTTCCTAGAAAAGCACGGCGAGCGTGTTTTCGCGCTACACATGAAGGACCGCAAGGCCGACAACGGACCAAAGCTCCCCTTCGGCATGGGCGGCACGCCGCTTGGCGAGATCGTCCGCCTGGTGCAGGAGCGCAACTGGCAGATGCCGGCTAACATCGAGATGGCATACCCAACCGACGACCCGGTCCGAGAGGTTCGCGAGAGCCTTGCGTTTTTGCGGAACGCGCTCGCAGGATGAAACATGGCGGGGGCCGAACACATCTAAGAGTACTGTGGGGTGACGCAGCGTCCGGCTCGCGCCGCAAAAGGAGATTGGAAATGAAGAACATGTCTCGCAAGTCGATTGGAATTGCGCTGTTGGCCTGCGTGGGCGTGCTAGGGGCCGAAGAGCTTTCCGAGGGCGCGAAGCAGTACCGTGACCACCGTTTCGCGGAGGCGGAAAAATCTCTACAACAGCAGGTGAACGAGCACAGTGAGGACGCCGAGGCGCAAGCCTTGCTCGGCCGCGATTTGATTGCACTCAAAAAGATTGACGAAGGCGAAGCAGCCATTCGCAAGGCCCAAGAAATGGGCTTGCCTGAAGATGAAGTCTTGGTTGGAATGGCAACCGCGGCCATCGAGCGGCGAGACGTGGGCAAAGCAATGGAGTTGCTCAATAAAGCCGTCGAAATCAACCCTGAATCAGCGGACGCCCTGCACTACCGCGGTTTGGTGATGGCCCAACAGAAGGATTTCCAGGGTGCGATCGCGGATCTCGAGAAGATCCGCGGAGCTCGATCCGGAATGGGGCTATACGCACTACTATCTGGGTGTCGCCTACAACGGGGTGAAGCGGCCCGACAAGATGGCCGAACACTTCGAGATGTTCCTGAAGCTCTCGCCGCAATCGCCCGATGCGGATAAGATCCGCTCGGTGATGAAGGCCTTTCGCTAGCCCCCGATCGGGTGAACGGCTGCCGCGGGATCCCAGCGGCAGCTCCACATCATGGCGGCCGTCGTATCGATCGTAGTGCTCTTGATCCTGGCGCTGTGCGCCGGGCTCATCCATATTCCCTTGGTACGAGACTTTGCGCTCGAGAAGAGCCGCCAGTACCTCTCGTCGACCACCAGCACATCGCTCTCGAGGCGGACAAGCTTGACTACAACCTATTTGGACTGACCACGACGCTGCACAACGTGCGCATCCGCTCGACGGAAGAGCCGGACGAGCCGCCGTTCTTCGTAGCGGACCGCATCTACCTCAACCTCGAGCTTGCCGGCCTGCTGCGCAAGAAGCTGGTCGTGGAAGAGGGAGCATCGAGGGCGGTCCGCATCGAGATCGTCTACGACGACCAAGGGCGCTCTAACCTGCCGAAGCCGGTGGAGCGGGCCGATGCCGGAGCGCCGCAGGACCACAACCAGACGCTGCCTTTCCTGCTCGAACACTTTCGCGCATCGGGGCCGCTCATTCGCTTCGCTGACCAGAAGGCGGAGCTCGATCTCGAGCTACCGCAATGGACGCTGTCAATCGACGGCGATCGGGCGACGGAAAACCATCGCATCCAGTTCGGTATCAGCTCGCGCGGCGACCTCGACTACCAAGATCGCTCTTTGCCGCTCGAGACCGTCTCGGCAAACCTTAACTTCCGTCCCGGCGGGCTTGGCGTGGACCGCGTCATCATCGAGCCCGGTCAGTCCCGCATCGAGCTCACCGGCGAGGTCAGCGACATGCAGGAGTCGCGCCTCAACCTGACCGCATCGGTCCAGGCCAATGGCGGCGAGCTCTCGCAGTTCGCCGGGCTGAGCAAGCCTGTTAGCGGCCAGTTCGACGTCAATGCGGACATCCAGAATCGCCTGGAGGATCTGGCTGTGACGGCTAGGATCCACGGCGACGAAGTGGACTACGGGGAGTTTCAGAGCGGGACGCTGGAAGCGCAGGCGACGTACGCCGCCGGAACGGGTCGGGCGCAAATCGATTCCTTTTCGTTCGATGGTCCCTTTGGGCGAGCCGAGGGGAACGTCGATTTGGCGTTGAACAAAGACGCCGGGCTCAGCCGCGCGGACGTGAAGCTGGATCGCTTCAATTTGCTGACGGCGAGCCGCGAGTTCGACGCGCCTGTCAAAGCTGCGTCGCTGGCCAGCGGCTCGGCGGAACTGAGCTGGACGGCGCTCGAATTTTCGAATGTCGCCGGCTCAGGCGAGCTGCGCTTGTCCGCCACACGCAAGACGCCGGCCCGCGACCTGCTACCCGCCTCGGGCCAACTGCGCTTCCAGATAGCGGACAACCGCCTAAGAGCGAACCTGCGCGACTTTCAAACTTTGGCGCGAAGGCGAGCGGCGCAGTAACTCTTGCCGACATGCAGCACCTCGATGGGACCGTCAGTCTCAACGTTACCGACCTCGAGCCGGCCATCGCACAACTCGATGCATTTCTAGGCAAAGCTGAAGGCGAATCGGTTGCGCCGACATCGCTGGCAGGGCCCCTGACGGCCACCGTCAACTTGGGCGGGACCCTCGACAATCCAGCGATTCGGATGCAGGCGCGCGGCGACAACTTGACCGCCGGCGAAGTGCGCAATGTGCTGTTTACGCTCGATGGGGCGTACGCCAATTCCACGTTGACGCTCGATGATCTGGCGTTGGCCTGGAATCGGCAGCGAGCAGAACTCCGGGGAACGGTCGGCGTGGAAAGAGCGAGTCGCCGACGCTTGATTTGAACGTCCAAGCGCAAGACATCGCGCTTGCCGAGGCGATGGACTTACTCGCGAACTGAGCCGGTCTCTGGCACGGCTTCGTTCACGGCAAAGGTCGAAGGCACGGTGGCCGAACCCGACGTGGAGGCTTCGCTGACCGCGCGCGAGTTGAACGCCTATGGCGAGCTGTGGGGCGACCTCAGCGCCGACGCTTCGCTTGCGGGTTCGCGCCTAGAGCTGACGAACCTCGACCTGCAAAAGCCGCAGACCGACGGCGAAGGCAGCTTGAGCGGGTCGCTTGCTTACGATCTCGAAACGCAAGCGTACTCGGTCGATCTGACGAGCCGTGATCTACGGGTCTCCAGCCTGGAGTTGCCCTCCGGCGAAGCAGTCAAAGGCGCCTTCGACATCCAAGCGCGGGGAGAAGGCTCGCTGGCGGAGCCGCAGCTCGAAGCCTCCATCGGCGCCAGCGGTCTAGTTGTGGGAGAGCAGGAGCTGGGCGACCTTAACGCAAAAGCGTCCGTCGCGGACGGCGCGGGCGTCATCGACGTGCAGGCGCCGAAGTTCAAGCTCGACGCACACGCCGAGTCCCGGCTCGAAGCGCCCTATCCGGCGAGTTTCCGCGCCGCCATCTCCAATCTCGATCTCTCCACGCTGGGCATCGAGCCGCGCCAAGGCCAAGTGCTCGAAGGCGCAATCACGGGCGTGGTGGAAGGCTCGGGCGAGATCGAAAACTGGCAGGACGGGACAATCACCGCCAATTTCGAGCAGGCGCAGGTGGGAACCGGCGGCGTGAAGCTGCGCAACGACGGCCCCTGGAAGCTTTCGGTGCGCGACCGGCGGCTGTTCCTCGATTCGTTCTCGGTGCTCTCGGGCAAGTCGCAGTTCAAGGTGGAAGGCGAGATGCCGTTCGACGCTTCGCAGCCGGAGGGCGAACTGCGCGTCGTCGGCGCGTTCAACTTGGAAGTCGTGCCCGCAATGCTGGCGAAGAGCGTCGACGAAGCGTTCGTGCTGGGCATTCTCAACGTCACTGGCGCAGTGCGCGGCAGCTTCGAGAAGGTCGAGCCTGATGTGGACCTCAAGCTCGAAGACGGTGTCGTGTTCACCCCGGAGACGCTCTATCCGATCGTGAACATCCAGATGGATGCGCACGTGGACTCGAGCCGGGTGGAGCTGTCGAAGCTGACGGCGGAATACAGCAAGGGCATGATCGAGGCGACGGGGAGCGTTCCGTTCGGCGTGATTGTCGCAGGTGAAGATCTGCCGATCGAAGTGAACCCCGCCGACGGCGGCGCACAGTTCCACGCCTCGCTCTCTGGCTTGGATCTCGATGAGCTCAATGTGATTCCCGACGGGGGCGGTCGCATCAGCCTCGACGTCGAAGCCTCCGCGCCAAAGCTCGAGATCGAAGCGGTCAGCGCCAAGCTCACGGCGCCGGAATTGGCTTTGCAGGTGCGGGACCTAAAGATCACTGAGGCCGAGCCGGTCGAGATCGTCGTCGAGAACGGCGCATTGCGAGTCGCCTCACTGCACCTGACCGGGCCGCGCACCGACTTGACCGTGACCGGCGGCGCAGAGCTGACCGGCGACAGAAACGCGAAGCTGCAAGTAAACGGAGCAGCGGACGCGGGCATCGTGGGCTACCTGATGGAAGACCTGCGGATGAGCGGACCCGCCGAGTTGCACGCGTCCGTCACCGGGCCTCTGACCGATCCGGCCGTCGAAGGCACGTTCACACTGCGCGAGGCGACGTTCTCGCTCGACTCGCCACGGCTTGATTCCGAACGCCTGGACATGGCCCTGCGCTTCGACTCTGAGCGGCTCGAGATCGAGCAGCTCGAGGGCTCGCTCAATGGCGGGCGGCTGAAGGCCACGGGCGGGCTGGCCTACAAGGACGGCATCCATGACGTGGACGTCGAAATCTCCGCGCAAGGCGTTTTCCTCGATTTCCCGGAGGGCATGCGAACGCTCTCGGACACAGACTTGCAGTTCCATAGCGTAGAGGACAACTTAGTCCGATTGGACGGCAAGGTTTCCATCGAAGACGGATCCTTCCGCGAGCGCCTCGATGTCGAGTCGCAGGTGATGACGTTCCTGAATGGCGGCGGCGCGCTCGACTTTGTCCAAGAGCCTGACCCATTCCTCTCTCGGGTGCGCTACAACGTCGCGGTCGAGTCGAAGAACCCGGTGGTGGTCGACAACAACCTCGCCAAGCTAGAGGCTACAGTCGATCTGCGCTTCGTCGGAACCTACTATCGGCCCTCGCTGCTGGGCCGCGTCATTCTCGAGGAGGGCGGCGAGGTGACGCTCGCCGAGAACCGCTATGTCATCGAGAACGGCTTGGTCGAATTCACCAGCGAAGCCCGCATCCGGCCCTCGCTCAACCTGCAAGCGCGCACGCAGGTTGCCGGCTACGACATCATCCTGCGCGCCACCGGAAGTGGCGACGACATCAAGACCGACTTCACGTCCGAGCCGACTCTGCCCGAACCGGACGTCATCTCGCTGCTGCTGACCGGCCGCACGCTCGAACAGGCTCGCGAGTCGGGGCTCAACATCGCACGCGAGCAAGCGCTCAGCTACCTGACCGGAAGCCTCGGCGGGCGCATTGGCAGCGCCGCTCAGCAAAGCCTGGGGCTGACCGAGGTGCGCATCGAGCCGAACTTGATCTCGGCCGAGGGCGACCCCAGCGCACGCCTGACGATCGGCCAGCAAATAACCAGACAACTGAATCTGATTTACTCGATGAACCTGACCGATTCGGGCGACCAGATCTTTGTCACCGAGTACGACGTCACGCGGCGCTTCCAGACCAAGGCGGTCAAGCAAAGCGATAACACCTACCGTTTCGACTTCCGCCATGACTTGCGCTGGGGCCTGGAGGACGCACCTCATCGGGGACGCCGCAGCGGCCCACAGATTCGAGTAGGAGAGGTGGACTTCGAAGGCGACCTCAAGATGGATCGAGACAAGGCGCTCGACATTCTCGACGTCAAGCCCGGAGCAAAGTACGACTTCTTCAAGTCGCGGCGCAAGGTCGACAAGCTCACCGAAACCTACTACTCCATGAACCGGCATGAGGCGCGCGTGCGCGTGGATCGGGACAAGCACGACGACACGATCGACTTGCACTACGACGTACGGCCAGGGCCTCAGATTGAGTTCACCTTCCAGCCCGCCGACGTACCCGGCGGCGTGCGCAAGAAAGTCGAGCAAGCCTGGAATCGCGGCGTGTTCGACCTGCAACGCCAGGACGATGCCAAGAACGTACTGCTCGAGTGGCTTTACGCGGACGGCTACCTCCAGGCGGAAGTCGAGTCGGAGATCGCAATCGTCGACGACGATCACGAGCGAGCGCAATTCCTGGTTCGGCGCGGCGTCAAGTTCAGCAATGTCCAATTGGTCTTCGAAGGTGCGAAGGGAATCGCGACCGATGACCTCGAGCTGGTGCTCGAGCGCACCAACTTGCGCGACCGCCTGAAAGCCGAGCCACGTGAGGTTGCCGACAGACTCAAACGCTATTACTACCAGCGCGGGTACCTCAATGCAGAAGTCGAACGTCCGCGCTTTGATCTCGAACCGGACACGGCCACCGGCAAGGTCATCATTGCGATCAAAGAAGGCCCTCTGTTCGAGATCGGCAAGCTATCGTTCCCAACCGTAAAGGCTGTTACCGAGGAAGAGGCCCGCGCCGCGGTCGAGCCGGCGATCGGAACGCCCTACACGCCGGAGTACCTCGAAGAGGCTCTGCGCAAGCTCGAAGATCTCTACTGGCAGAAGGGCTACAACGACGTTCTGGTGAATTTCCAGCTCACGCGCCGCGAAGAAGCTGCGCGTGTGGACATTACCTTCGACATCACAGAGAACAACAAGGATGTCGTCGAGCAGATCGAGGTGGCCGGAAACCAGAATGTCAGCGACAAGCTCATCCGGCGACGACTGGTCAGCAAGAAGGGCGGGCTGCTGCTGTCGGCGAACAACGACCTGACGCGTAGGCGCCTCTACGACACTGGCGCTTTCTCCCTGGTGGACCTCGAGACGGCAAAGCTCGAAAACGTCGACGCGCCGCCCGGCGTGAATCCGCTGCGGCTGACCGCCCGTGTGCGCGAAGCCACGCCTTACCGTCTGCGCTACGGCGCCTATTTCGATACCGATCGCGGCCCTGGCGCGATCAGCGATTTCGAAGCCAAGAACGTCATCGGCTCAGCGCGCTCGGTGGGTGGCCGGCTGCGCTACGACAACGACTTCCGCGAAGTGCGAGCCTACTTCAACCAGCCGCTAATGTTGGGCTTTCCGCTCAAGACGACGGCGGCTACCTTCCGCAGCCGCGAGATCTTGACCGACTTCTTGGTCGACCGCACCGGCGTCTCGGTGCAGCAGGAAGTCGAGATGGGCCGCGAGTATCTTCTGCAATACGGCTATCGCTTCGTCCGCACCCACACTTTCGAGAAGGCGCCCAACGACTTCCTGCCGCTCGACATCACGACCAACGTCGCGCCGCTGACGGCTACGTTCACCCACGATTCGCGCGACGAAATCCTCGACGCGACGCGAGGAAACTTCTACTCACACGGCTTCGAATTCGCACCGGCCAAGCTGGGCTCGCAGCTGCTTTACTGGCGCTACTTCGGCCAATACTTCCGCTACAAAGGCTTCTTCAAACCGGATGCGACTCCGTTCGACGAGAAGCCGCCAAGAGCGAAGGTCGTATGGGCTGGCGGCGCGCGCGTCGGGTTCTCCAACGGTCTGCAAGGGCAGGACATCATCAAGGCTGAGCGCTTCTTCGCCGGCGGCGGCACCACCGTGCGCGGCTTCAAGCAGAACGAGCTGGGTCCCAAGGACTTCTTCGGCGACCCGGACGGCGGCGAAGCCGTGTTCATCCTGAATCAGGAGCTGCGCTTCCCGCTGGTGAGCATCTTCGAGGGCGTCGGATTCGTGGATTTGGGGAACGTCTACTCGCGCTGGGATGATTTCAACCCGACGGACGTGCGTTCGGCGGGCGGCTTCGGCCTGCGTGTGCGCACGCCGTACTTCTTGATTCGCGCCGATTACGGATTCAAGCTCGACCGCAAGCCAGGCGAGAGCCTCGGGGCGTTCTTCTTCAGCATCGGGCAAGCATTCTAGCGACGCTTCGGCGCATCCTCCAATTCCTTTCTGCGAGAATGGCCGCGTTCCCATGACGAAATCCGCCACGCGCCGCACGTTCCTCGCCTCCGCCGCTGGGGCAACCTTGGCCGCCTGCACGCGCGACGAACAAGAGCGCGCTCAGCGGCGGCCGAACATTCTGTTCGCCATCGCGGACGATCAGTCCTGGCCGCACGCCTCGGCGTTGGGATCGAAGTGGGTTTCCACACCGGCCTTCGACCGCGTTGCGCGCGAGGGAGCCCTGTTCACACACTCCTTCGCGACGTGCCCTTCGTGCACGCCGTCGCGCACGTCGGTGCTCAGCGGCCGGCACATCTGGCAGACCGGCGAGGGCGGCGTGCTCTACGGCACTCTCCCGCCGGACCTGCCCCTGGCGACGCATCGGCTTGAAGACGCGGGCTACCACGTGGGCTACACCGGCAAACCCTGGCAGCCTGGCGACTGGAAGGCAGGCGGGCTCACGCGCCATCCCAACGGCAAGGAGTACAACGCGCGCAAGCATAGCGGGCCCATCCCGGCCGGAATCGACGAGCGCGACTACGCCGCAAACTTCGAAGACTTTCTCGCCGACCGCCCGGACGACACGCCGTTCTTCTTCTGGTACGGCTGTACGGAACCACATCGCGTCTATGAAGACGGCGTCGGCGTGCGCAACGGCAAGAACCTCGCCGAGATTGAACCTCCGGACTTTCTGCCCGACACGGAGGTCGTCCGCAGCGATCTAGCCGACTATGCCTTCGAGATCGAGTGGTTCGATACTCAGCTCACGAAGATGCTGGCCCGGCTGGAGAAGGCCGGCGAGCTCGACAACACGCTCGTCATCGTGACCTCCGACAACGGCATGCCCTTCCCGCGCGCCAAGGTCAATCTCTACGACTGGGGCGTGCGCATGCCGCTGGCGATGCGCTTCCCGGCCGAGATCCCAGCGGGCACGCAGGTGGACGCGTTGGTCAGCCACGTCGACTTCGCGCCGACATGGCTGAGCGTTGCCGGCGTGGAAGCGCCTGCGGGAATGGCCGGCTCGAGCCTGCTCCCTTTACCCGCGGAGGACGCCCCTGCCAGGGGACAAGTCTACTCCGGGCTCGAGCGTCACACTTGGTGCCGTCCGGACGGAGCAACATACCCCGCGCGCTCCATTCGCACCAAAGACTACCTCTACATCCGAAATTTCGAGCCCGACCGCTGGCCCACCGGCGGTCCTGACTTCGTTTCTTCCAACAAGACCTTCCACGGCGACGTAGACGCCTGCCCGACGAAGACGTTCATGGTGGAGCATCGCGAGGAGTTTCCCGGCGAGTATGCGCTTGGATTCGGCAAGCGTCCCTCCGAGGAGCTCTACGTGATCGCGGACGATCCGGGCCAGGTCCGCAACTTGGCCGACGAACCCGCGCTCGCCGACCAGAAGCAGCAACTGCGCGCGCGTCTCGAAGCCTACTTGCGCGAAACCGGCGATCCGCGCATCGAGGGGCAAGACCATTGGCAGAGCTACATCTATCGCCAGACGATCGGCTTCGGCGCCACCTTCAATCAAGCGCTGCCGGAAGAAGAGCGCGAGGCTGCACGCGGACGCGGCTCGCACAAACCGGAGTAGGCTAACCTATCCCTCGCATGCTCAAAGGCGTACTGGTGGGTTGCGGATTCTTCGGGCGCATCCAGATGGAAGCCTGGAAGCGCGTCGAAGGCGCGCACATCGTGGGCGTCTGCGACGTTGATCCGGCCAAGTCGGCGGCATTTCGGCGCGAATTTGACGTCGCGGTCTACGAAGACCTCGACCAGATGCTCCAGGCGGTCAAGCCGGACTTCGTAGACATCGCCACGCGCCCGGCTACGCACCTCAAGCTGGCGCGCGAATGTATGATTCGCGGCTTTCCGGTCTTGCTGCAAAAGCCTGTGGCGGAGACCTGGGACGACGCTCGCCGCATCGTCGGATTTGCCGCCGGCGCCAACGTGCGGATGATGATCAACGAAAACTGGCGCTGGCAGCGCTGGTATCGCGAGATCGCCGCCATGCTCGGTTCAGGCCGCATTGGCCGGCCGTTCTACTACTCGATGCAGGCGCGGGCGCGCGACGGTCTCGGCTCCTCGCCATTCCCGAATCAGCCTTACTTCAAGGACATGCCCAGGCTGATCGTCTACGAGACGCTGGTGCATCACCTGGACACGGCGCGGTTCCTCATCGGGCCGATCGAGGAGGTGTTTTGCCGCACCGCTCGAATCAACCCGACCGTCCGCGGCGAAGACATGGCCTTGATCATGACCAAGCATGCCGGCGGCGTCCTAGGCATGATCGACTGCAACCGCGCCTGCGAGCCGGACGAAACCGGGGCCTGCACTCGGATCGCGCGCTTCGAAGGGCTGGACGGCAAGATCCGGCTGCGGCACGGCGGCGAAGTGGGCTCGTCGGCAATGAGAAAGTCTTTTCGGAGTGGATCTGCCCGGCTACCGCGGCGACTCGTGCCGTGCGACGCAACAGCATTTTGTCGACTGCCTGCGCACGGGTGAGCAGTTCGAAGTTGAAGCGACGGCGTACGTGCACGACCTACGCAACCGTAGAAGCGTGTTATCTGTCAGCGCGAGAGAATCGGCCGGTGAAGGTGGAAGAGATCGCCTCCACTCTGTAATCGCCCGTGTGGGTCCGCACCGCAACCCGTAGCCGTCTTCCTCGCCTACACGGCGGCGCTGGTTTGGCGAGGCGCGCGTCACCGGACTCACCTATGACGAGCCGGCGCACCTAGCCGCGGGCTACATGTACTGGCGCGGCGAAGATCGCCTGGAGCCGCCGGACGCACCACCGCTGACGAGACTGGTGGAGGGTTGGGTTCCGCTCGCGCTCGACGCCCCGCTGCAACAAGACACCGAACAGTGGCGCAAGGGCGAGCAATGGGCCGTGGGTACGCAGATGCTTGACGCGATGGGGCCCGAGGGCGCGCGACGGCTGACCTTCCTCTCCCGTTTGCCAATGCTGGTCTTTCCGCTGCTGCTGCTTGGAGTGGCCTGGGCCTGGGTGCGCGAACTGCTTGGCCCCACAGCCGCACTGGCCGCGACGGCGATGCTTGCGCTCGAGCCGAATCTACTCGGCCATGGCGCTGATCAAGTCCGACGTGCCGGCCGCGACCGGCCTTCTCGCCCTCGCCTACTGCACGTGGCGCTACTGGCGACACCCCAGCCGCGGCCGCTTCTGGGTGTTGGCGATCGTGGCGGCGCTGGCCATCCAGACCGTTCACCGTGCAAGCGGTTCCTCGGCCCAGTCAGACCGGTATCCTCGACGCGCGCCACGCGCCGATTGTTCCGGACGACTTCGCTGCGCTGCCTCCGCCTGGTGGCGCCGCTCGCCGCAACGGCCTATCTCTTTGCCGCCGTCCTGCACCAATTGACTTGATCCGCATCCACGGGCCGGAGTTCGAGCACATCGCCGTGAAGGAGCTGGAGCGATGCCGAGCGTGCATCGTGGGCTTGGTGGCCGCCGGTCCCCATGCCGGCGCGGTGGGTAGAGGGCATCGCCTTCGTACGAAAGCACAGTCGCGAGCTCGGATTCCGGTCGTACTTCATGGGACGCGTCTCCTATGGCGGGGACCCGCTTTACTTTCCGGTCACGATGGCGCTGAAGCTGCCGATCCCGTTGCAGGCGCTCGTCCTGGTCGGGTTGGCGCTGTTCGGATGGCGACTGGCGAGGCGCACTGCCACAGCCGAGGAGGCCTTCCTGTGGCTGCCTGGATTGTTGCTCTTCGGCCTTGCCATGCAGTCGAAGATCAACATCGGCTATCGCCACGTGATGCCGCTGACGCCCCTGTTCTTTCTCGGCGCTCTGTTTTCCATGCGCGCGCTTTGGAGCAAGCGCGCGTGGCGGCTCGCTGCGGGCTTTGGGATGGTTTGGCTCGCCGCCGAATCGGCCTGGATCTTTCCGCACGGCATCTCCTACTTCAACCAATGGGCTGGCGGCCCCGACAACGGCTGGCGCTATCTGGCGGATTCGAACATCGACTGGGGCCAGGATTGGCCCGAAGTCGCCCGCTACGCCGACAAGCACGGCATCGAGATGGTCGAGTTCGCTTACTTCGGGCAGGACCGGCCTTGGCACTACCTGCCAGGCCATCGCGTCCACACGCTGCCTACGCCCTTTTGCGGCTCGTGCGTCGATGGGGAGGTTTTTGAGCCAAAACCAGGGTTTTATGCAATCAGCGTGAATCTGCTCTTGGGGTACTACTGGGATGAACCGTACCGTGACTATTTCCGCTACTTCCGGGGCAGAGAACCGGATGCAAAAGCGGGGTACTCGATCTTCCTCTATGACCTGCGGTAAGTTGAAATTCAAATGCGCGCCATCGTTTTAGGAGCCGGAGGCCAGCTTGGCCACGAGCTCAAGGACCAGCTTCGCCGCCGCGGCCATTCGGTCGTCGCGGTCGACCGCAAGAAACTCGACATCACCAATCCCCCGGCAGTGGAAGCGCTGATCGCGCGCCACAAGCCAGACTGGGTGTTCAACAGCGCAGCCTACAATCTGGTGGACAAAGCCGAGAGCGAGCCTGAGGTCGCCATGCGCGTCAACGGGATCGCGGTCCGCACCATCGCCATGGCCTGCGAGCAAAGCGGCGCCGCGCTGCTGCACTACTCGACCGATCACGTCTTTTCCGGAGCCAAGTCCACGCCGTATACCGAGAAGGACCTGCCCGCGCCGCCGGCGGCCTACGGCGTCTCCAAACTGGCCGGCGAGCACTACGCCCGCGGCAATTGCGAGAAGAGCTACGTGGTGCGCGTCGCTGGGGTTTTCGGGCCTGCCGGACGCTACACGAATCGCAGCAATTTCCCGGAATTGGTGCTACGCAAAGCAAAGGCGCACGAACCTTTGCGCGTCGTGAACGACTTTTTCGCCACGCCGACCTACACGGTTCCGCTCGCCGGAATGTCGATCGATTTGCTCGAAAAGGCCGAGCCCGGTCTGTACCACATCGGCGGAGGCGAGACGATCTCGTGGTACGAGTACGCCCTGCGCATCCTCAAAGCGGCGGGCCTCGAAGCCGAAATCTCGCCAACCAACCATCGCGAGTTCGTCACCCCGGCGCGCCGGCCTCGCCGTTCCAGCCTGTCGAACGCAAAGGTGGAAGCGCTCGGCTTCGAGCCAATGCCGTCGCTCGACGAAGCGCTAGCCGACTACATGAAGCGTCGCTCACGCGTTCGCAAGCCCTCGGAGTAGTGGCTTGCGTTGACGCTCAGCGCAGGTTGAACTTCTTGATGCGATAGCGCAACGTGTCGCGTGAGATGCCGAGCATCTCGGCCGCCCGCGTCTGGTTGCCGTCCGTCTTCTCGAGCGCTTGAACAAGCATGGAGCGCTCGACGTCTTCGAGAGACGCCGCCCCGGCCGTGGCGGCGATGGGCGGCGGAGTTCCTATGCGCGTCTCGAGAGACAAGCTTTCCGGCCGCAGGTAATCGCTCTCCTCGAGCACCATCGCCCGTTCGATCGCGTTGCGGATCTCACGCACGTTGCCTGGCCAGTCATGCGTCAGCAACAACTGGCGCGTTTCGTCCGTCACGCCCTTGACCTCGCGCTCGAACCGCTTGTTGTAGCGGTTTATGAAGAACTCGACGAGCGGCAAGATATCTTCTTTGCGCTCGCGGATTGGAGGAATCGCGATGGTGATGACGTTGAGCCGATAGTAGAGATCCTCACGAAACGTTTTGTCTTCCACCGCCTGCGCCAAATTGCGGTTCGTCGCGGTGATGATGCGCAGGTCGACCGAGACGTCGCGGACGCCGCCGAGTCGACGGAACGTCTGATCCTCGAGTACGCGTAGCAGCTTCGCCTGGATATGCGGCTGCAACTCGCCGATCTCGTCGAGAAACACCGTGCCACCGTGGGCGAGGTCGAACACACCCTTCTTCTGCGCACGGGCGTCGGTGAAGGCGCCCTTTTCGTACCCGAACAGTTCGCTCTCGAGCAGCGTTTCCGGAATGGCTGCGCAATTGACCGCCAGGAAAGGAGCGTCGCCGCGACGGCTGTGGCGATGCAGGTAGCGTGCGAGCACGTCTTTGCCCACGCCGCTTTCACCCAAAACCAAAATCGCTCCTACGCGGCTGGACGCAATGCGCTCGGAAAAGCTCATCAAGTCTCGCATCGACTGGGATGCGACGACGACTTCGTGATCTGCGGTTGTGACCGCGTCTTGCGCCGGACCCGGTACGGCCTCAGACGCCGAGGCGCGCCGGTCGAGCGCGCCGAACACCAGCACCGCTCCGCCGGAAGCGCCGGAAGAGTCGCGCACCGGCGCACAGTGGATCATCGCGTCGCGTTCCACTCCATCCCGCGAACGCACGCGGCAACCTGCTGGGAATTGGACGACGCGCCGTCCGTGAATGGCGTCGCGCAGAAAGATCTCCATCGGCGCGCCGTTCTTTCCGCTCAACAACCGAAAGACCTCGTTGAGGGGCAGGCCTCGGGACTCCGACAGGCGCCAGCCGGTCCATTTCTCCGCCTCCGCGTTGAGGTAGGTCACCCGCCCAAGTTGATCACACCGGATCACGCCATCCTCGAGTGCATCGAGCGTCGTAGCAAGCTCTTCGGCTAGGTCGACCCGTTCCGAGTCGAGCGAGCGGCGGTGCATCGCCATCTGGATCGCCGCCTGCAACTCGGTCTCGTGGAAAGGCTTGACGATGTAGCCCAGCGGCTCGGCCAACTTCGCCCTCTCGAGTGTCTCGTCATCTGCGTGCGCGGTTAGAAAAATTGACGGAATGCCGAACCGGCGGCGCACCTCGAGCGCAGCTTCGGCGCCATCCATCTCGCCCTTCAGGTGAATATCCATCAAGACGAGGTCGGGCCGATCCGCATCAGCCTTCGAGACGGCGGCCACCCCAGATGTGACGACGGCAGTCACGTCATGGCCGAGTTGCGTCAGGATATCTTCGATGTCGGTCGCGGTGATCTGCTCGTCCTCTACGATCATGATCCGGGCTGGCGTCATAATGGGTCTTTCTGTTCGCTCTCCACGCTAAATCGAATGCGGTATTCGGCGCCAGGAGGTCCAGCCAGGTCGATTTCTCCGTCGATCTGGCGAACCAGCGAACGCACTAGCCGCAATCCTAGCGTTTTTGTGCTCCAGAACCCAACATCGGGCGGCAAACCCACTCCGTCGTCTGCGACCGTCAATACCGCGCTGCCGTCGTGCATACGCTCCACGCGGATCTCGATCGTGCCTTCGCGGCCGTCCGGGAAGGCATGTTTGAGGGAATTCGAAATGAGCTCGTTCAGGATCAGTCCGCAAGGGACCGCGAGATCAACGCCAATTCGCACGTCGCTGATCGTAGTCTTGAGTCGAATGCGATCGCCGCGCACCTGATAGGTTCGGAACAACCGCGAGGCCAGTTGGCGGATGTACTCTGGAAAATCGACATCGGAAAGGTCGTGCGCTTCGTAAAGCTGCTCATGGATGAGCGCCATCGATTGGACGCGATTCTGGCTCTCCTCGAAGGCTCGTGCAAGCTCGTCATCCGCCGTGGCGCGCGCCTGCAGGTTGAGCAGGCTCGAAATGACCTGCAAGTTGTTCTTGACCCGGTGGTGAACCTCGCGCAGCAGAATCTCCTTCTCCGCCAGCGCCTCGATCAGTTGCCGCTCGGTTTGCTTGCGTTCGCTGATGTCGCGCAGGATGACGGTGAAGATGGTCGAACCGTCAATTTCAACCTTCGAGATGGAGGCCTCGGCGGGAAACTCCTTCCCGCCCTTGCGTAAGCCGAAGACCTCGCTGCGGTGGGCCATACCGCGCGACGCCACCGGCGATTGTGCGAAATCCCCCATGTGCTTTTGATGGGCCCGGCGAAACCGGCTTGGGATGAGCTTCTCGAGCGGTTGGCCCATCACTTCTGTTCCGGTGTAGCCGAAGACCCGCTCAGCGCCCTGATTGAACACACAAATACGTTGATTGGCGTCGATAGAAATGATCGCGTCGTCAGCGATGTCGAGGATGCGCACGAGTAACTCTGGCGAGTCGAAAACCTTCGGTACGGGCTCGCTGGCCTTCTCTCGACTTTTGGCGCGTTGCAGCATACCGGCTTCGGAACGACAATCGTATCAATCAGGGCGCCAAAGCACGGGCGGCCCACTCGACGCCCCGCAGGATGCTCCCGAGATCCTCACCGCTCTCGAAATATTCAAGCGCCCCAGCTTGCATCAGACAGTAGAGCTCCCCTTGATCGGCTCGGTCGGCTACCACGACGACCAGCGCCGAATGGCGCTTTGCCTCGAGTGAATCGAGCACGGCAAAGGCCTCCTCGGCAGCGGTTGCATGCACAACGACTACGGCGCGGCGCTGGGGGCTGAAACGCCCGCACAAGTCCCCGAGCTCCACTACCTTGACCGTGGGCCAGCCGTCCTGCATCAAGTTGCGGCGCAGCCGCTCGAAGCGCTCCGTCTGAGCCGGATCTACAAGGACAACTTCCACACCAATCTGACGTTCCACCGTACTCTGTTGACGTCCCTGCATCTTGCTTGTTTCAACCTGCAAATGAGGCGCCGAGTAGGATGAAGTTGGCGCCCGGCGTGCTGCGTTGAAGTTTGCCGGATAGACGTCCTGGATAGACGATAGAAGGAGGCCGAAGGAATGCTGAACATCAAAAAAATTCTGGTTCCCGTCGATTTCTCCGACCGCTCGGTTGCGGCCGCGGAGCACGCCGTGGAGCTGGCGAAGAAGTTCGAAGCGAAACTGTACTTCGCGCACTTCGTTCCTCCTTCGCCATATGAGTACGCCGCCTTCGATGAGGGCTTCTACGCCGCTTCAGCATGGCCGGACCTGGAAAAAGTCCGTGAGCCGCTGGTCAAGCGTATGGGCGAGCTGATCGAGAAGGTCAAGCCCAAAGGCGAGGTAGAGCAGATCATCAAGCGCGGCGACCCTGCCTTCGAGGTCGAGGCCTTGATCGCCGAGCGCAAGATCGACTTAGCGGTCATGCCGACGCACGGCTACGGGCCGTTCCGGCGATTCGTACTGGGCTCGGTTGTGAGCAAAGTGCTGCATGACGTGAAGATCCCAGTCTTCACCGGAGCACACGTCCCGGAGCTGACGCCGATCGACCCGGACCCCTACAAGCGAATCGCTTGCGCCATCGACCTGCACGAGCACAGCGAAGAGGTGCTGCGCTGGGCTTGGGACCTAGCCCAAGCCTGCCAACAGGACCTGATCGTCATTCACGCCGCGCCGCGCGTCGAGGTGGGAGGCACGTACGGCAACTGGTTCCCGCCCGAAGCCCGCGACGCGATCGAAAAAGGCGCCCGCGAGGGCGTGCAGGAGTTGCTCGCCAAAGTCGGATGCAAGGCGGAGGTCCACGTGGCTAGCGCGGAGCCGGCCAGCTATATTCGGGAAGCAGCCGAAGAAAGCTATGCCGATATCCTTGTAATTGGGCGCGACGCGCAGTCAGGCCCGCTCAAGGGTTTGCGCGAGCACGCCATGTCGATCATCCGGGAGGCTCCCTGCCCGGTGATCAGCGTGTGAGAGGAGGCCTTCCATGCTCACGATGGACAAGATTCTCGTCCCTGTCGACTTTTCCGAGCGCTCGACCGCAGCGGCGGAACACGCCGTGGCGATGGCCGCAAAGTTCAATTCCGAGCTCATTTTCCTGCACGCGGTTCCACCCGGACCCTATGAGCACGGGTTTTTCGAGGGCGGCTTCAACGCGAGCGCGGTCTGGCCGCAGCGTGAAGAGATCGAAGAGAACCTCGCAGCCGAGCTAGCGAGCCTGACGGCGCGCATCGGACGCGGGAGGAGAATCGAGTCCGTCGTGGCATGGGGCGATCCAGCCGCGAAGATCGAAGAGATGGCCGAGCATGAGCAGGTCGATCTGATCATGATGCCGACGCATGGCTTCGGACCGTTCCGGCGTTTCGCGCTTGGTTCGGTAACGGCGAAGGTGTTGCACGATTTGCGCTGCCCGATCTTCACGGGAGCGCATGTTGAGGAACTGCCCGAGTCGGCGACGGAGCCCTATGAGTTGGTCTCGTGCGCGATCGACATGGGGCCACACTCCGAAGCGGTGTTGCGCTGGGCGTGGGACTTTGCCAAGGCCTGGGGCGCCGGCCTGCACGTCATTCACGCCGCTCGGCCGATCGACGAGATCCATCCTGAAAGAGGGAATACACCCGCCCAGGTGCGGGCGGCCATTGACAAGGCTAAGATGTCGGAGATCGCCGCGCTACTCGAAAAGGTGGGAGCGGAAGGACGCATAGACGTGGACTGCGCCGCACCGGTTGACTACATCTGCACCGCCACCAAGGACGTCCTCTCCGACGTCCTCGTGATCGGGCGCAGCACCGATACGAGCCTAATGGGACGGCTGCGAACGCATTCGCATGCCATCATCCGCGACTCGCCTTGCCCCGTGATCAGCATCTGAGTCTCTTCCGTATCGAGTTATTCCATGCCGCTCATTGAAACCGTAATCGTTCCCTACGACTTCTCCAAGCGCTGCCGCATGGCGGTCGAGCACGGCGTCGCACTGGCGCGCCACTTCCAGGCGCGAATCGTGTTTCTGCACGTGATCCCATACTCGACCTACGAGTACGCCGCTTTCGAGGGAGGCGCTTACCTCGGCGGGGCTTGGCCGTCGGAAGCGGAGGTTCGGGGAAACCTCGAGCGGCAGATCCGCCCGTTGGTTGAAAACGCGGAGAACCTTGCGTGGGAGATCGCGCTGGAGAAAGGGGACCCGCCCGGCCGCATTGAAGAGGCCGCGCAGCGCTTCCCGGCGCCGATTCTGGTGATGCCGACGCATGGCTTCGGGGCCTTCCGACGCTTCGTGCTGGGCTCGGTGACAACCAAGGTGCTGCATGACATCAAGGTCCCGGTCTACACCGGCGCGCATCTCGAGGACAGCCCGGTCTTTGCGAAAGGCGAGGCGCACCACGTCGCTTGCGCGGTGGATTTGGGCGAGCATAGCGAGGCTGTCCTGGATTGGGCGGCGCGCTACGCGGAAAGTTGGTCGGCGAAACTGACGTTGATCCATGCCGTAAATTGGCTCGAGACGGCGCCGCTCGACGAGGATTTCTTCACGCCTGAGCTCGTCCAAGGTCTCGAGGCATCAGCCGAGCAGGACGCCCGCGCCCTGATCGCGCAAGTCGGCCATCCCGCCGATCTGAAGATCGACGTCGAGTCGGCCGCTACCTACGTTCCGCAGGCCATTCGAGAGTGCGGCGCGGACGTGTTGGTCATCGGCCGTAGCCTGGACCGCAGTATGGTTGGTAGACTGCGCGAGCATGCCTACAAGCTGATCCGTGAATCTCCAGTGCCGGTCATCAGCGTTTGAACGATCCCGCCGAGGAGGCCGCCTTGTTGCAAATCCGTACGATCCTCGTTCCGACCGACCTCTCCGAGAAGGCCGGTCGAGTGCTCGACCATGCCGCAGCGCTCGCGCTGCATTACCAAGCCAAGTTGCTGTGCCTGCACGTAATTGCGCCGGCGCCGCACGAGTACCAACTGCTGGGTAAGCGCGCGCCCGAGCTTTCGCAGGAAAATATCAACGAAGCAACGGGGCGGCTGCTCGAGCAGGTCAAACAAGACGCGCCAGGGTGCGATGTCGAAGCGCTGGTGGTGACCGGAGAGCCTGCGCACCGCATCGAGGTGATCGCCAAAGAGCGTGCGGTCGACTTGGTGGTGATGTCCACGCACGGCTATGGCCGCTTCCGGCGGATGCTTTTGGGCTCGGTGGCGGCGAAGGTGCTGCATGACGTCGGGTGTCCGGTGATGACAGGCGTGCACCTGAACGAAGCTTTGGCCGGCCCAAGGTCGTTCAAGACCGTGGCCTGTGCGGTGGGTCTGCGCGACCTAGCGCACAGCAAGAAGGCGCTTGGGTGGGCGGCGGAATTCGCGGAATCATGGGGCGCGCAGTTGCACGCGATTCACGTTCCGCCGTCGATCGACTGGAGCGCCGGCGAGTGGTTCCCCGACGAGACGCAGCAGCTTGTAAAAGAGGCTGCTGAAGAGAGAATGGCCGCGCTGGTGGCCGAGCTCGGCTGTAACGCGCAAGTCCACACGGGCGGCATCGAGGCGCTGCGCTACGTTCCCAAGATTGTCGAGGAAATCGGCGCTGACGTACTCATAACCGGCCGCAGCTCCGAGCACGGACTGCTGGGTGGCGGCGGAGACGCGTACGGGTTGATTCGCGAGTCGCCCTGTCCTGTCATCAGCGTCTAGACTGCGCTATCTGCCACAATACGCCTTCCTATGAAGCTTACATTTCGAGGGGCCGTGGGCGACGTCACGGGCTCGATGCACCAGGTTGACGTTGACGGCGAGCGCTTTTTGCTCGATTGCGGCTTGTACCAAGGACGACGCTCCGAAGCGCGGAAACGCAACCGAGAACTGCCGTTTCCGGCAGATTCCGTCGCAGGCGTGCTGCTTTCGCACGCCCACATCGATCACAGCGGCAATCTGCCGTCACTGGTCCGCAACGGCTTTTCAGGTCCAATCTACGCCACGCCGGCCACAGCGGACTTGTGCGACAAAATGTTGCGCGATTCCGCACATATCCAAGAGAAAGACGCCGAGTTCCTCAACCGCCGGCGCTCCCGCCGACGGCGCCTCGATCCCAATTTGGACCCGGACGCCATTGAGCCGCTCTACACCATGGTGGACGCAGAGAACACCATTCCGCTGTTCCGGCAAGTCGGCTATAAGACGCCCACGGTGGTAAGCGAGCGTCTCAGCTACGAGTCCTACGACGCCGGCCACATGCTCGGCTCGTCGTCATTGGTGTTGCACCTCAAAAATGGCCGCAATCCGCTGCGGCTTGGCTTCTCCGGCGATGTCGGACGACCGGGTTTGCCCATCATTCGCGACCCGCAAACACCGCCGCCGGTGGACTACCTGATCATGGAGAGCACCTATGGCGGGCGGTTGCACCGCGCCGGCCAGGACGTCCGCCAAAAGCTCGCTGACGTGGTGCGGCGCACCTTTGAGCGCGGCGGCAAGGTGATCGTGCCAGCCTTCGCGGTAGGGCGTACCCAGCAACTGGTGATGCTGCTCAACGAGCTGACTCACGAGCAGAAGATCCCCGAAGCGCCGATTTTCGTCGACAGCCCTTTAGCGGTAAACGTGACCGAGGTATTTCGGGCGCATCCGGAGTGCTACGACGCGGAGACGCGGGAGTACTTGCTCGACCAGCGCGACCCGTTCGCGTTCGGGCGACTGCGCTACGTGCGGGACGTCGAAGAGTCGAAGGCGCTGAACGACATTCCCTATCCGTTTATCGTGCTGGCCGCCTCCGGCATGTGCGAAGCCGGACGTATCCTGCATCACCTGCGGCGTCACATTCCGGATCCGCGCAACACGGTGTTAATCACCGGGTACCAAGCCGAGCACACGCTGGGGCGGCGAATTCTCGAAGGGCGTCGGGAAGTCCCGATCTTCGGCGACCCGACCCCGCTGCGGGCTGAAGTAGCGAAAATCAACGAGCTGAGCGGACATGCCGACCAGCACGAGTTGCTTGCCTGGCTCAAGCCGCTTGTTCCGGAGCTGAAGCGAATCTTTCTGGTCCACGGCGAGCCGGCGCAGTCGCAAGCGCTTGCCGACGCAATCGGCGAACGTTTTGGCGTGGAAGCGGTACTGCCCAAGCCCGGCCAATCTTTCACGCTAAGCTAAAAGTTTGGAGCGGCGCTCGGCTTGCACAAAGGACTTCATGGTTTTGCAGGCAGAGAGAATACTCTTGTGCATCGCCGCGCTGGGATGGCTGCCGGCCGCGTCGGCGCAGACATCGCCGGCCGCGTTTGACCTGAAGGTCGAGGCGATCAGCCACGCTACTGTGGCGATTCGCTTCCAGGTCGAGGGCGTCTCCCGCCCAACGCTGACCTGGGTCGAATACGGTCCGACCCATCTGCTGGGCTTTCGCACCAACCAAAACCGCAGCGGCACAGCCTCGCCGTTTCGCTCCGTCACGATCGGCGGGCTTGCGCCTGACTCGCGGTACTACTTCCGCGTGATGGTCCAGGACGAAGCGAGCGGCGCGGTCGCGACTTGGTACTGCCCGTCGGGCGAAGGTGGAACGGGCTACGCCTGCGACGGGCCAGACGCACCGCCTACTTTCCACACGCCGCTACCAAGCGATGGACCGATCCTGCCGGCAGAGCCGCAAGTCTTCGAACAGCCATTCCCCGAAATAACCGGCCAGCGATTCGACGTGGCGGTGGATGCCGAACAGCGTTGCACGGACCTGCAACAACAACTCACCGCGGCCGCATCGGCGGATCCGTCGATGAACCACGAGGTCGTGATTCCGGCAGGCGCGACTTGCTATGGCGAATTCGTGCTGCCGCCCAAGCGCGGCGCGGGCGTGGTTCTGATTCGGCCCTCGACGCCGCTCGATCAATTGCCGCCGCAAGGCGTCCGCGTCGATCCATCCTTCCGGCCGCTGATGGCGACGCTCTCCGTCCCGCCGGATTGGCGCGAGCCGGGAATCTTCCAGCGCTTGGCTCTCAGAACGGCCGACGGGTCGGGCTGCGCGGCGCTTTGCACGGAAGGCTGGCGTCTAGTTGGGCTCGAGGTGACGCACCCGGGACATAGCGATGTGGCTCCGCGCAGCGCCCGGATCGTTTCCATATCCGAGCGCCGCGCAGGCGAAACGGTAATCCAGATGGATGCGCCGATGCAGTTCCAATACGGCCAGGCCGTGGCGATCGGCGGCGTGACGGGGGCGCCAGAATTGAACCGCATCTGGGTTCTAACGCCGGTCGACGAGACATCATTCGCGATTCGAACGCCGCTTCCCGCGGGGGGCGCGTCCGGCGGGTATGTGACTCAAGCGTTCAGCCTGCATGTCGAGGGTTGCACGGCCGGCCCGCAACCGGTCTGCCGCACGGGCCTGCCTCACGGTCTGCCGGAGCCGCCTGCCGTCGCGATCGAGAACATCGACAACGCGATTCTCAAAACGCCTACTACTTCGTGGCCTGCCTTGTCGACGGTGGAAATCTCGGACGCCCCGGCCGGCTATGACGGCCTCTGGGGCGCCATTCAAGCCTCGGGCGGAGTGCGCCTGAACGGCTCGCCGGCGCCGCAAGGCTCCTGTAGTGAGGGCTGCGGAAAGGCGCGTCCGCGCTTGACGGTACAAACGTTCGCCTTCGACTCTGAACCGCGGCTCGATGGCAGTCATCTCTACACGGTCGTCAGCGAGACCGAGTTTCGGCTCGACGACGTGAGCGAAGCGACGGCGGAAGTCCAGAGCGGCTACCTGACGGTCGATCCAAACTCTTACCCCCGGCTGGTTTCGCTCGGGGCCCAAGCGCGGAACATCGTGATCGACCGTTGCTGGCTTCATGGCCGAGGGTTCCCCTCTCGGCTGCAAGCGGGCATCGCGATCTCTTCGAGCGATTCGGCTTTGCTCGATTCGATGATTTCGCAGGTCAACTCGTGGCGTGCGATCGCAACGCAAACCGGGTCCATCGACTACGGCGTGTTCGGGTTTCCGGGAGCCGTGACGTTTCCCATCACGATAGGCGACAGTTCGCGCTTGACGATCCGCAACAACCTCATCGAGAGCTCTACGGGCATCATGCTCTACGCCGAGCAGTACCGTCAGACGAGTGAGCTGACCCCGAGCGACGTCGTGATCGAAGGCAACACGTTCCGAAACGACGAGACGTTCCGCGCCGGCTCGAGCGCATCCAACGGGCGCTACCACGGCTTTCGCCATGCGATCGAATTCAAGCGGGGCCGGAGAATTGCGATCGTAGACAACATCTTCGACGGGGTGTGGGCGGACGTCGTGCCGCTCGGGCCGGCGATCGGCCTGCTCAGCCGCGGCGGAGGGGACGTTGCAAACAACCGTATCGAAGATGTGAGCGTACGCAACAACGTGTTCCGACGCGTGGCGACCGGGATCCAACTGCTGGGCGTGGACGACCAAGTCGAGACGCCGAGCTTGTCTATGGCGCGGGTAGCGATCGAGAACAACTTCTTCGAGAACGTCGACTACTACGAGATGCGCAGTGCGCCGTCATTGCTGGGCGGCTTCGGTCCTCCGGCAAACTTCGGAGGTCAGATTGTCTATACCTCGGGCACGATCGAGGACCTCCTGGTGCGTCACAACACCGCGTTAGACAACCGCGGCCGCGGACCGGCTTTTTTCTGGTTCACTACAGGACGCGGGTCGGGTGTGCAAGTGACGGACAACATCCTCACGCACAATGCCGATTTTGGGTTCGGCGGGCTTCCACGACCCGGCCAGGCGCCCCTGTTTGAGACCCGCCCGGAAGGGACGCCGAAGGATGTCTTCGATTACACCTTCACCCAGACGCCAAACCCCGATCCTCGCTCGACGTTTGCACGCAACTTGGTGCTGCCGGGCGTGCGCGATTCCTCTTCGCTGGAGGCTTACGACGACCCGGCCGCGAACCGAAACTTTACCAAGAATGATTGCGAAGCGTTCTACGCAGGTTTCGACGAGATCGAGTGCGCCGGCGCTGGAGGCGCGCAGGAGACGGCAAACGAGCGCTTCGCGGCGGTGTTTCCGAACCGCTCGGCGGTCGACTCGGTGAACGGACGCGGGGCCGACGTCGCGAGCCTGTCGGCGCGCAAGAGTGGCATCCGAGCGGCGAACGCTACGGTCACGGGTGGAGAGGCGTCTCTCGAGATTCAGGTCGGCGACGGAGAAACCTGTTTTGTGGACCTATCCGAGACGTCGGACTTCGTGGAGTTCCGGCGCTTGGATGCACCGGGCGGTGAGTTGAGAGCGGTTGCGCTCGACGGACTGGAGGCAGGTCGCACGTATTACTACCGCGTGAAATGCTCGTCCGAAACGCGCTTCGGCGAGCTGACTGCGCCCTAGCCCTGAGGCAGGACAGCTACGGCGCGACATCGCGCAGTAAGAGTCCGACCACGTAGGCAAGTCCTGCCGCACCGCCGCCCAATGCCAGCGTTTCCAACCCGGCAGCCCACCACGGCTGGGCGACAAAGCGGCTCTTCACCGCACCGACGAGGAAGAACGCCGCGCCGGTGAGCGCGGCGCTCCAAAGGTAGGACGCGTGACCGAACAGAAATGGCGCCAGCGGGATGGAACCGGCAAGCAAGAAAGCCGCAAAGGTCCACGCGGCAGCTCTCCACGGGATAGGACCGCCGGACGAGATGCCGTGCTCTTCGGCGAGCATTGTCTCCACCCAGCGCTCGCGGTCGGAGGTGATCACGCGGACAACGCGGTCGAGGTCGTCGTTGCTGAACCCCTTGCGCTCAAAGATTTGGCGAATCTCCTCGCGCTCGCCTGCGGGATACTCCGCAATGTGCGCTTCTTCCTCAGCGCGCAGCCGCTCACGCTGCTGGCGCTCGGCGCGCACGCCCAGATAGTTGCTCGCCGCCATGCTGAAACCGTCGCCAATGAGGTTGGCGAGACCCAGGATGATGACCACTCGTCCGGGCAACTGCGCCCCGGCGACTCCGGAGACGACGGCGAACGTGGTGACGGCCCCGTCGATGGCGCCGTAGGTGAAGTCGCGCAGGTAGCTTTGCGTCGGCCCCTGACTGAGGCGGCGGCGAATCGCCGCGGGCGTATGCGACGCCTGCAGGCCGTCGCTAGGCACGCACCATCTCTTGGAAGAGCGCCTGGTAGTAGGCCAGGAAGCGTTCCGGCTCCGCGCTGGCCGGTCCCTCGAAGAGCAGGTAGCGCTCATAGCCGATGCCGCGCAACAGGCCGAAGAGCTCCTTGTACGGGTAATCCTCGTAGAGGTCGTGGATGTGAACGTTGCGGATGAAGTCCTGGAGCAGCTTGAAGTTGTCGCGGATCGTGCCGTTCTGAACGTCAGTAGGGTTGCAGTTCCAGCACACGCCAACGTTGGGATGGCCGCAGGCGTCCATCATGGCGCGGATCCGGCGCGGCTCCTGCGTCTGGCGCCCGTGCACCTCGACCCAAACCTCGACGCCTAGACCTTCTCCGATCGCACCGCAGGCCGCCAAAGCCTCGCCGATCCGACCGATGGTCACCTCTTCCGGCACGCCTTCCGGCAGGCCATTGGGGCGCACCTTCACGCCCCAGCAGCCCAAGTCGTGGGCCAACTCGAGGAAGGCTCCCGCCTCTTCTACGTTCTTGCGGCGGACGGCTTCGTCGGGCGAGTGGAACTCACATGCCGAGCCTAGGCTCAGCAGACGTACCGAACTGGCTGCAAAGCGGTTACGAACGTCTTCTATCTGCGAAGCGGAGATGCCGGGCTCGACGCCGTGCGCGTGAGTCGAGCGCAACTCGACGGCCTCGGAAGCGAGCCTTCTCGAGCATCGAAATGACGGTTGGGACATCCCAACTTTAGCAACGTTGTGGGCACCACAGCCCGAGACGCACAGCCAAACTCCCGCCGTATTTTATCACTAAGAACCCTTAGGGGCTCCAAACCTATGGGCGGGTGTGACGTACAGCCGTAGACTGGTGAGGAATGGCGCTGATGGCTGCGGATAGCCGTGTGGAGGATCTCCTCAACGATGGGGAGGAGATCGTGGCCCGCGCACGCCTGCACTGGATGGTCTACCGCTGGCCGTTCATCCTTTTCTTCTATAGCTTGGCGATGTGCGTTCTGGCATTCGCCATGTTCGTAAATGCAGCCCTCGCGGTGCCGCCGGCGCTGGTCATGTTTGCGAGCCTCTTCGGAGCAGCGCTGACCAGGCTGCGTAGGCGCGCAACGGAGATGGTGCTGACCGACCGCCGCTTGCTGATGTTGGAAGGGTTTGTGAAGCCGGTCGACCGCGCGATCCGTCTAGACGAGATCCGCAATATCGAAGCCAAACAGGATGCGCTGGGCCGTGCGCTCGACTTCGGCAAGGTCGAGGTGACGCTGGGTAGCAGCGAACTGCGCACGCTCAGCCCCGTGGCCGAAGCGGGCAAATTCGTCAACTGGGTCAGGCAAGTGGCCGACCCGGACTCTGAAGCCGGCGGACCGCGACAAGAGCCGGAGCCCGAGCCGGTCTGGTCGGTGACGGGCGAGACGCCTTTGACGGGCTCACAGGGCCCGATGTAGGCCGCCGTCCCCTAGCCGCTGGCAACCTCCGATTTCGCACATCCGTGCCAGATCCTGAGTGAGGGAGTAGAATCATACTGCATTGTTATGATTCGCTTCAGCCTCGTCCTGCTGTTCGCCTGCTGCTTGCCACTCTCCGCCGCCGTCGATTTCGTACGCGACGTCAAACCGATTTTTGACCGCTCGTGTGCCGGCTGCCACGGGGAGAAGCAACAGCTGGGGCAATTGAGGCTGGATGCTCGGGCGATCGTGCTGGAAGGCGGAGTCTCCGGCAAGACGGTAACCCCGGGCGAGCCTGAGAAAAGCGAGCTCTACTTGCGCGTAGCCGGCACGAGCGAGCATCCGCGCATGCCAATGGGCGGCGAGTTGCCGGCAGCGGAGATCGAGACGATTCGGCAGTGGATCGCAGAGGGCGCGGTCTGGCCCGAGTCGGTCGGAGCGAAAGTCAGCGCGCTCGAAACCCACTGGGCGTTCATCCCCCCGACACGGCCCGAACTTCCGGTGGTGAAGAACACAGCTTGGGTCAAGAACCCGATCGACCACTTCATCCTCGCGCGCCTTGAAAAGGAAGGGCTAGCGCCCGCGCCCCAGGCGGACCGCACGACCCTGCTGCGCCGGGCGCATCTCGACATCACCGGTCTACCGCCGACGATCGAGGAGGCCGACGCCTTCCTCGCCGACAAGAGCGACGGTGCGTACCCGAAGCTCATCAACAAGCTGCTCGCCTCCCCACACTACGGCGAGCGCTGGGGCCGTCACTGGCTCGACGCTGCCCGCTACGCCGATTCGGACGGCTTTGAGAAAGACAAGCCGCGCAACGTATGGTTCTACCGCGACTGGGTTGTCCGTGCGCTCAACCGCGACCTGAGCTACGACGAGTTCATCATCGATCAGATTGCCGGCGATCTGCTGCCGAACGCGACCCAAGAGCAGCGTGTAGCCACCGGTTTCCTGCGCAACTCGATGATCAACGAAGAAGGCGGCATCGACCCTGAGCAGTTCCGCATGGAAGCGATGTTCGACCGCATGGATGCTGTGGGCAAGGCAGTGCTCGGGCTAACCATCCAGTGCGCGCAGTGCCACAACCACAAGTTCGACCCGCTCACGCAAGAGGAGTACTACCGCATCTTTGCGTTCCTCAATAACTCCCACGAGGCGAACGTGGCGGTCTACACGGCGGACGAGCAGGCCAAGCGCGCGGAGATTTTTCGCGAGATTGGCGCGATCGAAGACGACATGAAGCATCGCGCGCCAGACTGGCGCGAGCGCATGGCCGCCTGGGAGGCCTCCGCCCGCAAGGCGCAACCGGAGTGGACCGTGCTGAAGGCCGAAGTGGGGGGCATCTCAGGTGAGAAGTACCTTTACCAAGCAGACGGTTCGATTTTGGCGCAAGGTTATGCGCCGACCAACCACACCGTGGAGCTGACGGCGGAAGTCGACGCGAAAGACATCCGCGCCATTCGGCTGGAGTTGCTCAACGATCCGAACTTGCCGCAGGGAGGGCCGGGGCGGTCCTTCCTGGGCGCCGCGGCGCTGAGCGAGTTCGAAGTGTGGGCGGCGCCGAAGGCCGATCCGGAAAAGAAAGAGAAGCTCGATATCTACTGGGCGGCAGCGGACGTGAACCCAGCACAGGCCGAGCTCGACCAAGCTGTCTTTCCGCACAAGCAGAACAAGCAACGCATCACCGGCGGCATCGAGTTTGCGATCGACGGCTGCGAGGAGACGGCGTGGTCGACTGACATAGGCCCCGGTCGCCGCAACCAGCCGCGAAATGCGATCTTCCGGCTCGAAAAGCCGGCGGGCTTCGACGGGGGCGCGATCCTGACCATCAAGCTCGTGATGCGCCACGGCGGCTGGAACTCCGACGACAACCAGAACCAGAACCTCGGCCGCTGGCGGCTCTCCTACACCTCCGCCGAGAAGGCCGACGAGACGCTGCTGCCTGAGCGCGTTCACGAAGTCTTGGCCGTGCCCGCGGACCAGCGTTCGCCCGAACAACAGGAGACGCTGTTCGACTACTGGCGCACGACCGTCCCGCAGTGGGAAGAGCAGAACGCACGCATCGAGCAGCTGTGGCGCTCGCATCCGGCGGGCTCGTCGCAACTCGTGATGATGGAGCGCGACAAGATGCGCTCGACGCATCGGCTCGACCGCGGAGACTTCCTCAAGCCGAAAGAGACGGTGGACCCGGGCGTGCCGAAGTTCCTCAACGCGCTGCACGCGGAAAGCGGGCACGAGCCGGACCGTTTGGACTTCGCACGTTGGCTGGTCGCGCGCGATCATCCTACGACAGCGCGTACGATCGTCAATCGGATTTGGCAGTCTTATTTCGGGACCGGACTGGTGGAAACAGCCGAGGACCTGGGTACGCAATCGCCCGCGCCGTCGCACCCGGAGCTGCTCGATTGGCTGGCCGTCGAGCTGATGGAAAACGACTGGAGCCTGAAGCACATCCATCGCCTGATCACGACATCGGCCGCCTACCAGCAGTCGTCCCACGTGACGCCGGAGCTGCTCGAGAAGGACCCGAAGAACCGCCTCATCTCGCGCGGGCCGCGCTTCCGCGTGGAAGGCGAGATCGTGCGCGACATCGCATTGTCAGCCAGTGGGTTGTTGAACCCGGAGATCGGTGGACCGCCGGTGCATCCGCCTTCGCCGGAGTTCCTCTACCAGCCACCGGTGAGCTACGGCCCCAAGCAGTGGCATACCGATACCGGCGACGAGCGCTACCGCCGCGCGCTCTATACCTTCCGCTTCCGCTCTGTGCCCTACCCCGCGCTCGACGCTTTCGATACGCCGAACGGCGATTCAGCCTGCGTGCGGCGGGTGCGTTCGAACACGCCACTCCAGGCCCTGACCACGCTCAACGAGACCGTCTTCCTCGAAGCGGCCGAAGCGCTGGCCGCGAAAACTCTGGCTGAGGGCGGCACGAGCGAAGACCAGCGGTTGACTTACGCCTTCCGCCGCGTGCTCACGCGCCTACCGAACGCGAAGGAAAAAGACGCGTTGCTGTCGATGCTCGAGCGGCAACGCAAACGCTTCGAATCGGGCGGTCTCGATGCGAAGGAATTCGTCGGCAAGGCCTCGCCCGAGCTCGCGGCTTGGACAACGGTTGCGCGCGTGATGCTCAACCTCGACGAGACGATCACGAAGGAATAGAACGATGCAGACAGGCAGAAAAATCGCGCGCCGTTGGTTCCTCGAACAATGTGGAGTCGGTTTGGGCTCGATCGCGCTTGGCCACCTGATGCGCGAGCAGGGCTACGCCGTCGCGGCGGATAACCCGCTGGCGCCCAAGCAGCCGCAGTTCGCACCCAAGGCCAAGCGGGTGATCTACCTGTTCATGGCCGGCGGCCCCAGCCACCTGGAGTTGTTCGACAACAAGCCGAAGCTCGCCGAATACGACGGCCAGCTCCCGCCTGAAGGCTTGCTCGAAGGCTACCGCGCGGCGTTCATCAACCCAAATTCCAAACTCCTGGGTCCGAAATTCAAGTTCGCGCGCTACGGCCAGTCGGGCGCCGAGCTCTCGGAGCTGCTGCCGTACCTGTCCGAAGTCGTCGACGACATCGCCATCGTCAAAGGCATGTCGACCGACGCCTTTAATCATGCTCCCGGGCAGATCCTGATGAACACCGGCTCGCAACAGTTCGGCCGACCGTCGTTCGGCGCATGGACGACGTACGGGCTGGGCTCGGAGTCGAGCGACCTGCCCGGCTTCATCGTTTTCTCGTCCGGCAAGAAAGGGCCATCGGGAGGCAACTCCAACTGGGGTTCGGGCTTCCTGCCGACCGTTTACTCCGGCGTGCAGTTCCGCTCGAGCGGCGACCCGGTACTCTATCTCTCCAATCCGCCAGGCGTCGACGACGAGCTGCAACGCGATTCGCTCGACACCTTGCGCGAGCTCAACCAGATGCGGCTCGACACCGTGGGGGACCCGGAGATCGCGACACGCATCAACTCCTTCGAGATGGCTTTCCGGATGCAGGCCAGCGCGCCGGAGCTGATGGACATCTCCTCCGAGCCGGAGCACATCCTCCAGATGTACGGCGCCGAGCCCGGCAAACCCTCGTTCGCAAACAACTGCATCCTGGCGCGCCGGCTGGTCGAAAAGGGAGTACGCTTCGTGCAGCTCTTCCACGAGGCCTGGGACCAGCACGGATCGCTCGTCAAAGACTTGACGGGCAACTGCCATGACACCGACCAGGCCTGCGCAGCGCTGGTCAAAGACTTGAAGCAACGCGGGCTGCTCGAAGACACCCTTGTGATCTGGGGCGGCGAGTTCGGCCGCACTCCGATGGTGCAGGGCGGCAACGACGGCCGCGACCACCACCCGAACGCCTTCACCATGTGGTTCGCCGGGGGCGGAATTAAGCCCGGTATTACACTAGGAGAGAGTGACGATCTGGGCTTCAACGTCGTCGAGGACAAAGTTCACGTCCACGACATGCACGCCACGCTGCTGCACTTGCTTGGCTTTGACCACAAGAAGCTCACCTACCGTTTCCAAGGGCGGGACTTCCGCCTCACGGACGTTCATGGCGAGCTCGTGCCGAAGTTGATGGCATAGGCAAGCCGCAAGCAGGAAAAACCTATCTCTCTGAGGAACCGCATCACGGCTCTCGAGCCGCACGTCCCTTTTGCGCCCCGAAGGCTGCCGTTTTTCTACGGTTGGGCCATCGTAGCCGCAGCCACGGTGGGTGTTTTGGCGAGCATCCCTGGACAAACAATGGGGGTGAGCGTCTTTACCGACCCGCTGATTCGGGCGACGAATCTCTCGCGCCTCGAGCTGTCGACGACGTATCTGATCGGCACGCTGACGAGCAGCCTGTTGTTGCCCTTCGGGGGCTCCCTGTTGGATCGCTATGGCGCGCGTGTGGCTGCGTTGGGGTCGTCTTTCTTGCTCGGAGTCACACTCGTGGGTTTCACCCAGGTTGCAGCCGGGGCGCGACTTGCAACGAGCCTTCTTCAAGGTATGAGCCCGGCCTGGGCCGCTGCCGCGCTGCTCACCGTCGGGTTCACACTGTTGCGCTTCAGCGGTCAAGGCATGTTGACGATGGCCAGCCGCACAATGTTGACCAAATGGTTCGACCGGCGGCGCGGTCTCGCAACAGGAACGAGCGGAGTGTTTGTAGCCTTCGGATTCGCCTCGGCGCCGTGGGGACTGCAAGAGCTGATTGCGAGCGCAGACTGGCGGACCGCCTACTGGTTCTTGGCCGTCGCGGTGGGGGTTGGCATGAGCCTGTTCGCGTGGGCGTTTTATCGCGACAACCCGGAGGAATGCGGCCTGCGCATGGACGGCAAGCCGGTCCACGAACCGCTCGTCCCCTCGGAGATGCCACCGGAGGTCGTAGCCGACGAGGCGGCGACCGAAGCCCGCTCGCTGACTCGGCCGGAAGCCTTGCGGACACGGGCCTTCTGGTCAGTCACAGCTGCACTCGCCATCCAGGCCATGGTCTTCACAGGCATCACGTTCCACATTGTGGATCTGGGTCGTGAGGCTGGACTCTCAAGCGAGCAATCGGTGTCGTTCTTTTTGCCGTTGGCAGCGGTGAGCACAGTGGTCGGGCTGCTGTCGGGTTGGGCGGCGGACCGCGTGGAGGCGCGCGTGCTGGTGGTGGCATTCCTGCTCGCACAGGCTGTGGGTTTCATGGGCGCGGGACGACTTTCCGACCCGTTGTTCGCCGGGCTGATGATCGCCGGCGGAGGCGCGGCCAACGGCCTGTTCTCGACCATCGCAGCGGTGGCGATCCCGAACTTGTTCGGCCGCATGCATCTGGGCGCAATCGCCAGCGCCCAAATGAGTTGCATGGTCGCGGGAAGCGCACTCGGGCCGGTATCACTCGCCTACGCGAAAAATGCGCTAGGGTCCTATCGTGAGGGCCTGCTGCTCTGCACTGGACTCGCGTTAGCCGCCATGCTCTTCGCCGCCATGACGCCCACGCCACGAGCGGCCGCTAAGAGCTGACGGTGACTAGCGGTAAAACGGCTGAGTCTTCAGCCAGCGCGGCCCGTAATGCGGCACGGGTTTGCCGACTTCCAACGCGCCAAGGTCCGGCGCCTTACCAGTAAATTCGTCCGTCACCGTCGGGATCGCAACGCCGGCGTCCACCGCCGCTCCTCTAGGCGCGAGCGCGAAGTTCAGATCCATCGCGTGGTAGACGGCGTGCCGATTGGCCGGATCGGGCGGCGCAAGGTTCTCGAAAATGTCGAAGTCGACCTCGCGGCCGTGCTCTTCCTGGCCCGTCGCGGCCCGGAAGGCCGCCAGCGTCGGGAAACTCTTCCACTCGCCGCCTTCGTAAGCCGTCCCGCCTGGCTCGGGCGCCAGCCAGTTGTACTGCGCCTCGACTCCAGGATTGGGCCGAAATCCGTCATAGTCCGAGCTGTACGCGTCGGTCGCGTTCGCCCAGCGCATTACACCCCGGTCGGGAGTGCCACGCCCCATGAAGAGGTTGTTGCGCCAGTGCACGTTCGAAGACGGATCGCCCGCCGTCTGCTCTCCGATGATGGTGTTGTTGTAAACGAACAGCCCCGCAGGTTTGGCCGAAAACTTGAACGCCACCCCGCTTGGCACGTGGTAGAGGATGTTTCGGAAAAAGTACACCGGGCCGCCAAACACCGGCTGTGAGCTATATCCACCGTGCGCCGCGTTCACACCCCGGTTTTCATAGACACGAACGTTGTGGACGCCCCCATCCGTCTCCACAAAGTCATCGCCGGACATGAAGATGTCGTTGCCGTAGATATCGATCGACGAAGCCCGCCTCTCTGGATCCTTCTCCGGAGTTCCATAAGTTGAGATGCCAATGCCGTCATGAAAGTAGGCGATCGCATTGTGCGCGATCACGTGGCCTGGACCATATACCTTGATGCCGTAGTAGCTCCTCATCTCGTGAGATCCATATGGCCCTACGCTGGCCCAAAGCTTACCCGTCCAGCCAATGAGGATGCGCTTCTCGTTGCGGCCGAGAATGATGTTGTCCGCGATGTAGAAATCGCTAGAACCGGCGTACTCCGTCCAGACCCCGAAGCCGACGTCTTCGAACTTGCAATTCTTTACGGTCAGCCCGACCGCTCCCAAAACCTCCTTCTGTCCGGCAAAAAAAGCAACGTCCGTATTGCGAATCGTCAACCCATCAAAGATGTGATACTGCGACGCCATCACGTCGAACACGCGATGATTGCCGTCGCCGTCGAAGATAACTTCGCCGTCGCCTGCCGCCTTGATCGTGATGGGCTTTTCGGGAGTTCCTTTGAGTGTCAACGACATCGTCCCGTCGAACGGCGTCATCATTTCGTCTACATAATTGAGTCGGTCGTTCTTGTAGAGCCCCGCGTGGACGAGAATCGTGTCGCCGGGCTGGGCGCGCTGCTCCCACACCACACTCCAGTCGCCCAGACCCGCACCGTAGTAGGCTTGTAGAACGCTCGTAAAGCTCGGCTCGATCTTCTCCCCTTCCCATGCGGGCGCGTAAACGTGCAGCGTGCGGCCGCCCTCATAGGGTTGCGGCTCCGAGCGAGTCTTCACGCGGACTACGTAGTCAGTCTTGCCCGTCGCGCCATCGGGATCGGAGAGTTGCAAGCGGCACTCGTACTCCGTCCCTGGCTCGACGTTCAGAATGCTGCCCGCGAAACCGTCCAGCACCGTGTAATCGAGATGCTCGCGAGTACGAAAAACCCGTTCGCCCCCGATCCGAACAAGCGGTAGAGCGGGCCGCCAGGCCTGTTCGCCAACCTCGCGAAACTCGACGCGAACGGCTGCGTTGCGGTTCGCATCGCCCTCGATCTCCCATTCAAAACCCAGATTGCGAAGCGTCGGGTGTTCCACGGTAAAGCGACCCGTGACGGTTGCATCCTGAGCTTGCAGAGACGTGGCAAGCAGGGCCGCAATGGCGAACAAAAGGCGTCCAGTCATGACCGCGAATTATACCCCACTCGGCGGGCGTCTCGAACAGCGCCCAGTGCGTTTGACACCGACTCGGACGCCTGCTATGTTTTGAAAACTGCTCCATATTGCTCCGGGAGTCTCCCGGAAGACGCGCCCAGGCTGTCATCTCGAGATGAAAGTTAGCGTCACAACTCCGTCGCTCAACCAAGCGCAATACCTGACACATACGATCGAAAGCGTACTCAGTCAGGAGGGCGATTTCTCGATCGAATACTTTGTCGTGGACGGCGGGTCAACAGACGGATCCGTCGAGATATTGCGCAACTATTCCGACCGCATCGGCAATGGCGCGCATCCCGTTCGCTGTCGCGGTGTCGTATTCGACTGGGTCAGCGAGCCCGACAGTGGACAGTCCGATGCAATCAACAAGGGCCTCCGCCGCTCAACCGGAGACGTCGCCGCCTATATCAATTCAGACGACTGCTACCTGCCCGGCGCATTCGCGACGATCACCAAAACCTTTGAACAGAACCCTCGATTCGACTTCGTGTACGGCGATGGGAATGTCATCGATGAGTCTGGGGCCGTCCAATGGGAATGGCTGGCTCGGCCTTATGACCATCGGGTTCTGACGTCGTATCATTTCTTATGGAATGAGTTCACAAACTACCTGATGCAGCAGGCCGTATTCTGGCGTACCAGCGTTTCGGACACGATCGGGTATTTCGATGAGACGCTGCACTATTCAATGGATCTCGAGTATTGGCTACGGGCCGGAAGCGCCGGATTGACGCTCAAGCACATACCAGAAAAGATTGCGGAATTCCGCCTGATTCAAGGCACCAAATCGCTGTCCGACCCCTTGGCCTTCTGGAGTGACAACCTCGAACTATTCCGGCGCTACCGCGGCGATTCGCTCGCGCGCTTCTTCGCATATTACTTTTACAACTTCGCGCTGCACCGCGACTTCAACCTCGAGGAGCTCGCTGCCGACGGACTTCAGGTGCTCGCTCGCTGGAAGGATTCTCCGGACCACGACAGAATGGACATCGGAGCCAAACGAGGAATGGCGAAGGCGTACGCGCTGATTGCGCTCGAGTTACAACGGCGAGGCCGAATCTGTGAAGCGGAAATCGCATATCGACGAGCGTCCATTGGACCTATGGCTGGCGCAGGATCGGCCGGACTACTGTATCAATTGAAGAAGGCGGTCGGCGCACGAGGCGCGAATGCAATCAACCGCACGGTCGACAATCTGATTCGAACATACAAACGCCGCAAGTATGATTACCGCTACCATTCATGAGCTCCGCCGCCTCAGCGTCGTCCATAGCAGTGGCTGATCCACGGTTGGAATCGTCCGCGCCTGCGCTGTCCATCGTCGTCTCGACATTTGGGCGGGAGCGGCTTCTGGTCGATTGCATCGAGAGCATCGTTGCGCAAAGGTTCTGCGAATGGGAGCTGATCGTCGTCGATCAAGATCCGTCACAGAAAACGCGCGCCGTGCTCGAGCGGCGCTTCCCGGACGAGTCACGACTCAAGTACTTCAATATGCCCCGCGCAGGGCTGAGCGGCGCCCGCAACAAGGGCCTCGAACAAGCTTCGAGCGACCTCATCGCATTCCTAGACGATGACACGGTTGCCACACCTGGGTGGCTCGAAGCGATTGTTTCGACGTTCCACGCGCACCCCGACGCGGGTATGCTCTGCGGTCGCATCCGCCCGCAACTCGAGGGCGATTTCCCAAAGTGGTTTCCTGAGAGCAAGCGCTATCTGCTCGGCCTTTATGACGAGGGTGACCGCCCGCGCCAGATGCAACCGGGCCACCTTCCGGTCGGAGCAAACATGGCGGTGCGCCGCGAGGTAGCGCTTGCAGTCGGCGGATTCGATCCGGCTTTCGGCTTCAACTACTTCCGCCGCCGTTCGCGCCTCGCCGGGGAAGACTCGATGCTGGGCTTGCAGGTGCTCGACGCCGGCTACAAGCACTTCTACGCCCCCCAGGCGACCGTTCTGCACGCCATCGGTCCGGCCAAGCTCACCCGGAGAAGCTTCCTCGCGCGGCATTTTTGGGAAGGCGTTACGTCAATGGAGATCCTGACGGCGCGCGGAAAAGCGCCGGTCGGCATGGGCCTGTTGTTCGAGCATCTGCGCGAGATCGGGATGGCATTGGGGCGCTTCGTTCTGCCACATTACGGCCGTTGGTACGACATGGATGCCGGGCGAATTCGCATGTTGGCTCTTGGGCGTATCGCTTACAGCTCCGGTGTGATCTACGGCTCGTCGTTCCCCTCCGCCAAAGGTGAGCGCAAGTAGAGGCCGCCTGCGCGCATGCGGATCGGGGTCAACTGCGTCCATTTGGAGCCGCACATCGGCGGCATGAAGACGTACTTCGCAATGCTGTTCGAGCACCTGCTCGAACACGATGAGCGAAATGAATACGTGTTCTTCCACGGCGTGCGCAACGAAGGCGAACTCGCGAAGCTTCGCTCGCAGCGATGGCGGCGCGACGCGGTGCTGATTGACGCGCAAGAGGACGTACAGCGCCACTGGAACCGCCTAGATCTCTATTTTTGTCCATTCGGCTCGCTCTGGCCTCGACCGGCGCCGTTGCCTTCGGTCGTCACCGTTCCGGATATCCAGGAAGAGTACTTCCCGCAGTTTTTCAATGCGGAGCAGCTCTACCAGCGGGAATTGCATTTCCCTTCCTCGACGCGCGCGGCAGACCGGGTGATCGCGATTTCTGGCTTTACTAAACAGACAATCGTCGACAAGCACCGCATCTCTCCGGACAAGATTGTCGTGGCGCACCTCGCTGCGGAGCCGGTCTATTTTCGAGCGAACGAGCTCGATGAACCTCTCGAGAACCCGCCGCCGTTCGAGCGCTACATCTTCTTGCCAGCTAATCGTTGGCGCCACAAGAACCACGACCTGCTTCTGCGCGCCCTGCACACGCTGCGGCGAGATAGAAGCCTGCGGGTGAATGCGATTTTCACCGGGTTCGACGTCGACCAGGGCTACTCGCTGGCGGCCAAGGCGGCCGAGTATGGCGTCAGCGAGCAAGTCCACTCGGTTGGCTACGTGACGCTCGAGCAGATCGCCTGCCTCTACCGCGACGCTGTCATGTTGGTCTTCCCTTCTCTTTTTGAAGGGTTCGGCCTGCCGGTGCTCGAAGCGATGGCGGCTGGGTGCCCCTGCGTATTGGCAAACAGCAGCAGCTTGCCCGAGATTGGCGGGGAGGCCGCCCTCTATTTCGATCCGATTTCAGTCGAGCAAGCCGCGGACGCCATCGCGCGAGTTTGGACCGACGAGGCGTTGCGCACCAGCCTGATCGAGAAGGGCCGTAGCCGCGTGCAGAGCTTTCCGTGTCCGCTATGGCGGACGTGCATCTCGACGCGTTCCGGCAGGCAAAGGCGAGCTTTCGCCGGAAACGCTACTGGTGGCTGCGGTACGTGGAGGAGCCACGGCACCGGCGCCGCACTGAACGCAAGCACGCCGATGCGCTGAGCCAGCCGGAGGGCCTCACGGACTCGTCACGATTGCACGTTCGCTTCGGCGCAGGGTGGCATGCGCTCGAAGCGGATGGCCAGGGGTGGCTGCGCTGGAGTGCAGGAAAGGGAGAGATCCTCCTGGACGCCGGCACAGCTCTCGACGCAGTCCTCGAGGGCGAGTGGATGTCGATTGTGCGGCCGAACAAGGTCCGCGTCGAACTGAACGGAGAAGCCGTAGTCACGCTTGAGGCGAAAGAAGGCGATGGATTTCAGCCTTGGCCCGAAGTCCGACTTCGGCTGCGGGAGGGTCGCAACACGCTGCGATTCGCAAGCCAACGGAAGGCCATCAAGAGCACGCGCGACCCGCGGCCTTTGGCCGTGGCCCTCAAGAACCTAACCGTGCGGGAGACAAGCTAACAGCCGCCCGCAGGGCCGGAGGAATTTGGTGGGCGGTCCCGGGCTCGAACCGGGGACCTTCTGCTTGTAAGGCAGACGCTCTAACCAACTGAGCTAACCGCCCGCGCACCCCAAGTATATCAGCCGAAAAGTCAGCCTCGGAGCGCCCGCAAGCGCTCTTCGACGCGCGGCCACACTTCGGGGTTGACCAAGTCGCGGGGACGCTCGCCGCGCAACACCTGCGCCACGTTGGCCACGGCCGCGGTCAGGATGCGGTGCTTGCCCGCGGCCGTTGCCGAACCCACATGCGGCGTGATGAGCACGTCCGGGCGGTGCAGCAGCGGGTTCTCGACGAGCGGCGGCTCGGGGTCCGTCACATCGGCCGCGAAGCCGGACAACTGGCCCGAATTGAGAGCCGCCTCGAGAGCCGCTTCGTCGACCAAACCGCCACGCGAGGCGTTGATCAGCATGGCGCCGCGCTTGAACTGAGCCAGAACGTCAGCGTTGACGATGCGATAGGTCTCCGAGCTCAGAGGAAGGTGCAAGGAGACGAAGTCGGCGTCCGCCAGCACATCAGCCATTTTGGGACGCAGTTCGACGCCCAACTCGGCCGCCTGCGCGGGCTCAACGAAGGGATCATAGGCCGCCACGACCATCCCCATCGCCTGAGCAACCTTCGCAACGTAGCGCCCAATGCGACCGAAGCCCACGAGCCCGAGCCGGCGGCCATAGAGCTCGATCGCCTCATGCTCCTTGTAATAGTCGCGCGGCTTGTTCTCGCTCGTCATCAACGCGTGCTCGGCGGTCTTGAGCTTCTTCGCCGCGGAGAGCAGCAGGGCGAGGGCGAACTCGGCGGTCGAGATGGTTGGCGCGTCCGGCGTGTTGCAGACCGCAATGCCGCGTTCGGTCGCCGCCGGTACATCGATCTTGTCGTAGCCGATACCGGTACGCGAGAGCACGAGTGCGGAGACAGCACGGTCGAAAGCGGCCGGGCCGAAGACGCCGCCGGCGGCGATGATGCCGTGGGCGGCCGGAATGGCCTGCAAGGGGTCTTCGGGCGTATCGGTCGCGGGGCCGATCATGTCGGCCAATCCGTCGAAAGCCGCCGTGATGTCAGCAGGGAGGGCGCGTTCAGTCCAAACGTGGAACATAAGTCGGGGTGGCGTCGCAAGGGTACGCTTTGCGCGCTAGTCTGGGCTAGCGCTTCAGCTCTTATTGGCGACCAGAAACAGATAGAGTAGCGGCAAGTAGGTGACGGATGCGAGTAGCAGGCTTCGCGCCGCCGCTGCATCTCGGCGTCTGGCAGCGCGGACGCCGTAGTAAAGGTATCCGCAGCCAAGGATCAGCGCCGCCACGGCATAAACCGGACCGGCCATCCCGAGCATCCACGGGGCGATGCTCACTGGGATCAGGTTGAAGCCGTAGCAGACAATCTGGCGCGCGGTGGACGAGCCGTCGACCTCAACCACGGGCAGCATCTGGATGCCGGCGCGTGCGTAGTCGTCCCGGTACATCCAGGCGATCGCGTAGAAGTGCGGGAACTGCCAGAGGAACAGAATCGAAAACAGAACCCAGGCCTCGAGGCTCAGGTCGTTACGCACCGCCGTCCAGCCGAGCAGCAGCGGCGCGGCGCCGGGAAAGGCTCCCACAAACGTGGCAAGCGGCGAGCGGCGCTTGAGCGGCGTATAGGCCAACACGTAGGACACCACGGTCGCCAAGCCGACCCAGAAGCTCAATGGGTTGACCGCGACCCACATGTAGGCGAGTCCGGCGAAGGTCAGCGCCAAGCCAAACGCGAGCGAAGAGGCGGCGCCGATGCGACCGGAGGGGAGCGGCCGCGACTCGGTCCGCCGCATGTGTGCGTCCGACTTCCGCTCCCACCACTGGTTGAGGGCACCCGTGCCACCAGCCAGCAGCGCGGTCGCGACCACAGTGTGCAGCAGCAGCAGCACCGGCATCTGCGAAGGCGCGCCGAGGTAAAAAGCCACGATCGTCGACATCAAGATCAGCCAGACGACGTTCGGCTTGGTCAGCTCGAGGTAGTCCCAGAACAGCGAGGGTCTCGCCGTAGCCGCCGCGGATTGGATGTCGGTCTTCATGCAGGCGCCCGGTGAAGGCTATTTCAACCCTTGAACTTCAAATCGACGGTTGCGGATTCCCCTTCACCGACGATCACTTTTGCTTCGGAGTTGCCGTACTTCTCGTGCACGGCCTCGATCGTGTATTCGCCGGCCGGCAGACCCTTGATAGTAAACGTTCCGTCCGCCCCGGTCACGCTAAAGAACGGATTGGCGGCCACATTGATGTAGGCGCGCATCCAGGGGTGGATGTTGCACTTGACCGGAATCATGAGCTCGGGCTTCGAGAAAGTCGTGTCGATGGGGCCCGCGCCGGCGCCCTGCGACTTGTTGAACTCCGGGTTGGTGCGGGGCAGCGGGTGAACGTTGTGCAAGGTAGGATCGTCGTTGGTCACTCGCAGAGTCTGGCCCACTTGCACGCCAACGACATGCGGTTTGTAGACGCAGCCGACTTGGTCGATCGTGACGATGTCCTTTGACGGCGCAAAACTCTTGCCCTCGAGCCCGCTCTTCACGTAAACGAAAACATTCTGCAGCGAGCCGTCGTCGTTCACAACCACTTGCTCGGAGAACAAGGGCTCGGTGTGCATCGCCTTGCAATCCTCGTCTGCGCCCAGGTTCAGGCGGACCGGCTTGGGCGCTTCTCCTTCGAGCATGATTTTGCCCGAGACGGTAGCGGCCTTCGCCGGGTCAACTTCGACGACTTCCCCCGCCGGCTCAGTCGCGGCAGGCGCGCTGGCGGCCGGCTCCGCCGTCTCCGGCGCAGGCGCGCCGCCCCCGCAGGCCCAAAGGCAAACAGCGACGGTAACGGCTGCGAGAGAACGGTTGTCAATCAGCATGGAAATCGGGAAACCTCTCCGTGTGGCGCTGGGTTGACCGCCTTCCGGCGATTCCTGCCAGACCAGAGTTTTTATTGTACCGCTATGCGGCTGCGATGCCACGTCCGAGGCGAATTGTCGCAAAACGCGCGAAAGGTCGCGGGTCCGTCTATAATCTCCTCGATGGCTGCGGCGGGCGCGCCGATTGGAGATTTGTCGATCGTCGACCTCCGCGAGATGCGGGGCGAGGATCTCGGCTATCTACTCGAACAGCAGAACCTCGAGTGGAGGCGGCGTCTCCACTGGGATTTTGCCCCAACCGGCAGCATCATCCGACGATTCTTGGACGCCCGAAATCTGCACGGCTACGCCGTCGTGCAGGGGGGCCGTCCGGTTGGCTACTGCTACTTCATTTACGAGGACGGCAAGGCGCTGGTCGGCGACCTCTACTTAGAGGACGGGTTTCGCCAGCCGGCGTGGGAGCGCTGGCTGCTCGAAAACACCGTAAAAGCGGCGGCGGTTTATCCCGGCGTGAGGCGGGTGGAAGGCCAGGCGCTCGGACTGAGCTATGAGCTCCAGGAGGACGTGCTCTATTCGCGGCCGGTGAGTGTGGTTCCCCGGCTTTTCATGATGCGGGTGGACCTGGACCAAATCGAAGATGCGATTCCCTGCGATCCGCCGGAGAGCCTGCGCTTCGGCCACTGGGACGACAGCGACCTCGAGCCCGCGGCGCAACTGATCGCCGGCTCCTACGCCCGGCACATCGACAGTCGGATCAATGACCAATACCGCACCGTCGCGGGCGCTCGGCGTTTCCTCATCAATACGACTCAGCACACCGGCTGTGGAGTGTTTTTGAGGCGCGCCTCCGTGGTTGCTCGCCGGGGGATCTTTCGTTCAGTCGCAGGCGTCTGCCTGGCGAGTCGCGTGGATGACTCCGCCGGACACGTGACGCAAATTTGCGTGGCGCCGCAACACCGAGGTCTCGGCGTGGGACGCGAGATGTTGCGGCGTACGCTGACAGCCCTCGCACGCCAGGGCTGTGAAGTGGCGAGCCTGACCGTCACCGCTTCAAACAAACCCGCCATCGAGCTTTACGAGCGCTTCGGCTTCACGATTCTGCGTCGGTTTAGCGCGTTCATCTGGGAGCGCGATAGCGAGTGAAGGGCGCAGGCGACCACGGCGGGCTAGCGCTAGGGCTCGCAGCGGCGTGCTTGGCGGCTGGCGCGGCCGGGGTAACGGGCAACGCCGTGTTCCTGGGAGTCGCCTCAATAGCGGTCATCGTGCTGACGCTGGCGTTCGGCTGGCGCTCCAATCTTTCCGGTTCGATCCTGTGGTCTTTGGCCGGGATCTATGCGCTCTTCAGCGCGCTGATCGTCGCCATCGTCTGGCTCGAAAATCCGGCTGGCCCGCCCCAGCTTTGGCTGGGGCTGCCTCGTTCGACCGCCGTGCTGGTGTATGGCATCTGGCCGCTGCAAACACTGCCCTGCCTGCTGTTCGCGATCCGCTTCCAGGACGCCGTATTGCCTGCTGCCAAACTCGAGCGCTTCCTCGCCGAGCATTCCCGCCACCGCAAAACGACCGCGCGCTGATGCCCATCGTCGATTCACCCATCATCCTGGCCTGCGTGGTGATCTACCTCGCGGCGTGCTTCGTGGTGGGCGTGTGGGCGATGGGCCGCACGCACTCGATTGCCGATTTCCTGGTCGCGGGCCAAAGCTTAGGGCCGTTCGTGGTGGTGATCGCCATGATGTCGAGCATCATGAGCGGCTTTGGGTTCGTCGGCGGCCCAGGGCTGGTCTTCGACTCCGGGATGAGCTCGGCCTGGATGACGCTGGTGGCGCTGTTCGGCGCGGCGATGAGCTGGACACTGCTCGGCAAACGCCTGCGACTGCTCTCGGAAGCCCGCGAGATCCTGACGCTGCCTGATGCAGTTGCGGCGCGCTACGGAGGCCACGCACCGCGCCTTATGGTGGGAATCGCCATCTTCCTCGGCGTCATCGGCTACCTGGGCACGCAGGTGATGGCGGTGGGCTACGTCCTCACCGCCGTGCTGGGCGTGGACATGGTGACGGCGATGGCGATCGGGCTGGGCGTGCTGGCGTTCTATTCGGTCGCCGGGGGCATCATCGCGGGCGTCTATACGGACATGTTCCAGGGCGTGATCATGATGGTCGCCGCCGTCTGCGTCTGTTACTACGCGATCGCCAGCGCGGGCGGAATGAGCGCCATGAGCGAGGTATTGTGGGACTGGGACCCGCACTTCATCGGCGCCTGGGGCACGCGCGGGTCGACGACGGCGCTGAGCTGGTACCTGGTCTTCTGCGTGGGGCGCGGCCGGCCAGCCCCACGTGGTGACGAAGTTCCTGATGCTCAAAGACATCCGCACGATGCGCTGGGGACCGCTGTTCACCGGGCTGACCTACGCGCTGACCAGCTTGCTCTGGTTGAGCATCGGGCTGGCCATGCGCGCCCTGCTCTTGCTCGGCGAGCAGGAGCCGCTCGGACAGCCCGATCTGGCAGCGCCCGCGTTCCTACTCAACCACGCGCCGGAGTGGCTCGCCGGCATCGTCTTCGCCGGCCTGCTGGCGGCGATCATGTCGACGGCGGACAGCTTCTCAACATCGGCGCGGCGGCGCTGGTGCGCGACATTCCGACGGCTCTGCTCGGACGCCCTATGCGGCGAGCTTTTCTGGACCCGCATCGCGACGGCTGCCCTGTTAGTCGCCTCGGCGCTGTTCGCGCTCTACATGCAGAACCTGGTGGCGCTGCTGGGCACGTTTGGCTGGGGAACGTTCGCGGCGGCAATCGTGCCAAGCGTATGCATCGGGCTGAACTGGAAGCGCGCCACGGGGCTGGCGTGTACGCTGTCCGTAGCGACGAGCCTGGTATTGAACTTTTCGCTCGAGCTCGCGGCGCGCTACGGGGTCTACGAGTTACCCAATGGGTTCGCCGTTGGAGCGTTCTCGCTGCTGGCGTCGCTCGTGGTGTTTATCGGAGTATCGTTGCTGACGCCGCAACAAGCGCTAGCTCCAGATGTAGAAGCGGCAATGGAAGTGTGAGGGCCCGCACCGCTCATTTCACGACGGTGAAGGCCTGCTTGCGGCCCAACCCGAAGCGGTAGACCGAGAAATGACGGTCGAAGGTCGCGACCCTGCGCACACCCAACCGCTGCATCACGACGAAGCTGGTGCGATCCACGAGCGAGAAGTCTTGGTCCGGGTATTCGACGCCGATTTGGAGCGCGGATTGGATGTCCGGATAAACGACATCCTCCACGTCAGCGAGCCCATCGAGAATCTTGGCTAGAAACGTCTCGGCCGCGCCTCGTCCAACACGATGACGAAGGAGCCGCCAAGTTTCAACGAGAACGTGGTCGGTTGTGAGTAGGGAGCGCTCGAGACTGAGGACTCTCATCGCGACGTCGTTATCGACATCGTCTGAATCGGCAGCGGCGTACCAAACAGAGGTATCGACGAACAAACTCATTTGAGCTTGTCAGCAGCAATCGCTTCGGCAATGAGCCGATGCTTGTCTTTTGCGATGTTTGTTCCGCCAGAGTTACCCAAGCCGAAGATGGCGGAGATGTCACCGCGCCGGCGCTGCTTCTTCTCGGGGAGAGCGTCCGCGATCAGGCTACCAAGGTACTCGTCTACCGACACGCCCAATGCAGCTGCGCGGCGCTCGGCTCGCGCATACAGGTCGTCATCTAAAGTGACTTGCGCCCGTCTAGCCATGGCCCTTTCATCTTACCTCGCTCACCTGCGCCGAAGCCTGACCGCAGCAACCTCCCAAGCCTGCGCCCCTGGGATCTCCGTCGCCCGCAGCGTTAGCTTCCCGCGTCCTTTCTCCATCTTCAAAACGCCGAGCGACATCGGCTTGAAATCCTTCGTGTAGGACTCCGCGCGCGGCGTACGGTCATGCTCGGCGCCGATCAGCGGAGGATCGTTCGCCTCGGTCACTTTCGCCGACGTCGAGTTACCCAAAAAGCGCAGCTCAACCGTCGAACCTAAATCTTTCTCCGGGCAAGCGTAGTCCACCTCGACGTCGAACTCGCCCGGCTCGCCAACTTCCACATCCCAGGTGAGTGCGCTCTCCGGCGTCGTCCAGTCGAGGAAGTAGGAGCTGTTCGGGAAACGGTTGCTGCGTTCGATTCCGCCTTCCGGCAGGGCGTCGCGGGCAGGCAGCCACGTCCACTCGGAGAAGCCCACCGGGTACGGACGATCATCTTCGCCGTGGTGCGCCAGGATCTCCTTGGCCGCGCGCTCTTGCTCGCTCTTCAGCGCCGCCGTCACGTCCGCATGCTGTGCGGCGACGTCCGTGCGTTGGCCAGGGTCCTGGTCGAGCTCGAACAACGCGCCCGCGGCGTCTAGCCGGAAGCGCTGGTTGCGCACGCTCACGTCGCCGCCGCGCACGCGGAAGGACAAGATCGTGCGGTCCGGCCAGTCGCCGCTCTCGCCCAGCAGTAGCGGCTTGATGCTCTTGCCGTCGAGCGGCTTCTCGCTCACCACCTTGATCCCCGCCATGTCCGCGAGCGTGGGCAACAAGTCGATTGCCCCGGCGATCTGCGTCACCTTCTCGCCCGCCGGAATGTGGCCGGGCCAGCGAATGAGGAACGGCGACCGCACGCCGCCCTCATCGATCGACCCCTTGCGCCCCTTCATGTCGCCGTTCCAGCGCCAGCCGTTCGGGCCGTTGTCGCTGAAGTAGATCACCACCGTGTTTTCCGCCAGCCCGAGCTCATCGAGCTTGGCGAGCAAACGGCCCACGTTCCAATCGATGTTCTCCACCATAGCCAGCGCGGCGCGGGTGTGCGGCACGTCTTCCTGTTCCGGATCGCGATTGCGAAGCGCGAGGTCTTTTTCTTTGAAGCGATCCCAATACTCATCGGGAACCTGCATTGGCGAATGGGGAGTATTGAACGGCAGGTAGGCGAAGAACGGCTTGTCGCGGTTCTCTTCGATGAAGGCCATGGCGTGGTCGGTGAGGTCGTCGATGATGAATCCCTTGCCCTTGACGCGCTCGCCGTTGTGGTCGAGCGGAGGATCGAAATACGTCGCCCAGTGGCCGGAGGTAAAGCCGTAATACTCGTCGAACCCCCGCGCGTTCGGGTGGTAAGGCCATTGGCTGCCGTTGTGCCACTTGCCGAAGGCCGTCGTGTAGCCGCCCGCCTTGAAGGTTTGCGCGATCGTCTTCTCGTCCAGGTTCAGCCTCTCCGCGCCAGCGCTCGTGCCATAGACGCCTCCGCGCGGGTAGTAGCGTCCGGTCAAGAACTCGGCGCGCGTCGGCGAACAGACCGGGCAGACGAAAAAGCGTTCAAGCAAAGCGCCGTCGCGCGCCAGCGAATCGATGTTCGGCGTCGTGAGGTTGGTGTTGCCGTTGACGCTCAGGTCGCCCCAGCCTTGGTCATCGGCGAGCACGATGAGGAAGTTCGGAGGCTTCTCCGTCGTGGGGCTGCTGCGAACAGCCGGCCAGAACGAGGGCGAGCGCGAGATAGCGATACATGCGAGGGCGTATCGTAGCACGAGCGTTGTGCGAGACTAGCGCCGATGCGCACCTGGATCGTGACGATAGCGTTGCTCGCGGCGTTCGGCTGCACGAGCGCCGAAGTAAATCCGCCGCTCGTGACAAGCTGGCCCCAAGCTGCGGGCCAGAAGGGACATGGGCCGAACAAAGCGACTCAACTCCGCCGACCGAGTGGTCTGTCGTCCGCGATGAGAACATCGCCTGGCGCGCAACGCTCCCCAACGCGGGCCAGAGCGGCATCGTGGGAACGGGCGAGAAGCTCTTCCTCACCACTTTCGCCCCCAGCGCCGGCGACGAGCGCCACTACTCCCTGACATCCAGGGCCATTGCGTCGACGCCCAAACGGGCAAGATCCTGTGGTCGGTCGACCTGCCCGGCTCGGTCCCCAGCCCCATGATGTACGCCTACTCCGACTCGACCTCGCCCACTCCGGTTATTTCCGACAATCTCGTCGTGTTCACCAATTCGTCCGGCGTGATGGCCGCCTTCGACTTCGACGGCAAAGAGCTGTGGCGCCGCACCTGGACGCCTTGGGGTGCCTTACCCCTTCAACAAGCAGCACGAGCCGATTCTCTATCAAAACCAAGTCCTGAACGTGGAACCGCTCGACGGCAACCCTGAGGACAAGCTCGGCTGGAACTACCTGCGCGGCATCGACATCCACACCGGCAAAACGCTCTGGATCGCCGAGACGCCACGACCACCTACACCACCTCCACCTTCGGCCTCACAGCCGACGGCGAGCCCGCCGTGCTCACTGGCCGCGGCGGCCACCACGACGTCCCGGAACGCCCGTGGGCATCAGCCTGATCAGCTTGTCGCCCGGCAAGAGGGTAAAACCATCTGGCGCTGGACGATCGACACCGACGCCGAAGGCCAGCCGCTCGCCGAGCCCGGGACACCGCAAACGCCCACCTGGCAGAACCTCTGGGTGCAGCACTGGAGCCCGCAATACGCCTACTGGTGGCGGCTCAACCCGTCGAGTCGCATCTCGTCTTCGACTCGAAGAACGGCAAACTGTTGCGCGAGCAGTCGCTGATCCACAACGTCGACTACCGCCCGTGGAACCCGAAAAGAGACCCACGACTTGCCGCCGGCGTGAACCTGCGCGAAGTGCACGACTGGTCGCCGCGCGTTGACCAGCAGCCAGACGAAGTCATCCGCGTGCAACCGATGTGGCACGCCAACATCGCCGCCGGCGGCTACCACTACTTCTTCGCTCGGCACGGCCCACCGCCGCACCGCCACGAGCAAGGGCAAGGCAGGCCCGTCGCATTGCATCGGGCGTGTGAACATCGAGACCAGCAAGGTGGAGTATTTCGAGTTGCCCGTCACCGTGATTCGCGAGCCGGGCAAGCCAGATGAATTCGTCTACGGCGTCGAGGTGAAGACGAAGACGCTCAACAGCCAGGGCGAAGATGTGGCAGCGGAAGAGCGTTCGCGCAACGACGGCTGGCAGATTCCGGCGTTTTGGGGCAGCCCCGTCGTGCTCAACGGCAAGCTCTACCAGACGACCATGCTCGGAGTCACGTACGTGATTGACGTCAATGCGCCGGTGCTCGATGAATCCGCGCTGGTCGCGGTGAACGACCTCGGCCCGTCAGGCGAGACCTGGAGCCTCAACTCGATCAGCATGATTGGCGGAGCGATCTACCACCGCACATCGAAGGAGCTCTTCAAAATCGACGAGAAACGTTGAACCAGTCTGAACAGAGCCGCAGGTGCAAACCTGCGGTCCGGCGTCGGGTTTTTCCAGCGCCGGCTTGAACAATCTCACATCACCATCCCGCCCGTGACCAGCACCACCGCGCCCGTCACGTAATCCGACAGCGGCGACGCCAAAAACAGCACCGGGCCTGCCGCCTCTTCCGGCGTCCCTGCGCGCCCCAATGGAATGAACCGCGCCGAGGCCTCACGCTGCGCCTGCGGAATCCCCAACGCGATGCCGTCGGCCGTCGCCTCGCCCTTCTCCTTGGCCTGGGTCAGCCTCGTCTCGATGAAGCCGTAGGCCACCGCGTTGCAGCAGACGTTGAAGCGCCCCCACTCCTTCGCGATCGTTTTGGTCATCCCGACGACGCCCATCTTGCCGGCCGCGTAATTGATCTGCCCCGCGTTGCCCGCCACGCCCGATGTCGAGCTGACGTTGATGATCTTGCGGCACGGTGGACGCTCTCCCGACTCGAGCGCCTTCTTGGCCTCGCCGCGCAAATAGTCTGAGGCGGCGCGCACGATGCGGAACGGCGCCTTCAGATGCACGTCCAGCATGGCGTCGAACTGCTCGTCCGTCATCTTGTGGATCACGCCGTCCCAGGTATAGCCGGCGTTGTTGACGATCACGTCGAGCGACCCGAAAGAGTCGAGCGCGGTCTGCACCAGGCGGCCGGCGAAGTCGGCTTCGGTCACCGAACCGGCGCACACCGCGACCTCCACGCCTTTGGCGCGCAAGGCCTCGGCCGTCTCCTGGGCCGGACCTTCATCCAAATCGTTCACCACCACGCGGGCGCCATGCTGGCCGAACAACTCGGCCACGGCGCGGCCGATCCCGCGTCCCGAGCCTGTTACGATCGCCGTTTTGTCTTTGAGCAACATCTATTCGTCGTCGTCCTCGTCGCCTTGGAAGAGCCATCCTCGCCGGTAGAAAAAGATCACCATCCCTACGCCCATCGAAACCATCACCCCCAGTAGGAAGTGATAGGCATGCTTGTAGTGCAGCTCCGGCATGTTATCGAAGTTCATGCCGTAAAGCGCTGCGAGAAAGTTTAGCGGGATGAAGATGCTCGCCATGATCGTCAGCACCTTCATCACGTCATTGGTGCGATTGCCAACCGCGCTCACCCATGTCGAGCTGATGCCTGAGACGACCTCCCGGTAGGATTCGACGACCTCGGAGAGCTGCGAGCAATGGTCCTGGATGTCGCGCATGTAGAGGCGCACCGTATCGCTCACCAGCGGCGTCTCGAGTCGCGCCAAAGCGTGGATCGCTTCCCGCTGCGGCCAGAGCACGCGGTGCAATCCGAGCAGCGTCGAACGGACCTCGCGCGTTTCGCGCAACACGCGCTTGGTCGGTTTCTCGAGCGCGTCTTCTTCGAGGTCCGCCAGCCTGTCATTTAGGGCGTCAAGCGCCGGGTAGTAGCCGTCTATTACACCGTCGAGGATGGAGTAGGCGAGGTAATCCGCGCCGTGTTCGCGGATAGGCCCTACGTTGCCGCGGATGTGCTTGCGGACCGGGTCGAGCGTGTCCCCGTAGAGCTCTTGGATCGTGATCACCCAATCGGGGCCAAAGAAGATGCTGAGCTGCTCGAGCACAAGCGCGCCGAGGTCGTCCTGCATCGGCATGCGGGTAATCAGAAATAGATAGTCCGCACCGTAAGACTCCGTCTTTGGCCGCTGCGGGCCATGAAAGACGTCTTCCACGGCAAGAGGATGAAGCTGATAGAGGTCCGCAATCTGCTGGACGAGCTCGCCCGAGCCTAAGCCTTGCACGTCGATCCAGGACACACCGGGTGTTTGCTGGATCTCTCGAATTTCTTCGATGGTCGGCGAGACCCGTTCATCTACGCCATCTTTGTCGTAGTGCAGCACCGCGACGCGCGGCTCGAGGTTCGTATCCCCCGGGACAAAGGCTCCGGGCCGGGTCCCGGGCGGCGCCGTGCGTTTCTTGAAGAAGGACAGGCTGCTCAGCCGGGTGGAGGCCACGAGCCGGATGGTAGCAGAGCGCCGGGAAGCCGCTCTCCCCATGGCGCATTCACCTTATTCTCGATCGACTTTACATTGATTTAAGTCGTTTTAAATCAACAAATCGACCCTCGACGGCCCGGGCCAGCCCGTGGCAAACTGTAGGCCGATGTCCATTCCCGAGCTCGCCCGCCGCGTCATTGTCGAGGAACCGGAGAACAGCGAAACGCCGCTTTCCGACCTGCGAAGCTGGGTCACGCCCACGCGGCTGTTCTTCGTGCGCAACCACTTCGACGTACCGCGGCTCGACCTGGCAAGCTGGAGCCTCAAGGTCGGCGGGTTGGTCGAGAACTCTCTCGAGCTGAGCTTTGAACAGATTGCACGCTTCCCCGCCCGCAGCGTGTTTGCCACCATGGAGTGCGCTGGCAATGGCCGCTCGTTTCTCGAGCAGGAAACCCACGGCGTCCAATGGGGCGCGGGCGCGATTGGGCACGCCGAATGGACAGGCGTTCCGTTGCGCTTGGTGCTCGAAATGGCCGGCCTCTCGGAGGCTGCGCGCGAAGTCGTCTTCAGCGGCGCTGACCGGGGAGTCGAATCCGACCATCCACAAACCATGGCCTTCGCGCGTAGCCTGCCGCTCGAAACGGCGCTCGGCGACGACATCCTGCTCGCCACTGAAATGAACGGCGAGCCCCTGACGGCGGAGCACGGCTACCCGCTGCGCCTGATCGTGCCAGGCTGGTACGGCGTCGCGTCTGTCAAATGGCTGACCGGCATCCATGTCACCGACAAAGCGTTCAAGGGCTACTACCAGTCGACGAAATACACAGTGAACCGCCGCACGGCGAGCGGCATGCACAACGAGATCGTTGGCGAAATGCAACCGAAGTCCGAGATCCTACAGCCGGCCGACGGCGGCCGCGTGGGCGTCGGTCTCAACCGCATCTTCGGCGTAGCCTGGGCCGGCCCGGACGCCGTCGCAGCGGTGGAGGTGAGTGTGGACGGCGGACGCAACTGGACTCAGGCCAATCTGATCGGAATGAACGCGCCCTACTCGTGGACGATGTGGGAATACTCCTGGCGGCCAGAGCAAACCGGCCCGTGCCGCCTACTCTCGCGCGCCGTCTCCGCCGCCGGACGCATGCAGCCGATGCGCCACGATCCGCTCAATGGAGGCTACCTGATCCACCATTCGCGCCCCATCACCGTGGACGTCGCCCCCACATGGCTCGCGACCGAAGGCGATTCCGAGGCCGAAGCAATGCGCAAGGCGATGCAGCATGCCGCGGAAGAGCGCTCCCGCATGAAGCTGGACGTCGAGATGAAGTTCGCCGACGGCGGCGGCATCTAGCGCCGACTGCGCAGATACTGCATCAGGTCGAACGAGAGGAACACGTCGTATTGCGCATTACGCAGCCAACGGTCGCCCTCACCGGCGGTGAAGTTGCCTCGCAGGCTCAAGCCAGGGACGCCAAGAGGCGCAGTCACGCCTCCGCCGGACAGGCTTGAGCCGCGCCGCGTTAGCCGGAACGAAAGCCCATCCACGCCGGGCACCGGGATGTTCCTGCCGTCCACAAACGTCAGCAGATCCAGGCGCGACTGGTCATTCGCGAGCGCACCAGCTAGCGCGCCTCCGGTAATCAGAAGCCCCGTACTGACGATGGCGGCCCGCTCTCCGGCGCCGGCCTGACTCCAACCGCGGCGCAGGTCACGGGTCGCTTCTTCGCCCAACTGGGTGACGGCCTGCCGCAGCGCCGGAACAGCCCAAACCGCGCGCCCGAGGTCGCCGATCTGGGCGGGGCGTGGCGTCGACGGGCCAGCGCCCGCTGGGACTAAGGGCGGACGCGGCGCCGGAAGAGGCTGGCGCAACATCCAGCTCAGATGAGACTGCGAGAACTGGGAGAAATCGGGACGAAGCAAGATGCGCTGAAAGCGACCTCGCTGAATCTCCGCCTGCAAGACTCGGATCTGCGCTTCAATCTCGGGGTCGAGATGCAGCTCTTCGTCGAGTAGACGCAATCGAGGGCGTTGCCAACCGAGCGGGGGGAGACCCATCGCCAACCTCCTCGCGCGCATGCGCTCAACCTACAAGAGCGACGTTTTCCGCAAAAATCTGTCACACCCGCTACCGCGCGTAGTAGCCATCTCTCGCGCGCACCTTGGCTCCGAGCTTATCCACCAGGATCTGTACCGTGCGGAATTCGCCGTCAAAGTCCTGGTTCTCCGGGTAGTAGGAGATCGAGTAAACGCTTCGCAGATCGTCGGCCACGCGCTGGTAGAGGTTTGTGCGATCATCCGCCAGGCCCGCTTCGAACACACGCCCGCCCGACGCGGCGGCGATCTCGCGCAGCTTCTGGTACGCCTTCATACCCCAACTGTTCTTGTCGTAGGAGTCGACGGGCTCGCCCAAGAAGATCGGGTAGATCAGCGTCTCCATGGCCCTGGAAGCCTCGGCGAGCTCGCCATCGCTTGTCTTCGATGGAAAGCCCGTGCCGGCGAACCGGTTATCCTGCCCGTCGGTGATCACGATCATGGCATTGCGCTCGCCCTTGTGTTTGGCCAAATCTTCGTTCCAGCCAAGCACAATCGCGTCGTAAAGCGGCGTTGAACCTGTCAAATTCGGAATCTCGTCGATCTGCGCCAATGCCGAATCGTGATCTTCACTCAGATGCGAGATCACCCCAAACCAATTGTTGAACAGCGCATAAACAGCGATCTTGTCCTGCGGTCTGGCGATCTTCACGAAGCCTTCGGCGATCTGCTTCATCTCTTCGCGGCTATGCTTGGTGCTCGCGCTCAAATCGAGCAAAATCGCCAAATTGAACGGAGCTTCCTCCGAACGCGCTGCGTCGATTGTCTGCTTCTGGCCGTCTTCGATGACGGTGAAGTCATCCTGCTTGAGCCCAACTAGCGGACGGCCCCCAGCGTCGTAAACCGCGGCGGAGAGGTTGACCATCCGCACGTCCGAGCGAAACAGCGGCGTGCCGTCCGGGTCCGGGCTTGCGCTCAAGTTGGAGGCATGAGCCAAAACTTCGACGTTGCGCTTCTTCGGCTCGGGCGAACGCTTGGCGGGCTGGCGGCTCGTCCGAATCAGATTCTTGACGATCGGCTCGGCCAACCAGGTCATCTTGATCGGCGAGTCCGGCGGGATAGGCATGTCGTGGAGTCGTACTGCCTTCGAACGCTCAGCTCTCGAGGCGGACGCGGCCGTAGGTCACCGCCTCTTCGCTCAGCTTGTCCTCAATGATCCAGCTCAGGCCAGGAATGACATCGACTTCGCTGCGAAACTTGTAGCCCTTCGGTAGCACGAGTTTCTTGGGCTCGGCAACCCCGAAGAGCAAAAACCAGTCGCCTCCCAGGGGCAAGTCAGGTCGATCTCGCCTGTCTCCGTGACGCCGGTAAACTGCGTCGGGAAACCCTCGAGCGAGATCTTGCTTAGGCATCGGTCTTGACGTTGATCGTCGAGCCGAATGGCGCGCGCACGCTCAGATCGACTCGTGCACCATCTGTCGGGTCGCAGCTCAACACAAACGCGTCTTCTTCGCGCTTGGCCCTGCAATCGTCCGGGCGCGGCTCACGGTCGGGGCTAGTGTGATCTGCGCCGAACTCACCGTCATTGCGATCACGACGTCGACGTTGCCTGAGGTTCTCGATGCGCAGCTCGATGGCGAACGCGTGCGTGGCGAACGCAAGCGTGGCGATGCCAACCAGAGCGCGAGATTGAGGTACGACAAGAGCTGCTTGGTTAGATGCTAACAGCGGAAGTGGCGTTTCGTACCGCCCAAGGCCGCCTTAATCTTGCGCTCAACTCCTGCCGATGGGATCTGAGCGAAGCGTCGTGGCCAGATCCGAACGCCCAGAAATGCTCCACAGCGGCGTGCTCGCCTGGAACGACTGGAGGGCCGAACACCCACGCGTGATGCCGGACCTGCGCGGGGCGGCTTTGCCGGACGCGAACTTGCGCGGCTACGACCTACATGGTGCGGACCTGCGAGGAGCCTCGTTGGTGGCTGCCAGTCTGCGGCGGGCGGATCTCCGCAAAGCCGATCTCTCCGGCTCGGACCTACGCTACTGCGACTGGCGCGGAGCCCGGCTCAGCGGCGCGAAGTTGCACAAAGCGTAAGGTTGAACGAGGCCATCGAAGACGCAGCGGCGCGGCCTGGACTGGCGCAGTCGCTTCCGACCGGTCCAAGTGCGGCGAGCAGCGATCGCCGTCGCCTTGATGCTCGGAGCTTGGGCGCTGAGCGAACACTCCTACCCCGAGGGCGTAAGCGCGCATGCGGCGAAGCCTGCTATCGGGCTAGCAGCGGCGATGAGCCAGGCCGGGCTCACCGAGTGGGCGGTGGAGGGCGTCGCCGTCAGCGGCGGGCTGATGCGCCTGCGGCTCAGCGCGGAAGAGATCACGCAGGACGCCTACATCGAGACGCTACGCGTCGCCTGCCCTGAAAGTCGGCGCGCACGCTGGCGCCCGCCCGTCGAGCGCATCGAGATCCTGCAACGCGACGGCAACACCGGCTGGCTATTCGAAGATGCAAAACGCTGTAAAGATGTTCTCAACGCTCCGGTGGCGGCTCGCTCGTGGCAGCGGCGGCCAGCTTGCCGTCAGACCGACACCGAGCCCGGATGACGGGGGAGCTGACCCCGGTGTACTTTTCCAGGAAAAACGTGCCGGCGTAAAAGAACGGCGTGTCGGAAAACGCCACGATCGCCTTGTGAAGCCGCAGATCCCAGATCGTCGCCATCATGAAGTCCGGGCTCTGCCGACCCCAAAACAGCACGAGAACCACCAGCACCGAGTCCACCAACTGCGACAAGATCGTAGACCCGTTGTTCCGCAGCCACAGGTGCTTGCCTTTGGTCAGGTCTTTCCAAAAGTGGAACAGGCGCACGTCGACGAGCTGGGCGTCAGATGAGCCGTCATCGAAGCGGCAATCACGCGCCAGGCGTTGTGGAAAGCCGCAAAGTAGGTTTCGTCGCTGACCGGAGATTCCGGGATGGCCGGGAACTGTGCACCGAGCCAGAGCGCGAACAAGACGAACATCGAGACCGCAAATCTGACCCAGACTTGGTTCGCTCGCTGATGCCCGTAAATCTCTGACAACAGGTCGGTCACCAGAAACGTGAGTGGGTAGGGCAAGGCCCCGGCTGAGAGAACGAAGACCTTAAAGCCCGCGTCCACGGTTAAGAACTTGTTCGCGATCAGATTGGTGACGACCAGCGACCCGAGGAAAATACTGCACAGCAGCAAGTAGACGAACTCGGCTTTGCTCGGATAGCGGTGTCTCCCGCCAAGTGCGCTCGGCTCATGATTCATGCGTTCGAATCAGGATAGACAAACGCCCGGCTGGTGCGAAACCAAGCCGGGCGTTCGAACTTCGAACAGGCCGCCAGGGGCAGCGCTTAGACGTGCGATTCGAGCAACTGCGCCAGCTTCTCCTTCGGTACCGCGCCGACCACCTGATCGACGACTTGGCCGTTCTTGAAGACCAGCAGCGTGGGGATGCCGCGCACCTGGTAGCGGGCTGCAACCGCCTGGTTGTGGTCCACGTCCACCTTGCCCACCTTCGCCTTACCGGCAAACTCCGTCGCAACGGCGTCGACCGAAGGCGCAATCATGCGGCAAGGGCCGCACCAGGTCGCCCAAAAATCGACCAGTACGGGTTGATCGGATTGCAACACTTCACTGTCGAAGTTCGTGTCGGTGAATTCGAGGGTATTCGGTCCTGCCATCTTACTAATGCTCCTAGGATTCGTCCTGTGACTCCAGGTTACATTGGGTTGGATGCTGCTGTCCGGGCAAATGATTCACAAAATCCTGGCTCACGGCTTGAGAGCAGGTCGAGCACAGCCGCTGGTCATGGCGCGCACGCCGGTCCGAATCGAGGGTGCGGGATCAGGCCAGTAGAGCCCGGAATGCAACGGCGGCAGACCGCCCTTGTCGAAGCGTGGCTGGTCGATCGTCCCGAGCCAAAACATCATGATCGGGATCTTATCGTCGGTTCGCCCAAACAACGAAAAGTCTTCGCCGCCCATCACGGGATCGGTTTCGACCACATTCTCCGCCCCCAATGTTTTCCGCCACACCGGCGAGATTCTGCGAGCGCGGGTCGTTGTAGGTAGACGGCGTGGACTCCTTCTCGAGCACGGTGACGATGGGCTCGCGGTCGGCTGGCACGCTTCTACCGCTCGCCGTATAGAGGCTGATCCGGCGAATGGAATCGAGCACACGCTGGCGCGTCTCATCGGCGTAGGTGCGCACGGTGAGTTGCATCTTCACTTCGTCCGAGATCACGTTGTGCTTGTCTCCGCCATGGATCGACCTGACCGTGACGACGGCGGAATCAAGCGGCGAGGTCTCGCGGCTGACGATGGTCTGGAGGGCGAGCACGATCTGCGCGGCCAGCACGACCGGGTCCTTGGTCTTGTAGCGGCCAGGCTGTGTCCGCCCACGCCGCGCACGGTGATGTCGACCGAATCGACGTTCGCCATCGCATAGCCCGGCGTGTAGCCCACCTTGCCCACCGGCAGGTCGGCGGCCACGTGCAGCGCCACGGCGTATCCGGTTGGGGAATTTTTCGAACAGGCCGTCGGCCAACATCAGCCGCGCGCCGTCCACGCGCTCTTCCGCCGGCTGCCCGATCATCACCACCGTGCCTCGCCACCTTCGCTCTTGGCGAGCGCCCGCGCCACGCCGACGAACGACCATGCGGATGTCGTGCCCGCAAGCGTGCATCACGCCCACGTCGCGGCCCTGGTCGTCGCTGGTGCGCACGTCGCTCGCATAGCCGCGTCCGGTTTGCTCGACCACGGGCAGGCCGCCGAGGTCGGTGCGCTCCATCACGACGGGTCCGTCGCTGTTGCGCATTACGGCCACGAAGCCGTGCTCGCCGACGTTCTCGGTGACGTCGACATGGCGCGTAGCTCCTCTACCCAGCCGCGCCGCCGTCTTCTCCTCGTAGTAGGACAGCTCCGGGTTGCGATGCAGATGCTCGTAGAGTTGGACGAGCGAATCGACCCTGGCGTCGCCAGTCCGCAACCGGCGCTGCAACGCTCGCCGCGGCGATCAACAAGAGCAGGAACAGAAGCCGCATGAACCGATTCTAGCCCGGGCGGGCAAACCGTAAACTGAGAGCGTTTGCCCACCGAGATCCACGCCGCCTCGGGCTTCAGCTTCCTCGAAGGGGCTCTCCGACCCAGAGGATCTGATCACCGAAGCCCAGCGCCTCGAGTACGAAGGCCGTCGCTTTGTGGCGATCGCGATTCGGTCTCCGGCGCCCCGCGTTTCTTCAAAGCCGCCAGGCAGGCGGGCGTCAAGGCGGTTGGCGCGGAGATCTCGCTCGAGCAGCCAAACATCAAAAAAGGCGTCCGCAACGCCGAGCTCGATCGTCGGCTGACCGTGTTGGTGGAGAGCCGGCGCGGCTACCAGAACCTTTGCCGCCTGCTCACGCGGATGAACCTGCGCGCGCCCAAAGGCGAAGGCCGCGCGACCTGGCAAGATCTCGACGATTTTTCCCCCGGCTTGGTCGCGCTATTGCACGACGTCCGGGATGAGGACCCTGTTCGCGGCATCTTTGGCCCGCGCAACGTCTACGTCGAGCTGCAACGCCATATGCGACGCGAGCAGGAGCGCGACAACCAAGCCCGCATCGAGCTCGCTCGTCGCTACGGCCTTCCGCTGGTCGCCTCCAACGCCGTACGCTACGCCACCGAGTCGCGCAAGGCGCTCTATGACGTGTTTACCTGCCTACGATTCAAGCGCAAGCTTGACGACGCGGGCCGCCTGCTCGACTCCAACTCCGAACGCTTCCTCAAATCGGACAAAGCGCTCCAACATCTTTTTCGGGACATTCCCGAAGCGCTTGTGAATAGCCGCGAGCTGGGACGTCGGCTCGACTTCACGCTCGGCAATCTGGGATACGAGTTCCCGAAATACCCGCTGCCGCCCGGCGAGACGCCAACCAGCTACCTACGCCAGATCGCGCTGCGCGGCGCTGCCGAACGTTACCGCGATTCGCCTCACCGCGAAAAGGCCTTTCGGCAAATCGAGCACGAGCTGGGCGTGATCGAGCGCCTGCACTTGGAAGGCTACTTCCTGATTGTGTGGGACATCGTCGAATACGCACGGCGCAACGGCATCCTCTCTCGCCATGCGATCGGCGGCCAACTCCGCCGTTTGTTACGCCTGCGGCATCACTGCCGTCGACCCAGTCGGCATGGAGCTGCTCTTTGAGCGCTTTCTGTCCGACGAGCGGGGCGAATGGCCCGACATCGACATCGACCTGCCCTCGGGTGACCAGCGCGAACAGGTCATCCAACACGTCTACCGCCGCTACGGCGAACGCGGCGCCGGCATGACGGCGAACGTCATCACTTACCGCAAGATGGCCGTGCGCGAGGCGGGTAAGGCGCTGGGCTTTCCCGAGGAAATGATCGCGCGCCTTTCAAAGTGCATCCATAGCTGAATACACCGACGACCACGACGCTCATCAACCAGGCCCCGTCGCCGCCGGCCTTCGACGCCCGCACCCGCGCGTGGGCCATTTGCTGCAAATGTGCATGCAGATGCAGGGCCTGGCTGTCACCTGCGGGGCAACACCCGGCGGTATGGTCATCTGCCAGGGGGATCTCGACGCCGTGCCGCTCGAAAACGCCTCCGATGCCTACTGGTGGTGGTGCAGGACAAGGAAGACTGTGCGGATCTCGCGGGGATTATCAAGGTCGATGGGCCTGGGCATGATGGCCGCGCTCGAGCAGAGCGTCCAAATCATTCGCGCACGCGGCGGCGACTTTGACCTCGCGCGCATTCCGCCCGACGACCTCGGAGACTTATGACATGATCCAGCAGGCCGACACCGTCGGCGTGTTCCAGATCGAGAGCCGCGCCCAGATGGCCACTCTGCCGCGCATGCGCCCGGAGAACTTCTACGACCCTGGTCGTCGAGGTCGCCATCATTCGGCCCGGGCCCATCACCGGCAACATGGTGCACCCGTACCTGAACCGCCGCCGCGGTCGCGAGCCGGTGACCTATCCGCACCCCTCGCTCGAACCCGTGCTGCGTCGCACGCTCGGCGTGCCGCTGTTCCAGGAGCAGCTCTTACGTATCGCGATGGTGGCGGCGAACTTCACCGGCGGCGAGGCGAAGAGCTGCGGCGCGCAATGGGCTTCAAGCGCTCGGTCGAACGCATGGGCTCGATCGAACGCAAACTGCGCGAGGGGCTGGCGAGCAACGGCATCGTCGGCGAAGCGGCGGAGCAAATCGTGCTCTCGATCACGTCGTTTGCGCTTTACGGCTTCCCGGAATCGCACTCGGCGAGCTTTGCGCTGCTGGCCTACGCCAGCTCCTATCTCAAGCGCCACTACCCGGCAGTCTTCGACTGCGCTGCTCAATTGCCAGCCGATGGGCTTTTACTCACCGGCAGTGCTCGTCAAGGACGCCCAGCGCCACGGCGTCCGCGTGCGGCCGATCGACGTGACGCTCTCGGCCGTCGACTGCGAGGTGACCGCAGACGCCGAGATGCGGCTTGGCTTGAGCTACGTCTCCGGCCTGCGCCGTGAAGCCGCCGAGGCGATCGTCGCCAAGCGGCCATATCGGTCGATGGAAGACTTTGTTCGGCGAACCCGCCTGACCAAACCGGAACTCGACGTGCTCGCCGAGATCGGCGCGCTCAACCAGCTGGGCGAGGGCGTCCACCGGCGCGAAGCGCTGTGGCAGATCGAGCGCGCCTATCGCCCCGTAGGTCCGCTGTTCGAGTCGCAAGACGATAGCCTGCCCGCGCCCGGACCGCTCGCCCAAATGACCTGCTCGAACGCCCGACGCCGACTACCGCGGTTCGGGCATGACCACCGGGCGTCACCCGATGCACTACCTGCGCCCTGCCCTAATCGAGCGCAACGTGTTCAGTGCACACGAGCTCGAATCCATCCCGCACGGCCGCCGGGTGCGTCGCCGACGCCGTAATCACGCGCCAGCGCCCTGGTACAGCGAAAGGCTTTGCTTCATCACCCTCGAAGACGAAACCGAGCTCCCTGAATCTGATCTTGAACTCCGGACGTCTTCCAGGATTTTCGGCTGACCGTGATGCACGAGTCGTTCCTGATCGGCGAAGGTTCGTTGCAGAAAGTCGACGGCTCGATCGCGGTCAAGACAGATTTCCTAGAGCCGATGGGCGAAATCGAGCTCGAAGTCGAGTCGCACGACTTCCACTAGCGTTCGAGCCACAATCAAACCATGCACGTCATCGCCGACTTTTGCATCGTCCTCTGGGCGTGGGCGTCTCCGTCTCGAAGCACGTCGCCGCCTGCGAGCGCGTGCGCTCGCCGAGGCAGGCCTTCAGCCGCGCCTGCACGCCTACGGCACCAACGTCGAAGGGGAATGGGACGCCGTCTTCGAAGGCCTGCGCCGCTGCCACGAGGTCGTCCACGAGATGGCGCGCCGCGCGTCACCACCAGCGTTCGCCTAGGCACGCGTACCGACCGCGAACAAACCATCGACGACAAGCTGCGCAGCGCGAGAGAGAAAATCTAGTCCCGCAAAAACTCCACGAACACCGGGTAGTGATCCGACGGATAACTCGCGCTGCGGTGGAATTCGACCGTCTCATTCACCAACGGCTGCAATCCGGCGCGGTAGAGCACCCAGTCGATCCGCCGGCCTTCCTTCGCGCCCACCCAGCGGCTCGACGTCGTCTCGAGCCCCAGCTTCTGCTTCGCCGTCGCGCGCGAGTCTTCGAGCTTTTTCGTCAGCAGCTCATGCACGTCGCTGTCAGCCGACGAATTGAAGTCTCCAATCAGGATCAAGTCCGCATCGGCCGGCACGCGCTTGGCGATGTCCGCCGCAATCACCTTGGCACACTCGAAGCGCGCCGCCGCGTCTTCCTGGCGATGCGGGAAGTGCGTATTGTAGAGCCAAAACTCCCGCCCCGAAGCCTCGCGAAACCGCGCCCAGGTCACCATGCGCGGCAGGCTCACATCCCACGACATCGAACCAGCCACGGACGGCGTTTCCGACAGCCAAAAGTTTCCCGACTCGAGCGGAAACAGCTTGCCGCGCTTGTAGAACACGCCCATGTGCTCGTCTTCGTGGTTTCCGCGCCGGCTCACCCCGAACCACTCATATTGCGGTAACTGTTCCGCAATGAAAGCCCCCTGCGAGTAGAACATCTCCTGCGTGCCGAACACGTCCGGGTCCGAGCGCCGGATCGTATCAACGAGCAGCTCGCGGCGGTTCTCCCAAATGTTCGCGCCATCCTCGGGGTTGGGATAGCGCACATTGAACGTCATCACCCGCAGCGACTGGGCGGGGAGGATGACGGCGAAAGCAATGGCGAGTACTGCTGTCCGCAACGCCACGTCACTTCGCCTTTGGCGGGCTGATCATGATGTGCGCGCCGGCGGTGCCGGGGTACATCAGCCAAGGCGCATTGCCAGAGGTCACCGGTAGCCCGGTCGATTCCGGCGTCGCGTAGGGAACGTAGACCACCCAGCGCAGATAGGAATCCGTGACCTCGCCTTTCGTCGCATCAAAGCCTTTGCCGGTCATCACATAAAGCATACGCGGCTCGCGAGGCATCTTTACACGGCCCTCATCCACATCCTTCCAGCGAATCTCGTGGCGCTCCTTGCCCTTGTGTCCCTGGTCGGCCAGTTCGCGACCGCGCGCCATGAAGGGCTCGAGGTCCTTGTGGTAGCAGGCCACTGAGAAGTTTTCGTCGCGCGGGTCGTCGGCCAGGCAAAGCAGCTCGTTGGAGCCCTTGCGCAGCTCAACCACCTTGCCGGCGGCGGTCCACCCGAGGACGCCGGCGCCTTCGCGTAGCTCCTTTGGCGCGGCCTGCAACGCGGAAGCGATCTGTTGATCTTTAGGAAGCGGCTCCCCGGCGAAACACAGAGCGGCGGCAGCCAACAGGATCGAGACGGTCTTGGTCATCGGCATCATCATACGACGAAGGAACCCACACTGGAGGACGAATCTGTTGCGCCCGTCTCGCGCCGGTATAGTAGAAAGATGATCCCATCGGGGTCGTCTCGCACTCTCGCGTTCGTTCTACTCGTTCTTTCACATCCGTTTGCGGCCCAGGCCGCCGTTCCGTCGCCGGAATCGCACTTCGGCCACAGGATGGGCGCGGACCGCAAACTGGTGGACTGGGCGGAAGTCGTGCGTTATTACCGGCGTGTCGACGCCGCGTCACCCTATGTGCAGGTCTCGGAGATCGGGCGCACGACCGAAGATCGTCCCTTCCTGCTCGTCGCCATCTCGACGCCTGCTACACTCGCGCGTCTCGACTACTACGCGGACATCCAGCAGCGCCTAGCCGACCCGAGGCGCACGACGCCCGAAGTCGCCGAGTCGCTCATCGAGCAAGGCAAGTCCGTGGTGCTCATCACCTGCTCGGTCCACTCGACCGAGGTCGCCTCCACGATGACTGCCATGGAGTTTCTCTACGACCTGGTCACCGAAGATACCCCGCGGCACCGCGCCATTCTGCAAGAGACCATTTTCTTGCTCGTGCCTTCGCTGAACCCCGACGGCGTCGACAAGGTCACTCAGTGGTATCGCCGCTGGCTCGGCACGCCTTACGAAGGCGCGCCCATGGTCGAGCTCTATCACAAATATGTCGGCCACGATAACAACCGCGACTGGTACATGTTCACCCAGGCCGAGACGCGGCTGACCGTCGAGAAAGTCCAGAACGTGTGGCGGCCGCAGATCGTCTACGACATCCACCAGATGGGCACGACCGGCGCACGCATTTTCGTTCCGCCATGGGCCGATCCCGTCGACCCGAATGTCGACCCTCTTATCGTCCAGCAGATGAACGCCTACGGTACGGAGATGGCGTCCGATCTGACCGCCGCCGGCCGCAAAGGCGTGGTCATCAACGGCATCTACGATTTCTTCACGCCGGCGCGGCATTATCAGAGTTACCATCACGGTCTGCGCCTACTTTCCGAATCGGCGAGCGTGAACTACGCCACGCCGATTACCGTTCCGTTTGAATCGCTGCAGACCAACGGGCGCGGGTTCAACGCGCAGCAAAGCAGTTGGAATTTTCTCGAGCCCTGGCCGGGCGGCGAATGGAAGTTGCGCGACATTGTCGACCAGCAACTGATCACGTTCGAAACCGTGTTGCACCAGGCCGCAGTGGGACGTCGCACCTTGCTGCGAAACTTCTATCGCATCGGCCAGCGCGTGATGGATCGTCTATCCCCCTCCGCCTTCGTCGTGCCGCGCGACCAGTTCGACCCGAATGCGATGACGCGATTGCTCGAAACGCTCGAGCGCGGCTCAATCGAGATTCGACGCTCGCGGCGGGACTTCGTCGCCGCGGGCCGCAACTTCCGCGAAGGCGACTACGTGATATCGATGCAGCAACCCTTCGCAAACTTCGCGAAGACGCTCCTCGAAAAGCAGGATTATCCAGACTTGCGCGCGTACCCCGGGGGGCCTCCGCGCCAACCCTATGACGTCACGGCGCACTCGCTGCCGCTGCTGCTCGGCGTGGACGTGCACCAGATCGATCGCCCATTCCGGGCCGACGTGGGACCGGCGGAGCGTGTCCGTCCCGCCCCAGGACGCGTAGCGTCGACGGCCACTCTGCGTCTGTCTCCGGCGTGGAGCAACACCTGGATCGCAGTCAACCGCCTGCTCGCAGCCGGCGTGCCGGTGTTTCGCAACGAAAACAGCGGAGATTTCTACATCGCGGCCGAGGAAGCGGGCAATCTGCCGACTGAGCTCGCCAACGCTCTCGGCGTGCGCTTTGAAGGAGCTGGCGAACCGCCGAGCGTCCACCGTCGACTGCGCGCACCGCGTATCGGTCTCTACTCGGGCTTCACGCCGATCATGGACGAGGGCTGGACGCGCTGGCTGCTCGAGCAATACGAGTTTCACCCGCAGCGGCTCGACAATGCCCGCATCCGCCGCGGCGGCTTGCGGTCAGATTTCGACGTCATCATCCTGCCTGACGCCTCCGCCAAGGTTTTGCAGGCCGGCTACATCCAAGGCGTGTCCTATCGTGGAGCGCGCGTTCCGCCCGAGTACACCGGTGGCATCGAAGACGATGGCGCAGTCGCCTTGCGCGCGTTCGCCGAGGCCGGCGGTGTCATCCTTTCGTTCAACTCCGCTTCCTCCTACGCGATCGAAAAGCTCGACTTGCCGGTGGAAAACTTGCTCGCCGACGTCAGCTCGAAGCGTTTTTACGCGCCGGGGTCGTTGCTCAACGCAGAAGTCAACGTTTCACATCCCCTGTGCTTCGGCATGCGGCCGCGCGAGGCGGTCGGTTTGAAGAAGGCCCGGCTTTCCGTCCGGCTTACAACCGCGGCTCCGGACCCGGTCCGCAGAGCGCTGCGCTACGCGCAACGAATGTGCTGGCCTCGGGCTGGTTGCTTGGTGAAGACCTACTCGCCAACCGCAGCGCCGTGATGGACGTCCAGGTCGGCCGCGGACACGTGGTGCTGTTCGGCATCCGGCCCCAATACCGCGCGCAGTCCAATGCAACCTTCAAGCTGATCTTCAACGGTCTTTTCTACTGGCGTTAGCCAGAACGCGCGATCTTGAGCTTTGAGCTACTTCAACTACTTCACCGAAGTCGAACAACACTTCCAGCAGGCGCGCGGTTCGGGCCTGTTTCTGCTCTCGCCCCTCGACTGGGCGCTGCTCGAATCCTGGAAGGATTCCGGCGTGCCGCTCGAAGCGGCGCTGAAGGGAATTGACCGCGCGTTCGAGAAATACCACAAGCGCAAACGCAAGTTCCGTCAGGTCAACTCCGTCGCCTATTGCACGCAGGAGGTGCTCGAGGCCGCTCGCGAGATTGCTGAGGGCGACACGCGCGCAGGCGAGCCGGAGGCCAACCGCGACGCGGGTTTCGAGCCTGACCGCATCGCTGCCTATCTGGCCGAAAACGCCGGCTTGGTGCGCGAAGCCGCCGTCAAGCTGCCACCTGCGCAGGCGGAAACGTTGACCGCAACCGCCGCCTCGCTTGACCAGCTCGCCGAAGCCGCGCGCGAGGGCGATATGGACGACCTCGAAGCCGTCGAGCAGCGCCTTTCCGTGATGGAGGAACGCGTGCTCGCAGCCGTCATGCAAGGCCTCAGCGAAGACGATCTCCTCGCCATCCGCCAAGACATGGACGCCCACTTGGCGCCCTATCGCTCGAAGATGCAAGCGCCGCAGTTAGCCATGCTCGAGAAGCAATACCAGCAGCGTGCAGCGCTCGAAAAGGCAGCCTTGCCACGGCTGAGTCTCTACTATCTGCGCTAGCTGACCTCGCTGCCGGTCGCCGAGACGTCATACCCACCGAGCAACCGCAACTGCCGACGAAAGGATGCCCGTTGCAACGCATCGAGAACCGCCTGCAAAGCCGGTCGATCGATCCAAGCCTTGGGGATGACCAAGTTGTAGCGCTCGCTTTGCAGCGGTAGAAATCCGAGCCCAAAGACCTGGGCCGCGACCCGCGGTGCAACACAGCAATCCGCCTCGCCGCGGCTCACCGCCAGCGCTGCCGCCAGGTGGCCCGACGCGATGCGGTCATAACCGGCCACTTTGCCTTGCGGTACGCCCGCCTTTGCCAAGCCGGCATCGAGCAAAGCGCGGCTGCCTGCGCCGGGTTCGCGATTGACGATGCGCAAACGCGGCCGCGCGAGGTCTTCGAACCCACGCAGCTTCTTCGGATTGCCCGCGGCAACCACCAGCCCTTCCTCCCACTCGGCGAAGGTGAACGCACGGCAACCTTTGGGCGCGCGCGCTGCCCCATCGGCAAGGTGTGTCCCCGCCATGTGGACCAGTCCGTCAGCCAGTGCACGCAACGCCGCCTTGCTCGAACTCGGCACGGCAACCAGTTCGACGCCGGACGCACGACGCAGATGATCCGCCAGAAGGGATGCCGCTGGGTCACACCCGGCCAGCAACAAGCGTTCATCGGCTTGCGGCGCCGCGCGCCAAACCATGGCGTCTACGCGCCCGGAATCCGCCGAGCCCGCCGCGCTGGCGTCAGCCACAGGCAGCGTAAACACATCTGGCGACCAGGGCGCCGCTACGACTCGCGAGCCTACTTGGCAGAGCGTCAGCGGCGCCCCGACGCGGGGCTGCTCTCCCAGTAACTCCACGCGCTCCTGTTGGGGCTCTGCATCTTCCGCGAGTTGAAACAGCTCCTCCACACTGACCCCCAATACGCGTGCGAGCTTAAGGGCAACCGCCGTATTGGGCGCGTAGGCGCCGCTCTCCATGGCATGGATGGCCTGGCGCGTCACACCGACGCGCTCGGCCAGCGCCGCGCCCGAAAGTGCGCTTCGCTCCCGCAGCTCACGCAACCGGTTTGTAATGCCACCCATTCTATTGACAAGCATACAAGACACTCGATAGCCTGGCGACTTGTCCTGATAGTATGCCATTTGTCATCTTTCAAGAGACTTTTCGGAATTGCGCTGGTGACTGCGTGTCTGCTCCACGGCCAAGCAGGTACGGCGGAGCTCGATCTGACGGCGCTCGACCCGAGCGGACGCCCGGTTGAGGGAGCGATAGTGCTCGTCGAAGAATTGAGCCGCGGGCGGATGCGCTCGGGAACGACCGACGGACAGGGCAACCTCAAGCTCCTAGGGCTCGAGCCGGGCGGCTACCGCGTTCAGGTAGACTGCGACGGGTTCGAAAGTTGGACGGGAGACGAGCTGCGCCTGCGCACCGGCGACCGTACCCTGCTCGAGGCGAAACTGCGTCTGGCTGGCCGGAGCGAGGCGCTCGAAGTGCGCGCGTCGGCGCCCTGCTCCAGACCGGCCGCGGCGGCGTCTCGGCCGTGGTCAGCGAAAAGCTCGTCGAGGGGCTGCCGCTCGACGGACGCAATTTCGTCCCGCTCATCGCGACCCTGCCTGGCGTCGCGCTGCCGCGCGGCTCGGCCTTCCCGCGGCTCAACGGCAGCCGCCCGCGCACGAACGAATATGTCTACGACGGGGTCAGCGTGCTGCAGCCGGAGCCGGGTCAAGTGGCCTACTATCCGGTGATCGACGCCATCGAGGAGCTTCGTGTCGACCTGAACAGCTATTCCGCCGAGTTCGGCCGCTCGAACGGCGGCGTCGTGCAGGTGCGCCACAAATCGGGCACGAACGATCTGCACGCGACGTTGTTCGAGTTCTTCCGGCACGAGAAGCTCAACGCCCGCAACCTCTTCACCCCGGGCCGAGCCAAGCCCCTCTTCCGCCGCAACCAATACGGCGGAACCTTAGGCGGCCCGCTGCGGCGCAACCGCACCTTCTTCTTCGCCGAGTTGCAAGCCTCCGCGCTCCGCACCGGACGAACGCTCGCGAGCACCGTCCCGACCCAGGCTGAGCTTGGCGGCGACTTTTCCGGCGTGGCGACGACACTCTACGACCCCGCCACGACCGCCGCGGGGCCCGACGGCGTCTTGCGCGATGTCTTCCCAAACGCCCGCATCCCAGCCGCGCGGCTCGACCCCGTCGCGCTCCGGGCGGCCGGCCGTTACCCGCAGGTCAGCCGCCCAGGAGCAAATAACTACCGTCGCCTGGGCTCAGAAGCACAAGATCAGTTGCAGTTCGGCCTGCGCATGGATCACGATTTCAGCGCCCGTCACCGCGTCTTTGCACGCTGGGCGCGCTGGCAGGACCACAGCACGCCGGTCACGCCGCTGCCCGACGGCAGCGGGCGCATCTCGTCCGGCGTCCTGGGCGACTCCCGGACGCATTCCTCGGCGCTGGTCGCCGAGCACTCCTGGACCCTCAGCCCACGCGCGCTCAACCAGCTGCGGGTCGGCCAGACCTCGCGCAGCTTCGGCAGCGACCTGCTGCGAACCGGGCAATCGCCGTTCGCAGCGCTCGGACTGCCCGGCATTCCGGCCGGCTCTTTCGCCGATACGCTCCCTGCCTTCACCCCTGACGGCTACCAGCAGATCGGCCCCAGCGCGAACGCCAACGTCGACTTCGCAACCTCGGTCACCCAGATCGTCGAGACGCTTTCGCTCATTCGCAGCGGCCACAGCCTCAAGCTCGGCGCCGACGCACGGTTCCAGCGGCTCGACATGCTGCAACCCGCCAATCCCTCCGGGCTGTTCCGCTTCACCGCCCCGATGACGGGCGTCCCCGCCAATCCGCTCTCCGGCAACGCGGTCGCATCCATGATGCTCGGGCAGGTCGAGTCGTTCCGCATCGACTTGCAAGACCAGACCCTCCGCCCGCGGGCTCGGAACCTCGAATTCTACGTGCAGGACGACTGGAAGGCTGCGCCGCGCCTGACTGTGAACCTCGGCCTGCGCTACACCCTCAACTTCCCCTCGACCGAAAAGCAGGACCGCGCCGCCGTCTTCGACCTCGGTCAGGAGCAGCTTCGGTTCCTTGGCCGCGACGGAGCCCCGCGCGGGGCTCGCAAGCTGCATTGGGGCGACTTCGGTCCGCGCCTGGGCCTAGCTTGGCGAGTGAGGGATAAGCTCGCCATGCGAGCCGGCTACGGATTGGCCTGGTTTGAGCTTGCCGGCATCACTACGCCCTTCACCACGCCGTTCTTCCCCTTCATCCAGACCATCGGCGAGGCCTCTCTCGACAGCGTGAACGCGGCCTTCCGCCTAGCCGACGGGCTCAGCGCGCAACCACTCCCGCTCACGCCTGACGCGGGCCTGGGCCAAGGCGTCTTCGGCGTCGACCGCGGGACCGGATCCGGCTACGCCCAGCAGTGGAGCCTGAGCCTGCAGCGCACCTGGGGCCGCGCGACGAGCTTCGAAGTCGGCTATCTCGGTTCGGCCGTCACGCGCCTCGGCGTGCCGGACGGCAACCTGAACCAACTCACCGCCGCCGAGCTCGCACAAGGGCAATCGCTGCTCGACGTCGTCGACAACCCCTACTTCGGAGAGCTCCCCACCTCGTCCTCGCTCGGCCGGCCCACTATCACGCGTGCGCAACTGCTCAAGCCCTGGCCGCGCTTCACCACCGTCTCGCTGTACCGCAACAACATCGGCCATTCGAGCTACCACGCGTTGCAAAGCTCGCTTGAGCGCCGCTTCGATGCGGGCCTGACGTTCCGCTTGGCCTACACGTTTTCGAAGCTGCTCGACGATGCGTCTTCGGTGTTCTCCGCTTCCGCGCTCACCGGCCCCGTCGCCGACTTCCCCATCGCCGACAGCCGCAACCGACGCCTAGAAAAGGACGTCTCGCGCGGCGACATCCCGCACGTCTTCGCCGGTTCGTGGGTTTGGGAACCGTCGCTCGAGCAATCACTGAGCGGATGGAAGCGAACGCTGCTGCGGGACTGGCGCCTGGGCGGATCGTGCGGCTGCAGTCGGGCATTCCCGTTCCCGTCGTGCAACAGCCCAACGTCAACGCCTTCGCGGGCTTTGGGTCGTTGCGCCCCAACCGGCTCCACGACGCCAACCTGCCTCCGGAGGAACGTACGCTCGCGCGCTACTTCGACGTGAGCGCCTTCACCGCCGCACGGCAATTCACCCTGGGAGACAGCTCACGCCACCCCGTGCGGGGCCCCGGATGGCGGACGCTCGACCTGATGCTAGCGCGGCGCTTCTCCGTGCGCGAGCGCACCGAAATCGAGCTGCGCGTTCAAGCGTTCAACGTGACCAACACGCCCCCGCTAGGCGAGCCAAACGGGATCTTTGGCACCGCCGCATTTGGCTCGATCAACTCCGCCGGCGACCCGCGCGTGTTCGAGCTCGCGGCGAAATTGAGGTTCTAGCGCTTGCTGGTCAGCTTGGCCACGATCGCCGCCGCCGCAACCAGAAAGCCCCACACCGTGATCGGCGGCATGCCGCCATGCCAAGTCTCCGGGGTCAGCCAGCCCTTATAGCCCATGGTGAAGGTGTGCGCCGCCGCCATCGCAAGCGTCCAGTAGCCCATGCGCTGCGCACGCTGCCACCGCACGCCGCCGAGCGCCTCATACATCAGCGGCAAGGTCGTGATGGCAGGGAACATCAAAAACCCCACGCCCAGCACGCCGAACAGCATCGTCAACTCACCCATCAAATTGAGCTTGCCCGTCTCGAGGAAGAACTTGCCGTAGTAGATCGGCGACAACATCGCGAGCGACGCGAACACGTGCATCCCGATGAAGTAGAGTCCCGACAGGCCCAAGAACTTCGCCAGCGAACGCCGACGCTTCTCATCGCCCGCATACGCCTTGATCCACTTGCCCGACAAATACGAAAGCGCGATGAACGACACGCCGCCAAACGCGAACGACTTGTTCACCACATAGAGCGGCAGGTGGATCCACTCTACTCCGCCGAACACGTTGTAGCGCACGATCGCATAGAGCAGACAAGCGCCCCACACGCCGAAGAGCCAGCGCACTTTCTCGCCGAAAGGCAAGACGACATCGGAGCCCGGATTCGGCTTCCAGCCTTTCGAGGAGACGCTACGAGGTTTGGAGTCAGCAAGGACGGCGGCCATGGCGCTCCAAGCATAACGAAAGCGAATCGCTTCGGTCTACCGCAAAGGAAGTTGTATTCGAGACGCCCCTGGCGCCATCATGTGGAGCCATGATGCGCCCCGTGTTGCTGCATGTGCTGCTGACCGCCCTCGCCGCCGGACTGCTCAGCGCGCAACCCTCGCTCCAGATCGAGACGCCCATGCCTCCGCCGGACTGGGCGCTCATGGAGCAGCAGTTGCTCCAGGCCAATTCGCGCTCTGTCGAGGCATTCGCCGAGCGTTATCTCGACGAGCGCGGCTACCTGCTGCACACGCCGCGCTGGGGCACGCTCGATGGCCCCGACGACGCCATCGAGACCTATTACAACTGGACCTTGCTGCATGCCCTCGGCGGCTCGGACTCCGTTCTCGAGCTCTACAAGAAGGGCCTCGAAGGCCACCTAGCGCAGTACGGCGAGCTCCGCACTGAACTGACCGATCTAGCAAAGAACGGCGCCTATCACCGCGAATTCATTACGCAGTCGGACTGGTTCCATACCGGCGAAGGCATGCGCGGCTTCTTGCTGATGGGCTTTGCCGACCCGACCGACCAGTTGCTGCGCAATCGCATGACGCGCTTCGCCCACATGTACATGGGCGACGACCCCGACGCGCCGAACTACGACCCCAAAACCAAGGTCATCAAGTCCATCTGGACCGGCTCGACGGGACCGATGCTGCACCGCGCCACCACTTACGATTGGGTCGGCGACCCCGTGCCCGGAATGTTCCATCTGCTGCACAACCCGGCCGGACGGAACGAGATGCTCGACCTCGAGAAGTGGTATCCGCGCATGTTGGCGCACTGCGAGGGATATCTGGACTCGGTCGGGGACAACTTCCTGAACCTGGGCGCGACGCTGCTCGGGCTCAACGCCTACGCCTTGACCGGCGAGGCCGAGTACAAGAACTGGGTCGTCGAATATCTCGACGCCTGGAAGGCGCGCACCGCCGAGACCGGCGGCATGATCCCCTCTAACGTCGGCCTCGACGGCAAGATCGGCGGCGCACATGACGGCCAGTGGTGGAAGGGAACGTACGGCTGGAATTTCACCATCTACGACGGCGAGCTCGAGCAGATCGCGCACCGCAACTACTTCACCGCCGCCTCCTGGACGGGCTTCGCCAACGGCCTGCTGCTCACCGGCGACCAAAGCTATGTCGACGTGCTGCGCAAGCAGATGGACCTGATCTATGAAGCGAAGAAAGTCGAGGACGGCAAGACGCTGCTGCCGACCATGTACGGCGATCCGCGCGGCTACGAGCACAACGGCAAGCCGGAGTTCTATCACTACCGGCCGATCAGCTATTCCGATCGGCTGACCGAGATCTACCTCTGGTCGATGAACCGCAGCGACCTCGAGCGCATCCCGTTCCGCGAGCAGCCCTGGATTGGGTATCTCGAAGGCCAGAACGCCGATTATCCGGTCGAGGCGCTCCAGCGCGATTTCGGCGCGGTGCGCCAGCGCGTCGAGCAGATGCTGAACGATCCGACTTCGCCGGACACGCGGCTGGCGGACTACCTGCTCGGGATCGTACCGCCAGAGACCGATAGCCTTACGCAGTTGATGCTGGGAGGCTACTTCGCCAGCGGCAAGATCTGGGCGCTGCACGCACGGTTGCGCTATTTCGACCCGGCTGGCCGCCGCAGCGGCGTGCCAGAAGGCGTCTCCGCACTGGTTTCAAAGCTCACCGCCGACGCGGTAAGCGTTACCCTGGTCAATACCAATCAGGTCGAGGCGCGGGACGTCATCGTGCAGGCGGGCGGCTACGGCGAGCACCAGTTCACCGGCGTTAGCATCGGCGGCAAGTCCGAAAGCCTCGATTCGCCGTTGGTCTCAGTGCATTTGGCGCCGGGCGCTGGCGCTGAGCTCACGTTCTCGATGAACCGGTATGTGAATCCGCCCACGTTGGCGCAGCCTTGAATCGCGGCTGGATCGGGCCGCGGAACTGATAGAGAACAGAGCCGCGCCCGCAAGGGTGCGGTCCACGGCGCAAGCTGTGGGAATCGCCTTGCATCGCGGAGGAAACTCGTCTTGAGACACAAGCTGCTGGCGGCCATCCTTTCGTTTGCGGCGATTGCCGCCGCTCAACCCACCCTCGTCGTCGACACCCCGATGGCGCCGCCGGAATGGGCGCTGCTCGAGCGCGCCTTGCTCGACGCCAACTCGAAGGCCGCGGACGAGTTCGCGGCTGGGCATCTCGACTCGCGCGGCTACCTGCTGCACACGCCGCGCTGGGGCACGCTCGACGGTCCCGACGACGCCATCGAATCGTTCTTCAACTGGACTCTGCTCTACGCCCTGGGCGGCTCCGAGTCGCTGATCACCAACTACGACCGCGCGCTCGACGGCCACCTCGAACAGTACAAGCAGATGCGCACCGAGCTCACCCAGCTCGCCAAGAACGGCGCCTACCACCGCGAGTTCATCACCCAGTCCGATTGGTTCCACACCGGAGAAGGCATGCGCGGCTTCCTGCTCTACGGCCTGGCCAAACCAGACAATCCGGTCTTCAAAATCCGCATGAAGCGCTTCGCGCACATGTACATGGGCGACGATCCCGACGCGCCGAACTACGATCCGGACAAAAAGGTCATCAAATCCATCTGGACCGGCTCGCTCGGGCCCATGCTCCACAAGGCCACGACCTACGACTGGGTCGGCGACCCGACACCGGGCACCTTCCATCTGCTACACAACTCCGCCGGACGCGGCCAGATGCTCAATCTGATGGATTGGTACCCCAAGATGCTCGCCCACTGCGCCGAGTATCTCGATTCCGTCGGCGACAACCCGCTCAACATGGGCGCCACGCTGCTCGGCTTCAACTCCTACATGCTCGACCACGAGCCCGAGTACCGCGACTGGGTCCTCGAATACATGGACGCCTGGAAGGCGCGCACAGCCAAAGCCGGCGGCATGATCCCGTCGAACGTCGGCCTCGACGGCGAGCCGGGCGGCGAATACAACGGCCAGTGGTGGAAAGGCACCTATGGCTGGAACTTCACCATTTATGACGGCGAGATCGAAAAGGTGGCCAGCCGTAACACCGTGTTCTCCGGCCCCATGGCCGGCTTCGGCAACGCTCTGCTGCTCACCGGCGACCAGGCCTACGTCGACGTCCTGCGCAAGCAACTCGACCTGATCTACGATGCCAAAAAGGTCGAGAACGGCAAGACCCTGCTGCCGCGCATGTACGGCGACCCGAGCGGCTACAAGGGGACCGGCGCTCCTTCGTTCTATGAGTACGGCGGCGATCTCTACCAAGACCTGTTGACGCAGATCTACCTGTGGTCGATGGACCGCAAGGACCTGGCGCGCATCCCCACCGATGAAGGTTGGATCGGATTCCTCGAAGGCAATGACCCCGACTACCCCGTGCGCTCACTGCGCGCCGACCTCGAGCACGTCCGCCGCAAGGTGCGCGAGATGCGCGACGATCCGACCAGCCCGGATACGCGCTTGGCCGACTGGCTGCTCGGCCTGATGCCCGTGACCACGGACAATTTGACGGAGCTGATGGTCGGCGGCTACTTCACGCGCAGCAAGCACTGGGCTCTGAACAGCCGTCTACGCTACTTCGACCCCGTCCGCCGCCGCCCTGGACTGCCAGAGGATGTCGGCGCTCTGGTCGAAAAAATGACGGCGGACTCAGTGACGGTCACCCTCGTGAATCTCGACCCGGTCGAAGCGCGGGAAGTCATCGTACAAGCCGGCGCCTACGCGGAACACTCGTTCGACAAGGGACCAACGCTCCGCGTGCGCCTGGAGCCCGGCTGCGGCAAGCAGCTCGAGCTTGGCATGAAGCGCTACGTCAATCAACCGACGCTGCGCCAGCCGCTGTAGGGGCGCAGGGAGGATTCTACCGACGGACGCGGTTTTCATACCAAACCACGTTCATCGAGTTCTGTCCCGCGATCAGGATGTCTAGATCTCCGTCTCCGTCCATGTCGACGAGGCGGATGTCATACACCGCCTGATCGTCGTATACCACGTGCTTGGTGAAGCCGCCGCGGCCGTCGTTCTCGTACCACGCCGCGACGTAGCTCTCCTTGCCGCAGGTCGCCGCATCGATGTCTCCGTCGCCGTCGATGTCGCCCACGGCTAGGTCGTGCGGTCCCTCCAGACCAGGGTCGATCTCATGCAGCTTGAAGTTGGGAGCCGGCCCTTCAAACCACAACACGCCCTTCCCGTGGCCGCGCGTCGCGAAAAGGTCCATCTTGCCGTCACCGTTGAGCTCGGCAGGCAGGATGTTCGTCGCGCCGGGTTGGTGGACTGCGATCGTGCGTTTGAGCCAAGGCGTCGAGCCGTCCGCCGGTTGCTGCCACCATGCGAACCAGTCGCCGCCCGTGGCCGGCGCGCCCTTGGCTCCGGCGGAGACGTCCGCCTTGCCGTCGCCGTCAATGTCACCGATACCCATGTAGTGGCTCAGCCCCGGCGCATCTTGGTCCGCAATCACGTGGCGCTCCCACTCCTTCACCGTCTTCGGGTTGGCCGGCACGCGCCACCACACGATCGAGTTCGGAAATTCGCCCTTGGGCTGCGCGCTGTTGCCCACCAGATCGAGCTTGCCGTCGCCGTCAATGTCGCCCCGGATCAGCCCATGCGTCCCATCTACTTTTTCGTCGACGACGCGAAAAGGCCACGGGTCGGTCAACGGATGGGCGGGCTGCTCGAGCCAAAACACAGGCCCGGGCGAATAGACCGCCCCGATGTAGTCCATGTCGCCGTCCCCGTCCACGTCGAGAATCTCGCTGTGGATCGTGTCGTGGCCACGGTCGAGCACGATCGGCCGCCAATCGGGCGAGACGTAGAGGCGCGTTTCGCCGTTTGCGTCGACGATCACATCCACCTGCCCGTCACCCGTAAAGTCCGCCGCGACAGCGCTTTGCGAGTTGAAACCCTCAGCGATCACGTGGCGCGGCCAGTCCGGGTTGTCCGCCGCGGAGGCAAGCAACGGGAGCAGCAGAAGCAAGGCGCGGAGCATGGCGTTGGCCAAGATAACACAGCGCCGATGGGGAGTAACGGCGGCGCGCGAAATGGCGTCCTAGCCAAGAGGACGGCTGCTTGAACAACCTCTGCGTCGAAGAAGTGCTCGATCTCCTCCATCCGCTGGTGGAGTTTTGGTCGCCGCGCGATTCCAGCTTCGATGTGGAGCGCATGAACGGGCAGGACGTGCCGGAGCCCTACCGCGCTCTGCTGGTGCATGAAGGTGACATGACTCCGACGCTCGAGACGTTCTGGGAGTCGAGCATCCATCTCGATGTCGTCGCTCGGGCAGAGATCCACCATGAGCTTCGTCGCCATGTCATCCTGCGCTCTTCCGTTGGACGGCCGGTAGCTTTCGGCGCCATTCGCATCCCACTTGATCCGTTCCCTGCGGCGGCGCAGCAAGAGATTCTGCAAGGCTCAGCTCCGCTTGGGGCGCTGTTGCGGCGCTATGCCATCCCGCATCGCTCCGAACCTTCAGGGTTCTTTCGCATGACCCCAAATGCGATGACCCGCCAGGCTTTTGGCTGGACTGACGCCGACGTTCACTACGGACGCCACAACCGCCTCTCCTCCGACGCCGGTCTGTTGGCGGAAGTCGTCGAGATCCTCCCCAGGATTGAACAGCCCGGACGCTAACCCGCTGTTCTATACTCCTACCCGGAGGTCCTCCCAAATGAGCCGAAACAAAGCCAGCGATTATGATCCGCGCGTGCTCGCGCTGTTTGACCAGTACGTGCATGGCGGCCTCAGCCGCCGCCAGTGTCTGGATCGCGCAACCCCGCTGGCGGCGGGCGGCGCGGCGGCCTCGACCCTGCTCGCCGACTACACCTTGGCGCAGCAGGTTCCGGAAAACGACCCGCGCATCCGCACCGAGCGCATTGAGTACCAATCGCCGCAGGGTTATGGCACGGTCAAAGCCTTGCTGGTGCGGCCGGCCAACGCCTCAGGCAAGATTCCCGGCGTGCTCGTCGTGCATGAGAATCGCGGACTCAACCCTTACATCGAGGATGTCGCGCGCCGGCTCGGCGCCGAAGGCTACATGGCGCTCGCGCCAGACGGTCTGACCTCGCTCGGCGGATACCCTGGCAACGATGACGACGGCCGCGCCATGCAGTCCAAGCTCGACCGCAACAAGCTGCTCGAGGACTTCATCTCCGGGGTTCACTACCTGCAAAACCGCAGCGACTGCACTGGCAAGGTTGGGGCCGTTGGTTTTTGCTTCGGCGGCGGAATCTGCAACGCGCTCGCGGTCCGCATTCCGAATTTGGCGGCTTCTGTCCCGTTCTATGGCAGCCAGCCGCCAGCCTCGGAAGTTCCGCAGATCCACGCCCCGCTGATGCTGCAATACGCCGAGAAGGACGAACGCATCGACGCGGGCTGGCCTGCATACAAGGCGGCGCTCGACGCCAATGGGAAGAAGTATGAAGTCCACTTCTACCCTGGAACCAACCACGGTTTCCACAACGACACGACACCCCGCTATGACGAAGGCGCGGCCAAGCTCGCTTGGGAGCGCACCCTGCGCTTCTTCAAGCAGAATCTGAGCTAGGGCGACCGGTTCTCCTACAATCGGAAGTTCGTGCCGTTCGCCGACTTCATCGGAAACAGCCGCGTTGCAGAGTCGCTGCGGCGCATGCTTGTCGAGGATCGTCTGCCGCAGACGTTGCTCTTCGCGGGCCCGCGTGGCGTTGGCAAGGCGACGCTCGCGCGCTACCTGACCGCCGCCGCCAACTGCCACATCCAGGGACCGCGGGACTTCTGTGGCTCGTGCTCGAGCTGCCATCGAATCCTCGCCGCCGATCTTTCCCTGCCCGAGAACGTCGAGATGCTCGCCGAGCGCGAAAAGATGCCGGCGAACAAGCGCGCCGACGCTCCTTTGATCGTCTCGACGCACCCGGACTTTCTGACCTTTCCGCCCGACGGCCCGATGCGCATGATTGGCATCGAACAAGCCCGCCAGCTTCGCAACGCGGCGCAATACAACCCCTCTGAGGGCCGCCGCCGGGTATTTCTGATCGACGGCGCGGACCGCGCCAACGACGACGCGGCAAACTCGCTGCTCAAGACGCTCGAGGAGCCGGGGCCGCAGCTCACCATCATCCTCACGGCGGAAAACCCCTACGAACTGCTACCCACCATCCGCTCGCGCTCGGTGCCGTTCTACTTTTCGCCGCTCACCGTCGACGAGATGCGGCGCTTCTTCGACCGCAGGTCCGAGCTGAGCGAAAAGGACCGCCAACGCCTCGCCAGTTGGGCGCAAGGCAGCCCCGGGCGGGCGCTCCAGATCGACCCGGACGAATACGTCGAGCGCCGAGCCGCCATGCTGGCCATGCTCGAGACCTCGCTCAACGCCGCCAGCTTCGGTAAAGCTTTGGCCGGTACAGAGACCGTCGGCAGGCGCGCGAAGGACAAGCTCGAACTATTGGCCGAAATTCTCTATGCCCTGCTCAGCGATGTCGTGCGGCTGCGCCATGGCGTCGGCGAGCTCGTCAACGAGGACATCCGCGCCGACCTGGAAACGCTCGCGGGGAAAGCCGAATTCGACTGGATCGTGGAGGCTGCCGCGGGTCTCGACGAGCTCGAGCTCTACCGCCGGCGCAATGTCCAAAAACAGATTGCGCTCGAAGCCTGGACGGTGAAACTGCGCCGCGCCGCCCGGGCCGGTTAGGACAGTTGTTCACCTCGTTGCGGGCGCCGCGAGGCGTATGTTAACCGTAGGTGGATCGACGCGTTTTGGTTCTAGGCTGTAGCGTCGAGCGGCTTTCCACCATGGAGCGCGAGCGCATGCAGACCCAGAAACGACCTTCCCCGGCCCAAAGTCAAACGCGCGGCTCCGCCGGACCAAACCCACGCCGAAGCGTTTTATTACGTCAAACAGATGCAGAACCGCACGCCGATGGTCGTCGTCATGGACGACGGCGAGGAATGCACGGCGTTATTGAGTGGTACGACCGCTCCTGTTTGAAACTTAACCGCGCCGACGGCCCTAATTTGCTGGTTTACAAAGACGCGGTGAAGTACCTTTACAAGGCCGAAGACGACGAGGACGAAGACGAGGCTTAGTACCTTGACTCTGTCACGGGGTGACGGTGCGATCCGCCGCCCGACGCTTGCGCAGCAACGATAGACGGTGCTCGCGCCGCTCTCCTGCCTCCTCGAAGCGCCGTTTCTGCTCCTCACCCTCCGGGATCACCGGCGGGACCAGCAGTGGATTGCGGTCCCCGTCCAATGCGACAAAGGTGAGGTAAGCCGACGCCACGTGTCGCGTCGTCGAAGTGCGCAGATCCTCGGCAAAAACCTTCACGCCGACTTCCATCGAGGTGCGAAAAGCTCGATTGACCGACGCATGGAGCGTCACCAGCTCACCCATCCAGACAGGCTCGAGGAAGTCCATGTGGTCGAACGAAGCCGTCACGACAAACTGGCGGCTGTGGCGTCCGGCGGCGATCGCCCCCGCGATGTCGACCAGATGCATGATCTTGCCGCCTAGCAGAGTGCCGAGGCCGTTCGCGTCGTTCGGCAGCGCAAGCTCGGAGAGCGTCGATTGCGATTCCTGGACTGGGCGGCCTTCCATGACGGCTAGCTCTTCAGGTCGCCAAGAGCCTCGGCGGCGATACGGATAGTCGCCTCGATGTCGTCGTCGGTCAGCGCAGCGGAGAGGAAGGCGGCTTCGTACTGCGAACACGGCAGATAGACGCCCCGTTCGAGCATCCCGCGGAAGAAGGTTGCGAACCGGGCCGTATCCGACCGCGCGGCTGAGTCCCAATCGGTGACCGGGCCCGACTGGAAGAAAAGGTCAGCATCGAACCGACGCGATTGACGTAAAGCGGCTCCCCGGCTTCGCGAGCCGCCTCGAGCACGCCTTCAGCTAGCCGCGCCGCCCGTTTGTCGAGGTCAGCGTAGATCTGCGGGTGATCCACCAGCACTTCGAGCGTCGCTCGCCCGCCCGCAACAGCCAGCGGATTCCCGGAAAGCGTTCCGGCCTGATAGACCGGTCCCACCGGCGAGACCTTCTCCATGATGTCCCGCCGCCCGCCGTAGGCGCCGACCGGCAGGCCGCCGCCGATGATCTTGCCAAGCGTGGTCATGTCCGGCGTGACTCCGTAGAGCTGTTGCGCCCCGCCCAAGGAGACGCGGAAGCCTGTCATCACCTCGTCGAAGATCAGCACCGTGCCGTGTTTTGCCGTGATGTCGCGCAGTCCCTGCAAAAACCGGACTGAGGGGCACGCAACCCATGTTGCCCACAACCGGCTCCAGGATGACCGCCGCGATGCGGGGACCGTGCTCAGCAAAACACTGCTCGACCGCTTCGATCGAGTTGTAGGGCAGCGGAATCGTCGTTTGCGAAAAGCCTCCGGGCACCCCGCCCGAATCCGAGATGCCGAGCGTCGCCAGCCCCGAACCCGCCTTCACCAGCAGCGAATCGACGTGGCCGTGGTAGCACCCAACGAACTTGACCACCAGATCGCGCCCAGTGAAGCCGCGTGCGACGCGGATGGCGCTCATCGTCGCCTCGGTGCCGGAATTGACCAGACGCACCGTCTCGATCGACGGCACAATCTTCGCGATCAGCTCTGCAATGTGAACTTCACTTTCGGTAGGGGCGCCGAAGCTGGTGCCGATGCGCAGCGCGTCTTCGAGCGCTTCGATGACAGCCGGGTGACGATGTCCCAGGATCAGGGGCCCCCACGAGCCGACGTAGTCGAGGTACTCGTTGCCGTCAACGTCCGTCATCCGGGCGCCGTCGCCGCGGGCAATGAAGACCGGGTCGCCGCCTACGGACTTGAAGGCGCGCGCCGGTGAGTTGACGCCGCCTGGGATCGATCGCTGGGCCTTTGCGAAAAGCGAGCGGGAGCGAGAATGTTCCATCGGAACCCTATTGTGCGACGGGAGGGTGTCCGGGGGGAAGTTTCTGGGCCGGGGGCGCCTCACCGCCGGAGGGCGGATGCCCCGGGGGAAGTCCTTGCTGCGCAGGCGGCGGAGCAGCGCCGTGATCGGCCGGCGGCTTGGGCTGCACCACCCACTCTCCGCCTTGCTTGATCAGGTGATATTGCATCGACATCGCCGATTCCGGCGAGCCCTTCACCTGGAAGCCGACCGTTGCGTCTGCCTCGTCACCCGCTACCTGGACGTCGCGCACGGTCATGTCCATCGCCGTCATGTCCAGATCGCTGCGGCGCGACAGATGCTTACGCACAGCGGCGTCGACCTGCGCATTGACGTCTGACGAAGCTGGGGCCGCGGCGGGGGCGGTCTCCGCTGTCGACGGCTTGGGAGCCGTCTCGGAACAGGCCAAAAGCACGGTAAGGCCGAAAACGGGGAGGAAGCGGATCAAAGTGGACACCTGTCCGTAGTATACGCCGCCCCTGGGCGGATTGGCCCGAAACCTATTCACAACACCATACGTACAGATTAATTGATATCAAGACACTCATATTTAATGAATCTTAGTTGACTGCTGTGGCATCATATTTTATGATGGAGGCACAGACGGAGGAATCCAAAAGAACCCCATGCGAATGATTCACACCACTTCACCCGCCTGCGGCCCTCGGCCGCACCGCGCTGCGTCGGCCTGGGCGCCGCCCGTGGACGTGCTCGAAACCGAGCAACTCTATCTGCTGAGGATCGATGTCCCGGGCGTAGACGAAAAGGCTGTCAGCGTCGAATTGGAACAAGGCGTGCTTCGAGTCAAGGGCGAGAGGAAGCAAGCGGAGGCTGAAGGAGCTTCCTACAAGCTGCGCGAGCGTCGCGCCGGAGCGTTCCGGCGTAACTTCCGGCTTCCGGATGCAATCGACGCAGAGGGTATCGAGGCGAAGTTTGACCGCGGAGTACTCGAAATCCGCATTCCGAAGGTCGAGCGCAGCCGCAAGATCCCGATCCAATGAGGATCGACGAGAACACTCGAGAGAAAAGGAGGAAAAACCGATGTCACTGATGCGCTACAACCCCAGAGCCATGACCCCTTGGTTCGACTTCGACCGTTTCTTCGAGGACTTCGAGCCGGGCGTCGGCCTTACCCGCAAGGCGGGTGAAAAGGCCTGGGCGCCCGCCGTCGACATCTTCGAGGACGAAAAGGAGATCGTCATCAAGGCGGATCTACCCGAGGTCAAAGAGGAAGACCTCGACGTGCGCGTCGAGGACGGCCAACTGACCCTCAAGGGCGAACGGAAGTTCGAGCATGAGGAGAAGAAGGACAATTATCACCGCGTTGAGCGGCGTTATGGGTCCTTCCAACGCACCTTCGGGCTTCCGGAGAACGTAGACGCCGACCATATCGTCGCCAAGTACGACAAGGGCGTCCTGAAGGTGACTCTTCCGAAGCTCGAAAAGCCGAAGAACGCCCGGACCATTCCGGTAAAGTAAAGCGCCGGAAGGCCGCGCGGGCCCGCCCGGTGGCGGGCCCGCCACCCCATTGAAGCGAGGAGAGAGCAGCGATGATTCGATTCGACAAATTCACCCAAAAGGCCCAAGAGGCTGTGCAAAACGCCCAGTCGCTCGCGGCCGAGAGCAACCACCAACAGGTCTTTCCGGCCCACTTGCTGACGGCGCTTGCCGCCGAGCAAGAGGGAGTGGTGCGCGCTGTCTTCGAAAAGTGCGGCATTGCACCCAACGTGGTGGCGGAGGACGCACGTAAGCTGCTCGCGGACATTCCACAAGTGCAGGGCGCGCAAGGCGGCACGCATCTGGCCCCGCAGCTCGCCGAAGTTTTCCAAAAGGCTCAGAAAGAGGCTGAAACGTTCAAGGATGAATACGTTTCGACTGAGCATCTGCTGCTCGCCTTGTCCGAGAATAAGGGCGACCCGGCTGGCCGCCTGCTCAACACGATGGGCGCGACCCACGACGCGATTCTGCACGCCCTGCAGGCCGTCCGGGGTTCGCAGCGTGTGACCGACCCGAACCCGGAAACGAAATATCAGGCGCTCGAGCGCTACGCTCTGGATCTGACCGAGCAAGCGCGGGCCGGCAAGCTCGACCCGGTCATCGGCCGAGACGAGGAAATCCGCCGCGTAGTGCAGGTGCTCTCACGCCGCACCAAGAACAACCCGGTGCTGATTGGCGAGCCCGGCGTGGGCAAGACCGCCATCGTGGAAGGGCTGGCGCAGCGGATCATCAACGGCGACGTGCCGGAGACGCTCAAGAACAAGAAGCTGGTTTCGCTCGACTTGGCCTCGATGGTCGCGGGCACGAAGTTCCGCGGCGAGTTTGAGGACCGCCTCAAAGCGGTGCTCAAAGAGATTGAGCAGTCCCACGGGCAGGTCGTCTGCTTCATCGACGAATTGCACACGCTCGTGGGTGCGGGCGGAGCCGAAGGCGCAATTGATGCAGCCAACATGCTCAAGCCGGCGCTCGCGCGCGGGCAACTGCGCTGCATCGGCGCGACGACGCTGAACGAGTACCGCAAGTACATCGAAAAAGACGCCGCGCTCGAGCGGCGCTTCCAGACCGTGCTGGTCGACCAGCCCACGGTCGAAGATACGATCGCGATCCTACGCGGTATCCGCGAGACATATGAGATCCACCACTCGGTGCGCTACCGCGACTCGGCCCTGGTGGCCGCAGCCGTGCTGTCGCACCGCTACATTGCCGACCGCTTTCTGCCCGACAAGGCCATCGACTTGGTCGACGAGGCGGGCGCGACCCTGCGCATGCAGATCGACTCCGCTCCGGTGGCCGTCGATCAGCTCGAGCGCAAGGTGATGCAGCTCGAGATCGAGAAGCAGGCCTTGCAAAAGGAGAACGACCGCGCCTCCAAGGAGCGGCTGCACACGCTCGAGAGCGAGCTCGAAGAGGTGCGCGTGAAGGCCACGACTCTGCGCGAGGAATGGCAGAAGGAGCGCGGCTTGCTCGAGCGGCTCAAGAACCTCAAGGAGGAGCAGGAGCGACTGCGCAAAGAGATGGAGCACGCGCAGCTCTCGGGCGACTACACCAAAGCCGCCGAGATCCGCTACAGCCAGTTGCCGAGCTTGGAGAAAGAGCTCGCGACTTCGACGGAGAAGCTAGAGGCCGACGAAGCCGGCAAGAGCCTGCTGCGAGGCGAGGTGACCGAAGAGGACATCGCGCGTATCGTTGCTAAGTGGACCGGCATCCCGGTCAGCCGCATGCTCGAAGGCGAGGTGCAGAAGCTCGTTCACATGGAGGAGCGGCTCAAGGACCGAGTGGTCGGCCAGGACGACGCGGTGACGCACGTCTCGAACGCGATCCGGCGCAACCGGGCGGGTTTGAGCGACCCGAACCGGCCGATCGGCTCGTTCATCTTCCTGGGTCCCACCGGCGTCGGTAAGACCGAGCTGGCTCGGGCGCTCGCGGAGTTTCTCTTCGACGACGAGAAGTCGATGATCCGCATCGACATGTCGGAGTACATGGAGAAGCACGCGGTGGCCCGCATGATCGGTGCGCCTCCCGGGTACGTGGGATACGACGAGGGCGGCCAACTCACCGAGCACGTCCGCCGCAAACCGTATTCGGTCATCCTGCTCGACGAAATCGAGAAGGCGCATCCGGAGGTGTTCAACATCCTGTTACAGGTTCTCGACGACGGGCGCCTGACCGACAGCAAAGGCCGTACGGTGAACTTCCCCAACACGGTCATCATCATGACGTCGAACATCGGCTCGGCGGTGCTGCAGAAGAACGGCAAGATCGGCTTCTCGGTGACGCATTCCCGCGAGGACGGCCACAACGACATGCGGGATCGCCTGATGGAAGAGCTGCAACGCAACTTCCGTCCGGAGTTCATCAACCGCGTGGACGACATCATGGTCTTCCACACGCTCGACCGCGGAGATCTCGACAAGATTGTCGATCTGCAACTGGGCTACCTGCGCAAGCGGCTCGAGGAGAAGAAGATCACGCTCGACGTGACCGAATCGGCCAAAACCCTGCTGCTGCGCGACGGCTACGACGAGCAGTTCGGCGCACGGCCCCTCAAGCGGGCGATCCAGCGGCTCATTCTGGATCCGCTGGCGCTCAAGCTGCTCGAGGGCGAATTCGTCGAAGGCGATTCGATTCGGGCCGAGGCGGACGGCGATGAGCTGCGGTTCACCCGGACCTCCTCGGAAGCCGAGCGAGCGGAAGCGGAGATGGTCGAGGCATAACCCCGCGGAGCTCTCTCCCCAAAATGGCCCGGGCCGACCGATCGGCTCGGGCCGATTTGTTTTTAGACTGGCCGGCGTGAGTCCGGATTGGCGCCTGGTTTGACCCCAAGCAGCCTAGTCACCAGTAGAGCCGCCTTTCATACTTAGTTAAGTGAGATGCAAGTTTGGAGTTGTTTTTTGCCGACGTTGCTGTGCCTGGCGACATTCGCCGCGCCGCGAGCACGGGCTGTTGCTGCAACTGCGGGGGAGGACGCCGCCGCGCTCGGCGTCCAGCTGCTGCTGATCGAGGATGTTCGCGAGTTTCCACAAGCTACCGAGGTGGGAGCAATCCGCTTCGCCTGCGCCCAGGACCAGGCGGTTCTGGGGCAGTTCTTCGAGAAACGTGGCGCGCGCTATCGCCCTCAGCTGGTGCACAAGTATCAGAACTACAAGGCTTGCCACGTCTACTACGAACAAACCATTCCGGGCTTCCGCGCGCTGCCGGACAATCGTCCGATCATCGGGCTGGCGAGCGGGATCGATCCTGCTTCCCTTGTCGGGGGAAGAAAGAATATCGGGGACTCACTCGATGTCGCGCGTGAAGTGCTCAAACGCATTCCACGTCCACTCGACGTGACGTTCACGCTCACCGACGAGTTTGAACGCGACTATTGGCCGGAGTCTCTGGCGAAAGCCTTTCCCGATTCGAAGCATCACTTCAAGCTGATCCAGAGCGAGGCGAAAAGCACCCATCCTTGGGGCCAAGATTTCATCAAGGCGGGCAGTGTAAACGGCGAGCTGCGCGTGCTGACGCCGCGCCGTCTGTTCGAAGGCCGGGAAGAAGACGGCGACCTCTACCGCCCGCTGCTGGAAGCGATGAAGGATGGCCCCTACGTGCGCTCGAAGCTCTCGTGGGAAGGCGGCGACTTGCAGTTCATCGCCGACCCCAAAGACCCCTCGCGTACGATCCTGTTTCACGGCGGCGCCTCGCACGACTACTGGGGCTCGAACCTGAAGCACGAGGAGTCCTCTTACGTGCTGCAGGTCGAGTTTGGGGCGGATGCGGCGGTCGACATGTCCTCGGTCGGACCGCATGCGGACTATCTGGCAGCGTTCGTCCCGGAAGCAAACCTGGTGCTGATGGCGGAGCCGGTGACCGGTGACCTGGAACTGGCCTTCGTTCTGGCGGGTGAGCTTCGCAAGATGTACGGCGCACGGGAGCCGGATGAGCTTCGCGTGCTCGAATCGCTGCTGCAACAAGCGAAGGGTCCGGACCCCTCGCCCCAAACGCTTGAGCAAATCCGGTCGCGCGTGCGGACGCTGCTGGGCAAGGTTCCCTCGATTGAAGCCCTCGTTCCAGAACCGCTGCAGAAGCGGCTCGACGCGCACAATGAGCAGTACTGCCCGAAGGATCCGACCCAATGCTACGTGGGCGAAGGCAAGCGCCGCATGCGGCGCGTCGACCCGGACCTGATGAAGGCGGTCTATGACACGGCCGCCGATTCATCGATGGAGCCGATGGTCGCACAGCGCTTTCTGCGCCTGATCGAGAGCCAACTCCCGAACGACCCCGACACGATTTCGGTCCGTATCGAGGAGCAGGTCTCGAAGGTCCGCAAGCTCGGGTTCAAGATCGCGCGCGTCCCCTATCTCTACTCGCCGGAGGAAAGCGACTGGCCGGGGATCAGCTACACGAACTCCCTACTATTCGAAAAGACTCTGTTCGTGCCCGCCGCCGGGCTCGGCGAGGCTGAAGAAAAGATCTTCCGGCAGATTGGTAAGAAATTGCCGACGGGCTATGAAGTGGTTCCGGTCTACGCGCGTTTTGGGCTGATGAATAACGGCGGCGTACACTGCGTGTTCGGAATCATCCGTGAACCGAGCAGCCGACAGGAGACGAGCGAAACAGGACAGTGACACGACGGTCTCCGGCGCGCAACAATTTTGGGGACTGTGGGGCTGTTCGACCAAGTAACGCCGTGCTCGCTGCGGCGTGGCCGCATTCGGTACTTCCCTGTCGCACCAGGACGCATGGAGTTTGCAGCGGCGGTGCGCGAGGAGATTCTGCGCGAGCCGCCAAGCGTCGTCGCCGTTGAATTGCCGGCGTCGCTAGAGAAGAGCTACCGGCAGGCGGTGGAACGGCTACCCTCGCTCTCGGTCGTGATCTACGAGACGGGGGAGACCGAAGCGGTCTATCTGCCGGTGGAACCGACCGACCCCTTCGTCGAAGCGTTGCGCACCGCGCGCGAGCTCCGCCTCGCGAGCGCCTTCCTCGATCCCGATGTGAGCGAGCGGCCCCATCTCGATGACATTTATCCCGACTCCTATGCGCTCGAACGCATCGGGCTCCAGAAGTATGTCGAGGCCTATCGCCTAAGCGAACGGCTACACGATTCCGAAGCTGCGGTCCACGCCGAAGCTCTGGCTTGGAAGCTGCAAGGCTGCGACCCTGAGGCCGAGATCCTGGCGGTCGTGTCGCTCAATCTGCTTGACCCTCTGCTGGAAGCGATGGAGCGTCCGCAGACGCAGCCGATGCGGAAGATCAAGCGCAAAGGGGTGCGCGCACTCAACCTGCACCCGGACTCCCTGGCCGAGGTCTGCACCGAAGCGCCGTTCTTGCAGGCGATCTACGAAGCGCGCCGCAGCGGCAAGGGGCCGGCCGCCCCGGCGGTGGCGCAAGTGCGTGAGAAAGCCGGTGGATTCGAAGTGATTGAACCGGCTAAGGAACACCCCAGCGCACAGGCAGTGCGAGAGGCATCGCGAGCCCAACCCGATCGCCAGAAGGACCACTTCCGGCTGCTTGCAGCGGCGGAGCTTGCCTACGAGCGCAAGAGCGGGGAGCGCCTGGCGGCTTGGCAGCGCCGAACCTGGGCGCGCTATAGCCGTAACCTCGCCGTCGCTTCGGGACAGTTGCTTCCGAATCTGTTCGACATGACAGCGGCGGCCCGCGGCGTCGCCGACGACGAGTTCGCGTGGGAGTTTTGGCTGGCGGCCTCCTACTATCCCGGCCAGAGCGCCGAGGCGGAACTGCCCACGGCGAAGATCTCCGGCGAGCAAATGTGGGACGGAACCCGCAAGATGCGCTTACGTCGCGGCTGCGAGCCAAGAAGGGCAAGCCGAAACCGGCAGGCTTGCGCGGCCGCAAAGGCGAGGAGCACCAGGGCGAGTTCGAGCGCGAGTTCAAGGGACGCGGCATTTGCTCGTATCCGCCCGAGGACTTGCGGATCGAGGATGCGGCCTGTTCCTTAGAAAACAAAGGCAAATCGCTGCTCTCGGAGGAACGCTCGCGCACCGAACCTTTCACCGCTTCGCTTAGAGACAGCGGCGTGGACCTGCGCGAGACGCTGCGCAATTGGCACGACGGCAAGCGCATCTACGTACGCGAGAACCAGCGGGCTGGCGAAAGTCGGCGCGGTGGTCATCATCTTCGACGAGGACCGCGATAACCGCTACCCCTACCGCCATCACGTGGCTGGGCGAGAAGCAGAACGAGTCCGACATGGCCTTCTATGCGACGAACCGTTCGAAGACGCCGTGGGCCAGGGATCGGCCGCGCCGAATACGGCAGGCTGCTGCTTTCGCTGCCTTCATAGCGCATGATCGACGTCTGGAGCGACCCAGACTACTTCTTTGCCGAATCGAAACCAGAGACCTTGCTGCTGGCGGCGCTCGACTACTCGCTCGAGAAAATCATCGTCTATGCCGCGCCCAAGCGTCGCGGGTCGATATTATTTCGGACGATCGCGGGCCGCCTAGGAAGGCGCATCGTCTATGTACCACTCGGAACGCTCAATCGCGCCACGGTGAAGAAACTGCGCACGATGCACGTGCTCATTGAGCGAAGCGCGACATCGCCCGCGACTACATTTGGTGACGGAGCGCTTGAGGCGCAACGTCGGTGATGATGCGCGAATCAGCGGTGAGATTTCTTGAAGTCGTCCCAGGCGACCTGCACCTCGCGCCGCAGCCCTTTGATGAGGGCGACCTTTGCGCGTCGAAACGCAGCCGCAAACCGTCGAGCAGCCAAACTTCGTCAGTGACTTTGACCTGGTTGAACTCCATCTGCGCGCCTTTTTGGAGCTTGAGCAGGAAGAGCCCGAACGAAGCCGTGTCGATCGTCTCGGCTTCGGTGCGCACCCAACCGTAATCGCTCTTTGCGATCCAGAATCGCCCGCGCAATTTGGTCAGGAACTTCGCCTTGGAAAATTCCGGCTCGTAGCCCTCTTGGGCTCGCGCGGATCCGCCAACAAAGCACGCCGTCGAGCGCCTCCTCGCCTTCGAGGGTAAAGTCGAATGCTTTGATCACCTCGGCGCGCATCTTGCGCACCTCCTCATCTCGTTTGCGGGCCTTTTCCAGCCGCTTTTCGCGTTCTTTCTCGGATTCACGGCGCGCTTCTCGACAGCCTTGTCGAGCTTCTCCTGCTCCTTAGCCGCCTCCTTCGGCGGCAGCGCCCTCGCCGTCGCGCGCAATCAAACGGTGGTATCTCGCCGTAAACGTAGCTGACGTCGTAGGTTTCGACTCGACATCCTTGACTGCGCCATCCGAGTCGAGCTTCCGCTCCTCCGCGCGCTCGGTGTAGGTGTAGTTCTTGGCGAGCTCCTCGTTGCGCACGTCCGCGGCGAATGCGCGCTCGACGGTTGCTCGAGGATGGGGTGGTCTGCGCCATTAGAGGCGCAGCAAGCGAAACGAAAACCCAACGCATATGAAATGCCTACGAACGACGACCGGCTCAGGTTTCCTGGCGATAGAATGAGACCGTATGCCATCCACCCGCCGCAACTTTCTCGCAACGGCCGCCCTCGCCGGCGCCGCCTCACCGCTCTCCGCCGCATCGGCCGCACGCGTCGTGGGCGCGAATGACCGCGTCCGATTCGCCCTGATCGGGTGCGGTGGCATGGGCGCGGCGATTTGCGCGATTTTTTGCGCGCGGGGAAGACGCAAGTCGTTGAACTGTGCGACGTCGACCCGGCGCAAATTGGAAAAGCCGAGGAAATCGTGAGCGAGGCCGGCCAGAAAGCGGATTTTACCACTGGCGACTTCCGCAAAGTCCTCGAACGCGACGACCTCGACTTGCTGATGATCGTCGCCACGCCCGACCACTGGCGCCCTGCCGACGGTTGAAGCCTGCAAGGCCGGTAAGGATGTCTACGTCGAGAAGCCGCTTTCCGGTCGCGGTCTGGAAGGCGCCAGATGAACGACGCCGCACGCAAGCACGACCGCGTCGTGCAGATGGGCACGCAACAGCGCTCAGGCGAGATCTACCGCAACGCCAAGGAGTACGTGGACTCGGGCGCACTCGGCAAAGTGCGTCTGGTGCGATGCTGGGCCTACCTCGACTGGAAAGGCGAGACGCCGAAAGTGCCGGACAGCGCGCCGCCTCCGGGAGTGGACTACGACATGTGGCTCGGGCCCACGCCCAAGCGCCCATTCAACGCGAACCGCTTCCACTTCACCTTCCGCTGGTTCTGGGAGTACTCCGGAGGCCTGATGACGGACTGGGGCGCGCACATGATCGACATCGCGAACTGGTACATGGGCATCAAGGCGCCCACGTCGGCGATGTCAGTGGGCGGCAAGTTCGCCTACCCCGACGACGCGATGGTGACGCCGGACACGCAGCAGGTGCTCTACGAGTTCCCCGAGTTTTCGATGGTCTGGGAGCATGCCCTCGGCGTCGGCCGCGGCCCCTATGACCGCGAGCACGGCGTGGCGCTACACGGTGAGAACGGCATCCTTGTAATCGACCGCGGCGGCTGGGAAGTCTATCCGGAAACCGACCGTATCGAACGCCCGCGCAAGTACAAGATGGCCGGCAGGCCGCGCGAAGCGGTCTCGGGCGACATGCACCTGGCGCACGTCGAAAACTTCCTCGAGTGCATGCGCTCAGCGCAAACGACCGCATTCCGACGTCGAGATCGGCCACAACTCGATGATCGCCTGCCACCTCGGCAACGCCGCCGTCCGCACCGGCCGCCGCGTTTTATTGGGACGTGGAGAACGAGCGCGTGAAGGACGACAAAGGAAGCTAGAGGCAATCGCCTGCAAGCGCGAGTCCCGTAAGCCCTGGAAGCTGGAGGTCCTGAGGCTCGGCGGACTACGAGAAATGGGAAAGCCCCGGCGATGATCGCCAGGCTTTTTTGGTTGCTCGTAGTTGAGCTCAGGCGACTAGCGGTAGCCGAGCTGCTTGAGTTGCAGATCGGTGTAGTCGAGCAGACGTCCAAGCCGGTCGCTTCGCATTCTTCGCGCATCGTGAGTCCAACCGCCAAGGCCTGTTTCCACGCTGACGCCATCCTCTGAGATCGTCTCGAAGCGGGTAGCAATTCTAGAATTGCCGCCGGAACCGTGAACGATCCGGTGGAGCCGTTCGCCAAACAGAAGAAGCCAGCGCCGACGGCTTCTTGCCCGGTGAGGCTCTGATAGGAGCTGCCGAAGATCCAGGCGTCGCCCGAGAACGGAGTCCAGTCCACCTTCTGTCCCTGGCTGCGCACGACTTCGACGACGGAGTCTTTGTTCGTCCAGTCCAGCGCATTGCCAAGCTGGATCGCCTTCAGTGGTGACCCACATCCGACCCGCCGGGGGCCGCATAGGTGTACTGACCGCTCGTGAAGAACGACTGGGTCACGCCTTGGTCGACGTCACCGGAAGCAGCCCGAATCGCCTGCATCCCGAGCTGCTTGACCAGCGAACGCTGAGCCGCAAACGGGAAGCCCGGGGTCGATAGGCTCGCGAAGTACTCGCCGATGGCGCTACGAGTCAGCGTGCGAGAGCCGGAGGGGCCGGTGATGGTGGTCTGGGAGCCCGCGTCGAGACCGGCGGCAGCGACTGGATCACTGTAATCTCCCTGGTCTCCGCGGAACTGGTACACAGTGCATGCGCCGCGCGTGAACAAGGCGCCGTCGAAGCTCTGCCGGATGGCTTGGTCCTGGTTGTAGGACAAGTAGCTCGCCGAAGCGCTCTCAGTCGCGAAGGAGGTGGGGATCGTTTGTCCGACGCCGGGAAATCCACTGAGGTCGAATGCAATGTTGATCTTCGACAAGCTGATGGAGCCGATCGTCAGCTCACCATCCGACAACGCCTCGCTGGTCAAGCCGCCCGGGTCGGAGCACGCGCCGCCGTTCGGTGCGATCGACATGGAGGTGAAGTTCGACGGCACACCGTCGACCACAAGGTAAACCGGCACGTAGCAACCGCTTACGTTTTGCGGCACGACGAAGCGGATCTGATCCACAGCCGAGCAGCAGCCTGAGCGGCCGGCGTAAAGCACCTCCGCCTGTTGGCCGCCGACTACCACCTGCACGGTGAATCCACCTCCCTGCGTGCGCAGGTCTACAGCAGGAGTCGGAGGTTGGTTATCCGGAAACGGCGCCCCGCTCAAACCGGTTCCCCAAATGTCCCACCACTCGCCCGGTTTAGCGGAGCTGGTAATCGTGTTGACGATCCTCGGGTCAAGAGCGTTGGTGAAGACGCCCGGTCCGCTGCCGGCGCTGTTGATGCCGAAGGTTCCGAAAGAATGCGCAACCACCGTGACGGGAAACGGCGTGGTCGAGGTCCCGTTGTAGGTCACGCGCATCGTGCCCTGTCCGAGAGGCGTATTGGAGGGAAGAATGCCCGCCACCTGCCCGGCCGAGGCGAAGATCATGATGCAGTCAACCGTGGTTCCGCCGACCGTGGCTTGAATGGACGTACCTGACAAGGTTGTCGGCAGGGGAAAGTCTCCCGACTGCACCAGTGACGCCGGGCCAATGTTCGAGCCGAAAACGGTGAACATGCTGCCTTGCGCCAAGCTGCCGTTCGGCAGATTGGGATTCGCATAGCTCGCCACGTTCACCGCCGCTTGCGCAGCGGCGCGCTGGGGAGAGAGCGCAAAAAGCGCGAGTGTCAAACAAATGAGTGTCAAAAATTGACGCATAGTCCACGAGCCTAGCGGATTGTAAAAACATCCGTCAATCGCCCTGAAAGGCTTATCCATGGCCTGTATCGCGGTTCACCGACGACCGGTGGAAGGCAAGAGACGACCCGAGTTTCGCTGTCTTTTCTAGTCGTTTCTCCAAGCGAATACGGCGCTTTTCGAGCGCCGAGCTGGGTTCGATCTGCGCGGCCTGAAGGGTGAGCTCGAGCGCACGCTGGAAGTTCTTTTCCACACGTTCGCAATGTTTTGCCAGTTCCTCGCACGCCTTGGCTCGGTAGGGATTGCGACTCGAGGCGAGATCGGCGAGGATGGCGGCCTTTTCGTCGTGGCGGCCGCGCTTCTTCTCGATCAGTGCGGTTTCCCACAGTGCGGCGAAGAGCTCGTTGTCGACCATCCCGGCTTCAACTGAGCGGCGGTAGAGGGCGGCAGCGTTTTCGACGTCGCCGGCGCGCTTGAGCCAGCGCGCGAGTCCGAGCAGGTCCGCCCCGTGGTGCAGTGCGGCGGACTGCGGGTCGGCATAAGCCGGCAAGACCACGCCGGTTAGGCAGGCGAGAGAGACAATGTCGATGACGTTGTGGTGGAACAGCGGTACGAGCCGGAAAGCCTGCTTCGTGCGCAAGTACTCGAAGTAATAGTGCGGGATGAGCTCGCCGGGCAGATCGCCGTGGCGCTCGACGCCGAGGATCTCGTACTCGAGATGCATCAGCCGGCACGAAGCCATGCGTAGCTTCCACAGCGAGCGCGCGCCGTGCAGCAGGTCGAGGTGATGCATACGCTCGAGCGGGTAGCGCTGGCGGCGCAGGCGGTAGCGCGTCTCGATGAGCGGCGCGTCGTAGGACTTGCCGTTGTAGGTGACGAGCACGTCGTAGCCCGCGAGGAACTCGGCCAGCCCGTAGAGCATGGCCGCCTCTTCGTCGTAGTCACGCATGAAGAACAGGCGCACGCGGAAGCCGTCTGGCTCGATCGTGCCGACGCCAATGAGGAAAGCGCACGTACCCGTTCCGCCGGCGAGCCCCGTGGTTTCCGTATCCAAAAACACCCAGCGGGAGGGGTCGTGCGCGGGGATTTCACCCTTCGAGACGCCGGTCAGCCAGTCGCCGGGCATGTCGGCCAAGCGCGAGATCTCGTAGCCGCCGTGCAGCTTGTGGTGCGGGTAGAACCGCTCGGCGAGAAAGTAGGAGCCGTGCGGGTTCTCCAACACAACGCCGTCGAGGCATTTCTCGGCGTCGTAACGCTCGGGGGCTTCGAAGGGGCCGAACGGATCCTCGGGATCTTCCACAGAGGTCGCGGGATCAGGGCCCCGGAGGGGTTCCATGCGGCCGCCTTCGATCCGCTCGATGCGCTTGCGTAGGCGCTCGATGTCCGCTTTGGTGATCAGGTTCATGCCGAGGTCGCCGCGCACGCATCGCCGTACGGTTCGCGCGGCGGTTCTGCTAGGTTGGGGCAGGCATGATCGTTCGTCAGAACCTGACCCTCTCCTACGTTCTGTTCGCGTTCCGTCATTCCATTCTGACGAAGATCTGGCCGCGGGTTCTCTTCACTGCCCTGCTGGCTCTGACCGTCACGCTGTGCGAGCACATGGGCTGGCTGCGCGTCGCCACACTCACGACCACCCCGTTCGCGTTGATCGGCGTCGCGCTCGGCATCTTCCTTGGGTTTCGGACAAACGCGTCCTATGCCCGCTTCTGGGAGGGCCGCCAGCTCTGGGGCCGCATGGTGAACGTGACGCGTACCTTCACGCGCCAGCTGGATTTGTTTCTGACGAGCGACGATGAGGCCGAGCTCCTGGACTTCAAGCAAGCGCTCGTGCGCACGACCATCGGCTACGTCCACGCCTTCCGCGCCATGCTGCGGCGCATCCCGCTCGACGAGCATGCTCGTCGCTTCCTCCCGGCGGAGCTTACGGCGGAAATCGAGACGCGGCGCAATCCCCCGAATGCGGTGCTGCAGGCGATGGGCGAACGTTTGCGCACGGCTTGGCGGCACGGTTGGGTTCACGATTTCCACCTTCCTGCGCTTGAGGGCAGCCTGGAGGAGATGACTTCGATCCAGGGCGGCTGCGAGCGCATCAGCAACACGCCGGTGCCGTTCTCGTACAACTTCCTCATCCACCGCCTCACGGCCTTCTACTGTGTGCTGCTGCCGTTCGGCATCTACGACAGCGTGGGGTTGATGACGCCATTGGTGTCGTTCATGATCTCTTACGCCTTCTTTGGGCTCGATGCGATCGGCGATGAGGTGGAAGACCCCTTCGGCTTCGAGCCCAACGACCTCCCGCTCGATACGCTCTGCCGCAACATCGAGATCGATCTTCTGCAGATGGTCGGGGAGAAGGATACGCTTGCTCCTGTTCAGCCCGTGGGCGACGTGCTGTTGTGAGACAGCGGCGCGGTTTGGAGCGCCGCTAGAGTCAGTGCAACCTCCTTTGCCTTGTCTCCGGATTCTCCCGGAGGGCCTACGCAGCTCGGGCAGCCCGATTCGCAAGGACAGCACTCGATCAGCTCGCGCGCTTGCGCGAGCAGCGACTCGCGCAGCTGCCACAACGGCTCGCTCTGGCCGATGCCGCCAGGATAGTTGTCGTAAAGGAACAGATCGGGCTCGAACTCGCCGTTCAAATCCGGCTTGTCGCCATTGACCGCGACGCCCAAGTCGCGCGGATCGCACATGAGCTGCACCGCGCCGACAGTGCGCAGCACGTTGCCCAGCCCGACAACGCCGTTCTGCTTCTCGGTCGGCGAAAAGTCTTTGAGCGAAGAGAGGTACGCACCTGGGAAGTGCAGCCATAGCGAGCTGGTATGCCACTCCTGCTCGGGCATCGAGAGATCGCCCGCGCCAACGTTCTCGTTGGTATAGAACTTGATCTTCTTGAAGCCCACGATCTGCCGATTGAGCCGCACGTCGCCATGCAAGGCTTCGATCGGCCCGAGCGGCGCGGCCTCGGCTTGTTCGAGGATCTTGACCTGCGTGTAGTCGATTGCGTCGGTGTAGTAGTCGCACTCGACCGACGAGACGTAGGCCTTACGCTCGTGATAGTCGAAGCGGTCGACGTGGAACAGGCTCCCCTCATGCAGGTAGATGGCCTTCTCGTGCAAGGTGGTCAGCGCGGCGGTGAAGGCCACTTCGCCAATGATGCGCGGCTCGCCCGTGGTGTCGACCACGACGAAGTTATCGGATGAAATCGAGCGTAAGCTGACAGCGTCGGCCGGATAGGACTCCGACGTCCAGTGCCAGGCGCCGCCGGAATGGTGCACCACGCCGACGTCTTGCAGGAACTTCAACAGCTCGCCCGTCTCATGCGGACCGGTACTTCTCGCCGTCGTGAAAAGGGCAGCTCGAAGACGGCGCACTTTATGGTTCACCAGGATCTCGAGGTTGTCCGGGTTGATGGCGGCGCGCTCGGGCGGTGCGGCGAAGAAGGCGTCCGGGCGCTCGATGAAGTATTGGTCGAGCGCGGATGAGGCGACGAGCACGGTGACCGACATCGATCGCCGCCGTGGCCGGCGCGGCCCGCACGTTGCCACGTCGAAGCAATGGAGCCGGGATAGCCTGCCATCACGCAAGCGTCCAGCGAGCCGATGTCGACGCCAAGCTCGAGCGCGCGTTGGTCGCGACCACCCCGAAGCGTTCCGCCGTCGCGCAACTGGCGCTCGATCTCGCGGCGCCGTTGGGGCAGATAGCCGCCGCGATAGCCGCGGATCGCCCGGCCGGCCCATTCGCGCGCTCGTAGTGGTCCTTCAGATAGCGGACGAGGATCTCGTCGCAAGCCGGTTGTTCGCAAAGACCAGCGCCCGACGGCCTCGGTCCAAAAGACCTGCGCCATGCGGCGCGCTTCGTTGATATAGCTACGGCGGATGCCGAGTTGGCGGTTAACGACTGGCGGGTTGTAGAAGACGAAATACTTTTCGCCCGCCGGGGCTCCGTTCTTCTCGACCGGTTCCACTGGTTTTTCCGTGAGTCGTTCCGCCAGCTCTTGGGGGTTGGCAATGGTCGCCGAGCAGCAGATGAACTGCGGTTTCGAGCCATAGAATTCCGGCGATGCGGGCTGGAGCCGGCGCAGCACGTTCGCGAGGTGGCTGCCGAAGACGTCGCGATAGGTGTGGAGCTCGTCGATGACGATGTAGCGCAGCTTCTCGAAAAACCGCGCCCACTTGGTGTGGTGCGGCAACACGCCGGCGTGCAGCATGTCCGGGTTGGCAGAGCACGACATTGGCGCGGCGGCGGATGGCGCGGCGGGCGTCTCCGGGCGTGTCACCGTCGTGGTGAAGCTGCGCGAATCTCCGAGCCCATCGCCTCGACGAGGCCGTGGAAGGCTTCGAGTTGATCTTCGCTGAGCGCCTTGGTAGAACAGATAGAGCGCGGTCGCCTGGGGATCGGCGAGCAAAGCAGTAGCGTTCAGCACGGGCAGGTTATAGCAGACGAGTCTTGCCTGAGGCGGTGGGCGTAACGATGACGACGTTCTTGCCGGCGGCGATCTTCTCATACGCCTCGGCCTGATGCGAATAGAGACGCTCGATGCCGCGCTCGGCGAGCACGCGGCGCAGGCGCGGGTCGACGGCTTCGGGCAGGGTCGCGGTTTCGGCCTCGCGCGCCGGCATGCGGCGGATGGCCGTGATTGGCGAGCCCTCGCGCGCCTGCATCGCCTCAAATGTCTCGACGACGCGCTCGAGCGACGCGTCGGTGCGAATCAAGGGATTGCGCGCGACGATGACATCCTTCTGGGCGTCTTTTCGCGGCGCCGGTTCACCGAAATCGAGAAGAGGAATGTTCACCGTTTCTTCGCCCGGTGACCAGGATAGCAAAACAAGTCGAGGACGCGCGGTGTGATGGAAAGCGACAGTTTACGGTTCGGTTTGCGGCAGGTAGTCGCGCGCCGCGCCCGGAACGCTGTAGTCGTACGGTCCGCGCTGCACGACCGGCAGGCGGCCGGCAAAGTTGTCGTGGGGCGGCGGCGTCGGGACGGTCCACTCGAGCGTCGTCGCCTCCCACGGATTGTCACTCGTGGGCTTCTTGCCGGCGAACAGGCTCCAGAGGAAATTGACCAGGAAGATGAGCTGAGCGGTGACCAACATCATTACGGCGATGGTGATGAAGTAATGCAGCTGGTCAGCTCCGCGCGCGGCGAGATAGTCCACGCCGGTTGTCTCGGCATAGCGCCGAGGGTGGCCAATCATGCCGAGGTAGTGCATCGGACCAAACACCGCGTAGACGCCGAGGAACGTCAGCCAAAAGTGGATCTTCGAGAGCGTCTCGTTCATCATGCGGCCGAACATCTTGGGGAACCAATACGTCAGCCCAGCAAACATCGAGAAGATCGCCGCCACACCCATGATCAGGTGGAAATGCGCCACGACAAACCAGGTGTCATGGAAGTAGAGGTCGAGCGTCGGCTGGCCGAGGAAGAGCCCCGTGATGCCGCCGGCGACGAACAGCGAGACGAACCCGATGGCATAGAGCATCGGCGACGTGAAACGCAGCTTGCCGCCCCACATGGTGCCGACCCAGTTGAACGTCTTGATGGCGGAGGGCACGCCGATCGCCATCGTCAGCAGCGAGAACACGAAGGCCGAGTAGGGGCTCATGCCACTGACGAACATGTGGTGTCCCCAGACGACAAACCCCAGGCCCACGATGGCGCCCATGGCGATGACCATCGCCTTGTAGCCGAACACAGGCTTGCGCGAGAAGTTGGCCAGCACGTGCGAGACGATGCCCATTCCGGGGAGGATGGCGATGTAGACCTCCGGGTGACCGAAGAACCAGAACAGGTGCTGCCACAGGATGGGCGAGCCGCCTTGGTGGTCGACCGGCATGTCGTTGATCACCAAGCCGCCCGGCACGAAGAAGCTCGTTCCCAGGTTGCGGTCGAACAACAGCAAGATGCCGGCGGCGAGCAAGACGCCGAACGCCAGCAGGCCGATGACGGCGGTCGAGAACCATCCCCACACCGGCAGCGGCATGCGAAACAAGGTCATGCCCTTGGTGCGCATCTCGAGCGTCGTCACGATGAAGTTCAGTGCGCTCAGCAGGGAAGCCAAGCAGAAGATCGCGATCGAGACGAGCCACAGATCCTGCCCTTTGCCTGCGATCGCGGCGGCGTCCACGGCCGAAAGCGGCGGATAAGATGTCCAGCCTGCGATCGGCCTCCGCCCTCCACGAAGAACGCCGCCATCAGTACGCAAAAGCTCAGCGCCGTCAGCCAGAACGAGAGCATGTTCAAGCGTGGGAACGCCATGTCCGGCGCGCCGATCTGCAACGGCAGAAAGTAGTTGCCGAATCCGCCCTGCGGCGCGGTCGTCAGCACCATGAAGACCATGATGGTGCCGTGCATGGTCAGCACCGCCAGGTAGAATTCCGGCGTCATCATGCCGCCCGGCGCACCGACGGGGAAGAGCGTCTCGAGGATCGGATACGCCCGGTCCGGCCACACCAGCCGAATCCGCATCAGCATCGACAGCCCCATGCCCGTGAACGCCGCGACGATGGCAAGCAGCAGGTACTGGACGCCGATGACCTTGTGGTCCGTCGAGAAGATCCAGCGCGAGAGGAACCCCGTCGGCGCCGGGTGGCGTTCGATCTCGACGTACTGTGCGGAATCAGCCATTCGCTTTGCTCACTGCAAGTACGACGCTTGTTCGCTGAGCCAGGCCTCGAACTCCTGCTCGGAGACAACTTCGAGGTAGGCCCGCATCCGGTAATGTCCCAGCCCGCAAAGCTCTGAGCAGGCAATCTCGTAGGAGCCCGGCGTATCGGCGTGAAGCGGCAGTCGCCCGACGAGGCCGGGCACGGTGTCCATTTTGATCCGGAGTTCCGGGACGAAGAAGTTGTGGAGCACGTCCTTGGCTTTGAGGATGAGCTCGATGTCGCGATTGACGGGTACGACTAGACGCGGCGCGACGATGTCGTCCTTGCCGTCGGTGTGGTCGCGTTCAATGCCCAGCGGATTGCCGATCGAGTCGTCGATCAGCTTCGGATCGACGGGTCCGAAGCGACCGTCCTTGCCGGGATAGCGAAAATTCCAAATGAACTGCTGCCCGACGACTTCTACCGTCAGGGCTCGCCTTCGGCCTCATTGCGCGCCTGGTCGAAGCGCACCTCTGCCCAAGCGGAGTAGCCCATCAAGGTCAAGCCCAGGAAGAGCACAGCCGCAGCGGAAGTCCACAGAAACTCCCAACGGTCGTTGTGAGCAAAGTACCGCGCGGGCTCTTCGCGCTTGCGCCCGAAGCGCAGCACTGCAAACCCAAGAGCCGCCTGCGACACCAAAAAGATAACGCCGGCCACCACAAAAGTGATTGCCATTTGGTCGTCGAGCTGCCGCGCCAGCGCCGTGATCGCCTGAGGCGGCTGCCAGGGCCCCAACACAAACGGCAGCAGAAACGCCAAGGCGACGATCCAAACCGCGGCTGCTGTAGCGAATCGCATTGCGAGTCGAGACCGCCAGTGTATCAACCCCGGCGGCTCGACGCCGCAGCGAACTCCATGCTTGACAGCTTGATAGGGCGAGCTTAGCGTCTAGATGTTGCGAACGTCGAAATGTCCCGAAATTTGGATAGAAACGACTGGCGTTCCGACTTCGAATTCCCCTCATGGCGTCCCCCAAACGCAAGACATTTACCATCCGCAAGAGTGCCGGCGGCGTCATCGAGGCGCGAACCGACATCGAGGTCGCCGCGCCGGCCGAGGTCGCCGACATCCTGGCGAGCCGGGCAATGTTCCCCGCGGAGCTCGATTCGATCCGTCTGGCGGACGTGCAGCTCAGCGCAGTGAGCGGCGACAGGACGGTCTCCTTCGCTGCCGGAGCAGGGAAAGTGTCGTTCTCCGCGGGCGGCGGCCCCTTCGGCGGACTTGGCGTGTATCGGGACGTGGGCGCGCTGTCGCGCGACCTAGCGCTCATCGCCAACGAGGACGCAAATACCGAGTTGCCGCTCGAGCTCATCCCTTTTTCGCAAGCTGCAGCCGCATGCTTCTGTGTTCTCTATGCCGGCTACAGCGCACAGGCGGCTGCCGGCGGAGGCGTCGCGCTCGGGCCCGGCGGGGCGGCGACATTCAGCAGCGACCTCGGACGGCAGCGGGCCTTCGCCGTCATCCAGGCGCATGAGCAAGAGCCCGCGACTTATGACGCCGTGCGTACGCTCGTCGAAGCGTGGCGGCTGCCCAGCCAAATTGCGCACCCCGAAGACATTCCAGCCGGAACTTGGATCCTAGCCGAGGTCTCGGGCTCGATTCGGGCCAACGCCGGAGTCCGGTTCGGGCTCGACTTCCAGTGGATACGTTCCCTGCAAGCCGGGGAGCTCGCGGGCGACGTTGGCCTCGCGATCCAGGCGGGCGCCAGCGCAGCCTTCGGCGTCCACGCGAGCGACCGTTTCGCCGTGCTCGTGGGGCGGGACTCGCTCGACCCGGCCAACCAGTCCATCCGCGTGCGCCTGCATCGCCTCGATGAGCATGGCTGGAGCTTCGCGGCTACGGCCGCCTTGAGCCTGCACAGCTCGACCGGCGCGCTGACTCCTCCGCAGATGGACGACTTCCTCGCGGCCATACTCGGCGTCCACGGCATGCAGACGTTGCAAGAGGTCCGCCGCTGGACCGGTCCCGACAGCCCGCTCAGCGACATCGCCTCGGACTTCCTGGACTACCACGCGCAGCGTCTCTTCGGCGACGCCTTGGGCAGCAAGCTCGACGAAGTCCGAGCCGAAGCCCTAGCTTGGTTCGAGAAGTGGGATCGCTTGCCCGCCCGGGCTACGAGCGCACTCTGGGATCTGGCGCGTCTGGACGAGGACAAATTGCGCACATTCGTCTCAGGCGTCGAGAAGCTGGCATCGGCCGACGAGAAAGCCGTCCAGGCCGAAGTCGCGGCCATCGTCTCTCACGCCGATTACGCCACGACACCGGTCGGATCGTGGCTGGAAGCGATCGCGTCCGAGCGTGTGATGGGCGTGCTGGCAAGTTTGCCCCAAACCGCGATCGTCCGTGAAGCGGCAGAAAAAACGCTTGCGATCCTCGACGGCGCCCTCTTCCACAGCTTGCAGAGCTACGTGGACAAACAAGTGGGCCTCGCTCCCTTTCGCGAAGCGATCCGCAAAAACGACTTCCAGGCGCTCAACGCCACGCTCAAGAGCAAGCTCGCCGCGTTCCTGGGTAAATCGCGACTCGATTCGAAGGCCGTCGAGGACATTCGCAAGACGATCGCGGCGCTCGACGGCCGCGCCGGCGATTTGTACCAAGCTGCAGTCCACGCGCTCAACGATACCTACCGCGCAACCTTCGACTACGCCTATCAGCGGAGCGTCTCGAAGACCGCATTGCTGGACATCGCCTTCGACTTCAGCGCCGCCGGTTCCCAGGCGAAGCGCAAGCGGCTGAGCGAGCTGCTCCAAGCCGCCCTAGCCGGAGACTTTCGCGGCGTACTACCGCCGCCTGGTCAGACTGCTCCGGCCGGCGTCTCGTTCCATGAGGCCGCGCTCACGCACCATCTGCAACGGAGCACCAGTGTCAAGGTCACTCTGCCCTTCTTCGACCGGGCAACCATCAAACGCACGTCCTCGCTGGGTTGTTTCCGCATCGCGGCCGAGGATGGGAGCGTGTGCCTCTACGACCTAGACGCGTCGGACGAGGTGCAGAACCTAGGCAAGTGGCGCAGCAAGATGAGCGTGAGCCTGGGTCTGCAAACGGGCGCCGCCGTGCGGGTCCACGACCGCCGGAGGTCACAGGGATCGGTCGACTATCGCTTTACGCGGCGGTTGCCGGGACTGCGAACCGAACAATTCCAGCGCTTGCTGGAGGCGTTGCGCGAAACCTACTTTCCCGCACACCCTAGGCGGCCCGGACGCGCCCGAAAAGCCCTCGCCGCACGAGTGGGCTCTCGCACTCGACAAGTTCGTCGACAGCGCCAGCCAACGACGCGACGACGGCCTCATCGGAGACGCGTGTCTCGATCTACAAGCGAGTCTGCCCGGCGAAGCGGTGGCACGTTGGCTCAAGGCGCCGGCCAAACGCACCGACCCGCTCTACGGGAACGTCTCGCGGCGCATCCAGAGCCTGCTGCGACGATTCGTGCCATTCCTCTACTTTCAGGACGCCGCACGCTACCGCGACCTCGGCTCAGCACACCCGCTGCTGGTCTATGCCGCGCTGCCCGTCGCCACATCGGTACGCGTGCGCGACGGAGGCATGGTCGAGCTCGACGCCGGCCCAGACGTCTATTGGGATTGGGTCGACCGGTCGGAAACGGGAGCGCGGCAGGCCCTATTGTTTGACCACCGCACGAGCTTCGCGCTTGCCACCGGGATGGCCCGCGTGGCCGAAATCCTCGAGAGCGCCGGAGAACCGGAGCTGCGCAAGCTCGCTCGCCGCTACGCGCCTCAGGCCCTGGAAGAAATCCGTCAGTCGGTGCTGCAAACTCCCGGCCGGACTCTCCTGGAGAGTCTCTTGGCGAGTGAGGCGAGTGTTGTCGAAGGCGCGGTGCGGGCAGGCTGCGAGCTGGCGAAGTTTCGCGAGCGCGCCGGCGACCCTGAAAGGCTATCGCCGCGCTCGCGCGCTTCGGCGACACGATGACCCGTACGTTCCACCGCAAGCTGCAAACCATCTTCAAGCCCAAAGACCCCGCCGATCGCGAGCTGCTACGCAACCTCGGCCTCCTAGTCTTCGGCAAAGTCAGCGAGACGCTTCCGCCGAGCACGCCGATCCGTCCGGCGGCGCGTCTCGAGCTGACGCTGTTCCGCCCGGGCCTCATGCCAGCGGATCTGGGCCAAGCGCCCGACGACGCCGTACTCGTGCGCCAAGCGCTCGTCGAGGCGGGTGAGTAGCAGGCGGGGCCGAGCCCGGGAGGGTGTAGAATAGCGAGCGACTTTCCGCCGCTTATGCGTTTCGGTTTCCTCTTCCTGGCGCTCGCCGCTGTCAGCGCGCGGGCCGAAGGCGTCAGTTTTTACAACGACGTCCGCCCAATCCTGCAGAAATCCTGTGCCGGATGCCACCAACCGGGCAACCCGATGAGCGGCCTTGCGCTCACCGATTACGCCGCCGTACTCAAGGGCGGCGCAAGCACGGACCGGCCATCAAACCCGGCGCGGCCGAGGAAAGTCCGATATTCCAGTACGTCAGCGGCATCGTCGAACCGCGCATGCCCATGGGCGGCGAGCCTTTGCCCGACTCCGACATCGCACGCCTCCGCGCCTGGATCGCCGAAGGCGCGGTCGACGACACGCCGGCTGAGGCCCGCGCGCCGCAGGCGCCCAAGACGCCACCGCTTTATACCCAGCCCCCCGTCATCACCGGCATGTCCTTCTCGCCCGACGGGAAATGGCTCGCCGTCGGCGGCTATCGCGAGGTTTTGCTCCACAATGCCGACGGCTCGGCCGTCGCTGCGCGTCTACTTGGCCGCTCGGAGAAAATTTCCGCTGTCGCCTTCAGCAAGGACAGCAAACGACTCGTCGCCGTGGGCGGCGCCCCGGCAAAATTCGGCGAAGTGCAGGTTTGGGACGTCGACAAACGTGAGCTCGAGCGCTCCATCCTCGTCGGCGCCGACACGCTCTTCGGCGGCGCGCTCTCGCCCGACGCAAAGCGTGTGGTCGTCGGGCTGCCGGACAAGACCGTGCGCGTGCTCGACCTCGAGACCGGCAAAGAAGTCGTACGCGCCGGCTACCACGAGGACTGGGTGCTCGACGCAGCCTTCGGCATCGACGGGCAACGCATCGTGACCGTGGGCCGCGACCGCGCCGCCAAGCTAGCCGACGCCTCGACCGGAGCGTTCCTGGAAAACGTCAACCTGTTGCGCGACATGCTCTACGCCGTCAAGCGGCATCCGCGGCGCGATCAAGTGCTGATCGGCGGCGAAGACCGCGTGCCGTATCTCTATCTGATGGATCGTCCCCGCGCCCTCAAGATCGCCGACGATCAAACGCTCGTGCGCGAATACCCCGAACAGCAAGGCCGCATCCACGCGCTGGCCTTTTCCCCTGACGGAGGCCGCATCGCCGTGGGCGGGATGTCGCCCGAAGTCACGATCTACGACACCGAAACTGCCGCCCTCATCGCAAAATGCAAAACCGGGCCCGGCGTGTTCGTGCTGAGCTTTTCTCCCGACGGCAAGCGACTGGCCGCGGCCGGCTTTGACGGCGAGGTTCGTTTGTTTGACGCGCCGACGGGCGAGCTGGCGGAGGAGTTCTCCTCCACCCCGCTCGAGACGGTGGCCAAGAGGTAACGCGATGCGGAAACTCTTCGCATGCTGTTTGTTTCTGACGCCGCTGGCGCTCCACGCGGCCGGACCGACGCTCGCGCGTCTCGACCCTCCGGGCGGCCAAGCCGGATCGACGGTGCGCCTCGAAATCGTCGGCGCAGGCCTCGGCGGAGACATGAAAATCTTGGGCGAAGTACCGGGAGCTTTCACGCCGCTGACGGTCGAGACCGGCGGCGACCGGCGCCGCCCTTACCTGGTCGAAATCGACGCGGATGCGCGCACGGGCGCCTACCCTCTGCGAATCGAAACCAACGAAGGCGTCTCCAACATCCTGCTCTTTACAGTCGGCCCGTTCCCAGAAACCACCGAAGAAGAAGCGCTGCTCGACGAACAGACACCGCTGAACGACAACGCGGCGAAAGCACAGGCGATCGAGCTGCCACGCACCGTCAATGGGACCCTGCGCGGCCCCGACCGCGACGTCTACCGCATCCATGGCAAGAAGGGGCAAGCGCTCGACGTCGAGGTTCAGGCGCGCCGCATCGGCTCCGCCATCGACCCCGTGCTCGAAGTGCGCGACGCCGAGGGTAAGCTGCTTGCGCGCAATAACGACGCCCCAGGCATCCAAGCCGACGCGCGGTTGAGCCTGACCCTACCATCCGACGGCGAGTACTCCATCTGGGTGCAGGACGCCCGCTTCAGCGAGCAGCGTCTCGACTTCTACCGTCTCGCCGTCGGACGATTCCAGTACGCTGGAGCAGCCTTCCCAGTCAGCGGACGCCGCGGCGAAGCGCTGGAGTTGCAGCTACTCGGCGGCAACTTGGACAAGCCGCAAACGGTACGGTTGCCTGCCTCGGACGCACGCTGGGCGCAGGCCCATCTCGAAGGCGACGCCGTTTCGCTGCCTCTCCCGATCGCCCTGACCGAGGAACCGCAAGCGATGGAGCCCGGCGGCAACGGCCCGCACGAGCTCGAACCCGACACGCTAATGAACGGACGCATCGGCACAGCGGGTGAGCGCGATTCTTACCAGCTAGCAGTGAAGCCGGGAGAGAGCTGGATGCTCGAAACACGCGCAGGCGAAACCGGCCTGTCGCGGCTCTACGCCCTGCTCACTGTCTCGGACCAAAGCGGCAAGAAGCTCGCTTCGGCGGGAGACCAGGAGCCCGAAACGCCGCTGTCGAACATCGTCTCGAACAGCGACTCGGCAGGCGATCCCTACATCGCCTTGACAGTCCCGGACGGCGTGACCGCGCTTGAAATTACCGTCGAGGACCTGCTCGGCCGCGGCGGCCCCGAGTATGGCTACCAGCTGACTGCGCGCCGCCAGCCACCGGATTTCACCCTGACGCTCAACGATCCGTACGTGAACATCCCGCGCGGCGGCGTGGAACAGATCGACGTCACGCTCGACCGACGCGGCTTTGAAGGCCCGGTCCAGCTTTCCGTCGCCAACGCTCCGGCTGGCGTCAGCGTCCAAGGTGGACATATTCCTGCCGAATTCGGCGGCATGACCACACGCCGCGATTCGCGGCGCGGCATGTTCGTACTAACCGCCGACAAGGACGCTGCACCGGAACCCTTCACGCTCGAAGTGTGGGGCGAGGCCACACTGCCCGACGGCACGGTCGTACGCCGACGCGCCACGGCGCCGGGCATGGTCGCCGGCGTCTCCGGACGCGGCCAGCGCGCTGTCGCCATGCCTTGGCTTGCCGAAGATTTGACCGGTCGCGTGAGCGACGCCCTGCCGGCTTCGATCGAACTCATCTCGCCCAAACGGATCAAGCTCATCCAGGGCATGGTCCACAACATCGAGTGGGAGTTCCGATCTGAAGATCCGTCGCTGCGCCCAGACGGTACGGTCAATGTCGGCTCGCTGCCTATCGTCGGCAATATTCGCGTACTGGGCGGGGCCAACGTCAAAAAGGTCAGAAGAAAGGCGTCTACGAGCTGTTCACCACCATGGGCACGCCCGAGATGACCTTCGACCTGACACTCTCCGCCGACGCGATGATCAACGGTCGCCGCCAGCGGATCTATTCGCCGATGATGCTCTTCGAAGTCGTGCAAGGCTACGCTATCGAGGCCCCCGCGGAACCGGTTCCCATCGAGCCGAAAGGCAAGGCCGTCATCTCTGGCGTGTTCCGGCGCGATCCAGAGTTCAAGAGCGTCGTCAAGCTCAAGGCGACCAACCTGCCGCTCGAAGTCGAATGCTCCGAGGTAACGCTCGAAGGCGACGCGAGCCGGTATGAGCTGTCCTGCACGGCGGGCCAGAACGTCGAGCCGGGGGACTACCCGATCGAGCTCGCGGCGACCTCTTACCTCGCCGGCCGCGACACCCAACAGACGCCGTACAACATCCCGCCGGTCGAGGCGGCGCTTACGGTGAAAGGCGCCGCCATGGCGTCCGACAAGTAGACGAGACAACGACGATGACGCCACGAATCCTAATCGCCCTGCTGCTGAGCGTCGCCGCCTCGAGCGCTGCCGACAGAACGATCGACCGCATCGAGGCGCAGCCGGCGCAACTGGAGTTCTCCAACGCCACGGGCCGCAAGGCGGTAATACTCGGCCACGCTTCGGACGGCTCGGTCATCGACCTGACCGATACCGCCGAATACCAGACGCCGGCGATCGTCGAACGCAGCGACGATGGCGTCTTCATACCCATCGAGGCGGGCTCGGGCGTCATCCGCATCTCTGCCGCGGGACAGTCGGTCGAGTTGCCCGTCGACATCGCCGCACTCGACAGCCAAGCCAAGCCGAACTTCATCCGCGACGTGATGCCGATTCTCAACAAGGCGGGCTGCACCTCAGGCCCCTGCCATGGCTCGGCCAAGGGCAAGAACGGCTTCAAGCTTTCGCTGCGCGGCTACGACCCTGACTTCGACTACCGCGCGCTGCTGTTCGACATCTCCGGCCGCCGCTTCAACCGCGCCGCGCCCGCCGAGAGCCTCATGCTCGCCAAGCCTACCCAGCAGGCGCCGCACGAAGGCGGCCTACGCTTTGAGAAAGACTCGCGCTACTACCAGACGATCTTCGATTGGATCAGCGAAGGCGTGCCTTTTGGCGACCCCGAAAAGGACTCCGTTGCCTCGCTCGAGGTCTTTCCCGCAGGCGAGATGTCCATGCCGGAGCCCGGCCTCGAACGCCGCTTGGTCGTGCTGGCGCACTACGCCGACGGATCGATGCGCGACGTCTCGCGAGAAGCCGTCATCGAATCGAACGAGACCAGCGTTGCCGGAGTGGCAGGCGATCTGGTGACGGGTAAGCGCATCGGCGAAGCCACGTTGATGGTTCGCTACGAAGGCAAGTTCGTCACCGTGCCGGTCACCGTGCTCAACCCCAAGCCCGGCTTCGAGTTCCACCAACTTACCCAGCTCAACTACATTGACGAGCACATCGACGCCAAGCTCGCAAAGCTCAAGATTCAACCCTCCCCGCTCGCCGACGAAGCGAGCTTCCTGCGCCGCGTCTACCTTGATCTGACCGGCGCGCCGCCCACGCTCGAGCAGGCCCACGCCTTTCTCGACGACCCAGAGCGCTCGCAAATCAAGCGCCGCAAGCTGATCGACCAGCTCATCGGCTCGCCCGGCTTCGTCGACCACTGGACGCTCAAGTGGGGCGACTTGCTGCAATCCAACCGCGACCATCTGGGCGAAAAAGGCCTTTGGGCCTTCCGCCAGTGGATTCGCGACGCCATCCAGGAGAACACCCCCTACGACAAGTTCGTGCGCGAGATGCTCACCTCGGTCGGCTCCACCTACGACCAGCCTGCAGCCAACTTCTTCCGCGTGAACGATAACCCGAAGGTTGCGATGGAGAACACCACGCAGCTCTTCCTTGGCGTGCGCATGGTCTGTGCGCAGTGCCACGACCACCCCTTCGAGCGCTGGACGCAGAATCAGTACTATCAGCTCTCGGCATTCTTCGCCGCCGTCGGCATGCGGCCCGGGTTCGACTCCGACGAGCAGATCGTCTACCTCAAGCGCGAAAAGGCGCGCATGAAGCATCCCAAGGACGGACGGGAGATCGCACCCGAGTACCTGCTCGCCACCGCCGGGGCGCCGCCTATCGGCTCGCTCACCGACCGGCGCGCCGAGCTTGCCGCGTGGCTCACTTCGGAGAAGAATCCCTACTTCGCCAAAGCCATCGTCAATCGTCTGTGGAGCTATTTCTTCCATCGCGGCATCATCGAGCCGGTCGACGACATTCGCGCCTCCAACCCGCCGGTGAACGCGGCGCTGCTCGATGCGTTGGAGAAAGACTTCATCGAGCACGGTTTCGACATGCGCCACATCATCCGGCGCATCGTGAGCTCACGCACTTATCAGGCTTCGATTGAAACAAACGAGTGGAACGCCGGCGACGAGACGAACTTCTCGCACTTCATCCCGCGGCGGCTGCCCGCCGAGTCACTGCTCGACGCCCTGACCATTGCCACTGGCTCGCGGCCCGAGTTCGAAGACCTGCCCGAGGGCTTCACGGCGCAGCAGTTGCCCGACCCCCACGCCGGCATGGACTCCGCGGGTAGTGCGACGTTCCTCGACATGTTCGGCCGGCCCGAGCGCGAGTCCTCGTGCGAGTGCGAGCGCCGCGGCGACGTCAGCCTGCCCCAAGCGATGAACCTGATCAACGGCCCGACTATGGGACAAGCCATCGCCGACCCGGAAGGCCGCATCGCGAAGGCGCTACTGGCGGGGGCAAGCGACCGCGAGCTCATTGACGAGCTCTATCTGGCGGCGCTCTCGCGCAAGCCCACGGCGGAAGAGCGCGACAAGGCGTTGACCTACCTCGGAGCCAAACGCGGCCGGGCCAGACAAGCCCAAGACCTGCTCTGGGCGCTCGTCAACTCCAACGCATTCCTGTTCAACCGCTAGCGCATCGCGCTCAGCCTTGCATACCGGGATCGGGACCGGCCGAACTAGGCGGAAACCCGGCTTGTACTTTTTCGTCCGGATGAGAAAACTATACGGGAATGAAGCGCGTGATCCTGCTCCTCGTCATGGCCTTGCTCGGCGTGATCGCCGGCGGAGCCGTGTTTCTGTTAGCACTGCGTCCGGCGAAGCGAGCCGCCACCGCCCTGAAGATTGAAACGACTCCGGAACGCCTCGCGCGCGGCGAGTACTTGGTCAATAATGTCGTCGTCTGTTTCGCCTGTCACACTGAAAAAGACACCACAAAACGCGCACACCCCAAGATCGGCCCGGAAGGCGCAGGCGGCGAATGCTTCACCGAAGAGATGGGTTTTCCAGGCCACGTCTGTGCGCCGAACATCACTCCGGACGCCGAAACCGGAATCGGCGCATGGTCGGACGACGAAATTCTACGCGCCGTCCGCGAAGGGGTTGACAACCACGGCGAGACGCTGTTCCCGATGATGCCCTACTCCGCCTACCGCCGCCTGCCGGACGAGGACGCCTACTCGATCATTGCGTACATCCGGTCCATTCCGGCGCAGCGCAAAGCAGCTCCGCCCAATTACGTAAACTTTCCCGTCAACATGTTCATCCGCATGGAGCCAAAACCGGTCACGGCGGTCGTCAAACCCGTTGCTCAAGACGACCTCGTGAAATACGGCGAGTACATGGCCACCATCGCCGGCTGCAAGCTCTGTCATCTCGACGACCTGGCCGGCGGAGAAGAGTTCCCGATGCCGCAGGGCGTGGTTCGGTCAGCCAACTTGACGCCCGGCGCCAAGGGAATCGTGCCCGACGACGCAGAAGACTTCATCCGCATCTTCCGCGCCTACCAAAGCGGAGAACTGCCCCAAGGCGTGACCGATAACGACCACACCGTCATGCCGTGGTCTTTATACTCGGGCATGGCCGATGACGATCTACGCGCCATCCACGCCTACCTACGGAGCTTACCGCCAGTCGACAAGCAGATCCAGACTTATGGCGAAACTTCGGCGGACTGACTAGCATAGGGCAGATGCATCGCCGTACCGCACTCGCCGCCCTCGCCGGAGGCGCCGTTCTCGCGTCGTCCGCACGAGCGCAAACTCCCGCCCCAAAGCGCATCAACAAAGCGATCGACCTGCTCGCGGCCAACCAACCGATCTACTACTTCACCGAAGGCCGCGGCGGCAGCCAAGGCGGATTTGAAGAAGGCCTGCGCTTGGCCAAGACTTGGGCCGACTTCATCATTTACGAGATGGAGTTCGGACCGTTCGATCCGCGCACGCTACGCGAATTCATGGGCGGGCTGATCAATGGCGGGCCCACCGCGAGCGGCCACCGCACGCCCGCCGTGCAGGTGGTCGTGCCCTTCAGCGGCCTCGATGCGCAGACGGTGCGTTCGAACCATTGGGTTGTGCAGCAGATCCTTGCAGCCGGCGTGCATGGCGTCACGCTATGCCATGCGCGCGACCCGAAGGCCGTCGAGGAGTTCGTACGCTGCGCGCGCTTCCCGCACCATCGTGAAGGCGTCGACGGCGGCCCTTTGCAGGAAGGGCTTCGGGGCAACGGCGGCCAGGGGCACGCCTCGAGCGTCTGGGGTCTCTCGCCCAAGGAATACATGCGCCGCGCCGACGTCCGGCCCTCAATCCCCAGGGCGAGGTGCTGATCGGCCTCAAACTCGAAGACAGGTATTGCCTGGAGAACGCGCTGCAGCCTGCGCCAGCGTGCCCGGCGCGGTCGGCTATGCGGAATGGGGCCCCGGCGACATGGGCCTCTCGCTCGGCTACCCGGACATTCATGACCTGCCGTACCCGGACGAAGTGGAGAAGGCGCGGCTGAAGATCATGAAGGCGTGCAAAGACGCCAACATCGCCTTCCTCGACGTGATGACGAAGACCAATGTCGAGCAGCGCATCCGGAAGGGGTCAAGATCGTCGCAACGCGCTACGAAGAGTCCGCGCCGAAGGTCAGCCGTCTCACCAAACGCCCACAACCCTGGTAGCGTCGAGCCGGCTTCAGGCCGGCAAATGGCGCACGTCCTCGTACACCACTGTCCTGTCGACGGCGTGGTGCCGGAATCCGTAGCTCCTTCTCCTCGGCCTGCACCGAAAGGAACTCCGCGCTGGCCACGCGGTGGAAGCGGGTGGATAGCTTGCGCTCGAAGCCCGGGCTGCCGCCGGCATGCATGTCGCTCGCCGGCCCGCAGGCATACTCATTCAAGCCCGTCTTCGGGTCCACCGAGTGGTACTGCCAGTGGCGATCGCCGACCACAACCACAAAGCGGTCGCCTTGCGACGCCGCCCACCGCCGCGCCCATGAGCCTTCGGTTCTGAAGGCCTTGTTGGCGTGGTTGTCGCGCTTGTCGAGTGCGCGGTCCGGCCCGACGAGAGGAGTCGGGTTGATGAAGATCTTCCACACAGCGTCGCTTTGCGCCACGCCCTGCACAAACCAGTCTTTCTGTTCCCTGCCCCATATCGTCTTTTCGGGCCCGTCCGGCGCGGAATTCGGCGAGCGGTAGTCCCTCACCTCCAGCAACCAAATCTGAACCAACTTCCCCCAGCGAAACGTGCGATAGGGTTTGTCGCGCGGGCGCGGCGTTTGCTCGTAGTAGATCTGGCGCCCGGTCTCGTAGTCGATCTCACCCAAAGGAGTGCGCGGCTTGCCCGGCCAGCAGTCGTCGCCCACCATGTCGTGGTCGTCCTTCTCCCAATAGGTCGGAACCTCGGCATGAAAGTCGAACAGGCGAGGCAAAGTGTACATCTGCCGCCAACACAGCCGCGCCATCTCGGCGTTCTTTACGATCATTGGCCCACGGTCGTAGTACACCGAGTCGCCCGTCATCACGAAGAAGGCCGGATCCAGCTTCCGCATCGACTCGTAGATCACGAATCCATCAAGAGAATCGACGTGATCGTAACGCTGACACGTGCCGACCGTAAAGCGAATCGGAACCGCGCGATCCGCTGCGGGCGCTGTTCGAAAGCTTCCGCGGCGCACCTCGTAGACGGTCCTGCGGCTCTCGTCCGCGCCCTCGATCTCGAAGTAATACTTGGTGTCCGCTCTTAGACCCGAGAGCACGAACTGCCGCGTATCGTCATGGTCGATCTCCGCGTCTTCCCATGGCATCCAAGGAACGTTCGAAAAGTCTTCAGAAACCCCATAGCGCAATCGGACCTGCATGTCCTCTTCGAAGAAGAGACGCCGCAACCAGCGCTTGAGGTCCTTCTTGCCCTCCATCGGACGCTCTTCGGGTTTGGGGACTCGCGTCCAAATGACGGCGGAAGAGTCCGTCACCTCGCCCACCTTCACGCCTACGCCCACGCGGCTGGCGGGACGGTCGCGCTGCGGCATCGCAGCAAACGCTCCAACAGTCCACAATGCCCACCAGCCAAGACCTTCTCCAAGCACGAGGGCTCAGTATATCGGCATCTGCGCTACGATCGAGTTGCATGATCCATCGACCACGCCGCAACCGCGCCAGCGCCGCCATGCGCAGCTTGGTGCGCGAGACCACGTTGACCCCGGCGAACCTCATCCTGCCCTTGTTCGTGCAGGAAGGCGAGCATCAGAAGACGCCCATCGTCTCCATGCCGGGCGTATTTCGCTACTCCATCGATGAGTTGCTGCACGAAGCGGAACGCGCGTTCAAGCTTGGCATCCCCGGCGTCGCGCTGTTCCCTGCTCTGCACGAGTCGGTCAAGGACCACACCGGCCGCGAGAGCGTCAATCCGCATGGATTGTTGCAGCGTACGGTTCATGCGCTCAAGAAAGAGTTGCCGGAGTTGCTCGTCATCACCGACGTGGCCCTCGACCCATACTCGAGCGACGGCCACGACGGGCTCGTCCGCGACGGCCAGATTCTCAACGACGAGACGTTGCCACTGCTTGCACAGATGGCGGTCGCGCAAGCCGAAGCCGGCGCGGATGTCGTTGCGCCATCGGACATGATGGACGGTCGCGTCGCCGCCATTCGCGAAGCGCTCGACGTACACGACTTCGAGAATGTCGCGATCTGCAGCTACTGCGCCAAATACGCTTCGGCCTTCTACGGGCCATTCCGCGATGCGCTCGATTCGGCTCCGAAGTCCGGCGACAAGAAGACGTATCAGATGGACCGGCCAATGCGCGAGGGGCGTTGCGCGAGATCGAGCCTCGACGAGGCCGAAGGCCGCCGACTGGATCATGATCAAGCCGTGGGTCTGCCCTACTTGGACGTCGTCGCGTTAGCACGAGCCTCGACGAATTTGCCCGTTGCATATCACGTCTCAGGCGAGTTCGCGATGCTCAAGGCGGCGGCAGAGAAGGGTTGGCTCAACTACGACGCCTGCCTGCTCGAATCGCTCACAGCCCTGCGCCGCGCCGGCGCCGACATCATCTGGACCTACGGCGCGATTGACGCCGCGAAGATGCTGCGCTACTGAGGGTCTACGTTACACGCTTGGCAATCCGTCAGCGGTTTCCGGAGCGTTCGTAGGATTGACTAGAGAGCAAATCGAGCCGCCGGTGCAAACCGGCGGTCCGGCGCTCGCACTGCGGAATACGCGCGTTTTCTAGTCCGACGCCGAACCGCCCGCCTTCAACGTCGAGAGAAACTCGAGCAAGTCGATCAACTGCTGTTCGGTCATCGTGTTCACGATGTCTTCCGGCATCATCGAAAGATTCGACTTGCGTCTACCCGTGATCTGATCCGGCTTCAACCGAATCTCATCGCCGAACTCGTTGCGCACCACCACCTGCTCCCGGCGTATCCTCCGCCAGCACGCCGATCACCGGACTCTCCGGCGTCGTCGTATCGAGAATGTAGACATAGTATTCCGGCGCGATGCCCGCCGACGGATTGAGGATCGCGTCGAGCAGCCCGCGCTTGTCGTACTTCGAACCGATCGTCGTAAGGTTCGGTCCGGCGGTTCTTTGGCGTCGTCAAGTGAGTGACAGGAGGAGCACTTCGACCGTCCGTGGCATAAAAGACCTGCTTGCCTTTTTCCGCATCGCCGGTCTGGTTGACGATCTGATACGGCTCGCCGCAGCGTATTGTTGGCCTTATCCTTGGCGCCGGCAAGACCTCCTCGGCCCGAGCAAGCACCGACTTGTCGCGCGCGCGATGCGTCAGCGAGGTTGCGAGCGACTTCACCTCCGCGGGCAACTCGTCGGCCTGCGCCAAGTCGAGAATACGGTTGAGCCCTTCGTCGTTTCGGCCCAAAATGCGCAACGCCTCTGCGCGCACGTCATTCGGGTTCTCCTCGAACAACAGTTTCTCCATACGCGCGTCCAGGTCCTTCGGCCGCGCATTCGCCAGCCCGCGCATCGCCGCCACGCGCAGCGCGACCGGACCATCCGTCGCCGCAATCTGCTGCAACACAGGCAAATAGCGAGCCTCTCCCGCTCGCCCCGCCGCGGCGATCGCCTGCGCGCGCACATCTTCGGCGACGAGCTGGTCGCGCGCAATGGCCATCAAATTCGCACTGTAGGCCGGGTCGCCTAAATCATCCGCGAGCTGAATGGCCGCCGGGCGCAGCTTGGGCTCGCCGAGCGCCGCACGCACCGCACCGACAACTGCGGGGTCCTTACGTTCTTCGACCCACTGGCTAAAAAGCTGCCGGCTCAGCTTGTCGAACGCCGCTGCAGCCAAACGCGGGTCATCCGACCGGACCAGTCCGGCCACTGCCTTCGCGGCCTGAGGCTCGACACGGTCGCCAATTGCGCGCAGAGCCCGCAAACGCTCATCCACGCCGAGGCTCGAGTCCTGCACGGCCTTCGTCAGGTAGGGCAATGCGCCGGGCGCGTCGAGCTCCCACAGAAAATCCGCCAGCTTCGCGTTGAAACCGGCGCCACCCATCTCTGCCATCAGCGCCGTCGCTAGCGCCGATTCTTTGCCGCGCGCGCCGATCGCCCACGCTTCCAGGTACCAGCGATCCCTTCCGTCGTAGCCCTTCGCGAGCGTCAACAACGGCTCCACCGCTGCCTCGCCCTCCACGTGCTGCAATGCCAGTGCGCACTCTCTGCGGACACGCGGGTCTGAATCTTCAAGCAGCGGACGTACCAACGCGACCGTATCTCGTCCGGCCAGCCGCGCCGTGCGCAGTCCCAAGATGCGCAGTCGCGCGTCCGCGTCGCCGAGCGCCTCGTCGATCTCCGGCCGCTCCTTTCCGTCGATCAGCGCGATCAACCACAGCGAGCGCGCCCGCAGAACCTCGTCGTCACTGGCCCACATCGCCTCAAGCAACGGCAGCGCGCTCTCGCCCCGCAACTTCAAGTCCTGCCAGGCGCGGTAATGCGTGGCAGGGTTCGGCGAACGGAACGCCGCCCGCAATCCTTCGTCGCTTTCCAAGTCCAGCTTCGGCGCGCCTTTGGGCAGATACTTTGGCGGCGCCAATCGATAGATGCGTCCTTTTTCGGAGTCGCGCATGTTGTGGCCGCCCACCACCGGGTCATACCAGTCGGCCACGAAGACCGAGCCGTCCGGCGCGACCGCCACGTCGCTTGGCCGCCAATTCGGGTCGTCCGAGGAAATGGTCTCCTCATCGTCCATGTCATAGCCCGCGCCTTCGGGACGCAGGAAAAACGAATAGATGTGCCGTTTGCCAGGCTCGGAGTGGATCAGATTGCCACGGTACCGCTCCGGGAGCAACGCGCCCTCGTAAACCACCAGCCCCGTGGGCGATCCGGCGCCGGTCCGCGCGATGTCGGGGACGACGCCGGGCAGTTCGTGGTGGAAGTGTGTGCCGTGGTCTTCGCGCCAGCGCTTGCCCCCAGGACCCCAATATCCGAAATTGCCGCCTTCCATCACGTAGTTCAGCCGCGTCCACTTGTTGCCATCGTCGTCGTTGTCGGTCTGCCAAACCGTGCCGAACGAGTCCATCGCCAACTCATATGGGTTGCGAAAGTTGTGTGCGTAGACGGTCAGGTCCGTGCCGTCGGGGTTCATGTTGAGCACCGTTCCGGCGTAGTAGGGACCCTCATGCGAGCTCGCCAACCGCTTGCCGGACTTGTCCGTCGTATCGAACCCTTGATCGCCCGAGTTGAACCACAAGCGTCCGTCGTGTCCAAACGTCACCGAGTGCAGACCGTGGTCGTGGTCCACCCCGCCCCAGCCCGTCAGCAACTTTTCTTTAGAGACGATGTTGTCGTTCTCATCCTTGGTGTAGACCCACAAGTCCGGGGACTGCGAGACATACACCTTGTTGCCGAACACACCGATGCCAAGGGGCGCCCGCAACTCCATGCTCTGGTCGAACACCTTGCGCGAGTCCGCTTTGCCGTCACCAGTCGTATCTTCGAGAATGACGATGCGGTCGCCTTTGTCCGTCAGGTCGGGCAGCTCTTTGAGGTGACGGCGATAGTTGACCGCCTCCGTCACCCAAACGCGTCCGCGCTCATCGATCGCCATGTTGGTCGGGTTGACCAAGTTCGGCTCAGCAGCCCACAAGGTCAGCTCCACGTCGTCGGCCGTGGTGAAGCCTTCTGCCGGAGGCGGCGCGGACTTGAAAAACCCGCACGAAGCGAGTGAACACAGGACGACAGCGACGACCGGCGCGTCGAGGCGAACGATACGCATACTGTCGAGGATTGTAACAGCGGGACGCCCGCTGTCCGCTCAGTCCGCGAAGTCGATTTGCGAAATGAACAAGCTTGGGAAGGCCTGATTCCACGCCTGGGGAATGTTGTCGAACGCCATCCGGAAAGGTTGCGTTTCTCCGGGTTCGAGCGGCCCCGTCCGGCGGTCGACCAGATAGGCGCGCTGGCGCTCGATCTCGACGCCGTCGATCCCGTGGAACACCACGTTGACCTGGATGAGCGAGCAGATGCGATCTCCGGTATTTTGGATCGACCCGGTGATCTCGAGCAACGTCTGACCGAGCGCATCCCTCTTTTCGCCTGCATGCCGGTGTCTTCGCTCAGCGGCAAAGTTGGGCAATAGGCGCGCGCCTGTTTGCTGTTGCGGCTGCTCATCGGTCTGAGCCGCCGAGCGCTGGTAGAGAAACCAGCCCGCCGTGGCGCCCACGAGAGCCAGCGCCAACACCACCAGGCCAACCATCGATGAGGGGCCTTTTTGCTCGATCTGCTTGGGACTTTCGAACATATTGAAGCGACTCCAAGCGCAGCAAAGAGCCTCTGCCCCCGACAGCCCCTCAGCGAGCGAGTACACTGAGAGCCATATGCGTTTTGCCGTGCTCTTTTCTCCTGGCGGCCCCAGCCTTACCCGCGGCCGACCTCAGCTCCGCGCAGCCCGTCTATTTTTGGGCGATGCGTTCGTCGCTGGACCAGTACATGGCGGAACAGGCCGCGAAAGTTGGCTCGATCGTCACGGTGGACCCCAAGAGGCGGCCAAAGCCATCATGACCGACCGCATCGACCGCCCCTTCCTCGAAGCGATGGAGGAGCTGTTCCCGGTGGACGGAGAAGAGAAGAAGGAAGAAGCCAAGAAGCGAAACGCCTGAAGGCGACTCGCTTGGCGCGGCCCAAGAATCGGCCGATGGGCACGCCGCGGGCACCATCTTCTGGTCGACGTGAAGACTCGCCAAGTGCTGTGGTCCACCTTCCTCGGCGATTTCGATTCCACACCGAAAGCCTCCATCGCGAGGCGGAGAGGGTGATCGATCGCCTTACCGAGTCGCAGTAGCGTTGCCGCGCTTGCCGCGCACCAGCTCGCGGTAGCGCTTCTCGAGCGCGCAGGTGATGCGCGCCATGTCCCAACGCTCTTCGACCTCCCGCCGCGCCCGGACGGCGAGCGCCGCCGCTTCGGTCGGGTCGGCGAGCAGCCGCAAAGCGGCCGCCGCAAAGCCCTCCGCCTCATCGGAAATGTGCACGATCTCCCCGCTCGTCTCAGCTAACCCTTCCGCACCGATCGCCGCCACACCACCGGAATCCCTGCCGCGAACGCCTCCAGCAGCTTCACGCGCACTCCCGAGCCGGACAGAATCGGCGCCACGAAAACCGCATATTGCCGCATCGCGTCCCGAATGTCGTCGACCTCGCCGACCATCTCCACGCCGGGCCCTTCCAGCCGTTCCCGAAGCCCATCACGCCTGCGCGCCCACCGCAATCAGCCGAGTCTGCGGACGGCTCTCACGCACTAAACACTTCCCGCACGAACCACTCGAGCGCCGCCTGGTTCGGCGGGTGCTTGGTTGCCCACGAACAGGAGTGTGTCCGGCTCGCGATTCTCAGCAGTGAAGGCATATCGCGACACATCAATGCCCGCGCGATAGCCCTCGATTGGCGGAGCATTCCAGGCAAAACTCTCCAGATACTCGCGGTTCGCTCGCGTACACACTTGCACCGCATCGAAGCCGCGCAGCGCCCGGCGCTCGAACCGCAACGCTCGGAGGTACTCGAACGCGTACGCCGCCTTCAGCGAAGTCTGCGGAACCCGCCCAAGCGAGCGCGCCACGGACTGGAAATAGACGTCATGCTCGAACAGCACCGTCGCGATCCGATCAAAGGCCGGGCGGTAGCAGGCGAGCTGCGTATACTCCACCTGCAACACGTCGGCTTGGCTCAAATACAACGCCCTGTGCAGCCGCCACTGCGCTCGCGGCTCCAGAACTGCTGCACCGCGTACGGCTGCATCACACCGGCCTCGGGCGCACCGTTGCTTCGCCGCAACTCGAGCTCCACCGATGCGCAGACCTGATCGAGCGCTTGGTTCGAGGCCAGCTCGCGCTCCTCGTCGACCATGCAGTAGAGATGCAGCCGGCAGTGCTTTCGCCAAGTGGCGTGCGGTCTGGTTCATGAACACCGCGCCGCCGTGGATGGGCGGCTCAATGCCGTAGGGAGACACCATCAGCACGCTCAGCTCGCGGGGCTCCGGGTCGAGCTGGGCGAAGCGGTCTCGGTAGTAGCCGCCCAACGGCCGCCGCAGAGCTTCCGTATCGGACACCGCCGCTAACCCGCGCGCCCGCCAACGCGTGCCACAAGCTGCGCCAACTGCCCAAACGCGGCAAGCACCGCGCGCGGCCCGGGGCGGCCTGGCATCGGCCCGACTCCCAGCAGCAGATGCGCCAGCAACGCTCCCCACAAGCCTACGAAGTGCTGCGCCAGCTTCCCCGGCTCGTGGATGTTCTTCCACACCGTCAGGATCTGGTTCTTACGAATCGTCCGTGCGATGTATGCGGCGGAGAACTTCTTGCCGATCGTTCCGCGATGCTCGTGGTAGACCACGCTGCCCGGCGCGTACAGCACCTTCCAGCCGCGCTTCCACGCCATGTAGCTGATGTCAGCGTCCTCCACGTAGAACGGATGCAGCAAGGGATCGAAGCCGCCGAGCTCGAGGAACTTGCGCCGGTCATAGGCCGACGAGCCCCCGCCGGCATAAAAGGTTGGGAACAGCCTGTCGACACGCTCGTCGATCACGTGACCGAGCAAAAAGCCGCGCCCGCCCCACATGCCTCTAGTCAGCCCGGTTTCCTCGCGCCGCTTGGCCGGGTCGGAGAAGAAGATCTGTGCGCTGACGGCAAAGACCTTCTCGTCAGTAAAGCCGTCGAGCAGCGGGCCGAGGAAGTCCGGCTCCACGCGCATGTCGTTGTTCAACAGGACGACGATGTCGTTTTTCGCCGCTGCGAAGCCGGCGTTGGAGCCACCCCCGAACCCCAAATTCTCCTCGAGCGCCAGTACGCGCACTTGCGGAAACGCCGTGCGCACCCACTCCGCAGAGCCGTCCTCGGAGGCGTTCTCGACAATCAGGATCTCGTTGTCTGAATTCCCCTCGAGCGCGGAAACCACCGACGCCAAGTTCGCCTGCAAGTGGTGTTTGCCGTTCCAGGTGGGGATGACGACGCTCACCGCTCGCGAGCGCACCGCCTCATCCGGGTTCAGCCGTTTGCTGCGAAACAGGGAAAGCAGGTCGATCAGCGAGAGCGCCAACCATCCGGCGAACAACAGAACCGGCGCAACGAGGAGCAGGAACAGCGCCTCGAGCAACGCAACCGCAAGCGCTCTCATGGCTCCGTCACGGCCGCCGGTTTGCCCAGCCGCGCGTTCACCTCCACGCGGCAAGGCAGGTGCAGATAACCATAGATCGGTTTGCCCTGGTGCGCCATCTCAAACGCCAGGGCGTTGTCGATCCAGTCGGCCATCTCGTAGGTCAGATGGTCGCCATCCGCCACGGCGGGGGAGAAGGAAAACTGCCCCGGGTAAAGCTCCGGCAGCGCGAGGTGGAAGTCGACCGTCGCAATGTCGCCCGGCTGCATCGGCTCGAGCTCCACGCCTTCCCTCGCGGTGTTCGTGCCCGCGAAATCCAGCCCCAGATGATTCCTCATCATGAAGCCCACGTTCGGCGCCCGCAGCGGACGCACCGCGCGCACGCTGATGCGCAGCACCACCGTCGACGACGGGTCGAGCTGCTCCAAGCGCCTGCCCGACTCGTCCAGCGCCGCAATGCCGATGATCTCCGCAGCGCCATTGCCGTGACGGTGGTCGATGTTCGGGATCTCTTCGACAATCTCCGGCGCAATCGCACGTTCACGCGGCTCGGCCGCCGCAACCGCATCGGAGCGCCGGGCTAAGAACTCCGCGTCCTTCTCCGTCATCCGCCCCAGGTAGCGCGGGATCACACGTCCGGCGTACCCATCTCGACCATACGCTCCCCTTCGAGCCAAGCGCACTGTGTGCCGAGCGACTTCACGTCCGCCATCGCGTGCGAAACGAACAGGATCGTCACGCCGCGCTTGCGCAGCTCATGCACCTTGCGCATACAGCGTTGGCGAAAGTAGAAGTCGCCTACGGCGAGCGCCTCGTCGACGAGCAGGATATCCGGCTCCACGTTGATCGCCACCGCGAACGCCAGCCGCACCAACATGCCCGAGGAGTAGGTCTTCACCGGCTGGTTGATGAAGTCGCCGATCTCGGCGAACGCCTCGATGTCGGCGTAGCGCCGCCGAATCTCCTGCGTCGACAGGCCCAGCACGGTTCCACTCAAGAAGACGTTGTCACGACCGGAAAACTCGGGATTGAAGCCCGCGCCAAGCTCGAGCAGCGCCGAGACGCGCCCGTTGATCTCGACTTCGCCTTCGCTGGGAGGAAAGATCTGCGCGGCGAGCTGCAACGTGGTGCTTTTGCCCGAGCCGTTCTCGCCGACCAAGCAGAACACGTCGCCCTTGCCCACCTCGAAGCTCACATCGCGCAGCGCCCAGTAGTCCTCATGGCGCTTGAGGCGGTTGAAGCTGACCAATTCGAGCAGCCGGTGCGACGGGCGCTCGTAAATTGGGTAGCTCTTCGAAACCGAGCGAAATGCGACGGGAGTCACGAAATTACAAATCTAACCGAAAGTGGGGAGAGATCTAGAATGAATCGCACTCGCGATACGCCGCGATCACCGCCATCTCGCCTTCCTTGCCTGGACGCGAATTCCCGTGCTCCATGCCCAGCACGCCGTCGTACCCCTTCCCGTGGAGCCACTTGAAGATGTTCTTGTAATTGATCTCGCCTGTGGTCGGCCTTTGCGCCCCGGATTGTCGCCAATCTGGATATAGGGGATTCGTCCCAACCCATCTCCAGGTTCGGGATCAGGCGTTTCCGGGCAGTCGATCTGCTGGTGATAGAGGTCGTCGAGGATTTTGCACGACGGCGATCCCACTGCCTTGCACACGGCGTACGTCTGCGCGCGGCACCGTGCGCAGAAACAGCCCGGGGTGATTCTTGTACCAGTTCAGCGGTTCGAGAACCATCACTAGGCCCGACGGCTCGCAGACCTCGCTCATCGCCTTCAGGTTCGCCACGCAGTTCGCGAACTGGTAGCCCGGGTCGAGATTCTGATTGACCGCGCCCGGCACCACCGTGCACCACGTCGCGCCCACGCGCTTGGCCACCTCAACGGCGTTCCGCATGTGCCCGCGCAGCATGTCCTGGTATTCCCTGTCGGTCTGGCTGACGAATGCCGGGTCCTCGAAGCGTCCGATACCGAAGGCCACGAAGACGCCCATCGTCATGCCGTTCTGCTCGAGCTTCTTCCCAATCGCGGTCTGCTCCCTGATCGGGCGCTCATGGACGCGATTGTCTTCCCACGCCCGAAAACCCTGATCAGCCGAGAACTGGATCTGATCGAACACGTTCTCGCCCGCCGACTCTTGAACATACCCGGGTGCGGCCCGTACTTCAGGCGGAACTTGGCAGCATTGGATGCCGCCGAGGCGGCCGGTGCGGCGAAAGCGGCGGCCGACGCGGCGCCGGAGGTCAACAGGGTACGTCTGCGCATGGAGAGGTCCTCACGAGTCCACCGTCATTGTGCCAGGAATCGCCCAGCGGCGTCGCCGTCAGGCCGCGGCGCGCTCGGTTTGCAACATCTTCGAGTACTGCTCGTAGAGCCGCTCGAACACGCGGTCCCAGGAGTTCGCCACGGCATGCTCACGCGAAGCTTCCCGCATCTCCCGGTGGCGATCACGGTCGCGCATCAGCGCGAGCACCGTCTCGATGAAGTGCTCCTCGTCCTGCGCCGTCACGCCCGTGCGCCCTTCCTGAATCAAGTACTTCGGCCCGCCGCCAGTGGTCACCACGCACGGCACGCCTGACGCCATCGCCTCGTTGATCACGTTGCCATACGTGTCGGTGAACGAGGGAAACACGAATAGGTCGAAGTTCGCATAGGCCCGCGCCAACTCGTCGCCCTTGAGGACCCCTGGGAAGACGCCGTTCGCCAAGTTGCGCTCGAGCCAACCCTGCTCGGAGCCGTGCCCCACCACTGTGATGCGAAACGGCGGAGCACCGTGTGCGATCAGTCCCTTCTCCAGCCGCTCGAAGAAACGTACGTTCTTCTCCGCGCTGATGCGGCCCACATAGCCAAGCTCAAACACCTCGTCCGAGCGGTCGCGCTTGGCCGGATGGAACAGCTCGATCTCGACGCCGCGCCGCATCACGTCGACCGGCCGCCCAGTCCGCTCCTCGAGCATCGCGATCAGCTCCGGGTTCGGCGCGAAACACAGCTTGGCCTCGCGGTAAAGTCGCGCGCAGCCCGCCAAAATCTTGTCCTCAGCGAACTCCGTCGCGCTCTTGCGCCACCTCTCGGGCAACGCCCGCAGCGTCTTCTCCATGCGCCACGCCGCGTACTCGTGCACGTTGGTGTGCCACGACGCCGTCATCGGGACCTTCAAGTCGTGCGCCACGAACGCCCCCAGCACGCTGACGTCGTTCGGCCCGGTGATGTGCACGAGATCCGGCTGGAACTCGGCCAACGCCTCGCGCACCCGGCGGCGGTAGCGCATGAACACCGGGTCGACAAACAGGTCCTTCTCGACGCTGATCGCGAGCAGCCCGCGGTTGAGCTCAAACGTCGTCACCGCGCCCTCGGTCCAGACGCGTCTTCGGGCCTGCATGTACGTTGAAGAACGGCGGGCCCGCGGCGGCGAGCGAAGGCGTCGAGCTGACCTTGAAGTCAACGCAACCCCATTCACCTCATGAAAACTGTCGGTGAAAAAGGCGACCCGCGGAGAGCCTCCGGTCACAGCGCCATGTCCGATCCGTAGGTCACTTTCTGCCATGCCGGACGCAGCTTCTGGCTCGCCGTGAATCGAGCCACACGAAGCAATTGACGCATCAGGAACGGTTCGCCTTTCGGGAAGAAGTGCTCAAAAGGACGGACCTGGTCGTCCCAGCAGCGCCGGTAGACACGCTGGCTCCAGCGCACCCGGCCCTCGGCGTGCTCCGGATGATCTTCGAGCACGTCCCAGAGCCCATGCAGAATGCGCACGACCAGAGGATCGTGGAACTGCGGCATGACGAGCACTTCGCTCGGAGCGCCGGATCGAAGCTGCTCGGCGAACTCCCCGAAGGTGGCTGCATTCGTCAGATTGAGCACCGCATTCGGCTCACGCCCATGGCGGTCGCCGCCCGAGATCAGCGGAATCCCGGTCTCGTTCGCCATCCGAACCACCTTGCGATTCTCTTTCCATGACCGCAGGCCGTTGATCTCGAGCGCGTCGATCACGTCGCGAAACTGCTCGACGAACGCTCGCAGCAACTTTTCATGAGCCTCGTTGCCAATCGTCGGCTGATCCCAGTAAGGGTGGTTCAGCACGATCAGCACGCCCGGATGAGCGTGCAACTCATGAAACATGTCGCTGAGTTGCTGCTCCGTCGGCGCGGCAGTGAAGGCCTCCATCCGCGCCATCATTTCGCGCGCCCACTGGGGGTGCAGATTGTGCACGCCCATGTGGAAGTAGGTCTCGCGGTAGGGCGTCGTCCATTCGACAGAAATCGGCGCCACGCCGTTGTCGGTGAACGACTGCAGCTTCAGCGGAGCATCGATGTTGTCGTGGTCGGTGATCGAAACAATCGGGTTAAGCCCCAAGCTCTCCTCGATCTGCTGGCTCTCGGCCTTGAACGCCTGGCTCGCCGACAGCGGCGAAGTCCACCACATGCGCCGCACCTCGATCGCGAGGCTGGCCTCTTCCGGGCTCTCCGAGTAACGCCGCAACTGGCCGTCAATGAAGGTGCTGAACCACTTCGACTTACGCGTCAACCGCTCCACAAATGTCATGCTCTCTTTCGAGTGCATCGTGTGGCTGTGCAGCGAAACTGCCGTCGAAAACGCACGGCCCGCATCGGGTTGTCGAATCAGGTAGTGGACTCGGCTATTCTTCAAGGCTTCTCTCCAGGACCGCCCGACGCTCGCTCGCCATTGCGGACTTGCGTCCGCTGGGGGGAGCGATCTTGACGAGCTTCAGACGGCACGACAAAAAGAGGAGCGGAGCTGCGGGCGAAAGTCAGCCTCGATCGCGAAGCGCTTTCCCTGCGTTTCCGGCTTGCTCTGCGGACAGGTTCCCACCCGTCGGTTCCCACAGCATTGCAGCCGGATTGAGTTTCGATTAAAACAGAACCGGTATTCTGTTGTTCCCCAGAATCCAGCTTTTCCTCCCAATGGTAGACGCCCGGGGCCAGCGGCGGCAAGGGTAACCGCAACGCTGCCCGCGGCGCAGGCGGTCCCTACGCCGCTTTTGAGCGGCATGCGCCCCGCAGTTGGTCGGTCAGTTCGCGGCACTCATCCTCGGACAGTTTCCCGCCGGGGCCGACCACATAGAACACGTCGATCGCCTTGCGGCCCTGCGTCTCAATGAGCACGACTTCAATGTCGTAGCCGTGGTGCGAAAACGCGCTTGTAAGGTCGAACAGCAGTCCCGTGCGGTCTTCCGCGATCACGTGGAAGATCGAAGCGCGCGAGGAAGCTTCGTTGTCAAAAGCAACTTCGGGCTCGATCGGCATCCGCCCGCGCGGTCCGAAAAGCTTCTTGCGCTTGGAGAGGACATTGCGCACGTCCTCTCTACCATCGACTACGCGTTTGAGCGTACGCGCCAGTGAGCGCATCTCGGTCTCATCCATCTCACCGCCGCGGCTCTCGGACATCGCCACGCTGAAGGTGTCCAGAATGACGCCTTCTTCGTTCGCGAACGCCTCGGCCCGCTCGATGTTCAGCCCGAACCCGGCCATGGCGCCGCAGAGAGAGGCGAAGAGAAACGGCCGATCCCAGGCGACGACGGCAACGTCGTAGAGCTGATCCCGGCGCTCAACATGGACGATCGCCGATTTCTCCGCGAGCTCGCGCCGCATCTCATAGTGCACCTTGATCTGTTCCGGCGACTGCGTGCGCAGATAGCGCAGCGGAAAACCCTTTAGGAAGCGCCGCAGCCCGTCCCGCTCGGCGTCGTTCGCACCCAGCGCCAGCACCGGCGCAGCGGAATCCGACTCGATCCGGCGGTCCTCCGCGTTTGCCGTGAGGCGATTGAACGTCGACAGGTAGAGCTGCCAAAGCAGTTCCTTACGCCAAGCCGTCATTGCCTTCGGGTTCACCGCCGCGGTGTCCGCATAGGTCATCAGCGTCAGGGCGCGCAGGCGCTCGCGCGTCCCAACCAAGTCAACGAACTCCCTGATCGTCTCCGGGTCGGAGATGTCGCGCTTGGTGATGTAGTTCGACATCGCCAAATGGCTTTCGACCAGGAAGCGAACCGGCTCCGCGTCACGCGATGGAACACGCAGCCGCTCGAGGGCATGATCGAGCAAGTGCAGACTGCGAACCGCGTGGTCCTCTTCTCCGGAACCGCCCTTGCCGACGTCGTGGTAGAGCAGCGCCAACATCAGCCTCTCGGGCCGCTCCACCTCCGCCAGCAAGCGCGCGAATCGCTTGGTCAGAGCATCTTCGTCATCCTGGAGCGTCTTGAGCCGGCGGATGGCCTGGAACGAATGCTCGTCGACGGTGTAGCGGTGATAAAAGTCGCGAATGACGAGACAGTCGATCTGCTCGAGCTCCGGAAAGAGCACGAACAGCGCGCCGGTCTCGTGCAACGCAGTCATTGCCTCGTAGGCGTGCGGCTGCCGCAGCATGTCCGCAACCTCGTTCCACAACCCGTCCGGCGCGGAATTCACATAGCCGCGGAAGGCGTCGAGCGCGGCAGTGGCCAAGCGTTCGGTCTTAAGCGCCAAGGGCAGTCCGTGGCGAGCCACGAAGCGGAACATCCTGAGCAAGATCGCGGGATCCTGCTCGGCAGCCTGGCTGTAGCGAAAAAACACTCGGCCATGGGCGACCGAAAAGTCCTGGTTGGAAAGCTTGGACGTGCGGTCGCGCAGAATCGCGAAGAGCGAATTGCGCTGCACGCCGAATTCGTCCATCATGCGCAGCGCCAACCGATCGATCACCCGCACGTTGCGGTAGTATTCCCGCATCCAATCCGCAGCGGAACGCCGCTGTTGCCCTGAGGCGCCGGCGCTGGCGTCGGCAATCGAATCTTGCAGGTCGAAAGCCAACCTGTTGTTGTCTCTGCTGCTGAAGTAGTGCAGATAGCAGCGTGCGGCGAAAAGGAAGCGTTTGCCCTCCGCGAGTGCGTCGCGGAAGTCGGCCGGGATGAACTCTTCGCTCCCGGGAATGCGATCGGAGGTGACGTGCGCCAACTGCGACAGCCAGCAGGCAAGCTGCAGATCGCGCAAACCGCCCGGACCTTCTTTGATGTCGGGCTCCAAGTGATAGATGGTGTTGTTGAAGGTCTTGTGGCGCTGCCGCGCCATCTCCACCAGACTCGTCAGCAGCGTCTTGCGCTCTTTGGCGAAAAAGGCCGGGAGGCGATTGCTCGCCAAATCCTCGTAGAGCGCTCGATCCCCGGTCAGAAACCGAGTGTCGAGCATGCTGATGTGCAGCTCGGAGTTGTCCGGCGCCAACCGCACACACTCAGCCGGCGTGCGGACAGACTGCGAAACGCGCAGGTTGGCGTCCCACAGCGCTGTCAGCAGCGTAGCGATGTCGTCTTTGCGCTCCCTGGCCTCCGCCTCGGACCGCACCAGGAACAGCAGGTCTACATCGGAGAAAGGGAACAGTTGCGCCCTGCCGTAACCGCCCACGGCCAGGGCGGCGAAGCCCTCCTGGCGTTCCTCGGGCACGTACTGGTCGATGTATCCGCGGACGATCTCATCGACAGTCTGCGACCGCGCAGCCACCGCCGCCAACCCGTCGCCGTTCTCGAAGAACGCGGAATTGATGCGCTCCATGCTTTGCGTATGGAACGTCGAGAGATCCCACATCGACCCGTTCACCCTTTGTCGCGATCCTCGGCGGCCGACCGGGGCGCCTGGAGGACGGCCTGTCGGCGGCCTAGGCCGCCGACCGCATCAGATCGTCACAGAGCTCCATCTCCGGTATCGGCGTTGCGGATGCGAATCGCCTCGTCCACCGGAAGTATGAACACCTTACCATCTCCGATCTTGCCGGTACGGGCCGCGTCCACGACGGCCTTCACCGTCTCCTCCACGCGCTCGTCGGCTACGACGACTTCGATCTTCACCTTGGGCAGCAGGTCAACCTCGTATTCTTGACCGCGGTAAACCTCCTTGTGGCCCTTTTGGCGGCCGTGACCCCGGACGTCATAGATCGTCATGCCGTCGATGCCGATGCCTTTCAAGGCCTCCCGGACGTCGTCGAGCTTGTAGGGCTGGATGATGGCTTCAATGCGCTTCATGCGTTGCTCCTCGAAAAACTAGCTGTGACCCTTGACGGTCAGAGCTGATAGGCTTCCTCACCGTGCTCGGTCACGTCGAGCCCGGCGATTTCGGTTGCTTCGTCGACCCGCAAACCAATTACGGCGTCCACGATCTTGAGAATGACGAAGGTCGCGGCGCCGGCAAAAACCCAGGTCAGCGCCACGCCGAGAATGTTGTTGACGAATTGGCCGGCGTTCCCTTCGAGCAGCCCGCTCGCACCATTGACCGAAGCATTGGCGAACACGCCCGTCAGGACCGCGCCGAGGGCCCCGCCAACTCCATGGACGCCGAAGGCGTCAAGGGAATCGTCGTAGCCGAGCTTACGCTTCACGATCGCTACTGAAGCGTAGCAGACGAACCCGGAGAGGAAGCCGATGATCAGCGACGCCATCGGAGTCACGAAGCCCGACGCCGGAGTCACCGCAACCAGCCCTGCTACGGCGCCTGTAATGCCCCCCAGCACGCTCGGCTTGCCGTCGCGCATCCACTCGATCAACAGCCACCCCAGCAGCGCCGCTGCGGCGGCGAAATGCGTATTGACGAACGCCGTGGCTGCCAACCCATTCGCAGCCAGAGCGCTGCCGGCATTGAAGCCGAACCACCCCACCCACAGTAGACATGCGCCCACGAACGCCAGGGTCAGGTTATGCGGCTTCATCGCCTCGCTCGGATACCCGCTGCGACGTCCCAACACCAGCGCGCACACCAGCGCCGAACTCCCCGATGAGGCGTGAACCACCGTTCCGCCGGCACAATCCAGGCACGGCAGCGCGCCGCCTTCATACATCAAACCGCCTTCAGCCCACACCATGTGGGCCATGGGAAAGTACACGATCGTCGCCCATAGCGACAGAAACAGCGCCATCGCCGAGAACTTCATCCGCTCGGCAAACGCTCCTGTAATCAGAGCGGGCGTGATGATCGCGAACATCATCTGGAAAACCATGAACGTGTATGCCGGAATCGATCCCACCGCTTCGGTCCCCACACCGGCGAGGAACAGATGATCGAAACCGCCGACGAACGCATTCCCAGGGGCGAAGGCCAAGCTGTAGCCGTAAAACGCCCACAGTACCGTCATCAACCCCATCATCGTCAGCGATTGCATGAACGTCGACAAAACGTTCTTCTTGCGAACCAAACCACCGTAGAATAGGGCCAGACCCGGGCCCGTCATGAGCAACACCAACGCCGAGCAAACCAGCATCCAGGCGTTGTCTCCCGTGTCGATCGCCGACGTCTCCTGGGCTGCGGCCACAAGCGGGGCGCCCAGCATCAGGACGATCAACCGTAGCCGCGACAAGGCGTCTCTCTTCATTGCGCTTCTCCTCGTTTTGGGATAGACGAAAATCCCGCGTTGCGGGCAATTCGCCCGCCTGTGTCGTCGTGGACAGCACCATCGTCGTACGCGGGCTATACGAAAACCAAAGAGAAGCTTTCTATGTGCTGGATCGGATTTTTTTATTCGCAGCAAATTCGCCCAGAAATCGCCGAAAACAAGGGTCTTGAGGCTCTATCCCCCTTTCGTGCCAATCGTCCCGATTGATTGTTTTGATCGCCGCCGTCCGCCGACAATGGCCCTTGATGCAACGCGTCTGCTTTCTACTCCAAGTCAAGCGCGAGCGCCTCGACGAGTACCGCCTGCGCCACGAAGCCGTCTGGCCCGAAATGCTCACAGCGTTGAGGAAACCGGCTGGCGCAACTACTCGCTGTTCCTGCGTGACGACGGCCTGCTCGTCGGATATTTTGAAACGCCCGACCTCTCCGCCGCGCTCGCCGGCATGGAAGCCCGCGAAGTCAACGCCCGCTGGCAACGCGAGATGGCGCCATTTTTCGAGTCGCTCGAAGGCAAACGTCCCGACGAAGCTTTTCTTCGTCTCCCCGAGATCTTCCACCTCGATTGAATGCCGCTACACCGCGAGTGGTAGGGCCCCAAACCGCCGCGTCCGACGGCTGAACTCGTTGCAAGCCGCCGCCAAGTCATGGCCATCGAACTCGGGCCACATCTTGTCGAGAAACAGCAACTCGGCATAGGCGGCCTCCCACGCCAACTGGTCGCTCACCCGCAACTCCCCGCCGGTGCGGACAAGTAAGTCGATCGGCGGCATGTCCAGTTCCGAGTGGGTCTCCGCCGCCAGCGCGCGCTCGAAAGCGTCGATCGAGACTGCCCCATCCGAGCCTGCCAACCGTCTCGCAGCGCGCACCGCCGCGTCCCGCGCCGAGTAATCGACAGCAATGCGCAATTGCAGCGACTGCCCGCCCTCGGTTTCCCGCTCAGCCTGCTCGATCTGCCGGACCAGCGCCATGGGCAACCGGTCCCGCCGCCCGCAGACCGTCAAACGAACGCCCTTCTCCCGGCACAAGGCGCTCTCCGCCTGCAGGTAGCGGCCGAACAAGCCCATCAGCGCGTCCACTTCCGTCCGCGGCCTGCGCCAGTTCTCGCACGAGAAGGCATAGAGCGTCAGCCACGGCAGCCCCATCTCGGCCGCTGCGGTTACCGTCCGCCGAACCGCCTCCGCTCCAGCCAAGTGCCCGCGGACGCGCACCTGCCCCCGCTCTTCCGCCCAACGGCCGTTGCCGTCCATGATGATTGCGATATGCGTCGGTGTTCGCCGAGTGCTTTGCATTGTAAAGCTCAACTCCAAAAAAAAGAGCCCTAGTCCGCCTTGGCGGCCTGAATCAGGGCTTCCATGTGCGCAACGTAGCGATTGAGCGCCTCGCGGCCCTCGGCCGTCAGACGAAACTCCGTATGCGGCATGCGGTTACGGAAGCTCTTCTCGGCCGCAACATAGCCCGCTTCCTCGAGTTTGCGCGCGTGGACGCTCAAGTTTCCGTCGCTGACGTCGAGCAACGCCTTGAGCTCGGTAAAGCTCAGCGACTCGTTGGCGGCCAGCGCGCTGACGATCGCCAGCCGCGCGCGCTCGTGGATCACGCGGTCCAATCGCAATGCGCGTTTGCTCGTTGACGACTCGCTCTGCGGCGCCGCGCCGTCTTCCTGTTCCTGCAATGGTTTGCGAACGGGTTCAGCCGCCATATTTCCTCGCGATCACCAACCCGAACACGACATGGGTCGCCCCAAAGCCCGCACCTAACAGCCAGTCGGCCCAGCCCGGCGGAACGAACAGCGCCGCCGCGCCCAGCGCCATGAACGTCAAACCCATCACCGGAACGGCCTTCACTGAGAACGCCCCTCCCGTCATGATGCCCGCGCCATAGGTGAGCAGCCAAACCGCCGGAATCAACTCGAACGCCCCGGCCTGCCAAAGCGCCACCGTCAACAGCGCCCCAGCCGCCGCCGGCGGCAACAGCCCCAAGGTGAAATTGCGCAGCGGACGCGACGAAGGTTGCGGCGACCGGCCAATCTTACGCCCCATCGAGACGCCCGCCGCGGTCGCAGCCAAAGCCGCAGCCGCCAACCACACCGCCAACCACGCTTCCGGGGTCGCCTGCCGCGAGCCAAACGCCGCTGCTGTTAGCCCAATCCCGCCGACGCCGACCGCGCCCCAGCCGGGCACAGCCGTGAACACCGCCGAGCGTTCCATCGTCTCGCGGATGAAGCGCAGGTTGTCCATCGCCTTGTCGTGCAGCACGACAGGCTCCGGGCGAGGCGGCATGGGCTGCGGGGAAGCCATCCGAAAACGAGGCTAACCCAACGACGAAAACAATGTCAAGTACTTCACAACATAAAGAGCGATCGACTTCCCGCGCTATGTCCTTACCCGTGACAGCCGCCCCCAACCCGTCGTATACTCAGGGGGATAGAGAATTGAGTGGGCAAATCGCTGTTTCTCGACGTCCACGAGCTGGAGCGTCGACGTATTGAGTTCGACGCAACCTTCGCTCCCAAAGATCTAAGCTTTCCCGACAACTGGCGGCTCGCCGAGCCATTGCGCGCCGAAGGGTACGCCGAGTTGCTGGATCGCAACCACACACGTGTCATCCACGTGGGCGGGAAGATTGAGGGCAAGGCCGAGAACAGCTGCGCCCGCTGCCTCGAGCCCATCCAGCACGAGGTCAAAGGCGCGCTCGACCTCTACTTCTACCCGATGGCGGAAATCGCCACGAGCGAAGAGAGGGCTATAACGAGCGACGATGTCGACATTGGGTTTTATGAAGAGCCGGGTCTGCCCTTGGGCGACGCGGTTCGCGAACAAGTGAGTTTATGGCTCCCCATTCGGGAGCTTTGCCGTGAGGACTGCAAGGGGCTGTGCCCCCAGTGCGGCGCCAACCTCAATGAGGAGCGCTGCGATTGCCAGGAGGACTTCGCCGATTCCCGCAGGGATGCGTTGCGAAAATTGAAGCTCGACGACAACAAACCGAGCTGAGAGAGACGAAGCCATGCCAAATCCAAAGCGCAGACATTCCAAGGCCCGCACCTCCAAGCGTCGGGCGCACGACTTTCTGACAACGCGCTCGACCACCACCTGCCAGCAGTGCGGCGCGGACAAGTTGCCGCATCGCGTCTGCACCGAGTGCGGGTACTACCGCGACCGCGAGGTCATCGAGGTCGAAACGGAATAGCCGGCTCTCCGGTTATCCTTTCCCTTTCACGCGCTTCCGCGCGATAATAGCCAGCCGTGCCGGATCAGGTCACGATCGCCGTCGACGCGATGGGCGGCGACAGCTCGCCCTCGACGGAAGTCGAAGGCGCAATTCTCGCCGCTCGTGAGTTTGGCGTTCGGGTGCTGTTGTGCGGCCCCGAGGACGTCCTCAAGGCGGAGCTGTATCGCGCCCGCGCCGGATCCCTTCCCATCGAGGTCGTCAACGCCACCGAAGTCATCACGATGGAGGACTCGGCGTCAAAGGCGCTACGCAACAAGCGTGACGCCTCGGTGCGCGTGGCCGCCCGCGAGGTCCGCGATGGCCATGCTCATGGCATGATCTCGGCCGGCAACACCGGCGCCTGCATGGCCGTGGCCAAGACTGTCATGGGCGTCGTCCCCGGCGTCAAGCGCCCTGCCCTGGCGCAGGTCTTCCCTACCCTCACCGACACTTGGACCGTCGTCGTCGACGTCGGCGCCAATGTCGATTCGACGCCGGAGATGCTTGCGCAGTTCGCCGTAATGGGCTCGATCTACTCGCGCACCATCTGCGGTTGCAGCAACCCGCGCGTCGGCCTGCTCTCGATTGGCGAGGAAGAGCACAAGGGCAACGAGCTCACGAAGCTCTCAGCTCCATTGCTGCGTGAGCTGCCGCTCAATTACATCGGCAACGTCGAGGGCCGCGATCTCTACTCCGGCATCGCTGATGTCGTCGTCTGCGACGGCTTCATCGGCAACGTCGCCCTGAAGGTCAGCGAAGGTCTGGTCGCGGCCATCCGCCAGATCCTCAAGGAATCGCTCGAGAAGACCGTGCAACGCAAGATCGGCTACGTCCTCGCCAAGGAAGCCTTCGAAGACTTCCGCAAGCGCGTAGACTACTCCGAGTACGGCGGCGCTCCGCTGCTCGGCGTCAAGGGTGTCTGTCCTATCCGCCACGGGCGCTCGAACACCAACGCCATCAAGAACGCCATCCGAGTGGCCGCGGAGCTTGCTCCGCGGCAAGGTCGCTGTCCGCATCGAAGACGCCCTGCACGAAAGCTTGGCCACCCTCAAGACCGCCCAGATGTAGCGCTGCCGAGAGGCCGGCCGCCCGTTGCGCGCGCTAAACTGGCCTTTTCCAACTGTGCCCGTCCCGCGCCTCACGCTCCTCCTAATTTTTGCTTCGCTTCTCCCCGCCCAGACGGCGGAAGAGTCAGCACCTGTCGCCGCCGAAGCCCCCTCCTCCGTTGCGGAAACTGCTTCCGATGTCACCGAAGGCGACGCCGAAGCCGTCGGCGTCAATTTACTCGGCCAAGCCGAAACCGACGCAGGCGAAAGCCGCCGCAACGAGAACGTCCAGTTCGACCTGATGACAACAACGCCTTCAAAGAGGTTGCGATCCGCCTAGGCACGAGCGCCACGATCATCGACAACTTCGCCCCCGAGAAAATTACTGGCGATTCGGCACGCCGCCAGACTCGCCCATCCACCTCTCGCCGCTATCGGCGTCGTCGCTGCACGGCAACCTGCACTGGGCGCACCTCAACAGCATTTTGAGTGCGCGCTCGTTCTTCCAGGTCGGTCCAGTGAAGCCGGCTCGTGAGAACGACTATGGCGCTTCGGTCACAACGAACCTTTGGGAAGGCGGCGCCGTGACGCTCTCCGGCTCGCAGCGCCGCATTCGGGGCAACGTCAACGGAAACGTGCTGGTGCCGCGCCCCGACGAGCGCACGCCGCTCACGACCGATCCCTTGCTGCGCGTGAAAGTGCAAGAGCTGCTCTCGCTCTTCCCCGACGAGTTGCCCAACCGCACTGACATCGATCAGCGGATGCTCAACACCAACTCGCCACAGGCCATCAACGACGATTCCGCCGCCGGCATCTTCGACCAAAACTGGGCCGACAGCCACCACATCACGTCTCGTACTCCTACCCGAAGCAGCGTCGACGCCTTCCAGCTCGTCAAGATCCAGAACCCGGACACGACCACGCGCAGCCACACCGCGACCACCACCTACACGCGCAGCCTCCGCCGACAGCACGCTCAACCTCAGCGCCCAATTCCAGCGGATCGGTTCCTTGTTCGTGCAGCCCGGCGACGGTAGCGCCCCCACGGTCAACATCTCGAGCGTGCTCACCAGCCTGGGGACCGCGTCCACCATCCCCATCGACCGCGCGGAGAATCGCTACCGTTACGGTGCGCTGCTGCGTCGCAACCTCGGCGCTCACAGTCTCACCTTCGGCGGCGGCTTGGCGCGTCGTCAGACCAACGGCTTCGAGGCGGACACGCACCGCGGCTCCATCTCCTTTGGCAATGCGTTCGGCAACGACGCCATTACGAACTTCCGCCTCGGCCTGCCGAACACCTATTTCATCGCCATTGGCGACGTGCACCGCGGCTATCGCGACTGGTCGGGCGAAATCTACTTCGGCGACCACTGGCGCGCAAGCACGAAGCTCGATCTCTCGGTCGGGTTGCGCTACGAGCTGATGGGCGCGCCGTCGGAAGTGAACCATCTCGATCCGGTTCCATACGATTGCGATTGCAACAACTTGGCGCCGACGTTTGGCTTCGCCTATCGCTTGCCGCCGAGCCTTGGGTTGATCCGCGCCGCCTTCGGCATCCACTACGCCACGCTGCTCCCGGTCACCTACCAGCAAGGGCGCTACAACGCGCCGGGCAACGTCAAACAGATCATCCAGCAGCCGAATCTCGTCGACCCGCTCGCCGGCTTCGACCCGAGCAATCTTGCCGGCGTGCAGAGCGTCCGCTACAACCTCGACCCCGAGCTCGCGGCGCCCTATTCGATGCAGTACAACTTCAGCTGGGAGCTCGAGCCCTCGCGGGGCTGGAACCTCTCGCTAGGCTACGTCGGCAGCCGCTCGCCCAAGCTGCTCTCGCAGTGGTATCTCAATCGCGCCGAGCTCGTCGACGGCATTCCGGCCACGCTCGCAACCGTCAATGAGCGTCGGCTCGACACTTCGTTCGCCGAAGAGCGGCGCATCTGAACGCCTCGCGCGGCTACTATGACGCCGCCCGCGTGGAAGTGCGCGTCCCCCTGGCGGGGCCTCACCCTCGACGGATCCTACTGGTTCTCGAAGCTGATGGACCTCGGGACCGACTACACCAACACCGCCGCCGGGAACGACGCGTGGCGCTCGCGCAGCCAGACCTCGCACGACATCCACAGCGATCTGAAAGCTCTCGGCCGTTTCGATCAACCGCACGCGGCGCTGTTCCGGGTCAGCTACCTGACGCCGCAAATCGGTCGCGGCTCCGGCGCGCTCCACACCGTGCTCGGCCGCTGGACCTTCTCGACCGTGTCGCTGGTCAAATCCGGAACTCCGTTCAACATCGAGGTCGGCTCAGACGCCCCGGCTACGGCAACGCCGACGGCACCTTCGGAGACCGTCCCAACATCCTCGACCTGTCCATCCTCGGGCGCACCATCGGCCACCCGGACACCTCGCGCCAACGGCTGCCGCGCGAAGCCTTCAGCTACCTCACACCCGGCAGCGCCGGCACACTGGGCCGTCACCTTCCGCAAAGGCCCGATCCGCAACGTCATCAATTTCCGCACTCGCGCCGTTGAACGTCGGCCAGGAGGCCAACCTCACCTTCCGCGCAGTATCGGTCAACTTCCTGAACACGCCGCAGTTCGCCGAACCCAGTGGCCGCCACACCGACTCGAACTTCAACGCGATCACGAACACCCTGAACGAAGGGCGCACCATCCGCTTCGCCGTCGAAGCGGATTCTGAACTCCATCACAGCGGTTTGCCGCTCTGTTTTCGTTTCTCTATCAGGACCTTGCGGCTGCAACTGCGCCGCTGCGCTTGCACCCGTCCTGGATACTGAAAGGAGAAACCGCCGCAACCCGACACCCGGCCGCAAGTCCGCAAATGCCCGCTTTTGTCGCGATTTGCTCTCTGCGGGACTTATTTGTAATCCGGGTTCGGCGTCGCCATCGGCGCGTCGATCGCCTTGAGGTGCGCCGTCAGCAGCTCTTCGAGCTCTTTCGCCTTGTCGGGGTTCTTCTTGCTCAGGTCGATCTCTTCGCCAATGTCGTCCATCAGGTTGAACAGCTTCACTTCGCCCGTCTCGTAGAACTTGGTGAGCTTCCAGTCGCCTAGCCGTACCGACGACATGGGCGCGTTGCCCTTGTCGACCTGATAGTGCGGGAAGTGCCAAACCAGGTCCTTGCGCCAGCGCCGGACTTCGCCCTTGCCCCCCTCGTAGAGCAGACCGGCAAAGCTGCCCCCCTCCAGGCCCGGCGGCAGCGGCTGGAAGATCTCGACCATCTCGCGGATCGTCGGATACAAGTCGAGCCCGGTCACCGGCACCCGGCTTGTGATCCCCGGCGTGACGCCTGGGCCGGTGACGATCAGCGGCACACGGATGCCGCCCTCCCACGTCGAGGCCTTCTGCCCGGCCAGAGGGCGGTTGCTCGTCACGCGCCGATCGCCGGCGTCGAGGTAGGAGCCGTTGTCGGAGGTGTAGATGATGTAGGTCTTCCGTCAGGCCCAGCCGCTCGACCGTCTGCAGGATCAGTCCGACGCCGCCGTCGAGGTCGTCCGTCATCGCGGCGTGCTCGGGGTCCTTGTGCCGCTCCCCGGGCTTGGCTTTCTTGTAGCGCTCGATCGAGCCGCCAAAGGCCCGCAGCGGCAGATGGACGGCATAGTAGGAGAGCTGGAGGAAGAACGGTTTGTCCTGGTTGCGCTCCATGAACTCGATCGCGCGCGCGGTCACGAAGGGCGTGCGTTTCGGGTCGGGCGAAGGCGTCGAGCCCTCGGCGTTCGAGGTCTCGCCATCGCTCGCGTCGTAGCCATGTTTGGTCAGCCGCCGCCGGCTAGATGCCACTTGCCGAAGTGGCCGGTGACGTAGTTCGGCTTGTGCTGTTTGATGAACTCGGCGATCGTCACCTCGTTCGCCGGAATCTCGTTGATGTGCTCGGGCGGAACCAGCTTCTGGCCTTCATAAAACGGCCGCTCCGAGTTGCGGCCGATGATGTCGGTCATGCGCAGGTGCGCCGGGCTCTTGCCGGTCTGGATGGCCAGCCGCGTGGGCGAGCAATTCGGTGCGGCGCGTACGCGTCCGAGAACCGCATCCCGTCCTTGGCGAAGCCGCTCGAGCGCAGGCGTCTCGTAGAAGTCGCCTTCGAATCCGACCGCCCCGGAATCATCTCGACCGAAGTGCCGGTCCAGCCTTGGTCGTCGGCAAGGATCAGGATGACGTTGGGATCTGCGGCGCAAGTGGTAGACAAAATAGCGCGGCCAGAGCGGCGAAACGGAGCAGCGTCACGGGCTTCATTGTAGCCGCGCGGGGCGGGTCATCGCGTGACTTCCCAGACCATGTGCTCGGCCGGGCGCGATCAACTTCTCCCACGCCAGCTTGACCGCCGCCGGCGAGCCCGGGGTCGAGACGACGATCTTGCCTCGGCAAACGCCCGCCGTGGCGCGCGACAGCATCGCCGCCGAGCCGACTTGTTCCCAGCTCAACATGCGAAAAATCTCACCGAACCCGGGAAGCGTCTTGTCGAGCTTGCGCTCGAGCACATCGTACGTCCGGTCGCGCTGAGAGACGCCCGTGCCGCCATTGAACAAGACCGCGTCGACGTCCGCTTCGTCGACGAGCTCGTCGAGGGCGGCCTCGACCTCGACCGGCTCGTCCTTGACGATGCGCGTCGAATGGACCCGGTGGCCGGCGGCTTCGATCGCCTCGCGCAGGTAGCGGCCGTTCACGTCGGTCTCTTCGGTGCGCGTGTCGCTCACCGTCACCACGGCGACCGTCACGGGGCCGCGTTTGGAGGCTTGTTTCTTGTGTTGGGCGGAGCTCTCGGGAGGCATCGACGCCCCCAGTGTAGTATGGGACCGATGCCCTGCTCCGATCCCGAATCCGAAGCCGTCGTTACGTTGATGGACGGCTTCCGCGCCTCGAAAGCGCTCTTCACCGCCGTGCAGCTCGGCCTGTTCGATCGCCTCGACGGACGCACCTCTAGTTGCGCCGATCTCGCCTCGGAAACCGACTGCGTCCCGCATGCGCTCGAGCGCCTACTCGGCTTCCTCTGCGCCCGGGGCCTGCTCAGCGTCGATGCGGCGGGCCTCTACCGCAATACTCGCACCGCCGAGCGCTTCCTGCTCACCAGCAGCCCGGAGACCCTCACCGGCTACATTCTCTACTCCGACCGCATCCTCTACCGCCTCTGGGGGCGGCTCGAAGACGCGCTGCACGAAGGGACGAACCGCTGGACACAAGAATTCGGCGCGAAGGACGACATCTTCGACCACTTCTTCTCCTCCGATGAGGACAAGGAGGTCTTTTTGAAAGGCATGCACGGCTTCGGCGTCACCACCTCGCCGCGCGTCGTCGCCGCCTTCGACCTTTCGCGCTTCAAGACCTTCGTCGACCTGGGAGGCGGCACCGGCCACCTGACGATCGAAGCCTGCAAGCGCTACCCCAACATGCAGGGCGTCGTCTTCGACCTGCCCAAGGTGAAGCCTGTCGCCGAGCGCCACGTGCAGGCCGCCGGCATGAGCGGTCGCATCGCCTTCTCAGGCGGCAGCTTCTTCGAAGATGCGCTGCCGCTCGGCGACCTCTACGCGATGGGGCGCATCCTGCACGATTGGTCCGAGGAGAAGGTGCGCGTGCTGGTGCGCCGCGCCTACGAAGCGCTCCCGGCGGGCGGCGCGCTGCTGCTCGCCGAGAAGCTGCTCAACCCGGCCAAGGACGGGCCGGCGACCTCGCAATTGCAGTCGCTCAACATGCTCATCTGCACAGAAGGCCGTGAGCGAACGGCGGCGGAGTACGAAGGGCTGCTCAAAGAAACCGGCTTCCGCGAAGTGCGCACGGCGAAGACCGGCGGGGCGGTGGACGCGGTGCTGGCGGTGAAGTAGCAGCCCCGATCAGGCTAGCCAGTCTTGGATGATGTTGCCTTCGACGTCGGTGAGGCGGAAGTCCCGGCCCGAGTAGCGGTAGGTCAGCTTGGTGTGATCCAGGCCCAGCAGGTGGAGCGCGGTCGCGTGCATGTCATGCGGGTTCACGCGTTTCTCGACGGCCTTGTAGCCGAAGTCGTCGGTGGCGCCATAGGCCTGGCCGCCCTTGATGCCGCCGCCGGCCATGAGGATCGAATACCCCGGCGGGTTGTGGTCACGGCCGCGGCCCACTTTCTCCGTGCCCGAGTTCTGGATCATCGGAGTTCGGCCGAACTCGCTGCCGACAATCACCAGCGTCTCGTCGAACATGCCGCGCGCCTTCAGGTCCTGTACCAAGGCCGCAATCGGGCCGTCGGACTGCTCGGCGTGATGCTTCTGCGCCAGGATGTCGTCGTGGCTGTCCCACGGCTGGCCGTTGCCGTAGTAGATCTGCACCACGCGCACGCCGGCCTCGACCAAGCGCAGCGCCATCAGACAGCCGCGTCCGAAATCGCCGTCGCCGTACCGCGCTCGAACATGCTCGGGTTCCTTCGATAGATCGAAAATGCCCGGCGCCTCGGTCTGCATGCGGAACGCCGTCTCCATCGCCTCAATGTTCGACTCGAGCTTGGGATCGTAGCCGACGCGGCCGAGGAATGAGGAATCGAGCTTCGAAAGCAGGTCGAGCTGGCGCTTCTGCTCTTCGAGGGTGTAGCTCTTGTTGGCCAGATCCTGGATGAGCTGGTCCGCGGTCTTCGCGTCATTGCGAATCAGCGCGCCTTGGTGCGCCGTGGGCAAGAAGGCCGCCGACCACAAGCGCGAGCCGCCGGTGGGCTGCCCCGGACACAGCACGACGTAGCCGGGCAGGTTATCGTTCTCCGTCCCCAGACCGTAAGTGACCCACGAGCCAAACGATGGACGCGAGCCCCCGCGCAAGGCGTTGCCGGTGTTCATCATCAGCATCGAAGGCAGATGGTTCACCGACTCCGAGTACATCGAGCGCACGACGAGGAAGTCGTCGATCTGCTCGCCGATCTTGGGGAAAATGTCCGAGACCTCGATCCCGCTCTGGCCGTACTTCTTGAACGCGAAGGGCGACTTCATCAGCCCTCCCGAGGCGCGGTCGGTCTTGATCTTGGGACCGGGCATCGGCTGGCCATCGCGCTTGTCGAGCTCGGGCTTGGGGTCGAAGCTGTCGATGTGGGAGAGCCCGCCGTTGAGGTAGAGAAAGATGACCTGCTTGGCTTTGGGCGCAAAGTGCGGCCCTTGACCGGAGGAGGCGCGCAGGCTATCGCCCAGGCCGACGAGGCCGAATCCGGCGCCCATCAGTTGTACGGCTTTGCGGCGGGTGATCATGGTTTGCGGTTTACCTCACCGAGAAAAACTCGCTCGCGGCGAGCAGCATTTGCGTGTAGCGCGGCCAGGGTTCGGTCTCGACGAAAGCCAAGCCCGCCTGCGTTTCGTCCGGCGTGGGCGGGCGGCTGAAGGCAAGTTGGTAGGCGAGCGCGATGCGCTTGGACCAGTCGTCGCCGGCCTCGGCTTCCAGTCGCTTGGCGAAGACTTCTGACTGCGCAATGACGAACGGATTGTTCAGGAAGTAGAGCCGGTGCAAGGGGCCGACCGTCACGCTACGCTCCTCGGAGTGGCTCTTCGGGTCCGGGAAGTCGAACAGCGTCATGGTGCGGTCGGGGCTGGTGCGCTCGACCTCACCATAAATCGCCCGGCGGAGGTTCTCGGCGTCGAGCGGCTTGGCGGGTCCGCCCATCTTGGCGTCGAGATCGCCCGAAACCGCCAGGATGGAATCGCGTAACGTCTCGGCATCGAGACGCTCGACCGGGTTGAAGCGCCAAAACAGCTCGTTGGCGGCGTCCTTCTCCTGATTCGATTCGACGATGGTCGAGCTGCGCTGATAGGCCGCCGAGAGCAGAATCTCTGCGGTCGAGCGCCTTGATCGACCAGCCATGGTCCATCAGCTCCGACGCCAGCCAATCGAGCAGCTCCGGGTGAGTAGGGCGCTCGCCGAGCTGGCCGAAGTTGCTGGGCGTCGAGACGATGCCGCGGCCGAAGCGCCATGCCCAGAGCCGGTTCGCCATCACGCGGGCAGCCAGCGGATTGTCTTTCGAAACGATGGCGCGGGCCAGTTCGAGCCTCCCGCTGCCGTCCTGGAACAACTCCGGCTCGCCGGGGCTGAGGATCTGCAAGAAGCGGCGAGGGGCCACATCGCCCAGGTTCTGCTTGTCGCCGCGTATAGCGATGCGCTCGTTCTTGGGCTTGGCCGAATCCGGGCATAGGCGTGCAAGAACGGGTAGGGCTCGGGGACGGCCTTTTTGAGCTCGGCCAGCTCAGCCCGCTCACGCTCGAGGTAGTCGAGCCAAGCGCCGCTGAGGTAGCCCTCGATGTCCTTGGCAACCACGTAATAAACGCCGCCGCCGTAATCGATGCCCTGTTTGCGACCGGGCGCTTCGGCGAGATCGCGCCACAGGTAGTACTCTGACCGGGTCGAGAAACTCGAGGTTCGTGTTGAGCAGTGTGCGCTGGTCGCGAACGCCCTCTGCACCGCCGAGCTTGACGTAGTTGTGGTCGTCGACCTTGAGTTTCTCGTCGCGAATCGCGAAGAGCGTCTTCTCGAACGCCTGCGGCTGGCGCGCGCCTCCTCGGCCGTACCGCCGCGCTCGAGCAACGCCATCCAACCGTCGAGGTAGGGATGCTCGCGGCGGCCGTGGTCGAGGTAGTGCAGCCAGCGATCGAGGACGCCCTTGTCGAGCTTGTCATCGGAGGCGGCCGCCGATGCGTCCACGCCTTCGGTCTTCACGCGCCAGGTGGCAACGAGGTAGTCGGCGGTGCGCTCCATCAGCACGAGCGTGAGCTGCTCGGTTTGCTTCTCGAGGAATGTATCGATTTTGAGCTTCTGATCGGCGACGCGCTGCTGCGCCTCGTCGTAGGCCTTGACCACGGGCTCAGGCGCGAGGGGGATCTCCTTCGGGTCCGAGCTCGAGAAAACGCCCTGCAGCGAGTAGAAATCACTCTGCGGAATCGGATCGAACTTGTGATCGTGGCACTGCGCGCAGCCGACGGTCAGCCCGAGCAGAGCGCGGGAGGTGACATCGACGCGGTCGTCGTCGCGGTCGCGCAAGGCGTGGAAGCCAAGCGCGGGCAGCAGCTCGTCGCAGTCCGCTCCCTTCATGAGGTCGGCGGCGAGTTGCGCGGTGACGAAGCGGTCATAGGGCATGTCCGCGTTGAAGGCCCCGACAACCCAGTCGCGGTAGCGCCACGCGTTGGCGAGCGGCACGTCTGTTTGCGCGGAGGAGAGGCCGTCGCCGTATCGCGCGAGGTCTAACCACCGCCGGGCCATGCGCTCGCCGTAGTGCGGCGAGGCGAGCAGGCGGTCGACGACCTTGGCGAAGGCGTCAGCGGAGTCATCGGCAAGGAAGGCGTCGACCTCAGCCGGCGTGGGCGGCAAACCGATGAGATCGAGAGACGCACGGCGGATCAAGGTGCGCTTGTCCGCCGGCGGGGCGGGCTCGAGGCCGGCCTCTTCGATCTTGGCGAGCAGGAAGCGGTCGATCGCCGTGTTCACGGCGCCGCGAACAGCGGGCTGTTCGGGACGGCGCACGGGCTGGAAGGACCAGAACTCGCGCGCTTCGGGGCGAATGACGCCCGCTGGAGCCTTCGAGACGGCTTTCGCCTCAGGCCAAACGGCCCCGCCGTCGATCCATTCTTCGAGCGCGGCGACTTCGTCCGGGGACAAGGCCTCGGTCGGAGGCATCTTCAGCTCTTCGTCTTCGCGCCGGACGGCTTGGATGAGCAAGCTCTTCGCAGCATCCCCCGGAACGACTGCGGCGCCGCGCGCGCCGCCCGCGAGTAGCGCGTCGCGCGAATCCACGCGCAGACCGCCCATCTTCGCTTCGGTGTGGCAGGCGAAGCACTTGGCGGCAAATAGCGGGCGGATCTGCGTTTCGAAGGTCTGCTCGGCTGACGCCGCCACAAGCAGCGGAGCCGCGAGCAGAAGAATGGCGATGGGGCGCAGGAACGGCACGATAAGTTTCGTTTGGACAATACTATACGCGCGCGGAAGTCGACGGTCAACGATCCGAGACCCTCGCGCTCGGGTATCCTGGGAGGAACGATGTTCTCTGCAAGCACCACGCGCGCCTGCGCCACTTATGACGACGTCAGCCTCGTGCTGCGCCTCTACGAGATTCGCCGTGAAACCCGCATGCGCGAGGCGCGGCGCTGGTTTGTGAAGGAGTGCAAGGTCAAGACGCTCGAAGAGCTCGACAAGCTTGCCCCGGTTGGTTCGACCGAGAACGAGTCGTACCGCATGGTCACCAGCTATTGGGATATGTGCTGCTCGTTCATCACCGGCGGCGTGCTGCAGCCGGACATTTTCTTCGAAAGCAATCGCGAAGCCCTGCTGGTTTGGGAGCGGATTCGCGATCTCGTGCCGGCGATTCGCGAGCGCTACGAGGACCCGAAATACTTGGGCAACCTCGAGCAGGTGGCCGAAATGTTCGTGGAGTGGATGGGCAAGCGCGGGCCAAAGGCCTACGAAGCGTTTTCCAAGCGCATGCGCGCCTGATCGTCAACCGCCCCTCACGGCTACACCGGGGGGGCTAGACCGCAAAAAATCCTCTGATAGTATGAGGTCAGGGACAGTCGCCCCGATCTCGCGTAAACCCTATGTTAAAGGAAGAAGAAACAGAGAAGAACCCCGCGGCTGGTGCGGGCCCCGCCGAAGCCGAATCGAGCGAGGTGCAGAAGCTGATCGAGGAGCGCGACGCCGCCCGCAAAGAGAAGGCGGAGCTTCTCGAAAAGTTCCAGCGCGCACAGGCCGAGTTCGAGAACACGCGCAAGCGCATGCAGCGTGAGCGCGAGGAGACGCGCGAGTACGCTGCCATGGAGACCATCGAGGCGCTACTGCCCGTGGTCGACGACTTCGAGCGCGCGCTCTCGGCCGAGGGAATCGATCCCGAGTTTCGCAAAGGACTCGAACTGATCCATAACCGCATCGTGGAAGTCTTCAAGCGGATGGGCCTGACGCCGATCCAAGAGTGCGGCGAGTTCGACCCGGAGTTACACCAAGCGGTCGACCGCGCACCCGCCGAAAGCGACGAAGACGACCAAAAGATCCTGGAAGTCTATCGCGCCGGATACAAATTCAAAGATCGCCTACTGCGCGCGGCCATGGTCAAAGTGGCCGTAAAGGAGTAAGGCCTCGGGCCAGACATGAGCACAGTGACCAAGCGCTGCTACTACGAGGTGTTGGAGATCGACCGCTCGGCCTCGGCCGAGACGGTGAAGAGCGCCTACCGCAAACTCGCGCTGAAATACCACCCCGACCGCAACCAAGGCGACAAGGAAGCGGAAGAAAAGTTCAAGGAAGCCGCTGAAGCCTACTCGGTGTTGAGCGACGCGGAAAAGCGTAGCCGTTATGACCGGTTCGGGCACGAAGGCGTGCGTGGCCAGGGCGGCTTCAATCCTCAGGATTTTTCCGATTTCGGAGACATCTTCGGCGACCTGTTCGGATTCGGAGACATCTTCGGCGGCAGCGGACGCGGCAATCGCCCGCGACGCGGCTCGGACTTGCAGTACGAGTTGGAGGTCGATTTCGAACAGGCCGTGTTCGGCATGTCGACCGACATTCAGTTTCCGCGCGTGGAAAGCTGCGGCTCGTGCTCGGGATCGGGCGCGAAGCCCGGAAGCCGGCCGCGCGTGTGCCCCACCTGTAGCGGACGCGGACAGGTTTATTACCAACAGGGCTTTTTCTCCGTCGGGCGAACCTGCTCAGCCTGCGCCGGCTCGGGCCGTGTGGTCGACCAACCCTGCGAAGAGTGTCGCGGAGGCGGCACGACGCGCAAGCAACGTAAGCTGAAGATCACCATTCCGGCCGGAGTCGACAACGGTACGCGGCTGCGGCTCGCCAACGAGGGCGAAGCAGGTCCCGCGGGCGGTCCGGCGGGCGATCTGTACGTGCTGATCCGCGTGCGGGAACACGAGATCTTCCACCGCGAAGGGCGCGACCTGCACTGCGAAGTTGCAATCAACATCGCTCAGGCGGCGCTCGGCGCGGAGATCATGGCCGACGCTCGAGGGCGAGCAGATGATCAAGATCGAGTCGGGCACGCAGCACGGCAGCCGCTTCCGCCTGCGCGGTAAGGGCGTCCCCGAGGTCAATTCGAGCCGCCGCGGCGACATCATCGTGCATGTGAACGTACACGTGCCGGAGAAGATCACCAAGGAGCAACGCAAGCACTTCGAAGCGCTGTTGCTGTCGCTGCCGAAGGCGGAGTTGCCGGGCAAACAGGGCTTCTTCGACAAGGTGAAAGAGTTCTTCGTCTAGCGAATCGGCAAGAAACCGTTCCGAACCGAGCCCCGCCAGCAATGGCGGGGTTCTTGCGTTTGGCCTTCTTGCCAAAAAAGCGAACCCTGGCATTGCTGCCAGGGCTCTGTGTCCCGAACCGGACCGCGCGAAGCGGCGTTTACAGGCGCGCGCGCAAGTTGTTGAGCTCGCGTAGCGCGGCTTCGGCGACCTTGGGGTTGGTGTCCTTAGTAAGGCGCTCGAGGTAGGGCTCGCTTTCGGCGCGTTCCGCTGCGGGAGACGACGTAGGCGAGCTCGATCTTTGCTGCTCGGTGCCGCTGGTGAGCGGGGTGTAGAGCTCGGGCAGCACTTGAGGATCGCGGGCCAGCTCGGTGAGGAACGACCGCGCCTCGAGGCGGTGAAACTTCGAGTCCAGGCCGTCAACGAGGTAGCTGATCATGTTCATGTCGCCCAGGCTAACCGCGCCGAAGGCGAGGCGCACCGACTCGTTTTTCTCGATCGCGAAGGCTTCCTGCAACGTCTTCACGTCGCTCGGGTTGCCGAGCGGCCCAGGGGCCTTCGGCTGCGGCGGCGCGCAACTTGTCGTCCTTGTCGCGCAGGTAAAGCAGGAAGACCTTGTCTTGGCCATTGTCGGGGATCTTCGCCATCGCAGTTAGCGCTGCTCGCTGCACGTCTTTGTTCTTGTCGCCGCGGACCATCATGTTGAGGTCCTCGACGGCTTCGCGCACGCGCAGCTGGCCGACGGCCTCGGCGGTCGTTTGGCGAATCTTGTCATTGGGATCGCGCAGCAGCGGGACCAGCGATGTGCCGGCCTTGAGATCGCCGATCTTTTCGATCGAGCGGACCGCTTCGAGAATGATCGTTTCATCGCGCGACTTGAGCGCCTTCTCGAGCTCCGGCAGAGCAGCGCGGGCCCGCAGGATGCCGGCCGCACGGGCGGCGTTGGCGCGGGACTCATGCTGCTTCCGCCCGAAATCAGCGGAACGATCGAGTCCACGGCCTCTGGGGCAACGCGCACCGAAGGCTGCACGACGATCGGCTGCGGATCGCGAAAGCGGCTCTGGAGCGATTTCCCGAACGACTTGACCGAGCTGAGCCATCCGAACTCGACGTAATCGGGAACGTAGAGGTTGACCAAGCCGTCGACGGCCAGAGACTGGATCTCAGGCGAAGCGTCCTTGGTCATTTGCGCCAAACCGGGCAGGCATGCGGTCGAGCCGACTTTGATCAAAGCGATGACGACGTCCTCGCGCACTTCGGGCGCAGGGTCGCGGGTGACCGTTCCAAGAGCGTTGCAAGCGGTCTGCGCGTCAATCTGCTGTTTGCGGCCTTTCTCGCCAACCTCGTTGATGGCCTTTTTTCGGACTTTCGCATCCGGATTGTTGATGTTCTCAACCTGGGCGGGCAGGCTGACCGCCAGAAAAGAACCGAGGAGGAGGGAAACAAGGGGGGTAGCGCGTCGCAACATGGTTATTTTCGATTATATCGGTCCGGCGCTTGTGCGGCGAAAAGAGCCCCGCGCCCTCGCGGACGCGGCTCCGTTCGGATATGGGGTTAAACGTATTCGAGCTTGACCTTGTTCGGGATCAAGCCCGCGTCATGGCCGGCGTCGAGCAGGATCTGCGCCGATTCGAGAACTTCGGGACGCATCTCGGTCGTGAAGTGGTTCACGTACATGCCGACGAATTGGTCGGCGTCCTTGGTCTCGAGGCCGCGGCCGAACTGAAGAGCGTACTCGAGCGCCTCGGCGCGGTGGTCAAGCGCGTATTGAATGCTCTCGCTCAGGCAACGACGCGATTCCTGCTGCACCTCGAGCGGGAGATCGCGCAGAATGCAGTTGGCGCCTAGCGGAAGCGGCAAGTTGTGCTTTTCCTTCCACCAAACACCGAGATCAACGATGTTCTTCAGGCCCGTCTCGCCCCAGGTGAGCTGGCCCTCGTGAATGATCAGGCCGGCGTCAGCCTCGCCGCGCTCGACCGCCGGCATGATCTCGTCGAAGGCGATGACCTTCGGCTCGAAGTCCGGCTCGAAGAGCTTGAGCGTGAGGTAAGCGGTCGTCATCAGGCCGGGGACGGCGATCCTCTTACCCTTGAGGTCCTTGGGATCGAGCGCTTCGCGGGCGATGACGATGGGGCCGTAGTTGTCTCCCACGCTCGAACCGGCCGAAGTGAGGATGTACTTGTCGGCCACGTAGGGGTAAGCGTGGTAGGAGATCGCCGTCATGGCGTAGCGGCCCTGCCGGGCGGCTACGTTGAGCGATTGAATGTCGCTCAGGATATGCCGAAACTCGACGACATCGGAGCTGACGAAGCCCTTGGCGAGGGCGTAGAACATGAACGCGTCGTCCGAATCCGGACTATGCGCGATTTCGACTAGGAACTTGGAATCGGACATGACAGCGGGGCGGAAATCCCACTGTAGCACCGGTCAGGGGGCCGGGCGCCTACTGCCAGCGCTCAGCAGTCGACTCACTGGTGACAAGCGAGTCAAAGATGGCGAGCACCTGCTTGCGGTAGGCGTACATCTTCTGGATTTCCGCGCGGAAGCGGGCGTCCCACTCGCGGGCCCGCAACCACTTGCGCATCACGCTCGGGGGGATGTCGATTTCTTGACGGATGGCGTCCGCGGAGTGGCCCCTCAGGAAAAGGCCGTAGAACATGGCAGCCTCGCGCTGGGGGGAGTAGAATTCAGCCTCCGCCTTGCCCGGCTTGCGGCTTTTCGTTGGCGTTTGCACCTGCATGCTGGTTCCGAGTCGAAGCCCCGATTCGGGGACAGAAAGCTCAGTATAGACTCGACTCCCCGACCTGACAACCACCCTGCGGGGTAGAATTTGAGCGTGTCGAGCCGTACGCGAAACGTCGCTCTCGGGGCCGCCGGACTGCTCGCTGGGGCGGCCGGTTTCGTGGCCTACGCAGCGGCTTGCCCACGCTCGCGCAACTGGGCGCCGGGCTTCCATCGCGGACCACGCGATTGCGGCGCACTGGCGCTGACCTTCGACGATGGGCCGAGCAACGAGACGCCCCGCTTCTTGGACTTGTTGGCCGAGTACGAAGTGCGGGCGACCTTCTTCGTCTGTGGAGCCAATGTGCGGCGCCGCCCGGCGATTGCGCGCAAAATCGTGAGCGCGGGACACGAGATCGGCAACCACACCTACAACCATCCCTTCTTGCTCGGGCTGAGCAGGGGGCAGGTCTGGCGCGAGGTTGTCGAAACGCAGCTGGCGATCGAAGACGCCACCGGGGTCTCTCCAAGCCTGTTCCGGCCGCCGTTCGGAGTGCGCTCGCCGAGCCTTCGCCCTGTGCTCGAGGATCTGGGGATGCTCGAGGTGCAGTGGACGGTGATGGGCAACGACTGGAAGTGGCCGGCGCACCGCATCGCGGCGCGCGTGCTCGAAGGCGTGGATGAGGGTGGAATCGTGTGTCTGCACG
>JAWKHJ010000007.1:0-288091 GCA_041394905.1 Bryobacterales bacterium | reverse complement strand
TTTCGATCAGCGCGACATGCTCGAACACCGGATGCGGCCATTGGCGTCCCGGGGGCGGAAAGACTTCAATGCCCTTCTCGACTCGCAAGAGGCGGCCCACGATCAGCGCGTCCGCCTCCGCCAACGCGTCGAGCGAACGCGTGGTGACGATTGGAGAGGCGGCGAGCGAGACGGCGAACGCCATGATCGCAATTGCGCGACGGACCATTTCCAGGTGTAGACACCGCCAGACCATCGATGGTTTTGGGGACCAGCGGCCTCCGCCCGTGGCTCGGGAGCAACAGAGAGTACCCAGCCTATTCGGAACCGGTCTGCATTTCCAGCAAATCGCCTTTTTCCAGGTGGCGGGTGATGTGGGCGAACTTGGCGGCGTGCGGGTCGTGGGTCACCATCACGACGGTCTTGCCCTGCTTCTCGTTGAGGTTGGTCAAGATCTGGAGCACGTGCTCAGCGGAAGCCGCGTCGAGATCGCCGGTCGGCTCGTCCGCCAGGATGATCGACGGGTCCGTGACGATGGCTCGGGCGATGGCGACTCGCTGCTCTTGGCCGCCGGACAGCTGCCGCGGATAGTGCTGCAGGCGATCCCCGAGCCCGACCACATCGAGCGCCAGCTCCGCGTGCTCCCGGCGCTCGCGTTTGCTCAGGCTCGTCAGCAGCAAGGGCAACTCGACGTTTTCAATCGCAGTCAGCACTGGGATCAAATTGAACGTCTGGAAGACGTAGCCGATGTGCTCGCTGCGCCAGGCGGCGACTTCCTTGTCGGAGAGTCGCGTGGGATCCTCACCGAGAACCAGCAGCTCGCCATCCGTCGGTTTGTCGATGCCCGCGATCAGGTGCAACAGGGTCGACTTACCGGAGCCCGACGGCCCCATCAGACAGAAGAACTGACCCGCAGGGATGTCGAGATCGACCTGGTTGAGCGCCGTGACGGTGAAGTCGTCGCGGCGAAATTCTTTGGTCAGCTTGCGAAGCGTGATCGCGGCGCTCATGGTTGCCTCTTCTCCCGGACGGAATCGCCGTCGGCTAGACCCTCGGGCGGCGACACGATCAGCGTTTCTCCCCCGCTGAACCCTGACGCGATCTCGGCTTCGCCCCCGCGCGTGCGCCGCACCTCGACGGCGCGGGCGTTCGCTTTGCCGTCCGCCAGCAGAAAGACCTTGCCGTCGCGAACCGCCGAAGCCGGAATACGGATCGAGGGGGTGGGGGCGGCCGCACCGTCCGCCGAAGGCTTCTGGTCGGCCAGGAAGGCGACGTTGGCGTTCATCTCCGGGCGCATGTACTCATCCGGATGGAGCACCTGAACCTTAACCTGGACGGTCGCCTTCTGGCGGTCGGCTTCGGGCGAGATCTCGACGAGCTCGCCGTCGTACTCGCGATCGCGAAAGGCGTCGGTGGTGATCTTCGCCTTCTGGCCCATGTGGAGCTTCGAAAAGTCGTCCTGGCTGATGTCGAGCTCGACCTGCAGGTCGCCGAGGTCGGCAAGCGAGACGACATAGCCCTTGGCGCCGCGATCGCCGACGAAGCCCGTTGTCACGAACTCGCCCTGCTCGACGTTGCGTTCGAGAATGGCCCCGCTGACCGGCGCACGGATCAACGTGGCGTCGAGAATGGTGCGGTCGTAGGCGAGCTGGCCTTCGGCTTGGCGCACCTGACCGCGCATGGACTCGATCTCCTCGCGGCGGGGCCCGATGCGCAACAGCTCGAGGCTGCGTTCGAGGGATTGGACTCGGGCCTGTTGGCTATCGTAGGCGGCCTTAGCATTGTCAAAGTCCTGTCGGGAGACGACGCCCGCCTCGCTGAGCTCGCGCGCCCGGTCCAGGTCGAGCTTGGCCTTTTGCAAGTCCGCACGCGCCTCGCCCATGTTGGCCTCGGCGCGGCGAATCTCCTCCGGGCGCGAGCCGGCCTCGAGCTCGGCCAAGCGCGCCTTCAGCGCCGCCACGTTGCCTTCCGATTGCTGCACGCGGGCTCGGAACTCAGCGTCTTCAAGCCGCACGAGCACGTCGCCCTTCTTGACCTGATCGCCCTTCTCTACGCCAATCCAGGCGACGCGGCCGGGCACTTTGGAGGCAACCTCGATCTTGTGGTGGGCCACCACGTAGCCAGCCGCGTTGAGCACGACCGGATCCGAGGACGCGCCGGAGGTCTGCGCGGCGACGCGTATTGTCTCCACCTCGACCGGCGCAGCGGGCGCGAAGAAGCGCCAAAGACCAAGAGCGGCAGTAGGATCGCGGCGAGCACGATCCAGCGCGTCGACCGCCGCGACTCCGGCTTGCGGCGGCGGTTGCGGTCGATCTTCAGGCTCGAAAGATCGCGCGAGAGATTAGGGGCGTCTGCCATGCAATTTCATCAAACCCCTTTGAGCGAGTCGAGGATCGTGCGGCCCGCGGCAAGGCGAGCCGGAAGCACTCCTCCGATGACGCCCATCACGGCGGCGAAGGCCATCCCAAGCGCCAGGCTTTCCGGGGTGATCTCAAACGAAAACGTGGTCTCGGAAAATGTGAGTTGGTTGCCGATGCGGCTCTGCAGGCCATCGAGCGGCAGAACCAGAAGGCAGCCAAGCGCGCCGCCGAGCAACGAAAGAAATAGCGATTCCAACAAGAAACTCAATAGGATGCTGCCGCGCGAAAAACCGAGAAGGCGAAGCGTGCCGACCTCTCGCGCGCGCCTCGCAACAGCGGTGTACATCGTATTCATCGCCGCGAAGCTCGACCCCACTGCCATGATCATCGCCACGAACACCCCGAGGCCTTGCACCGGCGCGGCCGAGGCCATCTGTTGCGCGTAGTAGGCGCGCTCCCGACGCCCTTCGAGCAACAGCCGCTGGTCGTCCTTCACCCGGGCGACGAGCGCGTCGGCCGCGGGGGCATCGACGGCGCGGATGAGCGCAGAGCTGCGCGCCGTTACGGCCGAGCTCGAGCGTGGCCAAGTTGCCGTCGCACCAAACCTCGGAGTTGTACGCGGAGCGGCCGTCGTCAAAGATGCCCACGACTTCCCAGTCGCCGCGGCCGAATGCGATCTTGTCGCCGATGTCCGTCCCGGCGCGGATGCCATGCACGCCCGAGCCGACGATCACTTCGCGGCGCCCGGTCTCGAACCAGCGGCCTTCAACCAGCCGCAGGTCGTCCCGCAGGTAACGCCCCATCGGCGAGACGCCGCGTATGTTCACGTTGCCTTCTGTTTCCGAGTTGTTGGGGTCGGAACGCAGCCGCAGGCTGACGACGGAGACGACCTCGTGGGAGGCCATCGGCTCGCCGTCGCGCTGCTCGATGCCGTCGAGTAGCCGCAGCGTGCGGAATTGCTCTTCTGTCACTACGCTGACGAGCTCCGCCGTCGCCCCTTGGCGCAGCACGAGTACCTGCCTGGGATTGCCCGTCACTGCGAGTGCGCCCTGAAGGCCGTTGACCATCGCCAGGATGCCGAGCAGCACGGCCACCGTGAGGGCCACGCCCAATGCCGTCATGACAGTCGTGGTCAAACGCACCCGTAGATTGCGCAGGTTGTAGCTGAGCGGGATCGCCATGGAGGATTAGCCGCTGTGGCGCAGCGCCTCCGTGATCCGGGTGTGCGAGGCGGAAATCGCGGGGATCAGCGAGCTTCCTAGGCCGATGACCAAGGATGCGCCGAGGCATACCGGTACGCCCCAGGCCGGCATCCGGAAGCCGGTGAAAAACCCAGCGGCCGCCTTCTCGAGAAACACGCCGGCAGCCATCGCGCCCGTGACGCCAAGGGCGCCGCCGACTAGCGCCGTCAATGCGGCTTCGCTCAGGATCAACGCCAGAACGCCGGCCGAGGTGAACCCGAGCGTCTTAAGTACGCCCACCTCCCGAATGCGTTCGCGCACCGACATCGCCATCGTGTTCGCCGAGACGAGCATGATGGTGAAGACCACTGCGCCGGCGATCGAGAGCAAGAAAAGCTTGATGTTTCCTATCTGATTGACAAAGGCGAGTTGGAACGCGGCCTCGGTCTCCGTCTTGGTCGGCTCGGGAGCATTGCGGAACATCGCGTCAACCGCACGTGCCACAGCGCCAACGTTGTCGACGCTCGTCGTGCGGATCGCGTAGATGCCGACCATGTCCTTCATCCCTTGCGGCAGGCCTTCGTCGAGATATTTTTTGTGGAAGTAGGTCGTGTCCGAATCCGGGCCGTCGAAAATCGCGCTAACTGTTAGTTCGAGGTCGAGCGGGTAGATGTCGCCCGAGATGGTGAAGCGCTGGCCGAGTTCGAGCCCGACGCGATCGGCGGTCATGCGGCCGACGGCCAGGCCCTGGCGATCGTCGAGAAAGGCTTGGTACTGGTCCGGGGGGACGTCAAATTCCTTGTAGACCTTGAAAATCTGCTCTGGCTCGACGGCAAAACGCGCAAAAAACTCCTCGGGCTTATTGTCCTTGTAAATGCCGCCGAACCAGTTCATCGCGGCGATTGCTTCGACACCGGGAATCGATTCAATCTTCGCGCCGTAGTAGGCGGGCAGCGCCTGCGTGAGCGAAACTTTGTGTCGCGTAATCAGACGCTGGGCCTGGTCGGCCGGCGTATCCCGGAAATAGAACGCGGCGTAGACGGTGAGCAGTACGCCGAGCAGAAACAGAGACGCAGCGACGCTGAGCACGGTCAAAATCGTGCGGCGGCTGTTGCGAAATAAATTCTTGCCAACGAGAGGAAAGAACTTGAACATTTACCGGCGCGCCTTCCAGTGGAAGTTTAGCAATCGGCTGTCGAGGCGCTGTCGATGTGTACGATGCCGGCGGGATTTCGGTTCTGGTTTTTGTTCTTCTTTCAGCGGCCGCCCCAGTGCATCTTCGAACGCAGCACGTCGAAGAAGCGGACGTTCTTTGGCTGTACGACCCTGACGCAATGCGAGGCCTTTGCGGCTTCGATGCGGTCGCCGATCTGAAGGTTCAACCCAACCTGTCCATCGACAGTCATGTAGGTCGTGTCGTCACCGCCTTGGAAAACGACCTGGATGCGGGCGGCCTCGGGCACGACCACCGGACGATTGCTCAACGTGTGCGGACAAATCGGCGTGACGCAAAGCGCCTCAACCGAGGGCAGCATGATCGGGCCGCCGCGGCCAGGGAGTAGGCCGTCGAGCCCGTCGGTGTCGACAGGATGAGCCCGTCTGCGCGATAGGTGCACATGAACTCGTTGTTGATGAAGATCTCGAGCTGCAACAGGCGCGCGATGGCCGCCTTGTTGACGACGACATCGTTCAACGCCAGGTAGGACGCGATTGAGGCGCCGCCGCGAATCACCTTGGCTTCCAGAACGGTGCGGCACTGGACCTCGAAATTGCCCGCCAGGGTCTCTTCGAGTACGGCGAAGATTTCTTCCTGCCCGGTCGTCATCATGAAGCCGAGCCCGCCCATGTTGACCGCCAGCAGCGGCGTCTCTCTTGCGCCCACGCCGCGCGCGACCGACAGCAGCGTGCCATCGCCGCCGAGCACGATCATCAGGTCGAACTCCTCGTCGAGGGAAGCGCGGTCAAAGCCGTCGTCGAGTCCGAGGTAGCGCGCACTGACGCGGTCGAGCCGATGGGCGACGCCGTGCTTGTCCAGCCACGGCAGCAGCCGGGCCAGCAGATCGGCCGTATCGGCGCGGCCAGGTTTGGAGACGATGCCGACTTTGCGGATCATTCCTGCGTAAGCCTGCCTTTCGCGTGGATCAAGTATTCGACGTTTCCTTCCACGCCGGGCAAAGGACTCTCCATCGTCTCGGTCTCGCCGAACCCCACATCGGCCAGCGCCTGGGCGACTTTTTCCGCCGCCGCCAAACGCAAACCCTCATCCCGAACCACGCCGCCCTTGCCGACATCGGATCGTCCGACCTCGAACTGGGGCTTCGCCAAAACCACCATCTCCGCCTCAGGCGCTAACAGCGTGGTTACCGCGGGCAGAACCAAGGCGGCCGAAATGAAGCTTACGTCCATGCAGGCGAATGCGCAAGCCTCCGGCACGTCCTCCTTTCGAAGATAGCGGGCATTGACCTTCTCGCGCACCTCCACACGGGGGTCCTGCCGCAGCTTCCAGTGCAGCTGGTTGGTCCCCACGTCGACCGCGTAGACCTTGGCCGCGCCGCGTTGCAGCATGCAATCAGTGAAGCCGCCGGTCGAGGCGCCCACGTCGAGGCAGATCTTGCCTGTCACGTCGACCCCGAAATGTTCGAGCGCAGCCTCGAGCTTGAACCCAGCCCGGCTGACAAACTTCGGCGGCAAGCCCAGCAGCCGGATCTCGCACTCGGGCGAGACTTTGCGCCCGGGCTTGTCGATCTTCTGCTCGTCCGCAAGCACTTGACCTGCGAGCACCAGCGCCTGGGCCTTGGCGCGCGACTCGGCGAGCTCGCGGTCGACGAGCAGTTGATCGATCCGCACGAGAGGTTTCATTCCGGAGCCGACTCGTCCGCCGGAACGATCGAGAAACCGATCACCCCGTAGAGGATAGACAGAAGCGGCGTGATCAGGTTGAAGAAGGCGAACGGAGCATAGGAGAGCGTTGCGACTCCGAGTACGCTCGCCATGTAGGCGCCGCAAGTGTTCCAGGGCACCAGCGGCGAGGTCAGCGTCGCCGAATCTTCGATCGCGCGCGACAGGTTTTTCGGGTGCAGGCCAAGCGTACGGTAAGCGTTCTTGTACATCCGGCCGGGCAGCACGACTGCGAGGTATTGGTCCGAGGTCAGCAGATTCAGTCCGACGCCGGTCAGTACGGTCGCCGCGATCAACGAGGCCGCCGATCGCGCGCCGGAGAGCACCGCCCGCGTCAGCCGGTCGAGCATACCGGATGACTCCATCACGCCGCCGAAACCGAAGGCGCAGATGATCAGCGCGATCGTTTCGAGCATGCTGGTCAGCCCGCCTCGCGAAAGAAGCTCGTCGGCTGCCGGAATTCCCGTGTTGCTCTGGTAGCCGCTGTAGAGCGCCGAAAGCACCGATGCCGCTCCCCGGGGTGCGTTCTGCGGCTGGAACACCACCAGCAGGAGGACGCCGGCGAGCGTGCCTGCAAGCAGCGCCGGCAAAGGAGGCGTGCGCATCAGGATCAGCCCGAGCACCACGGCCGGCGCGAACAGGAGCCAGGGCGTGAGATCGAACCCGGTCTCGAGCGCCGTCGTGATCTGGGAGTAGGCTTCGCTGTTCCCGAGCTCGTGGCTGCTGATGCTCCAGCCGAGAGCCAGGTAGCCTCCGATCGCGACTGTCAGAGCGGGGATCGTGGTGTAGAGCATGTGGCGAATATGCTCGAACAGCTCCGAGCCTGCGGTCGCCGAGGCCAGATTCGTAGTGTCCGACAAAGGCGACATCTTGTCCCCGAAATAGGCTCCGGAGACGACCGCACCGGCCGTCATCGCCTCCGATACCCCTAGAGCCTTGCCCACGCCGATCAGAGCCAGCCCCGCGGTCGCCGCCGTCGACCACGAAGAACCAGTGGCGAGGGAGATGACGGCGCAAGCGAGACAGCTCGCCGCCAGAAAGTAGGACGGCGCGAGAATCTTCAGGCCGTAGTAGATCAACAGCGGCACGACGCCCGACGCGATCCAAACCCCGATGAGCAGACCGACCGCCATCAGGATGAAGATCGCCGGCAAAGCGTGCGCAACGCTCTGGGTCAGCCCTCCTTGGATCTCGGCCCAGGACTGGCCCAGCACGGTGGAGGCGATGAGGGCGCCGATAGCCGCGGCGACGATGAGCGGTATGTGTCCCGTGCCTCCGAGCAGGAAGATCGAGACAAAGAGCAGGCCTACGAGCGAAAGGGCGGGAACGAGAGAGATCGCCAGAGATGGTGGGCGCGGTTGAGCCACAGTCGAGTCCGCTCGAGCGAAACTCTACTGTAGCCCAGCCGCGAAGGGCGAGTACGTCGCTGCTACTGCGTGATGCGGCCGATGAAGCCGGAGACTTCGAGGAAGGCTTGCATCAACTGGGCTTGGTTCGAGGCCAAGACCAGCTTGCCCTTGGCCTGAGTCGTGTCAGCGGCGTCGGTGGCGTCGACGTTCGCGCAGCCGCCGCAGTTGGACAGCCTTTCGAGCACCGATCGTTCGAGCGTCGAGCTGCCCTCGTAACCGATCACGTGGATGCGCGGTTTCAGGACGCTATCCCGGCGTACCTTGCGGGCCAGGTTGTCGACGACGTTCGCCGCGATCTGCTCGCGCTCGGCCGAGGACATGTTGTTGTCGAAGAGTGGCGGGGCGGAGTTCTTGAAACCGGCAAGGGCGATGCCTTCGGGAAAGATCTCGCCCGCTGTGGGCGAGGTCGGCGGATACCACAGCGCCTGGATGGATTGCAGCGCGTTCGTACCTGACGCCCAGCCAGCGCATCCGGCGACCACAGGAGGTCTGGCGGGCGAGGGTGGCGCCAGCTGTGACAGCACTCGACTGTAGTAGCCGCCGCCGATTCCGTACACGCCGTCCACCACGGGTTGGCTGCAAGGGCCGAGCGTGACGTTGAAACGCCCGGGGAACCAGTTCGCACGGCCATCGGTGAAAAAGACAATCTCGTTCATTTTCATGTCTTTGAGACTGTCGTTGAGCTCGAGCAAGGAACGATAAGCGTAGTACATCCCGATCGCGTGGTTAGTGTAATTCTCCGAGCCGATTGCATCGATCGCAGCATTCAGGTCGCTCTTGAACGGCTTCGTGGGCGCGTAGTCGATACGGCCGGATGTGCTGAAGATCACGAGCCCGACTTGGTCGGTTTGGTCGGAGAACGAATTGACGAAAGCCTTGGCGGCCTGCTTGATGTCGGGCAGGACCGAGCTGACCGATCCCGAGTAGTCAAGCACGAGAACGATGTTGCGATCGCGCCGCGCCGCCGTAGTTTGGGCGCTGATCGTCATGCTGTCGGTCCCGAACCAGCGCGCGAAGAAGGTAGGGATGTTGGCTGAGCCGTTGAACGTTACATTCATCGCGCCGTTATCGGGCGTAATGGTCGGCGCTGAGATGGACGAGTTGGACACGAGCAGGCGGCCGGGGGGTAGATTGGCCGAGAAGGTGCGTTGGGCTGCGTCGCTCATCGCGCTCGGCCCCTCTGGAGCGTAGCGGATAGCCGCCAAGGTGGCGGCGTCGAGCGCGGTCACCAATTGCGCCCGCACCACCATCGCGTAGCCGAGATCGAAAGCCAGGGCGGAGAAGCTGATCAGAAAGCCGATGAAAAGCGCAAACAGCAGGATGATCTGTCCGCGACGGGATGTATGGATGCGATGGCGCTGCATATGAGGTGTCTCCAATTGCCCTGCTGCACTAGAAATACGCGACTGCGGACATGCGACCCGTGTCGCCCCAGACGCCGCCAAATCTCAGTCCGTCCGTGGCGTGGTACACCTCGGCGATGTACATGCTCTCCCCCAGCGGCAACGTCATCAACGTGGCCGGAACTGACGCTACCGCCGAAGGCTCTTCGAAGTAGTCCTTGACCTCGCCATTCGGCGCCGGCTTGTCCGGATGGGGCCAGATGGCGGGATTGGGCTGCCCGATGGCGCTGGCCGCAAAGGCCGTGTTGCCGATCACTTGGCGCTCGGAGATCACCAGTTGGCCTTCGTTCGCGGTTCCGGCGGGCGCCAGGACGACGCGAGTGAGGTAGATGACGCCTTCGCCGCCGGTTCGGGTAATCGAAAGCTCCTGACCGAGCAGCAAGAGGTCCTTGTTGCCGTCGAGCGCGAAGTTGGTCCCGCGTGAGAACATGCTGGCGGCGTTGCGGCTGAGCTGCACCACGGTCATGTAGCGGTCAAAGACGAGCCCGCCGGAGACGACTCCGAACAGGGCAAACACCAACACGGGCATCACCAGCGCCAACTCGGCGACGGCGTTGCCCCGGCGGCATCTGACAGCAGGAAGGAAGCTCGGGCGGTAATACATAAACTTGGGTCCCCTCTAGCGCGGGGGGGGAGTGCGGAAATTCTCGAGACGGTCGACGGCGCTGACTGAAACTTCAATGCCATCGCCCAGCGGCGAAAGCGGAGCCGCCACCAGCCAGGGAATGGGGTAGTTCTTGACGCTCAACACGATTGTGTTGCCACCGTCGTTGGCGGACGTGGCGGCGCCGTTCTGGTCGTAATAATCGATGTGGATGAGCGTGTCGGCCTGGGCCGGTGGAATCAGGCCGCCGGAGGTCAGCATGACCTTCTGGCGGATCGAAGCGTCATGCCCGAGCCCGCTTTTCGTCGCCCCTGTGATGGCGTAGCGCACGCCCTCGCGCACCGCATGGTGCAAGGTCGTCTTGATCCACAGCGCCAAACCCATCTGACCGAAGCCGAGCACCATGCTGATAAACAGCAAGAACGTGAGCGCGAACTCGACCATCGACTGTCCGCGGCGCCCGTCTCTGCGGCCTTTTTGGGTTTGTTGGGACTGTCGCATCAGGCTTTCCTAAGGGCTTTTCACTAGGATGATGCGGCGCCTGGAGCAGGGTGCACTACTAGAAGATTCCCGGGTTGAGGGGTAAACTCCGGGCGTCTTGGTGATAGTACGAGCGTTTGGCAGTCATACGGTGTATGACTGAGTAGTAGGATGTCTATCTATCTGAAAACAAGAGAGTTCGCCTCTGGTCCCGCTTCGTGGAGGGAGACAGGCGCGGCAGCGTGGATTAGGGAGCTTCCTCTAGCCTCAGGGTGCTCGCGAGAGTCTAAGAGAAATCCCTAGGGAGCTCGGCCGGCCTCAGGGAGCAGCTAAATCGGCTGCAGGCCGGCGTACTTGACGACCATCTTCTTGAGGCCGTGCTTCTCGAACATGACGGTGACCTTGGCGTCGTCGCCGTCGCCCTCACGTTTTACAACCGAGCCGACGCCGTACTTGCTGTGGCGCACGCGGTTGCCGCGTGAAAGCTGCCCGGGCCGGGCTCCGGCGGCGGGACGTGCCTGCAAGGTCGGTTTGGATTGGCGCGGCGGGTAGGTCTGGTTGGGGGAAGCGCCGCCCGGCGGACGAGCGCTCGGCTTAGCCCCGCCGCTCGGCGCCATGCCGCGTTGCTGGAAGAACTGGGCGACCGCGTCGGCCGAGTTGTAGGTCTTCTTGCCCGCGAACTTCGACTTGGCCCCTGCCAAACGCCCCTCGACCATTGAGCGGACCTGGTTGCGTTCCGAGTAGAGGTCGTAATCGGCCGTCCCCGTGAAGCGCTCGCTCGGGCTTGGCGTGAGGCCGAACAGCTCGGAGCCTCCGACGGTGCGGTCGTCGATGAGCTGCGGCGGGATCTCGCTCAGGAAACGGGACGGCAGCTGCATGGCCGGCGCCCCAGCGCCGAAACGCCGCCTGGTGCGGGCGCAGGTGAGGCTGAGCTGCTGCTCGGCGCGGGTCATGCCCACGTAGCAGAGCCGCCGCTCCTCTTCCATCGCGTTGTCGTCCTGCAGCGAGCGGCTGTGCGGAAATAGCCCCTCCTCCATGCCGGCCAGCGCCACCCAGGGGAACTCGAGTCCCTTGGCGTTGTGCAGCGTCATCAGAGTGACCTGCGAGCTCTCGTCGACGCTGTCAGCCTGCGCGACCAGGGCGGCTTGGTCGAGGAAGGTCTGCACGGTTTCGCCGCGCTTGGCGGCGTCCTCGGCGGCATTGAGCAACTCGCCGATGTTCTCCCGCCGAGACTCGGCTTCGACGGAGGGGTCGGTCTCGAGCATCTGGCGGTAGCCGGTCTCGGTGTAGACCCAGATCAGCGCCTTGTCGATCGGTTCTTCTGCGAGCTTCTGCTGCATCAGCTTGATGAGCTGCCAGAAGCCTTTGAGCGCCGAGTGGGCGCGCGTGGCGAAGTGGCGCTCCTCGACCGTGCGGCAGATGGCGTCCCAGAGCGAGATTCGCTCCTGCGAGGCGATCTGGAGCAGCTCGTCGACAGTGGTCTTGCCGATGCCGCGCGCCGGGGTGTTGATGATGCGCTGGATTGCGACGGCGTCCTCGGGCGTCTGCGCCGCCTTGAGGTAGGCGATCAGGTCCTTGACCTCGGCGCGCTGGTAGAAGCTGACGCCGCCGACGACCTGATACTTGCGCCCGTAACGACGGAGCGCCTCTTCGATCTGCCGCGACTGCGAGTTGGTGCGGTAGAGCACGGCGGCGCGGCTTTTGGGGTTCTCCTCCAGGTACTGGTTGATCAGGTCGGCGATGAACAGCGCTTCCGACTCGGCGTCGTCGCCCTGGTAGAAGACGATCTTCGCGCCATCCTCGCCCTCGGTCCAAAGCTGCTTGCCCTTGCGCGCTTGGTTGTTCGCCACCACCGCGCCGGCGCCTTCGAGGATGCGCTTGGTCGAGCGGTAGTTCTGCTCCAGGCGAATGGTCTTGGCGTTGGGGAAGTCGCGCTCGAAGTCGAGGATGTTGCGGATCTCGGCGCCGCGCCAGGAGTAGATCGACTGGTCTTCGTCGCCGACGACGCAGACGTTATCGTGCGATTCGGTGAGCATCCGCAGCAGCTCGTACTGCGGCCGGTTCGTGTCCTGATACTCGTCGACCATGACGTAGCGGTAGCGGCCGCCGACGCGCTGGCGGGTCTCGGGCGAGCGGCGCAACAGGCGCACGGCCTCGAGCAGCAGGTCGTCGAAGTCGAGCGCGTTGGCGGTTTGCAGCGCGTCTTGGTACTTCTCGTAGACGGTCGCCAGGCGCGAGGCTTGCGGCGAGGTGGCGTCGCGGTAGAAGTCTTGCGGCGTCTGGCCCTGGTTTTTGGCCTGGGAGATGGTCGACAGCGCCGCCCGGGGCTTCATGAACGATTTCTCGTCCAGGCCCAAGTCGCGGAAGACGCCTTTGATGACCGAAACCTGGTCGGCGTCGTCGTAGATGTTGAACGACTTGGTGAAGCTGGGGCGCACCTCGGTGAGCGGCTCGCCGTGGAAGCGCAGCAACCGCACGCAAAAGGAGTGGAAGGTGGAGACGACGGGCGCTGAGGCCGGCGCATCGCCCGCCTCAGCGAGCATGCGGCCGACGCGCTCGCGCATCTCCTGCGCGGCCTTGTTGGTAAAGGTCACCGCGAGAATGGCGTTCGGGGGAACGTCTTTCTCACGAACCAGATAAGCGATCCGCGAAATGATGACGCGCGTCTTGCCGGAACCGGCCCCGGCGAGGATCAACAAGGGACCCTCGGTGGTCAAAACAGCGTCTTTTTGTTGCGGATTGAGGCGATCGAGCAAGCCCATGCGGAAGGTCTTAGTTTAGCGTGGCGAACGAGAACGGCGGCTGGGCGCGAGGATTTGGATTCGCCATACTAGGGTCAACGAATTGGCCGAATCGTTCCCATCTTCGTTGGCAACGCTCGAAAACCGCCTAGGGGTCGAGTGGACTGCCATGCGTAAGGCGTGGCTCGCCGCAGGTGAGTCTCCGCGCTGGTCGAGCGTGCCGTTGAAGGTGTCTTGTCGAGCGAGATGACGCTCGTGGTCTTCGGTTCGCTCGCGCGAGTGGACCGTGGCAGCGATCGATTGGACGCTGCTCATCGACGGTCAGGTCGATCCGAAGCATCTCAAGTCACCAGCATCTTGCAGCCGAGCCGAGTCCTCCGCTACGCCGGGAAGCAGATCAAGCGCCCTGGGAACGAGGACCTTCGGCAACATGGCCTTCAGTCATCCGATCGTCCACCACATCGGGGGCGAAAGCGATACGAATCGGAACTGACACACGGATTCGTTGCTCTGGTCAACGATTGGGGTTTCCGATGCGTACGATCGAGTGCTGAAGGCGGTCTTGAGTCGCTACGTCGGCGATCAACAGGGTTTGATGACCGGCGCGTCTCGAGAAGGCGTGCGCGGTTCCTGCTCAATGATATCGTTCGATACTGGAGAACCGTCACGGTCGACTTCGTCTACAAGCAAAGGGCGCGTGGCGGCAAGGGAGCGGCGCTACGCAACATCAAGCTTCGCTTATCTCGAAAGCTCCTGTTCACTGCTGGCATGGCTCCATTGTTTCCTGGCATCACAGGGCTACTCAACGGGGATCCGGACGCGTGGAGGATCGTCGAGTACCTCCTCAGCGGGTTTCAGCGGGAAACTCCGTTGCAACGACTTGCAACGACTGTTGGGCTATTCGCGGGTCGGACGAGACGGCCAAAGGGTGTTCGGTGCGTACGATGAGTTCCTGGACCTGATAGACAACGAGGAACGGCGTGCTCGATTGAGGACTTACCGCTCGCGAATCAACAGAGCGATGAGTTGTTCTTGAGAGCCAAAGAGATCGGCGAACGCTTTGACCGGGGCTTGAAGCAGATGTTTTCGACGGGCCGGACGAATTGAAGGCGTTCACCCGCGAGTACGGAATCTTCTAGATGACCAGAATCGGATTCTCAACCGGCGCACTCGCCTACGCAGACTTCGCGGAGGGCCTGCGGATGTCGCGCGGCAAGGGCCGACGCGATCGAGCTGTCTGCCCTGCGGGCCGGAGGTCGACCCTCTGCTCAACGCTCTCGAGACGCTCGATCTGCGCAGTATTCGTACATCTCGTTCCATGCGCCGAGCAAATTCGAAGCGCAGGACGAGACCGCCATCGCGAGCCGTCTGTTCGAGAGCTGCCGCCGCATTGGCCTGTCGTGCTGCACCGACGCAAGCTCCGACTTGGCGTTGGGCGCCGTTCGGCGAGCGTCTCCTGATCGAGAACATGGACAAGCGCAAGGCCGGCGCGCGCACGCAGCGGCTTCGCGAGTGTTCGAAGCGGTGTAAGCCGGATTCTGCTTTGACATCGGCCACGCGGCAAGTCGATCCCCGATGATCGAAGCGCGCTGGCTGCTCGAGGCGTTCGCTGATCGCCTGCGCGAGATTCATATCAGCGAGGTCAACACGGCGAGCAAGCACTACCGGCTCTCCTACGGGGTCAACCTGGCCTTCAAGGAAGTTGCGGACCTGATCCGCCGGACGTCGCCGTGATCCTCGAAACCGGTGAATGAAGCCGAGATGCTGCAGCAAGCGGCGATGGCCTTCAGGCCCTGGGGCTTCACGCGTCGGCGCTGTCGCAAGTCGCATGATCAGATCCGCCGCGGCTTGCTCCTTCTCCTCGCCGCGCCGCTTGCGCGGAGCTGCTCGAAGCGACGATCGTCTTCGAGGGGACGGGATGCGTGACCTGCGCGGAATCGCTCGAGCGCGGCTAGCCCGCATTCGCGGCGTCGAGAAGGTCGAGGCTCGACCTGGACCACAGCACGGTGCGCGTTCAGCTCGAAGCCGGGAACAAGGCGCGCATCGGCCCTCTGCGGCTGCGCATCACGCAGGATGGGACGAAGATCGTCTCGATGCAGGCCGTCGTACAGGGCGTCGTGGCAAAGACCGGCGGGGGCTGGACTATGACCGTCACCGGGCCGGGCGAGACGCTCGCTCTCGCGCCCGCCAGCGGCGTCGCGCTGGAAGATGGCGAGACCTACCGCGTGACCGGGCGCATCGTCGAGGACGGCGAGCAAGCGCTGACCCTGGAAACGGGAAAGGCCGAACGCGTCCAGTAGACGGCGTCCGGCCAAGGCTCGACCAAAGTTGAGCGACGATCCTACGTCGTCAGGACGCGGTCTCCGACGTGCTTTTCGTAGGCTTCGATGGTCGGCATCTGGTTTTGGATGTAGCCGAGCTGGTCGACGCCGGCGAGCAGGCAGTTTTTGGAAAACGTGTCGATGGGGAACTCGACCGTCCGGCCGGAGGGCAGCGTGATGGTTTGGCTCTCGAGATCGACCGTGAGCTCGATCGGGCCACTCTGGGCTGCGGCGAACAGTTCCTTCTCGGTCGCCTCGTCGATGACGATGGGCAGCAGGCCGTTCTTGAGGCAGTTGCCCTTGAAGATATCGGCGAACGAGGTCGACAGCACCGCCCGGAAGCCCCAGCCCATCAGCGCCCAGGGCGCATGCTCGCGCGAGCTGCCGCAGCCGAAGTTATCGCCGGCGAGCAGCACGGTCGCGCCTTGCGACTCGGGCTTGTTGAGCACGAACTCAGGGTTGGGCTCGCCCGAGGCCAAGTAGCGCCAGTCGTTGAACAGGTTGATGCCCAGGCCTTGCTTGTCGATCGTCTTGAGGAAGCGCGCCGGGATGATCTGATCCGTGTCGACGTCGCGGACGGGCAGCGGCATCACCTTGCCGGAGAATTTCGTGATCGGTTCCATGTTGAATCGGGCTCCTTAGGCGAGGTACTTGCGCGGGTCGGCGACGGCGCCTTCAATGGCGGACGCGGCGGCGGTGATGGGGCTGGCGAGGAAGGTGCGTCCGCCCTTGCCTTGGCGGCCCTCGAAGTTGCGGTTCGAGGTCGAGACGCTATATTGTCCCGGCGAGAGCTGGTCGCCGTTCATGGCGATGCACATCGAGCAGCCCGCCTCGCGCCATTCGGCGCCGGCGGCCTTGAAGATCTCCGGCAAGCCCTCGGCTTCGGCCTGGGCCTTGATCTTTTCCGAGCCCGGGACGACCATCACGCGCACCTTGGGGTTGACCTTGCGGCCCTTGAGCACGCCCGCCGCGTCGCGCAGGTCGCTGATACGCGAGTTGGTACAGCTGCCGATGAAGACCACGTCGATCGGCTTGCCGAGCAATGACTTGCCGGCCTCGAGGCCCATATAGGCCAGCGCCTTCTCGAGACCCGCCTTTTGGTTGGCGTCGCTGAGCGCGGCCGGGTCGGGCAACGCCTGCGTTACGCCGACGCCCTGGCCGGGGTTGGTGCCGTAGGTGACCATCGGCTCAATCTTCGTCACGTCGACGGTGATCGTCTTGTCGTAGGTGGCGCCGGGATCGGTCGCAAGTTGCTTCCAGCGCTCAACGGCGGCATCCCAATCCGAGCCCTGTGGGGCGTGAGGGCGGCCTTTCAAATATTCGAAGGTCGTCTCGTCCGGCGCGATCATGCCGGCGCGGGCGCCGCCCTCGATCGACATGTTGCACAAGGTCATGCGCCCTTCCATCGAGAGCGCGCGGATGGCTTCGCCGGTGTACTCGAGCACGTAGCCGGTGCCGCCGCCCACGCCGATCTGCGCGATCAACGCCAGGATCAAGTCCTTGGCGGTGACGCCCTTGGGCGCGGCCGCTTCGAAGCGCACTTCGCAAGTCTTGGGCTTGTTCTGCAGCAAGCACTGCGTGGCGAGCACGTGCTCGACCTCGGTGGTGCCGATGCCGAAGGCCAGCGCCCCGAAGGCCGTGCGTCGAAGTGTGGCTGTCGCCGCAGACAACCGTCAGACCGGGCTGCGTCAGTCCGAGCTCGGGGCCGATCACGTGGACGATGCCTTGGTCGGAAGTGCCCATGTCGGCCAGCGGCACGCCAAACTCGCGGCAGTTGGTGCGCAGTTGCTCGACCTGCTTGCGGGCGATCTCGTCGGGAATGATGCGCAGCCGGTCGGACGACGTGGGGATGGAGTGATCCATCGTCGCCATGGTGTGGTCGGGTCGGCGGACCTTGAGACCGCGATCGCGCAGGCCCTGGAAGGCTTGCGGCGAGGTCACCTCATGGACGAGGTGCAGGTCGATGTAGAGGACCGCCGGAGAACCCGGCTCATGAACGACGACATGATCGTCCCAGATCTTTTCGAATAAGGTGCGTGGTTGACTCACTGAGATTCGGCCTCGAAGAAGTCAGGATAGCGAGGCGGCTCTCGATAAGGCAAATTGATAGTTTTTGGATTTTGAATATTTTTCAGTTATACGATGGGGCCGTGACGGATGTCGGCGCCTAGCGCAGCGACCCGATCAAGGCCCATCCACCGCGCTCAGAATCCGCTTCTCGATCGACGGCTCCCAGGGCGAGGGCCAGCCGTAGCCCAGCATCGACGTGTCCCCTCGTAGCCGCCCTCGGCGATGATGCGCTCGGTGGGGATGTAGGCGAAGACGTCGTCGTTGTAGCCCGACACCCAGACATCGTCCCAACCGTATTTCTTGCGGATCTGAAGCGCGTAATCCACCACGACCTCGCCCGCGAGAAAAACGATCGTCAGGTTGTCGCCCAGGCGCCAGACACGTGTCGGGTATTCGTACTTGTTCGGCAGCTTGCCCGTGCTTTCGAGCTCTTCGAGCAGGAGTTGCGCATTGGATTTCTCAGCCGCATTCCCCTCGCGCACTCGCCGCTCGAGCTCGGCGCGCGCCGGCGCCGGCTGGAAGTCCACCTCAACCTCCTTGTAGGCGGCGCTGAGCGGGCCAGCCACCGGAGCCATCTTGCCGGCAAGGACCTGCGAGGCGGCCTCGGCCAGAATCTCACCGTACATGCGCGTCAGCTCCATCTTGCGGCGTGGCAGCGGGTTCTGGTCCGCGCCGCACCCGTTGAGGAAGAGCGCGACGGCGCCGGGGTAGCGCTTCTCGAGCTCGGCTTGCGCGAAGGCGGGGTAGTCGCCGTGGATCTCGAACTGGTTCATGACGGTCGCGTGGCAGGAATAGCCGAAAACGAGCGCCTTGAGCTCGCCGCCGGGGGCGCGCAGGGTCATCGTGGGGACGTCATGATCGACCGGGCCGGGGTATTCGCGGTGTCCCACGCGGCGGCGGTTGACGGCGAAACCTGCGTAGCCTTGCTCAAAGGCCATCTCGGCGGGCTCGAGGTTGTCGATCGCTTCGCCGATGACGGCGACCACGTCTTCGATCAGCCGCTTGGTGTAGCGCTCCACGACGGCGGCTTCCTTCGCGTCCAGGCGATAGGTGGGCCGGCCGAGCTGGCCGGTGACCGGTCCAGAATGGGTATGGGATGCGTTCAAGACAAGCTGCGCGCGGAGGAGTCCGTAGCGCTTCTTGGCTTCGGCGAAGATCGGATCGCTGACCGAGCGTGTGAACCCGACCAAGTCGGCGGTTACCATCACCGACAAGCCGCCCGAATTGTCCTTGAGCGCGAGCGCCTTGGCATAGATCGGGGCGTAGACGCCTTCGGACGGCTTGTCGCGCGAAGCGTAGCCGCTCATCCAAATGGGCTCGGACGGTGTGATGTTGCGCTTGGCCGCACCGGCCTTCCAGGCGGGTAGGGCGGGCAAGGCGATCGCAAATGCGAGAAAGAGGACGCGAAGCATGAGGGCATTGTACTTGCCCGGGGCCGCCGCCAAACGCCGTCAAGCGACGGCTTCGATCGCTTTCACGACGTCGAGGTAGAAGTTATAGACGCGCCGCACGTGGAACCCGGCGCTCTTGACGTTGGTCACCGTGTCTCGATTGACCTCTGGACCGCTCAAGCGCGTGATCGGCGTCATCAGGTCGAGCATCAGGCTGAAAGGGAACCAACGGCTGCCGGTGTGCTCGAACATACGCAGCTCGCCGCCGGGCTTGAGCACTCGGCGGACCTCCTGAAGCCCTTTCACGGGATCCGGCACGGAGCAGAACGTACAAGACGTGTACACCTGATCGAAGGAATCGTCGGGAAACTCGAGCGCGTGGACGCTCATCTTGCGTAGCGTGAACGAGCCGGGATAGGCCTCGGCGCGCGGGCGAGCCTTTGCAAGCATGCCCTCGCTGATGTCGACGCCGACGATCGTCTTGCCCGGCGGGAAGAACTGGATGTCGAGCCCGGTGCCGACCGCGACGAAGAGGATCCGCCCGTCGCCCATCGTCGAGAAAAGCTCGCGCTTCCACGTCGCCCAGCGCTTCTCCGCGCCAGCGCCGAAGAGATCGAATTTGGCCGAGGTGCGGTCCCACTTCGAGGCGGTCTGCGCGTCGGTTTCCTTCACGGTTTGACCTCCCCTCGGAGCGCGGCGTTGGTCAGGTAGGTGGCGAGCAGAGCCGCCCACGCCCAGATGGCCCCGACAAGCGCGGCTTCGCCGAGGCCGACGCCGCTGTGCGCTTCCCACATGGCGACCACCATGCCGCTGAGCATGCCGCCTAGCATCGAAGGCAACATCAGCTCGAAGGCTCCGAACCAAATGCCCATCACCAGGCACACGGGCATGGACAGCGCCATTCCCAGATTCATGCCCCAAAACATCGCGAGCCCCATGTTCCAGCCGACGCCGGTAAGCGCGACGGCGGCGAGGCCGGCCGCGGCGCCGGTGAGGCCCGTGGTGACGACGTCGCCGATGAAAAAATAGGCCCTCAACTCTTTTCACCGGGAAGTACGGCGACTCGGTGCGCGCGGACTCCATGATGGCGGCCATGCGCTCGACGATTTTAGGGTGTTCGGCGGCGATGTTGCGCGTCTCACTCAAGTCGGCGTCGAGATCGTAGAGCTCGATCGGCTCGCCTGGGTTCAAGCGCACGGCTTTCCACTTGCCCTGGCGCACGGCTTGAGCGAAGCGGCGCTCGTGGAACTCCCAGTAGAGGTAGTCGTGGCCCTGCTGCGGCTTGCCGGTCAAGGCCGGCACGAAAGACAGCCCGTCGATGCCTTCGGGCGCGGGAACGCCGGCGAGATCGGCGCACGTCGGCAGCACGTCCCAAAAAGCCCAGGGCTCGGCGCTGGTCGAGCCGGCTTCGATCTTGCCGGGCCAGCGCACGATCATCGGTACGCGGATGCCGCCTTCGTAGAGATCGCGCTTGTGGCCGCGCAACGCTCCGTTGGAGTCGAAGAAGTCGACGCGGTGGCCGCCTTCCTGGTGCGGTCCGTTGTCCGAGGTCAAGAAGATGACCGTATTCCGGTCGAGCTCGAGCTCTTCGAGCTTCGCAAGGATGCGGCCAACGTCACGGTCGAGGTACTGCACTTGGCGCGCGAAGCCCTTCTCTGGCGTGGGCCAGTCGTTCTCGCCGTATTCGCCGTAGTCCGGGACTTCCATTCCGTCGCCGGTGCGGTTGCCGAGCTCGTTGTTGGCATGGGGCACGGCGTAGGGCAGGTAGAGGAAGAACGGCTGCTCGCTGTGGGCGTCGAGAAATTCGAGCGCGCGCTCGGTGAACAAGTCCTGCGAAAAGATCTCGCCGCCGCCGGAACGATTGGGCCCAAGGAACAGCTCGACTTCGTTCTGCCACAGGTGGGCCGGGAAGTGCTCGTGGGCGTGCCACTGGCTCAGATAGCCGAGGAAGTCGTCGAAGCCTTGCACGTTGGGCCGCCCGAGGGTGACAGGGCCGCCCACGCCCCACTTGCCGAACATGGCCGTCTTGTAGCCGGCTTGCTTGAGGACCTCGGCGACGGTCACGTCTCCGGGGCGAAGCGGAACTTCCGGATTGCGGTTGCCGCGTACGGTAGCGTGGCCCATGTGCAGGCCGGTCATCAAGGCGCAACGCGAGGGGGCGCAAACGGTGGAGCCGGAGTAGACGTCCGTGCAGCGCACGCCCTCGGCGGCGAGCCGGTCGATGTTGGGCGTTCGCAGCGTCTTCTGGCCGTAGCAGCCGAGATCGCCATAGCCGAGATCGTCGGCCATGATGAAGATGATGTTGGGCCGCGGCTCGTGGGCCTGGGCGGCTAGCGGCGCACAGACAGCGCCGCCGGCGCAGGTGCGGAGGAAGTTTCGGCGGTTCACGGCTTTTCGACGCTCTCCCTCGGGTCTTCGAGGCGCCCGCTGTGCGCGGGGCGACCCATTCTAACAGGCATTTCCGGGCATGGCGGTATTGGTTCCAGCGTCGGGGTGGGCTACGCTGAGGGTGATTCGAGAGGGTATTTCCATGCGTCGTTTCGCTCCGCTGCTTGTCTGCATGTGCTTTGCCGGGGCTGTTGTTGGGCAAAGTCCGCTGGAGACGCTGCGCGAGCTGGCGGTCTCGAAGGCATCGAAGCTCCCGGTGAAGGAGCTGCGCCTACGCGCCGATCCGGATGCGAAGGTGCGTCCGCTCGAGACGCTGGTGGTACAGGCGCTCGTCTACGGCGAGAGCGAGACTGGCGAGGCGGTCCGCATCCAGACGCAGAGCATCGCGTTTCGAGTAGACACCGAGAACGGCGGGCGTATCTCGAAACCATTCCGCTACCAAGGCGAGGAGCAGGAAAACTTCTACCGCCCGGCCACTTCGGGTCTGCTCGGGTCGGTGTTCCGGCAGGGGACGGTCGAGTACGCCTTGCAGGACAGCGCGCTCTACGCCGCGCCGGACAAGCCGGGCAAATACAAGGTGACAGCGTCCGCGGACGGAGTCGAAGCCTCGCTCGAGATCGAGGTGACAGTGGACGCGCCGACGACGCTGGTCGCGGAGACGACGTCGTTCGACAAGGAGCCGCAAGATCGTGACCGTTATCGTGCGCTAGCCGAACGTTATGCGCCCTTCATCGCGCAGGAAACCTGGTTCGGTCCGAAGTTCGACTACCTGGCGCGGTTCGATCTGGACGGCGACTTTCGCGGCGACAACAACTGGGAGGGCGCGCCGGCGGGCAGCTCGCAGGCCTACGTCTATTACACGGGGATGGAGACTGCGACGCACTGGTTTCTGATCTACAACTTCTTCCACCCGCGCGACTATTCCGACAAGTGTGTGATCGGAACTTGCCACGAGAACGACAACGAAGGACTGGTGTTGACCATCCAGAAAGACGGCTCACGCTACGGCAAGCTGCGTGCGATGGAGACGCTGGCGCACAACAACGTCTACTCGCACACGCTCGACGATGACGTCCGGCCCGGCGCACACAACGTGGACGCGCGCATCGCGCTGCACGACGATTCGCACCCAATGATCTTCATCGAAGCGGGCGGACACGGCGTGCTGGGCGCTTCGCATACGCACTCGTTCTACGACGTCGAGAAGAAGGAGTTCACCAGCGGGTCGGGCGTGACCTATGTCTACAAGGGCCAAGCCGAGAGACCCAAGCACCCCAACGACCGCGGGGTGGGCTACGAGTTGCTGCCGATTTGGGAGCAGTGGTGGGAACGTGCGCAGGTGGACGGGCGGCGCGAGGAGTCGATGTTCGACGCTTACTACTCTTACCGCCCCGTCGGCGCCCGGCCGGTGCCGCGTTACGCCGAGATCGCCGGCTCGTTCCTGGGCCGCGCGCAGAGCCAGAACAAGGCCAAGCCGTTCTGGGGCTGGCACGACAACAAGACGCGCAAAGCGGGCCTGCTGGCCACCGGACAATGGGCGCTCGACCCGGCCTACTCGGCCAAAGTGGACCTACGGTTCCCCGAGACGTTTTCAGTGGACTATCTCTACAATCCCTATCTCGGCATTGGAGACGGCCCCAGCGCTGCGGCGCCATCGACAGTGGTGAAGACGCAGACGGCGACGAGTGGAGTCCAAGCGCCGCAGCTGACCGGCTCGCAATTCGCGGCCGACGGCGGCATCCAGGCGCCGCAGCTCGGAGGGGTCACCGCGCCGCAACCGTCGCAAGCGGGCGGGACGCTCGATTATGAGGCCGAAATTGACGGCGAAGCGGTATTGATGATCCGCGGCAACCAGGTGGAGGCTGTGACCGGCGCGCCGCGCGATCCGAAAGCGTTGTTCAGCGCGCCGATTCCGCCGGCCGCGCGGGGGCGCGTCGCCGCGACGGCGCAAGCCGGGAACGCAGACGTGCTGGCGCAGCCATCGGCGGCCAACCGCTATGGGACCGTCGTGCGCGTGCGGCCCGCGGGCCAACGCGGCAAGGTGCGCTTCCGGCTGGAGTGGGTGCGTTAGCGTGTCTGATCGAGCTGTCATCCTCGGGGCCACGGGCCCGACCGGATTCCATTTGGCCGCCGCCTTGCGCCGCCGCGGCCGGCCAGTGCGCGTGGTCTCGCGCAGGCGGGAAACGCTCGAGCGGCTCTTCGGAGAGTCAGGCGAGGAGATCGTCGAGGCGGACGCCCTGGATGCGTCGCGTCTAGATGCGGCGCTCGAAGGGGCGGGAGTCGTGTTCGACTGCATCGGGCTGCCGGCCGAGCGCATGCAGGAGCACGCGGCGACGGCGCGCTCATTGGTCGCCGCGGCCAGCGCGACAGGGGCGCGCATCGTCCAAGTCTCGAGCTTCTGGCCATATCTCCCGTTCCAAAGCGACGTTTTGACCGAGGATCACCCTCGCGAGGGCGGCCCCGATTGGGCGCGCTATCGCCGCGAGGCGGAGGACATCTTGCAAGAGGCGGGCGGCGCGATCCTCAACCTGCCGGACTTTTATGGTCCGCACGTCCATACAAGCCTGCTGCAACAGCCACTCGAGGAGGCGCTGGCGCACAAGGCGATGAACTGGCTCGGCGACGCGAAGACCGAGCGCGAGCACGTCTACGTGCCGGACGCGATGGAGGTCGCCGCGCGGGTGGCCGAGCGGGACGAAGCCTACGGCCAGCGCTGGATTTTGCCCGGCGGCGGGCCGCTCTCAGGCGAGGCTTTTCGGCAGATCGTCTCGCAGGCTCTCGACCGCGAAGTGCAGTTGCGCGCGGCGGGGCTGTGGACGCTGCGAGCGGTGGGCTTGTTCAACGCCCAGCTGAAGGCGTTCCTGCCGATGGTTCCCCGAGTATCTGAAGCCGATTCAGTACGACGCCTCGAAGCTGCGCGGCCTGCTGGGCGATGTCGCGGTGACGCCCTACGAACAAGGCGTGCGCGCAACGCTCGATTGGCTGGGACAGCATCTGAGTGGGACCGTCCGTGAGGGCGGTCCCTGGTCTAGCTTAGGGCGGCGCTGACAATCGCGTCGACGTCGTAGACGCAGCCGCCCCAGGGGCCGCCGCTCTTGGCTTGCAGCGCCGCCCACAGAGCGGTGTCGTCGGGCAGGTCCGGGTGCGGCGCCAGGTCGGGGCGCGGCGCGCGGGCTGCCAGGATCTCCGCGCCCTTCTCCGGCCCAAACTCTTCGCCGCCGTGGCCGATCAGGTCGAGCGAGCCGACCAACGTGTTGCGGTCGATGATCACGCGCAGTGTGTCGCCCTCGATTAAGCGGCCGATCGGACCGCCGGCTAGGGCTTCCGGGCCGACGTGGCCGATGCAGGCGCTGGTTGAGACGCCCGAGAAGCGGGCGTCGGTGATGACGGCGACCTGCTTGCCGAACGAGAGGTGCTTGAGCGCGGCGGTGATCTGGTAAATCTCCTCCATGCCCGAACCCATCGGCCCGCAGCAGGCCAGCACGATGATGTCGCCGGCGTGGATCGAGCCGTTCTTGATCGCCTCGATCACGTGCGACTCACGAACAAACACGCGCGCCGGGCCCGTCTTGCGGTAGACGCCGTCCGCGTCGACCACCGACGGATCGATCGCTGTGCTCTTGACCACCGAGCCCTCCGGCGCGAGGTTGCCGTGGCAGAAGGCGATCGTCGAGGTTAGCCCGCGCGACTTGGCTTGCGCCGGGGTCATGATGACTTCGCTCGGAGGCGTACCGTCGCGTTCCTCGAGCAAGGCGCGCATGCGGCTCCGGCGCTCGGATTTTTCCCACCACTCGAGGTTCTCGCCGACGGTTTGGCCGCTCACCGTCATGGCGTCCAGGCGCAACAGGCCCAGCTCGCGCAGGTGCAGCATGACTTCCGGCACGCCGCCGGCGAGGAAGGCCTGTACGGTCTTAAAGTACTGCGGCCCGTTAGGCAACACGTCGACGATGCGCGGGACTTGCCGATTCACCCGCGACCAGTCCGCCGCGGTCGGACGAGTGACGCCCGCGGCGAAGGCGATGGCGGGCAGGTGCAGGATGAGGTTGGTCGAGCCGCCGAAGGCCGCGTGGACCGCCATGGCGTTCTCGAAGGCGGCCTCGCTGAGGATGTGCTTGGTGGTCACGCCGCCGGCGCGCATCTTCTCGACCGCGCGCGCCGAGCGCACCGCCGCGTCGGTCCAGACGGGTTGGCCCGAGGGGCGAGCGCGGAGTGGGCAGGCTCAGGCCCAGCGCCTCGGCGATCACTTGGCTGGTCGCCGCCGTGCCCAGGAATTGGCAGCCGCCGCCGGCGCTGCCGCAAGCCTTGCAACCCATTTCCTGCGCGTACTCGAACGAGATCTCGCCATGGGAGTAGCGCGCGCCGATCGACTGCACCTTGCCGGCGTCCTCGCCGTCGGTTGAGGGCAGGGTGACGCCGCCGGGCACGAGGATCGTGGGCAGCTCGTGCATCGAGGCGAGCGCCAGCATCATGGCGGGCAGGCCCTTGTCGCAGGTGGCCACGCCGATCACGCCCTTGCGCGTTGGCAGCGAGCGAATCAGGCGCCGCAGCACGATGGCGGCGTCGTTGCGGTAGGGCAGCGAGTCCATCATGCCGACCGTGCCCTGGGTGCGTCCGTCGCAGGGGTCGCTGACGAAGCCGGCGAAGGGGATGGCGCCGCTCTTGCGCAACTCTTCGGCTGCGGCGCGCATCAGCAGGCCGACTTCAAAGTGGCCCGTATGGTAGCCGAGGGCGATGGGCTTGCCGTCCTCGCCGCGGATGCCGCCTTGGGTGGAGAGAATGAGCACTTCGGGGCGTCCGAGCTCGGCCGGATTCCAGCCCATGCCGGCGTCCTGCGTCCAACCGAAGATGTCACCCGAGGGCGAAGAGCGCAGCATCTCGGGCGTAAGCGGCAGAAAGCCTGACGGCCCGGGAGCCTTCGTCGTGAGGGTATAAATCGATGCGTCTTGGGAATCGAGGATGTTGGCCATGGCGAAGCTAACATCGTAGCGGTCGGGGAGGCGGGATGGCGGGACGCCGCGGCTCTGTTAGAGTGATCCCCACATGCGCATCGGCGGCGGAGCGATCGTATGTCTCGGCTGGCTGGCGGCGTGTCCGCTCGGCGCTCAGTCGCTGCCCGAGGTCACGATCGAGCCGGAAGTGCGGGCATTGATCGCGATAAAGCAGCGCATGCGCGCCTCGCTCGAAGAGGTTCCCGAGTTTGTCTGCGGCCAGACGATTCGACGCATCCGCGTCAACGAGGAACAGCGGCGTAAGCTCGAGAAGCGCATGGCAAAGGCCAGGGCGCGCGGCCGCAACCTGCGCGAGACGACGCTCGCGGAGTATTCCGACGTGGTGCGTCTGGAAGTCGCCGTCGTCGATGGCGTGGAGCTCTACAGTTGGCCAGGCGCGGCGTTCGAGCCGATTCCACCGGCTGAGCTCGTGGGATTCGGTCTGATGGCGGACGGGGCGCTGTTCTCGTTCGCGAGGTCGATCTTTTTGACGCGACAGGCCGTGATCCGCTTCGCCGGAGAGCAAGATTTGGATGGCCGGCCCGCGCTGCGCTTCGACTACGAAGTCTCGTACTTCACGAGCGGATACACGATCACGACGGTAAGCGGCTCGGCCAAGGTCGCCTTTCGCGGCTCTTTCTGGGCCGACCGGGATTCGTATGCCCTGCTGCGTCTGGATAAGGAGGGCGTCGACCTGCCGCCCGAGCTTGGCCTCGTCGCGGCGACCGCGCGGATCGACTACCAGCAAGCGACGATCGACGGGCGCGAGCTCACGCTGCCTCGGCGGGCGGTGGACGAATTGCGTGCGATGGATGGGGCGGTTAGTCGCAACGAGGCGACGTTCGAGGGCTGCCGGCGCTTCGTCGCGGGCAGCAGTCTTTCGTTTGACGTCACCGAGGACATCACCGCGCCAGAGGTTCTCGAGCCGACGACTCGGCCGGTTCGCACGTTGCCGGTGATTCCGTCAGGATTGACGCTACGGCTGCGGCTGGTCGCGGCTGTTCGAGGCGAAAAAGCCGTGGTCGGCGACGCCGTCACAGCCGAACTGCGACAGGACGTGGAAGTCGAGGGCCGGACTCTGGCCCGCAAAGGCGATCAAGTGCGTGGGCGAGTCCGGCGGCTGCAGCGGCTTGGCGGAGAAGACGCTCCCTACTACGCCGTGGCGCTGAGCTTCGATACGCTCGAAACGGCGGATGGCGCGGCCCCGGTTCACGCGAAGCTCATCGACGTGCAGGATGCGCGCGGGATCTCACGCTCGGAGCCATCGCAGTTGCGCGTCGAGGCTTCGCGCCGCCGCAACTTCGGTTTTGAGACATACGGCGGGGGGATCGAAACGAGCGCGTCGGTGGAAGAAGTGGACTTGGGAATCGACGGGCTGGAGACGTTCTATGTCCCGGGCGAGCGCTGGGTGTTGCCGAAGGGTTTCGGGCTGACGCTCGAGACGACGGGGCCGTAGACGACGGATCTGCGCTTAGGACGACGAACCGGCGGGGCGGGCGAGCATCGTGGGTTGTGCGAGCTTGGCCGGCTGGGGCTCCCAAGGCAGGACGCCGTCGCAGCGTTCGCGGTAATACTCTTCGAAGCGAGGCAGTTCGGCGACGACTTCGCCGGGGGTGCGCTGCATCACGGCGTTCTCCATCACCGACAGCATGGCCGGTTGCGTCGAGCCTCGCTCATACCAGGGATCGGGCCTCTGATCGAGGCCGGGCGCCGGGTCAGCGGCGAACGCCATCTGGAACGCCGCCGGGTCGACGCGATTCCGCCGGCCTTGGAAGGTCCACATCTGGTAGACCAGCTCGGCGCCCTTGCCGCCCGGCTGCGCGCGCAGGCTGACCATGGGCAGTTGCGCAAGCGAAGTGCCGGTCGAGAAGCCATGGAAGGGCCCGTCCGCGAACGCGATTTCGCGGCCCATGCGCTTGACGCTCATGCTGAAGTCGACCGGCGTGACGACGATGTCCGGCGCACCGGATTTCGATGGATAGCCGAAGACGTCGCGGCCGAAGGTCAGGTCGCCGCCCTCGCCCACGATGTGCGAGACGGCGTACCAAGCCATGCGGTTGGCGGTGATGGTGAAGGCGAACAGCCACGCCTCCGAATACGGGACGGGCGAGAGGTCGCCGCCGCCAACGCGCAGGCCGAGCATCTTGATCATCGGCCGGCCGGCGGTGCGGCAGATGGGCGGGACGAGCGCCTCGTGGGCTTCGCGCGAGATCATCGCGTCGATCTCGACGATCTCGAGCGGCTCGAGGCGGATCTCCTTGCGGGCGTGGTAACGCTCGATCTCGGCTTCGGTGAAGCGGAAGGCTGTGGTCTGCTCGCGCCAGCCGGCGGGCGTCCAGAAGCGTTCGCGCTCGACGGGGCGGTCAAAGCGCAGCGGGGCCCAGGCGTCAAAGTCGTCCGCGTCGAGGTCGGCGATTTTTTCCGGGGCCGGCGAGGACGACGGCTCGCCCATGAGCGTCCAGAAGCCGATGGTTTCCTCAAGGGGTAGCTCGACCAACGGATCGCCGGCCGACGCATAGGGTAGCTCGGCCTTGGGCTGTGAGGCTTCTAGGGTGCGCTCGGGCTTCGAAGCTTCGATCTTCCACAACGCCACCCCGGGGCGGACGACGTCGCCTCGCCAATCCGGATCGAGCGTAAAGACGGGCGCCAGGTAAGGCGACGTCTCCGGGGCCTCGACGGGCTCATGCCCCATGGCGCCCGAGTCAAGCGAGAACAAGGTCTCGCCGCGCCGCGAGATCTTCGCAACCACCTGCTCGCCGGCTTCGACCTCGATCCCGGCGTCCTTCAACGGCATACCTTCGGCCTCGCGGCCGACCAGCCGGGCCCGGTCGTTCGAGGCGTAGGCGGCGACGAGCAAGCGGCCGGGCGCGTCTTCGTGCTGCACAGCGACGGAGAAACGTGCGATTCCGTAGGATTTAGGCGCGAGGATGTCAGCCTTCTGGGGCTCGAACCACTCGATCTCGACGTCGACGAGCGGCTCAGCGCCGGGCTGGAGGCCGGGCGGGATCAGCCTAGCCAAGCTCCTCGGGTCCGTGCGATAGCGCAGCAGCAGTCGTGCTGAGGCGCCGGGGGCGTCAGCGCGCGCCGGGACCGCTGCCGACGCAAGTGCGAAGGCGCCCAGCTTGAGGACATCCCGGCGATGGAGCGCGGCGGCCATGTCGTTATCCTACCAGCCCGTGTCGGGTTTCTTGGCGTTTCCACGCACCTTCGGTTAGACGCGCGGTTCGGCTCAAAAGACTACGACCAGCGCCCTACTTTCGCGGTGAAAAGCCCGCAGAAAGCATCTGTTATCCTGACTTTTGTAAGGCCTCTCATGCCTCGACGAACTCTCTTTCTCAATCCCCCATCGTTTGAAGGTTTTGACGGAGGAGCGAGCTCTCGCTGGCCCGCCACACGCGAGATCGAGAGTTACTGGTATCCCATCTGGCTGTGCTATCCGGCGGGCATGCTGCCGGATTCGAAGGTGGTTGATGCGCCGCCGCACCACATCTCCCCGCAGCAGACCATCGACATGGCCAAGGACTTCGAGTTCCTGGTCTTGTTTACCTCGACGCCGGGCTTCCAGAACGACGTGAAGCTCGCCGAGGCGATGAAGGAGGTGAACCCCAAGCTCGACGTCTGCTTTGTCGGCCCGCACGTGACCGCGCTGCCGGATGAAAGCTTGGCGGCGAGCGAGGCGATCGACTTTATCGTGCGCAAGGAGTTCGACTACCAAGTGGTCGAGTACGCCAACGGCAAGCCCTACCAGGAGCTGGCCGGCGCGAGCTTCCGCAACGGCAACGGCAAGGCGCACCACAACCCCGAAGGCCCGCAGATCGAGGACCTCGACGCGTTGCCTTGGGTGAGTAAGACCTACAAGCGCGATTTGGACGTTTCGCGCTACAACGTGCCGTTCCTCAAGCACCCCTATGTTGCGCTCTATACCGAGCGCGGCTGCCCGGCGCTGTGTACGTTCTGCCTGTGGCCTCAGACCTTATCGGGCCACCGCTGGCGCACGCGCTCGGCCGACGATGTCGCGGCTGAGGTCAAGTACACTCTCGAAGAGTTCCCTGACCTGCAGGAGATCTTCTTCGACGACGACACCTTCAACATCCGCAAGGACCGCGTGATCGAGCTGTGTAAGAAGCTCGAGCCGCTCAACTTCACCTGGAGCTGCACGTCGCGCGTGAACGTGGACTACGACACGCTCAAGGCGATGAAGGACGCCGGCTGCCGGCTGCTGATCGTTGGCTACGAGTCCGGCGACCCGCAGATCCTCAAGAACATCAAGAAGGGCGCGACGGTCGAGCGGGCGATCAAGTTCACCGAAGACGCCCATCGCGCAGGCCTCGTCGTCCATGCCGACTTCATCGTCGGTCTGCCCGGCGAGACCCGCGAGACCATCCGCCGCTCGATCGATTTCGCCAAACGGCTCGACACCGAGACGATTCAGGTATCGGTCGCGCATCCCTACCCTGGCACCGAGTTCTACGACTACGTCACCCAGAACAAGGCGCTCGTCGAGCTCGACGCGATGACCGACGACGGCGGTCACCAGCTGCCGAACGTCAAGTACACCGACCTCGACCAAGCCGAGATCATGGAGTGGGTTGAGCGCTTCTACGACGAATATTACTTCCGGCCCAAAGCGGCGTGGCGCATCGTGCGCAAGGCGCTGTTCGATGGCCGCGAACGGCAGCGTCTCTATAAGGAAGCGCGGGAGTTCCTGGCATTGCGCTCCAAGCGCAAGAAGTACGTTCGCCAAAAGCGGGCGGCATGAGCCGCGCGAGCCGATGAAGACGCGCGTCTTGCTGGCTTTGGTGATTGTGGCCAACGCGGCGGGCAACCTGATGCTTGGCTACGGCATGCGCCAGGTCGGCGACATCTCGTCCTATTCGCCGGTGGCGCTGGCGGCGTCGGGGCTGGCGGCGATGGCCAATCCGTGGGTTCTGGCCGGTGTGGTGTTGCTTACGGTGTTCTTCGCCGCGCACGCTATCGTTTTGAGCTGGGCGGACCTGAGCTACGTGGTGCTGGTGACTGCGATCGGCTATGGGCTGGTGACTCTGTTGAGCTGGGCGCTGCTTGGCGAGCACGTGTCGGTCGCGCGCTGGGCTGGGGTGGCGATCATTACCGTGGGCGTGATGCTGGCCGGCTCGACGCCGGTTTCAACCGTTAAGCAATGACTTGGTTCCTGGTCGCGCTGGTGGTGTTGGGCACTGTCTTTGGCGACCTGTTCAAGGCGGCCGGCATGCGGCGGTTGGGCGAGATGGACGATTTCTCGGCGGGCGGCCTGGGCGCGACGATGGCGCGGGCGGCGCGCAGCCCCCTGCTCTGGCTCTCGCTCGTCGGGTATGCCGTCTCGTTCTTCGGCTTCATGGCGTTGGTCTCGATCGCGGACGTAAGCTTTGCGGTGCCGGCGACAGCGGCGGGCATCGTGGTGGAAACGTTGCTGGCGCGCCTGATGCTGGGCGAGACGATCTCGCCGCGGCGCTGGGCGGGGGCGGTTCTGGTTGCCGTGGGCGTGATGCTGGTCGGCGAGTAGAGGCCAAGTGAGCGCAACGCCAATGGTTTGGCTGTTCGCGGGTCTTGCGCTGGCCGCGACGGGTTACTCGGCGGCGGTGCTGGAAGCGTGCCGACGATTTCGTCGTCGGAGGGCCTCGCAGGCTGTCCCCGCACGCCGCCCCGGAATCTCGATCCTCAAGCCTGTGCGCGGCCTTGATGCGCAGTTCGACCAAAACCTGCGGGCGCATCAGGGGCAAGACTATCCCGACTTTGAAATCTTGCTCGGGCTCGCCGACGAGGACGACCCCGCCGTCGAAGTGGCGTACCGTTTGGGCATCGAGCCGGTGATCTGCGGCGAGACCGATGCGAGCACTCGCAAGGTGGCCATCCTGGAGCTTCTCGCCGCCGCCGGCTCGCCATAGCCTGCTGATGGTCGACGACGCCGACGTGCGGCCGGAGCCGGATTGGCTCGAGCGCAGTGTGGCCGCGCTTGAAGCCGAAAACGTCGGCATCGCCTCCTGCCTCTACCGCACGCCCCCTGGAAGGACGCTCGGCTCGAAGATCGATGCGCTCTATGTGTCGGTCGATTTCCCAGGCCAAGCCTTGACCGGAGCGGAGCTCGCGGGCGTCCCGTTCGCGCTGGGGGCGGCAATGCTATTCCGCCGCGAGGACCTCGAGCGGATCGGCGGATTCGGCGCGATTCGGGAGTACTTGGCCGACGATTATCAGCTCGGGGCGCGCATCGCCGCTGTGGGCAAGCGCGCTGTGCTTTCGACCAGCGTGGTCGAGACGACAGCCGGGAGGCGAGCCTCAGGAGCGTGTGGCAGAGGCACTTGCGTTGGTCGCGCACGGTGCGCGTCTCGCGCCCGGGCGGGCACTTCGGGCTGGTCGTGACATTTGGGACCGTTTGGAGTGCGGCGCTGCTGGCGGCGGGCGGAGCGCAGACGCCGTGGGTCAGTCTCGCGGGCCTATGCTTGGGGCGCGTTGCCGCGCGGCTGTGGCCGTCGCGCGGACGGTCGGATCGCGCCTGGCAGCCATTGGCTGCTGCTGCCGGCGGCCGATCTATGGTCGTTTGCGGTGTGGGCGGCGAGCTTTTTCGGTCAGACGGTGCACTGGCGCGGACGCACGCTGCGTCTCGATCGCGAGGGCCGTGTCGGCGGCGGCAAATGAGGCGGAGGGATTCGGGCCGCCCGTTGTTATACTCGAAAAGGTAGGCCTTTCCCGCTCCTGGCGTCGGCGAGATACTTCTTTTCCCCATGTCGAACCCAGCCCGAAGCAACGCTGTCGCACCCGATCTCGAAAAGACCGTCTATCTGCTCAAACCCCGCGGTTTCTGCGCGGGCGTCGTGCGCGCGATCGACATCGTCGAGCTGGCGCTGGAAGCCTACGGAGCGCCGATCTACGTGCGCCGCGAGATCGTCCACAACCGGTATGTGGTCGAGGATTTGGCGACGCGCGGCGCGATCTTCATCGAGGAGCTCGACGAGGCCCCCGATGACGCGCGTGTGATCTACAGCGCACACGGCGTTTCGCCGGCAGTGCGTCGGCATGCGGCCGCACGCGGTCTCAAGGTGATCGACGCTACTTGTCCGCTTGTGACCAAGGTCCACGTGGAGGCGGTGAAGTTCGCCAAGAGCGGCGGCACGATTCTGCTGATCGGCCATCGCGACCACGACGAAGTGATCGGCACCAGCGGCGAAGCCCCGGAGCAGACAATCGTCGTGGCTTCGGCCGATGAGGCTGAGGTCGTCGAGGTTCCCGACCCAGAGAGCCTTTGCTATCTGACGCAGACAACTCTGAGCCTGGATGAAGCCGGCCAGATCATCAGCGTGCTCAAGCGGCGTTTTCCGCACATTCAAGGGCCGCCCGCGCAAGATATCTGTTACGCCACCGAGAATCGCCAACAGGCGGTGAAGCGGCGCGCTCCGGAAAGCGAATTGCTGCTGGTGGTGGGTTCGCAAAACAGCTCGAATTCGCGTCGGCTGGTTGAAGTTGGCGCCAATTTGGGCGTCGGCGGGTATCTGATCGACGACGAACGCAGCATCGAGCCAAGTTGGCTCAAGGGCGTTCGGAAAGTGACGATCACAGCGGGCGCGTCCGCGCCCGAAGTGCTCGTCCAACGTGTAGTGGATCATCTGCGCGAACGTTTCGGATTCGGCCGCGTCGAAGAAGTCGAAGTGATCGAAGAAAACGTGAAGTTCCCGTTGCCGGCGGAGCTCGCCCAACAGCAGCGCCGCCTGACACAGATCGCGAGCTTATGACCATTGTCGAGAGAAGCGGGCATGCGACGGCAACGGCCGTGGCAGCCTCGCCGCTGACGCCCTCGCGGCTCGCGGCGTCGATCCACGATGCGACGCGTTTTCTGCTGGACTGCCAGCGGGAAGACGGCCACTGGGCGGGCGAGCTCGAAGCCGACACTACGCTCGAGTCCGACTACATCCTGTTGCAGCTTTGGCTGCATCCGCCTGACGCAACCGGCCGCTGGAATCCGCCAAGCTGGGAACGGGTACGAAAGGCCGCGCGCTACATTCTCAGCAAACAGACGGCGACGGGCGGCTGGAATATCTTCCACCAAGGGCCGGACAACATCTCGGCCACCGTCAAGGCCTACTTCGCGCTCAAGCTTACCGCCCTGCCAGGCACGGATATCGTGTTGGCGAAAGCACGTCGCCGCATTCTGGAGCTGGGCGGCGTAGAGGCCGCGAACAGCTACACGAAGATCTACCTCAGCTATTTCGGGCTGTTCGACCGCGAGAAGACGCCGACGATTCCGCCGGAAGTGTTCCTGCTGCGCGAGTCGAGCAAGGTCAACATCTACGAGATCTCGTCGTGGAGCCGCGCGATCTTGGCCCCACTGGCGATTTTGGGCGCCAAGCGCGCCACACGGCGGCCCCCTGCCGGGTTTACGCTCGCCGAGCTCTTCTCCGGCATCGAGCCCGCGAAGCCGAACCTTGTCTCTTGGAAGAGCTTTTTTCTGTGGGCGGACTTCTCCCTCAAGATTTGGGAGAAGCTCGGCATCAACGGCCTGCGCGCCAAGGCGATTGACGCCGCCGCGCAGTGGATGATCGAGCGCCTCGAGAATTCCGACGGGCTGGCAGCGATCTTCCCCGCCATGATGAACTCGATCATGGCGCTCACCGAGCTCGGCTACGGCTTGGATCATCCGCTCGTGCAGCGTGAGGTCGAACGTTTCGAGCGGCTCATCCTCGAAAACGAAGAGACGCTGCGTATGCAGCCCTGCCACTCGCCGGTTTGGGATACGGCAATCTCGGCGTTCGCCATCGGGCGCGCCCACCCATCGCCGACGCCCGAAGTGCGGCGATCGCTCGAGGCGGCAGGCGATTGGTTGCTCTCGAAAGAGATCACCCAGCCGGGCGATTGGATTGTCAAGAACCCAGGAGTCGAGCCTGGCGGTTGGTTCTTCGAGTACGAAAACGAGTTCTACCCCGATTGCGACGACACGGCGAAGGTCCTGCTTGCGCTCGAGCAGGCTCGGCCCTCCGATCGCGCGAGGCACCGCGCCGCGCGCGACCGTGCCATGGCATGGCTCGCTTCGATGCAGTGCGCCGACGGCGGCTGGGCCGCATTCGATCGCGACAACGACGCGGAGATTCTGACTCACGTTCCCTTTGCCGATCACAACGCGATGCTCGATCCGAGCTGCCCCGACATCACTGGGCGCGCCATCGAGGCCTTGAGCGGCCCCGGGGCGGAGCGTTTCCGGCTGAACGTGCTGCGCGGCATGGATTACCTGCGCTCGTCGCAGAAGGAAGACGGAAGCTGGTTCGGCCGCTGGGGCGTCAACTACGTCTACGGCACCTGCTTCGCCCTCCGCGGGCTGCGGGCCGCGGGCGAGGATCCGCGCGAGGCGCACGTGATCCAAGGCGGCGAGTGGCTGCGTTCGATCCAGAACGCCGATGGCGGGTGGGGCGAGTCTTGCGCGAGCTACGACGACCCCAGCGCGAAGTTCGGCGGACCGTCGACGCCATCGCAAACAGCTTGGGCGCTGCTCGGGCTGTTCGCGACCGAGGACTTCCAAAGCGGCAGCATCGAAGCAGGCGTGCGTTATCTGCTCGACAGCCAGAACGAAGATGGCTCTTGGGACGAAGAGCTTTGGACGGGGACGGGGTTCCCGAGCGTGTTCTACCTGCGTTACCACCTCTACCGTCAGTACTTCCCGCTGCTGGCGCTGGGCGAGTATGCGCGTGCAGCCGCGCGAGACTAGACAGCCGAGCTTGCCATGCGATTTCCGATTGAGATGACTGCGCGCATGGGCGCCTACATCGCCAAGAACAAATTGGCGCCCAACCCTGCCTGGCAGCGCGACCCCGAGCCCGCGCGGCAACCACCGTTCCCCATCCTGAACGGCCCGCCGCAAGGCCAGCGTCCGCTCGTGGGCGGTCCTGGCGTCGACAAGCACCCGTATCTGAAGAAGCGTTTCCCGCTTGTGCTGATGCTCGAGCCGTTGCACGCCTGCAACCTCACCTGCACCGGCTGCGGACGCATCCGCGAGTACGAGACGACGATGAGCGAGCGGCTCTCGCTCGAGGAGTGCCTGGCGGCGGTCGACGAGTGCGGCGCCCCGGTCGTTTCAATCTGCGGCGGCGAACCGTTGATGTATCCCGAGATCGGCGCCCTCGTCGAAGGCGCGGTCGAACGCAAGCGCACGATCTACCTCTGCACGAACGGCATGTTCCTGCCCAAGCGGCTCAAGGAATTCACGCCGAACAAGCGCTTCTTCTTCAACGTGCACTTAGACGGGATGAAGGAGACCCACGACATGGCGGTCGAGCGCGAGGGCGTGTTCGAAGAGGCCGTCGAGGGAATTCGGGCCGCCAAGGCGGCCGGTTTCCTGGTCTGCACCAACACGACCGTCTACCGCGAGACGGACATGCGTGAAATCGAAGAGCTCTTCGAGTACCTCTCGCAGTTTGACGTCGACGGGCACATGCTGTCGCCTGCCTATCCCTATTCGGCGGTCGATACCGACGAGATCTTTCTCACCCGCGAAGAAGTCCACGAGAAGTTCAAGGACGTCGACAAGCTGTTCGCCAAGTTCAAGCTCAATTCGACCCCGACCTATTTGAAGTTCCTGAAGGGCGAGCGCGACCTGCCGTGCACGGCCTGGGGCAATCCGACCTACAACGTGAAGGGTTGGAAGGGCCCCTGCTACCTGATCACCGACGCGCACTGGGACTCGTTCGACGATTTGATGTCGCAGACGCCCTGGAGCAAGTACGGTCGCGGGAACGATGCGCGTTGCAACGACTGCATGGTGCATTGCGGCTTTGAGCCGTCGGCGGCGCTCGGGGTAAACGCGACGTTGGCCGACAGCTTGAAGATGATCACTTGGGCGCTGGGCTAGCCGGCTTGTGATTCTGGTGACCGGAGCGTCGGGCTTCCTGGGAGGCCACGTGGCGCGGGCTCTAGCTCAGCGCGGCGAGCCGCTGCGCTTGCTGATGCGGCCGGGGAGCGATCGGCGAGGCGTGGCGGATCTCGAGTACGAAGAGGCGATTGGAGACTTGCGCGACGAGGCGTCGTTGCGCAGCGCGGCTGCAGGCTGCAGTCGGGTCTACCATGTGGCGGCCGATTATCGCCTTTGGACTCGCGATCCGGGCGAGCTCTATGCCTCGAACGTGGACGGGACGCGGAATGTGTTACGCGCGGCGGCCGAAGCCGGAGCCGAGCGGATCGTCTACACGAGCACCGTGGGAACGATTGGCATTCCGGGCGACGGAATTGGCGACGAAGAGACTCCGACTTCGCTCGACGAGTTGGCCGGCCACTACAAGCGCTCCAAATATCTAGCCGAGCAAGCGGCCCTCGAACTCGCCCGCGCGGGCGCGCCTGTCGTCCTAGTCAATCCGACCGCCCCTGTGGGCGAGGCCGACCTGAAGCCGACGGCGACCGGCCGCATCATCCTGGACTTTTTGCTGGGCCGCACGCCGGCCTACGTGGATACGGGATTGAACTTGATCGACGTGCGCGATGCAGCGGCGGGCCACTTGGCGGCGGCCGAGCGCGGCCGGCCGGGCTCGCGCTACATCCTGAAGCCCCGCAACATGAGCCTGAAGGAGATTCTGGAGGCGGTTGCGGCGCTGTCGAGCCGAAAGGCGCCGCGGCTGCGGCTGCCCTACGCTGCTGCGTGGCTGTTTGGAGCGGCGGAAACAGCGCTGGCGCAAGTGACCGGCCGGCCGCCGCGCGCGCCGCTCGAAGCAGTCCGCATGGCAGCGAAGAAGGTCTACGTTTCGAGCGCCAAGGCCGAGCGCGAGCTCGGCTGGCGCCCGGGGCCGGTCGAGCCGGCGCTGGAGCGAGCAATTACATGGTTTCGCGAGAACCAGTACTGTTAGCGGTCGCCGCCCACGCGACCGAGCTGGCGTTCTTCGGCCCCGGAGAGTCCGTCCCGCAAGGCCGCTGGTCCGAATGGCCGGGCGGAAAAACCCTAATGCTCGCCGGGGGAATTGGCCGAGAGGCGGCCAAGCGCGCCACCGAGGCGGCGCTGGCCGCAAACCGTGTAAGAGGTCTGTTATCAATGGGTTATGTCGGGGCTCTGCAGCCTGGATGGGCCCTTGGCGACATCTTCGTGGCCGACCGCGTGCTCCTGCTCGAACGCGGTCTAGAGTATGCTTGTACTTGGCCCGTGTTCGATGGCGGCTTCGGCAGCGTTCGCCGAGGCGCGCTGGCAACGGTCGACCGCGTGGCTAGTACGGTCGAAGAGAAGAGACGGTTGGCAAAGTTGGGAGCGGACGCTGTCGACATGGAGGCGTTTGCGGTCGCGGAGCTTGCCGCGGAGCATGATTTGCCGTTTTTCTGCGTCAAGGTCGTCAGCGACGATGCGGAGACGGAGATCAGCTTCGATTTCGACCGCGCCCGACGGGCGGATGGAACGGTGTCCGGGCGGGCAGTCGTGGCGCAGGCGGGCCTGAGCCCATCGCGCTGGCGAGAGTTGTTCGCGCTCAAACGCAACGCAGAGCTCGCCAGCCGGAATTTGGCGCAGTTTTTGCTTCATCAATGCCGGTTTCCCTCGGAGTCGAGCCAGTGAGCGGGACTTCCGCCACCCTGGGCGAGTCGATGCGCGCCGCGGTCTATCGCGGCTCGAGCCGCGTCGTCGTCGAGCCGACTGCGGTTCCCGAAATCGGCCCCGGCGAGATTCTGATCCGGGTGGAAGCCTGCGGCATTTGTCACACCGATCTCAAGAAAATCGAGCACGATCTGCTGCCGCCGCCGCGTATCTACGGGCATGAGACGGCCGGCGTCGTCGCGGCCGTTGGCGGCGGCGTCTCCAAGTACGCTCTGGGCGAGCGCGTATGCGTCTTCCACCACATCCCTTGCGGCGACTGCTTCTACTGTTCGCGGCGGGACTATGCACAGTGCGCCGGCTACAAGAAGGTGGGCGTCACGGCAGGGTATGAGCCCGCCGGCGGCGGCTTCGCCGAGTACGTGCGCGTGATGGATTGGATCGTCGAGCGCGGCGTCGAACGGATCCCCGACGGGGTGAGCTTCGAGCGTGCGACGTTCGTCGAACCGCTCAATACGTGCTTGAAAGGACTGGAGAAAGCCGCGATTCGGCCCGATGATACGGTCGTGGTCCTGGGCCAGGGTCCGATCGGGCTGTTGTTCACGATGTTGCTCGAGCGCCAAGGAACCGAGCGGCTTTATGCGACAGACCGCATCCCGGTGCGGCTCGAAAAGGCGCACAAGCTCGGCGCGCGCGAGGCTTGGGATTCGGCGGCGGTCGACGTACGTGCGGAGATCCTGGCGCGCACCCAAGGCCGCGGCGCCGACGTTGTGATCGTGGCCGCTTCGGCGCCGGGAATCGTCGAGGAGGCCGTCCGGATCACCCGTCCGGGGGCCAAGATCATGCTCTTCGCCCAGACTTCTCCACAAGAAACCTTCGAATTGAATGGCGCGCAGGTGGGGAAAGACGAGAGAATGGTATTTGGCTCGTATAGCGCCTCAGTCGATTTGCAGCGTGAGTCGGCTGAGATCGTATGGAGCGACAGCTTCCCCGTTGAGGAGCTGATTTCGCACCAATTGCCGCTCGACGAGCTCGAGCGTGGGATGGACTTGGCGAGGCGGCCGCAAGACGGGTCCCTCAAAGTGCTGGTACACCCGCAGAGGTGAAGGAAAGGAACCCTGTGAGCGAATCGATGATGGCGGCCGTGTTGCACGGTAAGGAGGACCTGCGAATCGAGCAAGTCCCCGTGCCGACGATTGGTCCGCGCGACATCCTGGTGAAGGTGGGGGCTGCGCTGACTTGCGGAACGGACCTGAAGGTGTTCCGCCGCGGCCATCATGCCAAGATGATCAACCCCCCGGCGTTGTTCGGCCACGAGTTGGCCGGCGACGTAGTCGCGGTCGGATCCCAAGTGACGAAGTTCAAGGTGGGGCAGCGCGTGGTCGCGGCGAACTCGGCGCCGTGCGGCGAGTGCTTCTACTGCCGCCGCCAGAAAGAGAACTTGTGCGAGGACCTGTTGTTCAACAACGGGGCCTATGCGCAATACATGCGGATTCGGATCGCATCGTCGAGAAAAACTGCTACGAGATCCCCGCCGGCGTGGGCTGCTGCCGAGGCCGCCATGGCCGAGCCGCTGGCCTGCGTGCTGCACGGCATCGAACACGGGCATCCGCGCCGGGGATACGGTGACGGTGCTGGGGCTGGGGCCGATCGGGCTGATGTTCGTGCGGTTGGCGACGGTTGTGGGCGCGCGCGTGATCGCCGTCGGCCGCCGCTGCAACAGCTCGAACGCGCCGCCCGCATAGGCCTGCAAGAGCGATCGCAGCGCGCAGCCTGGCCGCAGGCCGGTGGACGAGGTCCGCGCGGCGACCGAGGGGCGGACGCGGCTCCGACGTCGTGATCGAGGCCGTAGGTTCGCCCCCACGTCTGGCGCGGCGCGGTGGAGATGGTGCGTTCGGGCGGCGCGGTGAATTTCTTCGGCGGCTGCCCCCAAGGACACCCAGGTCTGCCTGGACACTTCGTTGCTGCTGCGCCGAGCTGACCCTCAAGGCGAGCTTCCACCACACGCCGCGGCACATCAAGTCGGCGCTCGACATCATCGCGCGCGGAAAGATCAACGTCGGCGAATTTGTCATCGAGGAGGCTCCGCTGACGGACCTGCTCGATGTCTTCCGTCACATGATGAGCCACAACGGTCACCTCAAGACGGCGATCCTGCCGAACCTGGAACCTCTGGCCGGTTGACGGTTCGCCGTTGACTGCTGCGACAGTCAACCGATGCACCTGTTTCCCAAGGAATTTCTGGAGCGCCACGGGACGGACTTCGCCCCGTGGCGCCTCGAAGACTCCCTGGCCTACACGCGCTGGATCTCCGGCGCGCACTACGAAAATTTCCACGTCGTCAGCTTCCTGCTGCTGACGGCTGCACCAGGATTTCTTCAACATCTACGCCTACTGCCGTTGGGCGGACGATCTGGGCGACGAGCTGGGCTCCCCCTGAGTACGCGCTCGAGATGCTCGCCTGGTGGCGCGCCGAGCTCGATAGAATGTACGCTGGCGAGACACGGCACCCGGTCTTCGTGGCCCTGCGAGGCACGGTCGAAAAGCACGGCATGCCGCGCGAGCCGTTCGAGCATCTGATCCGGGCGTTCGAGCTCGACCAGCGTAAAACGCGCTACGCCACCTACGACGAAGTGCTCGAATACTGCGTCTGGTCGGCGAACCCGGTCGGACGGCTGGTGCTGCACCTGTGCGGCTACACCGACGAGCCGCGGCGCCGGCTCTCGGACGCGACGTGTACCGCGCTACAGCTCGCCAACCATTGGCAAGACTTGCGGCGCGATTACTTTGACCGCGACCGCATCTATTTGCCCCAAGACCGCATGCACGTGCGCAGCTGCACACCACGACGACTTGGCCACGGACTTGCGCAAGGGCGAGCGCGCCCGGTGGCGCGCGCGCTGATCCGCGAGCTGGTCGACCGCGCCGATGGACTGTTCGCCCACGGGGATGCCGCTGATCGAGCAGGTCGACCGCAGGCTGGCAATCGACCTCGAGCTGTTCAGCCGCGGGGGCATGCTGGTGCTCGACAAGATCCGCGCGCAGGAATACGACGTGATCCGGAGGAGGCCGAAGGTAGGCAAGCTCGAGCGCGTGGGGCTGCTGCTGCGCGTGTTGGCCGGATCGATCGTTCCTGGGCGCCGCGCGACGCCGCAACCGGCCCAGGAGCGTCCGCGATGATCCTGCTCGAGGCGAGCTTCGAACATTGCCGCCGCGTCGCGCGCGAGCGCGCGCGCAATTTTTACTACTCCTTCCTGTTGCTGCCCAAGGAGCAGAAGGACGCCATGTGCGCGATCTATGCGTTCATGCGCTACTCCGACGACATCTCCGACGAGCTCGATCCGCCTGTCGAGGCGCGCCGGGCGTCGCTCGCGAGCTGGCGCGGGGCGCTCGACGACGCGCTGCACGGGCGCTTTGGCAAGGACCCCATCCTACCCGCCTTCGCTGCGACCGTCGACAAGTACAAGATCCCACCGGAGTACTTCTTCGAGCTGATCCAGGGCGTCGAGACGGATCTCGAGCCGCAGAACTACCAGACCTTCGACGAGCTGTATCAGTACTGCTACCGCGTGGCGTCGGTCGTGGGGCTGACGATCACGCACGTGTTCGGGTTCGACGACCCGAAGGCGCTCGAGCTGGCGGAGAAGTGCGGCATCGGGTTCCAGCTCACGAACATCCTGCGCGACATTCCGGAAGATTCGGGGATGGGGCGAGTCTACCTGCCGGCCGAGGACCTCGAGCAGTTCGGCCTCTCGCGCGAGGAGCTGCTGGCTTCCGGCGGCCAGCGGCCCGACAACCCTGGCTTCGAACGGCTGATGGAGTTCGAGTGGACACGGGCGAACCGCTACTACGAAGAGGCCGCGCCTCTGCTCGGGCTGGTTCGTCCGTCGAGCCGTCCGGCGCTGTGGGCGATGATCGCGATCTACTACGGCATCCTGCGGCGCATCCGGCAGCACGAGTATGACGTCTATCGCACGCGGGCGCGCCTGACGGGCTGGGAGAAGAGCCGTATCGTGCTGCGCGCGATGCGTAACCGCTGGCTCGGGGGAGCCCTGCCATTCCCCGCGTAAAGATCGTGGGCGGAGGCTTGGCCGGACTCTCCGCCGCGACCGCGCTGGCCGAGGCCGGCTTCGAGGTCGATCTGCACGAGGCGAGGCCGTTCCTGGGAGGGAGGGCGACTTCCTACCCGGTGCATCCGTCCGAGCCGGAAGGCGAGCGCATCGACAACTGCCAGCACGTGTTGCTGCGCTGCTGCGACAACCTGCTCGACTTCTACCGCCGGCTGGGCGTCGAGGACAAGATCCGCTTCTACAAGGCGATCCACTTCGTACGGCCGGGCGGCGCGGTCGACACGCTCGAGCGGGGGCCGCTGCCGAAGCCGCTGCATCTCGCCGGGTCGTTCCTGCGGCTGGGGTTCTTGAGCTTGGGCGAGAAGATCGCGCTGATCCGCGACCTGCGCGCGATCGAAGGCGAGTACGCGCGGCGCGGGGATCTCGACTCTTTCACGTTTGGAGAGTGGCTGCGCAATCGCGGTGTGAGCGAGAACGTCTACAAGCGCTTCTGGGAGCCGATCGTCGTCTCGGCGCTCAACGAGGACCCGGAGATTGCGTCCGCAAAGCCCGCTTTCCAGGTGTTCGCCGAAGGGCTGATGGGAACGCGCACGTCCTATGAGATGGGCGTGCCAGCCGTCCCGTTGGCGGATCTGTATGCGGCGGCGGGCAAGGCGTAAGCGTGCATTTGCGCTCGACAGTCGAGCGCATCGACCCCGCGTCGGACGAGGCGGATTTTTATGTGTCGGCTGTCCCGTTCGAGAGGGTCGAAGCGCTGATTCCCGGGCTCGGGTTGAACCTGCAAAAATTCACCCACTCGCCGATCACGGGGATTCACCTGTGGTTCGACAGGCCGATCACGGACTTGCCGCACGCGTCGCTCCTCGACCGCACGATGCAGTGGATGTTCCGGCGCGGGGAGAGCTACGTGCAGTGCGTGGTGAGCGCGTCGCGCGGCCTGATGGGGATGAAGCGCGAGGAGATCATCGAGCTCGCGGTGCGCGAGCTTGGGGAGTTTTTTCCTGAGGCACGGAAGGCCAAGCTTGAGCGGGCGCACGTGGTGAAAGAGGCGCGGGCGACGTATTCGGTCGTGCCGGGGCTCGAAGCCGACCGCCCGGGGCCGCGGACGAAGTATCCGAACGTGTTCTTGGCCGGGGATTGGACGGATACGGGCTGGCCGGCGACGATGGAAGGGGCGGTGCGAAGCGGGTATCGGGCGGCGGCGGCGGTGGGGGCCGTTCGGTAGGGCGGTCCCGCTTGGGCTTCAGCCCAAAAAGGTTCGCTGTGAGTCAAGCCCCGGAACCTGAGCGGGCGTTGCCGGGCTGAACCCCGGCCGGGACCTCCGTTCCCGAGGGTCCCCACTTGCGCTACGCGAAGAGCTTCGAGACTTCGATCGTGAATCCGGGTAGGACCTCCGCGCCCCCTAACAGATCGTGGCCGAGCAGGCTTTTCACGTCGCCCGAGGAAGTCCGCACGAGCACGCTTTCCTCATCGGGCAGGATCAGCCACGCCATCTTGCAGCCATTGCCGAGATACTCGTCCGTCTTGCGCAACAGCTCGGCGACGGTGTCGTCCGGCGAGCGAATTTCGATGGCGAGCAGTGGAGCGCCTTCCAAGAAGCGCGGGTCGCCGTCGGAAGGCTTGCCCGCGACCACGGCCAAGTCCGGTTGACGGTAACGCTCCGCGCCTTCGACGATCAGGCGACAGCGCAGTACCGTGGCAAGCCACATATCGTCCCGCTCGGCGAGGAAGCGGTCCAGGTAACGCACGCAGAGAACCTGCACCCGCGAGTGTTTCTTGTTTCCCACGCCGGTTTCGACGGCGACGCCGTCGACCCATTCGAACCGTTCGAAGCTTGGATCCGCAAGGTAATCCTCGACGGAGAGCTTCCGCAGAATGGCTTGTGCACCCATGGTACAGCCTTAGTATATCGGCAGCGTCTTCCAAGGCCCCTTAGCGCTGGAACAGGCTCGACCCGCCAATCATCGCCGCGACCACGATCAACGACCACGCGAAGACCTTGCGCAGTCCGGCCTGTGAAAAGCTTCCCATCATACGGGCGCCCAAGCCCATCCCTGCCAGGGCGGCCAGCAGAAACTCGAGCGTCAGCGTCCAGTCGAGCGCGGCGTACCGCAGCTGCCCTGCCAAGCCTGCCGCGGAGTTGAGCGCGATGATGCCGAGCGAAGCGCTGACTGCCTTCTTGGTGTCGATGCCGGCCAGCAGCACGAGCGCCGGCACGATCAGGAAGCCTCCGCCGACGCCCAGAAACCCGGTCAATGCGCCCACGCCGGCGCCGATCGAGAGGCAGCGCACGGGGTAGCATTGCTCGGAATCGCAAACCAGGTCGTTGCGACGCAACATGACCACGCCTACCACGAGCATGAGCGCGGCGAACATGAGCATCAATGTGGCGGCCGGCACTCGATGCGTGAGCTCGGAGCCGAAGTAGGCCCCGACCATTCCCGTGAAGCCGAGCAGCCCCACGGCCCGGCCGTGAAAATTCCCGTTGCGCCAGTGCAGCAGTGCGCCGACTAAGCTCACCGCGCCGACGATCACCAGCGTCATTGCGACCGCGTCGTGAGCCTCCACGCCCAGCACATAGACCAGCACGGGCAGCGTGACGATGGAACCGCCGCTGCCCAACAGGCCCAGCGACAGCCCGATCAACGCCGCGAGGACTAGCGCCAGTGCGAGGTGGCCGAATACGCCCACATCCGGGCTACTCGCCGTGCCAGCCGCGCCACATCCAGACCAGCGTGTCGGCCAGGGTGTTGGCATAGACTTTGCGGTCGGTGTGGCCCGAATTGAGCGAGTAGAGGTAGCGGTAGTCGTAGCCCTTCGCCTCCAGCGCCTTCGCAGTGCGTTCGTTGGCCATCACCCAGTTGTGGTAGCTCTCCTCGGGCAGGTTGGCGCCGTTGTCGAACTCGGAGGCGTGGATGAAGATGCGTAGCGGCTTCTTCTCCGTGTTGCCGATCAGGTTCATGCTGGAGTGGTACTCCCAGGCGCCGAGCGGGTACTTCTTCTCCTCCGGCGCGTCGTCGTCCTGCTGGTCGACGAAGGTGCCCGAGTAGGTGATGATGCGGCGGAACAGGTCCGGACGGAACCAGCCCATGGTGAGCGCGGCGGCGCCGCCGGAGCTGCCGCCCATCACGGCCTTGCCCCAGGGGTTGTCGGTGAAGGCCAGGTTCGGGTAGGCCGCGCGAATCTCCTTGTTGTGGAGCACCGCGGGCAAAATCTCGTTGTTGATGAACAAGGCCTCGCGCTCGGACATCGTGTCGTACTCGAGGCCGCGCTCGCTGCCCTTGCTGTCGTCGCCGCCGTTCATCACCGCGATGGCGATGAAGGCGGGGATGCGGCGCGCTAGGTCCTTGGAGATGGTGAGGTTGTCGAGCGCGGGACGCAGGTAGGTCATCGGGCGGGGGCCGTCGTGGGCCACTAGGATCGGCGCTTTGGTTCCGTCCTTGTAGGCGGCGGGGATGTAGACGGCGATCAGCCGCTCCTTGCGCAGGCCCTTGGTCGGGTCGAGCGTCTTGTCGTCGCCGCGAAAATACTTGCTCTTGGCGAGCGGCATGGTGAACTCGAAGTATTTGCCCTGCGGGTTGCCCTGGTCCTGCAGGTCCGGGTCGGGCGGATACTCGGGGCCGATGGTGAACTTGCCGTTCCCCTCCTTGCCTGGCGATTCGGTATAGGAATCCGCGGCGAGCGCGGGCAGGGCGCAGCACAGCGCCACGAGGGTGAGCCAACGGAGCTTCGACATCACCAGTGATGATAGGCGCGCCGGGGCCAAGTTTCAAAGCCGGCCCCGGCGCGTGGACTAAGGAGTGGCGGGGACCAGCGCGACCGGCCCCAATCCGCGCGGCGCCGGGATGGTCGACTCGACCTCGCCGCTGTACAGGTTCACGACCGAAAGAAAGTCCGACAGACGGTTCGAGACGAACAGCCGCGTCGCGAAGCCGTCGATCGCGAGATACTCGGGTTTCTCGCCGACGTCCCACGCGGCGAGCTCCGCGTCGCTCGCCACGTCGAACATGCGAACGCGGCCGGGCGTCGTGCGGCTGCTGACGTAGACGCGCGCGCCGACGGGATCGAACGCGACTCCGTAGGCCGAGGGCACGGTGAGCGAGCGCAGCACCGTGCGCGTCCAGACGTCGAGGATCGAAAGGCGGTTGTCGCCCTCGTTGGTGACATAGGCGAGCGTGCCGTCCGGGCTGAGGGCGACCTGCACGGGGCTGCGCCCAACACGGACGCTCTGCATGACCGCGTGCAATGACGTGTCGAGGATGTGGACGAAACCGGAGGTCTCGTGGCCGGTCACCCAGGCTTCCTGTCCGTCGGGCGTGATCGCAATGTCGAAAGGCTCGGCGTCGCCGGGCAGCGGGATGCGCACGATCTCAGTGAGCGTGGCGGTCTCGACGACCGAGACGCTGCCCGAATCCTCATTGGCGACGAAGAGCTTCTCGCCGTTGGGAGTCGCGGCGATGCCGCGCGGGCGGCTTCCGACCGACACGGCCCCGAGCACGCGGCGCGTGGAGGCGTCCATGGCGAGCACCTGGTCGGTGGCCGAGTTCGTGACGTACACGCGCACCGGCGCGGAGGCTTGTCCGCCCAGGCGGGCGGCCGGGTCCTCGGCGGTCACGACGGCGACGCCTCCGCTGCGGAGGTTTCCGAGCGACTGCCCCGCGCCGGGCGAACCCTCGAACGAGAGCTCGGAGAGCGAAAACAAGTCGTTGCAGGTCAGGCCGACTTCGGCCAGATAGCTCGAGCGCTCGGGCTCTTGGTCGACAACGACCGTCGGCGGCAGGCCGGGCGAGACGCTGTCCTCGACGGTGCGGCCTTCCGTTCCGTTGACGACGAAAATGCCCTCGGGCGAGATGCCGAAGCACTCTTCGCAGGCGACTTGCAGCAGCACGTCCGAGAAAGAGACGGCAAAGAGCAAGGCCAGCACGGCGCAGCTCGACAGCGACAGCCCCAGGAATGAGGCGGGCAGGATCTTGCGGAGGAGGTTTTGCGTGGCGTTCATCGTTTGGCTCCTCCTACTTGAAGATCACCGTCTTGGCGACGGCGCTTCGGGCGATGACGAAACCGGCGTCAAGCCCTTGGGCTGAGATCGTGGCCGAAGGTTGGCGCGAATAACTCCACAGCGCGACTGCGCCTTGCGAACCGAAGGGCCGCGCGCTCGACGCAGGCAACGCGGCGAGCGCATCGCTTGGGATGGTCAGCGAGCCGCTGGCGCCCGTAGCGACGCAGAGAGCGGCGGCAAAGGAGTCGGTCGCGAGGTCGTAGTTGCCGGCGAGCGCGATCACGCCGTTCTGCGCGCCCGACCAAGCGAGCGCGAGGCCGCCGGAGCGTTCGATGACGCCGATATCGGCCCGGTTGGTCCATGTGAGCGGCGGCGGCAAATCGAAGGACGCTTCGAAGGCGCCGACATCCGCGCCACCCGTGCTCGAGAGAGTGTGCGCGCCAGGGCTGAGGTAGAGCCGCGGCGTGGAGCCGGGGAACGATCCACCCAAGCCGGCGAGGTAGTTGACGACGGAGAGATCCTGAAAACCTACGTTGCGCGCGCCGCCTGGTCCTGAGAGCCGCAGCGAGGCGCCGGCGTCGAGCGAGCCCCCGTTGGAGCGGCGCTGGCAAGCCCAAAAGCGCCGCCGCGGAAGTCGCCCGAGCCCGAAAAAACCTGACAGGCGCCGGGCGGCGGCAGCGAGACGAGCGGGTTGAAGTAGAACGAGCCGCCACCGTCGCGCCGGAAGCTCGCCGCCAGCACGTCCATCGTGGCCGTGGGCGGGGCCGGGAAGTCGACCGCGGCCTCGAGCGCGACGGAGCTGACGTAGACGGCGCCGTAGTCCCCGGCGGAGCGCAAAGCCGTGCTGAGCGCGTTGTGGGAGTCGCTGCAGCTCTGCCCCGCGGGCGCGATCGCGAGCGTGACGGTGTTGCTGATCACTTCCCCGGCGCGCACGCGCAGCGGGACGTAGCACCCGGCTGGAGGCGTCTGCGGCAGTCGGATGACAATCTGGTCGAGCCCGGCGCAACAGGGGCTGCGGCCCCAGTAGAGGACGTTCGAAGACGGCAGCTCCGTCCCGCCGACGAAGACCTCCACGCGCGCGCCGATGTTGCCCTGCTGCGCGGCTTCGTTGTCGGCGAAGTTCGCCGCACCCAGGCCCGTGCCGTAGACGATAAGCGTTTGTCCCGGCGCGGCCGGCGCGTCGAGCGAATTGATCGGCAGCTCGGTCTGCGAAACGAAATTTTGGACCACGGCAGGACCCGAGCCCGCCCCAATCACAGTGAACAAGCCCAAGCTCGCCGGCACGACGATCGCCGGCGCTGGGTTCGAGCGGCGCGTGCCGTTGCGCACCACGATCGAGAGCGCCCCAGCGGCGCATCCGAGGGCAGGATGGCGTTGATCTGCCCCGCGCTGACGAACAGCGGGATCGCATCGACGCTCGTTTCGCCTTGGCTGACCGTGATTTGGACGCCGCCCAGGCTCGTACCGAGCGGGAATTCCGTGGCCGAGAGCGAGGCGTCCGGGCCTATGCGACTACCGAAGATCGTAAAGATCGAACCGCGCGCAAGCGAACCGTTCGGAAGCCCCGGGCGCGCGAAGCTGGCGGCGTTGACGACTGCGCGCGGCGGGATGCGGGCTTGCTGAGCGCTCAGCGGCAGGATTGCAACAAGGATGAAGGCGAAGGTTTCGAAAATAGCTCACGGTTCTCGGGTTCGGGCTCGCAATAGCTTTCGGGAACGTTTTGACAGCGTAACCGAGGAGTTGCGCTTTTCCGCAGGTTTTTTTGCCTTCGAAGGCGACAATGAAAGCCGCGGCGCGACTCCCGAATGGCAGGACTCGGCACCAATCTCCAGCTCGCCTTCGAATCGTTCCGCGGCGCTCGGTTGCGGACGTTTCTGACAGTATTGGGCCTGACGATGGGCGTGGCCACGCTGATCGGCGTCGTCACGATCATCCAGGGCGCGAACGACTTCGTGGCCGACAAGGTGGCGAACCTGGGTACGGGCGTGTTCCGCGTCGCCAAGCAATCGTTCGACATCACCGACCTCGAGGAGTATTACCGCTCGCAATCGAACCCCAATCTGACGCTGGCTGACCTCGACGCCGTGCGCGCAGGCTGCTCGGCCTGCGGCTCAGTCGGAGCGACCGTGACGACGCGCGTGCGCGCCGATCATCGCGGCGTCGAGGTGCAGGACGTCGCGCTCGAAGGCCAGACGGCGAGCATGGCCGACATCTCGAACCGTGAGCTGGCGAGCGGCCGCTACTTCAACGAGCTCGAGGACCGCCATGCCGCCCGTGTCCTGTCTGCTCGGCTCGGAGGTCGCAACGAGGCTGTTCCTTCGGTCGAGCCGATCGGCCGCTCGATTCGCGTGGACAACGAAGAGCTTGAAGTGATCGGCGTTTTCTCGGCGGTGGGCTCAGTGCTGGGCCAGAACCAGGACCTGTTCGTAGTCGTGCCGCTCGAGACCTACCGCCGCATGCGCGGCCTGCGCAGCTCGCTCACTCTCGAGATCGAGGCCGGCGAAGGGCCGCGCTTCGACGAGGCGCAAGGCCAGTGCGGACCGTATTGCGCGCGCGGCGCAACATCGGTCCGCGGCAGAAGGAGAACTTTTACATCGGCACGTCCGACAGCTACATCGCGCTTTGGAACACGATCAGCGCTTCGTTCGTGATCGTGTTCGCGGGCGTCTCGTCGATCGCGGCCTTGGTGGGCGGCATCGTGATCATGAACATCATGCTCGTGAGCGTGACCCAGCGGACCCCGAGATTGGGGTGCGGCGCGCGGTGGGGGCGCGGCGGGCGGACATCCTGCGGCAGTTTCTGACCGAGAGCGTGCTGCAGTGCCTGTTGGGCGGCGTAATCGGCGTCGGGATCGGCTTTCTGGCAGCGCTGCTGTTGCGCGAGGCGGCGGACTTCCCGGCTCGCCTCGAGTGGTGGACGGCTGCGCTGGGCGTGGGCTTCGCCGGCTGTGTGGGGCTGTTCTTCGGCATCTATCCGGCTATGCGCGCCGCCGAGCTCGATCCCGTCGAGGCGCTGAGGACCGAGCGATGACCTTTGCACAGGCCCGCGAAAACCTGGGCGAGGCCGTCGATGCGTTGCGGGCGCGCAAGGGCCGGACGTTCCTGACCTTGCTCGGCGTGGTGATCGGCGTGGCGGCGGTGATCACGGTCGCGGCGCTGATCGAGGGACTCAACCGGGATGTGATTGGGCGCGTGCAGCAGCTCGGCTCGAAGGTCTTCTTCGTCGGCACCTTGCCGGCGGGCATGACGCCGGACCGCGCGCCGGAGGCGATCCGTAAGCGCAAGGACATCACCTACGACTACCGTCGCATCATCGAGGAGAGTTGCCCTGCGGTCGAGTTCGCCACCGTGTTCGCCGACCGCTCGTTCGTATTCGGCTACAGCAACGAGGTGCGCTACCGCGACCAGAGCGCGACGAACTTCTTCCTGCGCGGCGTGGACGAGCACTTCGACGACGCCTTCCCGATGGCCTCGGTGCAGCAAGGGCGCTTCATCACCGAAGCCGACGAGCGGCGCGCGCGGCCGGTGGTGGTGATCGGCTTGGCGATCGCCGAGTCGCTGTTTCCCAACCTCGACCCGATCGGTAAGACGGTGCGGCTCAATGGCTTGCCCTATGAGGTGATCGGCCTGTTGCAACCCGACGAGGGATTGTTCGGGGGGCCGGGGTTGAACGACTTCGTGATGCTGCCCTACTCGACCTTCCACCGGCTCTATCCGGAGGTGAAGATGCATTACCTCGCCGCTTCCGTGGCGGATACGAAAGATCTGTCGCGGGCGGTCGACGAGGTCGTGACGACGCTGCGGCGCATCCGCGGCGTGCGTGCCCACCAGGAGAACGACTTCGAGGTGACCTTGCCGGACTTCCTCGAGAAGCTGTGGTCGCAGCTGACCGGCGCGCTGTTCGTGCTCACGTTTGCTGTCAGCTCGATCGCGCGGGTGGTGGGCGGCATCGGGGTGATGAACATCATGCTGGTGTCGGTGACCGAGCGGACGAAGGAGATCGGGGTGCGCAAGGCGGTGGGGGCGCGGCGGTCGGACATACGTGCGCAGTTTTTGATCGAGGCGCTGCTGCTGACCGGGGCGGGCGGCGCGATCGGCATTGCGGCCGGCGCGGCGGTGAGCTGGATGGTGTCGCTGGCCTTTCCGACGTTCTCGCCGTACCTTTCGCCGATGTGGATTGCGATTGGCGCGGGCGCGTCGGCGGCGGTGGGGCTTTTCTTTGGCTACTACCCTGCGAACCGCGCAGCGGAGCTCGACCCGATCGAGTGCTTGCGGTATGAGTAGGGCGCCCCGAATCGAGAGGGGCGATCTGCGATGATACGCTCGATGCGCAGCGCCGTCGCGGCTCTCTTGTTCGCCTCCGCTCTCTCGGCGGGCGAGCCTTCCTTTCGCACCCATGTGATCGAGGCCGAGATCCCGGCCGGCTACCAGACCTTGATCGTCGACATGAACGCCGACGGCAGGCCCGACGTGATCGGCCTGTCCGGGCGCGGCGAGACGCTCTACTGGTACGAGAACCCGAGCTGGACGCGGCACGCCGTCATCGGCGGCCAAACGCAGCATGATCTCCGTCGCGGCGGCGGATCTCGACGGCGACAAGATCCCGGAGCTCGCCCTGGGCACGCATTTCGGACAGACCGAAGAGCAGAGCGAAGGACGCCTCTTCCTGCTCACGCACGAAGGCGACCCACGCGGCCTGTGGCAGGTGCGCGAGATCGACCGCCTGCCTACGACGCACCGCCTCCGCTTCGCCGACATCGATTCGGATGGCGTGCCGGAGCTGATCGACTCGGCGCTGACCGGCCCCGGCGCCAAGGCCCCGCTGTTCGAGTCGAAGACGCCGCTGGTCTACTACGAGCCCGGCGAATGGAAACGGCGCGTGATCTCGAACGATCTCTCCGGCGTGGTCCACGGCATGTACGAGGCGGACTGGAACGGGCCGGTGATCCTGACGGCGGCGATGGGCGGCGTGGTGCGTTTTCGTCTGGGCAAGGACGGCGTGTGGGAGCGGCGGTTGCTCGTGCGCGGCGACCCGCGCGAGCGGCCGAACGATGGCGCGAGCGAGATCCGGCTCGGCAAGCTGGGCGGCGAGCGCTTTCTGGCGACGATCGAGCCATGGCACGGCAACCAGGTCGTCGTCTATCGCCACGAGGGTCACGGAGAATGGCCGCGGCTGGTGCTCGACGACACGCTCGAAGACGGCCACGCCGTGGTGACGGCGGATTTCGATGGCGACGGCAACGACGAGATCGTCGCGGGCTTTCGTGGCGAAGCATCGGATCTGTTGCTGTTCCGCTACGAAGACGGCGCCTGGAAGCGTAGCGTGCTCGATGACGGCGGAATGGCGGCGGCAGGCTGCGACACCGCCGATCTCGACGGCGACTCGGACCTCGATCTGGTCTGCATCGGGGCGCGCACGGCGAACATCAAGTGGTACGAGAACACGGCGAAGTAAGGCCCCGCGTCGGCGTCTCGGCCTGCCTGCTGGGCGAGCCGGTCCGCTATGACGGCGGCCACAAGCGCCAACCCTGGAGCGAGGCGCTAGCCGATGAGGTCGAGTGGGTGCGCGTCTGCCCCGAGGTTGAGCTGGGGCTCGGCGTTCCGCGCGAGACGATCCAACTCGAAGCGCGCGGGGACGATGTGGCGCTGGTCGCGACCGAGACGCGGCGCGAGCTGACCGAGGCGATGCGGACGTGGGCCTGCGAACGGGCGGAAGCGCTCGCGGCCGAGGGTCTCGACGGCTACGTGTTCAAGGCGCGCTCGCCCAGCTGCGGTTGGGGCACGACGCCGGTGGTCGGCAGCGCCGCCGCGCGCGATGGCTTGTTCGCCGAGGCGGTGAGGCGGCGCTTTCCGTCGCTGCCGGTAGCGGACGAAGAGACGCTGGCGGACGCACCCGCTCGCGAGACCTTCCGGCGCAAGGTCTGTGCGCACCGCGAGCTGCGGGCGCTGTTCCACCCCGGCTGGACGCGTGGAGAGGCGGTCGACTTCCACACAAAGCGTAAGCTGCTGCTGATGGCCCACTCGCCGCAGGCCTACGCGGAGCTCGGGTCCTGGGTCGGGCGCATGGCCGCTGTCGAGCCCGAGGAATTCGAACGGCGTTACGTCGAGCTGTTCCTGCGCGCACTCGGCGAGGAGGCGACCCCGGGCCGCCACGCCAACGCGCTGGCGCATGCCGCCGGGTATTTCTCGCAGAGCCTGCCGCCGCAGGAGCGCAACGAGCTGACCGCAGCGACCGAGGCGCTAGGGCGAGGCGAAGGGGATCTCGAAGCGCTCAAGGCGCGCATCCTGGCCGCCGCGCGGCAATTCGGACAAACGTATCTGGAACAACAGCTCTATCTGGCGCCATGCAAATCCCGCTGATTCTCCGCTCTCTCGACCAAGCCTACGATCGCAAGTCGTGGCACGGGCCCAACCTGCGCGGCGTGTTGCGCGGAGTCGACGCTGCAACAGCCGTGTGGCGACCTGGGCCGAAGCGCCATAACATCGCCGATGTTGGCGGTCCACGCGGCTTACTGGAAGTACTCGGTGTTGCGCCGCATCGAGGACTTGCCCAGAGGATCGTTCCCGCTCGAAGGCGGCAACTGGTTTGCGCGCGGGCCCGAGCTCAGCGAGAAGGAGTGGAAGCGCGACTTGAAGCTGCTCGGCGAGATGCACCGCAAGCTGCGGGCGGCGGTCGCGTCGCTCGACGACACCGCGCTTGCGAACGTCCCGGCCGGCAGCAAGACGACGATGCTCGACCTGCTGCTCGGCGTCGCCGCGCACGATCTTTACCACGCCGGACAGATCCAGTTGATCAAGCGGCTGCGGCAATAGCGGCCGGGAAACGGAAACCCCGCCATCGCTGGCGGGGCTCGGTAGCGCCCTAACCGAGCCCTGGCAGCAATGCCAGGGTTTCGCGTCTAGTGCGTGCGAATCGACTGCACGTTCTCCTTGAGGCCATTCCAGACCGCCGGTCGCACGTCGTCGAAGAACAGCTGCAGATGCGGGAACGGGATCTCGATGTTGGCTTCGTCAAGGGCAAGCTTGGAGACCTCGAGGACTTTGGCATAGAGCGGCGGCTCGCTCGAGGCCACCGAGATCCAGACGCGCACTTCCAGGTCGACGCTCGAGGCCCCGAGTCCGGTGACTACGACCTGGGGCTCCGGATGGTTGACCACGCCCTCGAGTCCGTGGACGGCGCGCAGCAACACTTCCCGGGCCTGTGGGATGTTCTCCTTGTAAGCGATGCCGATGGGCACGTCGAGGCGCGTCTCGCCATGCTTGGAGTGGTTGACGAGCACCTCGTCGATGATCTTCTTGTTTGGAATCACGACCCAGGTGTTGTTCTTCGTGCGGATGCGCGTGGTGCGCATGGTGATCTCGGAGACCTCGCCCACTTGGTCGGCCACGTGTAGCCAGTCGCCCACCATAAACGGTTTGTCGAGGAAGATCAGGAAGCCGGCGATGATGTTCGACAGCGTGTCCTGCGCGGCGAAACCCACGGCGATGCCGACGACGCCGATGCCGGCCAACGCCGCGCCCACATTGACGCCGATCTGGTCGGCGGCCATGATGATGCCGAAGCCCAACACGGTGTAGCGGTAGACGTTGTCGACCAACATGTTGATCAACGTGCCGTGAATACCCGAGCGCGTCAGCAGCCCGCGCAGAGCGATGCTCGAGACGCGAAAGAAGAGCCAAAAAACCGATCAGAACCGCACACGCCACGACGACGTCGGGGATGTAGCCGATGGTGCATGCGGTCGCCTCGGTGACCAGAGTTTCGACATCGAGGCGGCTAATGATTTCGTTCCACATGAATTCCTCCGAGCGTGAGCAGGATAGCCCACTCGAAATGGCCAACGTGAGTCGAGTCGGCGGGCGGTGGGAACGTTTCGCGGAGGAAAACCGATAGACTAGAAGAATTCGGCGGCGCTACAGTCGCCGCGGACAGCGTCGGCCGGCGCGTCCGAACCCATCAGACAATCCCATCGGAAATTCTCGGAGAAACCCCCTCATGCCAGTCGAGCTCAGCAGCCAGAAACTCGCCGGACTTCAAGACAAAGCCACGAACATGCGCATCCTTTCGGTGCGCTCGACCTCAGCCGCGGGCAGCGGCCACCCCACCACATGCGCCTCGGCGGCGGAGATTATGTCAGCCCTGTTCTTCTCGGTCATGCGCTATGACCCGAAGAATCCGGCGAATCCGGCGAACGACATCTTCATCTTGTCGAAGGGCCATGCGGCGCCGATTCTTTATGCGGCTTGGTCGCAGGCGGGCTACATTCCGGAGAGCGAGTTGCTGAACTTGCGCAAGATCGATTCCGATTTGGAAGGCCACCCGCCCGTGACGTTGCCGTTCGTCGACGTGGCGACGGGTTCGCTCGGACAAGGCCTCTCGGTGGGCGTGGGCATGGCTGCGGTGGCAAAGCTCGACAAGCGCGACCAGCGGATTTTCGTGTTGATGGGCGATGGCGAGACGGCGGAAGGCTCGGTGTGGGAAGCGGCGTCGATGGCGTCGCACTACAAGCTGGGCAACTTGATTGCGACGGTGGACGTGAACCGCTTGGGGCAGAGCGAGCCGACCATGCTCGAGCACCACATGAACGTCTACAAGGCGCGCTTCGAGGCGTTCGGTTGGCAGGCGCTGGTCGTGGACGGCCATGACGTGAAGGCGCTGCTCGAAGCCTACGGCAAGATCAGCGACGACAAGCCCACCGTCATTCTGGCAAGGACGCTCAAGGGCAAAGGCATCCCCTTCGCCGAGGACAAAGAAGGATGGCACGGCAAAGCGATCCCGGCCGGCCCGCAGGAAGAAGAAGCGCTGGCGGCGCTGCGCAGCCAGCTCAACGGCTCGAAGTGGAAGTGGAAGCCGAACAAACCCAAGGCGCTGCGCAAGAAAGATCCGAAGGTGAGCGAGCCTGCGCCTCCGCCGTACGAGAAGGGCGGCGAGGAGGTCGCGTCGCGTCGCGCCTTCGGGTCCGCGTTGGCGGCTCTGGCTAAGACGGATCCGCGCGTGGTGGTCTTCGACGGCGACGTGAAGAACTCGACCTACACGCAGGACTTTGAGAAGGCCGCCCCGGAGCGGTTCTTCCAGAGCTTCATCGCGGAGCAGACGATGGTGGGCGCGGCGATGGGCGCGGCCTGCCGCGGCAAAGTCGGCTTCGCTGCTAGCTTCGCCTGCTTCCTCTCACGCGCGTATGACTTCTTGCGTATGGCGGCGATCAGCAAGACGAACGTGAAGCTGGTCGGCACCCACGCCGGCATCTCGATCGGCGAGGACGGCCCGTCGCAAATGGGCCTGGAAGACTTGGCGATGACCTCGCCGCTGCCGGGCTACACGGTGCTCTACCCGAGCGATGCGACCAGCGCCTGGAAGGCGATCGGCATCGTGGCCGAGACCGAAGGTCCTGCCTACGTGCGCACCAGCCGCCCGAACACGCCGATCCTCTATGGTCCGAACGAGAAGTTCGCCGCTGGCATGTCGAAGGTCGTGCGCAAGAGCTCGAAGGATCAGGTGACGGTGGTCGGCGCAGGCGTGACCTTGTTTGAAGCGCTCAAAGCCGCTGACACGTTGGCCGAGCAAGGCATCGCGATTCGCGTCATCGATTTGTTTAGCGTGCGGCCGGTCGACAAGCGCACCCTCGTCACAGCGGCTAAGGCGACCGGCGGCCGCGTGGTGACGGTGGAAGACCACTTCGCCTCGGGCGGCGTGGGCGACGCGGTCCTCTCGGCTTTGGCGGAGCTGGGCGACCTGCGCCTGAAGAAGCTCGCCGTCACCGAGATCGCGCGCAGCGGCCAGCCGGACGAGCTGCTCGACAAGTACGGCATCTCGGCGCGCCACATCGTCAAGGCAGTCAAAGCCCTGTTGAAGTAGTTGGAGTTTGCAAGGCGGCTTGCCGGGGTTTCCCAACCCGGCAAGCCGCTCGCGTTACTTCAGGCGTTCCAGCCAATCCTTCACGCGCTTCTCGTTCACGCCCAGATCGGAATAGCCGTAATGCGAACGGCTGTAGATCGCCAGCGTGCTCTTACCCTCACCCGCCGGCAGAAAGCGCACCGTCACCGTATCCGGAAAGTTGAAGAACGGCGTCAGCGTCTCGTAGTCGTACTGCAAGCGTTCGGCGTCCGCGCCGATTTGCTCGACGCGCGGCAGCTTGCCGATGCGCGCCATCCACCGCGCTCGCAGGTCTTCGGGAGTCATGTCGAAGACCGGCGATTCGGCGTTTGGCTTCGCGTTGTGGCATAGCCCCGGCGGACACACCAAGTACTGGTTGGGCGATTTGGCGAGCTCGAGCGTCTCGAAGTCGACCGGCTTGCGCACCACCGGGCCGTAGACGAGAGCGAGCAGCGGCTTGCGGCCCTTGAGGCCGGCGTAGACGACCGCGAACGCCGCCAGGGCGACGATCAACCAGAGAATCCAACTCATGATGCGTCTCACTTCTTCGGTTTGGCTTCGAGCAGCGGCGTTAGAAAGTCTGCGACGGTGCGCGCGACGATCTTGTTGCCCTCGGCGGTGGGGTGTATGCCGTCTTCCTGGTTGAGCTCGCGGTTGGCCGCAACATCGGCGAGCAAGAACGGCAGCAACTCGGCGCCGGTCTCATCGGCCACACGCGGAAAGACCGCCTCAAACTGGCGGATGTAGTCCGGGCCGAAGTTGGGCGGCAAGGTCATGCCCGCGAGCACGACCTCAGCGCCGGCTTTCTGGAAGCGCTCGACCATCGTACGCAGGTTGGCCTCCATGGCGTCGACGGGCAGCCCGCGCAGACCATCGTTTCCGCCCAGGGCAAGCACGACGACGGCCGGCTTGTCGGCGATGGCGAGATCGACGCGCTCGAGCGCCATCGCGGTGGTGTCGCCGCTGACGCCTTCATTGATCACGCGGTATTGCAGACCGCGCTCCAAGAGATCCTTTTGTAGGAAATCGGGATAGCTCTCGCCTTCCGGCGCGCCATAGCCAGCCGTCAAGCTATCTCCGAAAGCCACGATCACGGGTCCCTCGACGGCGGGCGGCGGCGGGATCGGCGCAGCTTCCTGACCGGATTCCGATCGCTCAGGAGGCGTCGACTCTGTAGCCTCAGGCTGTGGGGAAGCGCAACCGAGGAGCCACAGAAACGCCACGATAACAGGCAGATACCGCACTACATGCCATACTAACTTTTTCGCCGCAAATGTCGAATCCCGCGCCGATCCTGGAGGTTCGCGGCCTCTTCAAACGCATCCATTCCGGCACGCATGAAGTGGAGATTCTGCGCGGGGTCGACTTCGCGGTCGCGCGCGGGGAAGCACTGGCCATCCGCGGTCCCTCGGGCTCGGGTAAGAGCACCTTGCTTGGGATCCTGGCCGGGCTCGACGCCCCCAGCCTAGGCTCGGTCTGGATCGATGGAGAGGACATCACGGGCCTGGACGAGGACGCGCTTGCGATCCTGCGGGCGCGCAAGATCGGCTTCGTTTTCCAGTCCTACCAACTCGTGCCGACCTTGACGGCCGAAGAGAACGTGCTGCTGCCGCTCGACCTGATCGGCGAGGGCGACCGCGCCGGGTTGGCACGCGCCCGCGAGCTGCTCGACCAGGTGGGCTTGGGCGAGCGTTACGACCACTATCCCGTACAGCTCTCCGGCGGCGAGCAACAGCGCGTAGCGCTCGCTCGCGCCTTCGTCAACCGGCCGCCGCTCATCCTCGCTGACGAGCCGACGGGCAATCTCGACAGCACCACCGGCGCGCATGTGATGCAGATGCTCGACGAGCTGAACCGCCGCGAAGGGGCGACGCTCGTGCTCGTGACGCATGACGCGGACCTGGCCGCGCGTACCGAGCGCGTGATCACCTTACAGGACGGCCGCATCGTCTCCGACGAACGCCTCGCGCCTGCCGTCTCGTCATGAGCGCGCGAACGGGCCGTTCAGGCTGGGCGACGGCGGCCAAGATCGCTTGGCGCGAGTCGCGCGCCGCCTGGGGCAAGTTTGCGTTCGTCATTGCCGCGGTCGCAGTCGGCGTTGGTGCGCTGAGCGGCGTTCGAGGCTTCTCCGGCGCATTCCGCAACATGCTGTTGCGCGACGCGCGCACTCTCATGGCGGCGGACCTCGCGGTGCGGATGTACCACGAGCCGGATGCGCGCGAGCAGGCGGCGCTCGACGAAATCACGGCCCGCGGGGCGGAGCGCACCTGGATCACCGAGACCGTCTCGATGGTCTCGTCCGACGCCTCGCCACGCCCGCTGATGGTAGCGGTCAAAGCCGTCGACCCAGACGTCTATCCCTTCTACGGCAAGATCGAGCTGCGGGGCGCGGCTTCCTTGAAGGCGGCCCTGGCTCAGGGCGCCGTCGTCACAGACGACCTGCTGGTCCGGCTGGGCGTCAATCTGGGCGACGCCGTGCGACTGGGCGACGCCGAGATTCCGCTCGCGGCCGTCGTTACGGTCGAGCCGGACCGCATGACGGGCAGCTTCAACGTCGGTCCGCGGCTGTTGTTGAGCCGCGGGAACCTCGATCGCACGGGTTTGATGCAACGCGGCAGCCGGGCCGCGCAGCGGTATCTGTTCAAGATGCCGGCCCAGGGCGGCATCGACATCGCAACGGCGCGCGGGTTGCTCGAGAAGGTGTTTCGCCCCTACTGGATCGCGGACTATCGCGAGACGCATCCGACCATCCGACGCGGCCTGGATCGTGCAACGAACTTCCTCTCGCTCGTCAGTTTGGTCGCCTTGATCGTGGGCGCGCTGGGAGTTGCGATGGCGATGCATTCGCATCTCGAGCAGCGCCTAGATACGATCGCCATCCTCAAGTGCATCGGCGCGCGCTCCGGCCAGATCGTCCGCATCTACACGTTGCAGACGCTGGCGCTGGGCGTGATCGGCAGCGCGCTCGGCATCCTGCTCGGCTATGGCGTGCAGGCCTGGGCGCCGCGCTTTCTGGCGCAATACTTTCCGACGCCGCCCAATCTCGAATGGCAGCCCGTGGCGGCGGTGCAGGCGCTGGCGATCGGGCTGTTGACGACGCTGCTGTTCAGCGTGCCGACGCTGTTGAGGGTGCGCAAGATCCGCCCGGCGCTGATCTTCCGACGCGAGATGGAGCGCCGTGCCAAGAGCGTGGGCGAGCGGCTGCGCGAGGCCCGTGGCGCCCTGGTAGCCGGTGCGGTGATCGTGGCGGCGATCGGCGGCGTGGCGACCTGGCTGGGCGACTCGGTGCAGCTTGGGCTGTGGTTCGCCGGCGGACTGCTTGCGAGCTTGCTGGTTTTGGCGACCGCCTCGTGGTCGTTGCTGGCCGTCCTCGAACGGCTTCCGCATTGGCTGCCGTTTCGGCTGCCGACGGCGATTCGGCACGGAGTGGCAAACTTGCACCGTCCGGGCGTCCATGCCGAAGCCGTGCTGACGGCGCTTGGCGTCGGCGTGACGTTCACCCTCTCGGTCTACCTGATCCAGACCTCGGTGCTCGACCAGATGATCAAGAGCGCGCCGCCGGAGATGCCAAACGTCTTCCTGATGAACGTGACCCGCGCCGAGGTCGAGCCGCTCACGCAATATCTCAAGGACTACCCGGGCGTCGAAGAGGTCGAATTGACGCCCACGATCGCCGCGCGGCTCGAGATGGTCGACGGACGTCCCCTGGCCGAGCTCAACCTGGGCGAGGACAGCCGCTTCGCCCAAACGCGCGGCATCTCCTGGCGCGAGGACAAGCCCGACGAAGTCGACGTGTTGCGCGGGAGCTGGTGGACGCCCGAGGATAAGCGTTCGCTCGTCGCCGTGCGCGAGGACGTGGCCGAAGAGCTCGGCGTCGACGTCGGCTCGAAACTCGCCTGGCTTGCCGGCCGTCGCAACGTCGAAGCGGAGGTGGCGAACGTCTTTCGCGCCGAGAGCATCCGCCCGGGCGCCTCGCTGCACTTCATGCTCAACCGCGCCGCGCTCGAGGGCGCCCCGGCGGTGTTCTACGGCGGTGTGCGCATAGCGCCCGACAAGGCGGTCGAGCTGCAGCGCGACGCCTTCGCGCGCTTCCCGACCGTCCTCGTGCTCAACGCGGCGGACGTGATCCGCATCGTCCAGGATGTGGTCGACCAGATCGCGATCGTCGTACAGGTCATCTCCGCCTTCGCCATTCTGGGCGGAGTGATCATCCTGACCTCGAGCGTGGTTGCGACCCGATTCCGGCGGGTTCGCGAGACGGCCATCCTGCGCACTCTCGGAGCGACCCGGTCCAAGGTGGCGCGGATCTTCTCGGTCGAGTTCACAGTGCTCGGCCTCGCTGCGGGGGCCCTGGGCGCGCTGCTGGCGTCGGGCTTTTCTGCGCTGCTGCTCGAGCGCGTGCTCGACGCCGCGTACGAGCCAGCCCTGGCGCCGTTGTTGGCGACCGTGATTGGTACTGCGCTGATCGCAAATCTGGCCGGATGGCTCGCCAGCTTCCGCATCCTGGGGCGAAAGCCGCTCGAGGTGTTGCGCCACGAATGAGCGCAATGAGTCGCATCCTTTCGCGAGCGATGCTAATCTAATCGAACGGGTGCAAAGGTCGATACATTTCGGTCTCTGTGCGCTATTGGCCATCGTGTCGATCAGCGCGCCCTTCGCACATACCCACGACAGTACGGTTTCCGCTGAGCATTTGGCTCGGGTGCAGTTCCGCGTTCTGCACGCGCACATCCCGATGCCGAGCAAGGAGAGGTCGCTACAGCAGGTGGACCAGAGCGCCCACCTGGTGAACTGGTACCACTTCGAGCACGAGCGGTCGATCGTGCTCGCCGCGCCCCAAGCTCGGACGGTCCAACTGCTCGAGCCGCCGCAGACCGTGGACTGGCTGGAGAGCGCGGACGCCGATCGAGCGCCTGAAGAATCACCTCCACGGGCTGTCATACCCCGTGGTCCTCCCTCGCTGTCTGTCTGATTTGCGTTGACGGATTTGTTCCGTCACGGCGCCCCCGTGCGCTTTTTCGCGGGCGGTCGCCGGCTTGTCAGAGGCTGACAGGAGAGAGGGTATGGTTTGGAATCACGCCGCGGCGCGGGCCGCACTGGCGATCGTCGCTGCTTTCGGCGCCGGACGCGCACAATCAATCCCGCAAAAATTGACGCTCGATGCGGCCGTCGAGCTGGCGCTTGCACAGAGGCAGGAGCTCGAAGCGGCGGACGCCTCGGTGCGCGCCAGACTCGGCGCCGAAGAGCAGGCCTCGCGCCGGCCGAATCCGGTCTTCCAGATCCAAACCGAGAACTGGCGGGCCTGGCAGCAGCCGACATTTTCGCCCCGAGTCGATATCGACGCCTTCGGTTACTTCACCGACACGATCGAGACTGGCGGGAAGCGGCGCTTTCGCACGGCCTTAGCCGAGACGGAAACTCATTCGGCGGAGCTCGAGCGCAAGGCGCTTGCTTGGAGCCTTCGCCGGTCGGTCGCTGAGGCTTGGTGGAATGCGCTCGGCGCGGCCGAACGAGTGAAACTGATCGAGCAGAGCCGCACGACGCTCGATGAGCTCGTGCAGTTCCAGCAGACCCGTTTAGAACTGGGCGCCATTGGTGAAATCGACGTCATCAAGGTGCGAGTAGAGAGCGAGCGGCTGGCCGCCTCCGTCGCTACCGCTCGGGCCGACGCCGAGCAGGCCAAGCTGGCTCTGCTCGGCGCGATGGGCCTGCCCCGCGCCGATGCGGACATCGAGATCGCCGGGGCGACCGCGCTACACGGCGACGAGGCGCCTCCCGCGCTCGAAGACGCGATCGAACGGGCGCTGAAGGACCGGCCGGATCTAGCCGTCGAGCGTTCCCTCGTGGAGAGCGCTCGCGCAACGGTTGACGTCGAACGCGCCCATGCCAAGCCCAATCTCAATCCCTACTTTGGCTACAAGAAATCCGGCGTCCACAGCACGTTGATCGGCGGCGTCTCGTTCGCGGTCCCGATTCGCGACCGCAACCAAGGCCGCATCGCCGAGGCGATCGCGGAAAGCGAGCGCACCCAAGCCGGCGTGCGTGCGGCCGAGGCCATGGTCGAAGCGCAGACGCGCGCGGCCGTCGCCGACGTGCAGCGCCGCCGCGAAGTCGTCGATTCGATCCGCACCGGCGCACGCGAGCGCGCGGCCGAGACCTACCGCATCGCCCGGGCCGCCTACCAAGAGCAAGGCGTCGACCTGCTCTTTCTGCTCGACGCGCAGCGCTCGCTCAACGAGATCGAGTTGCTCTACGCACAATCCCTTCTCGACTACCGGCTGAGCCAGGAGCGACTGGCCGCCGCCACAGGATACGATCTCGCCGCCGGAGGTTCGCAATGATTCGCGCCATTCCGTTTTCCCTCGCCGCCGTGGCGATTTCCCTCCTGCTCGGTTGCAGCGAGACTCCGGAACCACAGGCGACACCGCCGCCAGACACGCCCGTCGCCGAACAGGCAGCTTCAGGTCCGCGCCGTGTCCATCTCAGCGCTGAGGCCGCGCGCGATGCAGGCGTCAAGCTGGCTGTCGTCGAGGAGGCGGAGATCGCGGATTCGATCGAAGTCGCCGGCCGCGTGACGCTCGATGAAGATCGCACGGCCCGCGTCGGCTCGTTCGCGGACGGCGTCGTCACCCAGTGCTGCAAATCCGTGGGCACTTATGTCCGGAAGGGCGAAACGCTCGCTGAGGTGCACAGCCACCAGACCCACGAGATCGTGGCGGAGTTCTTGACGGCGAAGGCCGATTTGGCAGGCAAAGAGTCCCAATTGCAGTACGCCCAGCAGGCGCATGACCGCGCCGCCAAGCTGCTCGACCTCAAGGCCGGCTCTCTGCAAGAGGTCCAGCGCACCCAGACGGAAGTGCAAGCCGCGCGTACCGGCGTCACCGCGGCGAAAGCCGCCATCGAGCGCGCCCGCGCGCACCTCGAGTTTTATGGCCTCGATGCGGATCAGATCTCCAAGCCCGGCGAAGAGCCGCACATCGACATTCGCGCTCCGTCCTCGGGAACGATCGTCGAACGCAGCGTGAAACTCGGCGACGTGGTCAGCGCGACGACGGCGATGTACATCATCAGTGATCTATCGCACGTGTGGGTGATCGCGCAGGTTCCTGAGCAGTACTTGGCGCTGATGCGCTCCGGAATGGAAGTCGAGGTGCGAACTCGAGCCTTCCCGGACCGAGGCTTCCGCGGACGCGTGACGCAGGTCTCGACCGAGCTCGACCCCGACACCAAGACCGTCCAGGTGCGCTGCTCGGTGCCGAACCCGAACGGCGATCTCAAGACCGGCATGTACGCCACCGTGCGGCTCGAGTCCGAGACCAAGACCGCGATGCTCACCGTTCCCGAAGCGGCGATTCAGCGTATCGACGACGAGCCGGTGATTTTCGTCTCGACCGGCCCAGGCCAGTTTGAAGTGCGCTCGGTGCGCGAAGGCCGGCGTCTCGACGACCGGGTGGAGATCGTCAACGGCCTGCGACCTGGTGATGAAATCGCCGTCGAAGGTGCGTTCGTGCTCAAGTCCGAGCTGCTCAAGGCTGAGCTGCGGGGGGACGAATAATGCTCAAGCGAGCGATCGACTTTCCGCTCGACAATCCCTGGATCGTCATCCTGGGATTGACCGTCCTGATCGGTGTGGGCGTTCATGCGATGCTGAACATCCCGATCGACGCGTTCCCGGACCTGACGAACAACCAGGTCGTGGTGACGGCCGAGGCTCCGGGGCTGGCCGCCGTCGAGGTGGAGCAGCTGGTGACCTTCCCCATCGAGTCGGCGCTGATGGGTTTGCCTAACACGCTCGAAGTGCGCTCGATCTCGAAGTACGGGCTTTCGATGATCACGGTGGTCTTCGAAGACTGGGTCGACATCTTCCTGGCGCGCCAGCAGGTGACGGAGCGCTTGGCGCAGGCGCGTGAGCGCATCCCGGCCGGAACCGAGCCACAGCTCGGTCCATTGGCGACGCCCTTCGGCGAGGTCTACCAGTACACGCTGGAGGGCGGCGACTTGAGCGCGCGCGAGCTCAAGACGTTGCACGACTGGGAGATCAAGTATCAGCTCCGCGCCGTGCAAGGCGTGGCGGACGTGAATACGTGGGGCGGCTTCTCGCTGCGTTATGAGGTGATTGTTGATCCGCAGAAACTGCGCAGTTACAACATCCCGCTGCGCCAGGTCTTCGAGCGGCTCCGCGACAACAACCAGAACTTCGGCGCTGGGTTCGTCGAGCACGCTTCCGAGCAATACACCGTGCGCGGCCTGGGCTGGCGGTCACGCTCGAGCAGATCGGCTCGATCGTGTTGGGCGCACCAAGGCGCGCCGATCCACATCCACGATGTGGCGGAAGTCCGGCGCGGGTCGGTGCCGCGGCAGGGCGCGGTCACGCGCAATGACAAGGGCGAGTCGCTCTCCGGCATGGTGATCATGCTCAAGGGCCAAAACTCCGATACGGTGATTGCGCGTGTAAAAGAAGCAATCGAGAAGATGAAGATCGCTCTGCCCAAGGGCGTCGAGCTCGTTCCCTTCTATGACCAGAGCGAAGTGATCGAAGGCACCATCCACACAGTGCGCAACAACCTGCTCGAGGGCGGCGGCCTGGTGATCATCGTGCTGCTGCTCTCACTTGGGCAGTGGCGCGCGGCGCTGATGGTGGCCTTCGTGGTGCCTCTGTCGATGCTGGCGGCGTTCATCGGGATGCGGGCATTCGGCATCAGCGCCAACCTGATGAGCCTGGGCGCGGTGGACTTCGGCATGGTGGTCGACGGCGCGGTTGTCATGGTGGACAACTGTGTCCATCGGCTCCAAATGCTCAAGGAACAGGGCGTCGAGGAGATCAACTACCTCGAAGAGATGCGCACGGCGGCGCACGAGGTAGCCGTGCCAGTGCTATCGGCGGTTACGATCCTCATCGGCGTCTACATCCCGATCCTTGCGCTCGAAGGTTTGGAAGGCCGCATGTTCCGTCCCATGGCGATCTCAGTTGTAAGCGCCGTGATCGGAGCTCTGCTAATCGCGTTGTTTGCCATCCCTGCCGGTTGCCGCTATTTCCTGCGCGACGTTCGCGCCGAGGGCAAGGAGGCGTTCTTCGGACCGCTGCGCCGGGTCTATGGCCGTGTGCTGGAAACGACGATGAATCATCGCGTGATCGCGGCGGCGGTCGCTCTTGTGATTGTCTCGGTCGCCATCGGATCGATGGGCTTCATCGGCGCCGAGTTCATGCCGCGGCTCGACGAGGGCTCAATTCTCGTGCAGACGATCAAGCTACCCAGCGTCTCGCTGCCCGAATCGGTTGACCTGCAGGGCGACGTCGAGCGTGTACTGCTCAAGTTCCCTGAGGTCACGCGCGTCGTGAGCAAGATCGGCCGCCCCGACTTCGCAACCGAGGCGATGGGGGTCTACGAAGCGGATGTCTACGTCAACCTCAAGCCCCACGAAGAATGGACCACGGCGGAGACGAAGGAGGGTTTGATCGACGCCATGGCCGAGGCGCTCCAGCAGGTGCCCGGCGTCGGTTTCAATTTCACGCAACCGATGGCGATGCGCCTGGACGAGGCTGTCTCGGGCGTCAAGGCTGACGTGGCGGTGAAGATCTTCGGCGACGATGCGGACATCCTCGAAGAGAAAGCTGACGAGGCTTTGCGGGTGATGCGCACCGTACCCGGCGCCGCGGACATCCAGCGTGAATACTTCTCGGGCGCCGCCGAATGGCGTATCACAGCGGATCGTGAGGCGCTCGCGCGCTACGGCCTGAACGTCTCGGACGTGCAGGACATGATGCAGGCGGCGATCGGCGGCAAGGACGTGAGCGAGGTCATCGAGGGCCGGCGGCGCTTCCCGATGGCGGTGCAGTTGCCGCAATGGTTCCGCTCGAGCCGCGACCACTTGGCCGATCTGCTGCTGACCGCGCCGCAAGGCGAGTTGGTTCGGTTGGGCGACGTGGCTGACATCCAGGCGGCCAGCGGTCCTGAGGTGGTCTCGCGCGAGCACAGCCAACGGCGCATCGTGGTGCAGTGCAACGTGCGCGGGCGCGATCTGGCCAGCTTCGTCAAGGAGCTCGAGCACGAGATCAGCACGAAGGTCGATTTCCCGACCGGCTACTTCATCCGCATCGGAGGCCAATTCGAGCACCAGGAGCGAGCGATGCAGCGCTTTGCGCTGGTGGTGCCGGCAGTGCTCGCGGGTATCTTCCTCATCTGCTTCGCCACGTTCCGCTCAGTGGGCGAGTCGCTGCTGGTAATGTTGTTGGTGCCGTTTGCCGCCGTGGGCGGCATCGCGGCGTTGTGGGCGCGCGGTCTGAACATGAACGTCTCCGCCTCGATCGGCTTCATCGCCGTGTTCGGCATCGCAATCATCGACGGTCTCGTGCTGGTCTCGACGATCAACCGCAAGCTGGAGGAGGGCATGCCGCAGCGGCAAGCGCTGCTCGAGGCGGCGAAAAGCCGCTTGCGCCCGGTGGTGATGGTGGCCGTGGTCGCGGCGATCGGCTTCTTGCCGATGGCGACGGCGACTTCGACGGGAGCCGAGGTACAACGGCCGCTCGCGACGGTCGTGATCGGCGGCGTGATGAGCGCGATGGTGCTGACGTTGCTGCTGTTGCCGACGCTGTTCCCATGGTTCAGCCGCCGAGCCAAAGCGCATTGAGCGCCAAACGATTGCTTCAGAGCCGCAGGCGGACGCCTGCGGCTCTGAGCGAAGCCTCGACCTAGGCGCGCAGGTCCGAACCGGTCATCTCGGCCGGCTTCTCGGCGCCCATCAGCCCCAAAATCGTCGGCGAAATGTCGCGCAAGGCCCCGCCTTCGCGTAGCGGCTTCTTGTCCTTCGACACGAGCAGGAAGGGCACCGGGAACGTCGTGTGGTAGGTGTGCGGTTGGCCGGTCTCGGGGTCGACCATGAGGTCGGCATTGCCGTGGTCCGCGGTGATCAGCCAGGCGAAGTCCTTGCCCTCGAGCGCTTTCTCGATCTGGCCGAGGCACCCATCCACCGTCTCGACCGCCTTCACCGCGGCCGGGATCACGCCGGTATGGCCGACCATGTCGCAGTTGGCGAAATTGACGATGATCAGGTCGTATTTGTCCGACTCGATACCCTTGACGACGATGTCGCAGACTTGGGCGGCGCTCATCTCCGGTTGCAGATCGTAGGTTGCCACTTTGGGCGACGCCGCCATCTCGCGGTCTTCACCTTCAAATGGCTTTTCGCGCCCGCCGTTGAAGAAGTAGGTCACGTGGGGGTACTTTTCCGTCTCCGCCGTGCGCAGGTTGCGCCAGCCCTGCGCCTCGCAGACGGCGCCGAGGACGTTGTCAGGAAACTCCTTGGAGATCACGGTTGGGAACGGGTAGCTCTTGTCGTACTGCGTCATCGTGACGTAATACAGATTCTTCGGCGCCTTCTCGCGCGGCGGCGTCTCGAGATCGGGCGAGGTGAGCGCGAGGGTGATCTGGCGGGCGCGGTCGGCGCGGAAGTTCGCGAAGATCACCGTGTCGCCGTCCCCGATCTTGCCGTCGACGCCTTCGATCACCGCGGGCTCGACGAACTCGTCGGTGACGCCTGCGGCGTAGGAGGCTTCGAGCGCCGAGACGGCGTCCTTGGCCTTCACCCCTTCCCCAAGCACGAGCGCATTGAAGGCCTTCTCGGTCCGCTCCCAGCGCTTGTCGCGATCCATCGCGTAGTAACGTCCGCTGACGGTGGCGATCTCACCCACGCCGAGCTCGTCGAGCTTTGCTTGCAGCTCGGCCAGATATTCCTTGCCCGAGTGCGGCGGCGTGTCACGTCCGTCTGTGAAGCAGTGCAGGAAAATGTGCCCGAGGCCAGCCTTTTTGGCAGCCTCGACCAGCGCCATGATGTGCGTGAGCTGTGCGTGGACGCCGCCCATGCTGCATAGACCCATGATGTGCAACCGGCCGCCGCGGGCGTGCTCCAACGCGCCCTTCACCGCGGGGTTGCCGCCCAGGGTTCCCTCGGCCACCATGTCGTCCAAACGCGTGATGTCCATCTTGATCACGCGACCCGAGCCGATGTTGAGGTGGCCGACCTCGCTGTTGCCGAATTGACCTTCGGGCAGGCCGACGAACGGGCCGTCGGTGCGCAGCAGCGTATGCGGGTACTCCTTCCACAGCCGATCGAAGTTCGGCTTGTTCGCCATGGCGACGGCGTTGTTGGCTGGGTTGGGGTTTTGACCCCAGCCGTCCATGATGGTGAGCACGACAGGTTTGGGACGAGGCATTGCCTTCATTATCGCAACGCGCCTTTCGCGCGTCGGCGCCCAGCCCCCTTACTGCGCCGTGAGCGCGTCCCACTTCTCCGCCGCCGAGCGGATCATCGCCGGCACGTCGGACTCCAGCACGTAGCCTTGCTCCGCCAGGTTCACGGCGGCCTCCGCTACCCGTCCGACGTAGTCTTCGCGGCTTGGGTAGCGCTCCTCGATCGACAGCCGCGGATCGCCCTTGGCCTCGCGTTCGGCCTTGGTCTTGGGGAAGACCACGAACGAGCCCTGCATGCTCGAGAGCTCGTCGGTCGGACCCGACTTGGCGTTGAACAAGTTCCAACCCGTGTGCGTCGCGAGCGGCACGGCGACCTCGGGCAGACGAATACCGGTCACCTCGTTGCCGTCGGCGTCGACGGCCGGCGCAAGAACCGGATACGCCGATCCAATCTTCGGCGGCTCGTTCTCGACGACGCCCTCGGAGTAGAAGCGCGGCCCGTAATCGGCGCGGTAGGCCTTGTGAATGCGGGTCGAGTAGCCGACGCCGGGAATCTTAGGCCAGTTGAGCGCCTCGGGCGCGACGAGCGTCTTGTCCGCGATCTTGCCGTAGCGGCTCGGCGGCGGCTCGCGGTCGGCGGCGACCCAATCCTGCAACGCGGCCAGCAACCCCCGCAGCGCCCAGCGGTAATCCACGGCATTCGAGGGCTGCTGTCCCAGGCTCACCCGCGGGGGGAACGAACCGGGACCATGCTGCGTGCCCGCGATGTGATAAATGCGCACGTTGTCAGGGATCTCGATGTCGCGTTTCCCGTCAATCGTGGTGTGGATCAGCGACGCGGCCCGACCCCAGTACTCGTAAGACGAGTTCGTGTAGAAGATCTTCGGCAGCCATTGCTCGTGGCCGCGGTACCGCGCGAGCAGCCCGTCTTCGAGGCCGCTCTCCGGGTCCTTTTGCACGACGTCCGAGAACGGAAAAATGTCGGTCGGGTAGAGGAAGTTCAAGAACGGATGGGCGTCGCGCGAAGGCTGCGCGAAGCGATGGTTGAAGCTGCCGCGGCCTCCGCCTGCGACGTGCGCTATCACGCCGTCGAAGACGCGCCGCGCGCGCTCGTCGCGGTTGAACCCGTAGTAGAGAAACGTGCGCAGGAAGCGTCCGCTCTGCGAGATTCCGAAGCCGATCGCATGCTGGAGCACTCCGGGCTCGACCCCGAGCGCTTCGCTCGAATCGTATTTGAGATACGAGACGAAATCGCGCACCGCCGCCGCGCCGCCGCCCACGAGTGGTGGGTCCTCCGTGACGTAGACGACTTCATAGATCTTGTTGGGCTCGAAGCCGCCTTCCAGCCAGACCCGGCCGCGGTCCTCGACCACAGCGCCGTTTTCCATGCGCCCAAAGCGCCACTTCTCGCGCGGAATCACGCGCCGTTCGCTGTCCACGCGCTCGCGCACGGTCAACACGTTCTCGGCTGCGTCGGGGTCGGCGACCTCGTACGGGATGTGATCGCGGTCGGCCAGCGAGTGGGAATACTCGCGGTCGGTGGTCACGAAATCCGCGCGGGCCAAGCCACGAATCGGCTTTCCGCCGGGCCCCTGCGCGACCGGAGGATAGACGAACATCTTGTTTTTGTCGCGCGGCGGATCGAACTGCCAGCCGACCCATAGCAGCGTGTAGCCTTGCTCGAGCAGCAGCCCGTCTCCAAATTGTTCCGCAGTCGACGGCGCGAGCGATCCCTCGGCGCGGTCGAACATGCCGAGCATGCCCTTGTTGCCGCGGTTGTTGATCTCGAGCAGAACGGTGCGGTTGCCGCGCTCGAGAGCGACTGGCTTGATGAGGTAGACGTCGGCGGAGAGCTCGACCTCGCCTTGGGCATTGCGCGGCGCGCGTGTGAGGTCTGCGATCGTGAGGTTCGCGTCGTCGCGCGGATCGAGCGCAAAGTAGGCGCGCGCCTTCACGGTCTCATACGGGCCGGCCAGTCCCCACTCGCGCCCTTCGAGCACCGGCGAGCGCTCGACATGCTCCAAGCGCACCAACCGAGCCGCCGCGAATTGTGCAGCGAACAGCAGCAGCGGTAACAGGGAAAACAGGCAACGGCGCATGGCGCCATTAGACGCCCTTGCCGCGCCGGCGGTCAAGTGCGGCTCAAGCGGCGGTCTCGCGCGCCTTGCGCACTGCGCGACCGTAGGCGCGGTTGGCCATCAGATCCGTGATCTGGGTCAGCAATTGCGGGATGTCGATCGGCTCGACCAGCACTTCGTCCGCGTCGCCCAGGGCGATCTCGCCTGGGTTGACTTGCAGAAAGGCCGTGGCCGGACTGTACTCCTGCGCTTTGGCGGTGCGCAGAACGCGCTCGCGCACCGCTTGACCTTCGCGTTCGAGGTCACAGAGCACCATGTCATAGACGCCTTGTTCGATCTTCGCTTCGGCTTCGTCAGCCGAGCGGGCAGTTTCGACCAAAAAGCCGCAACGTTCGAGCACCGCGGTCAAGGTGAGACGCACGGCGGCGTCATGCGCCGCCAACAGAATGTGCGGCGCACCTATTCCACTGTGGGCTCCTAGACATCCGGGTCCGATGGAGCGCAATTGCATACAGGCGTCTCCTTGGCCTCCGACACGAAGGCCTCCGATGCGACCGACGATTTCGGGGACATGGAGTCTCCTACTTGCGTCGTATCCATTCAGATACGCTTCAACTGGGTGTAATCGTACCAGAATGCCGGGAGCTTGCCTAGCAAATTCCGCAACAAAGCGCCTAGGGGAAAACCCTCAGACGTCTCTACTTGCCGAAGACACGCTCGAAGATCCGGTCGACGTGGCGCAATTGGTGGTCGAGCGAGAACGCCCGATCGTAGTCGCCGGGCTCCAGCGCTGCGGAGATGTCGGGATCCGCTTCGACCAAAGCGCGGAAGTTGCCGTCCTGCTCCCAGGCTTCGAGCGCGTTACGCTGCACCCAACGATACGCCGTCTCGCGCAGCACGCCGCGCGAGGCGAGCTCGAGCAAGAGTTGGCCGGAGTAGATCAGTCCGCCGCCCGCTTCGAGGTTCTTGCGCATGCGCTCGGGGTAGACGAGCAAGCGCTCGATCAGATCGGCGGTCTTAGCCAACAGGTAGTCGGCCAGGATGGTCGAGTCGGGCAGGATCACGCGCTCGACCGAGGAGTGCGAAATGTCGCGCTCATGCCACAACGCGACGTTCTCGAAAGCGGCTTGGGCGTTCGCGCGCACCACGCGCGCGAGTCCGCAGATCTGCTCGGAGGTGATCGGGTTCTTCTTGTGCGGCATCGCCGAAGAGCCCTTTTGGGTCTTCGAGAAGTACTCCTGCGCCTCGCGCACCTCGGTGCGCTGCAAGTGACGCACCTCGAGCGCAATCTTTTCGCAGGTAGCTGCGATGCCGGCCAGTGCGGAAACGTAGTGCGCGTGGCGGTCACGCTGGATGACTTGCGAGGAGATCGGCGCAGCCTCTAGGCCCAGCCGCTCGCAGATTTTCTCTTCGGCCTGGGGGCTGATGTGGGCGAAAGTGCCGACGGCTCCCGAGATCTTGCCCACCCGGATCTGCTCGCGCGCCTCGGCAAAGCGCGCCGCATGGCGAGTGGCCTCGGCGTACCAGTTCGCAAGCTTGAGCCCGAATGTGGTCGGCTCAGCATGCACCCCGTGCGTGCGGCCGACGATCACGGTGTCTTTGAACTCGAACGCGCGCTTCTTCAGCGTCGCCCGCAGCGCCTCGATGCCCTCCGCGATCGGTTCAGAGGCTTGCTTGATCAGCAGCGCCTGCGCGGTATCGACCACGTCGTTGGACGTCAGTCCGTAGTGCAGCCAGCGCGAGTGTTCGCCCGCGCCGGCGGCGGCCATCTTCTCCGATACGGCTGTGGTGAAGGCGATCACGTCGTGCCGCACTTCGGCCTCGATCGCGGCGATGCGCTCGACGTCGAAGTCCGCGTGCGCGCGCAGGGCCTTGGCCGATTCCGCCGGCACCTCGCCGAGCTCGGCCAGCGCTTCCGAAGCCGCCAGCTCGACTTCAGCCACTGCCGGAAGCGATTTTGCTCCGACCAAATTTCGCCCATGCGCGGGCGCGTGTAGCGCGGGATCAAAACTCGTATACCTCGCTCGGACGGTCCTGGTCGGCGACGATCAGTCGTGTAGCGCTCGCGCCGGCTTGGCGCAACGCCTGGTCGGCGAACATGCGCGCGATCTCAGGATGGTTGTTGTTGCCGCTCAAGTGCGCAAGCACGAGGATGCGCGTCGAACGGTCGAATTCCGTGGTCAAAAAATCGGACACGGCCTGATTGGAAAGGTGTCCGACGCGGCTCATCACTCGCTGCTTGACGAACCAAGGGTAGGGGCCGACCTTGAGCATTTCGAGATCGTGGTTCGATTCGAGCACGAGCATGTCGCAGCCTTGCAGGTGGCGCTTGATCGACTCGGTGACGTAGCCCAGATCCGTCGCCAGCCCGACCTTGAAGCCGTTCTGGCGGAAGGTAAACCCGACCGGGTCGACGGCGTCGTGCGGGATCGTGAAGGTCTCGATCTCCAAATCCCCGAAGGCCAGCTTCGCGCCGGCCTCGAACGTCTCGACGTGCGGCTTCTTCTCGCCCCAGTCGATGGCGGCGGAGGTGCGGCCGGTCATGTAGATCGGCGCTTTGACCTTGCGCGAGAGCACAGGCAGGCCCGAGATGTGGTCGGAATGCTCGTGCGAGACCAGCACGGCGTCAAGTGATTCTGGCGACTCGCCGACCTCGGCAAGCCGGCGGCACAGCGAACGATAGCTGAAGCCGGCGTCGATGAGCACTTTCGAACGCGCCGTCACGACCAGCGCCGCGTTTCCGCGGCTGCCGCTGCCCAGAATCGAAACTTTCAGGCTCAAACCGGCTTCCTATTGTCTACGATCGGCCGCCCGCCGCGATGGCTCGCTTCAGGCTCCACTCAGCCCCAACCCGTGGAGATAACCGATGCCCCAGGTACAAGACCGAGTATACCGCTGGAGGAGGCGCGCACGAAGGACAGAATCGGTCCTACAATCGAAGCCGTGACCGCTCAGCCCGATCCAGACCGCCAAGCGCGCCTGCGCGCATTGCCTTCGGTCGACGAGTTGATCCGGGCGGTTGCGGCGCGCGGGGCGGTGGATGCGCCGCATGCGCTTGCCGCCGAGGAGTCTCGTCGCACGCTCGCGCAGGCGCGCGCGGAGATCCTTTCGAGCTGTGGTGCGGTCTCGCTCGAGGGCCTCGCGGCGCGTGTGGAGCAGGCGTTGGCCGCGCTGGCGCGCCCGTCGTTGCGGCGCGTGCTCAACGCATCCGGCGTCATTCTGCACACCAATCTCGGACGTGCGCCGCTTTCGGCCGCAGCGGTTGAAGCCGTCAGGCGAACGGCGGGAGGCTATTCGAACCTCGAATACGATCTAGATATCGGCCGCCGCGGCAAGCGCGATGTGCATGCCGGGCGCTTGCTCGAGCGGCTGCTTGGCGCCCCGGCGATCGTCGTAAACAACAACGCCGCGGCCATCTTCTTGGTGCTGGCGGAGCTCGCGCGCGGCGGTGAGGCGATCGTCTCGCGCGGCGAGTTGGTCGAGATCGGCGACGGCTTCCGCATTCCCGACATCCTCGAGCAGTCCGGCGCGCGGCTGCGTGAGGTTGGAGCGACCAACCGCACCCGCATCGAGGACTTTCAGGAGGCGGTCAGCGAGGAGACGCGGGTCATCCTGCGCGTCCATCTGTCGAACTTCGAGATCGTCGGCTTCACAGGCCGACCGACGCGAGCCGAACTGGTCGCTCTCGCGCGCGAACACGCAATTCCTTTGATTGAAGATCTGGGCTCGGGCTGCTTCTATGATCTGGCGCAGCATGGCCTCGAGGAGGAACCTCCGGTGGCGGCGGCGCTCGCCGAAGGAGTGGATCTGGTGACGTTCTCCGGCGACAAGCTGCTCGGCGGGCCCCAAGCTGGACTCATCGCCGGGCGTCCGGAACTGGTCGCGCGTGTCCGCCGGCATCCGCTGTTTCGCGCTCTTGCGCGCCGACAAGATGGTCTACGCGGCGCTCGAAGCCACTTTGCGCGAGTATCTGTTCGAGCGCTGGGACCAGGTGCCGGCTTTGCGCATGATCCGGCTCAGCACAGAGCAGGTGCGCGAACGCGCCGGAGGCGTTTGCTGGAGAGTTGGGATTGGGCGCTGAGGTTGTCGAAGGCGAATCCTTGCTGGGTGGCGGCTCGACGCCGGAGCAAACCTTGCCGACGGCGCTGGTGCGCATCCTGCCTGAAGCAGCGGGAGCGCGCTCAGCCTCCTCGCTCGACCGCCGACTGCGCTTGGGCGATCCGCCGGTCACCGCTCGACTTGCGGATGACGCGCTGCTGATCGACTTGCGCACGATCGATCCGGGCGATGACGAGGCGCTACTCTCCGCGGTACGCGCCGCTCTCGCCTGAATCGACCCTCAAAACGAACCGGCCACGCGACGGCGAGCCGCGTGGCCGATAGATATCGAGTAGTCACAAATCGATTTCGCGAGAACCGATCTCGACACCGCGTCGGGGTCGAATTCGGCTTAGAGCGCCTTTTGCAGCGCTTCGCCGAGCGTACCGACTTGATCGCCCTTGTTGGCGCCCTTGCCCCGGCGCACTTCGCCGGCATCGCGGCGACGAGCGCGGCGCTGCGCGCGTGAAGGCGGCTTCTCGCCCTTGGGGTGGGCGGCTTTTGCTCTGAGGAGCTTCCCGTCGATGGGAGCCCGGTTAAAGCGGCGAATGATCGCCTGCATCTCTTCTTCGTTGGGAGCTTCCACGAAGGCGTAGCCCTTGGACTCCTGCGTCTCGAAATCACGGATCACGCGGATGGCGTCCGCGACCAAGTCGCTCGAATCGAGCCAAGACTTGAGGTCGTCTGCGGTAACCCACTCGGGCAGGTTGCCGAAGTAAATGTTGTAGCCCATTCTCTGCGAGGGACTTCCTATGTGTTGGATTTTTGCTTTTGCCTATCGGCGCTCAGTCCCGCAAGAAGTTAGGGAGAGAGCACAGCTGGGAAGGGTCAAAAGTCCTTTGTAGGATACCACAAGCCGATCCCAGGCGCGCAACATGCTCCTAAAGCCGCCGCCGTAACTGTTCCGCGAGCCATTCCGCTTCCTGCTTTTTGCTGAGGTTTTGGGCAATGCGGAAGTCGCCGCCCGCCTTGCGTTCGGCGCGCACGTTCCACCAAACGTGCGAAGCCTGGGTCGCTGTTTCGCTCTGCGTCGAGCCGGCCGCCGTTCGGATCGAGGCGATTTCGCCGAAGCGGATCGAACGTGTACGCCCAAAGCCCAGAATCCGATGCGCCGCCTCAATGCGGTCCCCTTCCACGCGAACGGTCGAGCTTCCAAACAGCGCGTCGATCGCTCCGGAACGCAATCAGAGCCGCGAAAAATCCCAAAACGCCACGAAGAACCAAGGCGCTTCAAAATGCAGCATCACCGCCAAGGCCCTCAGCCAAAGCATGAGGAACAGGAACATACCCATGCCGCCACGGCGCTGGGAGCGCGCCGGAAAATAATATTCAACTCCGCCCATGGGGCTCGGTCGCTGAATGAATGTTGCTTGCGCGGGATCGAAGGCGGGCTCATGGTCCGAAGCGAACGTCCAGGCGGGCGAATCCGTCGAGTTTGGCTCGTCCGTGTCCCTCGCGAATGCCCGTGCGCTCTCGGCGGTGCGGTAGACCGGCGCCTCAAAGCGAGCGTGGAAGTCGACGCCCGCTACCGCGGCTGCCGCCGACAGACGCCATAAACAGCGGTATGAGCCGCGTGAGCTCTCCTCCGCGTCAGCGGGAATCCGGAACTCGACTGGAATCGAGACACCCTGCCAACCGCGGCTCAGCCGCGCCGCCGGTATGAGCTGCTCGTCCTTCCAAAGCACCTTCTCGCGCGTCGACTTCCCGGAGCGCACCATGCGGATCGAATCCAGGCTCAAGCGCACGCCTTCGGGCGGCGGTTCGGGCAGGCGCGTATCGATGCGTCCGGCTAATCGCCCCCCGATTACGCCCGGCAAAGTCGATAGCTCGAAGCGCGAGACCCCGAACTTGCGGTAACGAAGCGTCGCGCGAACGGCCCAGATGAGCAAGAATACGCCGACCAACGGAAACAGGCCCACGAGCGCCAGCGCCCAGGGGTCATCGGAGAGTTGGTCTTGTCCTGCGATCAGCGGAACGGCCGAAATCGCATTCCAGAAGAACGCGAAAATCCAGGCGAACCACATCACGCCCCGCGTGTCGGAGTCCACGCGGCCCTGGGCCCAGTCGTCCCGCCACATCCACGGCTCCGCCGGATGTCGCTGCTCGGCTTGGGCGGCGCTGAGCATCTTGCCGCGGCCAAAGTAGCCGCCCGCCATGATTCCGCCGCCAACCAGAGCAAACATCGAGCCAACCACCAGCGCGACCCACCAGTTCTCCTGCGGGTCGCCTGAGCTCCATTCGCTGTAGCCGGCCCACAGCGACAGCAGCCCAGCGAGGAAAAACGGCAGGCCGAACAGCATCAGGCAGCCGGCGCCGGCGTTGACGGACTTGGCGTTTGGGACGCGCTCGAGCGGCTGCTCCATCGTCGCAACGAACGTATCACGGCCCCGAAGCCGCGGCAATCGGAAACAGGGCGACTTCAACACATTTTTTTGCGGTCGTGTTTGCGGTGGGTCGGCGTTTGTGTGGGTCTTTCGGGGTGTGCTACCTTCAGCTTTGCTCCGTATTGAGGGAACCTATACATGCGTGCGCTAGGAATGATTGAAACCAAGGGGCTTACCGGCGCCATCGAAGCCGCCGATGCGATGGTCAAGGCCGCCAACGTGACGCTCGAAGGCAAAGAGTTCGTCGGCGCCGCGGTCGTGCTCGTCACCTGTCGCGGCGACGTAGGCGCGGTTAAGGCCGCCACTGACGCCGGCGCCGCCGCCGCTCGCCGCGTCGGCGAGCTCGTCAGCGTTCACGTGATCCCCGGTCCGACTGACGACACCGAGCTCATCACGCCCAAAAACGTCTCCAGCGGCTCGGCTGACTGAGCGCGAAACGCCGGCATCTGATGCTCGAAGACAAGGATCTTCGCTCGCTCCAGGAAGTCCGTCAGAAGGTCCAAGCGGCCTACGACGCATTCCTGAAGTACCGCGACTACTCGCAAGAGCAGGTTGACGCGATCGTCGACCGCGTGGCCCAGGTTGCGCGCGAAAACGCCGTCGCGCTCGCCGAACTTGCGGTCGAGGAGACGGGCTATGGCAACGTCCGCGACAAGATCGCGAAAAACCTGCTCAACTCCGACACGCTGCACCGCTACATTCGGCCCCTCAAGACCGCCGGCGTGATCCGGGAGAGCGAAGAGGAAGGCCTGATCGAGGTCGCCGAGCCGATGGGCGTGGTCGCCGCAATCCTGCCGACGACCAACCCGACTTCGACGGTTTTCTACAAAGTCTTGATTGCGCTCAAGTCGCGCAATACGATCGTCATCAGCCCGCACCCGCGCGCCCGCCGCTGCACTTGTCAGGCTGCGGCGTTGCTCGCCCAGGCGGCCGTGGACGCCGGCGCGCCCGAGGGCGTGGTGCAGTGCGTGAACGAGGCGACGATCCAGGGCACCAACGAGTTGATGCGGCACCACCGCACCGGCATCATCCTCTCGACCGGCGGATCGGGCATCGTGCGCGCCGCCTACTCGAGCGGCAAGCCGGCTTTGGGCGTCGGTCCCGGCAATGTCCCGGTGCTGATCGACTCGACGGCGAACATTGAAGACGCCGTGCGGCAGGTCGTCGACGGCAAGAGCTTCGATTTCGGAACCGTTTGCTCCTCCGAGCAGACGATCGTCGTCGAAGAGCGTCACCGTGAAGAGGTCTGGCGCGCGCTCGCCGCGCACGGGGCGTATCTTTGCGACGCCGAACAGGGCAAGGCGCTTGAGAAGCTGTTGGTCACGCACTCGTTCGGCATCAACCCGGATTGCGTCGGCCAATCGCCGCAGAAGATCGCCGCGATGGCGGGCTTTGCGATCCCGGAATCCGAGCGCATCCTAGCGGTCGAGATTCAGGGCGTGGGGCGCGAGCACCCGCTCTCGATGGAAAAGCTCTCGCCGGTCCTCTCAGTGCTGTTCGTGCCGAGTTTTGAGGCGGGCGTCGAGGCGTGCGCAGGCATTCTGCGCTTCGGCGGCGACGGGCACACCTGCGTGATCTACTCGTCCTCGCGCGAGAACGTCAAAAAGTACGGCATGCGGATGCCGGCTTTCCGCGTGCTTGTGAACACGCCGTCGCCGCAAGGCTCGACCGGCATCACGACCAACGTGGCCCCGGCGATGACGCTCGGTTGCGGCGCAGTGGCCGGTAACTCGACTTCGGACAACGTAACGCCGCTGCACTTGATCAACATCAAGCGCATCGCCTTCAAAGTGCGAGAGCCCGAAGAGGCGTTCACCAGCCCTGAGGCGAAGGCTTACTTCCGGGGCGAGAACATTCCCAAGGCGGCGGCCGCGGCGCCGCAAGGGGCCGGGCGGGGCGACATCGCCGCCGCTGTTGACCGCTATTTGGCGCGCAAGACCGGGTGGCCGCCCCGGCAAAGCCCGCAGCGAACATCATGGCGAACAAACCGACCGCCCGCGACGCCGCGACCCAGGTCGTCGACCGCTTCTTGGCCGGCCGCGGCCCGAGCGTCGCTCCCGCGGCCAACCTGCACGCCTGCGCCTGCTCGGCGCGCAGCCGGCCGCTGTTTCCGCCTCCGCTCCGGCTGCTCCCGCTCCTGCGGCTGAGCCCAAGCCGCCGGCGCTCAGGTTCAGACCGTCGACTTCGTCTCCGAAGACGATGCCCGCCGCGCGCACGCTCGGGAAGAAGATCTACATCAACCGCAAGACGATCGTTACTCCGGCGGCGCGCGATTTCGACCTCGACGGCGACATCCTCGTCATGACCGAGTGATGCAGCGCCGCTGGGTCAGCCGCGACCACGACTCCGCAGCCGCGGAACGCATTCGCGCCGCCCTCGGCATCCCGGCCATCACGGCGCGATTGCTCACCCAGCGCGGCGTCTCCGATCCCGACGCCGCGGCCGCGTTTCTCGAGCCCTCTCTCAACCAGTTGCTTGATCCGTTTCGCCTGCTCGGCATGCGCGCGGCGGTCGACCGCATCGGTAAGGCGATCGAGGCGAAGGAAAAGATCCTCATCTACGGCGACTACGATGTCGACGGCACGACCGCGACCGTGCTGTTGCTCAAGACGTTCGAGCTGCTCGGCGGCGAGGCTTCGTTCCACGTGCCGCACCGCGTGCGCGAAGGCTACGGCATGCGCGAGGACGTGATCGAGCGCGCGGCGAGCGAAGGCGTCAAGCTGCTGATCAGCGTCGACACCGGCATCCGCGAAGCGGCGGTGGTCGAGCGGGCGCGCGAACTGGGGATCGACGCCATCATCACCGACCACCACCTGCCTGAAGAGGCCGCGCCCCGGGCGTTGGCGGTGATCAACCCCAACCAACCCGGCTGCGACTACCCCGACAAGAACCTTTGCGGCGTCGGCATCGCCTTCAAGCTCGCCCAGGCGCTGCTGACCGAGACGGACTGGCCGCGCGAGAAGGTCGCGAAGATCCTTACTTCGATGCTCAAGATCGTCGCCATCGGCACGGTCGCGGACTTGGTGCCGCTGGCGGGCGAGAATCGCGTCTTCGTCAAGATCGGCCTCGAAGGGCTGCGTACACCGCGCAACCCGGGGCTCGACGCGCTGCTCGAAGTCGCCGGTTTGCGAGAAAAAGGACTGGTTTCGGCTGGCGACGTTGGTTTCCGCATCGGCCCGCGCATCAATGCCGCCGGCCGCATGGACACCGCCCGCGACGTGGTCGAGCTCTTTACCACCGCTGACCCCGAGCGCGCCCGCGAGCTGGCGCAGAAGCTCGACGGCCTCAACGCCGAACGCCAAGCTGCGGAAGAAGCCGTCGTCGAAGAGATTCTCGAGCGGCTTGGACGAGTCCCGCCGCCGGACGTGTTGCCGTTCCTGGTGGTCGAGGGCGAGGGCTGGCACCCGGGCGTCATCGGCATCTGCGCCAGCCGCATCGTCGAACGCTTCCACCGGCCGACGCTGGTACTGAGTATCGACCCGGAAACGGGCCTGGCGACCGGATCGGGCCGCAGCATCCCGGCGTTCCACTTGGTCGAGGCGCTCGAGGCGCTGGCCCCGATCTTCGAACGCTTCGGCGGGCACAAGATGGCGGCAGGCTGCTCACTCAAGGCCGAGCGCATCGAGGCCTTGCGCGAGGGCTTGAACGAGCACGCGCTGAACCTGCTCGGGCCCGACGACTTTATCCCCGAGCTGATGGTCGACGACGAGCTCGAATTCGCCGCCATCGGCGACGAGCTGATGGGTTCGATCGCCAAGCTCGCACCTCACGGGCTGGGCAACCCGACGCCGGTCTTCGCCACCGCCGGCGTGCGGCTGCTGGCCGAGCCGCGCGTGCTCAAGGAAAAGCACCTCAAGCTACGGCTCGACCACGGCGGCTCGAACCTCTGGGCGATGGGTTGGCGAATGGCCCAACTCCACCCCGCTCTTCCGGCCGGCTCCGCAATGGATGCCGCTTACGCCGTCGAGGCGGATGACTACTGGGGCGGCTGGCGGCTCAATCTAAAAGACCTGCGCCAGCCCGCGAGCTAGCCCGACAAGTGCACACAATCTGCACAAAATCTGTACAACCGTAACCTTTCCGGTCTAGCTGACGTGTCTATAAGAGGGCGGGTCCGTGCGCCCTCTAGTGCATTTATGAGTCTTCCGGAATTCTCAATTCATCGTCCTGTCACCGTGATCATGGCTTGTCTGATGGCCGTGCTCCTTGGGGGGATTGCGTTTGTCGAGATACCGGTTGACCTCATGCCAGAGACCGAATATCCGACGTTGAGCGTCAACGTGGGGTACCCGGGCGTTGCGCCGCAGGAGATGGAAACTCTGGTCGCGCGGCCGCTCGAGCAGGCTCTGGCCGCTACGCCTGGCGTCGAAGAAATCACTTCATCCTCTTCCGAAGGCCGCGCCAGCGTCCGGCTGCGTTTCGGCTACGGCACCAACCTCGACGAGGCCGCCGCTGAGATGCGCTCGCGGCTCGACCGTCGGCGCAGCGCGCTGCCCGATGACATCGAGCCGCCGACGCTTTACAAGTACGACGTCTCGCAGTATCCCATCCTCTACCTCACCGTCTCCTCGCCCGAAATGGACGCCAAGGAATTGCGCTTCTTCGCGGAGAAGAACATCCAGTACCGCCTGGAGCGCGCCCCCGGCGTAGCCGCCACCGACATCCGCGGCGGGCTGCGGAGGCAAATTCAGGTCAAGCTCTCGCTCGAAAAGCTTCAAGCGCTGAATCTCTCAGTCAACGATGTCGTCTCGACGCTACGCAACGAGAACCTCAATCGCCCGGTCGGTCCAGTACAAGAAGGCCGCTACGAGGTGCTCGTTCGCACCGAGGGCGAGTTCGATGACATCCAGGACATCCTCGACGTGGCCGTCGCGACGCGAAACGGCGTCAACATCTACATCCGCGACATCGCTACGGTTGAGGATTCGCACGAGGACGTGCGCTTCAAGGTCAGCGTCGACGGCAAGCCTGCCGTCCGGCTCTACGTTTACAAGCAGTCCGGGGCCAACACGGTGGAAGTGGCCCAGGTGGTGCGCGAAGAGGTCGACAAGATCAATCGCGACTACTCGTCGATCTCGGTTGGCATTCCGTGGGATTCGTCCGAATTCATCGTCGCGTCCGTGAACAACGTGAAGACGTCGACCATGGTTGGCGGCCTGTTGGCGATCTTCGTCTTGCTGTTCTTCCTGCGCAGCTTTACCTCGACCCTCATCATCGGCGTGGCGATTCCGATCTCGGTGATTGCCACATTCGCGCTGATGTACTTCAACGGCTTTACGTTAAACACGGTGAGCTTCGGCGGGTTGGCGCTGGGCGTCGGCATGTTGGTCGACAACGCCATCGTCGTGCTCGAGAACATCTTCCGCCATCGCGAGGAGGGCCTCGATGGTAAGGAAGCCGCGATTCTCGGCTCGAAGGAAGTTTCGGTGGCGATCACGGCGTCGACTCTGACGACGATCGCGGTGTTTGTCCCGGTGCTGTTCATGCAGGGCGTGGCCGGACAGACGTTCCAGCAGTTGGCCTGGGTTGTGTCGTTCGCGCTGTTCTGCTCGTTGCTCTCGGCAATCACGATCGTTCCCATGCTGTGCTCAAAGTTTTTGCGCAAGCAGCGGACGGACAAGAGCCGCGGCCTCAGCGGCTGGATTGGACGCCGGCTCGATGGCTTGTCGCGGACTTACGAGAACACGCTCGGCTGGTCGCTCGACCACCGCGCGATCGTCGCCGGCTCGGCCGCGCTATTGTTTGCGGGCGCGGTCTACGTGTGGCCGTTGATCGGCGTCGAGCTCGAGCCGGAGCTAGACGAAGGCATGATCTGGATCAGCGTGACGCTCGAACCAGGGACGCGCGTGGAAGTGACGGACCAGGTCATGAAGCGCATGGAACAGACCGTGCGTGAGCACGTTCCCGAGGCGCGTTCGATCATGTCCGAAGCCGGCAGCGACAGCACTTGGCGAGCCGAAGGCGGCAACGAAGGCGACATGCGCATCTACCTGATCGATCAGGACGAGCGCGAACGCTCGGCAGCCGAAATCGCAGGCGAGCTGCGTGGGCTGTTGACGCCGGGGCCTGGCATGATCGTCCAAACGCGAGTCCGCGGCTCGGTACGTACGCACGGCGGCAGCGCCTTCGGCGACGGACGGCTTTCAGTGGAAGTGCGAGGCCATGATCCGGAGATCTCCAAGCGGTTGGCCGACGAGGCTCTGGCGGCGATGCTCTCGACCGACGGCGTGGCGAGCGCGCAGTTGAGCCGGCAGCCGGGTACGCCCGAGCTCGTCGTCCGTGTAGATCGCCAGAAGGCGCACAGCATGGGCCTGACGGTCTCGCAGGTGGCTCAGGCGATGGAGACCGCGATTGGCGGCACTCGGGCTTCGATGTACCGCGAGGAAGGCGACGAGTTCGACATTCTGGTGCGGTTGGCTGAGCAGGACCGACTCGACATCTCGCAGATTGGCCAAGTCTCCTGCGGCTGCCCGACGGAGGCACGATCCCTGCCTCGGCGGTCGTCCACACAGCGCCGCGAGGGGCCGGTCGAAATTACACGTGCGGACCAGCAGCGCATCATCGTGGTCAGCGGCATCATCGAGGACCGTGATTTGGGCAGCGTGGTCCAGGACCTGCGTGCCAAATTGGGCCAGATTTCGCGTCCGGCCGATTATGAGTTCATCTTCGGCGGCGAGTACGAGGAACAGCAGGAGGCGTTTCGGCAGATGACCTTCGCCGCCTTGCTGGCGCTGCTGTTGGTCTACATGGTGATGGCGGCGCAGTTCGAGTCGGTGCGCGACCCGTTCATCATCCTTTTCTCGGCCCCGCTTGCCTTCGTGGGCGTGGCGCTGACTTTGCTGCTGACAGGCACTACGTTCAACATGCAGGGATTCCTGGGTGTGATCGTGCTAGTCGGCATCGTGGTCAACAACGCGATCGTGCTGGTGGACTACACCAACCTGCTGCGACGCGAGCACGGCTACGGCGTTCGCGACGCGGTCGTGACGGCGGGATCCAGGCGGCTGCGGCCGATTCTGATGACCACCATCACCACGGTGCTCGGTCTGCTGCCAATGGCCTTGGGCCTCGGCGAAGGCGGCGAGCTGCAAGCGCCGATGGCGCGCGTGGTGATCGGCGGCCTCACCTCGTCCACGCTGATCACGCTTGTGTTCATTCCGGTGGTCTACTTCACGCTCGAGCGCGCCGCGAGTCGCGGGAGGCGTCGCGCGCCGAGGATTTCGACCTGGAGTCCGCCCAGACGGCCGGCGACTAGGCCCGAACCGCCCAGGGGTAACAAGCCCGCTCCGCAGCCTTCTACCACTGTAGGAGGGCCCAACCATGCCGTCAGCCTGGAGCGACAAGGACGAACGCCAATACCAGCACGTCAAGCAAAGCGAGCTCGACCGCGGCCGCTCGGAAGATCGAGCCGAAGAGATCGCCTCGCGGACAGTGAACAAGCAACGCCGCGAGGAAGGGCGCACCCCGAACGAGACCACACAAGGGACTGGCAATCCCAACCAGCGGCTGGAGCAACGCACCAAGGACGAGCTTTATAACCGAGCCAAGCAGTTGGGCGTCGACGGCCGCAGCAAGATGTCGAAGAACGAATTGGTGCAGGCGATTCGCAAAGCGAATTAGCGAACTGTCTCGAGATCGACCCGTTGCGAGCCTCCCGACTCGAGCACCACGCGCTCGCCGTATTGGGCGTAGCGCGCTTGCACTTCGGGGTCGGTGAAGTCCAACCCGCGGGCGCTGGGTAGGACCGCAAAGATCTTGTACGCTCCCGGCCGGAGCTCAGTCATCGCGAAAGTTCCGTCCGCGTTGGCCATCACCTCACCATCCTGGCCGTAGCCGCCCGGTGGATCCGCAATTGCCCGGATGACGGGCGCCAACAGATTCTCGGGTCTCCCCTTTCACTTTGCCTGTCAAGGTCGCCATGCCAAACCCGACGCGCACCTCGACCGGCGCCCGTAGCCGCGCGGGCTCACCCGCACGAGCGGCCCTGGCTGCGGACGGCCCGCCGTCAGCACTTGCTCGATGTAGGCGCCTTCCAGCCACGGTAGACCAGCTGACAGCGAGAGAGCCCACTCTCCGGGCGGTAGGCTGAGCACGGTGCGTGCGGCGAGTCCGTGACCCATGATGCCTGTTGGAGATTGTCCAGCCTGCCTTGATAGCGTGGGCCAAGCGGCTCGGCGCGCAAGCCCGCCTCCCATTCCACTTTCCCGCCGCGCAGCTCCTCCGGCGGGTTGACCAGGGTCAGCGTCAGCGGGGCGGCGTATGCGGCCCACGCCGTCGCCTCGCGGATCGTGGTTTCGTTCGTCTTGACGGCGAAGTCCTCGTAGCCGGCAAAGAGACGACCCGGCCCGCTTTCGATGATCGCAACGCGATATAGCCCCGTGTGTAGGCCCCGAATCTCGATGCGGCCCGAGCGGTCGGACTGCCCGGCGAGGACTTCGATCCATGTTTCGGCGTGGCGCGCCAGCAGCGAAAAATCACATTGCACACAGCTCCTCGTCTGTTGGCCCAGCACGCCGGTCTTGGCCAGCAGCACCACCCTAGAGCCGGTCGGGCCGGCGCTTCGAAGTCGAGCGTTTCGATCTTCATGCCGCGCCCTAGGCGCAGCGGCTGCGCTTCAGCGGGATTCTGCGCGCCGGGATAGAACAGTGGCGGATGCAACAGATCGAACACGCCCGCGACTCCCGGCTTGGACGGAGGCTGCAGGACGACTAGGTAGCGCCCTGGGCGCTCGACCGTCGCTCGGAACTCGCCGCGGTCGTCAGTCTCCGCCGAGAGGACGCGCTCGGGCGCGATACGTCCTAGTCGGCTACGCCAACGCTCGACCGCGACGCGCGCTCCCTCGACGGGCAGGTCGTCCGATCGGCGACACGGCCTGCGAACACCGCTGGGGATTCGAGCGCGATCTCGACGTTGCGTGGTTTCGCCCGCCCGAATGTCGATGGGAGCGTCGCCTTTGAGCAGGGCGGGCTTCGTCGCAACCAGGACGTAGCGCCCGGGCGGCGCGCCCTCGATCGAGAATCGGCCATCCGGGCCCGTCCAGCCAAGCGCGACTTCTTCGTGGACGCGCGTCACGCGCACTGCCGCGCCGCGGACCGGCGGACCGCCGGGACCGGCGACGACGCGCCCTGAGACCCCGCCGGTTGGTTGCTGCGCGGTGGCCGCGGCGGCCAGAATCAGCAGCCAAGCCGCCCTCATTGCGGCGCCCACTTCGATCTCAATCTCGTCGCCCGGCTCGATCGCGAATCGCCGGACGCGCTCCGGGGCGCACGGCGCACCTCCGGCCGCCACGCAAAGCGCGTAAGCTCCCGGCGCGAGTTGCTCGAAGGCGAACGCGCCGTCCCGCGGGCGCGGCGACGACCGCACCGCCCGGGCCTTCGAGCTCGATGCGCACTGCCGAGCTTTGGACGTCCCGCACCCGCCCTCGGACGCTGCCAAACCGCGCTGAGACGACGACTTCGATCGCCCTGCCCGAGCCTTCGGCGAGCTGGAACGACGGCGCTTCGACCAGGAAGAAGTCCTCACGTTCCGCCACGAGCGCATAGATTCCTGGCGGCGCATCCCACACCTCGAAGTGAGGGAACCGCCGCTCTACGCGGATCGAGCGCCAGGTCCAACCTTCGTCGGAGCGCAAGGCCAGCTCGACCGTCTCCGGCGCACCCTCCTCGAAGCGGACGTTGCCCACGAGCGTTCGGTGGCTCGGCCCCGTAGCACGACGCCGGGCGGTTCTCGTCCAAGCGAACCTGGCCTAGGAAGCGAGTCCGAGCCGCGACCGAAGCGCCCATCGGCCGGAGCTCAACACGTACTCACCGCGCGGCAAGCGGGGAATCGTGAGCTGCGACGAAAGCTGGAGCATCGAATAGGCGTCCTCCGGCGGACCTCCGAGCGGACGAATGATCAGCGTGTAGGGGCGTTGTCGAAGTCCACGCCTTCGATCACGGCGGAGAGCGAAAACGTGTCTGCGCCGACGCGGCGGGCGCTCAGGTGCAACGGTGCGTTCTCGCCTGGGCGAAGCTCGACCTCCGCCGCGTCGATCTCGTAGAGCGGCCCGAGCGAGAGTCGCCAGGCTCAGGGTGGAAGTCGAGGCGGTAGCGGCCAGCCGCCAGGCCATGGAACCGCGCGGCGCCGCGGTCGTCCGTGCGCTCTTCGCGGGAGGCTGTGTCCTTGGGAGCCGGTGGGGCTCAACCGGATGCGCACGCGTGGAAAGGATCGCCCGAGGGTCGAGACCCAGACCTCAAACGCCGCCGTGCGCGAGCAGGAAGTCGACCTCGCCACAATCGCCCGCGCAGAAGCGTTGCACCCGTGGCAGGGCCAAGCCCCCGGCGCGCGTCACCACATAGCCGGGCCTGCGTACGCTCAGCTCAAAAGTCTCGGCGGGAACCTCGAGCGCATAGCGGCCTTCGCGGTCGCTCCAGGCGACAGCCACCGCTTCGCCCCGGACGAACGCCCGCACCGCGGCCTCGGCGACCGGGCGGCGCTCGTCGTCCTCGAGCGTCTCGACAAGGCCGCGCAGCAAGGCCTGGGGATGCGCGGGAACCGCAACCGCAAACAGCACGAGCGCGCTGGTTCGACCAAGCACTGCACTACCGACGTTTGCGGGGCCGGATCCGTGGACGAAAAATCCGTCTTAGACTTCGATCGCCCGGAGCGCCTGCTCCAGATCCGCGATCAGGTCTTCGGCCGCTTCCAGGCCGACGGAGATGCGGATGTCGCCCGCGGAGATGCCCAGAGCGGCGAACTGGTCCGGTGGCAGCTCCTTGAGGTAGCTGATCGCCGGTGCATAGACCAAACTCTCGTGTCCGCCCCAGCTCACGCCGAGCTGGAAGAGCTCGAGCGCGTTGACGAACGCTTTGATCCGTTCGATCTCGCTCGTGGCGAGCTCGAAGCTCATCAGGCCGCTGAAGCCGCTCATCTGCTGCAAGGCGAGGGCGTGCTGGGGGTGCGATTCGAGACCCGGGAAGCGCACCTGTTTCACCTCTGGGCGGCCTGCGAGGAAGCGCGCCACCGCGAGCGCGTTCTCCTGGTGCTGGCGCATGCGGATGGGCAGCGTACGCAAGCTCCGCAGCATCAGCCAAGCCTCGAACGGCGCCATCTTGCCACCAAGCAGCTCAGCTTCGTTGACGGCAATCTCGCGGATTGTCTCCTCGTCGCCGATCAGCGCGCCGGCGATGATGTCGCTGTGCCCGCCCAGGTATTTCGACGCCGAGTGGATCTCGAGATCGACGCCGAGCGCGAGCGGTTTCTGGAAGATCGGCGTGGCCCACGAGTTGTCGATCACCGTCGCCACGCCGCGCGAGCGGGCGAGGGCAGTCGTCTTGGCGAGGTCCTGCAAGGAGAACACCGCCGACGAAGGGCTCTCGAGGTAGAGCAGGCGCGTGTTCGGGCGCAGCGCCTGCTCGACCTCCTCGATCGATTCGCCCGAGACGAACGTGGTCTCGAGGTTCATCTTGCGGCGTAGGTAGCGGTTGAGCAGGTTGTTCGTCGGGCCGTAGACATTCTTCACGGCGACCACATGGTCGCCCGCGTCGACGTAGTGGAGCACTGCGGCGCTCACCGCCGCCATGCCGGAGCCGAACAGCCGCGCGGCCTCGGCGCCGGCCAACGCAGCGAGCTTGCGCTCGACCAAGCGCACGGTTGGGTTTGTGCCGCGGGAATAGATCGCATGTTCATAGCGGTCGTCGAACGCTTCGTCGATCGCGTCCCAATCTTCGAAGACGAACAGCGAGTTTTGGTAGAGCGGCGGCACGACGGCGCCTTTGTGCTCCAGGCGCTCTTCGGCGTAGTGGGCGAGCAGGGTCTCAGGGTGCAGGTTCTTCTTCGTCATAGAAGCAGCCAATACCGAAAATGGCGAACAGCGGGGCGATGGCGAGGTTGATCAGCGTCAACAGCTGCCACGGAGCGTACTCGGCGTAGGGCACGCCAAGCGCGGCGACCATGAACACTGACGTCGCATGCCACGGGATGACGCTCTCGATCATGGTGCCCCAATCCTCGATCGAACGCGAGAGCACCTTGCGCGGGATACGCAGCCGGTCGAAGCGCTCGCGGAAGGCGTCCCCCACGATGAAGCTCGTCGCGTACTGGTTCGAGGTCAAGGCGTTGGTGACGCCGCCGGCTACCAGGGCTGACAGAATGGCGTCGCGGCGCGTGGAGGCGAACGAAAAGATGCGATTGACCACCGTCGGCATGGCGTGGATCACGTCCAGCGCGCCAATGAAGAAGAACACTAGGAAGGCGATGAACACCGCCTCGTTCATGGCGTAGAGGCCGCCGCGGTTGACGAGGGCCGCCGTCTGCTCAGGCGTGTTCGCCATCCACGAAGCCATCGAGGCGTCGAACCCGCGCGTGAGCGCCAGCATCACGTCGCCCACGGCAAAGCGCTGGAACGCGAGCGCAAGCACGACGGCGCTGAACACCGAGGCGAGCAGCGTGGGGATGGTCGGCAACTTGCGCAGTGAGCCGTAGAGGATGATGGCCGGGGGCAGCAACAGCAGTGGGTTGAAGCGGAACATCTCACGCAGCGACGCGAGCAGCGGTTCGACCGAAGCAATGTCCCCTTGGCTGACCTCGGCCGGCCGCACGAAGCCGAGCACGAGATAGGCCGCAGCGGCGAGCAGCGCGGAAGGAATGGTGGTGACAAGCATCGAGCGGATGTGGTCGAACAGGTCGACTTCCGAGGCGAGCGCCGCCATGTTGGTGGTGTCCGAGAGCGGCGAGAGCTTGTCGCCGAAGAAGGCCCCGCCGATCACCGCGCCCGCGGTGATCCCCAGGTCTGCCCGCAGCGCAGAGGCGATGCCGATGACCACCACGCCCACCGTGCCCGCCGAGCCCCACGAGGTGCCGGTCAGAGACGAGAAGACCACGGGGACGAGGAACGCCGTCAGGTAGATGTAGTCCGGGTTGAGCAGCCGCAGCCCGTAATAGACCAGCATCGGCAGCGCGCCGCAGATCATCCATGAGGAGATGATCACGCCGATCGCCATCAGGATGAAGAACGCCGGCAGGCCGCGCGCGAACTTGCGCACGATCGAGCTCTGGATCTCGTCCCAGCGGTAGCCCAGCCGGAACAGGTACGCGATGGTGAAACCCGCCGAGAGGCTGAAGATCACCTCCAGCGGAAACGCCGACTCGTCCAGCCATAACGGCCGCGCGACCAGTCCGTAGACGATCAACGACGACAGGACCAGGATGGGCGGCAGCGCCTGAGCGAAACCGGGTGCGGGCCGCTCCGGCATGGGCGCAGGGTTCGGCATGCGCTCAGGGTCTGCGGCCGGAGAGCTTCGCCGGGTCGTAGTTCGGGTTGGGCGGCGGCATCACGGCCCCGGTGCGCTCGCGCCACTGCTGGAGCATGGCTCGCATGCGTTGGGTGCGCTCGGGGTAGAGCTCGACCAGGTTGTACTTCTCGGAGATGTCCTGACGCAGGTTGAACAGCTCAAGCTCGCCCTCTTCGTACCACTCGATCAGCTTCCACTCGCCGTCGCGGATCGCGCCCGAGGGGGCGCCGCCTTGGTTGCCGTAGTGCGGATAGTGCCAGTAGAGAGGCCCGCGGTCGAGCGGCTTGCCGCTCAGCAGGCCAGCAAGACTTACGCCGTCGACGTGCTGCTCGGGCATGGCTTGCAGGCCTGCGAGCTCGAGAAGGGTCGGGAAGAAGTCGACGCTCGACACCGGCGTCTCCTCCACGCGTCCGGCTTTCGTCACGCCTGGGGCGCGTACGATCAACGGCTCGCGAATGCCGCCCTCATACATCCAGCCCTTGCCGCCGCGCAGCGGGACGTTCGAGGTGGGCGAGCCCTCCGAGGTCGACAGGCCGCCATTGTCAGACATGAACACAACCACCGTATGGTCGGCCACGCCGGCGTTCTCGATCGCCCGCAGCACGACGCCCACGGCCTGGTCCATGGCTTCGACCATCCCAGCGTAGATGGCATGCTCCTGCTTTTGACGGGCCTCGCGCGTGCCTTCGACGAGGAACGCCGGCCCGTGGAAGCCCATGATTTGCGCCTTGGCGCGGTACTTACGCTCGAGATCCGCCCGCGCCATCAGCGGCGTGTGAACGGAGTAGAACGACAGATAGGCCAGGAACGGCTCGTCCTTGTGCTGGGTGATGAAGGCGGCCGTTTCGCGGCCCAGCCTCTCGGGCAAGTGCTCCCCGTCGGGGCCGTCTTCCAGGCGCGGGTTCCCGTAGGGCGAGAAGTAGCGCTTGCCGCCGTAGGGGCCGCCCTGCTCGATGCCGCCCTTGTTGACGTCGAAGCCCTGGTTCTCGGGATAGAAGCCTTCGGGTCCCAAGTGCCACTTGCCGGCGAAGAAGGTGGCGTAGCCGTTGGCCTTGAACGCCTCGGCCAGGGTGGTCTCGCCCAGCGCCAGCCGGTCGGCGTAGGCCGCCGGCAGCAGCTTCGTGTTGCGGGTCCAGCTCGCGGGCTGGTTGCGGCCTTGCGGGTTGATGTAGTCGGTGATGCCGACGCGCACCGGGTACTTGCCCGTCATGATGCTCGAGCGCGTGGGCGAGCAGACCGGACAGGCGGCGTAACCGTTGGTGAAGCGCACGCCCGACGAGGCCAACCCGTCGACGTTCGGCGTCTCGTAGAACGGGCTGCCGTAGCAGCCCAGGTCACGCCAACCCAGGTCGTCCACCAGGATGAACACCACGTTCGTCTTGGGCTGGGCGAAGGCCGAACACGCGAAAAGAAGGCTCAGCCAGACCAATCGGCTCACTTCCACGACCTCCCGGGGAACGCCTTGCCGCCCTGGGCCAGTACCTGGAACGTGTGGATGCCGAAAGGCTTGCCGTCGCGGTAGGTCCAGACAATCTCCTTGGCGGGCGTCACCTCAAACAACTTGACCTGGTCGCCTTTCGCGCCATAGCTCGTGAAGACCGTATTGCCGTTCGGCAACCGTTGCGCGCCGCAGGAGTCGACGATGATCGGCTCGTCGAAATCTTCGTTCGAGATGCGCCAGACGACTTTGCCCGCCGGGTCCACCTCGCGCGCCTCGTGCGCCCGTGTGCAGGTGATGAAGGTGTTGCCGCTGTCGAGCCGCATCACCTGGAAGGGCCAGCCGGGCGTTTTGGCGCGCCAGACGGCCTCGCCCTTGGGCGTGTACTCGACGACTTCCATCTCGCCCATCTGCGGGACGAGGTAGTTGCCATTGGCGAGCTTGCGCGTCATGCGCGTCTGCATGTGGTGGTTTTCGGTCTGGCAGGGGATGGCGAGCTCGAACAGGATCTTGCCCGTGCGATCGACCTCGAGGATACGCGGCCGGTCGCCGGCCTCGGTCAGCAGTAGGCGTCCACCCTCGAGCGGCTGGACCGTGTTGACCTCGTCCTGGCTGCCGTCGAAGCGGAAGACCTCTTTGTCTTCGCGGGTGACCTCGACCACGCCGCCGCCGTAGCCGTCCTTGGTACGGTTGATCGCGAGTAGGATGTTGCCGTTGGGCAGCACCCAGCCATCGCGCGAGCCGGTGGGGTATTCCCACAGACGCTTGCCCGCGCTGTCGGCGATGTAGGTGTCGTGGCCGGTGGCCAAGAACGCCTGCAGCCCCGCGCCTCGCGCGAGTGTGGCCGCGCCCACCGCCGCCAGAAAGCTTCGTCTGCTGATGCTGCGCATGATGAAAACCCCACCTATAGTAGACCCATCCGCATCCGCGCGCGAGGTTGAGGGCTGCTAGAATGACCGCTCGATGCCCACCCGACGCCAAGCTCTCGCCACTCTCGCCGCACCGGCGTTCCTTGCCGCGCAGCCGCCCAGCGATCAAGTCCGCGCCGCAATCGTCGGCGTCGGCGGACGCGGTTCGGCCGACTTGAAGAGCATCGTCGGCGCACCCAACGTCAAGCTCGTCGCCGTCTGTGATATTGATCCGGCGGCTCGCGACCGTGGCGCGACCATCGGCAAAGACCACAAGCCTGAGTTGCTCGAGGACTGGCGCAAGCTCGTCGAGCGCAAAGACCTCGACGCCGTCATCATCGCCACACCCGTCGACCTGCACGCTGAGATGGCGTCCGCCGCGCTCGACGCCGGCACAGACGTCTATCTCGAGAAGCCCATGGGCGTCGACGAGCAGGACGTGAAGACCGTGATGGATGCCGCCGGCCGAGCAAGAGATGCTGCGAGCCGGCTTTCAGCTCCGCTACGACCCGGTGCGCCGCGCCGCCATCGACCTCATCCACCAAGGCGGCATCGGCGAGATCGCCTACATGCAGGAGACCGCCACGGCGGCGATCTTCCACGCGACAAGGATTGGATCTTCGACGCCTCCCGCTCGGGCAACATCATCGTCGAGCAGGCCGTTCACATTCTCGACCTGATGAATTGGGCGACGAAGACGCATCCGCTGCGCGCGATGGGCTCGGGCGGCATCAACGTCTACAAGAACGTGCCGCCGGGCCGCACGATCTACGACAACTACGCGGTGATCTACGAGTACCCCAACGATGTGCGGCTGACTTTCACCCACATCTACATCGACCCGCCGGGCTTTACCGGGATTCAAGAACGCATCTGGGGCTCGGAAGGCGCGGTCGATCTGCCTTCGGGGACGTTCTACGAGCTCACCGAGCGAGGGGAAGAGCGCGTCCCGCCCCGCAAGCTCTTCGAGGGAGACCGCGGCAACATGAACCAGCTCGCGATGAATGCCTTCTTCGAGCACGTGCGCGCACGCACGGAGCCGCTCAATAACGCCCTCTACGGCAAGTACGCGACGCTCGCGGCGATCATGGGCCGCAAAGCGATCGACGAGAAGCGCTTCGTCACTTGGGAAGAGGTGGATCTGTAAGAGCTGGCCGGATCAGAGCCGCGCCCACGAGGGCGCGGTACTTTGCAGCGGGCTGAGCTGTTCTGAACGTACCGCAGTCTTGCGCCTGCGGCTCTGATGCCCCCTAAAACACCGTGTAAATGAACGGCGCAAGCGCCGAGCCCTGCACGACCACCAACAAGGCGCCGAGCAGAACCAGGGTGATCACGATGGGCAAGAGCCACAACTTCTTGTTCTCCTTCAGGAACATCGTAAATTCGCCCAACATGCCGATCTTGCTCATTGCAGGCTCCCAACTCTCCTCAGAATAGTCTCTCGAATTGTTCCGGGGACGGCCGCGTGACTTTGCGCGGGATCCAGTAGGTCGGTTGCGCGGCTCTCCGCCGGTTCAACGGATCGCCGCCGGTCATGCGCACGATCCAGCCGATCGGGGCCATGACCAAGTAGAACATCCCGCCCAGCAGGATGCGGCTGTTCACCCAGCCCAACGCGTGGGCGAGCTTCATCCAGACGCGGTGGAACGCCCGCGCACCCGCCGGGACCGCCAAGCCCAGCAGCGCGAGCACGCAGCCAATGGCGCCGGCCGGGTAGGCGATGTGGGTGCGCTGCTTGTAGAGATTCCAGCCCGCGATTCCGAAGCAAACCGCCGCCACCACGAAGGCGGACTTGCGCGCCTCGCGCGTCTCGTCCTGTTGCGTCCGCTTAGTCAAGCTGGAACTCCTCCTGCCAAGCCGTATCGTCGGCCATCTCGGCCTGGTCGGGCTTGCGCAACAAACAATTGCCCAGGGCGAGCACATCCATTTCGGTGCGCATGAAGCAGCGATAGGCGTCCTCGGGCGTGCAGACGATTGGTTCGCCTCGCACGTTGAACGACGTGTTGACCACCACCGGGCAGCCGGTCAGGCGGTCGAACTCGGCAATCAAATCGTAGTAGAGCCCGTTGGTCTCCGGCCGCACGGTCTGGATGCGCGCTGAGTAGTCCACGTGCGTGACCGCAGGGATCGCCGAGCGCGGAACGTTCAGCTTTTCGATGCCGAAGAGCTTTTCCTGCTCGGAGGTCATCGGGATGCGGATGTCCTCGCAGACCGGTGCGACGATCAGCATGTAGGGCGATTCCTTGTCGAGGTCGAACCACTTCGGGCAAGCCTCGCGTAGCACCGAGGGCGCGAACGGGCGGAAGCTCTCGCGGTACTTGATCTTGAGGTTCATCACCGACTGCATCTTCGTCGAGCGCGGATCGCCCAAGATGCTGCGCCCGCCCAGCGCGCGCGGTCCGAACTCCATGCGGCCCTGGAACCAGCCGACGACTTTCTCGTCGGCGAGCGCCCTGGCGGTTTCGGCGAGCATTTCGGTTGTGGTCAGGCGCTGGTAGTTTGCCCCGAGCGCGCCGAGCGCCGCCTCGATCTCGTCATCGGAGTAGGATGGGCCCAAGTAGGAGCCCTTCATCGCGTCGATGTCGCCCTTGGCCGCCGCGACGGGGTCGCGCGGCTCCTGTTTGTACTGATACCAAACCGAAAGAGCCGCACCGAGCGCGCCGCCGGCGTCGCCTGCCGCGGGCTGGATCCAGATTTCCTTGAACGGCCCTTCGCGCAAGAGCCGGCCGTTTGCCACGCAGTTCAGGGCCACGCCTCCGGCCATGCAGAGGTTGCGCATGCCAGTCTGCTCGTGCACGTGGCGGCCCATGCGCAGTACGGCCTCTTCGGTGACTTCCTGTACCGAGCGCGCCAAGTCCATCTCGCGCTGCGTCAGCGTCGACTCGGGCTTGCGCGGCGGCGCGCCAAAGAGCTTGTCGAAGGCCGCGTTGGTCATCGTCAAGCCCTGGCAGAAGTTGAAGTAGTCCATGTTGAACCGCAACGAGCCGTCTTCCTTGAGGTCGATCAGCTCGTCGAGGATCTTCTGGACGTACTTGGGCTCGCCGTATGGCGCCAGGCCCATGATCTTGTACTCGCCCGAATTCACCTTGAAGCCGGTGTAGTAAGTGAAGGCCGAATAGAGCAGGCCGAGGGAATGCGGGAAATGCGTTTCGGCTTCGAGGTGAATCTCGTTGTCGCGGCCGTAGCCATAACTCGATGTCGCCCACTCGCCCACGCCGTCGATCGTAAGGATGGCCGCTTCGCAAAAGGGCGAAGGAAAGAATGCGCTCGCTGCGTGCGACTCATGGTGCTCGGTGAAGAGCACCTTACCCTCGTAGCCCTCGATCTCGTTCGGGATCTGGTCCCGCATCCAGAGCTTTTCCTTGAGCCATAGCGGCATCGCCTGCAAATAGGAGCGGATGCCTGCGGGGGCGTAATCGAGATAAGTCTCAATCAATCGGACGAACTTTTGTAGTGGCTTGTCGTAAAAAACGACCGCTTCGAGTTCGGAAGGCCGCAAGCGCGCTTCCCGGAGACAGTACTCCACCGCGTTTGTCGGAAAGCGGTGATCGTGCTTTTTCCGGGTAAAGCGCTCTTCTTGGGCCGCAGCAATGATCTCACCGTCGCGAACCAAGGCGGCGGCTGAATCGTGGTAGTAAGCGGAAATCCCCAAAATAGACATACAATTCACCGTAGTCTGAACCGGGGGAGTCGTCATTGTAGCGCGAAAAACGCAGACTCCAAGCAACGATTGCGTCCACGCGCACTCCTTCCTCTACCATCGGCCCCTCAGCGGGATAGGGATATGCTTATCGGGCTCCGTTGTGCCGCCGGGCAGGACAGCGCTTAGCCGGCGCGTTCCTGCAGGAACTCCAGAAAGCGCTCTCCAGCAGGAGAGAGCTTCTTGCGGCGCTGGAGCAGGATGCCGACCGGCCGCACCAAACCCTCCGCCGCGATGGGAATGGCTACCAAGCGCCCGTCGGCGACCTCTTGCCGCACCGTACGCTCCGGCAGGATGCTCACACCCTGGCCGATCGACAACGCTTCCTTGATCATCTGGATGTTGTCGAACTCATAGGCCACCTCGCGGTTTACGCCGTGTTCACGGAAGAACCGATCGAGCGCGCGGCGAATCTGTAAGCCGCGGTCGAAGCTCACGAAGTCCGCGCGCGCCAAATCTGTAGGCTGGATCGTCTTTTCGCCGGCCAGCGGATGCGAAGGGTGGCAAACGAAGACCATCTTTTCCAAGCGCCAATTGATCGCGCGCAGCTCGCGGGTCGAAGCCGGGTAACTCACCAAACCCAAATCGGCGCGATCCTGCTCGAGCGCCTCATAGATTTTGTCCGGACGCATGTATTCGAGCTGGATGCGCGCTCCGTCGAAGCGCTTTTCAAACTCCTCCCGCACGCGCGCCATCTCGTAGAGCCCGATCGAGTAGATGCAGGCGACCCGAATCGCGCCGCCGTTTTCGCTCTTGTGAGCGGCGAGCCTGGACTCGAGCTCTTCGAATCGTCGAATGATGTCGCGCGACGCCTCCAGGTACATCTCCCCGGCATCGGTCAATCGCAGAGGCCGGCGGTCGCGGTCGACCAAGCCAACGCCGCACAGCTTCTCGAGACTTTTTAGGCTTTGGCTTGCCGCCGACTGGCTGATCTGATTCAGCTCGGCGGCTTGGGAGATAGACCGAGACTGTGCGATGTCCCGAAAGACTTTCAGATGCGCGATGGTTACGTGCTCCAAAGTATAAGAATAGCTTATTAGATAACTCTATATGCAAACGAAATTCGGTGGCGGTCGAGTTGTGACCAAATCGATCGAAACCGGCTGGGGTCAGCGCGCAGAAGCGCTCGGGCCGAGCCCCGCGAAGCGCACTTGCGCGCCGTCGAAGAGCCTGCGCCAGAGCAACTCCGGCTTCGGATCGAACACCTGCTCGGGCAAGGCCTTGACCACGAGCCAAGCGCCTTGCTCGATCTCGTCGTCGAGTTGCCCGGCCCCCCAACCCGCGTAACCTGCATAGCCTCGCACCGCGTCGGGTGGTTCGTCTGACTCGAGCAGCACTGCCAGGGTTTGCATGTCGCCGCCGCTGTAAAGGTCGCCGAGCACGTGCTCAAAGCCCTTCGCCGGCCCGCGATGGCGCAGCAGCAAGAGCACTTTGTCTCGTTCGACTGGGCCTCCCAGATACACGCGCTCGGACCGCTTCGTCAAGGCAGCGGTGTTGGAGAACAGCTCAGCGAGCCTCACCTCGGTCGGTCGATTGACGATCAGGCCAAGCGCGCCCGTCTCGTTGTAGTCGAGCATCAAGACCACGGTTTGGTAGAAGTTGGGGTCTCCAAGACTCTCGCTCGCAACCAGGAAACGGCCTCTGTCCGGCGCCAGCTGCCCAGGCAAGGACGCGGCCGCCGCTAGGGCCAGTCCCAAGCAAGCCGCCAAACGAGGAAAAAGCGCCTTCACCGCCCTCATTGTAGGGCCAGCTGCCGCCCGTGTGATCTTCTCGGCTTACTCATCAAAGTCGAAGCCCTGCTGCAGGATAGGCGGACCGGAAAACTGCACGCCGTAGACCACCTGATCGCGCTCGGCGCGCTGATGTACGATTGCGCCGAAGCGCTGCCATCCGTCGACGGAAAGCACGACGAAGGAACGCGTTGGGATGTTCGCCTGGCTGATGAACTGCAAACCGCCCTCGCCCACATCGCGAACGCGCCCGTTCGCCGTCCGGCGGGTCCCGTCAACGCCATCCCAGGCCAGCTGCACCGTGCGATCGAGCGGTCGGCGGTCGAAGCGGCGACGCTCGCGGCGGATCAACTGCAGCCCGAGAATCCAGCCGGAGGAATCTCGCCGCCGGTGGCGCACCACCGCCTTGACCGGCGCGCCGTCGGGGGGCGTCACCAGCACCGGCCAACCCGCATCGAGCACAGTGGCTGAGCGTACGGCCAACCCACCGTCGGAGCGGTTCACTAGGTGGACGGCCTGGGCGCGTTCGGTGTCCGTCTCATCAATCCACTCGAGCAAAGCCGATTCCGAGGCCGGTCTCCGCGGATCCGAACGCTGCTCTGCGGGGTCCGCCGGAGACCCGAGCTCCGGGTCTTTCGCCGGCCGCGAGAGCAGCCTGCGGAATACGCCCTCAATCAATGCGGACATGCGGCCTTCCCGAAAATTGATCGGCGGATTGGTCGCGCCGGTTGAGAGTTGCGCACCGGATTCCCGCAGTGTGTGCATGCGATGCTGAAGAGCGTCGCTGCGGGCGGCGCGACTATGAGCGTGTCCGATTTAAACCTCTTCAATGAGTATCCGCACCGTCGCCGCAACGCATTGACGGGCGAATGGGTACTGGTCTCGCCGCATCGCACCAAGCGTCCGTGGCAGGGCCAGCGCGACCGCCCCGCTCAGGCGGCGCTCGCGGCCTACGATCCCGGCTGCTATCTCTGTCCGGGCAACGAGCGCGCCGGTGGAGGTCGCAACCCGAACTACGCTTCAACTTACGTCTTCGACAATGATTTCCCGGCGCTGATGCCGGAGATTCCCGATTCGGCCCCTCGCGAGGACGGCCTGCTCGAGGCGCATCTCGAGAAAGGCCTCTGCCGAGTGGTGTGCTTCTCCCCGCGGCACGACTTGACGCTCGCGCGCATGGCGTCTGCGGACATTCGTCCCGTCGTGGATACCTGGATCGCGCAAGACGCCGAAATCAGCGCTAGGCCTGAGATCGGCTACGTCCAGATCTTCGAAAATCGGGGCGCGATGATGGGCTGCAGCAATGCGCATCCGCATGGGCAGATCTGGTCGACCGAGCACGTGCCTGAAGAGCCTGCGAAGGAGCTGCGCGCGCAGGCTGCACATTTCGAACGGACCGCTCGACCACTGCTAGACGAGTACCTTGAGCACGAGCTCGCTGCGGGCGAGCGCGTCGTGTGCACGAACGAGACATTCGTCGCTGTGGCCCCGTTCTGGGCCGTGTGGCCATTTGAAACGCTCATCCTGCCGCGGCGTCCGTTCGCGCGTTGGGGCCAGATGAACGAAGCCGAGCGCGATGGGCTTTCGGCCATTCTGCACAGCGTGACGGTGCGGTACGACAACCTCTTCGAGACGTCGTTCCCCTATTCGATGGGCTTCCATCCCGCCCCGGCTGACGAGCAAGAGCACCCCGAATGGGTCTTCCACGCGCACTTCTTTCCGCCGCTATTACGGTCGGCGGAGGTGCGCAAGTTCATGGTGGGCTTTGAGATGCTCGGCACGCCGCAGCGCGACATTACCCCTGAACAAGCCGCCGCGCGTTTGCGCGACCTGCCCGAGACGCACTACGCCTCAGCCGCGAGCGCGGCCGGCACGCCTTCGCGAAACGACGGGTAGAGCAGCTCGACGCCAAGCAGGCGCCGGATGGCGCGTCCGTCCACGCGGCGGTCGCCCCGCCGGGTCTCGTCGGCTTGCTCGGGCGAGACCCGTCCGGGCATTGGGAGTCCCGTGAGCTCGCAGACAAGCTGCGCCATCGCGAGCTGTGAGCAAGGCTCGGCGTCTGCGACCGGAAAGGCGCCGGTCAAGTCGGAGTCGAGCGCGGCGCGGACCAAAGCAGCGAGGTCGTCGACGTGGATGCGTGAGATGTAGCCCGAACCGTCGCCGACCAGCTTGTAGCGCCCGTCGCGCATGGACGTGTGCGCGCCGCGGCCTGGTCCGTAGATCGCCGCCGAACGCAGTACGAGGGCTCCCCAGGATCCTGCGAGCACGGCTCGCTCGGCCGCCACCCGCAGCCGTTGCCGCTCGGTTTGCGGATTGACGGGCGTCGTCTCGTCGACGGCGTGCGCGGGGCCGTAGACGCCGGTCGTCGAGATGTAGACCAACCGCCGCGCGCGGCCTTCGAGCGCGGGCAGCAGCCGCGGCGCTGGTTCTTCCAGACCTCCTCCCGCCAGCCGCAGCGTTGGGACGGAGTAGAGCACGGTCGCGCCCTGGGGCACTTCGCGCGCGAGCCGGATGGCGGCGTCGGGCGCGGCGGCGTCCCACTCCACGGGATAGAACCCGGCCTCGGCCAACCCCTCGATGCTGCGCGAAAACGCCAACGGCGGTTGCTCGAAGCCCCTCAGCCGTCGCGCTGTGTAGCCGCAGCCCAGAATGACGACTGGCGCTCTCACGCGACCAACGCGAAGGCCTTCTTCATCGCCGTCGCGGCCGCCTGCGCGGCAGGCTCGTCATCCATCGCATTCAGCTTCTTGTTGAACGGCTCGGGCCTAACCGGACCGTCATACCCGATCGCGGCCAACGCTCCTAAAAACTCCTTCAGCGGAATGACGCCGGTCGTGGCGGGCAACTCGCGCTGATTGTCCTGCTGGTCGATGAGAGCGAGCCCGGCCGGAGCGTCGTTCAAATCGGCCGAGACAATATCGTCGGCGCGCAAGGTCAAAATATCCGCCGCGGACTCTTCCGCCGTCCACCAATGCCAGGAATCGAGCACGAAGCCCAGATTCTCGCCGCCCGCTTCGGCGAGCAGTTCTTTGGTCTCCGCCATCGAGTGGACGAAGGGGTATCCCTTACGGACGCGCAGATTCGGCGTGCCCACATATTCGAGGCCGAACTTCATGCCGTGGTCGCCGGCGATCTTGGCCAGCGTCCGCAGCCGCCGTCCGGTCAGGCGCAGGTTCTGCGGATAGGTCAGCTCAGGGTGCAACGGGGGCAGCCAGGTGCTGATGCGCGTCACCCCGGCGCGTTCATAGATTTTTGCCTGCGCCGGCAGGTCGCGCAGACCTTCTTGGAACTTCGCCTCATCTCCGCGAAAGTCGACCGGCATGCCGGCAGCGGCCCACTGCAGGCCCTTCTGTTTGAGCTCAGCTCGCAGCTCGCGGAGTTCCGCATCGGACATCTTCGCCAAGTCGCCGCCGAACGGCTGCACCGACTCGTAGCCGTATTTCGCGGCCAAATCGATGGCGCGCCGCTGGTCGGCTTGGACGCCGATCGAGCCGGGCGTAAAGGCGATGGTGAACTTTCGTTCAGCAGCGGCGAGCGGCGAGGCGGCGGCGAACGCGGCGGTGGCCAGGAAGTCGCGGCGAGTAGGCATGGCTGGGATTTTAGCTTGAAGCGGAAGCCTCAGGGTTGAGGGAAGAAATCCGGCAACCCTTTACTGCCTCTGAACATCCTCCCAAGGGCTGACGGTTGGCGCAGAAGCCCAAGCTCGAGACAAAGCTCCCGCCCACTCGAAAAGCCTCAGGCGTGGGAGTCGTGGGTGCAGGCGAACGTCTCCGGGACGCCGTCTTTGTTCAGCTCGTCGATCCCGATTTTCGACGTGTAGTAGCCCTGCACGGTCAGGCCCTTGATGTCCTTGAAGAACTGCGCGCCGGGCGCTAGTTCCTCTTCCTTGGCGCCGTCGAGCTTTTCGAGGATCGCGACCTGCTGCGGCTCAGTCAGCTTGATGAAGGGCTCGCCATGCTGCTTGATGGCGTAGCCGTCGAGCCAGCCCAAACCCATCAGGAAGCTGTGTCCCTTGTCCTCTGCGAGGTCGGCCAGGTACAGGTCGACCCACTCGTTGACTTTTGCGGCTTTGCCGCCGGGCGTGTCCGTGGTCGGGATGATCAGCTCACTCAACACGATCACCGTTTCGTTCTGGTGATCGTCGAGAATCTGCGGCTTCCAGGCTGCACCGGTCGCGGCGGCCTGCGCTGGGGCGATCGTGGTGACATGGACGTGCTGCTGCGCGGCGGCGGGGCTCGCGGCGGCGGCCCCCAATAGGGCGTTCTTGAGCAGGTCTCTGCGTTTGAGCTCCATCGTTTTCCCTTCCTTCAAGCTGTCGTCTTCTCGCCCGCCTCGTCGGCGTGATACGAGCTTCTCACCAGCGGCCCGGCTTCCACGTGTTGGAAGCCCATCGCCTCGGCCTCCGCCTTGAATCGCGCGAACTCCGCAGGCGAGTAGTAGCGCCGGATCGGCAGATGGTCCCGCGAGGGACGCAGGTACTGGCCGAGTGTGAAGATGTCGACCTTATGGTCGTGCAGATCGCGCGCGACCGCGAGAATCTCGTCTTCTTCCTCGCCCAACCCGAGCATGATCCCGGACTTGGTCGGGATCTCCGGCGCGGCCGTCTTAGCATACAGCAACATGTCGAGCGAGCGCTCGTAGCGCGAGCCGATGCGCGCCGTGCGATAGAGCCGCGGCACGGTCTCGGTGTTGTGGTTGAGAACGTCTGGCCGTGCGGCGAGCACGATGTCCATCGCGGCGTGCGAGCCCTGAAAGTCCGGGACCAGCACTTCCACCTTGCAACCGGGCGAGCGTTCGCGTATCGCCTCGATGGTCAGCGCGAACAGCTCTGCGCCGCCGTCCTTGCGGTCGTCGCGGTTGACGCTGGTGATCACGGCGTAGGTCAACCCCATCGCCTGCACGGCTTCGGCCACGCGCCGCGGCTCGTCATAATCGGCCGGCTCTGGGGCGCCCTTCTGCACCGCGCAAAACCCGCAACGCCTGGTGCAGACGTTGCCCAGGATCATGAACGTCGCCGTGCGGCGGTTCCAGCACTCGCCCAGATTCGGGCAAGCGGCGCTCTCGCAGACGGTGTGAAGCTTGAGGTCCGTCACGAGCTTCTTGAGCTCGCGGAAGTTCTCCCCGACCGCGGCTGGGGCGCGCAACCAGTCCGGACGCCGGCCAGCCGGCCCGGGGTAGGGGCCGTCGTAGGGTGGAACGATCGGTTTCACCCGCAGACTGCGAACGTCGACAAAGCCGGACATGGCCGATCTTTCAGTGTACCAGCGGGTCGTCTGTAGCCCTGCGGTCCTTGGCGCCCCACCTCGGTAACCAACCCTGCGGAGGGTACGCCCTTCCACTTGCGGGTCCACACCGGACTTGCGAGAACGATTTTTCACCTATAAGCAAGAGCGGCTTTGCCGGCTCGCGCTGATACTGGATGCGGCGTTTGAACGCCGTCGGAGTCAAACACAACGTGTCAAAGTGGGTTCTACGGTTGGTGGCGCTCGTGATCGGGGCCGGATTGGTGTACCTGGTCGGGTCGCGGGTGATGGAGCTGCAGCAGGAGCAGGCGTCCCCGAAAACCGCCAAAAAGAAGGGCGGCGCGCGCGTGGTCAGCGTGGATCTGGCTTCGGCCAACCGCGGCCAGGTGCGAGAAGTCCTGTTGCTGACAGGCGCTCTCAAGCCCAAAGAATCCGTCGACGTGGTGGCCAAGGCCACCGGCCGGCTCCAGAAGATCTACTTCCAAGTCGGCGACCGTGTCCCCAAAGGCGCGGTGATTGCCGAGCTCGAAGATGATGAAATCCAGCAGCGCGTGCGTCGTGCGGAGGCTTCGCTGGCGGTGAGTGCGGCGACCGTGGCACAGCGCGCGGCGGAGCTCTCCAACGTGAAAGCCAATCTCGAGCGCTCTAAGCAGCTTTTCGAGGAAGGCCTGCTCTCGCCTCAGGAGTTTGAGCAACAGAAGACCAGCCTCGCCATGATGGAGGCCCAGGTGGATCTCGCCGCCGCCCAGCGCCAGCAAGCGGAAGCCGAGCTGCGCGAGCTGAACATCCAGCTCGAGCAGACCAAGATCTACGCCCCGATGGCGGGCGATGTCGCCCAGCGCTTCGTCGACGAAGGCGCCCTGCTCGGCCCCTCGACGCCGATTTTGCGCATCGTCAACTTGGCCACCATGGTCACCCAGGGCAACGTGCCAGAGCGCAATGTAGGGAAGCTGCGTGTCGGCAATGAGGCCGAAGTACGCGTCGACGCTCTGCCCGACCAGGTCTTCCGTGGCCGCATCTCGCGCATCGCGCCGGTACTCGACGCCGCCACGCGCAGCGCGCTCATCGAAATCGACATCCCCAACCCGGCGCGTACGCTCAAGGCCGAGATGTTCGCCCGCATCAACCTCGACTTGGGCACGATGCGTGAGGCGACCCTGATTCCGCGCGACGGTCTGGTCTATCGCGGCACCCAACCTGGCGTCTACATCCTCGAAGGCGAGGACCAGGATCGCCCGGTCTTCCGTCCGATCGAGACCGGGATGACGCGCGAGGACGAGGTGGAAGTTCTGGCTAACCTCGATCCCGGCACGAAGATCGTGGGCCGCGGCGCGACGATGTTGCGCGACGGTGATCGCATTACGGTTGCCGGCGCGGCCAAGAAGTCGAAGAAGAGCGGCGACGCGGGAGTCGCGCCCGCCGCTGAGAGTGGGGAAGGCGCTGCCCAGAAAAAGGGCGGCAAGAAAAGCTCCTAAAAGAACGCCTATGGTGTAGGATTGCCGCGAGGCCGCCGCCCGGAGGGCGCGAGCCTCGCGTCGCGCGTCTCACTCTCGAGCGCGTGCGGAAAAGATGCAGTCATGAATCTGCCCGAATTCTCGATCCGCCGCCCGGTCACCGTTCTGATGGCCTCTTTGATCGCCGTCATGTTGGGCGCGATCTCCTTCATCGAGATTCCGGTCGATTTGATGCCTGAGGTGGTCTACCCCACCATCAGCGTCCGCGCTGAGTACCCAGGCGTCGCTCCCGAAGAGATGGAAACCTTGGTCGTGCGCCCCCTCGAGGAGGCGTTTTCGGCCGCGCCGGGCGTCGAGGAGATCTCCTCGATGGTCTCCGAAGGCCGGGTCTACGTTTCCGTGCGCTTCGAGTACGGGGCGAACATGGACGAGGCCGCGAACGAGATGCGCACGCGCCTCGACCGCCGGCGGAGCTACCTGCCCGAGGACATGGAGCCGCCGACGATGTACAAGTACGACTCGGCGCAATACCCCATCCTCTACCTCACCGTCTCCGCCGACGACATGGACGCCAAGCAGCTGCGCCACTTCGTCGAGAAGCAGTTGCAGTACCGCATGGAGCGCGCTCCAGGGGTGGCGGCGTTCTCGATTCGCGGCGGGCTGCGCCGCGAGATCCACGTCGACCTGGACCTGAAGAAGCTGCGCGCTCTCGACCTCTCGATCGCGAGCGTCGTCCAGATCGTGGGGCGCGAGAACGTCAACCGGCCCGTAGGCCCCATGGACGAGGGCCGCTTCGAGGTCCTGCTGCGCACCAAGGGCGAGTACGAAAACCTCGACCAGATCCGCGACGTCGTCGTCGCGACGCGCGGCGGCGTACCAGTCTACCTGCGCGACATCGCCTCGGTCGAAGACAGCCACGAAGAAGAGACATACATGGTTTCCGTCGACGGCAATCCGGCCGTTCGCATGTATGTCTACAAACAGTCGGGCGCGAACACCGTCGAGGTTTCCGACGCGCTGTGGGCCGAAGTCGACCGCATCCACAAAGACTACCCGAACATTTCGATCGAGAAAACCCGCGACTCGGCGGACTTCATCAAGGCTTCGATCGCCAACGTCGAAAGCGCGACGTTGCAGGGCGCGGGCTTGGCTGTGCTGGTGCTGCTGTTCTTCCTGCGCAGCTTTTCGGCCACGATGATCATCGGCGTGGCGATCCCGATTTCGGTGATCTCGACTTTCGCCCTGATGTACTTCAACGGCTTCACGCTGAACACGGTCAGCTTCGGCGGGTTGGCGCTCGGCGTCGGCATGTTGGTCGACAACGCCATCGTGGTGCTCGAGAACATCTACCGCCACCGCGAAGACGGCAAAGACCGCTACCAGGCAGCGCTCGACGGCTCGGGCGAGGTGGCGACGGCCATTACGGCCTCCACACTCACCACCATCGCCGTCTTCGTTCCTGTCCTGTTCATTGGCGGCATGTCTGCGGAGACGTTCAAGCAGCTCGCCTACGTGGTCAGCTTCGCTCTGCTCTGTTCGCTGATCGTGGCGCTCACCGTGGCCCCGGCCATGTGCTCACGCTTCCTGCGCGGCAAATCCGCCGACGCGACGGACGGTGCGCAAGGCTGGCTGGGGCGCCAGTACGCGGGCGTCATCGAATGGTCGCTCGCGCACCGGCTCATCGTCGTCGCCTTCTCCGGCGCGCTGTTTGCCGCGGCGATCTATCTCGCGCCGCTGATCGGCGTCGAATTGCAGCCGGAGGTCGATGAGGGCGAGATTCGCGTCAACGTCGAGCTCGAGCCGGGCACGCGTGTCGAGATCACCGATGCGCTGATGAACCGCCTGCAACGGCTTACCCGCGAAAGTTTCCCCGAGATCCAAACCATCATGCTCACCTCCGGCGGCGGCAGCTCCGGACGCGACGGCAACGGCGGACATCTGGGCGAAATGCGCATCCAGCTCAAGGACCGCACCGAGCGCGAGCGAACCGCCGCCGAGATCGCCACCAGCTTGCGCCCGATGCTGCAAATCGAGCCGGGCATGATGGTCAAGACGCGCATCTCGAGCGGCATGTTCTCCCGCCGTGGCGGCGACGACGGCAGCGACCGCCTCTCGATCCAGATCCGCGGCCACGAGCTCGAGGCCGGCATGGAGTACGCCAAGAAGGTGCGCGACGCGATGGGCCGCATTCCAGGCGTTGCTGAGGCGCAGATCAGTCAACGTCCCGGCATGCCGGAAATGCTGGTACTGGTCGACCGACCGCGCGCGGCCAGCATGGGGCTGAACGTTTCCGAGATCGCCGACGCGCTCGAGACCGCCATCGGCGGCCGCCGCACGTCGATGTTCCGCGAAGGCGGCGACGAGTACAGCATCCTGGTCCGCCTGCGCGAGCAGGACAGGCTGGCGCTGAGCCAGATCGGCGCCGTGCCTTTATCCACGCCCGTCGGTCGCACAGTCCCGGCCGAAAGCGTCGTTCAGCTCAAGCGGCAGGAAGGGCCGACCTACATCCAGCGCATCGACCAGCAGCGCATTCTTACCGTCACAGGTTCACTCGACGACCGCGACCTGGGTTCCGTCGTCGCCGACATGGAGACGGCTTTACGCGCGATCCCGCGTCCCGATGGCTTCGACATCATCTTCGGCGGCGAGTATGAAGAGCAGCAGGAAGCCTTCCGTGAGCTGACCTTCGCCTCACTCTTGGCGCTCGCGCTGGTCTACATGGTGATGGCGTCCCAGTTCGAATCGCTGCGTGACCCGCTCATCATCCTCTTTTCCGTCCCGCTCGCCGCCATCGGCGTCGTGCTGATGCTGTTGCTCACCGAAACCACGTTCAACATGCAGGCCTTTCTTGGCGTGATCGTGCTGGTGGGCGTGGTGGTCAACAATGCGATCGTGCTGGTGGATTACATGAACCTGCTGCGCCGCGATCACCACATGGAGCTGCGCGAGTCGGTCGTCACGGCGGGTTCTCGGCGCTTACGGCCCATCTTGATGACCACCATCACGACCGTCCTCGGCTTGGCCCCGATGGCGCTCGGGATGGGCGAAGGCTCGGAGCTCCAGGCTCCGCTGGCGCGTACGGTGATCGGCGGTTTGGCGACCTCGACGCTCATCACGCTGGTCTTTATTCCTGTGGTCTACTTCACGCTCGAAAGCTGGAAGCGCCGGCCGATTGCCGCTCCGGTCGGCGAGACGCTCAACGCACCGGCCCCGTCGGGTGATTGATCAGGCGCCTAAGCCGAGTTGGTTGCGGCAATAGGCCAGGTCGCGCTCGACGTCACGCCGCTCCTGCTCTTTCGCCCAAGCCTTCGCTGCGTCGGAGCCTGATTCCACGCCGGCGGGCGGGCCGGGCGCTTGATACGGTTTGCCGGACTCGGCCAGCGCCAAGAACTGCGCGTAGACCCACGCAGGCACGTCGTGATATTCGTCCCAGAACTGTGTCTTGCGCACGTCGAACATGCGCGGGCGCGGAACGTTGATGATCTCGAGCGAAAAGGGCAGATCAGGCCGCAACTCGGCCAGCCGACGCTGCCAGCGCGCAATGTCGACGTTGCCTTCGCCCAGCGGAACCCACATCACCGCCACGCCGTCGCCCTCCATCCAAATGCGCGAATCGCGCACGCCGGTGGTGACGGCGATCGGCGCCAGCACTTCCATCGTGTGGTGCGGATCTTCGAGCGTCCAGGCGGCGTTGCCGGAATCCAGCAGCGCCCCGACGTAATCGGTCCCGGCGCGTTCGACCAAATCCCGCAGCTCGAGCGCCTGTAGGTCGCCGGCGTGATTCTCGACCGCAATCTTGACGCCGGCGCGCAAGAAGTCGTCGCGCACGGCTTTGCAGCTTGCGATGGTGTTGTCGACGTGCTGAGCAAGCGGAGTCGCGCCACCACGGTCGAGCGAGCTTCCCAGGTAGCAGCGCACGATGGGCGAGCGGAGCGCCTTTGCCACGGCGAGCATACGGCGCAGCTGCTCCGGCGCCGTGCCATCGTCTTTCGCGAAGCGCGTGGATGTGGGGCAGATCGAGCCGAAGCCGACCTCGATCGCGAGCCCGAGTTTGTCCGCGTGGGCGCGCACCTTGCGCAAGTGCGCCTCGTCGAGCGAGCCGAGGAACCGCGGCTCAGAAAAGTGGCCGACCTGGGCGCCGTTCTTGGCGGCAAAATCCAGCAGCTCGAAAGCCGACCAGCCTTGGCTGCGCAGGCTGAAAAAGTCGAGGCCGAGCTTGGGTTTCATGGTCTGGGCGGGAGCGGCGGCCGCGGCGAGCGTAGAGGCCAAAAAGCCTCTACGCGACACAGGAAGCGACATCGACGTTGATCGTAGCAGAGAGCTGTTCGGGTTTCGGGGCCGTCGTATGATAGGAGCCGGCGGTCGCCGCCCGGAGCTTTCCCGATGTACTTTCCCCTGCGCCTCACGCTCGTTGCCGCCTTCTGTTGCGCGGCAGTCTTGGCCGGCACGCGTCCGCTGGTTATGGGCCGCAACGGCGTCGTGGTCTCCGGGCATCACTTGGCCAGCGAAGCTGGGCTCGACATGCTGAAGAAGGGCGGCAACGCGGTCGACGCCGGGGTCGCGACGGTTTTCGCCCAAGCGGTCACCGAGTTCGATCGCTTTGGCCTGGGCGGCGAGGTTCCCATCCTGATCTACTTGGCCGACCAAAAGAAGGTCGTGGCGATCAACGGTCACGGGCCGGCGCCGCTGCGGGCCTCGCTCGAGTGGTTCCGCGAGCACAACATCGACGCGGTCGCCGGGGACTGCTTCTTGCCTGCGGTCGTACCGGCGGCGGTCGATTCGCTGATCGTCGCGTTGGATGAGTACGGCACGCTGTCGCTCGGCGAAGTGCTCGCGCCGGCAATTGCGATCGCCGAGAACGGCTTCGGCGCCTACGACGGCTTCATCGAACACATCCAGGACGCCTCGCCCCGCTTTGAGCAGGAATGGCCCACCTCCGCCAAGGTCTTCCTGCCCGGCGGCAAGATTCCCGCCGTCGGCGACGTTTTCGTGCAGAAGGACTTGGCTCGTACGCTGAGGCGCTTGGTTGAAGCCGAGCAGGCGCGCAAGGGCGAGGGCCGCAAAGTGGGCCTCCAAGCGGCGCGGGACCGCTTCTATCGAGGCGACATCACCCGCGAGATCGTCGATTTCCAAAAGAAAACAGAGTGCCGCGACCAAACCGGCGCCGTCTCGACCGGCCTGCTCGAGCTGGAGGACTTTGCACGCTATCAGGCAGTGGTCGAAGAACCGGAAAAGACGACCTACCGCGGCATCGAGGTCTACAAGGTGGGTTTCTGGTCGCAAGGCCCTGTGTTGCTCCAGGCGCTCAACCTGCTCGAAGGCTTCGACGTGAAGGGACTCGGCCACAACTCGGCGGCTTACATCCATCTGCTCTCGGAAGCGATGAAGCTCGCGTATGCAGACCGGGAATGGTACTACGCGGACCCCACATTCGTAGGCGTGCCCGAGCAAGGACTGCTTTCGAAGGCCTACGCCGCCGAGCGCCGCAAGCTCATCAACATGGAAGTCCCCTCGCTCGAGCTCAGACCGGGCGACCCCTACCCGTTCAACGGCGCTTCTGGCGCGCACGCCGCGATTCCCAAAACGGTCGAGATGGGTCCGGACCGGCCCGGCACGACGGGCACGCGCGTGGCCGACAAGTACGGCAACGTGTTCTCGGCGACGCCCAGCGGGGGTTGGTTCCCGACATCGCCCATCCTCGAAGGGCTCGGTTTCGTGCTGGGCACGCGCGGTCAGGCGTTCTTTTTGGACCCCGACAAAGCCAACCGCCTGGAGCCGGGCAAGAAGCCGCGTACGACGCTCACGCCGTCGCTTGCGCTCAAGGACGGCCAGCCGTTCCTAGCCTGGGGCACGCCGGGCGGCGACGTACAGGATCAAGTGAATCTGCAAGTGCTGCTCAACATGGTCGAGTTCGGGATGGACTTGCAGGAAGCGGTCGAAGCGCCGATCTTCCAGATCCTGGACTTCCCACCCTCGTTCTATCCGCGCCGCACGATGCCCGGAACCACGACCTACGAAACGCGCATTTCTCCCGCCGAAATCGACAAGCTCGAAGCCATGGGCCACAGCATGCGACCCGTCGGCGCTCCGGGCTCTGGGCGATGCGACGGCGGTGGAAGTGGATCTCGAACGCGGGATGCTCTTCGGAGCAGCCGGCCCAAGGCGGAATAAGTCGTACGCCGTGGCGTACTAATCGGCACAAAAGCCGGGAATATACGCCCCGCTGTCTCGGTAAAAGGCTGGCCCAAGGACCTTGGTTGCGGGGTCCCACTGCATTGGCTATCCTGATTTTTCCTCATGAGTCAGCGCGATCAGCGTTTGCTGATGATCGCAGCGACCCCGCCGATCGTCAAAAAAACTCTCGGGGGAAATCACCGATATCTCAAGCAATTGATCGAAGTACTCAGGGAGGGGGCCTTTGATCTCCATCTGGTCAGCGACGAGCATCCTTCGTACGCCGGATACCTAGACGAGCTCCAAGAGCTCGGCGTGCAGCGACACGTCGCTCCGTTCTGCAGCCAGCCCGAGCAAGCCGCCCGCGCCCTCGACGCGGTTCTCACGGAAGTAAGCCCTACCATCGTCCATGTCAACGGGCACCATGGCTGGTTGAGCCCTTCGATCGTGGCTTCCAAAGACTTCGATGACGTTCCGCATCGAATCTACACGATGCACCTTCCCCTGACTGCTCTCGCGATCCTCGAAGCGGGCTCTTGGAAACGGTTCATCCCAGGCAGTTGGTCGAACAAGGCCGTCGGGTCGGATCGGTGTTTCCTGCGGCGGTTCAACCGAGTCTTGTCCGTGAGCTATCGCTACGGGCGGCAATTGCAGGATTCCGGACTGCTACGGGATTGCCAGGTGACGTCGATCGCAAACGCGATCGACACGACGGTCTTCCAGCCTGAAGAGCCGGTTGAGAGAGACGAAATCATCATCGGCGGCGCGGGCAACTTCATTCCCCAAAAGCGGTTTGACTTGTTGATCCACGCATTCGGAAAAGTCCATCAGGATTACCCCCGGGCGCGCTTGGTGCTAGCCGGTGAGGGCGCTGATGAACAGGACCTCGTACGTCTTGCCGATCGAATGGGAATAGCCGATAGCGTCACGTTCCTGGGGTTTCAGTCGGACATGGCTCGCTTCTACAACTCATTGGACATGTTCGTAATATCCTCGGACTCCGAAGCTGCGCCCTTCGTCGCTCTCGAAGCTGCCTCATGCGGCGTGCCCGTCGTCTCGACGTCCGTGGGCGATGTTCCCGATTGGTTTCACGATGGAACCAGCGCGCTGATCGCACCATGCGGGTCCGCCGATGCACTCGCCGAGCGGATGATTCGCCTTGTCGGAGATCCGGCGCTGCGCAAGCAGATCGGCGCCGCGGCGCGGAACCTTATGGTCGAAAAATACTCCAGCGAGCAATGGCGCCTCCGCATGAAAGAATGGTTCGAGCAGGTTGGAAGTTGAGTCGGGCCCTTCCTTGGCTGGCGTTTTCGGCCCGCCAGACGAATTTTCCTGAACAGATGCAGCGACCTACCTCGGCCCTGAGTTGCAATCGGCTCACGCGGTGGGCCAGGGCTTCAACGCATGAGCTCAGATTCCGAAAGCCGCGTTCCGCTGCGCGCCTTCGTCACCGATTCCGCCTTGTTCGGAATCGGCGCAATGGCGGACAAGCTGATCGCCTTCGTCTTTCTTCCGATCACTGCCGGGATTCTCGGAACTTCCGGGTTCGGCGTCTTCGCGCTGTACTCGACTGCCGCGACTATCTTGTTCATGCTGTGCTCGCTTGGCATGCCGAGCGCATATTTTCGTTTCGCGACCGATGATTCGATAGGGGGCGACGAGAACGCCACCCTCAGCGTCGCCTTCGTTACGTTGAATCTCGCGAGCGTGCTCTGGATCGCAGCCGTCCTTCCCTTCGCCGGTCCAATCTCCAGCCTCGCGATCGGCGTCGACGAGCCTTGGTTCGTCTATTGGCTCTGCCTGCGCACCTACACCGACCTGATGGCGTCATTGGCCGACTGCCATCTTCAGGCGGCCGGCAAGGTCCGGCTCTTCCTTGCGCTCAGAGTGCCGGCGACGGTGTTCATTCGAGTCGCCACTCTGATCGTCCTCATCCAATACCGTTCGCCGCTCGCGCTGGCTGCGGGCGAGGCGATGACAACAGCGCTCTCCTCGCTTCCGGTCTCGATGTGGGTGATGCGCGAAGTTCGGCTGAACATCGATCGCCGTCTTGCCCGCACCATGTTGCAGTACGGGGTGACGCTGGTTCCGGGCATGCTGTCCGCCTGGGCGCTCATCGCCACGAATCGCTATTTGATCAAAGCCTTCTCGCCAGACGGCGTCCGGGACGTTGGCCTCTACTCGCTCGGCGAGCGGTTCAGCTCGATGATCCTGCTGGTGGGCCAGACGTTGTGGCTCGGCTGGCGTCGTTTCGGTTTCCGCAACATGCATCGCTCCGACGGCCCGCAGATGTTGTCGCGCGGGTTGACGCTGTATGCGTTGGTCGCGTCCCTCGCAACGCTGGGCGTGGTCGTGCTTGCGCCCGGGGTCGTCTACCTGTGGATGAAGCCGGAGTTTTGGCCCGCCATACCGACCATCCTGCCGCTTTCTCTCGCGGCTTTTTGCGGCGCCATCGCCAACCCTTTGCGCATGGGATTGACGAAGGAGCAGCGCACGATGACGATCAGCCTGCTGATCGCCTTCACTGCCGTGGTCAACGTGGCGCTTGCAGTGCCGTTGATTCTCTCGAGTGGCTCGTTCGGCGCTTCGGTGGCCACTCTGGTGGGCCAGGTGGTCGGTGTCTTGGCCACGTATAAGGTGGGCCAGCGCTACTTCCCCCTGCCGATTGAGAAAGATCGCCTCTTCAAGGTCGCGTTGTATTGCCTCGCGGTCTACGGCGTCGGCCAGCTCGGTGCGATGATCAGCCCCTTGTTCGGCTTGGCCCTGGGCGCGATAGCATTGTGCGCCTTGCCCTTCGCGCTGTTCTACTTCGGACCGCTGTCGCCACAGGAGCGCGCCACGGTCGAGCAGGCCTTGCGCAACGGGTGGGCGATGGGCGCCGCGCTGCTAAAGCCACGCTAGCCCGCGAGCTCGAACAATCCCGGCGCCCGCACGGCCCCGTCGCGGTACTCGACCGCCTCGGGCGCCGCATCCGTCTCGACCAGAAAGATGCGGTATTCCGCTGTACCACGGCCTCCGGCGGGGATCCAGCGGCTGACCGGTTGGCCGAACAGGCTGCCGCGGTCGAGCCACGAGCGGCGCGTCTCCGGGAAGGGCGAAGCGCCGAATTCCATGCCGCGCGTGAGCGTACGTCCGCTCCAGGGCGCGTGCGTACGGCCGCCGTTCTCTTCCCAAATGCCGAGCCAAGGGAAGTCCGAGCGCTTCCAGACATACCCGAAAGCGAGCTTCGAGCCCGGGCTCCAGGCGGTGAAGTACGCCTGCTCGCGATCGGGCGCCATCAAGTGCGTCGTGAAGGCGCCGCCGACTTTCTCAGCCGTCAACGTGCGCAAATCTTCAAAGCCGCCGTCGATGCGCGGCGCGTAGGGCCACTGGAACTCCGCTCCGATCGGGAAGCGGTCGTGGCCCGGAGCGAACTCGGCCTCGAGCGTCTTCGAGGCCCCGCCCGGGGCGTGGAAACGCGTCTTGCCCTTCTCCAGGAACGGCGGCCCCAGAGTGACGTGCTGGGTCCATCCGACGGGCCGGTCGACGCCCGAGCGGTTGATCGCGGTCTCGGTCACGGTGACCACTTGCGAGCCCTCGGCTAGCCGCAGCCTGCGCTCGAAGGCCATCCCACAGAGCGGAAACTCGCCACGGCAAATCATCTCCGGACCATCGACTGCAACCTCCCAGTCGGCAGAGCTTGCCTCGCCGTGTACGTCGAGCCCAGCCTTGGCCTCGGCTTCGCTTGGAACGCCAAACAAGTCGAAACACAGGTTGTGTCCGGCGATGCCGGAGAGCAGGCGTCCGTCGACGTCGGTCCCGTACGTCACGCCGTGCTTTGCCGCGTCGTACTGAGACGGCTCGATGGTTTCCCACGGCGGGTCCCAGAGAGGATTGACCGGGTTTGAGCGCAGCGTGACGGAGGCGATATGACCGCCTCCCGGCAACACGACCAGGCGGAGCTTGTCGTTTTCGAGGACGGCTTGGCGGCGGTGCGAAATACCCATGGATCGAGGCGAGGTTACCACGCCTGCCTTGCATCGCGTGTGCAACCATGTACCCATGGCGCGCGGTCTGAACAAAGTCATGCTCATCGGCAACCTAGGGCAAGATGCCGAAACACGCTACACGCCCAGCGGAACGTCGGTCACCAACATGCGTCTGGCGACGGCCCGCAGTTACAAGGACCAGCAGTCCGGCGAATGGAAAGAGGAGACGGACTGGCACGACGTCGTCCTCTGGCGCGGCGAGAACGTCTCGCAATACCTCACCAAGGGGACCCAGATTTACGTGGAAGGCCGCCTGCAAACGCGCAGCTGGGAAGACCAGAACGGCCAGAAGCGCTACCGCACCGAGGTTGTCTGCAATGGTTCGGATCTGATGCTGCTCGGTGGTCGTGGCGGGGGCGGTGGCATGGGTGGCGGCGGCGGACGCGACGACTTCGACCAGCGCCCAACGCAAGCGCGCCGAGCTGGTGGCGGCGGCGGAGGCGGCTCGATGGGCGGCCACGGTGGCGACCCTGGTATGGGTGTCGATGACGACGACGTCCCGTTCTAGCAGCCAATAGCAGCAGCTCTAGCGGATGCCGAAGCCTAGGATTGTCTCGACGACCTGGTCAGGCGGCTGGGACGCATCCACCCGGTAGTCCGCCTTCTCGTAGATCGGCCGCCTCGTCTCGCACAGTGCACGGAAACTTTCCTCATTGCGAGCCAGCGGCCGGTCGGTCTCGTTACGCACACGCTCCCAAAGCGCATCGGCGGAAAGGTCGAGCCAAATCGTAAGTCCCGCGTCCTCCAGCTTCCAGCGGTTGCGCTCCGCCATGTAGGCTCCTCCGCCCAGGGCCACCACGCGCGCCCCGCCGCCGCGCACCGCGCAGGTCTGCCGCACTAGCGCCTCAGTTTCGAGCGTACGGAATGCCGGCTCGCCCTCGTCCTCGAAGATGCGCGCGATCGGTTTGCCCGCCTCGCGTTCGATCTCAGCGTCGAGATCGACGAACTCCCAACCCAGACGCTCGGCCAGCAGCCGTCCGACGGTCGACTTACCGCTGCCCATGAACCCGACCAGATAGATGCCGGGAGTCGCCTTGAGACGTTGGTGCATGAAATTAACTCGGCCGCCGATAACGGCCATACGGATTTACGCCCGCCAACCTCTTGTATAGCAGCCCAGGGAACAGCCGGGCGGCGATCACAAGCGCCCAGCCGATACGTGGCGTCACGATCGTCCGCTTGCCTTTGCGCATCCCGGCGAGAATCGCCGCGGCGCACTGCTCCGGCGTGATCGTCCAGCGTTGCCGCCCCCCGACGTTCGCCGGCAGCTCGCCGTCGAGCGCGTTTGTCCCGAAGCCGGTCGATACTGCCCCGGGATGTACGGCCAGAACGCGCACGCCGCTGCCGTCGAGCTCCATCCGCAATGCGTCCGAATATGCGCTCAGCGCACACTTCGAGGCCGCATATAGTGGCATCCAAGGCAGCGGAACTTTGCCTACGATCGAGCTGACGTTGACGATCCAGGCGCCTTCGCCGAGCAGCGGCAGCAACAGGCGGTTGAGCTCCACCGGGGCGAAGACGTTGAGCTCGAACAGATGTCGCACCGCGTCCGGCCGCGACTGATAGGACGGAATGTAAAGACCGACGCCGGCGTTGTTCACCACGACGTCTAGCCGCTGGAAGCGCGTCCGAACTTCCGCGCTCAGCCCGGCAATTGCCTCCGCGTCACACAGGTCCGCGGGAAATACGAAGCACTCGGCTGGCGCGGCCAGCCGGGCTGTCTCGTCAAGCTGTTCGCGGGAACGGCCGGTGAGGATTAGTCGCGCCCCCTCGGCCGCGAAGGCCAGCGCGCAGGCGCGCCCGATGCCCGCCGAAGCGCCGGTGATCAGGACCGTCTTGTCGCGAAGCTGCAAGCGGGATTTGCCGAGGCGCCCGACGGCGGCCATAATCGTACCATGTCGGACCGCGGGGCCCTGTTGCCCCTGTTTCCCCTGAACGTGGTGCTGATGCCCGGCTCAAAGATGCCGTTGCACATCTTCGAGCCGCGCTACCGCAAGATGGTCGGGGACGCGTCCAGGGGCGCATCTGAGTTCGGCGTCATCCTGGAGCAGCAGGACGAGCTCGCGCCCGTCGGCACGACCGCCTTGGTCGAAGACGTGACTCACCGCTACGAGGATGGCCGCTTCGATGTCGCGACTCGGGGCGTGCGCCGCTTTCGCGTGCTGAGCTTGGACCGCAGCGAAGACGTATTGCAGGCCGAAGTCGAATTCTTCGACGACGAACAGGAGCTGCCGGTCAGCCGCGAGGAGGCCGAAACGCTCTACTTGCTTGCCATGGAGGCCGCCGCCTTAGCCGGCGCCGCGACCCCGAAAGGTCTCAACCCGGAGGACCCCCATCCGAGCTTCCGCGCCGCCGCCGCGCTCCCGCTCGATCTGCCTTTCAAGCAGAAATTGCTCGCCGTTCGCTCGGAACGCCAGCGGCTGGCGCAGCTCACCGCATACCTCGACGCTTGGCTCGAAAAGGCGCGCATCGCCACCAAGGCAAAGGCCGTCGCCGGACGCAACGGACACGCCCGCCAGCTCTAAAACCCGCGCCATATCGCCCGCTCCTCCACAGATAGGGGCAAAGGCATGGGTATAATGGCGCGAAGAGCCTGACGAGGAGGACTCTCTATGTTTCAGATTTCCCGGTACCCCAAGCGCTGGACCGCCCTTGCCGTCCTGTCCCTGTTGGCGTTCGCCCTAGGCCTTGCTGGCTGCGGCGGAGAGGCGCCTGCGCCGGAGGCTAAGACCGAAGCGCCGGCCGAGGTTTGGCCGCCCGCTCTGCCCGGTTACGCGGCGATGACTATTCCCGCCGACAACCCGATGAGCAAGGACAAAGTCGAGCTCGGCAAAATGTTGTACTACGACAAGCGTGTTTCCGGAGACGGGAACCGTTCCTGCTACGGCTGCCATCTCAAAGAGCACGGTTTGGCGACGGGCGATGCGCTCGCCATCGGCGCTTTCGACAAGACGCTGACCCGTAACGTGCCCACCATGTGGAACACCGGCTATCTCGACAAATGGTATTGGGACGGCCGCGCCACCGCGCTCGAAGCGCAAGTCAAAGGCGCTTGGTCGGGCGGCAACATGGGCGCTTCGGGCAAGGACGGCGCCCCCTCGATGGAGGACATTTGCGCCAAGCTCAACGAGATCCCCGGCTACTCCGAGAAGTTCCAGGCCGTCTTCGGCGGCCCGGCGACGCCGGATAACGTCGCGCAGGCGATTGCCTCGTTCATGCGCACCATCGTCGCGACCGATTCGCCCTGGACGCGTTTCCGTAACGGCGACGAGTCGGCCCTGAGTGAAGAAGCCAAGAAGGGCTACGACCTGTTCGCCAACAAGGCCAAGTGCACCAACTGCCACGATGGTCTGCTGATGACCGACATGCAGTTCCACAACGTGGGCATCGGCTGCGAAGGCAGCACCTGCAAGGACATCGGCCGCGCGAACGTGGGCGACAAAGACCCCGCCATGACCGGCGCTTTCAAGACGCCGACCTTGCTCGATGTCTCGAAGTCCGGCCCCTACTTCCACGACGGCTCCGTCGCCTCGCTCGAGGACGCTGTTCACCTGATGTCTTCGGGCGGCCAGCCCAACCAATGGCTGGACGAGAAGAACCTGGCGGACGCTAAGAACGCCAACCTGACTCCGGAAGAAGAAGCGGCGATCGTCGCCTTCCTCAAGGAGATCACGGCCAACTACACCATCACCGAGCCGATGCTGCCCTGACCCGCACCATCGGATTCGAAAACTCGCGGCGCGTCCTCTTCGGGGCGCGCCGCTTTCGTTTTGTGGTATCAACTCGAAGCGAATTCCCGCGTACGTAACCCTTTGGACGCCGTCCCGGGTTGGAATGCTCCCCGCCGGCCTCGCGCCGTTACGATGGGAGGCGATGGCGACCACACCGGCGCATGTCGTGATCTTGGGCTGCGGCCGCAGCGGCACTTCGATCTTCGGCGACCCTTCGAACATCTCGAGCCCTATTCCTACGCGAGCGAGCCGTACGGCCACGTGGCCCTCGACTGGGCGTCCTCCGCCGTGAAGGTACCGGCCGTCGATCCTGAGTTTCGCCTACGCTCGGTTCGTCCTTCCGCTGAGCATCTGCTCGCGAATCTGCCCCAGCCACACCGCTTCTACTGGCAGGGTGCGTCATCCGGCTCGACGCGATCTGCTCGCTACGCATCGGCATTGCCGAGAACTGGGGTCACCACCCGCGTCCGCCCGATTGGCAAGACTGGCTCGATCGCCCACTAATCGAGCGTTGCGCGCACCACTGGAGCTATCTCAACACGGTCGGCTACGCCGTTGTCCGCCACTTGGCGCAGCCCACGCGCTTCGAGGATTTTCTGGAAGCGCCCCGCGCTGCTAAGCGCATCGCCGCCGATGTCGGGCTCGACCCAGCCCACGCCGCCGCGCTCGATTCCTGGGCCGATCGCGTGCAGAATACCAACAACGCCAAGTTCGTCGAGGCGAAGACTTCGCGGCTCTCGCGTCCTGGATCACGCGCGTCGCGTGGAGCGCTGAAGAAACCTGACGCCCGAAGAAGTCCGGGTTGCTTATCTCCGATGGTCGCCGAGGCGGCCGCGACGTTCGGCTACGAACTGCCGTAGCGCGGATCGCTACTGGTTTGCGGGAACGCCCGCTTCAGGCGAACCAATATTCGACGCGGATCGGCAAGCGTTCGAGGTCGCCCTCGAAGCTGACCGGCGCTTCCGGAGCCGCCGCGAACGCGCGGAACGCCGGGCCCTCCCGCACGATCGCGACCGATCGCCCGCCAACCTCTCCCCGTGGCTCGTCCTGGGGAACGTCATCGGCTGGAAACGCCTTCGGCTTGCATTGCCCATTACGCCGACGACGAGATCGAGCGGTCCGTACGGCCCTTCGGCCTGCGGCGCGGGGCAGGTTCGTGCGCGGCGCCACCGGGTCGCTCGGCAGCAGCACCGAGTTGTCGGCCGGCTTGAGCACCTTCATGTCAGGATGCTCGCGCTGCAGGATCTCGAGCGTCAAGACTCAGACGGCAGCGGTCTGAGCTGGTGGCGCGCAGCGATCCTCCAATGGCTTCGGCCTGTCGCTTGGCGCTCACCACGAGCCCGTCTGCTCATCCCGCATCAGGAAGTTCTGGTTCTCCATCCCGACCAGGCTGAACTGCAGCGGTTGGTCGTCGAGCCTCGGGCTTCCAATGATCGCGCTACGCGAGAACGGGTCGTAGGTATGAGAAGCCGCGTCCCGCCCGCCTCGTCTTCAACCAAATGGTGGTATCCCAGCAGCCGCAATGGGTAGGCGCGCACCGGCTGGCTCGTTCGGGACCAGCAGCGTATCATCGGATGTGAGAAATCCCACCTCGCTCGCCGCCGTGAATTTCTTGGCAAAGATCGGCTGAAAAACTCGCCGAGCAGGTTGATGTTCGCCACTGAAGCGCACAGCCCGGGAGCAAGAACAGCGAGAGCACCGCAGCTCAGCCGTTCCAGGCCCCGGCCGACCAGCTCAGCGCCTGAGGCAAAGAAGCGCGCCCGTTGCAAAAGTGCGGTGAAAGAAAAGACCGCATTCCACCCGCCGCGCAACGTAAACGCGGTTCATTTCCGACTGCGTCTGCGCCCGCGCCGGATTCATGATCCACCACGGCGCCATCGCTAAAAGCCCGGTCGAAACCACCAGCGAAAGCAACAAGATCCATTCGAAGCGGCGCATTGCGGAAAGCTCAGGTTAGCTCAGCCGGCGACCTTGGCGCTCAGCCGGAAAGAAAGACCTAAATTCGCTATAATGAACGGTTTACGGTTCCCCGTTAGGAGCTCTCCCTAGTTTTGGCTGACGATCCGAAAGACCCCTCCCAACTTCCGCTCGGCGATGGGGACGGTTCGCAAGAAAACCTGATCCCGATCGACATCGAAGTCGAGATGCGCAAGTCGTATCTCGACTATGCGATGAGCGTCATCGTCGGGCGCGCCTTGCCCGATGTGCGCGACGGCTTGAAGCCGGTCCAGCGCCGCATCCTCTACGGCATGATGGTCGCGGGCAACCGCGCCAACCGTGCGCCTCGCAAGTCGGCGAAGACCGTCGGCGACGTGATGGGTAACTACCACCCACACGGCGACTCGTCCATCTACGACACCCTCGTTCGCATGGCGCAGCCGTTTTCGATGCGCTACATGATGATCGACGGCCAGGGCAATTTCGGGTCGATGGACAACGACCCGCCTGCGATGCGCATACACCGAAGCGCGGCTATCGCAGTACTCCGAGGCGCTGCTCGAGGATCTCGACAAGGAAACCGTCGACTTCCGGCCGAACTACGACGACACCACGACCGAGCCCGAGTGCATTCCCCGGCGTTGCGCCCAATCTGCTCGTCAATGGCGCGAACGGCATCGCGGTCGGCATGGCGACCAACATCCCGCCTCATAATCTCACCGAGATGCTCGATGCGGCGATGTTGCTGATCCGCAAGCCTGACGCGACGTTCAAGGAAGTCACTGCGATCGTCAAAGGCCCGGACTTCCCGACTGGCGGCATCCTCTGCGGCGCGTCGAGAAGGTGATGGAGGCCTACAAGACCGCCGCGCCACCTCACCCTGCGCGCCAAGACGGAGATCGAAGACATCGGCAAAGGCCGTCAGGCGATCATCGTCACCGAGATTCCGTACCAGGTGAACAAGTCGCGGCTCATCTCGCACGCCGCCGGCCTGGTCAACGACAAGAAGCTCGAGGGCATCTCCGACATTCGTGACGAGAGCGACCGCCACGGCGTGCGCGTCGTCTTCGGTTCCTCAAGCGCGGCGAAGAGCCCGAGGTCTGATCGTCCTCAACAACCTGTTCAAGTACACACAGCTCCAACAGGCTTCCGGCATCATCATGCTGGCCATCGTCAACGGCCAGCCGCGCGAGCTCGGGCCGATCGAGTACCTGAAGCTTTCCTCGACCACCGCGTCGATGTCGTGCGTCGGCGCACGCAGTACTTTGCTGCGCAGTGCGCGCGAGCGCGAGCACATCTTGCTCGGCTTCGAGAAGGCGCTGCTGCGCATTGACGAAGTCATCGCCTTGATCTCGCGCGTCGAAAATCCGCGCAAGCGCGCGAAGGTCTGCAGGGCACGGTCGAGATCGACTACAAGCGCTTCCTGCGCGCCGACGCTGAAGCGAGCTCCTGCCATTCGACTTCACCGAGCGCCAGGCGCAGGCCATCATCGAGCTGCAACTCCAACGCCTCACCGGCATGGAGCGGCAAAAGATCCTCGACGAATTGGCGGAGATCCAAGAAAGATCGCCGGCTACCTCGAGATCCTCAACTCGGAGGAGCGCCTCAACGAGGTGCTCATCGGCGAGTTCGAAGAGGTCAAGCGCAAGTTCGGCGACGACCGCCGCACCGAGATCGGCTTCGCCGTCGGCGACATCTCAATCGAAGACCTCATCGCGGACGAGGACATGGTCGTCACGGTGACCCACACCGGCTACCTCAAGCGCACCGCGCTCGACACCTACCGCAAGCAGGGTCGCGGCGGCCGCGGGCGCACCGGCATGGGCACGCGCTCGGACGACTTCATCGAGCACCTCTTCGTCGCCTCCACCCACTCCTACATCCTGGTCTTCACCAACCTGGGCCGGTTGTATTGGGTGAAGGTCTATAACATCCCCGACGCCGGCGCGACCGGCAAGGGCCGCCACGTGGCGAACCTGATCAACCTGATGCCGGACGAGACCGTGCAGGCCTTCCTGCCCGTCAAGGAGTTCCCGGAAGATCAGTTCATCGTGATGGCGACCAAGCAGGGCACCATCAAGAAGTGCTCGCTCGACGTCTTCAGCCGTCCGATGTCGCGCGGCATCATCGCGATCGGCCTCAAGGACGACGACGAGCTCGTCTCGGCCCGCCTGCTCGAGGACTCGACCGACATCCTGATCGCCACGCACGAAGGCCAGGCCATTCGCTTCAACCACGAGGACGTCCGCCCGATGGGCCGTCCCGCGGCGGGCGTGCGCGGCATCCGGCTGGGCAAGCACGACTGGGTGATCGCCTTGCTGTGCGTCAAGCCCGAGCACTTGGTCCTGTCGATGGCCGAAAACGGTATCGGCAAGCGCACCCAGCTCGACGAGTACCGCCTGACCAACCGCGGCGGCAAGGGCGTCATCAACATGAAGACGTCCAAGCGCACCGGTGACGTGATCACGGTGATGAAGGTCAGCGAGGACGACGACGTCATCATCATCACGCGGCAAGGCAAGATCATCCGCATCGAGTCTTCGACCATCCGCAAGACCGGCCGTTCGGCCTCGGGCGTCAAGCTGGTCAACCCGGAAGAAGGCGATGTGGTGGCCGCAGCCTCCGTCGCGCCGAAGGAAGAGCTCGACGAGCTCGAAGGCGAAGGCGGAGAGAACGGGCAGGGCACGCTGATCCAGTAGACCCTGTTCCGGAAGGTCTCTAGTGACTCCGGATGAAGCGATCGACGCCGTCTACCTTTGGGTGGACGGCGCTGCCATCGCCGGTCGGCCCGCGACCTTAGCGCCCCACCGCGACCGCGACAACGGCGAGCTGCGCTACTCGTTGCGTTCACTCTTCGCGCACGCCCCATGGGTGCGGCGCGTCTTCCTGGTGACCAACGGACAGCGGCCCGCTTGGCTCGTCCAATCTCATCCCCGTCTGCGTGTCGTCTCGCACGCCGACCTCTTCCTCGACGAGGCCTGCCTGCCAACCTTCAACTCGAACGCCATCGAGCTGCAGTTGCACCGCATCCCGGGGCTGTCGCGGCGCTTCCTCTACTGCAACGACGACGTCTTCTTCGGCGGCCCCGTGGTCCCGGAGGCTCTTCCAGCATCCCGACGGCGTCCCTGGCCGCTGCTCGACGGGATCGAGGTCCCCGCTGCCGCAACCTGACACGCCGGCAGCGCTCGTACACGACCGCGCCTACGCCTATTCCCAGCGCGTCGCGGCCCGGGCTGCCAGGAGCCGCCGCCCATCCCGTCCCTGCCCGCCACTGCCCTCAGCTCTACGACCGCGAAGTCCTCGCCGAGATCGAACGCGCGCTGTAAGTACAGAGCACGCCCGCACGTCGGCGCAGCAGCGCATACGTTCGCCCGACGACCTGGTGATGCGCATCCTCCATGGCCGCCACGTACTCGTAAACGCACCGAGCCGCGAACCGTACTGCGCGGAAGGCTCAGGCACGAGTACTGCTTCGTCAAATCCGCAACTCGACTTTCGACGCCGCGCGCCATCTGCTACGCATCCTGCCGCCTGCGCCGCGGCTGTTCTGCATCAACGACGACGTCGACAAAGCGTTCGGACCGCGCCTGCTGCTTCTAGCTCTCCCCGCGATGCTGCAAAGACTGTTCCCCAAGCCTTCCCCTTTCGAGGCGGACCAATGAGCCAAGCTCCGACGCGCGGCAATACTGGCAACAGCGCCTCGCGAACAACTGGGGCTGCGCTGGCGTGGGCTCGCTCACTACGAGCCAGTACAACGCCTGGCTCTACCGCGTGCGCCGCCACGCCTTTCGTCAAATCTGCGCGTCGCTCGACGTCGATCTTCCCGCAGCGCGTGCTCGACGTCGGCTGCGGCACGGGCTTCTACCTCGAGCAATGGCGCGAGCAGGGCGTGGCCTTGCTCACTGGGCTCGACTTTTCCTCGGTAGCCATCGAGCGTCTGCGCCCCCGCTTCGAAGGCATCGAGCTACTGGACTCCGATCTCGGCGAAGAGGCGCCGCCACTGCCACTGGCAGCTTCGACATCGTCGCGCCTTCGACGTGCTGCTCCATCGTCGACGACGCGCGCTACGCGAGCGCCCTGCGCAACCTCCACGCAGCGCTCGCGCCGGGCGGCCTGCTGCTCTATTCCGACAACTTCATCCGCTCCGGCGCCCGCCGCCACCTCGACTACTGGAAGTCGCGCTCGCTCTCAGACATCGAGGCGGCCCTCGACCAGGCCGGCTTCGAGCTGCTTACGCGCAAGCCCATGTTCGTCCTGATGGGCTCGCCCGTCGACTCGCAAGGGTGCCAGCCACCAGCGCCTGTTCGACCTTGCCATGCGGATGGTGCAGCGCAGCGAAGAAGCCGCGGGTTACGCTCTCGGCGCGGCGCTCTATCCCTTGGAGCTGCTCCTCCGCCGCATCGTCCGCGAAGGGCCCTCCGCCGAGATCGCCATCTGCCGCAAGCGCTGAGAACGAACTTTCGTTCTTGGCCCCTCCCGGGCACAGTATTCTCAGGGCTTCGCTGTTCCCTCTTCTCTGGAACTTTGCCCACCCCACGCCCAGTCTATTACTTGGGGGTGCGCGCTCGATGCGGACAAGGTTGGAGCCGTGGCTCGCTACTGGCTCTGATTCGGTTGGCGCCCGAAGGGAGTGGCCGGCCAGATCCCAATGACGGCCCGGGACGTCCCGTCAATCTTAAGCGCTACCTCGTCCTCGCCGCCGCAGCAGGCGTCGCCGTCTTCGTTGCGGCGGAGATGCGCCAATCCCGTCTCCAGGCGGAGTTGTTCTCGCTGCTCGCGAGCAAGATAGCCTTCAGACCCACGCCGGGCGCGAGCAGTTCCATGCGCGCCGCCCCGGACGGCCCCTACGACCACCGTCTCGGCTATTCGCGCCTGCCCGCGATGCTCGAACGCTTGCACGCCGAGGGTTTCGAGATCGAAGCGCAGGCGCAGTGGTCGCCCGAGCTCGCCGAGTGGGTCGACGCCGGCCTATTCCCCATTTACCAAGAAAAACCGCAAGCCGGCTTCACCTTGCTCGACCGCAACGGGGAGCTCCTGCACCGCTCTCCCCACCCGCAACGGCTCTACCCCAGCTTCGCCGCCATCCCCCAATCGGTCGTCGAGTCCTTGCTGTTCATCGAGAACCGCGACATGCTCGACGCGCGCTTTGCCACGCGCAATCCCGCGATCGAGTGGGACCGCCTCAGCAAGGCCGGGCTCGACCTGGGCCTGCGCTCCATCCTGCCCTCGCACCCGGTCTCGGGCGGCAGCACGCTCGCCACCCAGCTCGAAAAGCTGCGCCACTCCGAGGGCGGCCGCACGGAAGGCGTCCACGAAAAGCTCCGCCAAATCGCCAGCGCATCCATCCGTGCTTGCGAAGAGCCCACAGACCCTCGCCGCGCAGCAGCATCGTCGCCGACTACATCAACTCGATTCCCCTCGCCGCCGTCGCCGGCCACGGCGAAGTCATCGGCCTGGGCGAGGACTCGACGCCTGGTACGGCGCCGACTTCGACCACGTAAACCGCCTGCTCGCCGCCGACGAAGCGACGCTGACTCAAGCAGGCGCGTCGAGTACAAGCCCGCGCCTACCGACAAGCGCTCTCGCTGCTGCTCGCCCTGCGCCGGCCCAGCCATTTCCTTGTCGATCACCCCGAGGACCTCGTTGCGCGCACCGAGTCCTACTTGCGCTGCTCGCCGACCGCGGCGTCATCAGCACGGCGCGCCGCGGCCTGGCTCTCGCTCAGACGCTTACGCTCCGGCGCTATGCCCCGCCCCCGCCGCTCGAGCCCTTCGTCGAGCGCAAGGCGACCGATAAATCCGCGCGCGCACGGCCGGCCTGCTCGGCGTCTCCGGGCTTCTACGAGGCTCGACCGCCTCGACCTGGTCGCCGAGTCCACCCTGGACGCCGCTGCTACTCAGCAGGCCGTTGATTTCCTGACCAGTCTGCCTGGTAAGGCCAGGGTCCAGGCCGCGGGCGTGTCGGGCCGGCAGCTACTCCAGCAGCAAGACCCCTCCCAGGTCATCTACAGCTTCACGCTCTACGAGCGCAGCGCCGACGCCAACCGCCTCCGCGTGCAGGCCGACACCTGGGACACGGTCCATTCAGCGTCAACGGCGGCACCCTGCTCGAGGCTCGGCTCGACGGCAAGCTACGCACGCTCGCTTCCTATCTCGAAGTCGTCGCCGCTCTGCACGCAAAGCTCGCCGCCGGCCAGAGCCTCGCCTCCGGCGACCCGCTCACGCGCTGGGCCGCCAGCTATTGGCCAGGGCGCGGAGAACCAAAGCCTCGAGCATGCTCGACGCTGCAATGGAGCGGCGCTACTCGGCCAGCCCCAACGAGACCTTCTTCACCGGCGGCGGCGTGCGTCTTCTCCAACTTCGATCCGCGCGACAACAGCAGCGTCATGCCAGTACGCCACGCCTTCCACAACTCGGTCAACCTGGTCTTCATTCGCATCATGCGCGACGTCGTGCGCTACTACGCCGAGCAGATCGTCGCCGAAAAGCCGGGCCTGTTCTTTCACGACGACCCCGACACGCCCGGCCCGCCGCGAATACCTCGAACGCTTCGCCGACATCGAAACATTCCTCGCCGACTTCTACCAAAAGCACACACCCGCCTCACCACAAGGAGTCGCTCGAGAGCTTGGCCGAGCAGGCCGGCGGGTCGCCGGTCGAGGCTCTCCGTGCTCTACCGCACGGTGCGCTCAAGCGAGCCAAGCCGCGATGGCGCCGCTTTCTCGCCGACCACGCCCGCCATGGCTGGTACGCAGGGATGGCCGAGCTCTACGAAATGTACGGCCCGGGCAAGTTCAGCCTCGAGGATCAGGGTTACCTAGCTGACGTACATCCGCTCGAGCTGTGGCTCGTGAACTACCTGGCCGCGCACCCCTATGCCACGCTCGACCAGACGCTCGCCGCCAGCGCCCAGCAGCGCCAGGACGTCTACGGCTGGCTGTTCCGTACGCGCCACCCCAGTGCGCAGGACAAGCGCATCCGCATCGTCGTCGAGATCGATGCCTTCCAGCAGATCCACCGCACCTGGCAGCGCCTTGGCTACCCGTTCGACTCGCTCACCCCTTCTTACGCGACGGCGATCGGCAGCTCGGGCGACCGGCCCGAAGCCTTGGCTGAGCTCGTCGGCATCATCGTCAACGACGGCGTCCGCAAGCCGCTCATCCGCGTGGATGCGCTGCGCTTCGCCGAGGGCACGCCTTATGAGACGCGGTTGCGGCGCAAGCTCGACGGTCTCTCCGAACGCGTGATGCCACGCGCCGTCGCCAAGACCCTGCGCCGCGAGCTGATCGGCGTCGTCGCCGAGGGCACCGGCCGCCGCGCCAACAGCGCCGTGCCCGACCGCGATGGCCGGCCTCTTCCGATCGGCGGCAAGACCGGCACGGGAGACAACCGCGTCGTCACCTACGCCTCCAACGGCCGCGCCATCGAGACGCGTCCCATCAACCGCACCGGCACGTTCGTCATATTCGCCGGCGACCGCTACTTTGGCGTCGTCACGGCCTTCGTCCCCGGCGAGCAATCGGGTGAATACGCCTTCACGAGCGCCCTGCCCTTGCAGGTGTTCAAAGGGCTCGCCCCGGCCTTCGCGGATTTGATGGCTCCCAAACCCACGGCGACGCTGCCACTCTTCGGCGGCGACTGCGAGACGCCCTAGCCAGAGCCCTCACATGAAGTTCCGGGTATGCAAACCCGAAAGCTTCGCCGCGGCCTCTACGGAAAAACCCACGCGCTCGAGCAGCGTCCGCCGTTGCTGATCCATGTCCTCGAGCAGTCGCGCCGTCAGCCGGCTGCCATTGCGCAGCGCCTCCGGCGTCCAATCTCCGGCCGCCAGCAAGATCAGCGCGTCGAAGACTTCGGCGTTCAAGCCGGCGCTGTGGCGCAAAGCGTCATGTCGCCGATGGACCGCCAAAGCCAGCCTTTCGAGCAAGGCCGAGTCGCGCGACGCGGACTCGCGCAGGTGTGCCACGCCAAAGGCCACGTGGCGCGCTTCATCGCTCGCGGCAAGCCGCGTCACTGCACGGGTAACCGGGTCGGGCGCATGCCGCTCGAGGAATCGCAGCAGCGTCAAGAACGTGCCCTCTCCCATCACCGAGAGCAGGAATGCGGAGACGGCAAAATTCGGCTCATCTACCAGCGTCTTGAGCGAGAGTTGCCCCCCGGCGGTCGAGAGCCCGAGCTTGTCGCGCTTGAGCAGCGCGCGTCGCGTGAAGACCTCCACGTGGCGCGCCTCGTCGGCGGCCTGGATTGCGAGCAACTGCATCACCTCGCGGAAGTGGGGATGCATCTGCGCAATGAACCGGCTCGGGACCACCAAAGCGGCAGTCTCGTTCTCGACCAGATAGGTCATCAGCTGAACCACGGCGTCCTCGACCTCCCCGGGCAACTCGAACGCCTCGTCCCACGGGACCGCCGTTTCGGGATCCCACTGCGCGGCGGCCGCGCGCGCGTAAAGTCTGGCCGCCTCGTCGGCCCACAAAGCGGATTTTTCGGCGAGAATGAAGCGGAATTCGGGTCCGCCGGCTTCCACCTTCGCTCCGCGCGCCGCCAGCCCCCAGCGTTGCGGCGGCTTCTCGACCGCGCCGCCCGGTCCGGCCTGGCCGGCTTGCTCGGCGCCGGCCCAACGCGCGCCCGCCGTCTCGCCCCGCAGCAAACAGTAGGTTTCCGGTTGCCCGGGCGGCGCAAGCGCATGCCCTTGCGCGCGAGCCCAAGCCCGCAACTGGACGCCGAAATCGGAAGCTGTCGCCCGCACCGTGAGCCGCTCCCCGGGACGCAGCGCGGCGAGGGCGCGTCCCAGCAGCAAATGCGCGCCCTCGTCGAACCGCAGGTCTCCGACGTCGATCGCCGTCACGTCGTCAGGTAGCGCACGAAGCCATCGAGCGTCCCGAAACGCTCACACGCCCGGCTCAGCGCCGCGTACCCCTCCGTACGTCCCGGCAGCCACTGCTTCAGCCCTTCCATGTCCATCAATCCGCGCACGGCCGGATCGTCATAGCGCATCTCGAGCAGCAGCTCGCGGAAGCGCGCCGTCTGCTGCTCGGGAGCGTTGTCGAGCGCGGTGAAATTGCAGTGGTCGTAGGGCGGCGTCTGCGTCAGCACGCGGACGCTCCCCGGCGGCAACAGGCCTCGCGCGCGAAGCCGAGATAGTTACTGTCGAGGATGCAGGCCGCGTCCACCTCGCCGCGCAGCAATGCCCGGCCGCGTCACGCTCGCCGCCCACATGGTCGCCGTGCTTGCCCAGCATCACGTCGAACGGGCGCACCTGGACCTCGCGCCCTTCGCGCAGCCCGGCCTCGGCCAGATGATCGAGCGGGATGAGGTTGGCCTGGGGAGAGTCCCGCGCGCCTACGCCAACGCTCCTGCCTGCCAGCTCCGCCGTCCCGCCGATGCCGCTGTCGTTACGGACGAGCACCACCGTGGTCAGGTCGCGGTCGGTGTCGCGCATGCAGATCGCCTCAGCGTTTCTGCCTGTCCTCTCGGCCGCCTCTTTGGTTTGCAGCCAAGCCAGAGGCGAGTTCCAGGCCACGTGGATGTGGCCTGCCAGGTGCGAGCGCACTTGTCTCTCGTAGGTGGAGAACAGAACGTAGTCGAAGTCGAGCTCGCGCTCGGCGAAGTAGTCGCGAAAGCCGTCCCAAATGGTGACGACTTTGGGGTCATAGGCGACCGCGCCCATCAGCAACGCGCCGCTCAAGCGAACACCTCCATGCCGCAGGCGGCCTTGCCGATGAAGTCGTAGAGCACGTCCGTCGTCGGCCCCATCACGCCCGCCGCGCGTGCGTCGCGGAAGTAGCGCTCCACGCCCACATCCTTGCGGAAGGCCGCGCCTCCGCAGACGCGCATCGCCAAGTCCAGGACCTGCGTCGCGGTCTCGCCCGCATGAGCTTTCGATTCGAGAACCCGCAGCATCGCATCTTCCCTCTTCGTTTCGAGAGCGGAAAGCGTATCGAACAGAAGAGCTTGCGCCGAATCGGTCAACACGCGCATCCGTGCGAGATACGCGCGAATCGTCGGGAGATCGGCCAAAGACGAGCCTGTGTGCTGGTAGCGCGTCGCCGCCACGTGCGCGGCTGTTCGCGCCGTCGCCGCCTGCATCAAGCCTACTGAGCACGCTGCGTTGCAGACGCAAAAGGCGGGCAGGATGTGGTTCAGCATCGCGTCGAAGCCCGAACCGTCCTTGCCGAGCATGGCCGAGGCGGGAACGCGGACGTTTTCGGCGTTGACCGGCGACGAATCGTTGCCACGCAACCCCAACCCGTCGAACGGACCTTGCACGCTCAACCCAGTGGCCGAGGAGGGCACGAGCCAAAGCGTGGACAGGCCTTTGGCTGCGACTGGACGCGAAGACCAGACATAGGCAGCCGCCGCGGTGGCTGAGGTGACCCAGCTCTTCTTCGCGTCTAGCCTAACGAAGTCGCCGTCTCGCGCGGCTTCGCCCACGGGCGCCCAGAAGTGACTGCGGGAGCCCGCTTCGCTGAACGCCAGCGTCAGCAACTGGTCTCCGGCTGCAGCCGCCTGACGGACCGCTTGCGGGCCGAGGGCCTCGAGCGCGGCGACGCTCGAGAAGTGCATGCAGGCAACCATCGCCGTCGAGCCGCAATCACGGGCTACACGCTCGACGACTACGGCTGCCCCGCGCAAGCCTAGGTCTAGACCGCCCACTTCAGACGTGCTGGCCGCGCCAAGCAAGCCCGCGCTTGCGAGCGCATCGACCGAGGGGGAAGGGAAAACCCCGTCCCGGTCGACATCCGGCGCGTGTGGGGCAATGGATTCGGAGCAGACTTGCTCCAGGAGTTCGCGGTAGTTCTCTTGAGTCGCTCTCATCGTTCCTCGCTAAGGTTCGGCCGCACGCCGAACCTGCGAGGACGCAGCTAACGCTTGACCCCGAGGACTCCGGCTGGCCGGAATGGCCCGATCCCGTCGGGCCGTAAATGGAGTCAGCGGAATTGCATCAGCTTGAAGCTCCCTCTCGGAAGCGCACCAATGGTAGCACTGCGCGAGCCACTATCATGGTGCTGGTGAGAAGAGCGATTCTGTGCGCCGCCGCGCTTGCCGTCACGGCTGCGGCGCAGCAGCCCAATGAGGCCGGCAAGGCCGCTTATGAGACGCGTTGCGTCCTTTGTCACGCAGGCGATGGCGGCGGGACTGACCGCGCGCCGTCGATCCAGGCCTTCGTCGAGCAACATCCGCCTGCTGAGATCGCGGCGGTGATCCGGAACGGCATCCCGACCCGCGGCATGCCGGCGTTCGAGATGCCCGAGGCCGAGCTCGATGCGCTGGTCGCGTATGCCCAGACGCTCAAGATGCCGGCGGACTACCTGGGACGCGGCAACAATGCGCCGCAGCCGCGCTACGGCAGCCTGCGTCTGGCCGACGGAACCGCGCTCGAAGGGTTGATCCTCAACCAAAGCGGCTTCGACGCGAGCATTCGCACCCCGGATGGCAAGATCCACCTGCTGCGCGGCGAGGACGGCTCGTACACGCCGGCCAAGATCGAACCGCACGTCGATTGGGCAAGCTACCACGGCTCTTACACCGGCAACCGCTACAGCACGATGGACCAGATCGAGAAGGCCAACGTGGCGAAGCTCGAAGCCGCCTGGTTCTTTCCCATCCAGGACGTCCGCATGGTCGAGGGTACGCCGGTTGTGATCGAGGGCGTGATGTATGTGACGGCCCCGAACCAGGTGTTTGCCCTCGACGCTGCGACGGGGCGCGAGATCTGGCGCTGGGGCGAGCCGCGGACGGCCGGCGCGTTCGGAGACGCCTCGATCGGCATCAACCGCGGCGTCGCCGTCCAGGGCGACCGCGTGTTCACGGTCACCGACCATGCGCATCTGGTCGCACTCGACCGCTCGACCGGCGACAAGCTTTGGGACGCCGAGATGGGCGACTATCGCGAGCATTACGGCGCGACGGCGGCTCCGCTGGTAGTAGGCGATTTGGTGATCGCCGGGATCTCAGGCGGCGACTTGGGTTTGCGCGGCTTCTTGGACGCCTATCACGTCGACACAGGCGAGCGCGCTTGGCGCTTCTGGACGATCCCCGCGCCGGGCGAGCCGGGTTCGGAGACCTGGGGCGACGAAGACGTGATGGCCAAGCGGCTGCGGCGCGACTTGGTTGACCGGCAGCTACGATCCTGAGCTCGACTTGCTCTATTGGCCCACCGGGAACCCTTGCCCTGATCTCGCCGGGACCGCCGTCCGGGCGACAACCTGTTCACCAACTCCGTTGTGGCGCTCGATCCCGCGCACTGGCGAGAAGCAGTGGCATTTCCAGTTCACGCCGCAGACACGCATGACTGGGACGGCCCAGGAGCCGCTGGTTTTGATCGATCGTGAACGGCGCGGGCGGCTGCGCAAACTGCTGGTGCAAGCCAATCGCAACGGCTTTACGTGCTCGACCGCGTGACGGGCGAGTTCTTGCTGGGCGAGGCGTTCGCCAAACAGACTTGGGCGAAGGCCGGAAGGGCGGCCGATCGTGTTGCCAGGCCTGAGCCGACTGAGGAAGGGTGGTGACGTGCCCGGCGATTCGCGGGGCGACGAACTGGTCTCCGACGGCCTACAATCCGGACACGAAGCTTTATTTGCTCGCATGAGTCCTGCAACGAGTACAAAGAAGGCTGACCGGCCGGGAGCGCGGGAAGGGCCAAGCCTCTGCGGCCTGTTCAAGCTCTCGCCCGATCACGAGAACCGCAAGTACATCCGCGCCTGGATATTCAGACCGGAAAGACCGTGTTTGGGAGTACGCCCGTGCGGGCAGGGGCGCAGACCTATTCCGGCGCTCGACCGCGGGCGGTTGGTGTTCTTTGGCGAAGACAGCGGCGCGTTTGCTGCGCTCGACGCCGAGACGGGCAAGCCGCTGTGGTACTTCCAGGCAAACCAGAACTGGAAGGTCGCCGATGACCTACATGGTCGGCGGCAAGCAGTACGTGGCGATCGCCTCCGGGATGGGTTTTTGGGGCCTTTCGGCTAGCGGACTAGCTTGGCGGTGGTGATGACTCTGGCCGAGGTGGCTGGGTGTGCTCGGCGAGGACGAGCAGGCCGAGCACGGTGGAGGGCAGTTGCTTGCGCCACGTGGCGTGCGGCAGGAGTCGGCCGTATCGAGCGTGCGCCGGGGCCGAGTGCGGCGAGGGCGCGCGGTCGACCTCGCCAACCCGTATGCGGCGCCAGCGGTGCCGTCGCCCTTGCCGAGCGCGGCGATCTTCGCTCGGCGGAGAGCTGGTCGCCGACGAGGTAGCTGGTCAGGCGATCGACGCTGCCGGCGATGTGGCGCAGTTGGAAGCCGATTGACGAGAGAGCGGGCCGCGGGGCGCCCAGACCTGCTCCTGGCAAGGCAGGCCGTGGTGTGGTGGGCGAGGTCTTCGCGGACCTGTTGGAAGCTGTGGAAGACGGGTTGCAGCAGAGGATCGAGGCCCGGAAGGGGCCGCGGAGCCAAGGTTCGGGTTGCGGTGCGGGTCCTCGTGGGGAGCCTTCAGAGTAGCGCGCAGGGCGAAAATCGCGCCAAACAGCGACATTTGCGGACAAAAGCGGGCATCGGCCTAAGGTGCGGGCGAGGGCTTACCCTCTCTCCCAGTATGCGCGCGGAGTGCAAAAGGAACGAGACGCGGCCGCCAACTCGTTGAAAAATCGGGAGAAAGAAATGCTCAAGCGCGGTGATGGGCGAGGAGCGTAGAATCGGCGGCTTTAGGAGGATCCCGCTATGAAGCCGACAAAGGCAAGGGTGACAAGGGCGGCAAGGAAGCCAAGAAGAAGCCGCTGCTTCCATGGAAGGAGAAGAAGAAGCTCAAGGAGGCGAAGAAGGGAAGTAGGATCGCCTCCAACCTTTCCAAGAAGGACGCTCGCCATGTTTCCGAGCCATGGCCGGAAGGCCATGGTCTGTTTGTTTCAGACCAGGGGGCTCGCCCCTGGCTCGAAGTGGGTGCGAAGACGACCTGGATGGAAGCGCTGTCGCCGGGAGTAGCTGCGCAAACGCTGTTCTTTAACGCGCAATGAAATCGGCCGTGCGAAGGAGCGCTCGGAGCACTGGCGTGCTTGTACGTCCACTTGTTTGCCAGTTTTCAACTCCGAAAGTCTTTGCGGCGCGCCTGCCGCTGGAACAAGTGTTGCATCTGCGACCTGAGACCTGGAGGGCGAGGTTTAGGCTTGGACCAGGGGCTCGCCCCCTGGCTCAAAGGTTTCGTATGACCTCTGTTGGAAGCACTCATTCTTCGTGGTCCATGTACTCTTCCCAGGCCTGCTTGTTCACGTAGAGCTGCACGGGCCGCCTTGTCCGCGGATGACGTAGTCGACGGCGCGCTCCAGGCGGCGGGGATCCCAAAGCCAAACGGTGCTGCCGTGGGTCGCCTGTTTCCCCTCTTCTCTTGCCGAACCGTTCGTTCAATGCGCGGCTGGAGAAGGACTTCTGAGTTTGCCCAGAACGACTTCTGGTTCGGTCTCTTGTCGTGAGGACGATGTGCACGTGGGTGGAGCGAATGCGCGGCGTGAAGAACCTGGAAGGCTTGGCGGGAGCAGCTCGAGATGATCTCCTCTAGAACGATGGCGCGCTCTGGCTCGCCTGTGGGACGCGTATCGTCAGTGGTCGTGCTTCTCCGCGTCGACGGCGTTCCGGAGGATCTTGTTCAAGATAACGGGCTGACGAGGTTGTGTTTCCGGTCGACCGATCCGCGGGAGTCGCCGTGAGGCGCGTGCCGTAGCAGGTGAAGGTGAGGAAGAGTCAGGGCTCTTCGGTCATCGTTGCGCCGAGCGTAGCAGACCAGGCTTCGCCCCTGGCTCGGAAGGGAAATTTCGAAGACCTTTACCTGAGCAAGCCTGCAGATTTCTTTGGTCTTGTTGCCGGTGTCCGGCGGGATCGGGACGCCGGCGGCCTGCATGACCTTCGTCAGCGCCTCGACCGTCACCGCTGACGGTTTGAAGTTGCCGAAGCAGGTAGCCGCGGGCGATGGTGAGCGGGGTCCAGCCGAATTCGTTTTCTTGTTCCAGACCGTGATATCCGCGCCTTCTCAGCTAGGTGTTCGACCACCATAGGGAGGTTCTTGTAGGCGGCGGCGTGCAGATGACGGTTTCGCCGTGGTCGTCGACGGCGTTGATGTCGGCTGAGGTCGACAGCAGGTCGATTGCCCGATGGTCTCAAGGTGGCCGGCGTCTTCGCCGGGCGAGCGAGTGCCGACGCCGGCGGCGACGACGATAGCGGGGTGTTGTCCTGGTTCGGGATGGTGGTGTCGATGAGCTCGGCGAGTGCAGCAGCGGGCGTCGGGCCGTTTGGGCGGCGAGCGAGGAATGCGCAGGTTGCGCCGAGCTTGTTGAGCCGCGTGACGGAGAAATTCACTCTGACGCGTCATGTGGAAATCGAGGTCCGCCGCGCGGCGAGGCGGCGGACGAGCTCGAGGGCTGTCCACGACCCTGAGCCGGGAGGCGCAGGGTCGCTGTCGCCGATGCCGCTGCGCTGCCTCGGTCATCACGTGCAGCGCGGTGTAGCTGGGGCCGTGGGCGCTGGGCCGGCTTCGCGCTCGAGCAGGTAGGCGGCGAGCTCGTAGTGGCAGTTCTGGACGGCGACGTGGAGCGGCGGGAGCCGGTGCGCGGGGCTTGGCGCGAGGGCTCGGTGGGCTGGAGCTCGGCGTTGACGTCGGCTGAGGTCGAGCAGCGCGCGCGCACGACGGGGATGCCCCTGGCGGGCGGCGAAGAAGAGCGGCGTGAAGCCGGAGGGCAGCGCGCTTGGCGGACGTCGACGCCGTATTCGGCGAGCAGCTCGACGACTTCGCAGCATGTCCTTCGGCGGCGGCCCACATGAGCGCCACGTCTGGCCGTACTCGCGGCTTTGGCGTCGGCTGTTTCCTTCTGCAAGAGCAGCTTGACCGAGGCGAGGTCGCCGCGTGGAGGCCGTCATGAGCGCGGTCTCGCCGCCGGGGAGCGCGGTGTTGCGTCGGCGCCTTTGTCGAGCAGCAGGGCGATCATGGGCCGAGCCGTTGACGGCGCCATCGAGAGCGGGTGACGTGCCGCATGTTCTCGGGCGCAGGTCGGCGCCGGCGTCGAGCAAGGCTTGGGCGATGGGGAGCTGGTCGAGGAAGCGGCCCAGTGCAGCGCGGTCATGCCGTCGGTTTGGGCGGCGTTGGGAGGGCGCTTCTTCGAGAAGGGTTTCGAGGGCGTGGCGTTCTTGTGCTCGGCGGCGTCGGGGAGGTTGGCCGGTCTTGGGGGCGGCGGTTAGGGTGGACAGGACAAGGGAATGCTAGGAATGCGCTTCTTGCCCTTCAGGCGGAGAGAATCTCGGCGGGGATTTCCGATACCCAGGGTTTCAACCTGGGCTGATTCTTTGCGGTCGCCCCTTCGGGGCTGGAGAGTGCTTCAACATTCCTAAATTGCGGCGATCGTGCCGGTGGAGTCTTTGGAACTTTTCGATGGGGACGCCGGCGCGCTCGAGCAGGGTGAGGTGCAGGTTGGCGAGCGGGGCGGGGTCCTGGTAGCGGATGTGGCGGTTGCCGCCGGCGCCGGCGAGCAGGATGGGCAGGTTCACGTGGTCGTGGACGTTGGGGTTGCCCATGCCGCTGCCGTAGAGGATCAGCGAATGGTCGAGCAGCGAGCCGTCGCCGTCGGGCGTGGAGGCGAGCTTGTCGATGTAGTAGGCGAACAAGGAGACGTGGAAGGCGTTGATCTTGGCGACCTTGGCGATCTTTTCTTCGTTGCCGCCGTGGTGGGTGAGCGGGTGGTGCGGCTCGGCGACGCCGATCTCGTTGTAGGTGCGGTTGGATGTCTCGCGGGCGACAGTGAGCACGCGTGACGTCGCCCTGGTAGGCGGAGGGTGGGTTTGCAGGTCGAACATGAGCCGCGCGTGGTCGGCGTAGTAGCCGGGACGCCGACGGGGCGATCGAGGGTCGGGCAGCTCGTTTTCGCCGGACTCGGCCTTCTCGATGCGGCGCTCGACTTCGCGCACGGTGGTCAGGTATTGGTCGACTCGGGCGCGGTCAGCGGGCCCGAGGCGCCGTTCCAGGCGAGCCATGTCTTCGGCGACCCAATCGATCAGGCTGGCGCGCTTGTCGAGCGCAGCGCGGCGCTGTTCGGGGGTTCCGCCGTCGCCGAAGAGGCGCTCGAAGACGATGCGCGGATGCGCTTCAGACGGCAGCGGCGTGGTCGGGGACGACCAGGAGAGGTTGTTCTGGTAGACGCAGGCGAAGCCGTTGTCGCATTGGCCGACCATGGCCATCAAGTCCATGGCGAGCTCGAGCGAGGGGAGCTGGGTATCCTGCCCGATGTGCTGGGCCGCGATCTGGTCGGCGGTGGTGCCGAGGTGATAGTCAGTCGACTCGGTCCACTTGGCTTTGGCGCAGCTCAGGAACCCGGCGTTGGAGGTGGCGTGGGTGCCGGGGTAGGAGTTCTTGATCTCCATGTTGGTGAAGACCGTGATGTGGTCTTTTACCTTTTCGAGCGACGCGAGCGTGGGCGAGAGTTGCGAGAGGTCGTTTTCGCTTTGCGGCGTCCAGCGGGTGATGTCCGAGCCCATCGGCATGTAGACGTAGCCGAGGCGGCGAACGGGTTTGGGGCCCGAGGCCGACAGCGCGGGGACCATCGCATCGAGCAGCGGGAGCGCCATCGAGGCGCCGATGCCGCGCAGGAAAGTGCGTCTGGGCAGAGCTTTCTTGGTGATGATCATTGCGAGGTCCTCATCTGGAAGGGGACGCTTTGGGCGATGCCGCTGACGATGGCCGAGAAGCGGTAGTCGTCGTCTTCGGCTTCACGGACGATGCGGCGCACGGCGGGCGCGTCGTAGTATTCGACGCCCCGGCCCAGGGCGTAGGTCATGAGCTTTTCAGTCAAGGCGCGGACGAAGACGCCGGGCCTGTCGGCCAGGGCTTGTTCGAGCCCGGCGACGCCGTCGATGGGCGTGCCGTCTGGGAAATGTCCGGAGTCGTCCACGGGTTTTCCGGCCTCGGTGGCGCGAAAGCGTCCGACCGCATCATAACTCTCGAGGGCGAAGCCGAGCGGGTCGATTTTCTGGTGGCAGCTGGCGCAGACGGGGTTTTTGCGATGCTCCATCAGGCGTTCGCGGACCGGCAGGTCGGCGTTGACCTTGTTGTCGTCGAGAGCGGGCACGTTGGGCGGCGGGGGCGGCGCGGGGGTGCCGAGAATGTTGTCGAGCAGCCACTTGCCGCGGATCACGGGCGAAGTGCGCGTGGCGTAAGAGGTGACGGTGAGGATGCTGCCTTGGCGCAGCAGGCCGCCGCGATGCAGGCTCGGGTCGAGCGAGACGCGGCGGAAGCGGCTGCCGTAGATGTTGGGCACGCCGTAGTGCTTGGCGAGGCGCTCGTTCAAGAAGGTGTAGTCGGCCGAGATCAGGTCCATGACGGAGCGGTCTTCACGGACGACGGATTCGAAGAAGAGCTCGGTTTCGCGGCGCAGGGCTTGGCGCAGGTTGTCATCGAAGTCCGGGAAGAGGCGCATGTCCGGGACGGTCGAGTCGAGGTTGCGCAGGTAGAGCCACTGGGCGGCGAAGTTGTCGATGAGGCTTTGTGAGCGCGGGTCGGCGAGCATGCGCCGGACTTGGGGCTCGATCTGTTCGCTCAGGCGTCCGTTCTCAGCAAGGGTCAACAGCTCGTCGTCGGGGATGGAGCTCCACAGGAAGAAGGACAGCCGCGAGGCGAGGGCGAGATCGTCGAGTTTGTAGGCTTCACCCGGCTTGAGACCTTCGGGATCGGGCTGGACGCGGAAGAGGAACTCGGGGCTGACGAGGATGGCGCGGAGGGCCATCTCGACGCCGGCCTCGAATCCTTCGCTATCGCGGGTCTTGCGGTAGAGCGCGAGCGGGCGGGCGAGGTCGGCGTCATCAACGGGCCGGCGGTAGGCCAGGCGCGTGAGCTTTGCGAGGATTTGCTTGGCGCAATCCTCTTCGCCGATTGGCTTGGACGGACGGCAACTGAAGATCCGTGCGCGGCTGGGCGTGTCGCCCGGCGTGGCCTTGCCGTAGGGGCCGATGACGGTGACGGAGTAGACGGCCGGCTGGATGCGCGGGTGGCGGTAGAAGTTGAAGTGCGCTTCGTAGGGCTGGCGGGCGGTCTCGATCAGCGCGGTGGGCTTCTTGATGAACGTTGCGCCGATCTGGTGCAGGCCGGCCGAGACTGGGATGCGTGCCTTCAGATGGGCGTCGACCAGGCTGTGGTTGGGTTTGCCCGGCGGCGTAACGGTGAACAGGTCGATGCGCTCGTTGTCGAGCAGCAGCTCGACCTGGTGCGGCTCCTTGAGGCCCTCGATTTCCTCATTACGGTCGCGGGCGAGGCGGATGGAGATCTCGTATTCGCCGTCGAGCGGAAACGTGTAGGGGATGAGCGCGCCGCCGCGGGTGCCGACCGGCAGGCCTTCGACGCGCTCTTCCTGGGTGAGGTCGGGAGGCAGGCGGACGGTGTCTCCGCCGGGAGAGCTGACGGGGCTGCCGACGGCGAGGCGACTGATCTTTTCGGCCGCGGTGATGTAGCGGTCGAGCAGTGTGGGCGAGAGGTCGCCGACGGTGATGTTGTCGAAGCCGCGGCTGGACTCGTCGGCCGGGAGTAGCGCGGCGGCGTCGATCTCGACGGCGAGCAGGTCGCGGACGGCGTTTTGGTATTCGGTCCGGTTGAGGCGGCGGAAGGTGTCGGTGCGGCCAGGGTTGGGGTTAGCGGCGGCGGCTTGGTCGAGGGAGTCCTCGAGGCTCGCGAGGACGGCGGCGTAGGTTTCGGCGTCCGGACGCGGCAGGCCTGATGGGGGCATCTGGCCGGCGCGGAGCTGGCGGGCGACTTTCTCCCAGACGTGGGCGTTGTCAGCGATGGGCGCGGCGAGGGCTTGGTCAAGAGCGACGCCGCCGGAGGCGGCCGAGCCTTGGTGGCAGGCGACGCAGTATTGCTGGATGACGGCGCGGTCGGGCTGTTGGGCGGCGGCTGGGGTGAGAAAGAAGAGTGCGAGCGCCGGAAAAAGGACGAAGAACGTCGACCGGGAGGTCGACGCTGCAGGCCGGGAGCCCTGCGCCACGAGAGTCAAAACAGTTTCTCCAAACGGAAGGTGTGGAAGCGGCGGGCGCGGTCTTGCTCGTCGTTGTCGTCGGGGCGGCGGACCGGGACGGGTGCGCCGCTGACGGAGTCTTGGGCGCTGGCTTTTTCGCGGGTCAGCAGCAGCGCGTCGCCTTCGCTCGAGCCTTCGAAGCGGTAAAGGACGTCGTTGATCTGATTGCCGGCCTGCTCGCGGATGACGACGTTGAATCGGATCTCTTTGTCTGAGACAGAGCCGTCTTGGATTGGGCTGCTGAGCTCGTCACCGTATTGCTTGCCGGCAAGCGCGGCGCCGTCTTGGTCGAATTGGAAGGCGATGTCTTGCGGCGGGCGTCGCTGGTCGGTTGTGACCATGGCGCCGATCCAGGTTCCGGTCAGGTCTGCGGCTAGGACGGGCGCCGCCAGGCAAAGGAACAGCAGCCCTACCTTCATCCCTTGAGCACTCCTCGCAGCGGGCCCGTGCTGTCGGCGAAGCGCTCGACGGGCGCGCCGAAAGCGTCGAGCATGGAGACGTAGAGATCGGAGACCGGGGAATCCTCGGCGTAGACCAAGTGCTGGCCCGAATCGATGCGTCCGCCGCCGCGGCCGCCGAGCACGAGCGGCAGCTTGTGCGGGTCGTGCTTGTTGCCGTCGCTCAGGGCGGAGGCGAACAGGATCATCGAGTTGTCGAGGACGTTTGAGTCGCCTTCTTTCATCTCACGGAGCTGGCCCAGCAAGTAGGCGTACTGCTCGATGTGCCAGCGGTTGATGATCTGGTACTGCGCGAGCTTTTCGGGCTCGTTGGCGTGGTGCGAGACGTCGTGGTGGCCGGCCGTGACGCCGTCGAGCCAGCGAAAGCTGACGTTCGAGACGGCGTTGCCGAACATGAAGGTGCTGATGCGCGTGGTGTCGGACTGGAAGGCGACGGCGATCATGTCGAGCATCAGGCGGACGTGCTCGAGGTGATTGGTCGGCTGATCCTTGGGCGGCGTTTGCGGGTCGATCGGCAGCAGCGGTTGCCAGTCGTTGCGCGAGGGGTCGCTGGCGCGGGCAATGCGCTCTTCAAGCGAGCGCATGACCGAAAGATATTCGTCGAGGCGGTGGCGATCTTCCACGCCCACTTCGCCGCGCAGGCGCTTGGCGTCGCCCGAGCACGCGGTCGAGCAGCAGCGCGTCGAGCTTGGCTTCGTCTTCGGCGCCGCCGGTGGAGGCACGGTAGAGGCGCTCGTAGACGGCCTTGGGGTTGAGCTCGCGGGCGAGCGGCGTAGTCGCGCTCGACCAGGAGATGTGGGAGCCGTAGACGCGCGTGTAGCCCACGGCGGCGTCATTGCCGACAGCGACGGGTGTGATGCCGAGCTCGAGCGAGGGCAGCGGCGTCAGGTGGCCGACCTTCTGCGCCGCGAGCTGATCGACGGAAACGCCGTTCTTGAGGTCCGCGCCTTGCGTCTTGCGGATGCGCGCACAGGTGAGGATGGCGGCTTCCTTGACGTAGTGGCCGTCGCCGTCTTTGGACTGCTCGTTCCACAGATTGCTCAGCACCAGGACGTCGTTCTTGAACGATTCGAGCGGGTCGAGCGTGTAGGAGAGCTCGAAGTCACGGCCCGCGCCCTTGGGCGTCCAAGTGGAGGGGTAGGCGCCGTTGGGCATGTAGAGCGCGGCCATGCGGACCGGCGGCCTGCCTGCGACCGACACACGGCCGGCGGCCGGCGCCATCGCCTCGAGCCAGGGCAGGCCAAGCGCAACGCCCGCGCCGCGCAGCAGCGCGCGCCGGGACAGTGCCTTCTTGTGAAGGATGTTCATGGTCGAGCCTCCGGCTCTCGCGATGTAAAACGGAAAGGATCGCTGACGACGATCTCCCGGATCAGGGTCCAGGCGCTCGCGTCCGCTTCCTCGACACGCTCCACGATGGTCTCCACGGTGCAGGCGTCGGCGGGCGTCAAGCCTCTTCCCACGGCGTAGCCTAGCATGCGCTTGGTCAGATTCCGAAGGAATTCCTGGCGGCGGGCGAGCAGGGCCTTCTTGAGCCCGGCCGGACCGTCTACGTTCGTGCCGTCGGCGAGCTTGCCGCCGGCGTCAATGGGGGCGCCGCCGTCCTGGTCGCGCCATGCGCCGATCACGTCGTAGTTCTCGAGCGCAAAACCGATGGGGTCGATGCGGTCGTGGCAGCTTGCGCAGACCGCATTCTGGCGATGCTGCTCCAGCCGGGCGCGCACCGACTTGGGAGCGGCCCCGGCGCCGTTCTCTTCGAGCGGCGGAACGTCAGGCGGAGGAGGGGGAGGCGGCGCGCCCAGGATGGAGTCGAGCACCCAGGCGCCGCGTAGCACGGGGCTTGTGCGATACGGGTGCGACGAGACCGCGAGCACGGCCGGCATGCCGAGCAGACCGCCGCGATTCGAACCTGCGGGCAGTGTGACCCAGCGCGGGTCCTTCGACTTGGCGTCCTCGATGCGGTCGAGCCCGAAGTGCTTGACGAGCGTCGCGGTCAAGATCGTCTGCTCGGAATCGAGAAACGTGGTGAGCGGCAGGTTGTTGGCGAAGACTTCGCGGAAGAAGAAAACGGGCTGGAGCTGGATGTCCGAGCGCAGCTCTTCGTCCTGGTAGTAGATAGGAAAGAGCTCGGCGTCGGGCGCTTTGCCTCGGCTGAGCTCACGCGTGCGCAGCCACTGCTCGACGAAGCGCTCGGCGAACGTGAGTGATCGCGGATTGCGCAACATGCGCGGGACGAGCTTGGCGAGGACTTCCGGATCTTCGAGCTTGCCGGCGGCGGCGGTGTCGAAGAGCAACTCGTCGGGCATGCCGCCCCATAGGAAATACGACAAGCGCGAGGCAATCGCATATTGGCGCGTGACGAGGTCGCCGGCTTCGGGCTCCACGTGAAAGAGGAACCGCGGCGACAGCAGCGCGCTGCGCAAAGCGAACAGGATCGCCGGCTCGAAGTCCTGCCCATTTTCACGGGCGAGCGCGAATTGCTCGATGTAGGACTCGACCGTCGGTTGATCGACGGGCCGGCGGAAAGCGCGAGGCAGGAACTCCTTCAGGATCGTCCTTGCCGCCTGCTTCTCGGTCATGTCCGGACCGGGATGCGCGACGAAGATCTTCTGCCGCGACTTGAATTCCTTGCCCGCGGCGTCGAGGACGAACTTCGCGACCTCAAGATACTTTTCCGAATGCAGCGGGGAGAGGAAGAGCGTCTCGGCGGCGTTGTCGAAACCTTCGCCGCCGGCGCCGTCGATCGGCAGTTGCTCGGAGACATCGATCTGGAGATCGAACAGGTCCCGGATGGTGGCGGCGTACTCGTCGCGATTCAGGCGGCGAAGCAGGCTGTGCGCCGGAGCGATGTCCGCCGCGCAAGCTTGCTCGCGCCAGTTCTTCTCAGCCCAGGTGAGGAACGACTCGCGCTCGTCGAGACTCGGCGCGGGCGCGCCAGGGGGCGGCATTTCCGAGCTCGCGACGCGAGCGGTGAGTTTGGTCCACTCGGCGGGACGTAGACGGAAGCTTTCGAGCGTTTCGTGATCGGAAGCGCGAAAGCCACCGGCGGGAGAATCGCCTTGGTGGCGACACTGCACTGGCAGTATTGCGCGAGAAACTGACGAGCCTGCGTTTGGCGCCCGCGGAGGCGCCTACCTTCGTACCCGGAAGGCGCGCAAACGAAAGCGAGCGCTGCCGAGCTTGGCAGCGCTCGCCATCCGAAGTTTTCGGGCGCGCGCACCGCACTGCGAATTATATCGTTGCCGGTGCGCGCTGTTAAGCCATTCTCGCGAAAGGTTTTCCGCAATTAGCTTTCAACCCTCAGGTTGTTGGTGACTTCGAACACTCCGTTGACGGTGTTCGCCTCTGTCCCGGCGACGTTCTTGTCCAGCTGGTTCTGGACGACGCCTTCCAAGGTCAGTTTGCCGTTGTCGACGATGATATGGATCGGCGGGACGGCGCGGAGCTGGTAGTCCTGCAGCGCCGAGTTTCCATAGATCGCGCGATAAGCGGCGCGGCGGATTCGATCATCGTTCGGGGACGTCGGTTGGACTTCAATGTCGTTGACGACGGTGTTCACGCCCTCGATGTTCTTCACCACGCGCTCGACAGACTTCTTCATCGACGGGCGATACACGCTGCCCATCAAGGTCACTTCGTTCCCATTCACCTGGTACTCGAGGTGGTCCCAAATGCTGTAGTAGGGCAAGGTCACGATCTCCTTGCGGATCTGGCGCTCGAGGCGCGTCTGAGGCGTGTGGTCCGCCGATTGGCTCCAGCGACCGTCCGCGCTCATGGTCTTGCCATTCGAGTTCGCCATTTCATGGCGCGTTGCGTAACTGCTGGTCGACCAGGCTTTCTGGTCGGCGGCCGCGTTCTGCGCCGATCCTTCTTCCAAGCTCGCGCGTTGCTCGTCCGGAGACAGGGTGTAGAACGTCACTGTGCGGACTGCAACTAGCGCAGGTTCGGCGTCGTTGGACCCGCTGAACTTCTGATACTCTTCATCGCTCGCAGTCGGAACGTGTCGTCGCGACTCTTTCGCGATCATCTTGCTCCTGCTCTCCGGGTATACGAACTCAAGCCCTCGCACTTTGCCCGGGTAATACCAGGAGCGCAGAACCGGAGGATGGCCGGCGGCGGTTTCATAGAAGCGGAACTCCGTCTGATCCGGCGCCTGGTTTGCCTTTGCGGACACCGTCATCGCCATTGCGACCGGGTCCTGCGTCTTCGCGTTGCGGAAAATTACCACTGGAGTAGCTTGCTCAGTTCCGGCAAGTTCCATGGTATATTCGCCCGATTGTAGCGTCGCGCCGGGGACTTCGATCGGCGTCTTGACGGTCAGCTCGGTGAGCTGGTTCTCGATGTCAGCCTTTAAAACCGACGGGGCCATCAGCCCGAAACCAAGTACCGCGGCAAGCGCGGTTTTTATCATTATTCTCATAAATTGATCCTCCTTTTTTGTTCTATTGGGTAGATGGGATGCAGCCTCGTGCTGTTACGGGTTGGGCCCATAACGCGCTGATCCTGATATGCTTACTGGTCGAATCGGAGGACCGTGACGTGAAGATTCTGCCGCTGGTTTTGCTGTCCGCTGCGCTTTTAAGCAGCCTGCACGCGCAGGCGCCCCCGGGCGCGGAGATGGATGTTTTCTACACGCTCGGACCGGACTCGCTGCCGATGGACGGCGTGCCCAAGGGCGAGATCAAAGGGCCGTTTGTGTTGCCCAACTCGAAGTCGTACCCCGGGACCCAGCACACCTACTGGGTCTACGTGCCGGCGCAGTACGATCCCAAGGAGCCAGCCCGGCTGATGGTCTTCAACGACGGCCAAGCCTACATGAATCCCGACGCCGATATTCGCGCGCAGAACGTGATGGACAACCTGATCTACCGCCGTGAGCTGCCCGTGATGCTCGGCGTCTTCATCAACCCGGGGCGGCGGCCGGACCAGCCCGAGCCGAATTTGAAGGAATGGGGCGACCGCACGACCAACCGGCCGGAAGAGTACAACTCGCTCGACGACCGGTACGCACGCGTGATCGTCGATGAGCTGCTGCCTGCGCTCGAGAAGGACTACAACATCTCGAAGAACCCCGATCATCGCGGCATCGGCGGTTCGAGCTCAGGGGCGATCGCGGCCTTCACCGTGGCTTGGGAGCGGCCGAACGAGTTCCACAAGGTGCTGAGCATGATCGGCACGTTCGTCGACCTGCGTGGACGCGGGGGCAACAAGTATCCGGACATGGTGCGCGAGAGCCCGGAAGAAGCCGTTGCGGGTCTTTTTGCAGGACGGCCGCAACGACAACCGCGGGCGACGGGGCGACGGCGAATACAATCCCGCCTACGACTGGTTCTTGAACAACGTCCGGCTGCAAAGGAGTTGACGGCAAAGGGCTACGACGTCAACTATGTCTGGGGCATCGGGCGGCATAGCTCGAAGCATGGCGGGTCGATTCTGCCGGACATGATGCGCTGGCTGTGGCGGGATCATCCGGTCTCGACGGATGAGGCGGATATGGTGGAGCGGTCGTTCAACAAGCCATGACGCGCAGATCCTTTCTCTCGCTGGCGGCGTTGCCGTCCGCCGCAGCGGCTATGCCGCCGGTCGAGGACACGCTGAAGATCACGAGTGTGCGCATTGTGCGCACGCGGCCGAAGCGGCCTTTACCGTCCTACACGCCCGCGGCCGGCTCGTGGTCGACGCACGGAGTCGAGACGGCGAATCCGCTGTCGATGTATCCCAAGTACAAGCCGTCGCGGAATCTATTTTCGCAACGAGCCGGCCTCGCCGCTGGTGGGCGACTTCACGGTTGAGATCGACACGGACAAGGGCGTCAAGGGCTACGGCAACGGCGGCCCGGCGGGCGGTCCGATCGTCAAAGGGCATCTGGAAAAACTGCTCGTGGGCGAGAATGCGCTCGACATCGAGCGGCTGTGGGACATTCTGTTCCGCGCGACGATGTCGTACGGGCGCAAGGGGCCGGTGGTCAACGCGATCAGCGCGGTCGACATTGCGCTATGGGACATCGCGGGCAAGGCGTGGGGGCTCCCGGTTTGGCGGCTGATGGGCGGACGCATCCACGACCGCGTGCCGGCCTACTGCACGGGGAATGATTTCGAGCAGCACGCCGAGTTCGGCTACAAGCGCCTGAAAATTGCGCTGATCCATGGGCCGGCGGACGGGCGCGAGGGGATCAGAAGAACATCGAGACGGTGAAGCAGGCCCGCGCGGCGGTCGGCCGGGAAGGCGACGTAATGGTCGACTGCTGGATGGCGCTGACGGAGCGCTACACGCTCGAGCTGGCTCGAGGCGTTCGCACCCCACAACGTGTATTGGCTCGAGGAGTGTCTGCCGCCGGATGACTCTCGAGGGCTTTGGGCGGCTGCGCGAGCAGATCACCTCGACGCGCATCGTGACGGGCGAGCACCTCTACACGCGCTACGACTTTCGGCAGCTGCTGCGCGTGAACGGCGCGGAGATCTGGCAGCCGGACGTGAAGTGGTGCGGCGGGCTGACCGAGCTCAAGCGCATTGCGGCGATGGCGGCGGCGCACGACATCCCGGTCATCCCGCACTCCGGCGGCGCCGAAGACGCGATCCACTTCATCTACTCGACGCCGAACGCGCCCTGGGCGGAGATGTTCATGCCCGCGCCGGGCGGTCCGCCCGAGGTGTATGAGCGGTACGAGGAGGACTACAACCTGACGCGCGGGCCGGAAGGGATCTATCGCAGGCCGGGGGATGCTCCGGGGATCGGCTGGGATATCGAAGTGGTGGAAGAGGTGCGGATTTAAGACGAAGAAACCCCGCCACTGCTGGCGGGGTCCGGGGTTGGGATGGCGTAGGTCTAAAGCTTAGGGCCGGCCCATGCTGATGTATTCAAAGCCCATCGAGCGCAGCTTGTTTGGGTCGAGCAGGTTGCGGCCGTCGAGGATGAGCGGGCGCACCATGCTTTGCTGGATGCGAGCGAAGTCGGCGTTGCGGAAGTCGGGCCACTCGGTGAGCAGCACGAGGGCGTCGGCGCCGGCGGCGGCTTCTTCGGCGCTCGCGGCGTACTCGATGTCGAGGCCGGTGTGGCGAGCTTCGTCAATGGCTTGCGGGTCGAAGGCGGTGATTTCGACGCCCTCGGCGAGCAGCTTCTCGATGACGTAGATGGCGGGCGAGAAGCGCACGTCGTCCGTATTCGCCTTGAAGGCCAGGCCCCAGGCGGCGATCTTCTTGCCCTTGAGCACCCAGAGTTCGCGTTTGAGCTTGTGGACGAAGTAGTCGAGCTGGCTGAGGTTGAGCTTCTCCACTTCGCGCAGGATGTCGAACTGGACGCCGTTGCGCTCGGCCATGCTGACGAAGGCCTGCAAGTCCTTGGGGAAGCAGAAGCCGCCGAAACCGATGCTAAGCGCGGAGGAATTGCGGTCCGATGCGTTGGTCGAGACCCATGCCGCGGGTGACGTGATCGATGTTCGCGCCAACGGCGTCGCACAGCCGCGCGACCATGTTGGCGTAGGAGATCTTCAGCGACAAGAACGAGTTCGAGGCGTGCTTGATCATCTCCGAGGTGTTGCGGTTGGTGACGACCATCTCGGGGCGCTGGTCTTCGTCGGGCGCGCCGCAGTTGGGCCGCCAATCGAAGCTGCGCTCCATGATCGGCTGGTAGAGGCCCTGCAAGAGCTGGCTGGCGCGGTCGGTCTCGACGCCAAGCACGATGCGGTCGGGGAACAGGAAATCGCGGACGGCGGTGCCTTCGGCGAGAAACTCGGGGTTGGAGGCGACGTCGAACTCACCGCGGCCGTGAGAGGCGCGGTAGATGCGCATCGTGTTGTAGATGCGCTCGCCGGTGAGCACGGGCACGGTGCTCTTCTCGACGATGAGGCGGTAGCCGTCCGAGAGCATCGCGATTTGACGCGTGACGCGCTCGACGGCGGAGAGGTCGGCCTCGCCATCCGGCAGGGGGGGCGTTCCGACACAGAGGAAGATGACTTCCGAATGCTCGACTGCGTCAGCGAGGTCGAGGCTGAAGCGCAGCCGGCCGCGCTCGACGTTGGCGGCGAGCATCTCCGGCAGGTAGGGCTCAAAAAATGGCGTGCGGCCGGCCTCGAGCTCCGCAATTTTTTTAGGGTCGTTGTCAATGCAAACGACATCGTGCCCAATTTCGGCAAAGCAGGCGCCCGCGACGAGACCGACGTGTCCGGCGCCGATGATGCTCAGGTTCATAAAGCGATCATGCGCTGGAAACGCCTGACTGTCTAGCAGTACAAAAGTTTGAAAATTCGGCCCAGGACTGACGGCCTACATGATCCCGAACTTGGCAAACGCTTCGGCCGCGGGCATGCCGTTTTCGATGGCCTTTCGGACAGTCTTCTCTCCGCGCGCCTTCTCGAGAGCCATTGAAAACGCGTCGGTTTCGGCTTCTTTTGGGATGACCAGTACCCCGTCGATGTCGCCGAAGACGATGTCACCGGGCTGGATGCGGACGCCCTGGATTTCCAGCGGGCATCGGAAGTCGATGACCTTGCCGCGAGGGCCTTGGTCCTGGGCGTACGGGCCGTAAGAGAAGGTGGGAAAGCCCAGCTCTAGGATGCCCGCGGTGTCGCGCGAGTAGCCGTCGCAGACCGCGCCGGCGGCGCCGAGGGTTTGGGCGCGGATGCTCATCAGCTCGCCCCAGAGGGCGTAGCGCGGTGAGGCGCCGGCGCAAACGTAAATCTCGTCCTGCTTGAGGTCGTCGAGCGCTTCGAGCATCAGCCCGAACGGCTTTTGCATCAATGGACCAGGGCCCGGCGAGGACTCAGCGAAGCAATCGGCCTCGAGCACAGTCATGGCGCGGCCGACGGCCACCATCTTGGGCGCGAGCGGCTGGATCTGCGGCGGCAGGAACTGGCGCAGGCAGCCGAGCTTGTCGAGCACGTCGCCGACGACGGCGGTGAACAGCTCGCGGCGGCAGAGGGCGAAGAGGTCGGCGTCGCTGGTCCAAAGGGGCATGGGTTTCACAGACCTACCGCAGGCTTGCGCCCGCGGCTCTGACTAGCGCAAGAACTCCTCGAGCTGGACGCTGGAATCGGTCTTTTCGTCGCGGTATTTGACGATGACCGGCGCGTAGAGCGACAGATTCCAGTCGTGGCCTTGGCCTGACGTGATGGGGCGCGAACCGGGGACGACGACCGCACCTTCGGGGATGACGAGAGGCGTATTGGCGTCGGCCTTGAGGACTTGGCCGTTGACAACGTCATAGACCGGGGTGGACCGCGTGAGCACCGTACCGGCGCCGAGCACGGCGCGGCGCTTGACGATCGTGCCCTCGTAGACGCCGCAGTTGCCGCCGACCATCACGTCGTCTTCGATGATCACGGGCAATGCCCCGATGGGCTCGAGCACGCCGCCAATTTGCGCAGCGGCCGAGAGGTGGCAGCGCTTACCGATCTGCGCGCACGAGCCGACCAGCGCGTGGGAATCGACCATCGTGCCGTCGTCTACATAGGCGCCGACGTTGATGTACATCGGCGGCATGCAGGTGACGGATGTGCCCAGATACACGCCATCGCGAATCGACGAGCCGCCAGGGACGATGCGCACGCTGTCGGTGAGGGCAACACGCTTGGTCGGGTAGGTCGACTTGTCGAAGAACTGCAGGATGGCGTCGGGATCGGTCATTTCGACCGTCTTACCCATGCGCATACCGATCAGGATGCCGCGCTTGACCCAGGCGTTGACCTTCCAGCCGAGCGGCGAGGTCGCGTCGGGCTCGGCGGCGCGCGCCTGGCCCGCGTTGAGCGCCTTCTTGAACTCCTGGAAGCTTTCGAGGTCGGTGTGATCGTAGGTTTCCGGCGCCTTCGAAAAGAGGGCGTCGATCGCGTTTTCGAGCATGAGCAGATAGTTTCGCGCAAAGGGGCCCAAAGATGCCGCGCTGCAATCTATACCGGGAAGTACAGTATGCTATTCTGAACGCAGCGCAATCTGTACCCACGCGTACAGATTAGTCGCCACCGGGCGGTGGGTACAGAGCCGCCACGTTTTGTTTCCATGAGCGCACCAACCACAACTACTGACCTCGAAGTTCTTGCAACGCAGGAATACAAGTACGGCTGGACGACCGAGATCGAGACGGACTCGGCGCCCCCAGGGCTGAACGAGGAGATCATCGTCTGGATCTCGCGCGAGAAGAAGAACGAGCCGCAGTGGCTGACGGAGTGGCGGCTGAAGGCTTACCGGCATTGGCTCCAGATGAAGGAGCCGGACTGGGCCAACGTGGACTACGCGAAGGTCGACTACCAAGCGCTCTCCTATTACTCCGCGCCGAAGAAGAAGGCCGGCCCGAAGAGCCTGGACGAGGTGGACCCGGAGTTGCTCGAGACCTACGAGAAGCTCGGCATTCCGCTCAACGAGCGTGAGAAGCTCGCCGGCGTCGCTGTCGACGCGGTGTTTGACTCGGTTTCCGTAGCGACGACGTTCCGCGAAAAGCTGGCCGAGAAGGGCATCATCTTCTGCTCGTTCTCTGAAGCCGTGCAGGAGCATCCGGAGCTGGTGCGCAAGTACCTGGGCACGGTCGTGCCGACAACGGACAACTTCTTTGCGGCGCTGAACTCAGCCGTATTCACTGACGGTTCGTTCTGCTACATCCCCAAGGGCGTGCGCTGCCCGATGGAGCTGTCGACCTACTTCCGCATCAACGCGGCAAATACGGGCCAGTTTGAGCGGACGTTGATCGTCGCCGACGAAGGCGCCTACGTGAGCTACCTCGAAGGCTGCACGGCCCCGATGCGCGATGAGAATCAGTTGCACGCTGCCGTGGTCGAGCTCATCGCGATGGATGACGCGCAGATCAAGTACTCGACCGTGCAGAACTGGTATCCGGGCGACAAGGAAGGCAAGGGCGGCATTTATAACTTCGTGACGAAGCGCGGCGCTTGCCGCGGCAAGAACTCGAAGATCTCTTGGACGCAGGTCGAGACCGGCTCGGCGATCACGTGGAAGTACCCGAGCTGCATCCTGCAAGGCGACAACTCGGTGGGCGAGTTCTACTCGGTGGCGGTGACGAACAACCGCCAGCAGGCCGACACGGGCACGAAGATGATCCACATCGGGAAGAACACGCGCTCGACGATCATCTCGAAGGGCATCTCGGCCGGTCGCTCGAACAACAGCTACCGGGGCTTGGTGAAGATCCTGCCCGGCGCGGAGAACGCGCGCAACTTCTCGCAGTGCGACTCGATGCTGATGGGCGACCGCTGCGGGGCGCACACGTTCCCGTACCTCGAAGTGAAGAACCCGACGGCGCAGATCGAGCATGAGGCGACGACCTCGAAGATCGGCGAGGACCAGATTTTCTACTGCCAGCAACGCGGCATCTCGGAAGAGGACGCCGTCTCGATGATCGTGAACGGCTTCTGCAAGGAAGTGTTCAAAGAGCTCCCGATGGAGTTCGCCGTGGAGGCGCAGAAGTTGCTGGGCGTGAGCTTGGAAGGCAGCGTAGGGTAACGAGCAGTCCAGCTCGTCGCGGGCGTGCCGCGTGCTTGGGAAATTTAGAACAACAATGCTAGACGTCAAGAATCTGAAAGTCCGCGTCGAGGACAAAGACATCCTGAAAGGCATCAGCCTGTCGGTGAAGCCGGGCGAAGTGCACGCCATCATGGGGCCGAACGGGTCGGGCAAGTCGACCTTCGCCCAGGTGCTCGCCGGCCGCGAAGGCTACGAGGTCACCGGTGGCTCGGTCGAGTTTCTGGGCAAAGACTTGTTCGAGCTCGAGGCCGACGAACGCGCACGGGAAGGCATCTTCCTCGCCTTCCAGTACCCGGTCGAGATCCCGGGCGTGTCGAACATGTACTTCCTGCGCGCCGCGCTCAACGCCGTGCGCAAGCAGCAAGGCAAGGAAGAGCTCGACGCGGTCGAATTCATCGCCTTCGTCAAAGAGAAGATGAAGCAGCTCAAGATGAATGAGGCGATGCTGAAGCGCGCCGTCAACGAAGGCTTCTCCGGCGGCGAGAAGAAGCGCAACGAGATCTTCCAGATGGCCGTGCTCGAGCCGAAGCTCGCGATTCTCGACGAGACCGATTCGGGCCTCGACATCGACGCGCTCAAGCTGGTTGCCGAGGGTGTGAACTCGCTGCGTTCTCCGGACCGCGCGATGATCGTGGTCACGCACTACCAGCGGCTGCTCGACTACATCGTGCCGGATTACGTGCACGTGCTCGCGCACGGCAAGATCGTCAAGTCCGGCGACAAGAAGCTCGCGCTCGAGCTGGAAGAGAAGGGCTACGCCTGGGTGGAAGAGCTGGCCGCCAAGGGCGAATTCGCCACGGTTTGAGACGCGCCATGGCCGAAACGACAACATCGAACTTCGTTGCGTCATTCGCGGCGGCGCGCCGGGACGAGCCGGGTTGGCTCGCAGAGCGGCGGCGCTTGGCGATCGAGCGTTTTGCGCTGCTCGGCCTGCCGACGGCCAAGGACGAAGAGTACAAATACACCAGCCTGGCGTCGTTGAACAAGACCGCTTGGTCGGAAAATGACACACCCGCTCCCGAGGCGAGCGCGCTCAGCGCCGCCGAGTACGCCGGCCTCGAAGGCCCGCGAGCGGTCTTTGTCGACGGACGCTTTTGCGCCGAGCTTTCGGATCTGGCGAGCTTGCCGGCGGGCTTGCAGGTCGACTCGATCGCCGCATTGCTCGCTTCCGACCCGGCGGCTCTCGAAGGCCACCTGACCCGCTACGCCGACTTCGAATCGCACGCGACCACGGCGCTGAACACGGCGCTGTTCCGCGACGGCGCGTTCGTGCGCATCGCGGACAAAGCGGTCGTTGATCAGCCGCTGCACCTGATTTGGCTTGCTTCGGGCGAGGCCGACAGCGTGTCGCATCCGCGCACGCTGATCCACGCCGGACGCGAGTCGCAGGCGCAGGTGATCGAGACGTTCGTGAGCCTCGCCGAGGGCAGGCACTGGACGAATCCGGTGACCGAGATCGTGACCGAAGAGGCCGCGCGCGTGGAGCACTTCAAGGTGCAACGGGAGTCCCTGGACGCCGTCCACACGGGCCGCATCGAGCTGCTTGAAGAGCGCAACGGCTACATCAGCAACATTTCGATCTCGCTTGGCGCGGCGCTGGCGCGCAACGACATCCGCATCACGCTCGACGACGAGGGTTGCGAATGCGCGTTAGATGGGCTGTTCGTCGTCAGTGGCAAACAGCACGTGGATCATCACACCGTGATCGACCACGCCAAGGCGCACTGCAACTCGCACCAGCTCTACAAGGGCGTGCTGGCGGGCGAAGCGCACGGCGTCTTCAACGGCAAGATCATCGTGCGGCAGGATGCGCAGAAGACCGACGCGATCCAGAACAATAAGAACCTTCTGCTCTCGCCCAAAGCTGAGATCGACACGAAGCCGCAGCTCGAAATCGACGCCAACGACGTGCGCTGCACTCACGGCGCCACCGTCGGCCAGCTCAACAAGGACTCGTTGTTCTACCTGCGAGCGCGCGGCATCCCCGAGCAGCAGGCGCGTAACCTGCTTGTCTATGCCTTTGCCGCAGATCTACTCGACCGCATCACGGTCGAGCCGTTGAAGCAACACTTCGAGCGGCTGCTCATGCAAACGCTCGGGAAAGCCAACGAAGAGGACCTCTAAGTGACCGCACTGACCAAGTCCGCCCCAGCGCTCGATGTCCAGGCTCTGCGCCAGGACTTCCCGGCGCTGCATCAGACCGTTCATGGCAAGCCGCTGGCTTATCTCGACAACGCCGCTTCGGCGCAAACGCCGCAGCCGGTGCTCGACGCCATTCTCGAGTTCTATCGCCGCGACCGTGCGAACGTCCACCGTGGAGTGCACGAGCTGAGCCAGCGCGCGACGGCGTCGTATGAGCAGGCGCGCATCAAGGCGCAACGCTTCTTGAACGCGGCGTCCTACCAGGAGATCGTTTGGACGCGCGGTACGACGGAGGCGATCAACCTTGTCGCCTCGGCTTGGGGTCGGCAGAACGTGAAGGCGGGCGACGAGGTCTTGATCTCGGCGCTCGAGCACCACTCGAACATCGTCCCCTGGCAGATGCTCTGCGAGGAGAAGAAAGCGAAGCTGCGGGTGATCCCGATGAATCGCGACGGCGAGCTCGAGATGGATGAGCTGGGCACGCTGCTCAGCGACCGCACGAAGATCGTCGCGGTCAACCAGGTCTCAAACGCCCTCGGCACGATCAATCCGATCGAAGAGATCATCAACCGTGCGCACGCCGCCGGCGCGATCGTGCTGATTGACGGAGCGCAGGCCGCGCCGCACATGGCGGTCGACGTGCAGGCGCTCGACGCGGACTTTTACGCGCTCTCAGGCCACAAGATTTTCGGACCGACCGGTATTGGAATCCTCTACGGCAAGCAGGCGCTACTCGAGGCCATGCCGCCATACCAGGGCGGCGGTGACATGATCGCCTCGGTCACCTTCGAAAAGACGACTTACAACGAGCTGCCCTACAAGTTCGAAGCCGGCACGCCGAACATCGCCGATACGATCGGCTTTGGCGCGGCGATGGACTATGTGCAGGAGATCGGGCTGGACCGCATTGCGCACTACGAGGCCGAGCTGCTCGCCTACGCGACGGAGAAGGTTTCCGCGATTGACGGCGTGCGGCTGATCGGCACGGCGCGCGAGAAGGCGTCGGTGCTCTCGTTCGTGTTGGACGGCGTCCACCCGCATGACATCGGCACGATCCTCGACCGCGAAGGCGTGGCGGTGCGCGCCGGACACCATTGTGCGCAACCCGTGATGGACTTCTTCGGGGTGGCGGCGACCACGCGCGCCTCGTTTGCGTTCTACAATACGCGCGAAGAGATCGACCAGTTAGCCGAGGCGCTGGTGAAGGTGAAGGAGCTTTTCGGCTGATGTCGGACTTGCGCGATCTCTATCAGGAGCTGATCGTCGATCACTCGAAGAACCCGCGCAACTTCCGCGACATGCCGGAAGCGACGCGCGCCTCCGACGGCTTCAATCCGCTGTGCGGCGACAAGTTGCGCCTGTATTTGAAGATCGACGACAACGACGTGATCCAGGACGCTTCGTTCAAGGGCTCGGGTTGCGCAATCTCGACCGCTTCGGCGTCGATCATGACGGCGATGCTCAAAGGACAGACGGTCGAGCGGGCGCGCGACATGTTCGAGACGTTTCATCAGCTCGTAACGCGGCCCAAGGAAGACCTCGACCCATCCGACGTCGGGATCGGGTTGGGCAAGATGGCGGTGTTCGCCGGCGTCAACGAGTTTCCGGCGCGCGTCAAGTGCGCCACGCTACCGTGGCATACGCTCAAGAACGCGCTCGACGACAGACAGGAGGCGGCGAAGACCGAATGATGACCGAAGAAGAAAAGGCGTCGCTGAAGGAAGAGATCGTCGAGGCGCTCTGCACTTGCTACGACCCGGAGATTCCGGTCGATATCTACAAGCTTGGCTTGATTTACGACGTCGATGTCTCCGATGAGGCGGACGTCAAGATTACGATGACGCTGACGTCGCCGAACTGCCCGGCGGCGCAGTCGCTGCCGGCCGAGGTCAAGCACAAAGCGAGCGAGGTGGAAGGCGTGCGTTCGGCCGAGGTCGACATCGTCTTCGAGCCGCCTTGGGGTCCGGACAAGATGGACGATGCGGCGAAGCTGGTGCTGAATATCTTGTAGATTCCCCCAACGATGCAATTCACCTCGCAGGAAGAATATGGGCTCCGTTGTCTGCTGCGGCTGGCGACTGCCGGGGACGACGTCTCGATGACGATCCCCGAGATTGCGAACGCCGAGGGGGTTTCGCAGGCCTACGCCGCGAAGCTGCTGCGTGCGTTGCGCGAGGGCGGGCTGGTGGTCGCAGAGCGCGGCCAAGCTGGCGGCTACCGGCTCGCGTCCGCCTGAGGAGATCAGCGCGGCGCAGGCGTTGGCGGTGTTGGGCGGTCGCTTTTACGAAGGCCAGTTCTGCGAGAAGTTCACCGGGCAGGAAGACGAGTGCGCGCACACGCTCAACTGCTCGATCCGCTCGCTGTGGCGCGCCGTGCAGACGGTGGTCGATCAGGTGTTGACGTCGACGTCGTTGAAGGATCTGATTCGCACCGAAGAACAGATGGACCGTTTCGTCGACAACCTGGTGGTCATCACCTCGATGGCCGCGCCGCCCGCAGCCCCGCAAGGACATGCTGACTCAGGAACAAGCTCGACGCCCTTCGCGGCGTCACCGACCCGGTCTTTGGCGGGCGCGACATCGTCTCGCTCGGCTTCGTGCAGGAGCTCAAGACCGCCGACGGACGTGTTGCGTTCGACCTACAGACGGCGCGCGGCGACGCGGGCGCAGTGGCGCTCAAAGAACAGGCCGAGAAGGCCTTGCGTGACGCCGGGGCGGAAGCCGTCGAGGTGAACTTGACGACGCGCGCGCGCTCGAACCCCGCGAGCAGCGGCAAGGGCGTCATCCAAGGCGTGCGCAATATCATACCCGTCGCCTCGGGCAAGGGCGGCGTGGGCAAATCGACCGTGTCGGTGAATTTGGCGATGGCGCTCAAGCTCGCCGGCGCGCGCGTGGCCTTGCTCGACGCGGACGTCTATGGGCCCTCGGCTCCGACGATCCTGGGCGTGGAGACGCCCCCGGAGCAGATCGGCGAGCGGTTGAAGCCGGCGATTTCGCACGGGCTGCCGATGATCTCGACGGGCTTCTTCCTGCGCCCGGACCAAGCCGTGATTTGGCGCGGGCCCATGCTCTCGAAGATGGTCGACGAGCTGTTCCATCGCGTCGACTGGGGCGAGCTGGACTACCTGATCGTCGACCTGCCGCCCGGCACGGGCGACGTGCAGCTCACGCTGTGTCAACGCATCAACCTGACTGGCGCGGTGATCGTGACGACGCCGCAGCCCGTCGCGGTGAACATTGCCGAGAAGGCGATCATCATGTTCAAGCAGCTCGAGACGCCGACCTTGGGCGTGATCGAGAACATGAGCTATTTCGAGTCGTCGAAAACGGGCGAGCGCGAGTACATCTTCGGCTCGGGCGGGGCGGACATTTTGGCGCGGGCTGGCAGGCTCGTGCTCGGAAAATTCCGCTCGCGACCACCTTGCGAGAGACTTCCGATTCCGGTCGGCCGATCGTATTGGCTGAGCCGGACTCTCCGGCCGCGAAGGCTTTAGTGAGCGCGTCCGAGCAATTCGTCGCCGCCGTGGCCGCACGCAACCTGCAAGCCGAGCAGGAAACGAAAGTCGAGATCAACTTCTAGCAATGCCCAAGCCGGCGAAGATCAATCGCCATCAGGCGCACGACATCGAGATCGTCTGGGACACGGGCCGGGTGACGCACTACCCGGCGCGGTTTCTGCGCCTAGAGTGCCCTTGCGCCTCGTGCAAGGACGAGATGACCGGCAAGCGCCTGATCACCGACAGCTTGTTGCCCGTGCTCACCTTCCCGACGAAGATCGAGCCTGTCGGGCGGTACGCGATTCAGATCCATTGGTCCGATAATCACTCGACCGGGATCTATACGGTGGAGCTGCTTTGGAAGCTGGCGGATGCGCTGGATGAGCGGAAGAAGGCGACGGTGCATTAGGGGCAATCTTGGCCTGTAAGTACATCGGCAGTACAATACGGACGTCGTGGCAATATCCGCTCCAGAGCAGCCTCGCGATCGTCGGTTCCAATTGCGGGCCACTGCGTCGGAAGAGGACTCATCCGCGTAGCGGCGGAGCACGAGGGGTGACGGTGACGGAGTTCATCGTCCGAAGCGCCCGAGAGCGCGCCGAGCGGACGCTCGCCGATCAGACCCGATTCGTGCTCGACGCGAAGCAGTGGAAGGCGTTCACCGACTTGCTCGACCGGCCCGCGCAGGACAAACCCAGGCTAAGGCGATTGTTTGAAGAGCCCCACGTGGCCAAGCGCAAGTCGTGAGCGACCCTGCGGTCATCGAGAAACTGGACCGCGCCCACGACGTTGGTCCATTCAACTGCGGTCATTCTGGGCTCGATGAATGGCTCGTCAAGTACGCCTGGACGAATCAGCAAGCCGATTCCGCTCAAACCTACGTCGCTAGGATCGAAAATCGAGTCGTTGGATACTACTCGCTGACAACGGCTCGGTCCTCAAGCACGAAGCGCCGAATCGCATCGCACGAGGGCTTGCGAACCATCCCGTCGGCGTGATCCGACTCGCGCGTTTGGCCGTCGATCAATCGCTACAGGGCAAGGGATTGGTAAGGCGCTGTTATCGACGCACTTTCGCGGATCGCGGTCGCCGCAGACGTCGTGGCTGCGCGCGCTGTGCTCGTCCACGCCATCGACGACGACGCACGGCAGTTCTACCTGCATTTTGGATTCGAGGAATCGCCGGTCGATCCTTATCAGCTCTTGCTGTTGATGAAAGATCTACGAAGAGCCATCGCGCAGACACCGGTTTGACTCTGTCGCGCGACCCGGCCGCGCGACAGACCTAGCTTGCGGACTAGGCTCTGTTCGGAATCGTCGCTCTGTCGGCTTCCACGTCTTCGAACCAGTTTTCAGGGCCACTTGCATACGGTGGACCCGGTCGGATTCTTGCGCCGCCAGGTCGTTCGCTTCGCCCGGATCGTCGGCCAAGTTGTAAAGCTCGAGCGGCTCAGGCGAGAGTTTTTTCAAGCGCGGGACGGGCAGGATGTCTTCGACCGACGCCGGGTCGGCTTTGTGGCGGATGTCAGCCTCCACAAAGGCCTTCGTGCGCGCCTCGTCCTCAGGACCTTCGCACAGCTCCGGCCGGAAGAAGCGCGATCCCGAGATCATCGGCCGAACGAGCTTCCAGTCGCCGTCGCGCATGGCGGCATTGTTGCCGATGTCCGGCAAATAGAAGTTCCATTGCCAGAATTGGCGCGGGGCGCTTTGGAAAGCCTCGCCGCGCAGCAGGGGCGAGAGGTCGTGTCCGTCCATCGCCGGCCCTTCGGGCCGCTCGACACCGGTGAGCGCGAGCAGCGTGGGCAGCCAGTCGGTGAAGTGCGCCAGATCGTTCACCATGCGTCCGCCGTCGAACAGCTCCGGCGCGCGAACGAGCAGCGGGACGCGGATGCCGCCTTCCTGGATCCAGCCCTTGCTGCCGCGGAAGCCGGCGTTGAAGCGTTCGTTGTAGGTCGATTCGCCCGGCTCGAGCATGTAGGGCGGGTTGAAGAACGCCGGCCCGTTGTCGGAGGTAAACAGTACGACGGTGTCGTTTGCCAGCCCCTCGGCGTCAAGCTTGTCGAGCACGCGTCCGATGCCCTCGTCCATGATCTCGATCATGGCGTAGGTCGTCGCGACGATGCGGTTGAAGCCCTTCTCGAGGTACGGATCGATGCGTTCCTGGGGCGCCTGGAACGGCGAGTGCGGCGCCGAGTACGCCAGAGTCAAAAGAACGGCCGCCGCTTGTTGCGGTCGATGAAGGAGAGCGCCTCGTTCGTCAGCAGGTCCGTCATGTAGGTCCCGTCCGAGTCGACGAGCGAGCCGTTCCGGCGCAGGCGGTACTTGTAATAGTCGACCCAGCCTCCGCAAAAGCCGGTGAACTCGTCGTAGCCGCGGTGGTGCGGCTCATACCGTGGGTCGAAGGTCCCGTTATGCCACTTGCCGACCAAGCCGGTGGAGTAGCCGGCGCTCTGGAAGGCGTCGGCCATGGTGATCTCGCGCAGGGCGATGCGGTCTAGTCCGTGAATTTCGTGCTGCGTGATCGCCCCGGTGCGGTGCGGATAGCGGCCCGTGTAAAGCGCCGCGCGGGCCGGTGCGCAAATGGGCGAGGCCGAGTAGTGTTGCTGGAAGCAGACGCCTTCGCGGGTCAGCCGGTCCAGGCTGGGCGTTTTCACCACGCCGTCGTTGAAGCAGCCCAAGTCGCCGTAGCCCATGTCGTCGGCGAGAATCAGGATGACGTTTGGCTTTCTTGGCATGGGTCGTATCGGCGGGCCGGGATGCCAGAATACGAAATAGGAGGCGCGTTATCCAAGCCCTAGTCAAAAGCAAACGCGAGCCCGGGTTGTGGCTCGAAGACGTTCCGATGCCTGAGGTGGGCATCAACGACGTGCTCATCCGCGTCGACCGGACCGGGATTTGCGGCACCGACGTTCACATTTACGATTGGGACGACTGGGCGCAGCGCACCATCCCGGACGGGCTCGTCATTGGTCACGAATTCGTCGGCGAAGTGGCCGAAGTCGGCTCGAACGTCAAGGGCTTCGCCGTGGGCGACCTCGTCAGCGGCGAGGGACACGTGGTCTGCGGCCTATGCCGCAACTGCATGGCCGGTAAGCGCCACCTTTGCGCGGATACCAAGGGCATCGGCGTCAACCGCGCCGGCGCTTTCGCCGAGTACATTGCGCTGCCGATGACCAACGTCTGGCACCACGATCCTACGATCGATCGTGACGTGGCGGCCATCTTCGATCCGTTCGGCAATGCGGTCCACACGGCGCTCAAATTTCCAGTCCTAGGCGAAGACGTGTTGATCACCGGCGCCGGGCCCATCGGCTGCATGGCGGCGGCGGTCGTGCGCCACGCCGGGGCGCGCCATGTGGTGGTGACCGACGTCAACCCGTGGCGGCTCGAACTGGCGATGAAGCTCGGCGCCACCCGCGCGGTCGATGTGCGTACGGAGAAGCTCCAAGACGTGCAGCAAGAGCTTGGCATGCGCGAAGGATTCGACGTGGGTCTCGAAATGTCCGGCGTAGCGAGCGCTTTTCGCGACATGCTCGACAACATGAGCCACGGCGGCAAGATCGCCATGCTCGGCATCCCGTCGGCCGAGATGGCGATCAACTGGCGCACGGTCATCTTCAACATGCTCACCATCAGCGGCATCTATGGCCGCGAGATGTATGAGACCTGGTACAAGATGGCGGTGCTGGTGCGCGGCGGGCTGGACTTGCGTCCGGTCATCACGCACCGCTTCGATCACACCGAGTTTGAGAAGGGTTTCGACGTGATGCGCTCGGGACGCTCGGGCAAGGTCATTCTGAAGTGGTAATTAGCCTTCCACTTCAACCCAACGGTCTTCGCGCATCGAGCGGTAGCCCGCGTCCAAAATGCAGTTGACGATGTAGCCGTCCTCGTAGGTCTCGCGCGGAGTCTTGCCGTCGCGTACGCACTCGACGAAGTGGCGCATCTCGGCTTGGTAACCGTAGGTAAACGCTTCCTCGGGCAGGGGCTGCGTCCAGCCGAAATCGATGTCGGCTTTCTCGATGACGTAGCCGGCTGGCTGCGAGGTGAAGGCCCGGATCGGCGTCCCGCGTGTAACGTCTGTGAAGATCGACCCCTCGTCGCCGTGGATCTCGTTGCGCAGGTCGAGCCCGCCTTTTGTCGTCCAAGAGAGCTCGCAGTGGGCCACGCCGCCGCCGTCGAATTCGAGCACGAGCAGAGCGTTGTCTTCGCCCTCGGTCTTGTCGTGGTGAACCAAGCGCTGGCCCCAAGCCATCACGCGGGTGATCTTGCGCTCCTTGCCGAAGAAGTAACGCGCGGCGGAGATGCAGTGGCAGCCGAGATCGTTCATTGCGCCCCCACCGGTCTTCTCCACATCCCAAAAGTGCGGACTGTGCGGACCCGAGTGGGACTCGCGCGAGCGCACCCAGAGCACGCGCCCGATGCCGCCGCCCTCGACCACCTCGCGCGCCTTGACCACCGCCGGCGCAAAAACCTCCGTCTCGGCGTAGCCTGCATCGCGCCGGAACTCTTCGCGGCGTCCCAGATGGCGCGCGCTTCCGCCCGGTTGCGCGCGAGCGGCTGGTGCAGACCTGATTGCGGCCCTTCTCGGCAAGCAGGAGAGCCGTTGGCAGATGCTCTTCGTTGGGCAGGGCGATGACGAACAGGTCGATGTCGTCGCGGGAAGCCACGGCGGCAAGATCGGTTGAGCATTCGGGGACGCCCCATTTGGCCTTGAAGGCTTCGCCGCGCTCGGCTGAGCGCGAGTAGTTGACGACGACTTCCTGACCGTTGACGTTCGCCAACCCCTGCATGTAGAAGTCGGCGACGAAGCCGGAGCCGAGCATGGCGATCCGAATCACTTTCATTGACTATTCCGCAACAGGATCCACGTCCACGAAGCGCCGCCAGTGCGCGCGGCCAACTTCGGCGACCTTCTCATGCGGCCAGACGTCGAGCGGCTCGTAGCATGGGTGGTGGTGCTTCTTGTAAGGATTGTTCCGCGCCGCGTTGTAGCAGCAGATGAACGCCCAGCGCGGATGATCCGAGGTGTTCTGGTCGGAGCGATGCAGCAGGTTCGAGTGGAAGAACACCGCGTCGCCGGGCTCGAGGCTCCACGTACACACGCTCGAATTTCGGCAGGATGTGCTCCATGCGCTCGGGATCAGCGCCGGTCTGCGTCCCTACCGTCACGTGGTCGATGCGGCCCATGTGGTGTGAGCCGGCGAGAACCTGCAAACAGCCGTTCTCCTTGGTGGCGCGGTCGACGGCGATCATGCAGCTCGCCATGTCGGGGAATAGGCAGCCGTTCGAGTACCAATACCCGTAGTCTTGATGCCAGGCCCAAGCGCCGCCAGTTTGCTTCTGCTTGAGGATCATCTTGTGGTGGTAGTGGTAAACCTCGCCGCCGAGGAACTTTTCCATTGGGCGGACGATCAGCTCGGAGCGCACGATCGCGCCGTAGATTGTGTCCTCGGGCAGGTCGTTGACGACGGTGAGCTCGGTGTTGCCGCCCTCGCCGTCGCGGCGCACGATCTTTTGCTGCACCAAGTCGCGATCCACGCGGGCGATGTCGGAGAGCAGGCCGACCTCTTCGGTGTTGAGCAGCTCGCGGACGACCAGGTAGCCGTCGCGTTGGAAACGTTCGAAACCCATTCCTCTCAGACTACGCCTCGCTTCCCGTACTGCGGGCCCGCGTCGGGATCATTCGTCCCATCGCCTTCGTAGCCCTGATGCCGCTCCGGAGGCGGATCGAGGATCGTCTCGTCTTCTGGATCGAAGCCGAACACGCGGCCCTGTCGGTAGCTGTCGACGCCGAGCTTGATGGCCGCCATCACCTGGTAGCCGAAGCGCGCGTCGAAGATCGGCTTCTCGCGAGTCCGTACGCAATCGAGGAAGTTGAGCATGTGCGCCGTGCGCGCCGTCTGTTGGTCGCGGTTGTCGACCTCGATCACAAGCTGCTCCTTGCCCGTGGCTTTCTTGAAATCGGCGGCGAACAGGCGCTCGGGCTTGACGACGACTTGCCCCGCTCCGATCTCGATGGTCGCCTTGCGGCCATAGATGGTCGGGCCGTGCAGGCCGTTCGAACTCTGCGAAGCGCAGGATCCGAACAAGTCGCAGCCGAAGCCGTCGTATTCGATCGTGGTCTGGTAGGAGTCGGGCACTTGGCGATTCTTGAAGTGCCACAGCCCGCCCGAAGCCGTTACGCGTGTGGGGAAGCGCGGGCCGACGGCATAGAGCAGAGGGCTGAGCCGGTGGTAGAGAAAGTCGGTGGCGATGCCGCCGGAAAAGTCCCAATACTTGCGCCAGCGGAAGAAGCGCTCGCCGGAAAACTCCTGCTCCGGCGCTTCGCCCAAAAGGCCTTCCAGTCGATTGTCTCCGGGTTCGCCTCTTCGTCGACGTAATACTGCCAGACGCCGTCGGGGTGGTTCGACGAGTAGCTCGACTGCATCCAGACGACGTCGCCGATCAGGCCTTCGGCGATCAGGCGTTTGGCCTGGTGGTAGGCGGGGTCTGAGACCCACTGGCTGCCCACCTGCAGCACGCGGCCGGTGCGCTCGACCGCTTCGGCGAGCTGCTTGGCCTCGGCGACGGTGCGCGTCATGGGCTTCTCGAGGTAGACATCCTTGCCTGCTTCGACGGCGGCGAGCGCCATCGGGGCGTGCCAGTGCTCGGGAGTTGCGATCAGCACGGCGTCGACGTCCGGGCGCGCGAGCAGCTCTCGGAAGTCGTGATGCACGTCTTTGCTCGAGAGTCCGATCATCTCTTGCGCGCGGAACTTGGCGCGGTCGTAGATGTCGCAGGCGGCGGTCATTTTGAGGATGCCGTCTTTGCGTTCCATCGGGAGTAGACGGCGCTCGAGGTGACGCGTGCCAATGTTGCCCACGCCGATGATTCCGACGCGTACGGGATCGGAAGCGGACAGGGCCTGGGGGACGGCCAGTGCGGCCGCAGTGGTGGACACAAAGGTGCGGCGGGTCATAGGCGCCTAGTATTGTAGTGCGCCCACGAGAACAGTGGCGGGATGTCAGGGTTTAGCGCGCCCTTAGGCCGAAAGGAAATTCGACAGCAGCTTCTTGCCGACCTCGGTGAGGATCGACTCGGGGTGAAACTGTACGCCGAACGTCGGGTGCTCACGGTGCCGCAGGCCCATGATCAGACCATCGTCGGTTTCGGCCGTGATGGCGAGCGAGTCGGGGAGCGTGTCCTTCTTGACGATCAGCGAGTGGTAGCGCGTCGCAGTGAAGTCTTGCGGCAGGTTGCGGAACACGCCTTCGCCGTTGTGGTGGATCTGGCTGGTCTTGCCGTGCATCAGGTAAGGCGCGCGGACGACATCGCCGCCGAAGGCCTCGCCGATCGACTGGTGCCCCAGGCAGACACCGAAGATGGGCAGTTGGCCGGAGAAGCGCTGGATCAGCCCGACCGAGACGCCGGCTTCCCTGGGGGTACAGGGCCCGGGCGAGATGACGATGCGTTCGGGGTTCTTCGCCGCGATCTCGTCGAGCGTGATCTGATCATTGCGCCACACTTCCATCTCGGCCCCGAGCTCGCCCAGGTATTGGACGAGGTTGAAGGTGAACGAGTCGTAGTTGTCGATGACCAGAATCATGGCAGCGGCTCAGATTTCATCATACGCCGGGGCGCTCGGCCAGGAAGGCGTTGGCCCGGGCGAGGTCGGCGGGAGTGTCGACGCTGAGGCCGAGGTGGTCCTCGGTGACGACGACGCGGATGGAGTGGCCGTTCTCGAGCGCTCGGAGCTGCTCGAGCGCCTCGATGCGCTCGAGCGGGGTGGGCTCCAGGCGCGCGTAGGCGAGCAGGAAGTCGCGCCGGAAGCCGTAGAGGCCGATGTGCTCGTAGGCGCGGTGTTGCTCGGCGCGGCGCGGGTGGGGGATGACCGAGCGCGAGAAGTAGAGCGCGTCGGCGCGGCGGTTAAAGACCACTTTGACGACGTTAGGGTCCTCGAGCGTCTCGGCGTCTTCGATCAGGCGGGCCAGCGTGGTCATTTCGACGGCGGGCTCGGCGTGAAACGGCTCGACGAGCTGGTCGAGCACGCGCGGAGACAGGAAGGGTTCATCGCCTTGGATGTTGACGACGACATCGGCGTCGGAATTCTCGGCGACCTCGGCGACGCGGTCTGTGCCGGAGGGGTGCTCGCGGGAGGTCATCGCCGCTTTGCCGCCAAACTGTTCGACGGCGCGGAAGATGCGTTCGTCATCGGTGGCGACGACGAGATCGGAGAGCAGCTCCGAGCGTGAGGCGCGCGTGTAGACGTGTTCGATCATCGTCTTTGAGCCGATGAGGGCGAGCGGTTTGCCCTGCAGACGGGCGGACTCGAAGCGCGCCGGAATGACGCCAATGACCTTCAACTTCGGGGACATGGAGAGAGGCGGAACGCGTGCTACAGTGGGCTTTTCCGCATCGCCCATTCTGGCATGTCCGGCGCAAAGTTCGAAGAATTGCTTGCATTGATGGCGCGGCTGCGCGCTCCGGGCGGCTGCCCGTGGGACCGCGAGCAGACGCTGAAAACCCTGCGTCCGTACCTGGTGGAGGAAGCCTACGAGGTGCTCGACGCGATCGAGCGCGAGGACTGGTCGCACTTGTCCGAAGAGCTGGGCGACTTACAGCTCCAGATCGTCTTTCAGGCGCAGATTGCGCGCGAGGCGGGGCTGTTTTCGATCGACGACGTGATCGAGGCGATCTCGCAGAAGCTCGTCCGGCGCCACCCGCACGTGTTCGGCGAGGAGTCGATCGAGACAGCGGGCCGGGTGGTCAAGCGCTGGGAAGAGATCAAGGCCGAGGAGAAGGCGGGCAAGGCGCAAGGGGCGGAGTCGATCCTCGAACAGACGCCGCGCCACCAGCCGGCGCTGCTCGAAGCCTTCGACATGGGCAAGCGCGCCGCGCGCAAGGGCTTCGATTGGTCGCGCTACGACGACTTGCTCGACAAGCTGCGCGAGGAGCTGGACGAGCTCGCCGAGGCCCGCCAAGGCGACGACGCCGACGCGCTCGAGGACGAGGTCGGCGATCTGCTCTTCATGGGCGTAAACATTGCGCGTTTCTTGAAGATCAACCCCGAGCTCGCCTTGAAGCGGGCGAACCGGAAATTCCGTGAGCGCTTCGGCTACATCGAGCGAGAGTTGCGCGCGCAGGGACGGACGCTGGAAGATTCGACGCTCGAAGAAATGGAACAGCTATGGCAACAGGCCAAGAGCGCTTAGGCGCGGTCGAGATCCGCGTGCTCGCCGACCTCGAAGAATTTCGCGAGGCGGCGCGATTGCAGGCGGATATCTGGGGATTCTCCGAGTTCGATTCGGTGCCGCCGCGCCTGTTCATCGTCAACAAGCACGTGGGCGGGCTGGCCTTGGGCGCTTACGACGGCGGACGCATGATCGGGTTCAGCTTCGCGATGGCGGGCCGCCGCCGCTCGGGCGAAACCTACCTGCACAGCAACATGACCGGGCTGCTGCCCGATTACCAGAACCGCGGCCTGGGCCGGGTGATGAAGCTGCGCCAGCGCGAGGAGGCCCTCGACTACGGCTACACGATGATCGAGTGGACCTTCGATCCGCTCGAGCTGCGCAACGCCTACTTCAACATCGAGAAGCTCGGGGCGGTGATCCGCAGCTATCGGCCTAACTGCTACGGCATCACGTCGAGCAAGCTGCACGGCTCGATCCCCACCGACCGGCTGGTCGCCGAGTGGGAGATCGACAGCCCCCGCGCGCTCTACGCGATCGAGCACGGCCGCTCGCCCGACGGTCCGGTCGCGCGCGAGATCTTGGTCTTGGCTGAGGCGGCGCGCTCGCGCACGACCAACCCTGAGCGCACGCTCGCCATCCAGACCGAGATCCGCGAGCAATTCCAGCAGGCCTTCGCCGACGGGCTGCACGTGACCGGATTGCGCGTCACCGACGAAGGCGGCGTTTTCGAGCTCTCCCCCGACCCCAAACACTCATGAACATCGACCGCATCACTCTGCGCGAAATCCGGATGACGCTGAAGCATCCGTTCGAGACGAGCTTCGGCGTCACGCACGCGCGACGCGTGTTGCTGGTCGAGGTTGAGAGCGGCGGCGTCTCGGGTTGGGGCGAGGCCACGGTCAAGACGCGTCCGCTCTACAACGAGGAGTTCGTGGACGCCTCGTGGGCGCTACTGCGCGACGTGCTCGGTCCGAAGCTGCGCGAAGAGCCCGTCAATGCGGCCTCGGAGCTTGCGGACCGATTCGCCTTCATTCGCGGACATCGCATGACGCGGGCGGCGCTCGAAACCGCCGTGTGGGACCTCGAGGCTCGGCTGCGTGGCGAGCCGCTATGGCAGCACATCGGCGGCTCGCGCGAGATCATCGACTGCGGCGTTTCGATCGGCATCCAAGAATCGGTCGAGAAGCTGCTCGAGAAGATCAAGACCGAGCTCGACGCCGGCTACCAGCGCATCAAGATCAAGATCAAGCCCGGCTGGGACGTCGACGTGGTCGCCAAGGTCCGTGAGCGCTTCCCGGATATTCTGCTCTCGGTCGACGCCAATTCGGCCTATCGACTTTCGGATGCGCCGCTGCTCAAGCGGCTCGACGATTACAACTTGCTCATGATCGAGCAGCCGCTGGCCGACGATGACATCATCGACCACGCCAAGCTTCAAGCCATGCTCGAGACGCGTTTGTGTCTGGACGAGTCGATCCGCTCTGCTCGGCATGCGGAACAGGCAATCGAGGCCGGCGCGTGCCGCATCATCAACATCAAGCTGGGCCGCGTGGGCGGCTTCTCTGAGGCGATTTTGGTGCACAACGTGGCACGGGCGCACCAGGTGCCGGTGTGGTGCGGCGGCATGCTCGAGTCCGGCATCGGCCGGGCGCACAACATTGCGATGTCGACGCTGGCGAACTTTTCGTTGCCGGGCGACGTTTCGGCCAGCCAGCGCTACTGGAATCGCGACATCATCACGCCCGAGGTCACCGTCTCGGCGAGCGGTACGATTACGCCCCCGTCGAGTCCTGGACTGGGCTTCGAAGTTGACCGCGATTACCTCGAGTCGCTGGTCACACGGCGGGAAGTCCTGGAGTGATCCCGGCGAAGGACGACACCAAGCCGCATCCTTTCCTGCTGTGGGGCCTGATCACCCTGATGACGGTGTTCTGGGCCCTGAACCCGCCTATCGGGAAGGTGGCTCTGGCGCACTTTCCGCCCTTGCTGCTGGTCGCGATCCGGACGGCAATCGCGGCAGCGCTGATTGTCGTCGTCTTTCTGGCGCGCCCCGAGCAGCGCAAGCCGATCCAGGCCGGCGACTGGCCGCGGCTGCTGTTTCTGACCCTGGGCTTGCAGATCGGCAATCAGGTACTGTTCGTCAACGGTTTGAGCCGCACGAGCATCGCCCACGCCGCGTTTCTCTACGCACTTGTCCCCATCGTGGTACTGCTGATGGCGTCCGCCGCGGGCCAGGAGAAAGTGCGGACGAAGAAGCTGCTTGGGATGGCGATCGCCATCGCCGGGGTGGTGCTGCTGGCGAGCGAGCGCGGGGGCGGATCGGCGGCGCCGACCTTGGCCGGCGATGCACTCGCGTTCTGCGCGGTGGCTTGCTTTTCGGGCTTCACCGTGTTGGGTAAGAGCGAGCGGGCGCGCTACGGCTCCCTGACCTTGACGACGATCGCCTATGTGTCTGGCGGCATTGCGTTGCAGCCCGTGATCTGGGGCTGGTATCGGGATTTCCCCTTGCTCGAGGTCCCCTGGCAGGGCTGGGCGGCGTTGCTCTACATGGCGATCTTTCCGGCCGTGATCGGCTATTTGATCTACTTTTGGGCCCTTGGGCACGCGCCGGCGTCGAAGATTGCGGCTGTGCAGTACATCCAGCCGCCGCTCGCGACGGCGTTCGGCGCAGTGGCTCTCGGCGAAGGCGTTTCGGCCGGCGCGCTGTGGGCAGGGGGACTGATCTTGACCGGAGTGGTCTTGACCGAACGCGCGAAAGCGTGAGGCGTCGCAGCTACGGGAAATTCGTCTCAATCAGCGATCGGTCGATCTCTCTCAGCTTCGAGACGCCACAGCCGGCCATCGCTAGGCGCAGTTCAGTTTGCAGGATCGTGAGTACTCGTTCGACGCCCGCCGCTCCGAACGCGCCGAGGCCCCACAGGGGCGGACGGCCGACCAGCACGGCGTCCGCGCCGAGGGCCAAGGCTTTCAGAATGTCGCTGCCGCGCCGGAAGCCGCCGTCGACCAGAACTGGGATGCGTCCCGAGACTGCGTCGACGATCTCCGGCAGCACCTCAAACGTAGACGGGCAGTGCGAGAGGTAGCGCGCGCCATGGTTCGAGACAACGATCGCGTCGGCGCCGTTGTCGACCGCCAGACGTGCGTCTTCCGCAGTCAGCAAGCCTTTGACCAGCACCGGCAGTTTGGTCCAGGACTTCATCGTCGCCAGGAAGTCCCAGCTTTGGTCTGGTGATTCCGGACTGATTCGGTACGGGCTTGGGGGCGGGTTTCGACGCCCGCGGCGGCGCCTGCGGAGGGCGGCCTCGTCGCGCGGAGTGCTCGGCCGGGGACCGAGGTTTGCGTCATGGCGCAGGCGCTCACGCAGCGAACCGTACTGCGCGTCGACGGTCCAAATGATGGCTTTGCAGCCGAGCGCCTCAGCTTGATCGACCCGCTCGCGGGCGCGTGCGGGGTTCAAGTGGATGTAAATTTGCTGCCAAAGCGCCCCCTCTCCGGCCTCGACGATCTGCTCGAGCGGAAAAGTCGCGACGAAGCTGACGCCCATCGTGCAGCCCGCGGCTGAAGCGCCACGGTGCATCTCGACGTCGCCCTCGGCATGGACGCCCTGCTGTCCGCCGGTGGGCGCGACCAGAATCGGGGAACGCATCGGTTGGCCAAGCACGACGGTGGAGAGGTCGACTTGCTCGACCGCTCGCATGGCGTTGGGCAGCAACGTCGCCCAGTCGAAGGCTTCGCGGTTCCGGCGCAGCGTGACCTCGTCTTCGACGCCGCCTGCGACGTAATCGTAGTTGAGCCGCATCATCTTGGCGTGGGCTAGCGGCTCGAATTCGAAAACGTTCGCCATTTCCTCGAGCGAGGGGACGCGCGGGTGCGTTGCACGCGGCGAATATTGGCCATCCAGCAGGGGCGAGCCGGCCAGGAAGAGGCCGAGATTCCGGATGGCGTCGCGTCGCGTCATTGCAGCGTAGTCGGCGGCGTGGCCGTTCCGCGCGGGTCGTGGCAAAAGCCGCAGCCGACCGACGCCCCCTTGGCGCGATGGCAGTCCATGCAAGCCGCCATCGAAATGTCGCGCTCCTTGGCCAATACTTCGGCTGAGCCGACGTCACCGTGACAGTCCGCGCAGCTCGCGCCGGCGGCGGCGTGCTCGTCGTGGCTGAAATAGACGTACTCGGGCACCATGTAGATCGGCTCCCAGGGCACCGGCTCGCCACGCTTGTGGTAGTCGGCGAGCTTTTGGATGGCCGGCGAGTCGGTCTTGATCGAAGAATGGCAGCCCATGCACGTTTCCGTACCGACAATGTCAGCGAAGACGCCGGGCTCGGGCGTGGGGTGGCACATCTGGCAAGCGAGGCCTTGCGCGGAGTGCTTGACGTGATGGAACGGAATCGGCTGCTCCGGCCCCGGCCGCATCCGCTGCAATTTTGGGAGCTGTTGCGCCGTCGCGAGTGTGGCCAGCGCGGCGGCCGAAGCGATGATGAGCGGAAGGAAGCGCACTCGGCGGGATTCTAACACTCAGGCCCGGGAGAGCGCGATGGACTGGTAGACCTCGAGCACTTCACGCGCCGAGCGGTCCCAACTGAAGCGGCGGACTTGCTCGAAGCCGCGACGGCGCAACTCGGCGCGGTAGTCGTCGTCGAGCAGCACTTTGCGCATGCCACGAGCGATGTCGAAGACGTTCTCCGGGTTGACGAGCTCGGCGGCCTCGCCCACGGCTTCGGGCAGGGACGAGGCGGCCGAGGTCACCACGGGCGTACCGTGCACCATGGCTTCGAGCGGCGGCATGCCAAAGCCCTCATAGAGCGATGGGAACACGAACGCCGTCGCCTGGTCGTAGAAGACGCGCAACGTTTCGAGCGGCACGAAGCCGAGGAAGCGAATCGAGTCTTGCGTGCGGCTGCGCATCATCGCATGGCGGACGCTCGGGAAGCGGTTGATGTCGTCGCCGATGACGATCAGCTTGAGGTTGTGGTACTTCCAGTGGTTTTCGAGCTGCGCTTTGAGGTAGGCGAAGGCTTCGATCAGGCGCGGCACGTTCTTGTGGATCTGGATGCGGCCGGCGTAGAGCAGGAAGGGCTCGTTGATCGAGTAGCGCTGCAAGGTTTCGCGGCGCTGGCCGTCGGTTACGGGCTGGGCGATGTTCTCGTCGACGGCGTCGTAGATGACTCGGAACTTCTCCTCGGGTAGGTTCAGGTGCGTCACGGCGTCGCGCTTGGTCGCTTGCGAGACGGCTATGATCCTGGAGGCTCTTTCGAGCCCACGTTTGAGCGCCCAGTAGCGCGCTCGGTCGACCATCTTTGAACCCTCTTCGGGTGGAAAGAGCACGTAGTTGAGGTCGTGCAAAGTGGCCACGTACGGCGCTGGGGTGGTGAGCGGCACCCAGCGGTGGGGCATGTGGAAAACGTCGAGGCCCAGCCGACGCAGGAAGAACCCGTAGTCCCAGTGGCTGCGCAGCGAGTCGTAGCGTCGCTCGTAGAGCTCGAGGCGGAAGTTCGGTCCCAGATCGCCCAGGTGGCGGAAGTTTTCCCGCGCGCCCACCAGCACGTAACGATGCTGCGGACCGACGCGGGCCAGGCTCTGCACGAGGTTCTTGGTGTAGATGCCCACGCCGAAACCGCCGGCGCGGCGAATGTCGACGCCGATGTGCAATGGCCGCCCGTTCTCGGCAGACTTGTCCGGGGACGGTCCGGCGGAGGGTGGCTGCGGCGCGATGGTCAAGCGTGGCTCATGCGGGACGCGCCCTTGCGGGGCGAGTCGTGATGGAATTCTAGCATGGTAAAATCAAGGGTTTCCGGGGCTTTCCCGGATCCCCGCCCGCTCTCTCGAAACAAACCCCATGCGTTGGAGTCGCCTGTTCATCCCGACGCTCCGTGAGGCCCCTGCCGAAGCGGAAGTCGTCAGCCACCGTTTGCTGTTGCGCGCCGGATACGTGCGCCAGCTCTCGGCCGGTCTTTATTGCTACCTCTATCTGGCCAAGCGCTCGCTCAACAAGATTGAGCGCATCGTGCGCGAGGAGATGGACGCGATCGGCGCGCAGGAGGTCTACACGCCGGAGATCCATCCGGCGGAGGTGTGGCAGGAGAGCGGCCGCTGGCAGGCGATCGGCGACGACATGTTCCGCCTGAAGGACCGCAACGGTCGCGATCTCTGCCTGGGCATGACCGAGGAAGAGGTGATGACCTGGATGGCCCGCGGCGAACTGCGCTCCTACAAGCAACTGCCGCAGATCTGGTACCAGATCCAGGCCAAATTTCGCGACGAGCCGCGTCCGAAATCGGGGCTGATGCGCGTCCGGCGCTTCACGATGAAGGACTCGTATTCCTTCGACATTGACAAGGCTGGTCTGGACGAAAGTTATCAAAAGCACTATGAGGCCTACTGCCGAATCTTCGACCGCTGCGGCCTCGAATTTCTGGCGATCCAGGCGCATTCCGGCGCGATGGGTGGCAGCGAGTCCCACGAGTTCGTGATTCCGTCTGCGGCGGGCGAGGACTGGGTGGTCGAGAGCCCGGCGTCGGGCTACGCGGCGAATCTCGAGAAGGCTGTCGCCAAGCCCAAGCCTCCGGCCGAGCCTGACCCGGAAGGCGACGCGGCTCCGGAAGAGTTCGCGACCCCGGGCAAGAAGACCATCGCCGAGGTGAGCGAGTTCGACGGCGCGGCGCCCGCTTCGCACGTCAAGACGCTGATTTACGTAGCCGACGGCGAGCCGGTGATGGCGCTGCTGCGCGGCGACCACACGCTCAACGAGACGAAGCTCGCGAGCGTGACCGGGTCGCGCGAGCTGCGGCCGGCCCATGCCGAGGAGCTGCGCCAGTGGCTTGGCGCGGACGCGGGCTCGCTCGGGCCGGTCGGCGTGACGACCGAGATGCGCATGCTCGCGGACGAAGCCCTCCAGGGACGCCGCAACCTGATCACGGGCGCCAACAAGGACGGATTTCACCTGCGAAACGTCACGCCAGGACGCGATTTTCAGCCGGAATTCGTCGATCTGCGCGAGGTCGAGGATGGCGATCTGGACATTGCGTCGGGCGAGCCCGTGCGTCGGCGCAAGTGCATCGAGGTGGGCCACATCTTCAAGCTTGGCTACAAGTACTCGGAGTCGATGGGGCTACGCGTGCTCGACGAGAACGGCAAGGAAGTCACGCCCATCATGGGCTCATACGGCATCGGCCTAGAGCGCATCCTGACGGCGGCGATCGAGCAGAACCATGACGACGCCGGGATGGCTTTGCCCTCGGCCGTGGCCCCGTTCGAGGCCGTAGTGACGCCGGTCAACCTCAAGGACGAACTGCAAAGCCAGACGGCAGAGAGGCTCTATACTGAGCTAGCCGCCGCCGGAGTGGATGCTCTGTTCGACGACCGAGCCGAGCGCGCTGGCGTCAAATTCAACGACGCTGATTTGGTCGGAATCCCTTTTCGCGTCGTCGTCGGAAAGAAGATCGCCGAGGGTTTGGTGGAACTCGTCGAGCGTTCGACACGTCAATCGGTCGATGTTAGACTCGAAAACGTCGTCGAGTTGGTGAAAGAAAGGCTGCAGCAATCGCCAGGGAATTCCACCTAGCTACGAGCGGACGCCCGTGGTTGACACAAGACAAATGAAGACGCGACCTTCCGCTCGAGGTTCGAAGAAACGATCCTTTACGGCTCGCTTGGCGAACGGCTCCATCCGGTTCATCAAGAGCCCGGCGGGCAAGATTCTGGGCGGGCTGACGCTGGCGGTTTTGCTGGCCGGCGGGGTCGCTTTCAACCACTATTGGTGGAAGTACTCGAAGCTGGTTGACTCGCGGTTGGCGGGCGGACCGTTCAATCGCGCCTCCAAGGTGCTCGCGGCCCCGGATCCGATCTTCGTCGGCCAAGACCTGGACGCGGAAGCGATCCTGGCGCGGCTGCGCGAGGCCGGCTACAGCGACTCGCAGCACAACGCCGTCGGACGCTACATCGTCAAGGACAACGCCGTCGAGGTCTACCCCGGTCCGCTGTCCTACTTTGCTCAAGAGCCCGCCGTGCTGTACTTCGAGGACGGCAAGATCGCGCGCGTGGTCTCGCTCAACGACAACACCCCGCAGACGGCGTATGAGCTCGAGCCGGAGCTGATCACGCACCTGTTCGACGACAACCGCAACAAGCGGCGGATCTTCAAGTTCGAGGACTTTCCGCCGGTCCTGATCAACGCGGTCGTCGCGATCGAGGACCACCGCTTCTACAGCCACTACGGTATCGACATCATCCGGTTTACCAAGGCCGCCTTCGACGGCCTGGTGCATTGGGAAAAGCCGCGCGGCACGTCGACGCTGACGCAGCAGCTTGCGCGCAACTTCTTTCTCACGCCGGAAGTGAGCGTCGAGCGCAAGGCGGCCGAGATGTTGATCGCCTTCCAACTGGAGACGCGGCTGGACAAAGACCAGATCTTCGAGCACTACGCCAACCAAGTGAACATGGGGCGCAGCGGCAGCTTCAACGTCATGGGCATGGGCGAAGGCGCTCGGGCGTACTTTGACAAGGACGTGCGCGACGTGACGCTGGCAGAGGCCGCGCTGCTCGCAGGATTGCCGCAGGGGCCGAGTTACCTCAACCCCTACCGCCACCCGGACCGCGCCAAGAATCGGCGCGCGCAAGTGCTGCGCGCGATGTTGCGCGAAGGGTTCATCAACCAAGGCCAATTCGACCAGGCGAACGCCGAAGAGTTGCACTTGGCCCAAGGCCACATCGAGTCTTCGGCCGCGCCCTACTACGTGGACTTGGTCAACAGCGCTCTACAAGAGCACTTCAACTCCGACGAGCTGATTTCGTCCGACTACTGGGTCTACACGACGCTCGACAAGAACCTGCAACGCGCGGCCGTGGAAGCGGTGCGAGTCGGAATGGAGCAGGTGGACGAGGCGATCGCGAAGCAGCGGCGCTGGAAGGGCAAAGAGCCGCCGCGGGCGCAGGCGGCCCTGGTTGCGCTCGACCCTCACACCGGCGAGGTGAAGGCCATCGTCGGCGGACGCGACTACGGCGAGAGCCAGCTCAACCGTGTCCTCGCCAAGCGCCAGCCCGGGTCGGTGTTCAAGCCGTTCGTCTACGCCGCCGCGATTGAGAAGGGATACACGCCCTCGACGCTTGTCGACGACGTGCCGACTACGTTTTGGTACGACGACCAGCCCTACGAGCCCGCCAACTTCATGAACAAGATCTACGGGCTGATCACCTTTCGCGAGGCGTTGCGCAAGTCGATCAACATCGCGACGGTGAAGGTGGCGGAGATGGCGGGCTACCAGAACGTCTACGACTTGGCCAAGCGCGCAGACCTTGGCGATTCGTTGCGGCCGACGCCGTCACTTGCCCTGGGTTCCTACGAGGCGACCCCGCTGCAGGTGGCCGGAGCTTATACGACGTTCGTGAACGGCGGCGTGATGAAGAAGCCCTACTTCGTGCGGCTGGTGCGCGACGCAACCGGCAACGAGCTGTTGCGCCGCGAACCGGTCGACGTCGAGGTGATGGACGGGCGTGTCTCCTACATCGTCACCAACATGCTGGAAGACGTGATGCTGCACGGCACGGCTGCCGGCGCGCGCTATCGCTACAACTTCACTGAGCCCGCTGCCGGAAAGACCGGCACCGACGACGATGGCTGGTTCGCCGGTTTTACGGACAACCTGCTCTGCGTCGTCTGGGTAGGTTTCGATGACAATACGGACCTCTCGCTCGAGGGCGCCCGCTCGGCGCTTCCGATCTGGGCTGAGTTCATGAAACGCGCCCACGAGCAGCGTCCTTACCGCAACCCGGCGCCGTTTGAGCCGCCTGAGGGCGTGGTCAGCGTCACACTCGACGCCGACACCTACGAGTTGGCGACTTCCTCATGCACGAACGTGGTCAACGAGGTTTTCATCGCCGGCACCGAGCCTACGCACTACTGCTCGCTGCACAGCGGCGGCGGACTCTCGCTTGCGACGAGCGTGTCCGGCTGGGACGCTGACCCCGAGCAAGGCGGCTTGCCCGTCGACCGGCCCGTCGTGAGCGCGGCCGAAGGGGTGAGCGGCGCTCCGCGCATTGCGCCCGCCGCTCCGGCCGTCGGCGGTCAGCCGATCACCGTCGCCTTGCCGGAGGCTCCCGCGAAGCCGGCCGCCAAAAATGACGACGAGCAGAAGAACGGCGTCCTCAAGAAGGTGTTCGGCATCTTCAAAAAGAAGTAACACGCGAGACTTTCCCTCCGGCGGTTGGTGGTGTAGGGTGAGTATGGATGCCGGTCCGGGAACGTTTCCCGGCCCTCACGACGTACCGAAAACCGAGGCTCCTGGAGGTCCAAAATGTCCGCGACGGCGCTTGCTGTCTTGCTGATGTTTCCGCAACTGGTCGATAGCACGGACCGAAACCGACAGCTCACGGCGGCGGAACAGGAGGCCGACCTGTCGCCTGAGCGACGCGGGGACATCTACGTAGCGCGCAAGATGTACCGCGAAGCGGTGGACGCCTACCGCCAAGCGCTCGACGAGCAACCGCGCAATGCCCGCCTCTACAACAAGCTGGGTATCTCGTTCCATCACCAGTTGATGTTCGGCGAGGCCAAGCGTCACTACGAGCGAGCGTCCAAGCTCGACGAAAAGTACGCCCAGGCCGTCAACAATCTCGGCACAATCTACTACGCCGAGCGCAACTACAAGAAAGCGCAGAAGAGCTACGAGAAGGCGCTCAAGATCACCCCCAACTCGGCTTCGATCTACAGCAACCTCGGGACGGCGTTTTTCGCACGCCGCAAATACGAGAAGGCTTCGCAGGCGTATCTGCGGGCGCTCGAGATCGACCCGGAGGTCTTTGAGCATCGAAACGAGATGGGTACGCTGTTGCAGGAGCGCTCGGTCGAGGACCTGGGCAAGTACCATTACTTCATGGCGGAAGCCTATGCGCGCGTCGGGGCGTTTGACCGTGCGCTGCTCTATCTCCGGCGCTCGATCGAAGAGGGCTATGCGAAGCCCGAGAAGGTGGCCAAGGAAAAACTGTTCGAACCGATGCTCGAGATGCCGGACTTTCAGCGGCTGGTGGGCGTGGTCGAGACGGCGCAAGTGCAATAACGCCGACTACGAGAAAAGGGAAAAGCCCCGGCGCGATGCGCGCCGGGGCTTTTGTCATTCGCAGAGTTGTCTCAGGCCCGCTCGCTCTGCATCCTGCCGAGACGTTCGTCGATCGGCACGAACTGCCGCTCGCCCGCGCCCAAGTAGAGCTGGCGCGGCCGCGCAATGCGTCGCTCAGGATCTTCCATCAGCTCTTCCCAGTGCGCCAGCCAACCCACGGTGCGCCCGATGGCGAACAGCACCGTGAACATCTCCGGCTTGAAGCCCATGGCCTCGTAGATGATGCCGGAATAGAAGTCGACGTTGGGGTAGAGCCGGCGCTTGATGAAGTAGTCGTCCTCGAGGGCGATCCGTTCGAGCTCTTTGGCGAGCTCGATCTTGGGATTCTTGCCTGTGACCTCGAAGACCTCGTCCGCGATCTGCTTGATGATGCGGGCTCGCGGGTCGTAGTTCTTGTAGACCCGGTGGCCGAAGCCCATCAAGCGCCGCTCGCCTTCTTTGACTTCCTTGACGAACGCCGGGATCTTCTCCATCGAGCCGATCTCGTCGAGCATCGTCAGCACGGCCTCGTTGGCGCCGCCGTGGAGCGGACCGTAGAGCGCGCCGCACGCGGCCGAGAGCGAGACGTAGGGGTCGGCGTCTGAGCTCGCCACGGTGCGCATGGTCGAGGTCGAGCAATTTTGCTCGTGGTCGGCGTGTAGGATGAACAACACGTCGAGCGCCTTGGCCAGCACCGGGTTTGGCTCGTACTTCGGCTCGGTCCTACGCCAGAGCATGTTCATGAAGTTCTCGGCGTAGTTGAGGTCGTTGTCGGGCTGGACGAACGGCAGGCCCTGGCTGTGACGATAGGCGAAAGCTGCCAAGGTCGGCATCTTGCCGAGCAGCCGCAGCTGCTGCAGGCGCCGGTTCGTCCGGCTGCGGATGTTGCGCGCCTCCGGGTAGAAGGTCGACAAGGCGGCGACGGAGCTGATGAGCATGCCCATGGGGTGGGCGTCATAGCGAAACCCGTCCATGAACTTCTTCATGTTCTCGTGCACCATGGTGTGGCGCGCGATCTCTTTGTTCCAGTTGGCCAGCTCGGAGCTGGTCGGCAGCTCGCCGTAGAGCAGCAGGTAGGCAACCTCGTTGTAGGTGCAGTTTTCCGCCAGTTGCTCGATGGGGTAGCCGCGATAGCGAAGGATCCCCTTGTCTCCGTCGATGTAGGTGATGCGGCTCGTGCAGGACGCCGTATTGGTGTAGCCGGGATCGTAGCTGAGCATGCCGAACTCGTCGGCTTGCACTTTGATCGGGCGCAGATCCAGGGCCTTGATCGAAGAGTGAGTGATGGGGAGATCGTAAGCTTTATCGGTACGCGAATCCGTGATTTTCAGCTTGGGTGCGTCCAAGTGGGGCCTCCTGCTCGAGGGAAAAACGCCGCCGCACGCGGTCGAAGATGGAAGTAGCAGTCTATCAAAAGCGGCGGCGCCCTCGATCTAAGGTGTTACCGGTACCGGATCGGCGGCGCGGCTTACGGCGCCGTCGAGCGCCTCGGCGAGCGTGATGTCGTTGGCTTCGAGCGTACGTCCGAGAGCGTTTTCGAGGCCGATCTTGGCGATCGCGGAGTTGGTCATGGCGGCGATCTCCTGAGAGCGCGCCACGGCGACATCGCGCTGTGCCTGCACGACCAGGAAGATGGTCGAGGCGCCGAGGTCGAACTTCTTCTGCTCTGCGTCGAGCGTCTGCTCTTGCAGCGTAAGGCCTTTACGGGCGGCCTCGTAGCGCGCTTTGGCCTGCTGTAAGCCGATCACTGCGTTCTGCACTTCCACGCGGATTGAGTTCTCTGTCTGGCGCAACTGAATCTGCGATTTGCGCTGCTCGAGCATCGTCGCCGTAAGGTCAGCCTGCGCCTGGCGGTTGCGTAATGGGATGTTGACGTCGAGCGAGATCTGGTAGTCGGGAAAGTTCCGCCGGAAGATCTGGCCCAACGAGTTGCCTAAGCCGCCCAGGAAGAAGTCCGTTGGGACGCCCGAGCCGACGAAGAGGTCGTTCACTTGGCCTGCCAAACCGTTGTTCGTCACGTCGAAGGAAAGGTTGACCTGTGGCAGACGCCCGTTGCGAATGGCCTTGAGGTTGATGTCGGTGTTGCCGAGCCGGATCTGCGCTTGTTCGATGTCGGGGCGCTCGGCCAGAGCGGTCTGCATCAGTTCTTCGACCGGAGGCAGAGTCTCCTCGCGCGGCACTTCAATCCGGTCGGTCGGGATGATCTCAGCGTGGATGAGCGATGGCGAGGCGACGCCGTTGATGCTGATCGCGTTCTTGAGCAGCGTCTCTTGCAGCTTCACCTGCGTCTCCGCGATCGTCAGGTCCTCCTGGCGCGCGGCGGCTTCGGCCTCGGCGCGGACGATTTCGATCGGCGCAAGCGTGCCGATCTCGACACGGCCTTGTTGTCGTCATAGAGCTTGCCCGCGAGCTCGAGCGCCTGAAGCGGCGTCCACGTTCGACCGCAGGCTGACCAGATCCCGGTAGAGCTGCTGCACGCGTACGACCACGGTGATGACCTGCTGCTTGAAGCCAGGTCGGTGACCTGCTGATTGCGTTTGGCGACCACGATGTTGCGGCGGTTCACTGCCAAGCCGAAGCCGCGCAGCAGCGGTTGGCTCACCTGCAGGTGACGTTGCTCTGAGAGGTTGAGATTGTTGCGGAGAGGTTCGTGTTCTGTTGGGTGTTGGCCCAAAAGCAAGGTGGCAGTAGGCGCCGGTCCCAGGAAGCCCTGGCGCACGCCGATCTGCGAATTGCTGCGCTCGGTGATCAAACTGTTCGTGCCGGTGACGAAGTCCGAAGTCTGCGGGTTGGAGAAGTGGCCCCAGTCGATGCTGCCAAACGGCCGTGGATCGAGCGCAGCCGCTTGCGTAGCCGAAGAAGCTCGAAGCGTCGCCGGATGAAGGTCCACCCGCCGCCTCCGCCCGTAGTGCCGGCTCGGCCGGTGCGCCGGTCGCGTTCGAGCCGCGGGCTCGGTTCCGCCGCCCTGGCTCTGGCCCGTCGAAAGCGTCCCGAGATCTGCGTCTGGACGCCGCAACTGCTGACCGGACTTAGCGCAACACGTCGGTCTGCGGAGACCAGCGGATCGTAACGCGCCGGCGATGTCCAAGTTGTTCTCGATCGCCAGCGCCAGGGCGTCCTTCAGCGACAGATAGAGCTTGCCGGCCCGCAGCAGCGGGTCCAGTCGCCCTGAGTTCGCGAGGTCAACCTCCGGGACGTCGGGAACGTCGTAAGCTCTCCAGAGCTTCGGCCAGGTATCGGGTCCGCGCGAGTAGTCGATGGGCGCGCGCCGGAATTCCTGAGCCGCTGCAAAGCTCGGATGCGCTTAACGTAGCCACCAGCAGAAGGAAAGGGCTGTTTGACGGTCATTGGGTTATGCGGAAACGTACGGGATTCTCGCCGGAGCAAACCCGGCGTCGGGAGAGCAGGGTTACCTCAGCGTCAGGGAGTCGCGCCGTCGTACGGTGGAAGCAACGGCGGATGCGAAACATCAAGACGGTGATCGCCTATGAAGGGACGGATTTCCATGGCTGGCAGGTCCAACCGGGCCCGGCGTACCATCCAGAGGTGAGATTGAAGGCGCTAAGCTCTGATCAGGCGGCGCTGCGGTCAAGGTCCACGGCTCGGGCGGACCGACGCGGGGTGCATGCCCGCGGACAGGTCGCCTCATTCCGCATCGCGAACCCTATCCCCATTGAAAATGCGGCTTGCGCTCCAACCATCGGCTTCCTCCGGCGATTCGTATTCTCGACGCGCAGGAAGTCTCCGAAGACTTCCACGCGCTATCCGCCACCGCCAAAACGTACGATTACCGCATCTATCGCGGCGAGATTTCGCTCGCCCTTCGTCCGGCGCACCGTCTTCCCACCTGCCGTATCCGCTCGACGAGCAGGCAATGATCGCCGCCGCTCCACGCTTCGAAGGAGAGCGCGACTTCCGCTCGCTGGCAACCAACGATGGCGAGCAGAAGGATTCGACCGTACGGACGATCTTCTCCTCGAATGAGCGCCAAGGCGACGAGCTGGTCTATCAGGTGCGCGGTAGCGGAATTTCTTTTACAACATGGTGCGCAATATCGTCGGCGTACTGATCGAGGTGGGCGTGGAAGCTGGACGCCGGACGATGTCGACCGCATTCTCGCCGCGCGAAGTCGCCGAGCCACCAGGCCCAACCGCGCCAGCGCCGGGGCTGTTCTTGTTAAACGTCGAATACGGATCGAACGGCGGCTGAGGGCTCGTGTGTCTCGGCCCGTCGGCCTCAACGGTCGATGGGTCGAATACTCAATCAGAAGCACAGCGCCAGGCAGCCGGACTGGTTTCGTTGGGGATGGGCCTATTCTGCGCGGCGCTGACCTCGACGGCGTTCTGGATGGTCGGTCATCGCTCGGCCAGCCCGGTGGTGTTGGGGCGATGGTCGGCAGCGGATTCACGTTGCTGCTGGCGGTAGCGAGCTGCGCTGCGGCGGGCGTCGTCGGACTACTGCCGCGCGTGTATCCTCGGTTTCGCAGCGCCAGGATTGGGCTGGCGCTCTCGGCGTCGCTCACCGCGTCGCTCGCTCAGCAGTCTCGAGCTGCTATTGCGCTTCGATACAGGCCTCCTACCGCAAGAGACGGCGCGCTATCTGCGCGAGACGTTGCCCGACGCCGAGCTCAATTATCGCCATCGTCCGGGTATTGCCACCGTTTACCAGGGGCGAGCCATCGCCTTCAACGCGCTTGGGCTGCGCGAGAGGCCGCTAGGCCCGAAGCAGCCGGGGGAAGTGCGCATAGTCATCCTTGGCGATTCCGTCGTGTTCGGTTGGGGCGTGGCTGATCAAGATACTTTCGGGCGTCAACTCGAGCGCGACCTTGGTCGGCTCTCCAAGCGGCCTATCCGCACCGTCAACACCGGCGTGTGCAGCTACAACACGGTGCAGCAACTGCGCTATCTGCGCCGCTCCGGCGCACAACTCGAGCCGGACGTGGTTCTGCTGGTCTACGTCGAAAATGACGTGCAACCGTTTCTGCCGGTCGACCGCTCCGGATCGATGCTCGCTGTGCGTGGCCGCCCTGGGCGGTTGGCGGACTGGCTGTTGGCGCATAGTTGGACCTATCGCGTGGCTTACCACTTGAGCCGGCCGTACCTCGTCGGCGAGACGCTCGATCCGGCTTCGGTTGGCTACCGGGAGTCGATGCAGGCGCTTGCCGGCCTCTCTGCTGCTAGTCGCGAGTTGGGCGCGCGTTTTGCGGTCGTGGTCTACCGCATGGCGCGCCGCCCAGCCTCGGACCGCCTAGCCTCCGACATTGCCGACGTCGGCCAAGCGCACGGCTTTCCTGTCGCCGACGCGGCGCCGTGGTTCGCCGGACGCGATCTGCGCGCCTTGACCAATTCTTTGACCGATACCCATCCGAACGCGGCCGGACATGCCATCCTGGCGCTTGGCGCGGCGGAGTTGTTGGTTCGCAACCGAATGCTCGAGCGGTAAGCTGAAGGGTGGTTTCTCCAAGATTCGATGAAGCTCTCGTGTGGGCGTCCGAGCTGCACCGCGAGCAGGTGCGCAAAGGCGGCCAGGTCCCCTACATCGCGCACTTGCTCGCCGTCACGGCGTTCGTGCTCGAGGGCGGTGGCGACGAGGACGAGGCGATTGCGGCTGTTCTTCACGACGCGGTCGAGGATCAGGGTGGCGCTGAGACGCGTGCAGCCATCGTCGAACGCTTCGGCGAGCGAGTGGCCGAGATCGTAGACGGCTGCACGGACTCGGACGAAACGCCCAAGCCGCCGTGGCGGGCGCGGAAGACCGCCTTCATCGAAAGCCTTGCCACGGCTAGCACCTCGGTACGCCTCGTCGTGGCCGCCGACAAGCTGCATAACGCGACTTGTACGCTGCACGATCTGCGTGAACACGGCCCCGCGGTCTGGGACCGCTTCCGCGGACGCGAGAACGCGATGTGGTATTACCGCAGCATCCTCGACGCGCTGTGGGCGTTCGGACCGAACCGGCTGGTGCGCCAGTTCGAGATGATCGTCTCCGAGCTCGACACTCTGTGAGCGCCTAGGGGCGTGAAGCGCGGACCCACGCCAGGGTGCGCCGCAAGCCTTCCTCGATCGTAACTGCCGGCGCGAATCCGAGCTCGGAGCGTGCGCGCGAAATGTCAGCCTCGGAGTGCTCGACGTCGCCGGAGCGCGCCGGTCCGAAGCGCGGCGGCAGCTCGACGCCCTCGACACGCTGCATGATCTCCCAAACCTCGAGCAGGCTCACGCGGCGGCCCGTGCCGCAGTTGTAGAGCCGCCCTGGGGCGTTGGGCGAGCGCGCGGCCAGCAGCAACGCCTGCACGATGTCGTCGACAAAGATGAAATCGCGCGACTGCTCGCCGGTCCCGAAAATCGTCGGCGCCCGCCGGGCGAGCAGGCAGTCGGAAAAGATCGACAACACCCCGGAGTAGGGCGACGAGGGGTCCTGGCGTGGCCCGTAGACGTTGAAGAAGCGCAACGAGACGGTTTCCAGACCAAAACAGTCGAAGAAGGTACGCAGATACATCTCGCCGGCGAGCTTCTGCACCGCGTAGGGCGACTGCGGATCCGGAGTCATGTCCTCGCGCTTGGGCAGTCCGGGCGCGTTGCCGTAGGCGGCAGCTGAAGCGGCAAAGACAACCCGCCGCGCCCTATGGTCGACCGCGGATCGCAGCAGACGAAAGGTTGCCTCGAGATTGACCTCGTGACCGGCGTCGGGCTGCTCGATTGTCTTGGGGACCGAGGCGATCGCCGCAAGGTGGAAGATCGTGTCTGCGCCGGCGACGGTCCGGTCAAGCAACTCCCGGTCACGGACATCGCCTTCGATGAGCTCTACGCGATTTGCGACCTCCGCTAGATTCTCGCGCTTGCCCGAGCTCAGATCGTCGAGGACAGCGATTCGCTCGACCCCTTCTGTGGCGACCAAGCCCCGCACGAGGGAGGAGCCGATGAAGCCCGCTCCGCCGGTGACGAGGACGTTTCGCATCAGCCGTTAGCGCAGCGCGGCGATCTCGTCGCGCAGGTAGGCGATCGATTCATTGACGATCTTTTCGGACCCGGGCGTGAAGTCAAAAACTTCCATCGAGACCCAGCCGGGGAACTTGCGGTCCTTGGCGATCTGCAATACGGGCTTGAAATCATACCCTCCGCCGGGGCGCGGATAGCTGCCGTCCAGCTCGTTGACGTGGATGTGGCGAATCTTGTCCCAGTTACGCGAAACGATCTCGGCGTGGGGATCGACTTCGTTGATCGCGTTGTGGGAGTCGAACATGGTTTGCACGTTCGGGCTGCCGATCTCCGCGACCAAAGAAGCTGCTTCGTCGAGCGTTTGGATCACGTCGCACTGCTCGACCGGCAGCGCCTCGATCAGCAGCGTGACGTCCGCGCTCTCGAGGTCGGTCACGATCGAGCGGACGCCTTCAACATAGTTACGAGTCGCCTGCTCACGCGTCGCGCCGCCCGTGGTGCTGCGTTGGAAAGGCGATCCGAACACCATCACCCCACCCGCATTGACGCCGGAGGGCCGCAAGTCGGCGCAGAGCTCGACCAAGCCGCGCACGTAGTCCCAACTCTTGCGCCGGGTTTCGGCGTCCGGCGTGGTGACGTGCAGACCTTTGGGGCCGACGGTCAGCCAGTGTAAGCCAACGAAATCCAGGCCCTCAGATTCGATGATGTCGCGCACTTCGGCGCGGCGTGCTTTTGGAAGCTGAGTTGCATCCGTTTGCAGAGTGAAAGGAGCGATCTCGATACCGTCCCAGCCGGCTTTCTTCATCGAGCGGCAAGCGTCGGTGAACGGCGTCTTTTCGTAGAGCTCGTTACAAACGGAGAGGCGAAAGGGTCCAACTGGCATGAGGAAGGGTCAGTGTACCGAAACGCTCTTGGAGGTCGCGATGTTTTCGGCCTCAGGTGGTAACCCTGGGGCTCAGTCAAACTTCTTATTGCAATACCTCCCCGAGGTGTGGAGAATCCTTGCGGAAGGAGAAGAGGAGGACCAGATGACCCAAAAACAAATCCGGGCTATTCGGGAGCGCCTTGAAGGCGAGCTCAACCGGCTCCAAACTGGGATTGAAAGACCGCGACTGGCCGAATCGTCGGGAGACGAGGGAGACCAGGGTCAAGCCATGCAGGAAGCGACTTTGGCCGCGGGGGCGGCGGAGACGTTTTGGCGTCGCCGGCAGGAAATCGAGTCCGCCATGGAAGCGCTCGAAGCCGGCGAGTACGGGATTTGTGAAGACTGTGGAGAGAAGATCGCTCCGCGCCGCCTGGAAGCGGCTCCGTGGGCGCGGCGTTGCGTTCCTTGCGAAGAAGAGCGGGAGCGCGAAGGCGGCGGCCCGGTGCCGCGAAACCGCGCCGCCTAGCGGAGTCCGAATCGGCTAGCATAAAGCCTGCCATGTTCACGCTTGACCGCCGCCAATTTCTAGCAGCCTCCGCCGGCCTCGTAGCCGGCGCGGGAGCGCTTTCCGCCCACGAAGGCATCCACTCGATCTTTCAGGGCGTCCAGATCGGGGCGCAGAGCTACAGCTTTCGCGACCGCCCGATCGAAGAGGCCGTGGCGGCGATGAAACAGATTGGCCTGGGCGAGTGCGAAATGTGGAGCGGCCACATGGAGCGCATGCCGGGCAAGCGTCCCAGCCGTGAAGAGCTGCGCGATTGGCGCTTGAACGTCGATCTAGGCAAGTTCGAGCAGGTCCACGAGCTGTTCCACGAAGCCGGTGTGGACCTCTATGCGTTCAACTACAGCTTCCGCGACGACTTCACCGACCCCGAGATCGAGCGCGGCTTCCGAGATGGCCAAGGCGCTCGGCGCGAAAGTGATCACGGCCTCGGCGAACGTCTCTGTCGCCAAGCGTGTCGACAAGGCCGCGCAAAAGCACAAGATGCGCGTCGGAATGCACAACCACTCGCACATCCGCGATAACGAGTTTGCCACTCCGGACGATTTCGACCGGGCGATGAAGGGCACCCGGTACATCGCGATCAATCTCGACATCGGCCACTTCTTCGGCGCCGGCTTCGATCCGGTGGACTTTCTCAAAAAGCGCCACTCCGACATCGTCACCTTGCACATCAAGGATAAGACGAAGGAAGACGTCAACATGCCATTCGGTCAGGGCCAGACGCCGATCGCCGAGTGCTTACACGTGCTGCGCGACAACAAGTACCGCATCCCTGCCAACATCGAGTACGAGTACAAGGGCGGGGATACGGTCGTCGAAGTCGGCAAGTGCTTCGACTACCTCAAGGGCGCGCTGACGTAGAGAGAGTTGTGTTGCGAGCGGGCCTTCTAACCCACTAGTCGCTCATACACCCCCGAAGGCTTTGCTTGGCTTCGATGCCGATGCCTGGCGCATCGGGCAGCTTGACGCGCCCGTTCTCGACCGGGACGCCGTCGGCAAATCCCCCAAAGGGCTCGAAAACCCCGGATAGGACTCGTTCCCGCCCAGGCTCAGCCCCGCGGCCAAGTGCAGCGCGAATTGGTGTCCGCCGTGGGGGACGCAGCGGCGCGGCGACCAGCCCTCGGCTTCGAGCGCGCCGAGTGTCCGCAAGTATTCGACCAGGCCGTAGCTCAGCGCCGGGTCCATTTGTAGTCCAGCTCTCGCGCAGCATGCCGCCGTGGCGCAGCAGGTTGCGCGCGTCCTGCATGGAGAACAGATTCTCGCCGGTCGCGACGGGGACCTTCGACGCCGCGGCGACTTCGGCGTTGAGTGCGTAGTCGAGCGGGTCGCCGGCCTCCTCGTACCAAAGCAGCGGGTAGGCTGAGAGAGCTTCGGCGTAGGCGAGCGCGGTTGCGCGGTCGAAGCGCCCGTTGGCGTCGACGGCCAGACGGCGGCTTGGCCCGATCGCTTCGAGCACGGCCTCGATGCGCTCGAGGTCTTCGGCGAGCGGGGCGCCGCCGATCTTGATCTTCACCGCCTCGTAGCCCATCGCGACGTAGCGCTGCATCTCGGCGACGAGCTGAGGGATGTCCTTGCCCGGATAGTAGTAGCCGCCCGCGGCGTAGACCCAGACGGACTCGTCCGCCTTCCCGCCGCGGTAGCGCTCGGCGAGCAGCCGGTAGAGCGGCTTGCCCTCGATCTTCGCGACCAGGTCCCACAGCGCCATGTCGAGCACGCCGACGGCGACCGAGCGTTCGCCATGGCCGCCGGGCTTCTCGTCGGCCATCATGGCCTTCCAGGCCTTGTGCGGGTCGAAATTGTCGCGCTCGTCGTCGAGCAATGCTTTCGGATCGGCGTCCATTAGACGCGGGATGAAGCGGCGGCTAAGCAGGCCCTGCTGGTCGTAGCGGCCGTTCGAGTTGAAGCCGTAGCCGACTAATGGCTTGCCGTCGCGTTCGACGTCCGAGACGATGGCGACGACCGAGACGGTCATCTTGGCGAAGGAGATGTAAGCGTTCCGGATCTCGGAGGCGATCGGGACGACGGCGTTGTGGATGGCGCGAATTCTCACGAACTCGCCATTTTATCCCGGAAACGAAAGCGCCCGCCCAGGCGTGGAAGGCCGGGGCGGGCGGGTTCAGAGCGAGTTTGCCTAGAACGAGTAGCGCAAGCTCAACTGGATGTTGCGCCGGTCGTTGTTCTTCGACGTCACGCGGCCGAACGTCGAGTTGCGCGGGTTCGAGTCGACGCCGCCCAGGTTGGGGTGGTTCGGCAGGTTGAAGAACTCCGCGCGGAAGCTGACCTTTTGGCGCTCCGTGATCGAGAAGTTCTTGAAAACGCCCAGGTTCCAGTTCTGGAAGCCGGGGCCGTGCAGGTACTGGTTGCGGTGTTGGGTCGCGGAGAACGTGCCTTGCGCCGGGGCCGTGAACAGCGGATTGCCGCTCGAGTCCATGGTGCGGAAGAAGTACACGTTGTCGTTCCCCACGCCTTCGGAGAAGCCGCGGTCGCCCTTGCCGAGGTAAGGATCGGCGGAGACTTCCCAAGGCTGGCCGGCGTCGCCGGAACCGATTCCCGCGAAGTCGTCCGAAGTCTGTACGGTGAACGGGGTGCCGCTCTGGAACTGGACGACGCCCGAGAGCGTCCAGCCGCCGAGGGTGTTCTTTAGGAAGCCGTTCGTCGAGTTCTTGAAGAACGGCGCTTCCCAGACCGTGTTCATGATCAGAACGTGGCGCGTGTCGAAGTCCGACCAGCCCCAGAAGTTCTTGTCGTTGTAGGAGTTGTAGATCTGGTCGCGGCGGTTGTCGGCGTTGTCCCAGCTCGACCCGTAGGTGTAAGCCAAGCCGTAGCTTAGGCCTTTGGTGAAGCGTCGATTGACGCTGAATTGGAGCGCTTTGTACTCAGACCGCGCCGCATTCTCGTTCATCACGATGTTGGCGAAGCCCTTGTAGGGGCGCAGGTAGTTGCGGTTCACGTTCGGGTTCTCCTGGACCGTGCCGATTGGCAACTGGTTGAGGTCGCGCACGCGCTCCATGTGGAGACCGACGCGGCCGACGTAGCCGACCTCGACGATCGTGTCGCGGCCGACTTGGCGTTCGACGGTAAAGTTCCAGTTCCATGCCGACGGGATCTTGAACACTGGGTCTTGCGTCATGAAGTACTGCGGGAAGCCGACTGCCGTGCCCGAGCCGGGGTTGTCGGCCAAGCCGTCCGAGATCGAGACTGTCGGCTGGAACGGAGGGTTTCCGCCCAGGAAGATGTTGTCCGCCACGCCAGGACGCGCGAAGAAGCGGCCGATGCCGGAGCGGATGACGGTCTTATCATTGAGCCGGTAGGCCAAGCCGACGCGCGGCTGGAAGTTGGCATTCTGGATCTGCCCGTAGTACTTGGAGCCGCCGCTGAACAGGTTGTTGTACTCGCCCGAATCCGCGATGGCGACGCGGCCGAACGCCGCCTCCGGCCAGCCCGTGCCCGGGATGACGACGCCGTTGAAGCGGTCGCCCGAGAGCACGTTGCCGTTCTTGGGGTCCTGCACGACCGCCTTGGAGGGATCGTACTTGCTCGGATCGAACACGGCCATGTTCCGCCACACCGAGTAGTAGTAGGGGTACATCCAGGTGTAGCGCAGGCCGAGCTCCACGCGAAGCTTCTGGGTGGCCTTCCAGGAGTCCTGCACAAAGGCTTCCCACATTTGGCCGCGGTACGGGGTGTAGGCGCGTGGGCCGATCTCCGCATAGCTGGTGAAGAGGCCGAGAGCGGCGTTGGAGACCGCCATGCCCGAGCCGTTGGCGCGGCTATCGGTGTCGATGAAGCGGCCGTTCTGGTTGTTGGTGCCGCCCGGTACGCCCGACACGTTGATCTGGTCGAAGTCGTTCTGGCCGGCGCGCTCGTAACGGCCGCCGAACTTGAGCGTGTGGTTGCCGAAGATGTGGGTCACGTTGTTCGACAGCTGGTAGATCGGGCCCGAGGACGAAGACGGGTACGGGCCGCCGTCGATCTGCTGGAAGTTCGAGATGTCGATCGTCGGGATCTTGTCGAAGATCTCCTTGCGCTCGGGGAAGATGTACGGGTAGTCGATACCGTAGGTCGAGCGCTTGAGGCGGTCGGTGATCGGCACCTCGAGGTAGACGCGGTCATAGGAGACCGACGCCAACGCTTCGTTGATCCAGGTCGGGCTGACCGTCCAGATGTAGTTCAGCGTGTAGGTGCGGTTGGGCCGGTCGATCGTGCGGACCGCACGGTCCGTCCCGCTGCGGAAGGCTTCGGGCTGGAAGAAGTTGTAGTTCTGCAGCCGGAAGCGGAAGTTGTGGCTCTCGTTCGGGTTGTAGTCGACCGAGACCGTGTCCTTGCGTTGGTCCTGGGGCGAGGGCCGGGTCTGGATGAAGTTGTTGCGGCCTTGCAGGAAGCCCGGGCTCGGCTCGGGCGAGGCGTTCAACATCGCGACGCCGTTCGGGCTGAGGCGCGACTGCGGAATGATGTTGTTCGCAAAGGCCGAACCGGTGCTCGGGTCGTTCACGGTACGCACCCGGCCGAAGAACGGGTTCGACGCGCTGAGCAGCTCGGAGAAGTCGCCTGTGCGCATCGCGAGCGAAGGCACGGTGATGATCGAGGTGCTCTCTTCGCGGTACCGCACCCACTCCTGGCTCCAGAGCCAGAACAGCTTGTTTTTGTCGGTGTTCCACTTGTTGGGCACGAACACCGGGCCTGAGAGCACGTAGCCGAACTGGTTGAACTTGTTCGCCGTGCGGTCGAGACCGCTGCGATTGCGCTGCCAGGTGTTGGCGTCGAGCTTGTCGTTGCGGAAGTACTCGTAGGCGGCGCCGTGGAACTGCGAAGTGCCGCTCTTGGTGACCATGCGGATCATGCCGCCGTTGGTGCGGCCGTACTCGGCGGCGTAGTCGGCGGTGAGCACCTGCATCTCCTGCACGGTCTCGGTGTCGGCGACGCCGATCGAGGTGCCGTTGGCGCGGGTGCGCATGTTGATCGCGCCGTCCTGCTGGATGACGTTGTCCTGCGAGCGCGAGCCGTTGATTGAGAAGCCGCCTGAGGTCAGGCCGAAGCTGAAGCCGGCGAGCGAGCCGCCGCGCACGCCCGGCTTGAGCAGCGCCAGGAACAACGGATTGCGTCCGTTGAGGACGATGTTTTCGATCTGGGTCTGATCGACCAGCCGGCCAACCGTCGCGGTCTCCGACTGCAACTGCGTCGCCGAGGCCGTAACCTCGATCGACTCGCTGACCGCGCCGACTTCGAGCGTCACGTCCACGTTGGCGGCGATGCTCGCGTCGAGCTTGTTCTGCGAGGTGACGGAACGCTTGAAGCCTTCGGCTTCGACGGCGACGGTGTAGTAGCCGGGAGGCAGAGCGGAGACGACGTAATAGCCGCTCTCGTTCGTTTCGACCTGGCGGGTGAGCTGGGTCGCTTCGTTGGTGAGCGTGACGGAAGCGCCGGGAACGACTGCTCCAGTTGCATCCTTCACGAATCCTGATATCTGAGCTGTATCGGCCTGGGCGAACAACGCGGTCGAACTGCAGACCAGCAGGCACGCCAAGAGGCCGAACGTCGACAGGAACGTCCGGTTCATTTTGGTATTTCCTTTCCCTTTAACTCAGGGCCTTTCCGTCACCCCCATGACGGAATACGCCGGCGATTGGCGCCGGTCAGACCCTCCACTCCGAAGTCAGGGATCGTAATCCCCGAGACCAATTCCAGAGTAATCCCGAATAAGTAGCCATGGTTCACCCAAATTCCTAGATAGCCGGAAACTGGAATTGGAATGAGGCTTTCCAGGCTAGGGAGAAGGTATGAATTCCGTGGCTTTTCGGATTACCGTCCGCCGTTCCGCAGCGGAAATGCGGCGGAGTCGGAGCGCGCTGTGGAGAGCAGATGTTTCCATCTTTGCAACCACTTGCGGGTTGCGGGCAGCTACATCATGGCGCTCGGCGACGTCTTGGCTCAGGTCGTAGAGCTCGATCGGGGCTTTTGGGCTTTTTCGTACAGCTTTCCAGTCGCCGTCGCGGGCCGCCATCGCCGTGTTGTTACGCTCGTGAAACTCCCAATAAAGAGGCGGCCGTTCCGCGAGCGATTTTCCGTCAAGAGCGGGGACGATCGAGACGCCGTCGAGACCGGCGGGCGGCGCAATTCCGGCGAGATCACACGCGGTGGGGAAAAAATCCCAGAACGCCCAGACTTGTTTGCTGACGACGCCGGGCTTGACTCGGCCCGGCCAGCGCGCAAGCGCCGGCACGCGCACGCCGCCTTCATACATGTCGCGCTTAATGCCGCGCAGCCCGCCTTGGCTCTCGAAGAACTTGGGGTCGTGGCCGCCTTCTTGGTGGGGGCCGTTGTCGGAGCTGAACAGGATCAGCGTGTCGCCGTCCACGCCCTTCTTCTTCAGGAGGTCGAGCAGGCGGCCGATGTCACGGTCCATGCGCGTAATCATGGCGGCGAAGCCTTTTTCGGTCGTCGGCCAGGGCTTGTCGGCGTATTCGCCGTAGTCGGGGACGGGCATGCCGTCGCCGGTGTCGGCGCCGAGCTCGTTGTCGGCGTGCGGCGTGGTGAAGGCGAGGTAGAGGAAGAAGGGCGAGCCGGCGGCGTCGTCGACCCAGTCGAGCGCCTTTTGGGCGATCAGGTCGTGGGAGTAGCCCGAGCGCTGCGAGCCGCGGTTTTCGCGGATGAGCGTGTATCGCTCGTTCTCCCACAGGTGGGTCGGGTAGTAGCTGTGGGCGTGGGTCTGGTTGTAGTAGCCGTAGAACTGGTCGAAGCCCTTGAGGTTTGGTCGTCCGCTGGTGTGGGCTTCGCCGAGGGCCCACTTGCCGAAGGCGCCGGTCTTGTAGCCGGCCTTTTGCATCATCTCCGCAACGGTGGCGTCCTCAGGTGCGAGCGGCGGACGCGGACCGTTGGCGGCGGCGTTGCCGCGCACGCGGGCGTGGCCGGTGTGCAGGCCCGTCATGAGGCAGCAACGCGACGGCGCGCAGACGGTGGAGCCGGCATAGGCCTGGGTGAAGCGCATGCCTTCGCGGGCGATGCGGTCGATGTTGGGGGTCGAGATGCGCGTCTGGCCGTAGCAGCCGAGGTCGCCATAGCCCAAGTCGTCGGCGAGGATGAAGATGATGTTGGGCTTGGGCTGCTGGGCGGCGAGGGGAACTGCGGCAGCGGTCGAGGCGAGGAAGTCGCGGCGGGTGAGCACGGCTTTTGATTCTAGCGGAGAGGGCTGTGGGTCCTCGGCCGGATGAACTTTTTACTCCTGCGCGGTATCTCTAGCCGCTGTGTCGAAATCGAAGCACGGTTTCTCACGCCCGAACACTACGCCGGTCGCAGCTTTCATGTGCGCACGCCACCCGCCCGATCAGCCTCGACTGCCGCCAGAGCTACGGAGCTGTGTGCATCGACCCGCCTCTGCCAGCGGATCGCCGTTGACGCCGGGGTAGCTCTGCCGCTGCCAGAGCAGTTCCCAGCGGATCAGCCGTCGCCCAGGCCCGCCGGGACTTGGTAGAGCACCGGCATTCCGGCCCACCAGCGCCCGCGGACGTGCCGGTTGCGCGCCGGCAGCCATGGCTCGCGGCCTCGACGAACGGGCCGATGTTTCCGGCCGACTCGCCGCCGAGCAGAAGAATCGGCAGCGTTGTAGCCTTCGGCCACTGTTTCCGCTCGTAGCCTTCGCAATAGGGCAGCTTGAGCCACAGCCGCCGGCTGCTTTCACCGAGCGCTGAGGCCACGCCCACGATCTTGGCGAGCGCTTCTGGGCTCTTCACCACGCGGAAGCCCGCGTCGGTTCGCTCGATCGGTAGCGGCTCGAGGAACATGGGCAGGCCTGCGCGCTCGGTTTCGCGCATCGCTTCGGCAGTCGCCTCCAAGGTGTGCAGCGAAGCGGGTCGCTGTCGCACAGCCGCAGCAGGATCTTCGCGCCATCGAGCTTCCAGGCTGCGCAAGCCTCGGGCGAGGGCCCGGTCATGGGGTCGTCCATCTCCCAGGCGACCCCAGCCAGGCCGCCGCGGTTCAGGCTTGCGATGAGCAGCTTCCCGGCCAACGGGTCAGGCTGGCCCGCCGCAGCGCGGAGCCCGGCGACGATCAGCAGCTCTTCGAGCACGTCCATCGTCGCCATTACGCCGTCGACCCGCTCGCACTCGAGCACGCGCAGGATCCGCCCCAAAAAATCGGCCCGGTCGGCCATGGCAAGCGGCGCGGCGCTGGCCGCGGTCACCCGCCGCGCCGGATGATCGGCCGCGACGATGTTCAGACGGCCGTCGGTGGTGAGCCGCTCGCGCCGTGGCCGCCGGTGCGCGTGGCGGAAGCCGAAATCCGGGTCGTCGATGCGGACCTGGTGATGCGTGCGATCTCGTCCATGTAGGCCATATCGTCAGAAACCCCCGCGCTCCTCGACAAAGGCAAGCGCTTCGGCCTCGGTGGGCATGAAGTTGGCGCAGCCGTGGCGGGTGACGACGATGGCGCCACAGGCCGCACCCATGCGGGCGGATTTTCGCCAGTCCCAGCCCTTACGCATGCCGTAGAGCAGGCCGCTGGCGAAGGCGTCTCCAGCGCCGATCGTGTTGTAGATCTCAACCGGATAGGGCGCGGCTTCGAAGACTTGGCCTCCGGCGACGTGGACCGCCGCGCCGTCGGCGCCACGCGTCAACGCGAGCGCTTCGACACCCGTGGCCAAGATGCGCTCTGCGCCTTCCTCGAGGTCGCCTGAGACCTTGGCTTCGGAGACTTGCGAGCCCTCGACGGCGACCTCCATGCCTTCGACCAGCATGGCCGCCTTCACCTCCGACGCCGTGCCGATGACCACGTTGGTCAGTGGCAGCAAGGCGCGCATGTTCACGCCGTAGGCGCGCAGGTCGTGCCATTGGTCGGCGCGCAGGTCGAGCACGAGCACGACGCGCGCTCCGGCCGCTTTGGCGCGCTCGGCCGCAAAGATGGTCGCGCTGCGGCAAGGCTCGCGCGCCAGGTTCGTCCCGGCGATGAGCAGCGTGCGCGTGTCGGCGACGGGGCTCGCCAAGACGTCGTCGATCGAGAGCTCGACATCGGCGCAGTTGTCGCGGTAATAGACCATCGGGAAGCGGTCGGGCGGCTCGATCCCCAAGATCACCGCTGCCGTGCGCGTGCCGGGCTTTTGCGGGATCGAGGCCGTATCCACGCCTTCGCGACGAAAGAACTCGACGACGAATTCGCCAACCGGGTCCGGCCCGACGGCGCTCACCATCGCCGAGCGCAGCCCCAGGCGCTTCGTTCCGACGGCGATGTTCGAGGGCGAGCCGCCGACGTAGGCCGAGAACGTCTTGATGTCGGGGAAAGCCGCGCCGATGTCGTTCGAGTACAAATCGAGGCCGTTGCGGCCCAGGCAGACGATGTCGAAGGAAGGTTCGCTCATGGACGACTCACCATGATACGCGGCAGGTCGTCATACTGGTACGCGCAGTCCTATGAGCTTCGATGACCTGAAAGGCAAGACCGTCGCGATTACCGGCGGAGGGGGCGTGCTGTGCGGCGCCTTCGCCGAGGCGTTCGTGGAGGCGGGGGCGCGCGTGGCGCTGCTCGACATTCGCGGCGAAAAGGCCGAAGAGGCCGCGGCGAAGGCCGGCGGCGGCGCGATCGGCGTGGAGTGCGACGTGCTTTCGGCGAGCTCGCTCGAGGCGGCGGCGGGCGAGATCCGGCGGCGCTTGGGGCCGATCGACATCCTGGTCAACGGCGCAGGCGGAAACGTCGCCGCCGCGACCACTGGCGTCGAGCAGCTCGGCGACCCGGCCGAGCTCGAGCAGTCGTTCTACGCGCTCGATCTCGAACCGTTCCAAAAGACCTTTGACCTGAACTTCATGGGTACGCTACTGCCCAGCCAGAAGCTGACCCTCGACATGGTCGAGCGGCGAAAAGGCGCCATCATCAACATCTCGTCGATGAACGCGTTCCGGCCGCTTTCGAAGATTCCGGCCTATTCGGCGGCTAAGGCCTCGGTGAGCAACTTCACCGAGTGGCTCGCCGTCCACCTGGCGCCGGTCGGTATCCGTGTGAATGCGCTCGCGCCAGGGTTCTTTCTGACGGAGCAATTGCTCTACCTTGCCAAGGATGCGCAGGGCGAGTGGACACCGCGCTACCAGCGCGTCCACGCACAGACGCCGATGGGGCGGCTGGGCAATCCGGACGAGCTCAAAGGGGCGATGCTGTTCCTGGCCTCGGAGCGGCTGGCGAGCTTCATCACCGGCGTGGTGCTGCCGGTCGATGGGGGATTCAACGCGAATTCCGGCGTCTAGGCGAATTATTGCCCGGGCTTGAGCGTCAGGCGGTGTTCGGTTGCCTCTTCGACGGCCTTGCGGCTGTAGACCAGCGGCGAATACTCGTGGTTCGCCCACAACGGCAGGAGGTCGCCGTAGTGCGGCGAGCCGGGCTGACCGGACTGTCCGGGCGTGCTCGTGAAGACCGAGCGGTCCCAGTCGGCAAAGTCTAGGATGTGGCGGTAGCTGGCGCCGGTGGCTTGCGAGAACTTCGGGCCGCCGGTGGCGTTGGGCGTCATCGAGTCGCCGCCGCGTTCGACCGGCCCCAAGTTGAAAGCTTCCCGCCGTTCCGCCGTGTTGGCCAGCGGATGCTCGAAGAGGATGTGGTGCAGCGATCCCCAGCGCCACTTCGCCGGGTCGTCGCCCAACAGGCCGCGCGTTTCCGCCCAGGCGTCCTTGAGCGACTCGCCTAAGACGAGCGCGCGCTGCGAGTCGACGAGCTCGCCGAGGCCGGCGATCAAGGTCGGGGTCTGGAGGTTCGCCGCGATCAATGCCTGCTCGGCCGGCGGCGCTTGCGATGCAACGTACTCGTTATGCAGTCGCGGCAGCCAAACCTCGAACAGCGCCGCGGCGGCGGAGTCCTTGTCGACCACGAAGTCCCAGTCCGAGAGCAGCGCGACGGCCTCGGGCGGCTGGCTGACGTTCGCCGCGCGCAGCATGCCGACGATCTGGCGTGCCGGGATGGAGCCTTCGTCGTGCTGCAGGCGCTCGAAGTCCGCGATGGTGAACGGGCCGCCGTGGCCGAGCGCTTCGTCGATGCGCTGGAAGCGGTATGGGGCCGACCAATCGAAACCCAGATCGTGGGGTAACCCTTGGGCAGGATGTTGTGGTTCGCCGTCGCGATGTAGCCCTGCGCCGGGTTGTGCAGGCGTGGCAGCTCGGCGACGGTGCGGAATCCTTCCCAGCCATACTCGGGCTTCCAGCCGGGCTCGGGCAGCAGGCCGCGGCCCTTTTGCGGATCGGCATCAGACCGGACGGGATCCAGCCGATGTCGCCGTCAACGTCGGCGTAGACCATGTTCTCCGAAGGCACTTTCCAGGCCGACATGGCCTGGACGAAGTCGTCCCAATTTGCGATGCGGTCGACGGCGAGCGAGCCCAGGTAGCCCGCCGTGCCCGGCTCCTGGCCGGCCCAGCGCAGCGCGACGGCGCGGCCGCCGTCGGGGTCCTTCCAGATCACAGGACCGTGGCGTGTAAACTCGAGCGCAACCGTGGTCGGCTCCGCGCCGCGCGCGTTTACGGTCTCTTGCTCGACCTCCATCTCGAGCCACTCGTCGCCGTAGCGGTACTGCTTTGGGTTCTCAGGATTGAGCTTCTCGACGAACAAGTCCGCAAGGTCGAACTGCACGATGGTGAAGCCCCAGCCGGCGCGCTCGTTGTGCCCGATGGCGACGCCGGGCAGAGCGGGCTCGCCGGAGCCGATCACGTTCCAGCCCGGGGCGTTGAGGTGGACCAGGTAGCGCAGCGAAGGCAGGATGACGGGCCGGTGCGGGTCTGAGGCGAGCAGCGGCTTGCCGGTCTCGCTCAGCTTGCCCGAGACGACCCAGTTGTTTGAGCCCTGCGTCTGCTCGTCGAGCTTGGGGATCGAGACGGCACGGCGGTAGGCGGCGATCACCCGCTCGTCGAGACCATTTAGGTCGAGGTCCGGGTCGGGCTCGATCTTCACCTTGGGATCAGTGGGGAAGAAGCGGTCGGTCTTCTCGACGCCGAGCTTGGCGATCATCTCGCTACGAGCGATCTCCTGGCTGACGTTGCGCACCATCAACAGGCCGGCGACGCGCAGGAGCACGTCTTCGGCCTGCCAGCGGCCGGGTTCAAAGTCAAGCAGCTCAAACTCGATCGGAAGGTTGTCGCGATTCTCATCCACGTAGGCGTTGATGCCGGCGGTGAAGGCCTCGGCGATCTGCTTGGTGTCGGGGGAATAGCTCGCCCATTCGGCCTCCATGTCACCGCGGTAGCGCACCAGACGCGCGATGCGGTCGCGGTCGACGTAGTCGGGCCCAAAAACTTCGGCAAGCTCGCCCGCGCCGGTTCGCCGCCAGATCTCGATCTGGTAGAGGCGATCTTGCGCGGCGACGTAGCCCTGCGCGAAGAACAGGTCGTGCTGGTTCTGCGCGTAGATGTGCGCGATGCCCCACTTGTCGCGCAGGATCTCGACCGGCGCTTCGAGGCCTGGGAGAGCAACCTCGCCCTCGACCTTGGACAGTCGGCTCTTGGCCTGTTCGAGCAGGGAGCTTGCCGACTCGGGCGCCGGGGCGCGGTCGCAAGCGAGCAGCGTGAGCAGTACGAGGAAGGGCAAGGCGCGGCGCATGACGGACTTCAGGATAGTCCAGTCGGGCCGCGGCCCGACCATCTCCCGCGCACGGAATGCCACTAAACTTTTTCCGGCGTAGCGAAGGCGTTGTAGGCGACTCCAGCCAGCGAAGCTCCCAGAATCGGCGCGAGCCAGAACAGCCAAAGCTGTTCGAGCGCCCAGCCGCCGACCCATAACGCCGGTCCAGTGCTGCGCGCCGGGTTGACCGATAGGTTCGTCACTGGGATGCCGATCAAGTGGATCAAAGTGAGCCCCAGACCGATGGCGATCGGAGCGAAGCCATCAGGAGCGCGTCCATCTGTGGCTCCGAGGATGATGACCAAGAACATGAACGTCAGAACCGTCTCCGAGACTGCGGCCGAAAGCAGGGGGTAGCCGCCGGGCGAGTGCTCGCCGAATCCGTTCGACGCAAAACCCGCGCTGAGGTCGAAGTCGGGCTGTCCACTCGCGATCACATAAAGGACGCTGGCCCCGACGATCCCGCCGATGACCTGCGCGACGATGTAGGGCAACGCGTCTGAGGCAGGAAGCGTCTGCCTGCGATGAGGCCGATTGTGACCGCAGGGTTGAGGTGGCTTCCGGAGATGTGGCCGATCGCGTACGCCATCGTCAGCACCGTCAGCCCAAAGGCCATCGCGACGCCCAGCAGACCGATGCCGATCTCAGGAAACGCCGCCGACGTCACGGCAGCGCCGCAACCTCCGAAGACGAGCCAGAACGTTCCGAGGGCTTCCGCAGCCAGTCTCTTTCCTAACGTCATGGCCATTTCTCCCGTAGTTCTCTCGACGTCCTATTCCGCAATTGCGGCGATCCTCCTACGGCTCGGCCGGCGGCGGAGGTTTCGAGACCCACTGTGGCTCGCCTACCTCGGCGCGCCAGCGCTCGACAGCATCTTGCAAGGCGCGAAAGATTTCCGGCTGCGGACCTGAGAGGTCGCGCGTTTCGCCTGGATCGGCGTCGAGGTTGTAGAGCGCTTCGCGGTCGCCGACGCGCAAGTACTTCCAACGGCCTCGGCGGGCGGCGTAGCTTGCGGGCGTTCCCGTCAGGTCGTCGCGGAAGGCCCAGAACAATGTGCGCGGCGGAGGAACTTCGCCGCTCGTGAGATAGCCTAACAGGCTGACGCCATCGAGCGGGTTCGGCGGCGGAGCGGAGACTTTGGCGGCTTCCCGAAAGGTGGGCAGCCAATCAAGGGCGATCGAAGGCTCGTCGAGCGTCCGGCCGGCGGGGATGCGGCTCGGCCAGCGCGCGAGCGTTGGCGTCCGCAGCCCGCCCTCGGTCAGCTGGTACTTGCCGCCCCGAAAGGGGCGGTTCGAACCCGGTCCGCCTCTGCGCCGCACGTCCCAGCCATGGTCGGAGAGGAAGACGACGAGCGTGTTCTCGGCCAAGCCCGTGCGGTCGAGCACATCGAGCGCGCGGCCCACGTTGCGGTCCAGCCGCTCGACCATCGCGCGGTAAACGGCCGCGTCGCTGCGCGCTTGCGAATCCGGCGGCGCCTGCAAGGGCGTATGGGGCAGGCCGAGCGAATAGAACAGGAAGAACGGCTGCTCGTGTGGGGCGCTGAGGTAACGCACGACCTCGTCGGCGAGCCGATCGGGGAAATAACCCTCGGACTCGAACGGCTCTCCGTCGCGAGAGAGCACGGGAAGACCCTTGCGTCCGCCGCCGCGTGAGAGGTGTGTGTAATAGTCGATCGTGCCGCTGAGGAAGCCGAAGGCGTGCGCAAAGCCGCGTTGCAGGGGGCGGTAGGTTTCTGGGATGCCATGCCACTTCCCGATCAGCGCCGTCTCGTAGCCAGCGGCTGAGAGTTGGTCGGCTATCGTGCGTTCGTCCAGATCCAGGCCAATTGCGTCATGGTGATCGCGCAAGACGCCGACGATGCCTGTGCGCTGCGGGTAGCGGCCTGTCAGCAATCCGGCGCGGGAAGGCGAGCAGACCGGCGAGGCGACCAGGTGCGCAGTCAGCCGCGCCTTCGGCGGCCAAGCGGTCGAGGTTTGGTGTCCGGATGTTGCGTGCGCCGAACACACCGACATCCGCGTAGCCCAGATCGTCGGCGAAGATGAGTAGGATGTTCGGCGGCGCCGCCCTTAGGGCGGAGGTCAACGCGAGCAGGATGAGCAGCTTGCGCATAATTCCGCGCGCCCGACGGGCCTACTCGAGCGTCTGGCGCGTGGGCAGGGTCAACGTTTTGCCCGAGCGGTCGTCCTGCAGGGTCAACTTGCCGCCGGAAAGCTCGACCGAGCTGACGCCGGAGAACCCTTCCGGCGTGGGCGACCAGAACATCAAGTATGTCGTCTCGATCTTCGACATCGCTGGCAGCCAGCGGTAGAGCAGCTCGCCGAACAGGCGATTCTCGGTGATCACTTGGCGGCGCGGCAAATCGAATGCCTGCGTACCGAACTCGAGACCACGCGCCATCATGCCCTGGGCGGGATAGTTCTCCCACGTCTGCAGCCAGGGGTATTCGGAAGTCTTGAACAAGTAGCCCAGCACGAGGCCGCGCTTGGGATGGACGGCGGTGACCCAGGCGTAGGGGCCGCCCTTGGTCATCAGGTGACCGGTGTGATCGAGCGAATCATGGTCCACCGGCGCAGCGCGCAGATCCACTTTGCCGCCCGATTGTAGCGGCGCCATGGGCCATTCGAACTCTTCGCTGCCGACCAACCGGTGGGTCCGACCGCGAACGGGTTTGTCCCGAGGCCGCACCAGGGCCTTGTTGGCCGACATGTCGACCACTGTGACGCCGGGTTCGAGGAACGGCGAGCCGATGGTGGCGTGCTCCGCCCAGACCGAAGGCCGATCGAACGAGAGCAGGCTTTCGAGCGTGGAATGCACGCGCACCACATTTTCGCCATCGCGCAGCGACAGCGTGCGTGTAGAGCTCTTGCACGCGCGGCAGGGTGACGGCTTGTGTCAGCTCGGCGACCCCGCCCGGCTCTTGGCCCCGGTCGTCGCCCAGGGCAGCTTGGCCGCTTCACCGTGTCCGCTCAAGCCGGCGGCAGCCTCTTCGGCGGAAACCGGCCCGAAACCGTCCACGCACACGAAATGACCCGTTCCGCCGGCGATACGCTCGGGCCGCCCCTGCTCACGGTCGTTGCGGATGGCGTCCCACAATGGGTTGATCGAATCGCCCTGCCGCAAAGTGATCGCGGCCATGGCTTCAGAGAGCGGCAGCACGGTGAGGCTCGATCTTGTCGTTCGCGACGACGATTGCCGGGCGATTCGCGAACGCTTCGCGCTCGCGAATCTCCGCGGAGGGAAGCAGGGAAGCAGCCAGAAGGAATGTCAGGAGAAAGCGGCGCATGGCCGCATCATTATACGGTTCTGGGGCCGCTACTGGGCAAGGTGCTTGCCCATCTCGTAGACGTAAATGCGGTGTGGGCGCGACGCGTCTGTGCCTTCGATGGTCTTGGAAGGCTTCCAGCCGCGGAACTGGAAGTCGTGCGAGACCACGCGGGCGCGGGGGCAAGCTCTTCTCGAACTTGGGCTTGAGCTGCTCATTCGAAGAGCTCAGCAGATAGACCATAACGACGGTCGCCGGGCTCAAGTCGGCGTCCATCAAGTGGGCTTGCTGCACGGTGACGAGGTCAGAGAGCCCTAACTCTTCGACTTTCTTGCGCGTTTGCGCCACGAGGGTCGGGTTGATCTCGATGCCGACGGCTTTGGCGTGAAACTCTTCTGCTGCGGCGATGAGGATGCGGCCGTCGCCCGAGCCCAGATCGTAAACGACGTCGTCCTTGGTCACCCCGGCAGCGTCGAGCATCTGTTCGACGACGCTTTCGGGCGTCGGAACGTAAGGCGCGAGCAAGCGCGGGTCAACGATTTGGTTCTGCGCGTTCGCCACTCCGCCGCCAATGGTCAGAGCGAGGGTTATCACGAACCGCCGCGCCAAGCGCGGCTGCCGAACTGCGAAATTCCTGAGCATTCTCATTCCACCTTTCCCGATCGATCCGTGCGCAAGCCTCAACCTCGGGTGACTTACTGTTTATGACGCGCGCCATGGGGCGTCGGTTTACAGCGGCTGTGGCTTAGGCGGAATCAAGTTGAGAGAAGCGATACCACGACCCGAATGCACCACACTTTAGCACGTCCATTGTGGATAAGCGGTCTGCTTTGATACGGTTGCGAGGATGAAAGCCGCCCGGCTCACCCAAGCCCGCTCCGCCATAGATGTTGTGGATGCGCCGGAGCCGGAGCCCAAGCCCGGCGAAGCGCTCGTTCGAGTGGAGGCCTGCGGGCTCTGCCGCTCGGATCTATTCATACAATCGCTCGAGAAATTGCCGCAGACGCCACTGACCCTGGGCCACGAAGGGATTGGTGTGGTGGAGAGCGTAGGCGCGGGCGTGATCGGCCTCCAGCCAGGCGACCGCGTGGGGCTGACGTACCTCTATGGGGGCTGCGGCGAATGTGAGGTTTGCGCCGCCGGGCGGCCCGAGCTGTGTGCGCGGCAGCGCAATCGCGGCTATCACGTCGATGGAGCGTTCGCCGCGCTCGCGCTGGCACAGGCCGACTGCGTGGCGCGCGTGCCGGCCGGTTTGGCCGCCGAGGTTGCGGCGCCGCTCTGCTGCGCCGGTTGGACGGCCTACCGCGCAGTGAAGACGGCGGCGCTTGAGCCCGGGTGCTGGCTCGCCGTTTGGGGCGCAGGAGGATTGGGTCAGCTGGCCATCCAATTGGCCTCGCTCGAAGGCTGGCGGGTCGTTGCCGTCGACCCCAACCAAGCCAATCGTCGGCTCGCAGCCGAGGCTGGTGCGGAGATCACACTCGATCCCGAGACAGACGATCTTCGCAAGCAGTTCAAGAGTCTCGGCGGCGTCCACGGGGCCATCTCGTTCGTCGCGGCCGGGGACGCGGTGCGCAACGCGGCTCGTGTGGTTCGCCGGGGCGGTTGTCTCGTCTTGGTCGGTCTCGCGCCGGAGACGATCGAGCTGCCGCTGCTTGACGTCGTACTCAAAGGGCTTCGCATCGAGGGAAGCTTTTTGGGCCGTCAAGCCGATCTCGACGCAGTCTTCGCACTGGCCGAGCAAGGCCGGCTGCGTCCCGCAGTCCAGACCTGCTCGCTCGACGGCGTTCCGGCTGCGTTCGAGGAGATGCGCGAGGGGCGACTCGCCGGCCGCATGGTCGCCGTCTTGGGCTAAAGCTCTGCCCCGAGAAAAAGAAAACAGCCCGGGCTCGTCGCCCGGGCTGTTGAGGATGCCGGTTCGAGACCGGGCTTAGAAGAGAAACTTCAGCGCGAACTGGTTGGTCCGCATAGTGCGGGCCGAGGTGATCACGCCGTAGTTAAGCGAGGACGTACCCGTGTCGGGGAAGTTCCACTGCGGGTGGTTGGCGAAGTTGAACGACTCGAAGCGAAATTCCACGGGCAAGGAGCCTTCGGTCACGCGGAAGTTCTTCGACAGCGAGAAGTCCCAGTTCCCGAAGCCGGGTCCGAGATGTACATGTTGCGGGCGATGCTGCTCTGACGGTAGCTGAGCTGGTTGACCTTGGGGTCGCTGGGTCCGCGACAAAGCAACTGACGTCACGCGCCGCGGCCGGTGGGGCTCTGGCGAAGAACTGGAGATTGGTTGGGTTGTCGAGGAACGGGCTCACGCCGGCGGCGTCGCCGCGGTTGCCCTGCTCGTTGCCGTCTAGGTCGGTGCAGTCGCCGCCGTTGTAGGGCGCGCCGGTCGAGATGGTGATGATCGAGCCCATCGGCTGCCGCCGGCGATGGTTTCGGCAATGTTGTTCTCGAACTTGAACGGCAGTTCATAGAGCACCGACGCGGTGAGCCGGTGCTTGGTGTGGAATTGCGACAGGCCCCGGTCAGCGTGCAGGTTGTAGCTCGACTGCGGAAGAGGTTGTCGCCGTTGTTGGTGCGCAGCGCCGAACCGTAGTCGATGGCGCGGCTCCGGTGCATAGCCCACCAGGTAGGCCGCGCCCTGGCAGCGCTTCGAACTTGAGCCCCAGCGCGTTGTAGTTGGAGTTGACCACGTTGTTGATGGTCTGGATGCGACCGTAGGCGTCACCCCAAGGGATGCGCTGGATGCGAGTGGTCTTGTCGTCTGGACCCGCCTTGTCGAGCGGGGTGTTGTAGCCGTACATGCGCTCGATCTTGCGGCCCAGGTTGCCGGAATAACCGACCTCGATGAGCGTGGAGGAGTCGAGCTGGTGCTGCACGTTGAACATGAACTGCTGCACGTAGGGCGTGCGGCGGTTCGGGTCGCCGGCGAAGGTGTAAAGACGAGCCACGCAGACGCCGTCCCAGTTGGTGCATTGCAGGCCCGAAGCGCCGGATGAGGCCCAGGGGCTATCGAGGTTCACGCTCGGCCGTACGTCGAGGCCGCGCGCCGACTCGCGGAAACCGAAGTTGCGCGCGCGGTCGAACACGGGGTTCGTCGTGTCCTGGGTGTAGAAGACGCCCCAGCCGGTGCGGATGGAGGTCTTTGGTTGAGCTTGATAGGGCGATGCCGATGCGCGGCGCGAAGTCATTGTTATCGCGCGCTTGCAGGGCGTGGTTGTAGAGCACGTTGTCGCCGGCCCGACCGGAATGTTGTCGGCGAAGCGTACGTTGAGACCCTCGTAGAAATCGCCGTCGCCCGGCCGCACCATCACGGGGGTGGGGCAGGTTCGTCGATGCCCGTGTTGTCGACGCCGGGGCAGAAGAACTGACGACGTTCATCATGCCGCGGCAACGGTCGGCCCAGGGCGGTGTGCGTTCTCATAGCGCAGGCCCAGCGGTGAGGTGAGTTTGGGTCACCTTCCAGGAGTCCTCGGCGTAGACGTGAATCGCGGTCTGGCGAAGCTGCACGTTCGGCAGACCCAGCGCGCGCGTCGCTTCGTCCATCCAGCCGAGTTAGCAGGCCGGAGTGCTGGCGAAGCGGTCGCCTGAGCCGCTGAGGTTGGTTGGAAGCGCTGTGGCGCGGCTGTGGAATTGCAGGCCACGCGGGAACTGGTTGCCGATTACGTTGTAGCGTCGGTTGCTGACTCGCCGAACTGAACGTGGTTGCCACGATGCTCAGGTTGTCGAAGAGCTGGTAGTAGTGCGGCTGCGGTTGATGAACGGACCTTCCGTCGATTCGCCCCAGCCGGCGACCACGCCACACCCGACATGCCGATTTGCGGCGAACCCCAGGCGGCTTCGGCCACCGGCGGCATGCCGGGAATGCCCAATTCGCCAGAGACGTCGCGCACACCGTTATTGAGCGTCTTCAAGTCGTTGTCGAAGATGTTCGCGCCCAGGCGTAGCTCGTTGACCATCGTCGGCGAGAACGTCCGCGTGTTCGAAAGCATGATCTGGTCGACGCGGGTCGAGACGTTGCGATCTTGGATCGGGAACGTGGCGCCCAAGCCGACGAACTCACGGCCCCAGCTGTAACGGCCGAACCACTGCGAGTTGGCGTTTTCCGAGAAGTCGAAGCGGGTGGTGAGCTGATCCCAGTCGACCGGCCGCGGGGTGTTGCGCGTAAAGTTGTTCGGGTCCTTTCCGGTGACCGCGCCCGGGATATTGGGCAACGGCAGGAACTCGAGCAGCTTGATGAAGGGCTGCTTGAAGCGCGCTTGCGGAATCTTCTGGTTCGGGAACGGATCGGCCGTGTAGACGTTGTTACCGGTCTGGCGGATGGTGTCCGGGTCGTAGATGGTCAAAAGTGCAGGGTTCGAGAAGTCGCCGTCGCGCATGGCTTGGTCGGCGGTGGTCGTCTGGTTGAAGCCGTAAACGCGCTCGCGCAAGCCTTCGTAGTTGCCCATGAAGAAGAACTTGTTGCGTACGACCGGGCCGGTGACGGTGCCGCCGAACTGATTGCGGCGGAACGGAGCTTTGTCGCCCGCGTTGCGCCAGGGGCGCGCTTGAATCTTGTCGTTGCGCAGGAACTCGAACAACGAGCCGTGGAACTCGTTCGAGCCAGCGCGCGTGGTCACGTTGATCTGCGAGGTCGCCCTGCCGTATTCGGCGGAATAAACGCCCGTCTGGACCTTGAACTCCTGCAGTGCTTCGACCGAAGGCCGCACGACGAACGTGTTGAAGTCCGAGTCGGTGTTGTCAATGCCGTCCAGTGTAAAGCGGTTGAACTGCTGACGCTGTCCGGAAATCGAAAGCGGCTGGTTGGCGCGCTCGCCACCCTGGCGGCCGTCGGCTTGTCCACCGGCGCCCATCTCAGCCGAGACGTTCGGGCTGAGCTTGACCAGAGAAAGATAGTTGCGGCCGTTGATCGGCAACTCGACGATGCGCTGCTGGTCGATGACAGTGCCCAAAGCGGTGCTCGAGGTGTCGAGCATTTCCGCGCCGGCCTGGACTTCGATGACCTCGGTGACTGCACCGACTTCCAGGACGATGTTAACGCGTTGAACATCGCCGACCTGGACTTGGCGCCCGTCGACACGAGCTGTCTTGAACCCCTCCAGCTCGGCGGTGATGTTGTAGATCCCCGGGTTGAGGAACGGCACGGAATAGTTGCCGGCCTCGTTGGATTCGACCTCACGCGGCACTCCTGTGGCCGCATTGGTAATGGTGACTTTGGCGCCTGCGATTGTGGCGCCGGACGAGTCGGTGACCGAACCTTCGATCTGACCGAACGTCTGTGCAAACAAGGGCGCGCCGGCGAGCATTGCGGCCAGCAGCCCCGCTTGGAACAAACGGAACATCATGGTACCCCCACAAAGGTGGCCGGCAAACGAAGCCAGGCCACAAAACAGGCCGCCCTCATCGATAACGCGACGCGGTCGGCCCACAAGAGATCATCAGTTGGTTGGCCTCCGCGCCGATATGGCCTCGTAGCGGGAGCACAAAGTTCTTTTCTCAAGTAGCTTCGCGACATGATCCTGGATAGACTTGCCGGTCTACAGCCCTGGCGAAGTGCTACGATGCCGAGCAAATGCAGGTCGGCAAACTCGGCATGGGAGTTGCTCTGGTCTCCGCACTCAGCGCCGCGGTGTTGGGCGCAGCCACGGCGTCATCCCCTTCGCCGGACCTCACTCCGCGCGAAGTCGTTGAGGCCCAGCTTGCGGCGTTCCGCTCCAACGACGAGCCGACCGCCGATGCAGGTATTGCCCGCACGGCCTTTCGCTTCGCATCGCCCGAAAATCGTCGCTCGACCGGCCCGGTCGAACACTTCATCGCAATGGTGAAGAACCCGCTCTACGCACCCCTGCTCAATCACCGCTCCGCTCACTTGAGCGACACAACCGAGAAGGGCGACCTTGCGCGCATCAAAGTGACCGTGCTGCCCGAGCATGGCGAAGAGGCGGCGTTTGTCTGGATTCTGTCGCGTGTGCGCGCCGAGGACTGCGCCGGCTGCTGGATGACCGCGACGGTGATGCGTGTCGATTCGAAGAACTCGCCTTTCGGGATCGCGGCGCTGCGAGAGCCCGCCCTACGTTGACCGCGCGGCCTCCCGAGCGCCGGACTGTTACGATAGCGGCGAACCGTTCTTTCCAGGAGGATTTGTACGAAATGGCGTCGAGTAGAAGAGATTTCGTTCGGACAGCCGCAGGTGCGAGCTTCGCCGCCGCGGCCGCCGCGGGCGAGCTGGGAGACATCCCAAAGCGCAAGCTGGGTAAGACCGGCCTGGAAGTGACGATCATGAGCTTGGGCGGCGCCCGCATCGGCAACCTGCCGGATGAAAAGCCCGCTCTCGACGTGGTGCGGCGTTGCTACGACCTAGGCGTCAACTACTTCGACACGGCCGCGGCGGGCGCCTACGGCCTTAGCCAGGTGCGCTACGGCAAGGCGCTGGCGGACGTGAACAAGAACATCATCTTCGGCACCAAAACCCGTCATCGCACCTGGGCGCACGCCGAGCTCGACCTCAACCAGTCTCTCGCCAATCTCAAGCGCGACTGGATCGACCTCTACCAAGTCCACAACGTGATGCACCAAGCCGACATTGACGCGGTTTTCGCCCGCGACGGCTTGATGGAGATGATCGAGAAGGCCAAGCGCGACGGCAAGATCCGCTTCGTCGGCTTCACCGGCCACATGGATCCGCGCGTCCACGCCAAGATGTTGCAGATGTACGACTGGGACACGGTCTTGATGCCGCTGAGCGTCAGTGACGGCGCCCATGACGGTTTCTCCTTCGAGCAAACCGTACTGAAGCCGGCCGTCGACAAAGGCGTTGGCGTGATCACCCAATGAAGACCACTGGCGTCCGGGGCGCTGCCGGGCAGAAGGCGTCTCTTCGCTCGACGAGTGCCTGAGCTACGTCTGGTCGTTGCCAATCTCGACCGCCATCCTCGGCTGCACGACGAGGGCAAGTTGACGCCGACGCGCGCATCGCTGTTGCGACGGCGAAGAAGCGCCTCAGCGAGGCGCAGCGCAGAACGATTCGAGCCAAGTGGGCAAAGGCGGACTTCAAGCGGTTGGAGACCTGGAAGGTTGACCAGATGAGCAAGACGCTGGCGGCGAATCAGGCCGACAAGCCCCGCTATCTCGGCGACTAACCGTAACAACGGGCGGAAGGCCCGCGTCTTCTCCCACTCGTGCAGACGTGGCTGAAATTGGCTTCGGCGCTTCTGGCGTTGGCCGCGATTGCGCCGATGGTGCGGCTCCGTTTGGTGGGTGCGCATCTTTGACTTTCCGCGCAGCTGATGGCGCTCAGCGCCGGGGTTCTCGCGGCAGATCTGATCTCGTTGGATCTCCAGGAGCCGTCATCGATGATCGCCGTTGGGGCGCTCACGATGGGTGAGGCTCTAGAGCTGTCGCGTATTCTGCCCTACAGCGCCCTCGGCCGCACCGAGCTCGTCGAGGCCGAGACCTCGTCGCCCGGCCAGCAGCTTTCGGTGCTGACCTGCAACGTTTACCAGCACAACCGCGAGCCCGAGCGCCTGCTCGATCTGGTCGAGCAACGCTCGCCTGACATCGTATTCTTGCTCGAGGTGGACGACTGGTGGCTAGGTTCCTTGAGCGAACTCGAAAGCCAGTACCCGTATCGGCTGCTCCGTCCGCAGGACGATACCTACGGGATGGCTCTTTACTCCCCGCTTTGAGCTCGTCGACCCAGAGATTCGTTTCATCCGTCGCGAGCATTCCGTCGGTGAAGACGGACGTGCGCCTGCCCAGCGGCCAGAGGGTGCGCTTATACGGCCTTCACCCAGCGCCGCCTGCACCGCAATATTCTGAAACGACTTCGCAGCGCGATGCCGAGCTCATCCTGGTCGGGCGAGAGGCCAAGCTCTACGACAAGCCCGTCGTCGTGGTTGGGGACTTGAACGACGTCGCCTGGTCGCACACTACGCGATTGTTTCGGCGCATCAGCGGGCTGCTCGATCCGCGCATCGGCCGGCGTACGATGTCGACGTTCCCGTTGCCGCACCCCTATTGCGGTTCCCGCTCGACCACATCTTCGCCTCCAACCACTTCAAATTGGTCGACTTCGAGCGCCTCGAGGATATCGGCTCGGACCATTTTCCTGTCTGAGGCGAAGCTGCAACTCGACGCCACGGCCCCCGGAGGAGCAGCCGGAACCACAACCGGAGAGGAACGATCATGAGGAAGCGCATGAGATCGTCGGCGAAGCAAACGAGGAAATCGACGACGAACGCACCGGCACGGCCGGGTCCTCTGACGATCTTACGCCCGCTCGGTTAGGGCTCGAGCAGTAACGCCGGGTCGGGGTTCGCTCCCGGTCGCACTTTCACGGTGTGTAGAATTCTTCGTTCCGGGACGGAGACAACGTAGCAAACGTCTTGCTCCTGCGCACAGGTCAACGCCGTCTCGTCGTCCGTGCATCTCCAGCGACACGGCCGGGCCGGCCACCGGAATCTGTCCGTCTCCGTCCGCGAAGCAATGTCGGCGAACCCCCACCGCCGAATCCCCGAACAGGGCGTAGACGAGGATCTCTTCGTTCGACGCGAGCCCACAGCGCACCGGGGACTTTCCGGTTGGGATCTGCGACCATGCGCCACGCGATCGTGTCGATAATCACGACCTTGTCGGCGTCGCGATGGGCCACGTAGAGCTTCGAGCCGTCCTTGGACAGGGTTGAACCCTCTGGGCGGGCCCCGGTTTCGACCAGCTCGCGCTCCCCGGAATCGAGTGCGACCTTCGCCACCGTCCCCGAGCGCGCATTCGATACAAATGCGAAACGCGAGTCGCGGCTACACTTGACGATGTGCGGCGTCTCGCCTCCGGTCGCGTACTCGTGGCGGATCTGGAGCTTGTCGAGGTCGATGACGAGCAGCTGGTCGGGGTTCTCGGTGGTGACGAGCAGCGACCCGTCCGCGCACAGGTCCACGCCATGCGGGCGATGCCACTTCCCAAGGTCGATCTGTCCGCCTTTGGCGCGGTTCAGTACGTCGATGATCGAGACCTTGTTGCCGCCCTCGCCGGCGTTTTCGATCTGCATCACACCGTTGTCGGTCACATAAAGCCGCCGCCCGTCAGGCGACAGGACGATTTCGTGAGGATGGTCGGAGACGGGGACCTCTTCGAGCAGCTCCCCGCCGAGCGAATACCACGCAACCGATTTCGCGCCCTTTTGCGAAATCAGCAAAACGGGCTCGGGCGGGGGCTCCGGCGTCGGCAGCGTCGGCCGCTCCCCGCATGCCAAAAGACCCAACAGCGACAACGCCAGGGCTCGATGCATGCGTAGCATCTTAGCGCCTTGCGAGAGGAATTACAGTTCCAATCCCTCGCCGCAGAGAAACACGTCCATTCCGAGGTTGCGGAACGCGTGGACTTTCGCGCCCAAGGCGAGCGCGAGGTCCTTCTTCTGCGGTACATAGACCACCTGGATGTGGTTGGACTTGTGCCGTCCCATCATCTTGTCGCGGTCGACGCCGGTGAGCACGGCGTGCATGATCGGCCACTGCGGCGTGGTTGCCTGCCAGCGCCGCTCGGTCTCTTCTTGCGGCAGTTCGACCACTTCGGCGACGCCTAGATCGGCCTGCATCTTGCCGTCCGCGACGAAAATGCGGCTCCAGACAACCCAGCCCGGCTTCGAGACGCCCTTGATGGTACCGCCGCCGAGCGGAAAGTACATCGGCGGTTGCCGTTCGCTCACGGCGCCCGCGTACTCGCCGATTAAGTGCTCGGGCGGAACCGAGCCGGAGATCTCGAACACCCAAACGAAGCGGCCCTGGTATTCCTCGCCCCAACGCACATCGTGCAATGTGGTCTCGGGCTTGAAGCCCAGCTGCTTCCACAGGCGGTTGGTGATCAGTGCGTCCAGGCCGGCGCACTCGTCGACTTCGTTGAAGTGCGGCAGCGCTTCGCCCTCGTAGAGCACGCGTTCACCGTCGCGCGATTTCACCGGCGGCCGGTCGACGTTGTTGAGCAACCCCTCCACCAGATCCGAGGCCGGGCAGATGTCCTTGAGGCCCTGCTGATATTGGATGCCGATGCCGCTACAGCCGAAGTCGTCCGCGATGCGCAGCGCGGCGATGTACATCTTGCATTGCGAAAGGATTTGGCTGTCGGTGAGCTCGGTCGCTTCATCCGACCCGGTGACGAAACGCATGCCCTTGGCGTCGAGCCAGGAGCGCACGGCTTGCGCCTCTTCGTCGCTGACGGTGCGCATTTCGGCGAACAGCGCGGATTGGCTCAGCCGCTCCTTGAAGACGCCAGCCTGTGCCATCAGCTCGTCGGGAATGATCGCGTTGTACATCCCCATGCAGCCTTCGTCGAAGATGCCGAGGATGGCCTTCTCCTGCTTGAGCGTTTTGACGACTGCGTCGGCCGCGAGCATCGCCTTGTGCGGCGCGGTCATGTCGTTGGCGGCGCGCACATGGATCGAGGAGTGCTTGACGCGGCCTCGCTGAGCCAGTCGCCAAGCTTGTCGAGGAAGTACGGATCGTCGAAATTCTCGCTCCACAGCGTGGAGTAGGGATGCCGGCCTTGGTGAGCGAGCCGTTGAGGTTGAGCATGCCGACCAAGCCGGGCCACTGGCCGCTCCAGTTGGCCACGGTCAGTATGGGGCCCTCGTGGGTCCACAGGCCGGGCAGGATGTGCTGGGAGTATTGCCACACGGCCTCGCAGACGATCAGCGGCTGTTTGGGTCGATCGTGCGGAACACATCCAGGCCGCGTTTTTGCGAGTCGATGAAGCCGTGGCCCTTCGCGGCATCGAACTCGTGCGCACGCTTGACTGTATGACCGAGCTTGGCAATCGCGGCCGTCAGCTTCTCTTCGGTCTCGTGTTGCGCCGGCCAACATTTCTGGTTGGCGGACAGGCGCAGATCGCCGTTGGCGACCAGCAGAATTTCCTTACCCATAAGCGGGTATTGTGCCAAAGCGGCAGCAGGCGCCATACGGGGCCCAGGGCGCAGATGGTCTAGAATCGACGTGATTTGCCCGTAATGCGATTCGAATGGTTCCTTGCCGCAATCCCGCTGTTCGTGGTGGGGGTGGCAGTCTATGATCTCCTGCAGAAGAAGCACGCCATCCTACGCAACTTCCCGATCATCGGGCACTTCCGCTACCTGCTCGAGGCTATCGGGCCGGAGCTGCGGCAGTACATCGTGACCGACAACGACGAGGAGAGGCCATTCAGCCGTGACCAGCGCCGCTGGGTCTACGCCTCGTCCAAGCGTGAGAACAACTATTTCGGGTTCGGCACCGACAACGACCTCGAGCGCACGCCCAACTACCCCGTGCTCAAGCACGCGACCTTTCCCTATGAGGCGCGCCACCCCGAAGCAGAAAATTGGCCGTTGCCGTGTGCGAAGACGCTAGGCGCTTGGCGCGGACGCAAGCACGCCTTTCGCCCCACGTCGATTCTCAACGTCAGCGCGATGAGCTTTGGCAGCTTGAGCGCGCCTGCCATCGAGGCGCTCAACCAGGGCTGCAAGCTTAGCAACGCACTGCACAACACCGGCGAAGGCGGGTTTCGACTACCACAGAAGAGGCGGTGACCTGATCTGGCAGATCGGCACCGGCTACTTCGGATGCCGCGCCGCCGACGGAGGCTTCGACCTCGAACGTTTCAAGGAGACGGTCGCCTCCGCGCCGGTCAAGGCCATCGAGGTCAAGCTCAGCCAGGGCGCCAAACCCGGCCACGGCGGCGTGCTGCCCGCCGCCAAGATCACCAAGGAAATCTCCCGCATCCGCGGCATCCCCATGGGCCAGGACTGCCTGAGCCCGGCCGGCCATCGCGCGTTCTCAAACGTCGATGAGATGCTCGACTTCATCGAGATGCTCGCGGACGTGAGCGGGCTGCCGGTCGGCATCAAGTCCGCTGTGGGGGAGATGGGCTTTTGGGAAGAACTGGCAGCAAAGATGGCGGCCACCCAGCGCGGCCCCGACTTCATCACCATTGACGGAGCCGAAGGCGGCACTGGCGCCGCACCGCTGGCCTACGCAGACCACGTGGCGCTTCCGTTCAAGGTAGCGATGTGCCGCGTCTACCCGATCTTCGTCCAGGCGGAACTGGCGGAGAAGATTGTCTTCATCGGGTCGGGCAGACTCGGGTTCCCGGTGCAGGCCATGCTTGCCATGTCGCTCGGCTGCGACATGATCAACGTCGCTCGCGAGGCGATGATGTCGATCGGCTGCATCCAAGCGCAGCGCTGCCACACCGGCCACTGCCCTACCGGCGTCGCCACCCAAAACAAATGGCTCATGCGCGGGCTAGACCCCACGCTCAAGGCGGCGCGGCTGGCCAACTATCTGACGGTGATGCGCAAAGAGATGACCGAGCTGAGCCGCTCCTGTGGCGAGCCGCACCCGGCGCTGATCACCACCGAGCATTTCGAGATCCTCGACGACCGCTTCGCCTCCGACACCGCAAGCGAAGTCTTCCGCTACGAGGTTGGCTGGGGACGCCCTTCGAAACGGGACCAGGACACGATCCGCTGGATCATGGAAGGCAGTCCCGCCGGATCCGACCCTTCTACGCCGACCGCGTGACGACCCGTTCGGCGATTTGGCGCAGTCGTAAAGCCTGCTCGCCGAGCGGGGTGACCGCCGCAACGGCCGCATCGTAATGCTCGCGCGCCATGCGGCGGGATTCCTCCAGGCCGTAGAGGGCTGGAAAGGTCGCTTTCTGCTGCTCGACGTCCTTGCCCGCCGTCTTGCCCAACGTGGCCGAATCCGCGGTGACGTCGAGGATGTCATCAACGATTTGAAGGCGAAGCCGACGTGGCGGCCGAAGTCGTCTAGACGAGCTAGATTTGCCGCGTCGGCCCCGGCCCAGATTGCGCCCATGCGGACCGAGCCGCGCAACAGCGCGCCGGTCTTTGAACGGTGGATGTAGTCCAGCCGATCCGCGGTCACCGGCGCGCCCTCGGCTTCGAGGTCTTCCACCTGCCCGCCGATCATCCCTTCGACCGTACCGGCGGCGCGCGCAACTCGCCGACCAAGGCGATGCGGCGCTCGGCTGGAACCGATGGATCTTCCGCTAGAACTTGAAATGCGCGCGTCAGCAGCGCGTCTCCTGCCAGGATCGCCATCGCCTCGCCGAAGACCTTGTGGCAGGTTGGGCGGCCGCGCCGGAAGTCGTCGTTGTCGAGCGCGGGCAGATCGTCGTGGATGAGCGAATAGGTGTGGATGAGCTCGAGCGAGCAGGCCGGCGCGAACGCGTCGGGCGAGTCGCCGGCGAGCGTCTCCGCGGCGGCCACAAACAGGATCGGCCGCACGCGCTTCCCACCGGCGAAGAGCGAATGCCGCATGGCGCGGTGGATCGTCGAGGGGCGCTCGGTGTCGGCCGGCACGAGCGCTTCTAGGGCTTGCTCCACCGCGGCGCGGCGAGCGGAAAGGTATTCGTCGAGGCTCACGGCTACTCCTCGTCGTCGAGCGCAAACGGCTCAGCCTCGAGCGTACGCCCCTTCTTGAGCAAGATCTCGACCTTGGTCTCGGCGTCTTCGAGCCGCTTGCGGCAAGACTCGCTCAGGCCCACACCTTTTTCGAACAACTCGAGGGCTCGTTCGAGGGGCATGTCGCCCGATTCGAGCTCCTTGACGATCGTCTCGAGCTCATCGAGCGACTGCTCGAACGGAGGAGGAGTCTCAGGCTCGGCGGCCTGCTCTTTCTTCGACGCCATCGGAAGCTTTCATTGTACGCACGCGTATGCTTCCGACACCGGGCGGCTACGTGCGCTGGGCGCCCGCCTTGCCATCCTCGACCAGGAACGACGCCCGCGTGATGCGCGGCGCGCCCTTCTCGCTTACCTTCTCGACCACCTGGTAATCCGCCCGCCACTCGGACGGCGTCACCGTGCAGCTCACGTAGCCGCGCTCTCTGTTGTAGAAGCGAACGAAAGGGTTCTGGGTGAGGATGCCCCGGATGTTGTCATCCATCTCCACCCCGTCCCCGCCGGAGGTGATCGAGGTGCCGACGAACTCGGTCGCCATGGCGGGCGCCTTGTCGTCGTCGAAGTCGACCTTGAGGTCGTTGACCCAGTTGGAGTGAATGTCGCCGGTGAGCACGACAGGGTTGCGGATGCGCTCGTCCTCGAGGAACTTCAGCAGCCGCTTACGGGCGACGTCGTAGCCCGACCACTGGTCCATGCTCCAGGTCACGTCCGGGCCGGTGTCGCGGTCGGCGCGGCCGAACATGATCTGCTGCGCGAGCACGTTCCAGATGGCGGGCGAGCGGCGCAGCCGCTGCATCAGCCACTGCTCCTGCGTGTCGCCGAGCAGAGTCGCCTTGGGGTCGAAGACGCCGTCGCACGCGACCGAGGTACGGTCGCCACAGGGTTGGTCGGTGCGGTACTGGCGCGTGTCGAGCACGGCGAAGTCCGCCAGCCGGCCGTAAGGGACGCCGCGGTAGAGCTGCATCTCGTGGCCCACTGGCTTTGCGGCAAAGCGCAGCGGCATGTGCTCGAAGTACGCCTGGTAGGCGTGGGCGCGGCGCGTGAGGAAGTCGTCAACCGAGACGCCGGCCTCTTCCGAGATCGCGTCAGAGTAATTGTTGTCGACCTCGTGGTCGTCCCAGGTCACCAGCCAAGGGCAAGCGTGGTGGGCGGCTTGCAGGTCGAGGTCGGTCTTGTACTGCGCGTGGCGCTGGCGGTAGTCCTCGAGCGTCATGATCTCGTCGCCCGCATGCTTGCGCGTGCGCCCGTCCTGCCCCTTGCCCTCGTAGATGTAGTCGCCCAGGTGCGCCACCAGGTCGAGGTTTTCATCCGCCATGTGGCGAAGTGCGGTGAAGTAGCCCGACTCGTAGTGTTGGCACGAGGCGAAGGCGAAGCGCAGCTTGTCCGGGGTCGCATCGATGGTCGGCGTCGTCCGAGCGCGCGCTGTCGGCGAGACCTCGGAGCCCGTGCGGAAGCGGTAGAAGTACCAGCGGTCCGGACGCAGGCCCGCGACCTCTACGTGGATGGAATGCGCCAGCGCGGGCCGCGCCGTCTCCGAGCCCGAGGCGACCACCTTCGAGAAGCCCTCGTCTTCGGCCACCTGCCAATCGACCTGGACGTCCTCGGCAGGCATGCCGCCGCCCTCGAGCGGCTTCGGGGCCAGGCGCGTCCAAAGCGCGAAGCCGTGGGGATCCGGATCGCCGGAAGCGACGCCCAACTGGAACGGGTAGTCGGCGAGCTTGGGACGTCGCGTCTGCGCCGCCGAAGGCATTTGGGCTAGGCCTGGGAGAGCCGCGAACGCGGCCAGCATCTCACGTCGGGTCATGGGGAGTTTTCCGACCCTCAGGATACTCCCCACGGCGGGCTACTTGAGCTGGTAGACGTCGATCGAGTGCCCGTTCTTCTTCGGGAAGCTTGCCACCAGCCGAGCTCCGGGTTGGCGCACTTGCACGGCTTCTCGCGGGTAGTAGTGCGTATCGGTCACGTAGAACACGCGAGGGATGCGCGAGAAATCGAGCTCGCCGGCCTTCTCGCGGTCGTAATGCGAATACAACACTTCGGCCTTTCCCGCCGGCAGAATCGCGTAGTTGGGTGCGAGCTGCGTCCACCAGGCTTCATAGACCTGGATGCCGTCGCGGCCGTTGAGGTAAGGGAAGAGCGCGTCGGCCGGCGGCCCCCAAATGGGGTCGCTCAGCAGCAGGAATGGCCCGTGGGTCTTGGCTTCGTTGTCGAGAAAAGCGATGGCCTCGGCGATACCGTAGCCGACGTGCGGATGGTCGCCGAGAAAACCTTCGATGTCGGCGGCATGCAGCGCGGTCTCCGGTGAAGCGATCATCTGCACGTCACGGTAGAGCGGCGCCAGGGCCAACACAGCGACCGCCGCCGCCGGGGCCCAAGGTTTGGCTGGCAACCGTTGGCGGCAAAAGGCTGTCGCCGCCACGGCAGCCGCTACCAGCCAAGGCCAGAACAGCGGGAAGGGGTAGCGCGTGGGGAACATCAGCTCGAGCAGGAAGCCCTCGGCGATGGCTGGCAACAGCGAGCCCGCCACTAGCAGCCACGGCGCGAACGAGCCCTGCAACCCCAGCCAAACCGCCCCGGCGAGAGCCGCCGCCGCCAGGGGCCAAGTCATGTACGACCCGATGTAGCTTGCGAGCTTGGGGAAGTTCGATCGCGCGGCGACGAACGGATCGGCCATCAGCTCAGCCGGGTTGGCGAAGAAGCCGGTGTGGTGCAACACGGCGTCATGCGTCGCAAGCATGGGCGCGGCCGGCGTCAGCACGAAGTTCGCGATCAAGAATACGCCTGCGATGGCGTAGATTGCCGCCAGCCGGGCGATCCAGTTCCGCTCGTGCCGACGTCCGTAGTAGAACGCCGCCGCAGCCGGAATGGCCGCGAATAGCAGCGCGGTCTGCTTGGTGAACAGCCCTAAACCCAGAGCTAGACCTGGGCCGAGCTCGCGCGCCCAGCTCTTGCCCGACTGCTCGAAGCAGACGATCGAGGCGAGCGCGATTGCCAGCCCGAAAAGGTTGACGTAGGCTTCGGTGTAGGCTAGCCGGTCGTAGAGAATCGCCCATGGAAACACGGCGTAGAGCGCCGCCGCCGCTAGCCCGGCCGAGTCTCCCTGCCCCGCCGGCGCGATGCGGCGCGCAACCGCGAAGATCCCTAACGTCGAAAACCCACCCGCGATCACCGAGAGCAAGCGAGCCTGCCAAAGCGGGTCGCCCGCGGAGACGAACCGCGGAAGCGCCAGCAACCAGTACGACAGCGGCGGTTTGCCGTCGAGCAGCGAGATGAACCACTGCCCCTGCTGTTGTATGATCTGCGCCCAGCGCAGGTAGATCGACTCATCCACCAGGATGGGGAACATGCCCATCAGACGCGTGTAGCGCAGCACGAAGGCTAACAGAAGGATGGCGGCGAGGATTCCGCGGGCGCGCGGAGATTCGGGCAGCAGAAGCTCGCCCAGGGCGCTGATCCAGGAGCGCCCTCCCGGCGCCTGCGCAGCCTTTTTGCGTTCCTTGCGCGGCTTCGTTGCTCGAGCTACGGTCGACATGGCGGCCAAAGATTCATTATCGCGTTGACGCTCCTCAACGAGCCCAAAGTGAAATGTTCTGAAGGTGTTACACTACTCCATTGGCAGGGCCTGCGGCCCAGCGAATCGCTCCATGGCCACAGAGTCGCAGGGCCCCCGCATTTCGGTCATCATCCCCGCCCGCAACGCTGAGTCGACTCTTCCAGCGTGTTTGCGCGCGATTGCAGCCTCTTCGCTGCTGCCTTTCGAAACGATTCTAGTTTCCGACGCCTCCTCTGACGGCACCGACGATGTCGCCGCCGCAGCCGGCGTGCGCGTCGTCCGCAACGAGCGCCGCCAGGGAGCGGCCTATGCGCGCAACGTCGGCGCCCGCGCCGCGCACGGCGACATCTTCTTCTTCGTCGACGCCGATTGCGTGGTCCAGCGCGACACCTTCGCGCTCGGCCTGGAGGCGTTTCTCCAAGGCGCCGACGTGATCTTCGGTTCCTACACCTCGGAGACCACCGCCGGGGGCTTCCTGGCGCAGTTCAAGAACTACCAGCACCACCACACGCACCAGCGCGGCCAAACGATCCAGACGAGCTTCTGGAGCGGCTGCGGCGCGATCACGCGCCCGGCCTTCGAGGCGATCGAAGGCTTCGACGTCAGCCTGCATGCCTGCGAGGACATCGAGTTCGGCTGGGCGCTCACCCAGGCCGGCTATCAGGTCGAGCTCGTCAAGGCGATGCAGGTGGAGCACCTGAAGACCTACTCGCTCCTTGGGTTGATTCGCTCGGATCTGCGTGCCCGCGCCATCCCCTGGACGCGCTTGATCCGGGCCGGCCGTGGCGAGATGGGCAAGCTCAACACCGGGCGCAACGGCGTACTGGCCACCGTCTGGACAGGCGTGTTTGGGCTCGCGCTATTGGCCTCGCCCTTGTGGCCTGCTGCTGCGCCGGCCGCGCTCGTGGCGCTCGCCGGCATGGCTTGGCACAGCCGCGCGCTGCTCAGCTTCATCCACACCCGGCGCGGTATCCTGTTCACCGTCGGGTCGATCGCCGCGCTGGCGCTGCACTACTCGATTTGCGGTGTCGGGTTCGTCGCGGGACATCTCGCGAAGCCGTACCCGCGCCAACGGGCGGCAGTCCCGGAATACCGCTACGCCGAGCGGACGCAACGCGCAATCGACGCGTCCCCGGTCGTGCTCGAGAGGTCCTAGCCTGCAGAATGTCCGCCAGTCCGAAAGTGCTGCTGATTGGGTTAGACGCGGCTGAGCCTAGCTGCGTCGAAAAGTGGGCCAAGGCAGGCCGCCTGCCCGCGCTCGCCCGCTTGATGCAGGAGGGGCGCTGGTCGCGGTTGCGCTCTCCGGCCGAGGAGTTTCCCGACGAGGTCTGGCCGTCGCTCTACTCGAGCCAGAATTCGGCGCAGTTCGGCAAGTACTTTTACATCCAGCCGCGCCCAGGCTCGGAGAGCCTCGAGCTGCTCGATGACACCCACCACGGCAAGCAGTTTTGGACCGTCGCCTCCGAGGCCGGACGCCGCTGCGCTGTCGTCGACGCGCCAAAGACCGCCATTCTGGGCAAGGTCAACGGCATCCAGATCGCGAACTGGGGCGCCCACGCCACGCGCTGCGAGCCGTCCTCGGTCCCGATCGGGCTATTCGCGGAGATGCGGCGGCTCTATGGCGACTATCCTCTCCACAGCTGCGACAACCACGGGCGCTCGCCTGGCGAATACAAGAAACTGCGCGACCTGTTGATCCGCGGCGTGAAGAATCGCGGGCAGGTGTTGCGCGACCTGGTCGTGCGCGAGCCGTGGGACCTATTTTTCGCCGGCTTTTCCGAGACACACTGCTCCGGCCACCAATTCTGGCATCTGCAGGATCCACAACACCCGGCGTTTGACCCCGAGGATCGCCACCGCATCGCCGCCTCGATGGAGGACGTCTACGCCGCTGTCGACGAAGAGATTGGCGCGTTGCTCGGTCTGGTCGACAAGTCGACCAACGTGATCGTGTTTTCCGGGCACGGCATGGCCGCGCAGTACCACGGCCGTGACCTACTACCGACTCTTCTGCACATCTGGGGCCTGGACGGGCCGCGCGACAACGCCCCCAACCCCGCAGCCGAGCGGCGCTACGAGATTCACCGCGGCTTGGTCGAGACGCTCAAGGAAGCGGTGCCGATCCAGTTCCAATATGCCGTCAAGAGCGTGATCCCGAAGAAGATCGAGGACGCGATCGTGTGCCGTGTGATGGGCTCGAAGAAGCTCGACCCGCAGGCGCGGGTGAACTACGTTCCCAACAACGATCTCAACCCTGCGTTCCGCGTGAACCTGGTCGGGCGCGATCCGCATGGCATCGTCAAACCCGGCGAGGAGTATGACAAGCTGCTGGACTTCTTGAGCGTGCGTCTGCGCGAGCTGGTCAATCCGGCCACCGGACGTCCCGCGATCCGCAAGGTCACGCGGCTGCATGACACCTACAAGGGGCCGCTGATCGACCTTTTACCCGACCTGACCGCATTCTGGAGCGACGAAGCGTTCATCTCCGAGGTGCATTCGCCCGGCTACGGCACGGTCGCCGGAGAGCATCACGATCTTCGGACGGGCGGGCACGCCGCCCTCGGTTTTCTCGCCATGCATGGGCCCGGCCTCGATGTGGATCTGGCTTCGAGTGAGCCGAACGGCAAAGACATCGCTCCGACCGTGCTCGAACTGCTCGGCGTAACGGCTCCGGATTCGATGGAAGGCCGCTCGCTGATTGCGGCGAAAGCGGCGGCTTAGGATCAGCGCTCTCTCCTAGCTGCCCTGCTCGCGCAACTTGGCGAGCATCTGCACCCATTCCTCGACCGCGCGGCCAAAGTCCTTCGCCGAGGTAATGTCGAACTCCTTCATGTCGAAGTTGCGCAACCCAGCGCTCACGGCGTCCTTCCAGGGGTAGGAGCGCGGGTTCCGGTTGTACATGAAGTAGAACAACGGCAGTTGCAGGCGGGCTGACTCTGCCAATAGCGAGCCTGACGCCGGTCGCTCGAAGACTACCTTGGGCCCCAGAAACACGATCGCGTCCGGAGGCTCCGGGTCGTCGCTCTCGGCCACGCCCTGCTGCGTCAAATGCTGCTCGAACAATGTCTTGAGAAATTTCTCACCGCTCTGCTTGTCCTGTAGCTGGTCGATGTTGACCATGCCGCTCAGGCTGTCTTGCACCGCCTCGCCGAGTTCCTTGAAATCGATCCGCGTCTCGCGCTTGGTCTGGTAGACGACCCGCTCCTCGTGGGCGTTGTAGGCCACGATGCTCAACTCGCCAATCTGTGGTTCGCGAGCCAACACGCGCAACATCGAAACGACTGCGCGCATGTCGTATTCGCTGAGCTTCACCTTGGAAAGATCCACCGGCGAGAAGCTCACCATCATCTTGATGTGCAGCAGCTTGCCGCTCGCTCTGCGGATCGGCGGATCTTCGTCGAAGATTTCCTCGCTCCATTCCGAGATCTTGGCGGCGTCGGGGCTAGCCGCCAACTTCTCGAAGCCTTCGAGCGTCTCCGCGCGGACCTCCCACGAGCTGGCGCAAACTTTTTCCGCGCGGTCGCGCATCAGCCACGACACTTTGTAGCGCCCGGGCCCGAGGCGATACTTCCCCGGCAAAGTGGCCTCGCCTTGGGCGTCCGGCTCGATCGCCGGGACGCTGTAGTGCTCGCGGAAGTAGACGGGCTCGCCAACCTCGGGCTCGAGCGATTGAATGCGGAAGAGCACGCGCAACTCGTTGCCCTTGCCGGCTAGCGCGGCCAGCGGCACGCGGGCGACGTAGCCGGCTTGGAAAGTCAGGTCGTATTGCAGGTTCGGGTCGAGCGGCTCGACTTGGCAGGGCAGGTCATTGCGTTTGGCTTCAGCGCCCAGCACCGCAGCATCGCTGTGGCTCAGGTAGGGCTCGCCGCCGCCCATGCTCGTGTGGATCAAGCTCTGCGCCGGAAGCGGTCCCGTTGCGCCAAAAAGCGCCGCGAGCACTGCAAGCCTTGAGAGCGAAAGCCATTGCATCATGAGGACCGGTAGCACGAATTATATATGACGAGTGCGATCCGTCTACGCATCCTTGGTTTAAGGGCGGCCTTGACAAGATAGCGAATAAAAGGCGAACATACGCACGTGCTCTTTCCGCTCGATGAGACCGCCCCGCCTGCGCCGCCGGCCCTTGTCGGCATCGCGCGCTTCGCCGCCGAGTCGCGTTCGCTGCGGACCAAGGCGCAGGTCGAGTATTTCGAGATCGAGAGCCGCAGTCTGCTCAACCGCTGTTCCAACCCGAACATGCCGTTCCGCTGGACCCTCAATCCTTATCGCGGTTGCGAGATTGGTTGCAAGTACTGCTACGCGCGCTACACCCACGAGTTCATGGGGTTGGATGACGGCGTGCTCTTCGAGCGGCAGATCTACGCCAAGGCGGACGTGGCGAAGCTGTTGCGGCGCGACTTGGCGCGCAAGCGCTCTGGGGCGATTGCACTCGGGACTGGAACCGACCCATATCAACCCGCCGAGCGCCGCTTCGAGCGCACCAAGGCCATTCTCGAGGTCTTTGCCGAGGTCGGCGGCCGCGACCTCTCGATTACGACGAAGTCCGACCTGATCGTACGGGACATTGAGCTACTGCGGCGCGTGGCTTCGTGCAACCGCTTGAGCATCAACGTTACTGTCACTACCGTCGATCCCGAACTCGCGCGTCGGCTAGAACCCCGCGCGCCGCGCCCGGATCTGCGTTTAGCGGCGGTTCGCCGTTTGGCTGACGCCGGCCTCGCCGTCGGCGTATTTGCAAATCCGGTCATGCCGGGGATCACCGGCTCGCGGGCCAGCCTGAGTGCGCTCGCGGCCGCCGCCCGCCAAGCCGGGGCGACTTACTTTGGAGGGGGAATCTTGTTTCTGAAAACCAGTGCGCAACAGCAGTTCTTTCCGTTTCTCGAGGAGGAGTTTCCGGAGCTTGTGGCGGCCTACCGTGTCGAATACGGCGGCAACGCCTATCTGCGTGGCGAATACGCCGACGCTCTGCGGGAGCGCATTCGACAAGTTCGTGCTGAGCACGGCTTGGAGTCTTCGCCGCCTTTGGGAGGACCGCCGCCACCCAACCATGCACAACTCTCTTTGTTCGACTGAGGGCCGCTTGAACCGCGAGTGCGGCTCGAGTCGGAAGAGCTAGGCGCCACCGAGCAGGTGGCCCATCTTTTCCTTCTTGGTTTGCAGGTAAGCCGCGGCGCGGTCGCTGGCGGACGGCTCGCATGGGATGCGTTCCTCGACCTCGATGCCCGCATCCACGAGCGCCTTCACCTTTGCCGGGTTGTTTGAAAGAAAGCGCACCCGATGCACGCCTAGGGCTTCGAGCACGGCAATCGAGAGCGTATAGTTGCGCAGATCGGCCGCGAAGCCCAGCTGCTCGTTCGCCTCGACCGTGTCCGCTCCGCGATCTTGCAGCTCGTAGGCGCGCAGCTTGTTCAGCAATCCTATGCCCCGGCCTTCCTGCGGGTCGTAAATGAGGACGCCGTTGCCGGCCTCGGAGATCATCCGCATAGCCATTTGGAGCTGCGGGCCGCAGTCGCAGCGTTGGCTGCCAAAGACCTCGCCGGTCATGCACTGCGAATGCACGCGAACCAACGGCGCGGGCTCCGTCGCCGTCAGATCACCCATCTTCAGGGCGATCATCTCGTATTCTTTGCCTTCGAAAAAACCGCGGAAACCGAGAATGCGAAACTCCCCGTAAGAGGTAGGGAGCGACGCATCCGCGACGGCCTCGATCCGGGCGGAAACTGCGGACTTGGACACTGGCGTACTCAGTTGCCGGCTTGGCGGCGCCGGCTGGGGACGTTACGATTTGTATTATAACGAGGTCCCGCCTCGGGCCCCGATGGGCGTCGAAGAAACCATCCTAGTTAAGCTGCTGGTTCGGGTGGCCGTCATCGCGTCGATGGCGAGCATCCTGCTGCGCTTTTCGTTTGCGCGGCGCATGCTGATGCGCGAGCGGCGGACGTTCAAGCAGCGCGCCGAGCTGGGGCTGCTGTTCGGCGTCATGTTCGCCTGCGGCACGCTGGTGCGCATCGTTCTCAAGTACGATGCCGCGGAGCTCGCGCTCGAAGGCGCCTTCGTCTCGGGGCTGGTGGGCGGCTACATCACCGGGTTGGCGGCTGGCGGCGTAATGGCGCTGCCGGCGGCGTTTTTGACCTCGCCGCACGAATGGCTGGCGATCCCGCTGCTGGTGGGTGTGGGCGCCCTGGGCGGCGTATTACGCGACATCGCTCCGAGCGACGAGGAGATCTGGCGCTTCTCGCCGTTTTTCCCATTCACAATCTCCAACTGGGTGCGGCGGCTGCCCAGCCCCGAGTCGGCGTTCCAGATGCTGCTGCTGTTCACCTGCTTCGCCATCGAGTTCCTGCGCCAGTCCGTCGGCCATGCTTTCGAGCATCACGGCTGGTTGTTCACGATGTTCTCGAAGGACGACGGGCTGAGCACGTTCACGATGGTCGCGATCTATTTCTCAACCGTGGCGTGCATCGGGCTGAACTTGAAGGTCTGGGACCACAGCCGCAACGAGTGGAAGCTCGAGGAGCAGCAGCGTCTGCTGATGCAGGCGCGCCTGCGCAACCTATCGAGCCAGATCAATCCGCACTTCCTGTTCAACACGCTCAACTCGGTGGCGTCTCTGATTCGCAGCGACCGCGACATGGCGCGCGAGGTGATCGTCAAGCTCTCGGCTATCCTGCGGCGGCTGATGCGCAGCCAGGAGGCGCTGGCGCCGCTGCGCGACGAGCTGCGCTTCATCGAGAACTACCTCGAGATCGAGCAGGTGCGCTTTGGTGACAAGCTGCGCGTCCACGAGGAATTCGACCCCGAGACGCTCGACAAGCTGGTGCCGAGCATGGTGTTGCAGCCCCTGGTCGAGAACTCGATCAAGCACGGGCTGGGGCCGAAGGTCAGCGGCGGCTCCATCTGGCTGCGCAGCGCGCACCGCGGCGGGCGGCTCCAGATCGAGGTGGAGGACGACGGAGTGGGCATCCCGGAAGAGGTGCTGCCGATCGTCTTCCAGGCCGGCATCGGGATCGGCAACGTCCACGAGCGGCTGAGCGTGCTGTTCGGCAACGATTTCCAGATGACGATCGAGAACCGCACCGGCGGTGGGACGCGCATTCGCATCCAGATCCCAGAACTCCGGGATTTTGCGGCCTCAACACCGCAGTCGGAAGAGTCGACCCAGACGGCGTGAGCTGTTGTCACCCGTGACTGTCCCCGGGCGCCCCGAGCGCGCGGCGGTAGTCTTCGGTGGCCTTTTCCGGGTCGGTTTGATTGACGAAGACGCCGGTGGCGAGCTCGAAGCCGGCGATGCGCGCCATGCGGGGGCGATCTCGATGCGCCAATGGAAGCCGTCGGGCGCGGCGAAAGGTGCGGTGTAGAGCAGCAGGTGATACGGCGGCCGCTCGAGGATCGCGTTCATCGCGCCGAGCAGGCCGTGGAGCATCTCGGCCGCTTGCAGGATCAACTCTTCCGGAGCGTCTTCGAACGCCGCCGCCGGCTCGATGGGCGCAACCCAAACCTCGTACGGCATGCGCGAATCGGGCGGGCAGAAGGCCTTCAAGCCTCGCGACTCAGCCACCGGCCGCGCGTTGCGCAGGCGTTGGGAAACTGCCGCGGCGAATCGTCTCGGCTTCCTCGGCGATCCGGCGCGGCACGAATGGCACGGCGAGCAGTTGCGAATGCGAGTGTTCGAGCGAGGCGCCGGCTTCGGGGCCGTGATTCTTGAAGATGCAGGCGTACTCGATGCCGTCCGTCGCGCGCGGCGCGCAGGCGGCGTTGGAAGATGCGCAGCACGTCGGCGGTCCGCTCGACGGACAGGTCGGCGAGCGAGCGATCGTGCTCGGGGGTCTCGATCACGACCTCGTGCAGGCCCCACAGCCCCTGGCCTTCGGCATGCCGCGGCACGGCCGGGTAGCGATTCGGGACGACGCGCACGCTCCAGCCGGGTTGGTCGGGTTGCGAGCCCGGCTCGCGCACGGCGTCGACCTCGGGCGGCGTCTGGTCTTCCCGCCCGGCGCAGAACGGGCACGTCCGGCGGCGGTCTGCACCGTCGCCGCGAAAGTCGTTGGGCCGGCCGGCGCGCCCGGGCGAGACGATCACGGGATCGCCGCGCAGGTCGCGCCGGATCTCAGCGCGGGTAACGCCGGGGCTCTTCGTTCGGTGAAGACATCCTTGTAGAGCTCGATCACGGGTTCGGGTTCGAGGACCACGCTCACCACGTCATAACGCAGCCGCGCCGGGTCGACCTTGGCGCGGCGCGCGTAGTTGTGGGCGGCCTGGATCAAGTGGCGCTGCTTTTCCGAGCCGACGAACTCCTCCGGCCGGCCGAAGTCGGCGTTCTTGCGCGTCTTGACCTCCACGCAGGCCAGCATCTCGCCGTCCCAGCCGAGCAGGTCGATCTCGCCCTTGCCCGACTTCGAGCGGTAGTTGCGCGCAACCACCTTGTAACCTTCGCGCTGCAAGTGGCGGTAGGCCAGCTCCTCTCCTCTCCTGCCGTCGCGGAGGCGCTGCGGAAGCTCCCGATCGGCGAGGGAGCGCAGCTTCGCGATCCAGGCTGAGATCATTCGCGATAAATCGTCTCGAGCACGCGCTGCACGTCGCGTCCTGCCTCTCCGCTCACCGCCGGTTCGCGCATCTTGCGCAGCGCCTGGATGAAGTCTTCGACCAAGGGCTGATGCAGATTGGCGTGCGGCGGGTGTGACTCCTGGCGGTCGCCGAACTGGCCGACAATGCGCAAGTCGCCGCGATTCAAGGACTCGACGTGGATCGAGCCGGCCGTGCCGTAGATGTCGAGCGTGTCGCGCGGCTCGGCTGCGGCGTGCGTGACGGTGATCTGCGCGCGGGCCCCGCCTTCGAAGCGCATCACCGCCAGGCCGGTGTCCTCGACCTTGCGGTCGAAACGGATGCGGTCGAGAAAGCCCTTGACGTCGCCGACCGGTCCGAGCAGGTTCAGAAGCAGCTCGACTCGGTGCGAGCCGAAGTCCATCATCGGCCCGCCGCCGGCCTGGGCCGGGTCGACCAGCCAGGCGCGCGGCTCCCACGGCTTGGGGTTGAACGACTCGAAGGCGTTGACTTGCGCGATGACGATGCGTCCGAATTCCTCCCAGTCGAGCATCTCCTTGATGCGCTTGACGACCGGGTAGAAGCGCCGGTAGTAGGCCACTCCGAGCCGCACGCTGTTCGCCTTGCAGGCGGCGATCATGCGGTCGCACGAGGCGACGTCGAGCGCCATGGGCTTCTCGCAAAGTACGTGCTTGCCGGCCTCGGCGGCGGCGACGGTCTGCTGGGCGTGCAGGTCGACGGGCGTGGCGATGTAGACGGCGTCGATGTCGGAATCGTGCACCTGCCCGCGCCAGTCGGGGTACCACTTGGCGGCCCCGAACTCCTTGGCAAAGTCCGCGGCGAGGTCGGCGCGTGCGCGGCTGACGGAGACGAGCCGGCCGCCCTCGGCGTCGCGCAAAGCCGGCGCCACGCGCTTGCGCGCGATGTCGCCACAGCCGATCAATCCCCAGCGCACGTCCGCCATGAACACGACAGGGTAGCAGCGCTGGTCGCCTGTTGTCCGTTCTCAGCCATTTCCGGTTGGGCGAGCAATGGCTATCCTTTGCACATGCCCTTGTCGATCCGGCTGGCCGATCCGCCGACCGTCCTGGCCGCGTTCAATGCCGCGATGGCGCTCGAGACCGAGCATCTCGAGCTTGACGGCGAGCGGTTGCGCGCTGGCGTGGCCGCGGTGGTGGCCGATCCGGCGAAGGGTTTTTACTTGGTCGCCGAAGAGGAAGGCACGGTCGTCGGCCAGCTGCTGATCACCTACGAGTGGAGCGACTGGCGCAACGGCGTGTTCTGGTGGGTGCAGAGCGTCTACGTGCGGCCCGAGAGCCGCGGCCGGGGCGTCTACTCGACGCTCTACGAGGACGCGGTGCGGCGTGCACGCGAGGCGGGCGATGTCTGCGGGTTGAGGCTCTACGTCGAGCGCGAGAACCGCCGGGCGCAGCGCACGTATCAGAAGCTTGGCATGCGGCCGACCGTCTATGAGATGTACGAGACGGACTTCGTGCTCAGCCGCGACTAAGACGTCCTCTTGCCATTCCGTAACCCCGACGTGTGTTCCGGGGTCTTATCTTGCTGTTCCCGCGGCAGTTGTCATTTCCAATGAGTGCAAAGATTTTTCCCTTGTTCTTTTTGTTTGCTGCGTTTGGCGGCGACGCGCTCGCGCAAGCTGTCGAAGGCTCGATTCGCGGGCTCGTTTCCGATCCTTCCGGACAGGTCGTACGCAATGCCGCCTTGACGCTGACCGATTCGGCGACCGGCGCTGAACGGACCACCGAGAGCGGCGCCAATGGAGCGTACGGATTCGCCGGGCTGCCGGCCGGGCGCTACCGGCTCGAGATCACCGCCGCCGGCTTCCAGTCTGAGCTGCGCGAAGACGTCACCGTGCGAGTCGCGGCCAACGTTCGCGAGGACTTCCGGCTGGTGATTGGCGAGGACCGGCAGCAAGTGACGGTAACCGCCGAGGCGCCGCTGCTCGAGCAGGAGTCGGCCGCGGTAGGAGCCGTGATTCCGAACAACTACATCGTCAACTTGCCGCTGGACGGCCGCAACTGGATGGAGCTTGCACTGCTCGTCGCGGGCACGACGCCGGCTGCGGCCGGATCGCCGGGGACTGAGCGCGGACGCTTCGCCTTTCAGGCCGCCGGCGCGCGCGAGAACGCCAACTCCTTTGTCTACGACGGCGTCTATGCGATAGATCCCACGCTAAACAGCTTCACGTTTACCCCGGCGGTTGACGCCATCGAGGAGTTTCGCCTGCAGACCGCCAACGCGGACGCCGGCTTGGGCCGCAACTCCGGCGGCCAGGTGGCGGTCGCCTTGAAGCGCGGCGGCAACCAGTTCCATGGCTCGGTCTACGAGTTCCTGCGCAACGACGCGCTCGATGCGCGCAACTTCTTCGACCGGCCCGACGCCGCCCAACCCGCGCTGCGGCGCAATCAGTTCGGGTTCTCGCTCGGCGGCCCTGTCGTCCGGCGCTCGACCTTCTTCTTCGTTGACTTCGAAGGCCTGCGCGAACGCCGCGCGGTCACGCGCACCACCAACACCCCGACCGCCGCCGAGCGGCAGGGCGATTTCTCGCAAAGCGCGCTGCCCCAGCCGATCGACTTCTCGACGTTCCAACCTTTCCCGAACGGACGGGTGCCGGCGGCCTACCTCCACCCGGTCGGTCAAGCCGTCGCTGCTCTTTATCCGCTGCCCAACCGCGCCGCCGCGGGGCAGAACTTCGTCTCCGCGCCCACGCTGCGCGACGACACGAACAAGTTCGACATTCGCTTGGACCAGCGGCTTGGCGCGGGTACGCTGTCGGGCCGCTACAGCTTTGCCGACCGCGACCGCTTCGAGCCCTTCGCGGCGCAACAGTTCTCAAACGTGCCCGGATATGGCAATGACGTAGCCGAGCGAGGCCAGAACCTGATGCTGGGCGAGACGCACTCGTTCGGTTCGCGCTGGGTCAACGACGTCCGTTTCGGCTTCAACCGGGTGGCGACCCGGATCTTCCAGCAGAACGCCGGCGTTTCGATCAACCAAACAGTCGGGCTGCCCGATTACGCCGCGCGGCCGCGCGATCTGGGGCTGAGCTTCATCCAGGTGACGGGCCTGTCCTCACTGGGCGACGAATTCAACAACCCGGGCGATTCGGTGATGGATTCGTGGCAGATCTCCGACACGCTGAGCCACACGCACGGCCGTCATTCCCTCGAAGCGGGGTTCGAGCAGCGTTGGATTGCCGGCAACGCATTCCGCGACGTGCTTTCGCGCGGCCAACTCTCCTTCACCGATTTCGCGTATACCCAGAGCGCCTTCGCCGATCTGCTGAAGGGGCTGCCGACCTTTACGCTCGCTGCACGCAGCGACAGCGCGCAGAACCAGCGCTCGAGCGCCACGAACCTATTCGTGGACGACGCTTGGCGGGTGCGCTCGGATCTGACGCTGCACTTGGGGCTCCGCTATGAGCTGAATCAGCCTGTCTACGACGCCTACGACGCGGCGGCGATCTATGACCAGGCGACGACGCAGATCGTCCAACTGGGGACCAACGGCGTCCCGCGCGGCGGCTACCGCGCTGACAGAAACAATTTCGCGCCGCGCGTGGGCTTGGCGTGGAGCCCGGGCGGCTCGCGCACCAGGGTCGTGCGCGCCGGCTACGGGTTGCACTACAACTTCTCGCCGCTCGCGGCCGGGCAGGGCATCTATTTCAACCCGCCCTTCTTCAACACGGAGCTCTTCTATCCCTCGGCCACGTCGCCGATCCTGATCCACGACCCGTGGCCGAGCGGCGGAGCGGCGCCGCTGCCGCCCAGCGCGCTGACCTACGATCCCAACCTCGTGTCGGGCTACGCCCAGAACTGGAGCTTCTCGGTGCAGCAGGAGATTTCGGGCGAGCTGGTGTTGACGGCCGGGTATGTGGGGACGCGTGGCGTCCACTTGTTGGGCTCGCGCGACATCAACCAACCCGCACCGAGCGCGGCGCAGCCCAATCTGCGGCCACTGCCATTCTTTTCCGATATCAACCAAATCGAGTCGTCGTTCGATTCGGTCTACCACAGCCTGCAACTTTCGGCGCAGTGCCGCTTCCAGGATGGGCTCACCGGGCTGTTCAGCTACACCTGGTCGCGTTCGATCGACAATGCTTCGAACTTCTTCCCTTCGGCCGGCGACGCGAATTTTCCGCAGAACAGCTACGACACCTCGGCCGAGCGCGGCCGCTCGAGCTTCGATACGCCGCAGCGCTTCGTGGGTAGCTTCGCCTACGAGTTGCCGGGCGGCCGCAAGCTGCGCGGGACGGCGAAGCAGATCCTCGCCGGCTGGCGCGTGAACGGCGTGGTGACGTTGCAGTCTGGCCAGCCCTACACGGTCGCTCTGCCCGGCGAGCTCGACAATTCCAATACCGGGCAGTCGATCCAGGGCTTCGGCGCAGGCGATCGCCCCAACCTGGTTGGCGACCCCAACTTCGCGAACCCGGATCCGGCGCAGTGGATCAACCCTGCCGCCTTTGCCATGCCGGCTTACGGGTCGTTCGGCAACGCCGGCCGGAACATCGTCCAAGGGCCGCCGCTGCACGAGGTGAACTTTTCGCTCAACAAGAACGCCAAGCTCAACGACGCCTTGACGCTGCAACTGCGCACCGAGCTCTTCAACATGTTCAATACGCCGAACTTCCGCAATCCGAACATCTTCTTCGGCACTCCCGGGTTCGGGCGGATCCTCTCGGCGCGGAACGGTCGCGAGATTCAGTTTGGGGTGAAGCTCTTATTCTGATTCACTGGCAAGGCGCGGCACGCAGGCTCACGACCGCAGAATCTTCTCCATCGCCTTGCCCTTGGCGAGCTCGTCGATGAGCTTGTCCATGTAGCGGATCTCGCGCATCAACGGCTCCTCGACCTCTTCCACGCGCACGCCGCAGACCACTCCTTTGATGAGAGCTCGATTGGGGTTGAGCTGGGGCGCTTGCCCGAGAAAGGTCTCGATGTCGGTCTTTTGTGCGAGCTGGTCTTCCAGCGCCTGTTGGGTATAGCCGGTCAGCCAACGCAGAATCTCGTCGACCTCGGCTTTGGTACGCCCTTTCTTCTCCGCTTTGGCGACGTAATGGGGGTAGACGCTCGCGAAACTGGTGGTGTAGATGCGGTGTTTTGCCATGTTGCGCGTGACTTGGGACAAACGCTCCCCGGGATGCTACACTACGAAAAGTCCTGTCTAGGGTTATCCGACCGACTCCTCGCTCTGGGGATTTCGCTTTCGGGACATTCTAACGAAAGACTACGAGTGCGACGCGCCACCCGGCGCGGTCGGACGGATCGAGGGAACAGCCGTGCCGAAGATGAAAACACACAGCGGCTCGAAGAAGCGCTTCAAGCTGACCTCCAAAGGTCGCGTGAAGCGTTCGCATTCGCTGCACAACCACATCCTCACCAAGAAGTCGCCCAAGCGCAAACGCCATTTGCGCAAGTCGGTGCTCGTGAGCCCGGCGATGGAAAAAATCGTCCGTCGTCTGCTGTCGAGCTAGCTTCTCAGGCTGAGGGCCGGGCTGCTAAATTGCCCGGCCGCGTGCGGACAGAGCCGCGGGCGCGCGCCTGTACCGCCGCAAACCGGCCCCTCATCGGGGACGGTCTTTCTTGAAACAGAACCACCAGGAGGTCAAGCGTGCCCCGCGTAAAAAGAGGAAACAAGCGCCGTCTCAAGCGCAAGAAGATACTTGGTCAAGCAAAAGGCTATTACCAAGGAAAAAGTAAGCTTTACCGCTATGCCAAAGAGGCGGTCGACCGGGCGCAGAAGTTCGCCTACGTCGGCCGTAAGCTCAAGAAGCGGGACTTCCGCTCGCTGTGGATCATCCGCATCAACGCGGCGGCCCGCATGCATGGGCTGTCCTACAGCAAGCTCATCCACGGCTTGAGCGTGGCGGGCGTCGAGCTGAATCGCAAGATGCTGGCCGAGATGGCCGTGCGCGATCCGGAAGCCTTCGGGCAGATCGCTGCGAAGGCGCGCGAAGCGTTGGGGCAGGCCGCCCCGGCCCAAGCGCCCGAGCCGGCTGCCGTGAAGAAGGCCGTCGAAGAAGCCGAAGCCGCCGCTGAGGCGGAATCCGCCGCCGACGAGCCGGCCACAGACGAGTAGGACGTTGGGCATGAGCGCTGTGGACAAGGCCTCACGCCCTCTGTCGGAGCTTTTGGAGGCCGGCGACGATGTCGCCGGCCTCTACTCGTCTTTGCAGCAGGCCTTTGAATCCGAAAAATCCCAGGTCGCCTCGGCCGAAGCCCTCAAGAATTTGCGCGACCGCTGGCTCGGCCGCAAAAACGGGCTGCTGACCTTTGCCAACGACAATTGGCTCAAGCTCGCTCCGCGTGAGCTCAAGCCCCAGGTGGGCAAACTCCAGAACGAGACTCGCAAGGCCGTCGAGGCCGCGCTCGAAGAGGCGCAGACGGCGGTCTCCGCCGCCTCGCACAAGCGCGAAGCGATCGACGTGACGCTGCCCGGGCCCTCGCGTACCCTCGGCGCCAAGCACCCCGTGCGGCTCGTGCTGGAGGAGTGCATCCAGATCTTCAAAACGCTCGGCTACTCGGTGGCTGAGGGGCCTGAGATCGAGACGTTTTTCTACAACTTCGAGGCCCTGAACTTCCCCGCCGACCATCCTGCGGTCGACGAGATGGATACGCTCTTCGTCGAGGACAAGATGCTGCTGCGCACACATACTTCGCCGTGCCAGATCCGCATCATGGAAGCCTCCAAGCCGCCGCTGCGCTACGTTGTCCACGGCAAGGTTTACCGCAACGACGCACCGGACGCGACCCACAGCCCGATGTTCCACCAACTCGAGGTCTTCGCCGTCGGCGAATCGATCACGTTGGGCGACTTGAAGGGCACGCTCGAATACTTCGCTCGCCAGTTCTTCGGCGAGCACACTAAGACGCGTTTCCGTCCGAGCTTTTTCCCCTTCACCGAGCCTAGCGCCGAGGTCGACGTGACCTGCCCGTTCTGCCAAGGACTCGGTTGCCGCATCTGCAAGCAAACCGGCTGGATCGAGGTGCTCGGTTGCGGCATGATCGATCCGAACGTGTTGCGCGCGGCCAAGCTCGATCCGACTCAGTACCAAGGCTTTGCCGCCGGGTTCGGCCTCGATCGTTTCGCGATGCTCAAATACGACATCAACGACATTTCGCTGCTCTACAACGGCGACGTCCGTTTCTTGAGGCAGTTCCGCTAAGCCGATGCGTGCGCTGATCAGTTGGCTCCAGGACTACGTTGATATCCCGGAATCGCCCGAGGCGCTGGCCGAGCGGCTGACGCTCGCCGGCATGGCGGTCGATGGGATCGAGCGGGATGGCGACGAGGCCATTCTCGAGCTCGATATCACCTCCAATCGCCCCGATGCGATGAATCACATTGGTTTGGCGCGCGAGATCTCCGCAATCTTCGATCGGCCGCTGCGCATTCCGGAGATCGAGATCGCCGAGGACGAGCGCGAGGCTTCGACCGCCGCGTCGATCAAGATCGAAGATGCCGATGGCTGCCCTCGCTACGTGGGCCGCGTGATGGCGGGGGTCGAGGTTCGGCCGTCTCCGGACTGGCTGCGTCGGCGACTCGAGCTCTGCGGCATCCGCTCAATCAACAACATCGCCGATCTGACCAATTACGTGTTGCTCGAGTGCGGCCATCCGACTCACGCCTTCGATCTCGAAACGCTGAACCAGCACGCGATCATCGTCCGCCGCGCCGGCGAGGGCGAAGAGTTGCGCACGCTGGACGGCATCGAGCGCAAGCTCTCGGCCGACGATCTGGTGATCGCGGACAGCTACCAGCCGGTCGCGCTGGCCGGCGTGATGGGCGGCCTCGAAACCGAGATCTCCGACAAGACCCGCAACGTGCTCATCGAGGCGGCTTGGTTTCAGCCTGGGACCATCCGCCGGACTTCGCGCCGCTTCGGCATGCACACCGAGGCTTCGCACCGCTTCGAGCGCGGCGCCGACATCGAGTCCGCCGGCTGGGCGGCCGATCGCATCGCCTCGCTGCTCGGCGACCTCAGCACGGGTGTGGTGCTCAAGGGCCGTATTGATGCTTACCCGGGCAAGCCGGTCCCCACTAGTCTGATTTTGCGGCGTTTGCGGATCCGTCAGATCGTGGGCGCGGACATTCCGGATGCGGATGTCGAACGGGTGCTCGGGGCGCTGGGCTTCGGCCTCGAGCCTCGAACAGGGCTGGATCGTGTCGGTCCCGTCATGGAGGCTCGACGTCGAGCGTGAGATCGATGTGATCGAGGAAGTCGCGCGAGTGTGGGGCTACGACCGCGTGCCGGCCACTTTGCCGGTCATCGGCCGTCCGCCGCAGCCGCCGCGCCGCGAGGCCGAGGACGCCGCGCTGCGCGAGACCCTGCGCGCGCTTGGCTACGACGAGACGATCAGCTATTCGTTCATCAGCGAAGAGGACGCGCAGCGCTTCAGCTCGGAGCCAGCGGTGCAGTTGCGCAATCCGTTCTCCGAGCTTGCCGCCGTCATGCGGACCAGCTCCGCCCCGAGCATGCTCGCCGCATTGGCTTACAACATCCACCGCAACCAGAGTGACGTGCGCTTGTTCGAGATTGGCCGTCTTTACAAGGGCGGCAACGGAGCGTACTCGGAGCCGGGCGTTCTTACCCTTGGCGCTACCGGGGCCGAGCGGCCTGCGTCTCTGCAAGAGCCGGCTCGTGCGCTGAGCTTCTTCGACCTCAAGGCCGACGTCGAGACTCTGTTGCGCCGCTTCGATTTGGCGCAATTGCGCTTCGAAGACCGCGGCGCTCCAGCCTACTACGTTCCAGGAAGGTCGGCGCGCGCCGCTTCCGAGCGCGGCGTACTCGCTTGCCTGGGCGAGCTGGATCCGGCGGTCTGCGAGCAGCGCAAGATTCGCCAGCCGGTGTTCCTCGCCGAGATCTTTCTCGACGTGCTCGTGCCCGCGGGCCTGAGCCGCCCGCAGTATCGTGAGTTGCCGCGCGTTCCAGCCGTCGAGCGCGACTTCTCGCTGCTGATTCCAGAAGGTATTCCCTTCACGGAGATCCGCAATGCCGTTGGACCGATGGAGCACCTCGTTTCGCTTGAGCCGGTCGAAATATTCCGTGGCAAACAGGCCGCCGAGGGTTTTTACAGCATGTTGCTGCGCGCAACCTGGCAGCGCAACGAGTCGAGCTTCACCAGCGAAGAGATTCACGCTTACGCCGAGCAGCTCGTCGGCGAGCTCGCGCGCAAGCTCAGCATCCAGATGCGGGGCTGATTCGTCTCGGTCGGTACCGGGCTCAGGGTCTCTTCGGGCCTAGGGTGAATCGGAAAGTTGAGCCTTTACCCGGCGTCGACTCTACCCACACCTGGCCGCCCTGATTCTCGATCAGCTTCTTGACGATCGCGAGTCCGGCCCCGGCCCCTTCGCCAAACTCCGCTCCCCGCTGCGCGCGATGGAAGATCCGGAACACGCCGTTGTGATCCGCCTCTTCGATCCCGATTCCGTTGTCACGCACGTAGACGGTCAGCGGCTTGTCCTCGGGTTGCTCCCAGCCGATTTCGATACGTTTGTCCGTCTTGTCGTTGTACTTCGACGCGTTGCTGATCAGGTTCTTGAGCGATTCAACGACTGCAACCGGATCGCATTCGGCTTCAGGAAAGGGGCGTGGAATCTGAACGTCGCAGCCTCGCTCGCGCAAGGTCATCGCGAGCATGTCGAGCGCTTCCTGGACCGCATCGTTCAAATTCACCCTCTGCCTATGGCTCTGGCGGCTCGAGCGGGAGTACTTGAGCACCGAGTCGATCATGGCGTCCATGCGCTTTGCCAGGCCTTGGATGCGGCTAAGACGCGAACGCGCTTCCTCCCCCAATTGCTCGCCCATGTCCTCGACCAGGGTCCAGCAGTAAGTCTGGATGCCGCGCAACGGCTCTTTGAGGTCGTGGGAGACTGTGTGTGCAAAGTCGTCGAGCTCGCCGTTGCGCTCCTCCAAGGCCCGGTTTGCCGCATCCAGCTCTTCGAGTGAATCGGCAAGCCGCTTCTCGAAATCCTTCCGGGAGGACAGATCACTCAAGATGCCGGTAAATCGTCGCCCGTCAGCCGAATCGAACTCGCTGACCGCCAACTCCAAAGGAATCAACGAGCCGTCGAACCGCCTGCCCACCACCTCGCGGCCGACGCCGATGATGCGCTGTTCGCCGGTTTCGCGATAGCGCCTCAGGTACTCGTCGTGCATGTCCCGGTCCGGAGGCGGCATCAGCATGGATACGTTGCGGCCGATCACTTGCGATTCGGAATAGCCGAACAGCCCGACAGCGGCCGCGTTCATTGACTCCACAACGCCGGCTTCGTCGATCGTCAGGATGGCGTTGACCGCCGTGTCGACAATCGAGCGCAGGCGAGCCTCGCGTTCAATCAGAGCCTTCTCCGCTTGGTCGCGCTGAGTGATCTCCTCGCGCAAGGCCTCGTTGGCGCGCGTCAGCTCCTGCGTGTTCGCCGCGATGGCGCTCTGCAGCTCTCGGATGTTGGCGAGCCCCAAGATCTGTGGCGCGGTGCGGACGAACGCCGCCGCCGCGACCAAGGAGATGATCGCCGTCGCGGCCTTGACCAGGGCCTCGACGCCGTAGTCGGGCCGCCACATGGTCCAAATCGCAAGCAGATGGCTGGTCCCGCAGGCGAGTATGAACGCCGCCGCCAGTCGGACCAGGCGGGTGAACGGAAGATCGCCATGCCTACGCGCTACGGCATGCAGCCCAATCGGGATTGCGAAGTACGAAACGGCAATGAGCGCATCGGAGATGACGTGCAACCAAAGCAGTGCCGGCCGCCACTGGATGCAGTAGCCATGCGGCATGAGGTCGGTCGAAAAAATCTGGGCCAGATGATCCATGGACCACGCGTTCTCGAGTCCCATCGGCGGAAATCGTTCGAACGTTGAGCTTGTGTTCGGCACGGTATAATCGAACCTCGAATGGCGACCATCAAAGTCTTTAACAATGGGCCGCTTCGGATCGAAGGCGACCTGCATATCTTCGACCAGGACGGCAACGAATTCGGACTCGGCGGACGGCAGGCGATTGGCCTGTGCCGCTGCGGTCTCTCGGAAAACAAACCCTTCTGCGACGGCTCGCACGCACGCCAGGGGTTCGAGTCGGCTTGCGAGGCGCGTGATCTCCCCCCGATGAAGCCCAAGGTCTGATCTGACCAGCCCGCGCCGCGGGCGCCCTATACTGATCGGGGCCTCGCGCTTGCGGGGCGACCCGTTCCATGGACAGACGCAAGTTCCTCGCTTCCGCAGCTCTGACTGCGGCCTCCGCCGGACGCGCGCTCGGCGCCAACGATCGCGTTCGCTTGGCTTTGATTGGCTGCGGCGGTCGCGGCCGCGCCGTCCCACGCCAGATGGTGCGGAATCCGAACGTCGAATACGCGACGCTCTGCGACGCCTATCTGCCGCAGGCGCGCGAAGCCAATCGGGAGCTTTCCGGCGGGGCGGGCAAGATCGAACAGGACTTTCGCCGCGTGCTCGAGGACCCGGCGATCGACGCGGTCCACATCGCGACGCCGGACCACTGGCACGCCATTCCGGCGGTGCTGGCTCTCCAGGCCGGAAAGCACGTCTATTGCGAAAAACCGCTCGGCCACAACGTGGTCGAAGGTCGCGCGATCGTGGCCGAAGCGGCGCGTCACCCCGGCCAGGTCTTCTTGACCGGTACGCAACATCGGTCCGCGCCGCACTTGATGGAGGTCGAACGCATGGTGCGCGACGGAGCGTTGCGCGACGTCCACTTCGTCAAAGTGTGGAACTACGCCAACCTGATGCCGGGAGGCCTGAAGAAAACCCCGGACGAGGAGCCGCCGCCAGAGCTTGACTGGGATCTCTATCTCGGTCCGGCGCCCTATGTTCCCTTCAATCGCGCCCGCTTCTTGCGCAGTTATCGCGGTTTCTTCGACTACGCCGGGGGGTGGATCACCGACTACGGCATACACCGCTTCGACACCGTGCATCAAATCATGGGCCAGGACGCGCCGCGCGCAGTCACCGCATCAGGCGGCCGCTTCGCCGTGGGCGGCATGAGCGACCAGCCCGACGTGTTGCAGGTGACCTACGAGTACCCCGGCTTTGTGCTGAGCTACGAGACGATCAACACCAATAGCTTTGGCTCGTTTGCGCGCACGGCAAAGGAGCGCACCATGCACGGCGCGCGCGGCGCCTTCGACCGCCCCAACGGCATGGCGTTTTACGGCTCAAACGGCCTGGTCGTGGCGGATCGTTTGGGTTATGAGGTCTACCCAGAAGTTGAGCGAGGCGGTTCGGCGCTCGGCTCCGGCTCATCCGGTGCGTCGGCCCTCGAGTACCGCGCCGTCAACGGCGAAGAGCCGACAGGGCTGCACGCCGCCCACTTCATCCGCTGCGTCCGCGACGGGGAGAAGCCGCGGACTGACGCGCTCACAGGCCACCGCTCCTCACTGATCGCGCATCTGGGTAATGTCGCCTTCAAGACGGGACGAAAGCTTTGGTGGGACGCCGAGCGGGAACAGTGCATCAGTGACGGGAGGCGTCGCTCCGGCTGGGCCGGAAAGCGCGTCCGCCGTGGGATCTGATCACGATCTCCTGATCGAAGCTCTGGGCCAGGCTAGCTCTTTCGCTCGGCCTGCACTAGATCCGCAAGCTCACTCAGGAACTCTTGCTCGTCCTGGAAGTCGCGATACACCGAGGCGAAGCGCACATACGCAACCTTGTCGATCTGGCGTAGGCGGTCCATCAAAAGCTCGCCGATTTTGCGTGTCTCGCATTCACGGTCAGCCGAGTCCGCCACGAGCGCCTCGGCGGCGGTCACCATGCGCTCCATCTGGATCATGCTCACCGGCCGCTTCTCGCAGGCGCGTAACAGACCGTTCAGTACCTTCTGGCGCTCGAATTTCTCGCGGCGGCCGTCTTTCTTGACGACCATGTAAGGGATCTCGTCGATACGCTCGTAGGTGGTGAACCGACGGGCGCAATCCAGGCACTCGCGCCGCCGCCGGATCGCGTCGCCCTCTTTGCTTTCGCGCGAGTCGACGACCTTATCGGCGAGATGGCCGCAAAACGGACACAGCATATAGTAGTCCCCCTGCGGGGGATCTCTGATTTTACCCAACATTTCGTGGTCGGGTGGGTAGGATAAGAAAAAGTGCGCTCGGCGGTGAACATTTCCGCGTCGACTTTCGTTCCAGATACTAGACCTGGGACTTGAGAGACAATGACGGAAGCCGCACTACACCCCTGGAACATCGGATGGGGGAACAGCGCAGCCGGTTCTGACCCGGCGCGGGAGGCCCCGTCCCGCACGATGGATCATGACACCGACTTGGTCGAGCGCTGCCTGGAGGGCGGCGGAGGCGCCTGGGAACAACTCGTGCGCTCGCATACGCGTCTGGTCTATGGCGCCTGCTATCGCTTTACCGGCCGCGCCGATGAAGCCCACGACCTGACCCAGGAAGTCTTCATCCGCGTCTTCCGCAGCCTCCACACGTTCAACCCGGAGAGCGGCGCCTTCCGCACCTGGCTGATCCGTCTGACGCGCAATCTGCTGATCGACCACTACCGCAAGAACAAGAAGCATCAAGCCGTCGACCCGCTTGAAGACCAGATGTACGCCCTCGAGGAGACCTCTGGCCTGGGCGGTCAGGCTGACCGCCTTCTGCGGCGCCGCGAAGCGAAAGAAGCGCTACAATCCGCCGTGAGCCAGCTTTCGCCCGAGCTGCGCGAGGCTGTGATTCTACGGGACTTCCAGGAGATGGAGTATCGCGAGATCGGCGAGTCGTTGGGCATCCCCGAGGGCACGGTGAAGTCGCGCATCAACCGCGGTCGGCGCGAGCTCGCCCGGCGCTTGCGCGCCATGGGGGTTACCGCATGAAGTGCCTCGAGTTCAGCGATCGGCTTTGTGACTTTCTCGACCGCGCGCTCTCGGTCGAAGACGAGCGCGCGATGGAAACGCACGCCGCCGGCTGTTCGCGCTGCTCTGAAGAGCTGGACGACTGCCGGCTTGCGCTCGGAGTGATCGCGGACGCACCCGCCATCGAGCCTCCCCCGCATCTGATCGCCGAGATCATCCACGAGACGATCGGCGTTCCCTCGGGCGCCGTCGAGACCGCCGGTGGCGGACGTTGGGGTTTCCTCGGGACTCTGTTCCATCCCTTCGGCCAGCCGCGGTTCGTGATGGGAATGGCGATGACGATGCTTCGTTCTCGATGTTTACGCTCTATGGCCAGCGAGCCATCGACGATTGGCGCGCCCCGCAAGGCTCGCCCACGGTGGCCTTGGTCGAGCGTTTCTCGGCCGAGGTGGCGGGGTTGTGGGACCGCGCGGGTGAGATGACCGACTCCGCGATCACCTTCTACGAGATGCAGACTGGCGAAACCGCGCCACAGCCGGCGGCCGCACCCGCGCAAGGAGAACGCTAGCCGTGCAGTGCCCGACCTGCGTCGAAACGACGGTCACCGCCTTTTGCCGCCATTGCGGACAGGGCGTCTGCCCGCGATGCGCCGAGAGCGTCGACGGCGTTCCACACTGCGCCGAATGCGCCGCCGTCCTGCGGGCCGCCCGGGAAACTGCGGAGGCGGAACAGCCCGCGGCTACCGATCCACAACCGCCGCCCCCCGGTCCGCGCGCCGCCCTGCCGGGGCGGGTGCGGCCTGCCTACGTGCCCGCCGACGACGCTCCGCACCCGGTGCTCTCGGGCGTGCTCGGCTTCGTTCCCGGCCTCGGCGCGGTCTACAACGGGCAGTATGTGAAAGGCCTGATCCACGTTATCCTGTTCGGCCTTCTGATGACGATCGCGACCAACGTGGGGCGCGGTCTCGAGGCCCTGTTCGTTCCCCTCATTGCCGCCTTCTATCTCTACATGCCGATCGAGGCCGTCCGAACTGCTCAGGCGATGCGACGCGGCGAGCGGGTCGACGAGCTCTCCGGTCTTGTGGGCGCGCTCTTTCGCGACACCGCGCGGTCGCCAGCCGCCGGCGTGGCCGTGATCGCTGCGGGGATCGTGCTGCTGTTGTTCTCGCTCGAGGTCTTCCGCCTGGAGCAGATCGTGCCCTATTGGCCTCTGCTCCTGATCGCGCTTGGCGTCTACTGGCTTTACACTGCCATCCGGCCGCGCGACCCCGAGGAGCGCGCGCCGGCGACGGACGGGGCGCGCGAATGAGCGAGCCCGGACAAGCTCTCGGAAGCCCGGAATCGGACTTGTCCGTGGCAATCCGAGTCCCGCTACTCATCGTTGGCCTCGGGGTTCTGTTCCTGATTGAAGATCATGGCGGCCCGGCGGTTTGGCGAACCTGGCCGACGCTGTTGGTCCTCTGGGGCGCCCTGCTGGCTTTCAGACGTTGGGGGCGGGCCGCATGAGCCGCTCGATCTTTGCACCGCTTGCGCTGATCGCTCTTGGCGCGCTGCTATTGGCGGGCAATCTCATCGACGGTTTCTCACCCTGGACGCCGCTGCTCGACGGCTGGCCCTGGTTCCTCGTCGCCTGGGGCGGCTACCACGTTGTCCGTCAAATTGTCGCTCGTGCGCAGGGCGATCCGGCTCCCCGCCGGTTGGGGGCTGGGGCGGTGCTCGTTGCATTGCTGGCGGCGTCGGCTGGGGTGGCCGGTCGGAAGATCCGGGAGAACGACGGCGTGTTGTTTCGGGGTTTTGGCGTGCGCGTGCAGGTCCGAGATCCTGCCTTCCGAGCTCCGGCGCCGCCAACACACAAATCTCCGTAACCTGCGCCCCCCTGGCCGCGCCTCTGTTTTTGGAAGGCACTCGAGAGTCTTTCGCCGGTCAGACCCGCATGGACGCGGAGGATCTTGCTGAAACTACGCATCTTCCACGCGCAGCATGTTGGTTGAGCCCGAAGTAGTCGCGAAGGCGCAGACCGGTGACGTAAGTGCGTTTAACGCGATCGTCGGCGCGTACCGAAAACGGATTCTCGGGACCATCTACCGCCTCATCGGGCGGGGAGAAGATGTCGAGGACGTGGCGCAGGATGTATTCGTCCGGCTCTACTACTCTCTGGATCAACTCCGATCGATCGAGGTCTTTGAACCGTGGCTGTATCGCTTGACCTCCAATGCGGCTTACGACTACTTGCGACGCAGGAAGCGGTCAGGCGGGGTCCGCATGGCGGATCTCAGCGAAGAGCAAGTGATTGCGGCTGACGCCGCGGAGAGCGGTCGGCGTACTGCAGATGAACAGGACGCCGCTGAAACCCGCGAGTTCGTCGAGACGCTGTTTCGGGAAGTATCGGAGGAGGACCGGATCCTGTTGACCCTCAAGGAAGTGCAAGGGCTCTCGCTCAAGGAGCTTTCGCAAGTCTACGGAGTCAACGAGAATGCTTTGAAGGTTCGACTGTTTCGAGCGCGCAAACGCGCCCTGCGCGCTTACGACAAGTTGAAGAAGCGCAAAGCGCTCTGATAACATTCGTCCGGTTGACGGAATCGACTATGCAGGCAGATAGAGAACAAGAGTTGGATCAACTGTTCGCGAGCTATCGCGACGCGATCCCTGAACTCGAGCCGTCGCCTGAGTTTTTGGCAAACGTTTGGCGGCGCATCGAAGAAAATCGCGGCTTCGTTTGGACGACGATGTTGCAGCGTTGGGCGCCGCGTGTCGCGGCCGTCAGCGCTTTGGCAACGGTGTTGCTCACCGCCTCGGTTTGGATTCCACAACAGCAGCGCGCACGTGAGGAGGCAGCCCTCGATCGCGGCTATATCGAAGCGTTGACGGTCGGCTCGCTCGACGAGCATGACAGTGCGCTTTGGATCATGGCCGGCGACAGGCTCGCCACTCGTCGATGACAGCGTCTTCCAAGAGCCAAGCCGCGCTCTACCTCTTGCTTGTCTTCGTGGCGGGCGCGGCGTTCGGTTTCGCTTCGAGCCAGTTTTACTCGGCCCGCGTAGCGGAGGCCGATTCCGCGAGCGCGGTTACTGCGGCGCAGTACCGCAAGAACTTGGTCGCCTCGCTTGACGAAGACCTAGACCTCGACGACGAACAGGTCTCCGAGATCCTCGAGATTCTCGACGACGTGGGGGACCGTTGGTTCCAGGTGCGCGACGCGATGGAACCGGAGTTTGAGGCGATCCGCCAAGAACGAGCCGAGCGCATTCTTGCAGTCCTCAACCCCAAACAGCGATTGGTCTACGAAGCGATCCTCGAGGAGCGCGAGCGTCGCCGCGAGGAGCACGACCGCCAGTATCGCTACGGCAAATAGTGATCGATCACGCGCGACGCGCTTTCTCAATCACAACTGGCTCGAGCGGGACGTCCTGGTGCATGCCACGCCGCCCCGTAGCCACGCCGCGAATCTTATCCACGACATCCATTCCGTCGGTCACGCGGCCGAACACGCAGTAACCCCAACCGCTCCCGCTCTTGCTGGTGTGGTCGAGAAAGCTATTGGTTTCAACCGCGTTGATGAAAAACTGCGCGGTGGCGGAGTGCGGGTCCGAAGTCCGCGCCATCGCGATCGTTCCACGCTCGTTCTTCAGGCCGTTGTCCGCCTCGTTTTCAATCGGGTCGCCCGTATCGCGCTCGCGCATGTTGGCGTCCATGCCGCCGCCCTGAATCATGAAATTCCGGATCACGCGATGGAAGACGGTTCCGTCGTAGTGGCCTGAGTCGACATAGCTGAGAAAGTTCTCGACTGTTTTGGGCGCCTTTTCAGCATCGAGCTCAATGGTGATGGCGCCTTCGCTTGTTTCGAGAACGACGCTCGGGCTTGGATCTTGTGACATCGCTGGACTCTCTCTGCTTTCTGAAATGGATCGTGCGGCGAATCGCTAGCGCGCGCGCCGCACCGACTCGATCACGACCTGATCGAGCGGAACGTCGGGCATATCCGCCACCAATCCAGTTCTGACGGATGCGATCGCATCTACAACGTCCATCCCTTCGACCACCTTGCCGAAGACGGCATAGCCCCAGGCGCCGGGCGGCTGGCTGGCTTGATCGAGCATCGGGTTGTCGACGTGGTTGATGTAGAACTGTGCTGTCGCACTGTGCGGATTCTGGGTCCGCGCCATGGCGATCGTGCCGCGCAAGTTGCGCAGGCCGTTCTTGGCTTCGTTTTGGATGGGAGCGCGCGTCTCCTTCTTCTGCATGTCCGTGGTGAAGCCGCCTCCCTGGATCATGAAATTCGGAATCACGCGATGGAAGATCGTGCCGTCGTAGAACTTGTCGTCGACGTACTTCAGAAAGTTCTCAGTCGACAGAGGCGCTTTGGCAGGATCGAGCTCAATCCGGATGACGCCCTTCGAAGTGGTCATCACGACGGTTGGCGCGGAGGGCGCTTTGGGCGTCACCTTCTTCGGCGCCGGCTCGGTCTTCGGCACAGGCGTAGGTTCCGGCGCCGGCTCGGGCGTGGGCTCCTCGACTGGAGGCGTGGTCGGCGGCGGTTCCTCGACTGGGGCCGTCTTGGCGACCGGCTCCGGCGCGCTCTCCGGCGGCGTATCCGAACCGCAACCCGCCCAACAGGCGAGCATCGCGGCGATCACGATCCAGCTATACAGATTTCGGTTCATGCCCAACTCCCGAGAGACAATCCTCAAGTTTCCCAGTGTATCAGGCAAGGGCGAGCCTTTTTTGCGAAAGACCCGCCCCTTTCGCTCTCAATCGCAATGCGAATTAGAGCGGCCCGCCGGGAGGCGTCACGAACACCCCCCGCGGCTGGTCGGAGGGGCAAAGTACGCGGTAGTGATATGTCGTCAGACTGCTCAATCCAGAGAAGACGACCGAGCGTTGAGACGATCCTCCTCCGTCGCTCAATCGTGTGTGCGTCGGCGTCGAGAACAGCTTGTCCGTCCCCACATCCACGTAGCAAGCCGTCGCATCGAGGGCTCGGTACGAAATCGTCGCCGAAATTGCATTCGCGGCGACCGCCACATCGTAAACACGTCCCTGCGCTGCCCGGATCGCATCAATGTCGGCGCCATAGCTCGGGTATGGAGTTCCCGACGGCATCCGATAATCGGTCGAAGCGCCGAACAGCTCTTGCTCGCGGTCCTTGCAATGCACTCCGTCCGAGGAGACGACGTGGTTGACGAAGTTCGGCGGACAGCCGCCTGTGCACGCCAAGTGGCTCGAAGCGAGCGAAGCCATCGTATTGACGCTGAGCAAGGCGGCCTCTCGGTCCAGCACTTCCGACATATCCGTGCACGGCAAAATCACGTTGTCCCACAGCGCCAACGGGTCCGGTACGCCCGGCCCCTGCCGGTACTGATCCTTCCAGAATCCATAGCTGGCGCTACTCGAGGGCGGGGGTAAGAACGACGAAGCGCCGATGGTCCCGCGAAAGCCAAACTGGAACTGGGTGGACATGGAGAACGGTGCGACGTTGTTCGCGACCACGAGGCCTCCCGCGGTTTCGCCTCCGCCAAGCCAAAGATAGGGGCCGCTGCCGAGCGTGGGTAGGATCGTGTTCTGTTCCAGGCGGAGATCCTCAAACGAGCTCAGCGCGCCAAACACACGCCCGCTGAACGGAGCAACGTTCAAAGGCCAACCGACATCCTGTGTCCCTGCTTGGCCGGCTGGAAAGGTCCGATAGCGTACAGTGTCGACCTCGGAGACGAGATTGTTCAGGATGCGGATTCGCTGCGGGCTCTTGATTCTCAGGCTCTTGTCCGCTGGGTCCGCCAGGTCGATGAAGCCGCCGTTCTTGTCAAACGTGTTGAATTCGATCGCGATGTCCCGCAGCGTCCGGTCCGAAACCGTTGGCGACGAGCTCGCCAACGCCAACGCGATGGCGATGCCAGTCGGCTGTCCATTTGCTGGATTTCCGTGGTAGAAATTGCCGCGAATCAGGCTGCGCCGCATCGCCTTGAACTCGAGATGGTGGCGCGAGAGGTAGAAGCGCCCTCGGGCTTCCTCCCTTCCGCCAATGTACCGTTCCGGGTACCAGAAGACATTGCGCTCGACCGAGACGTCCTCGGGAACCTCGAGATTCGAGTCGGCGAAGACGGTGATACCCAAGATCGCCTCGAGCATGTTGTTCCGAAGCTGAAAGTCCCTCGTTCGGTGGAGCTGATGGCCAAATCCCGCCGTGGAGAACACAGAAGCGCCGGTATCGACGGCGACCTTCGTGACCGGGTTGGTCGGGAACCACGCGTTTGCTTCGCGCATCCAACTGTTGATGACCGCGCTGCCTGTGCGGAAGATCGGCCCAGTGGTTTCCCACAGAAAGATGGTGGTGTTGCGATAGGGCGCGCCTCGTAGGTCGACGACGCAGCGGTCGAAACCAAGCGGCGCTCGTCTGCTACGGCGAAAATCGAGTCCGCGGCCGTAGGATCGTAGGACAAGTAACCGCCTCGCAATGTCCCGCTTGCCGAGGACTGTTCGAGCTGGATGTGCGTCGAGTCCAGAATCGTGAACAAGTGGACCTTGTTAACGCTCGACTCATCTTCGCCTCGCACGTCGAACACGTCAATTGACCTCAGCTGGCGCAATGTACCCGTACACGGGTCGCAGTTTCCTGTCGGAAGACCAGTCAGTGATGCGCTCGTCGAAGACTTGTTGTTGAACTTGTAGATGCCGTCCCACGCCCTGCCGGGCGTGCCTTCCACTTTGACGGCGGTTAGGTTCTGCACCTTGTGCGTGGTCGGGAAAGTCACGGTCCCGTTCGAGATTGACGTGATCGGGAAGGAGTAGAAGTTTCCGAACCCGTGTGGCTCGATGGTTGTACAAATTGACGGCGATCCAGCCGAGCACCCGCTCAGCGGCACGCTCAGCGCATCCGTCACCGCACCTCCTCCGCTGTAAGAGCCCAGCAATCCTCCCTCCTTGCCGTAGCATCGAAACGTGTTTGTGGTCGGGAAGGTGGACACACGGCAGGCGTGGTGGAACTCGGAGTCTTGGATCCCCGGGGCGTTTACCTGCACGAGATCGAAGAACTTGTAGTCATGCGGCCCAGAGAGGGTGATCACTCCGGTCTCAGTGTCCACCGAGACGATGTCCAACCGCTGGCGGTCGCGCAATTCGTGCTTGGGATGCTGGAAGACGAGGTTTTCGAATCGCCACCCTTCGCTGCACGGGGGCGTAGGACAATACACCACTGCGATCAGACTATCGTTGTCCATCGATACGGAATTGCGGTTGCTCTCGATATGCGCCATGGAGGTGCGGAAAGTCGGATCTGCGCGCACGCCAGGCGGCGGGAGCAGCAAAGGGTCCGCGTCAGTGCGCAGGATGCAGTTGCCGGCGCCGAATTTCGCGGGGAGATCGTACCCGGTCAGCCCGCCTTCGAGCTCGGGGCGGCAGGTCGCGCCTGACGGGATCAGGATCTGGTGATTCAACGCCGTGTCAGCAGCCGCGCAAGCGTTGATCTTGGCCTGGAGGTCCGTGCAGAATCCGTCGCCGTCTACGTTCACGTTGAACGTCGTACCGGTGACGGTGGGAATCACGCTTGGGTTGTAGTCGTGCGTCGGCGCCGTCGGCAGTCGCGCTGTAGGCGGATCCAACGGCAGCGTTGTTACATTGGCGGCAAGAGCGCCTCCGCCAATGTCTTCGCAGACGTACCCTCCTGGCTGAGAGCCCACGGACGGGCAGATCTGCGCTTGACACGCGGATGCGCTGCTCCACTCCGCGCCGCTCCGCGTTGAAACTTGCGGATCGAAGTAGTACGTGGTGGAGGGCGCCAGGCCGGTAAGAGGCAAGAAACGCTGTACGTTCGTGGCGATGCCAATTTCGTAATAGCGGCTCTGGAAGCTGTAGTCTCCGGGCGTCACCCCGTAGGCGATCCGGATGCGCGTCTGTGATCCTGGCGTATCCGTTTCGTATGCAAAATCGATCGTGCGGTCGCCCGACCACGCTGATGTTTGCGGGCATAACGCCGGCAAACTCGCCGGCAAAGCCACGCTCAGCGCCGCGGCGACTGTCGCCGCGCGCGCGAATCCAACAATTCTTTGCATGGAACCTCGACTCCTGTTCGAGCCGGTCCGCAGTGGTCCGGACCGAAACAACGTCGAGGGCGAGCGAGAGTGCAGATCCACCTTCAAACTAAAGCTTGAAGAAAACGCCCGAGCCGCCAATCGCTACAATTCAATAACTTACGGTAGTGCGAAATCGTACATTTCAAGGCTTGAGGCGCTCGAGTTGTTCGTAGACCTCGCGTTTGCCGAGGCCGCGCTCGCGAGCCGCCTCGCGGTGCATCCATACGGCTTGCGCCCGCCGCGGTCAAGTCGGCGACCCTCTCCTCGAGAGGGATCTCGATCGCCGGCTGTTTCTCCCGAGCGCCGCTGACAGGCAGGACGAGCTCGCCCTTGAGTCCGCCTCGGCTCGTCGATCAGAGTTCCGAGCGAAGCGGGCGTTCCGCGCAGAATCTCCTCGTGCAACTTGGTCAGCTCGCGTGCGATTGCAATTGGCCCGGTCCCGAACAGTTCTTCGAGATCAGTGAGCGTTTGTCGAATCTCGGTGGGGCGCTTCGTAGAAGACCAGCGTCGCCGTCTCTTCTGCCAGAGCTGCTGGCGCCGCTTTCTCCGCTGTGAGGCTTTCGCCGGGAGAAGCGAGCAGAAGCGGAACGCGTCGGTCGGCGGCCCCGATGCAGCGACAGCGGCAATGGCCGCCGACGGCCCGGGAATCGGCTCGACCCGCAAGCCGGCCTCCGCCATCGCCCGCACCACGCGGTACCCCGGATCGGATACCGCCGGCATCCCCGCATCCGAGACCAGAGCGACCTTCTCGCCCGCCTCCACGCGCTTCACCAGCTCGGCCGCCCGTGCATCCTCGTTGTGCTCGTGGCAGCTGATGAGCTTCTTGCCCGCGATACCAAAGTGCGACAACAGACCGCGCGTCCGGCGAGTGTCCTCGCAGGCGATTATATTCGCCTCGCGCAGGATGCGCACGGCGCGGTAGGTCATGTCTTCCAGATTCCCGATCGGCGTGCCGACCAGGTACAACACGCCGGCCATGGCGGCTATCGTAGCCGGATCTTGGCTGTGTAGGTCGGTCTTGCCTTCGTGTGAGGAGGTAGCTCAACGACAGCAGGTTGTCGTGGTAAACCATGCCGGGGTAGCTGGTGTCGCCGCCGGACGGCAGTCAGCACCGGTTCGTAGGAGTCGAGCGTCATGCGAGCCACCACGGTCGTCTGCTTGTCGCCGTAGTGGCGGCTGCCCGTCCACATCTGGCCGTTGGGCAGGATCACGAAGTCTTGACCGCCGAAGCGCTGCCCGGCTTACTTCCAGGTCCAATCTTGTATGGCGGACGCGACCGCCCGATGTAGCCCATCTTTGGGGTCGCCCGCTGCGCACGGTCGCGATCATCGTGCCGTCGAGCTCGAAGCGGATCGTCGTCTCGGTGCAGCCGACGATGTCCCAGTCGACGACCTTCTCGTAGCCCACGCCGTCCTCGGTCTTGTAGAGCGTGCAGCCCATCGGCCCGTCGGGCCCTCCGCGGCGCAGGTACGACGCGCCATAGCCGCTGCGGTCATGCCAAGCCAGCCGCCAGAGCCAGTCGCCCTCATGCAAGATCGCCTGCGGCTTGCTCCAAGTCGCGCCGCTGTCGGAGGAAAAGGCGACCCAGGGCCGCCGCGTTACGTACTCTGCTGTCACGGTAGACCGAGCCGCCCATCAGCAGCATCAAGCGGTTGTCCGGGGTCACCGAGATTCTGGGGTCGCGCAGGTCGACGCCTGCCTCGCTCACCAGCCCGGTGGACTCCCACGTCTCCCCATCGCGCGAGGTCAGCACACGGATCGAGCCGTCGCCTTTCACGTGGCCGTCCGCCTCGCGAAAGGTCAAGAACCAGTGGTCGTCGAAACGAACGAGGTCCGTGAAGGCGTTGTGGCCGCCCTTACCCCAGACCTTCTTCGACCGAAACGATCTCCGGCTCGGCGGCCGAGGCCCAGAGCGCGGCGCAGAACAGGCCTGCTACCAGGAGCGATAAGGTACGCATCTGACGGATCAACGTAGCACAGCCGACGGCACAAAAACCGTTAAGCTGCCGTGCTAGGCTCGGCCTTCAGCAACGTACCTTGTCGTTTCAGCTTGGCGCAACCAGCCTCGCCGATTGCCTCGATCTCGCCCTTGATCTCGATCGAGGCAGAGCGCGTCTGGAGCGAGTCTCCTACTTCGACGTCTATGGGGAGCGCAGCGGCGAGATCGAAAGCAGCCATGTCAGCGAGGAGCTATTCGTGCCGGTACCGGAACGACCCTCTGTTTGCGGTCTGTCGCTGCACAGGAGTTTGCCAACGTCTCGCCGCCTTCCCCGGTATTGAAAGTACAGCGGCTTGTCCGACCATCGATCGGACATCGCCGACCGGATTCCCAGATGCCTGATTCGGTCGGGACGCTTCATCTCGCGACGGATCGAGGAGTTCCCCGACGTGGACGACGAGCTTCTGGCGGCAGGGGCGATCGTGAGCGCTCCTCGCGACTTTGCCCTTGCTGCTTGTTGGAGATCCACGCTCAATCTTCCGTTCGAACGGGCGGTCAACGAAGAGCTGTTGCGGCGGCATCCGAGCCAATTGGATAGCCGCTGCATTCGGACGAAGCTGGGCCATCATGATTTGTCATGATAGAGTGAGAGCGAACGGAGAGCCCATGCCCGCAACACGAGAGAAATTCGCCACGCAGGTCGATTCGGTACCAGCTGTGCGGGATCTCGCGGAAAAAGAGGGGCGTCAGATCCAGGCGCTCAAGGAGGAAGCGCTCAGCGATCTCATCGAAATGGACCGGGCGAGTCCGCCTGCATGTGCTCGAAGCCCACTCGCTCGAGCCTCGACAAGTTTGATCCGCTCTACAAGAAGCTGGCGCAGTGATCGGACTATCTCACGCTTGCGGACATCCTGGCTCTGCATGCGGATCAGATCGAGCGCTACGGCGGATCCGCGGGCTCCGGGACATAGGAGCGCTTGAATCGGCGCTCTACCGCCCGCAGACCGGCTACTACAACGACCTCATCGAGCAGGCGGCGGCGCTCTGGGAGAGCCTCGCCCAGAACCACCCGTTCGTCGACGGCAACAAGCGCGTCGCCTTCGCAGCGACGTATACGTTTCTCGCGATCAACGGCCTGACGATCACCGCGGACCCCGAGCCACCTGGCTGCCTTCGTCATCGGTTTATTCGACCGCAACGCCTTCCGGTTCGAGAACCTCGAGCCCTGGCTGCGTCAACGTCCAGCGCCGCGCCACCGGATTGAAGCTACGCCCGGTCTCCGCTCCTTTCCATTGACCCCGCTCCGCTCTGCGCGAGCTGTGCTCAGCGGCCATGTCCTCGCACGATCGCATACCTGCTCCGTGGGCTTCCACGCCGACCTCCTGTCGCGGCCGCATTGCGCGGTTTGGCTGGTTTCCTGCTCGGCTCGCCGGTCTTCCACGAGGTCAGCCGAAGCCGCCGCAACCGGCCGCCCGGGCGTGCTGCCGCCGCCCATCGAGGACCTCTTCAACACCTTCGACTCGCCAAAGCCGCCAAAGCCTACCTCGATCCCGTTGCATGGGACTACCTCGGTGGTGGCTCCGAGGACGAGGCCGCGCTCGACGATGCCCGCCGCGCCTTCAACCGCCTCGTCATTCGGCCGCGCTTCCTCACCGACGTCCACGAAATCGACCTGAAGACCAACGTCCTCGGCCAAGACCTGCTTCGATCTTTATCGACTCCTCCGGCGGCAAGAATTGCTTCCGCACCGGAGGCGAGCTCGACACCGCCCGCGCCGCCGCCGAGCACGGCTGCATGTACATCTCGAACGGCGGCGTCGACGACTTCCTCTCCTCCGGCGACGCGCCCAAGAACTGGTGGCAGCTCACGACCGGTTCCCACCTACGCAACGAAAACTCGATGGAGGATTTCGTCGAAAAGCTCGAGGACATGGGCGCCACCGGCATCTGCTTCACCGTCGACATCATGCACGTCGCATCGTGAGCGCTCGATCCACAACAAGTTCGTGCGCCGCTGGTGCGAGCGTCCCGCGCGACCCGAACGGCAATCCGACGATGCCGAGGGCGAGCAAGCTCTGACCACGGGCGTCTACCCGCGCTCTGGCCTTCCCCACGCCCACCTGGGAAGACGTCAAGACTCTGCGAGACATGACGATCTGAAGATCATCCTCAAGGGCATCCTCACCTGGAAGACACGAAGAAGGCGGTCGAAGTCGGAGTCGACGGAGTGGTCGTCTCGAGCCACGGCGCACGCCAGCTCGACCACGTCGGCGGCCCAACTGAGGCGCTGCCTGGAGGCGTTGAAGCGGTGGACGGCAAGATCGCCGTGCTTTGTCGACGGCGCTTCCGGCGGAACCGACGTGCTCAAGGCGTTGCGCTGGGCGCGGACGCAGTGGGCGTGGCGCGCCCGTATCTGTGGGTTGACGCTCTACGGCCAACAAGGCGTCTACCGCGTGCTCGAGCTGCTTCAAACCGGTTCTCGCGCTCGACATGGGCATGGCCGGCGTCGCCTCCGTTGGCGACATCGACCGCAAGCTCGTTCGTGTCCGCGACTATCAGCTCTGGGGCCCTGGCGCTTTCCGCGGCCAGAATCCCCCGTAGCCATGCGCGCCTGCCTCCTGCTCGCCCTCGTTCTCGCTGCCGCGTCGCTCTTCGCCGCCGATCACCCCAATGTTCCGATGATCGCCGTCGACGATCTCAATCGACTGGGTCGGCTGCATGGACGGGCACCTCCAACACCAGCACGCCGAACATCGACCGGCTCGCTGCGCGCGGCACGCTGTTCACCAACGCGCACTGCCAGGCGCCCATCTGCGGACCCTCGCGCGCTAGCATCATGTCCGGACTTTACCCGACGACGACCGGCATCTACGGCCAGATCAACGACAAGCTGCGCACGGCTTCCGACCCCATGCGCGATGTTCCCCTTCCTGTTCGAATACTTCCGCGAAAACGGCTATAAGACCATGGGTGTCGGCAAGCTCTTCCACCAGCATCGCCATCGGCGTGCTGGAAGAGTCCGGCGGACGCGCCCGGTTTCGACCCAGCCCCGGAAAAGCACTTCAAGTGGGATCAGCCTAAAACCAGCACCGACTGGGGTCCGTTCCCCGAGCGTGACGACCAGATGCCCGACTCCGCCCGCCGCGTGGGCCAGCGAGCGTTCAGCTCAAAAGCAGGACCGCCCTTCTTCCGCCGTCGGCTTCCTGCGTCCGCATGTGCCCTGGTACGTGCCGCCGAAGTGGTTTGGCTTGCACCCTCCGAGACTCTCCAGACACCGCCTTACTTGCCGACCGACTTCGACGACATCCCCGCGCTCGCGCAGAAGCTCGCCGCCGTCCCGATGATGCCCACCGCCGACTGGGCGCTGCGGAATGGCGAGTGGCGCAACATCGTGCAGGGCTATCTCGCCTCGGTCTCATTCGCCGACCACTATGTCGGCCAAGTCCTCGCCGCGCTCGACGCGAGCCCCTACGCCGACAACACCATCGTCGTGCTGTGGGGCGACCACGGTTACCACATCGGCGAGAAGAACCGCTTCGCCAAACACTCGCTTTGGGAAGAAGCCACCCACACGCCTCTGATCGTCTCAGCCCCCGGCTACGGACGCGGCCGCCGCACCGCCCGCGCCGCGCAGCTCATCGACATCTACCCGACATTGGTTGGTACTCTGTGGCCTGCCGCGCAACGCGCGGAACGAAGGGCGCAGCCTGCTTCCGCTGCTCGAAGATCCGCAAGCGGACTGGCCGCACGCCGCGCTCACCACCTACGGCTACGGCAACCATTCCGTACGCGACGAGCGCTACCGTTACATCGTCTACGAGGACGGCTCGGAAGAGCTCTACGACCACGTCAGCGACCCGAACGAGTGGCGCAACTCGCTGCGGAACCCCTCGCAGACCGCGACGATCAAGCGCCTACGCGCCTTTCTGCCCAAGCACGAAGGCCTGGTCGCCCGCCGCGCCCTACGACTACAACGACTATCTGAGCGATGCCTTCGAGCGCCACAAACGCAAGCCTTGACGGCGTCTCTGGTCCGCGCCGCATTCATCCCCGAGCCTCTCAGCTGGTGTGTGATCCAGCAGGATCTTCCAGCCCTGGTCCGTCTTCGCAAATACGAGCGAAAACACCCCCGGCGGCATCGCCGCCCTGCTCCGCCTACCGGGAGCAGGTGGAATCGCTCCCAACACGATCGCCACGTCCGTATCGTACCATGCACCGATGTCGGAAAACGTCGTCTCCCCCATGCGTGCTCGCGTCGGGTAGTTGCGGCGATAGCGCGCGAGCACGCTGGCGTAGCCTTTGCGCACCTCTTTACCCACGAAGGTTGTCTCGGGCGAGTCCTCGTAGCCGGTCATGAAGGACTCGATGTCGCCGCGGTTCCAAGCCTCGGTTTGAGCTTCGAGCACGGCTCGGATCTCCTCCTCAGGCGTCGCGCCGACGAGGCAAGCGCAACTGAGCAGGGCGGCCAAAACGAATCGAGCCATGGCGAAGCCGAGCGTGGCATGTAGAATCGTCAGGATGTCGGCAGACCGCCCTTACGGCAACGCTGGCTCGGGCCGTTCGCCCGTAATGGCCTGCCACGGCATGGTCGCGACCAGCCAGCCGCTCGCCGCCCAAGCCGGACTACGCATCTTGCAGGACGGCGGCAATGCTTTCGACGCCGCCATTGCGGCAGCGGCCATGCTCGCCGTCGTCGAGCCCATGATGACGGGCCCCGGGGGCGACGTTTTCCTACTGGCTCACGACGCTCCGTTCCGGGAAACTGATCGGCCTCAACGGCAGCGGCTTCTCTCTCCCGCTGCGGCAACACCCGCCCTGCTCGCCGAGAAGGGTTTGAGCGCTATCCTGACCACCGGCCCTTGCTCCGTGTCGATCCCCGGCGCGGTGGACGCCTGACCTCGATCCACGCTCGCTACGGCAAGCTCCCTTTCGCCAAGCTGCTTGCGCCTGCCATCGCGTACGCCGAGGAAGGCTTTCCTGTTACCCCGATCATTGCCGGAGACTGGAGCGTCGGCGGCGCGCTGCACGCCGCGAAGCCCGAGTTCCGCCGGGTCTTCTTGAAGGACTCCGGCGAGCCCTATCGCCAGGGCGACATCTTTCGCAATCCCGACCTCGCCCAGACCCTGCGCCAGATTGCCGATGGCGGACGCGACGCTTTCTACCAAGGTCCCTTTGCGAGCGCCATGGCCCAGGAGATGACCCGCCTAGGATGGCCCGTCACGTTGGACGACCTCGCCTTCCAGCGCTCCGACTGGGTCCAGCCCGTTTCTACGACGTACAAAGACATCGAGCTGTTCGAGCTGCCGCCCAACGGCCAAGGCATGGCCGCGCTCGAGATGCTCAACATCCTCGAGCCCTTTGACCTCGCCGCGTTCGGCCACAATTCCGGGGCCTATCTGCATCTGCTGCTCGAAGCGAAGAAGCTCGCCTTCGCCGATCTCGCCTCTTGGAACGCTGATCCCGAGCAGTCGGAGTTGCCCGTCGCGACCATCGTCTCCAAGGAGTACGCCTCAAGACAGCGCGCCCGCATCGATCTCGAGCGCGCATCCCCCGGCTACGCTTCCGGCATCGCCGACGGATCGAGCGACACGGTTTACCTCACTGTCGTCGACCAGGAACGCAACGCCGTCTCGTTCATCAACTCGATCTTCCACAACTTCGGCTCGGGCGTCGTCGTCCCCGGCACGGGAGTGGTTCTGCAGAATCGTGGAGCCTTGTTCTCCCTGCAAGCGAACCACCCCAACCAGTTCGCGCCGCGCAAGCGCCCTTACCACACGATCATTCCAGCCATAGCGTTTCGCGGAGGCAAGCCCTGGCTCAGCTTCGGTGTAATGGGCGGCGACATGCAGCCACAAGGCCACGTCCAGGTGCTGCTCAACATGCTCGAGTTCGGTATGGATGTTCAGGAAGCTGGCGAAGCCGCCCGTTTCCGCCACCATCCCGACGAAGGGGTCGCGCTCGAGTCCGCCATCGGTCCCACTGTCGCGCAGCAGCTTTCCCGCATGGGCCACGACATCCGCACACGTCCCGGCAAGCTAGGCGGCTACCAAGCCATTGAGATCGATTGGGAGCGCGGTTGGCTCAGCGGCGGCTCCGATCCGCGCAAGGACGGTCAAGCCGCCGGCTGGTAGCCTGTCACTCGAAAACTGGCCTGCTACGCTGAGAGCTTCCATGGCGGATTCGAAGACTTCCATCACCGTCGCTTACGGAGACGGCATCGGCCCTGAGATCATGCAGGCCGTGCTCGACATCCTCCACGCGGCCGGAGCGCAGCTCGAGATCGAGCGCATCGAAGTGGGAGAAAAGCTCTACGAACAGGGCCATTCCTCCGGCATCGAGGCTTCGGCATGGAAGTCGCTCGAGCGCACCGGCGTGCTGCTCAAGGCGCCCATCACCACGCCCGAAGGCGGCGGCGTCAAGAGCCTCAACGTCACCATTCGCAAGACGCTCGGCCTGTTTGCCAACGTTCGCCCCGCGCGCTCCTATGCGCCCTTCATCCGCACGCACTATCCGGAGACGGACCTCGTCGTCGTGCGCGAGAACGAAGAAGACCTCTACACCGGCATCGAATACCGCCAGACCGACGAAGTCGTCCAAGGCCTCAAGCTCTTCTCGCGGACTGGCTGCGAGCGTATCGTGCGCTACGCCTTCGAGTACGCCCGCCAGCGTCCACGCAAGAAGCTCACCTGCATGACCAAGGACAACATCATGAAGATGACCGACGGTCTGTTCCACAGGGTGTTCGAAGAGGTGGGCCAGGAATATCCCGACGTCGAGCAGCAGCACCTGATCCCTGACATCGGCATGGCGCTCGCTGCCGCTTCGCCCGAGCGCTTCGACGTCATAGTCACGCCCAACCTCTACGGCGATTTCATCTCCGACATCACCGCGCAGGTCTGCGGCTCCGTCGGCGTTGGCGGCTCGGCCAACATTGGCGCCAACGCCGCGATGTTCGAGGCCATCCACGGCTCCGCGCCGGACATCGCCGGCAAAGGTATCGCTAACCCGTCGGGCCTGTTGCTCGCCGCCGTCGCCATGCTCGACCACATCGGCCAGGGCGAAGTCGGAGACAAGGTGCAAAAGGCTTGGCTGCGCACAATCGAGGAAGGCATCCACACTGGCGACATCTTCAAGCCGGAGACCAGTAAGCGTCGCGTCGGCACGAGCGAGTTCGCCGCGTCGGTCATCGAGCGGCTCGGCCAGGAGCCGCAGCAGCTTCCGATTTCGCACTATGCCTCAGTCGACATGACCAAGACGCGCGCTCACGTGCGGAGCAAGGCAGTGAAGAAGCTCGTCGGCGTCGATGTTTTCCTGCACATCTCTTGGGACGAGCTCGAACCTTACGAGCTTGCCGCCGGCTTGCTTGAAGCGCCTTTGTGGCCGCTGAGGCTCGACACCATCGCTTCGAGGGGATTGAAAATCTGGCCCGACGGAGCCCCGCAGACCATGCAAGCCGATCACTGCCGTTGCCGCTTCGTTGCCGCCGAGCCCGGACGCGCGATGACCCATCACGATGTCGTTGGTCTGCTGGCGCGTCTGGCCGACCGCGGCTTCGACTTCATCCAGACGCAGCACCTCTATGATTTCGACGGCAAACGCGGTTACTCACTGGCGCAAGGGCAGTAGCTTCGCACTGTTGGCCTTTCTCTCGGCCTGCGGTTCAGCAGGCCCCACACCCGATCTGCTGCTGACCAACGCAGCCCTCGTAACCCTCGCGTCTGCGTCACCCACCTCGGGTGCGATCGCTGTTACCGGGGGCCGCATCACCTGCGTCGGCGATTGCCAACCTGGGCCAAAAACCAGAATCCTCGACCTCTCCGGCCGTACGGTGCTCCCCGGTTTCGCAGACTCTCATCTGCACCTGAGCGGCGTCGGCTTCCGTGAGATGGAGCTCAATCTCGAGGGGACTCAGAGCCTCGACCAACTCCTCGCCGGTCTTGCCGCCCGCGTTTCTCAAACTCGGCCAGGCGAGTGGATCGTAGGGCGGGGCTGGATCGAAGCTCAGTGGGATCCTCCCGTATTCCCAACCGCCGCCGATCTCGATCGCTTCTCTCCAGAGAATCCGGTCTATCTGGCGCGAGCCGATGGCCACGCAGGCGTCGCAAATTCGAAAGCGCTGCAAATCGCCGGTGTCACGGGCGACACGAAACCCCCTCTAGGCGGCGACATCCTACACGACAGTTTGGGCGTTCCTACAGGCATGCTCATCGACCGCGCGCAGTCGCTGGTCCGGACTCACATGCCGCGGCAGACGCCGGAAAAGCTCCGTGAGGCGCTTGTCCGCGGCGCGGAGTTTTTGGCAGGCAAGGGTTGGACGCAAGTCTCGGTGGCGGGTGCGAGCGCAGCGGAGCTCGAAGCGATCGAGCAGCTCATCGATGAGGGCCTGATCGGTCTCCGCGTTTACGGCGCCATGGCTGGTCCTAGCGAAGACGCCGAAAAGTTGCTTTCCGAGGGACCGCGGCCCCGTCACGACGGCCGGTTCAGCGTCCGCGGAGTCAAGATCGTCATGGACGGCGCTCTGGGATCGCGTGGCGCCGCCTTGGAGCAGCCCTATTCCGACGGCCCGTCCACCAGCGGTCTGCTTATGCACGAGCCTTCGGAGTTGCTGCCTTTTCTCGAGCGCGCCTTACGCTCGGGTATCCAGATCCAGACCCATGCGATCGGCGACCGCGCCAACCGCATCATGCTCGATCTCTACGGGCAAGCCTTTGCCGCCGTTCCGGAAGCCGAGCGCGCTGTCGCCGAGCCTCGCTGGCGTATCGAGCATGCGCAGATCCTGCGACCCGCTGATATCCCCCGCTTCGCCCAGCTTGGCGTCATCCCGTCGATGGAGGCTTCCCACGCCATCACCGATCTCCATTTCGCGCCCGCGCGTCTCGGTCCTGAACGCCTCGCCGGCGCATACGCCTGGCGCGCGCTTGTCGACGCCGGCTCGAAAATCGCCGGCGGTTCCGATGCGCCCGTCGAGCGGGGCGACCCTCTGGTCGAGCTCTACGCAGCCGCCGTGCGCAAGGACTTGAACGGCTTCTCAGACGACGATTGGCATCGCGAACAGCGCCTCACCCGCGAAGAGGCGCTTCGCACGCTAACCGACTGGGCCGCCTACGCCACCTTCGAGGAAGACAAGCGCGGGTCGATCGAAGTCGGCAAGTGGGCGGACTTCACTGTGCTCTCCGGCAATCCGCTCGAGGTTCCGGAAGCGGAAATTCCGCTCCTCGAGGTCGCGATGACGATCGTTGGCGGCCGAGTTATCTACGACTCTTCCGCGCGATGAGCCCGCTCGGCGCCGTATCCTATTCGGCATGCGACGCCTGCTTCCCTATCTGCTCCTCGCGCTCGTCGGCTGTGGCTCCGGAACCGAACAAGCTCCGCCTGAGACCGCCGCCGAGGCTCCCGCCGCCTTCAAACAGGAACGCAAGTTCCTCTACCCCGCCACGTTCAAGGAGGGCCGTCCCTTCACGCCGGGCGTCATGGCCGGGCAGACGCTCTATCTCTCAGGCGTCGTCGGTGCGGACCCGATGACGGGCGAGCGGCCCGCCTCAATCGCGGACCAGACCAAGCGCGCCATGGAGAACGTCGGACTGATCCTCAAGGAAGCCGGCCTGACCTACTCGGATCTGGTGAGCTGCCACGTACAGTTGACCGACATGGACAACTACAAGGCGATGAACGAGGTCTACGGATCGTTCTACGAAGAAGGCAAGTACCCGGCTCGTACGACGCTTGAGATGGCGGGTCTCGTCGGCGGCAACGAAATCGAGATCACCTGCATGGCCTACGCCGGCGAGAAGACGGTGATCAAGGCGGCGGAAGGCGCCGCGCCTCCGGCCATGGGGCCCTACTCCTCCGCCATCAAGGCCGGCAACACGCTCTACCTCTCCGGCCAGGGCGGCCGCGATCCGGTCACCAACGAAGTCGCGCCCACGGCTGAGGCGCAGACCACGCGTACGCTCCAAACCATCGGCGCCATCCTCGAAGCAGGCGGCCTCGGGTTCAAGAACGTCGCCTTCTCGAACGTCTACTACCACACCGCCAGCGACCTCGCCGGCATCAACAAGGCCTACATGGAGAAGTTCGCTGACGGGACCGCACCCAGCCGCGGCGCCTTCCACCTCTCCGGCCTGCCCGGCACGATCAACGTCGAGATCACCTTCATCGCTGCCGACGACGACTACATCACCCGCCTGTATCCGCCCGATGCTCAGCCCGGCGCCATTGAGTCCCCGGCCAGCCTGACCGGCGGTACCCTCTACTTGAGCGCGGCCACCGCCGCCGGCGATACCGTCGAGGCCCAGATGCGCGCCATCATGGCCGAGCAGGAAGCACGCCTCAAGCGCGCCAACATGACCTTCGCCAACGTCGTCGACGCGAAGGTCTACTTGGGCGACGTCGCCGACTTCAAGGCCATGAACGACGTCTTCGTGCAGTACTTCGCCAAGAACCCGCCGTCGCGCACCACCGTCGCCGTGAACTTCACCGGCGGAGAAAAGCTCGCCATCGCCTTCATCGCCGTCGAATAAGGACCGCCAGTCAGGGCCGCGGGCGCAAGCCCGCGGTATGCTGGACGCCGCTCAGCCCGTCGCGGCGTACCGCAGGCTCGCGGGTGCGGCTCTGATTTGCAGACTGAATCACAGCCCGGCGTCGAACAACGCCTTTTCGATCTGCGCCTTGGTACGCGTCCCCACCATGTACCCGGCAATCCGCCCCTGCCGGTCGATCACTACGAACGACGGCAGCGCCTGGACCTGGAATAACATCGCGACTCGCATACGCTCGTCATGGAGGGTCGGGAACGTCAGGCCGTTCTTGGCCAAGTAGTTGACGGCCACCGTGTGGATCTCGGAGTTGACGCCGAAGACCTCGAGCCCGCGCTCTTTGTGCTCGTCGTAAAGCGCCTGCACATAGGGCATGTCATAGCGGCATGGGCCGCACCAGGTCGCCCAGAAGTCCAGCAGTACCACCTTGCCCCGCAGCGAGCTCAACTGCACGCTTGTCCCGTCGAGGATGTTCTCGAGCGTAAAGTCTGGCGCTTGGCGGTCGACCTGATTCTCGCTTGAGACGTCCTCCCGAAAGCTTTCCACCTGACGCGTTCCCGGAGGCGGCACGAACACAAAAAGCTGCTTGTCAATCCCCTCGCCGATGTGCGCCCGCTGGAAGTCGATCTCTTGGGTCACTGTCACCCGGTTCTGGCTCTCGGGCTGCAGCATGCTCGCCACCGAGCGTTCTCGCAGCACCTCGCCTCCCAGCCTGGAAATCCAGTATTCGCGCTCAATCTTGCCCTCGCGCATTCCCGGCGGCGGATTATAAATCGCCGCGACGCGGTCGCATTCGATCTCCCCTTCCTGTGTAGCAACGGTTTCCGTCCCAATAAGATTTGCGTTGAGCACCCGCTGGTCGAGGCTTGCGTAACGGTCGAGGTAACGCTTTACCAAGGCGCCGAAGTCGAGTCCCGGGATGGTCTGGTCGCCTTGGGGGACCGCTTGGCCGCGGGGCAACTCGACATACTTCTCCATCTGCGGGATGTAGAGCCAGCGCGAGGAACCATCGTCGACCGCAACGCCGCCATTGGCTCCGTCGTCGATCTCAACCCGCGTCCGCCCGTCGGCTTCCTTGGCCGTCAATACGGTCGATCCTGTCTCGCGGCGTTGCAGGCCGGCGGCCGTCACGGTTTTCTCATTCGCGATGAAGAGATACGCCTCGGCCGTGCGATACCGCTCCGCCGTACGATGCAGCAACGCCTCGGCCTCTTCGGGCGTTTGCGCCGAAACAAGCGCGGCCGCGCAGCACAGCCCCGTCAGCCATCGCGAGGTCCGACGCCGGCGCGCGCCGCGATTGCTCGGTTTCAAACCAAATAGAAGATGCATGGGAATTGTTTGGAGCCTGCCGGCCTATAAGCCGGTTCCTGTTCCGCGTCCGGTAAAGGACGCGGCGACGGTCATTCCTCTAGAGACGCCGTTTCCGGCGCCTTCGCTAGCAACCTACCCGGGGCTCGAGCGCGACGGGCCGCCGCATCGCCCCCTATTTGGTCTTGCTCCACGCGGGGTTTGGCCTGCCATCCGGGTCGCCCCGGACGCGGTGCGCTCTTACCGCACCTTTTCACCCTTACCGCAACCCAAAAGGCCGCGGCGGTACGTTTTCTGTGCCACTTTCCGTGAACGGCCCTTTGAGAGCCGCCCCCCGGCCGTTAGCCGGCGCGCCGCCCTGTGGAGACCGGACTTTCCTCCCCGCGCCAATGGCGCGCAGCGACCGTCCGTCCGACAGGCTCCAACCGGTTAGTGTATCGGAACCCATCGTCGCTGGCGCGGTTTTGGTATACGATAAGGGGCGCGCTTGAATCCTGAAACCCCGTTTCAGAAATGCGTCCGCCTTTCCCGGAGGACCGTTGTCTACTGCAGCTGTGAGAAACAAGACCAAAGCCACGGCGAAGGATAGCTCGTATTATTCTCAAGCCGTCGGCCGTGCACTGAAAGCGCTCGAGCGCCTCAAAATCGCGCCCGAGGCTCTGTCTTTGCAGGAACTTGCTTCCGCAATAGGCGGGGCGAAGGCGTCTGTGTTTCGGTTGCTTTACACGCTCGAGGCTCACGGTTACGTCGCCCGCGACGCCACTGGCGCCTATTCGCTCTCCAACGACGTCAAGGCGCTGATCCCGCGCCGATTCGTCGCACCTCTGGTGCGTGCGGCTCGCCCCGCCATTGACCGACTTGCGCAAGAATTGGGGGAGACTGCAAGCGTCGCGGCGTTGTTCGACAATCACATCGAAGTCGTCGCCGTCGCTGAGAGCCCGCAGGTCATTCGTATGAGCAACACCGTGGGCCGAATCATCCAGCCGCACGCCAGCTCACTCGGCAAGGCCATCACGGCCTTCCAGACCGAGGCGCGCCGAGAGCACCTGCTGCACAGCTACGGCATCTATCGCTACACCCCCAAGACCATTACCGACCGGCTCGCACTGCGCGCCGAATTCGAGGGCATCCGCGAACGCGGCTATGCGGTCGAACGCGAGGAGACACACCTGCAAGGCTGCTGCTTTGGAGCGCCGCTGCTTGGCGATGACGGCTCGGCCTTCGCTGCCTTGAGCTTGGCCATGCCCGTCATGCGTCTGCGAGACGAGAAGCAGCAAGCACACATGATTGAACGCTTGCGCACAGCCGCTCAGGACGTCGTCGAGGCCCTGCGTTCGGCCCCCAGATAGCCTCATCCGAAGCGTCACTTGGGCCGAGAGTAATCTGCTCTCGGCATTGACACCCTTGTTCCGCAATGATAGGATTCTGTCCGAAATCGGTCTAGGATGGTTTAAAATCGAAACGATAGTTTCAGATTGATGGCGGTCGGGCAAAGCCGGGCCGCCTGGTGGGGTAAACAAGAAAAAGTGGGCTCGCCGCTCTGTTCGCGGCGCTGCCTCGCTCGACTAGGAGAGTCCGAAAACTCATGAAGAACCCGCTTACTCGGTTGCTGGGGCTGATCCTCGCGTCAGTCCTGGCCACCTCGGTTTCCTACGGTCAGGAAGTCCGAGCAACCGTCACCGGACAGGTGTCGGATCCTTCAGGCTCGCCGATTCCCGGCGCCGTCATCACGCTGACCGATGTTTCGCGCAACGCCTCGGTCAGCACCGAAAGCAACGCGACAGGTCTTTTCGTCGTCCCGAATCTCCAGCCCGGAGAGTACCTATTGACTGCCGAGGTTGACGGCTTCAAGCGCTTCGTTCGAGAGAACATCGTCCTCGAAGCGCAGGACCGCACTCGCATCGACATCGCAATGGAGCTCGGCCAAGTGTCCGAGTCCGTCACTGTCACAGAATCGGTCTCGCCGCTGCAGACCGAGACCGCGAGCCGCTCGCAGGTCATCAACAACGAGATCATCACCAACGTCCCCACGCAGGGCCGCAACCCGTTCCAGCTCGCCTGGGCCGCTCCTGGCGTCGTCAAGCGCGGTAGCTGGCGCTACTTGCGCTCGTTCGACCGCGCCGGCATGTCGAACTTCTCGGTCAACGGCGGACGCAACAAAGAGAACGAAGTCCTCATCGACGGCATCTCGAACGTGCGCGGCAACCGCGACGTCATCCAGTCGCCCACGATGGAGACCGTGCAGGAGTTCAAGGTCGTCACCAACATGTTCGACGCCCAGTACGGCCGCACCGGCGGCGGCGTCGTCACCATCGTCACCCGCGGCGGCGGCAACCAGTTCCACGGCAACCTCTTCGAGTACTTCCAGGCCGAAGAGCTCAACGCCAACCAGTTCGAGCTCAACAGCAATGGCACGGAAAAGCCGCCGATGAACATCAACACCTACGGCTTCACCGCCAGCGGTCCGGTCGTCATCCCGAAAGTGTTCAACGGCAAGAACAAGCTCTTCTGGCTGCTCAGCTACGAAGCCATGCGACAGCGCTCGGCCGACCCGGGCGTGGCGACCTTCCCGCTGCAAGAGTGGCGCGGGGGCGACTTCTCGACGCTCTATCAGGCCGATGGCTCGCCGGTCTCCATCTACGACCCGTTGACCACGCAAGCCGACGGCACGCGCACCGCGTTCGCCAACAACGTGATCCCCTCGGCGCGGCTCAACCCGATCGCCGTCAAGGCGCTCGGCTTCATGCCCGCCCCCAACGCGCCCGGCAACAACGCCGCGCACATCAACAACTACATCTACCCCTCGCGCTGGGTCTCTGACATGGACCAGTGGAGCGGCCGCATGGACTTCCAGCCGAACGCCATGAACCGCTTCTACTTCCGCTACGGCCAGAACCCGTTCTCGGAGTACCGTGGTCTGGTCTGGGGCGGCTCGAACGTGGCTGAACCCACGGGCAATGCGCCGCTCAACCGCAACGGCCGCACCTGGAGCTTTGACTGGACCTCGACGCTGTCGCCGACGGCGACCTTCAACCTCCGCGCCGGCTTGGCCCGCTGGGAGGAGTCGAGCGGCAGCAGCTTCGGCGCCGGCTACGATCCGCGCCAGCTCGGCTTCGACGATGCGCTCGTCGGCCAGTTCACGCAGCTTCAGTTTCCCCGTTTCGACCTCGGGAGCTACCAGTCGATCGGTTCGAACCGCCTGCGCAACTCCGGCAACTACGACACGTACACGCTGCAGCCCAACCTGAGCTTCGTGCAGGGCCGTCACTTCATCAAGACCGGCTTCGAGGCGCGGCGCTACAACCGCAACACCCAAAACCCCGGCTTGGCCAGTGGTCTTTACAGCTTTGACCGCGACTGGACCCAGGCGCTCGCCACCCAGGCCAGCGCGAACTCGGGTAACGAGGTCGCCACCTTTCTGCTCGGCCGTCCCACCAACGCCTACGTCGACCGCAACATCGACCCGTCCTTGCAGAACTACTACTACGCGATGTTCCTGCAGGATGACTGGAAGGCCACCGATCGCCTGACGATCAACTTCGGCCTGCGCTGGGACTATGAGACGCCCCTGGTCGAGCGCTACGACCGCATGTTGCGTGGCTTCGGCTTCGATCAAGCCAGTCCGATCAACGGGGACGTCGCGGGCCTCAACCTTCTCGGCGGCGTCTACTTTGCCGGACGCGACGGTCAGCCCCGCACGGCCTTCAACCCTGACAAGAACAACTTCCAGCCCCGTATCGGCGCCGCATACCGCATCGCCGACAAGTGGGTCATCCGCGGCGGCTACGGCCTCTACTACCTCGGCCAGGACGAATCCGGCTCGTTCCAAGGCTTCAGCCAGCGCACGAACGCCATCGTCACCACCGATGGTATGCGCACTCCGGCTGTCAGCCTGCAGAACGCCTTTGCCAACCTCCCTGGCGGTCAACTGATCGACCCGGTCGGAGCCAGCGACGGCTTCGGCAGCTTCCTTGGCCAGAACGTCGCCGTCAACTACATCAACCGTCCGCTGCCGTTCTCCCACCAGGCTTCCTTCGATGTCGAGCATGAGCTGCCCTTCGGCCTCTTGGCCGAGGCCGGCTACGTCTTCAACCTGACGAAGAAGTTCCCCGTGCGCATCAACAACGTCAACGTCATTCCGGCGGCGGAGATGGGTCGCCGCACCGCCAGCGGCGCGATCGACACGGCCTACTACACCCAGAAGATCGCCAACCCCATGCAGGGCCTGATCCCGAACAACGCCGCGCTCAACGGCGCGACGATCTCGCGTCAGCTTCTGCTGGTTCCGTTCCCCGAGCACGGTACGGTCGATCTGCAAAACGTGCCCATCGGTCGTCAGCGTTACGACAGCGCCCAGTTCAAGCTCACCAAGCGCTTTGGCGGCGGCTTGACCTTCCTGGCCAGCTACGTGATCTCGAAGACCCTCGAGCAGGCCAACGTTTACAACTACCAGGACTACAACATCAGCAACGCCGAATCCACGCGCTTGGAGAAGCGCTCGGCCGGCCAGATCGACATTCCGCAGAAGTTTTCGATCGCGGGCGTCTGGGACCTTCCGGTCGGTCGCAACCGTCCGATCGGCTCGAACATGGGCCGCGCCGCTGACCTGCTGCTGGGCGGCTGGCAGCTCAACTGGAACGTCACCTACTCCAAGGGTTGGACGCTCGACTACGCCAACGCTCTACAGGCCGTTGCCGGCAGCGCCGCGCTCCAGAAACCTGGCCAGAACCTCCAGGCCTGGGATACTTCGCTGTGGAACCAGCCCGACGGCTCCCGCGTGAAGGCGCTGTCGCCCTACGAGCTGCGTACCTTCCAGACCCGCTTCGGCGACGTGCGCACGCCCGGCTACCAGAACTGGGACGCCTCGCTCGCGAAGTTCTTCCCGATCACGGAACAGGTCAAGCTCCAGTTCCGCTTCGAGATGGTCAACGCCATGAACCATCCCTGGTTCACGAACGTGCAGTCGAGCAACGTCAGCAGCGCGCAGTTCGGCAACCTCTCGCCGGTCCAGGGCAACCTGCCTCGCTTCATCAAGCTCGGCTTGATGCTGCGCTGGTAGTTCCAACTTCTCTCTCCAACCAAGGGCCGCTCTCCGGAGCGGCCCTGTTTTCGCGCCCCCGCTTCGCAACCCCCCGCCTGTAAGTTACGGTTCCGCCCAGATGTTGCAGCCGGTAACAAGACTCGCTTATCTGGAATAGCTTCCGACCGCCCCCGGTTTCCTTTCGACGAACGGACAAACCTGCCGCGCCCAGGCGGTGTCACCGTCCAGATCGACAACCCCAAACCCAAGGAGACCTTCATGCGGAACTTTCTCACTCTCAAGCTCGCTCTGTTCGCGAGCCTCGCCGTTACCGTGCTCAGCGCGGCCCCTCCTCCCCATGCCGGCGCCGTCGGCGCGGTCTATACCATGACCAACGACCCGGTCGACAACGCGATCGTCATGTTCGACCGCCGCGCAAACGGGGCGCTCTCGCACGCAGGCGCCATCTCGACCGGCGGCCAAGGCACAGGCGCCGGCCTGGGCAACCAAGCCGGCCTGGCGCTCAGCGCGGATGAGCGCTGGCTCCTGGCAGTCAATGCCGGCAGCAGCGACGTGTCGTTGTTCGCCGTCACGCGCGACGGCCTCGAGCTCGTTGACGTCGAACCCTCCGGCGGCCTCACGCCAATCAGCGTGACCGTCCATCGCAACCTCGTCTATGTACTCAACGAAGGCGGCTCGGGCAGTATCGCCGGCTTCCGCATCACGCGCTCGGGACTGGAGCCGGTTGCGGGCTCGATTCAGCCGCTCTCCGGTCCCGGCGTCGACCCAGCGCAGATCGGTTTTGATCCTTCCGGCGACGTTCTGGTCGTCACGGAGAAGAACACGGATCAGATCCTCACCTACACTGTCGAGCGGGACGGTCGCGCCAACCCGCCGACCGTGCATCCCTCGGCCGGTCCCACGCCCTTTGGGTTCGAGTTCGGCAAGCGCGGAGAGCTGTTCGTCTCCGAAGCCGCCGGCGGCGCGCCGCTGGCAAGCTCGGCCTCGTCCTACCTCATCGGCTCGGATGGCTCTCTCGAGCTCGTGAGCCCCGTCGTCGCTTCGGACGGCACCGCGGCCTGCTGGCTCGTCGTCACCCAAGACGGCCGCTTCGCCTACACGTCGAACACCGGTAGCAACGATCTGTCGACTTACGCCATTGGCTTCGGCGGCGAGATCACTCTGCAAGGTACGACCTCGACGGGCCCCGGCTCCGGCCGCTCGACTCCGCGCTGACGAACAACTCGCTTCCTCTACGTATTCAATGCCGGAACCGGAACCCTAGGCGGCTTCCGCATCGAAGCCCACGGCGAGACTCGTCCCCCTGCACCTCGACATCAGCGGCCTCGCCGGCGCGAACGGCCTGGTCGCCCGCTAGACGCAGAGCGGCCCGCAAGCCATCACCTAGCCCCAGGCGCCAGCCTGGGGTCCGGCTTGGCGGTTGCACGTCTCCCGAACGCGGCCATAGGGTCTCACCCCAGTCTGACGGGAGTGTGAGAAGAGCGATTTCTGCATGTCGGGCGCAAAGGGCCACGTTTGCCGCATCGCCAGTCATCGCGACGGCTCCTTTTCCGGTCGCGATGGCTCGCGACCCTGCAATCCTGGCGGATCGCGCCACGAGGCTTCAACAAACACTCCGACACATGCGATACCGCACGTCTCGTCAGTGCGTATCGTGGCAAAGCTCGCAATCGTTCGACGCCCCGCGCTCGGCGTGGCAGCGCATGCAAGCATGCATCGTGATCGGCTTCTCCTGGAATAGCACCGCCCGCTCCTCCACCGGCCCGTGGCAGTCCTGGCAGGCGATCTTTGCATCCTCGAAATGCACCGCGTGCGAGAAGTAGACGAACTCCGGCAGTTGATACACCCGGTTCCACGCGATCGGCTTGCCAGATTTCTCCGCCTCGGCCAATTTCTGAATGTGCGGGCTGTCCGCCTTGATCGCCGAGTGGCAGGCCATGCATTTGGCCTCGGCCGGGAACGTCGCAAAGTCGCCCGGGTTCGGGATCGTGTGGCAATCGGTGCACTTGAGCCCGAGCGCCAAGTGCGTCTTGTAGCCGTACGGCAGCGGTTGCTCGACCGGCTCCCGGCTGGAACGCCTTCTCCGGCGGAGGCGTTCGCGAGACTCCGTGCGGCGGCCAGCGCCACCAGAAACAGCAACAACTTGCGCATCATCACTTGGGCAGCGCAAACGCCGTGAAGCCCGCCTTCGGGCCCGCGCCGCGCGCGTCCGAGCGCGGGCTCGACGCGATCACGACATACTGCCGTCCATCGGCCTCGTACGTCGCCGGCGTGGCGTATCCGCCGCCTCCCAACTCATTCCCACAGCGGCTTGCCGTCCTTCTGCGAATACGCCCGGAACACGTTGTCGAGCGTACCCGAGGCAAACAGCACGCCGCCCTTGGTCGCCACCAGTCCGCTGCGGTTGTAGGTGCCGGTCCGCGGGATGCCTTTCTCGGTGAGCTCCTTGTACTCCCCGTGCGGCGCCTGCCACAAGATCTTGCCCGAGTTCAGGTTGATCGCCGAAATGCGTCCCCACGGCGGCGAGATCGCCGGATAGCCGTCCTTGTCTTCGGGCCGCAAGTAGCCGGTGTGCTCAAAGGGATAGCCCGAACCCTCCGGAGCACGCACCAGCTTCAAGCTCCACGGGATCTCGTTGTGCGTCAGATAGAGCACGCCTTCATCGGCCCGCCACGCCGCGCCGCCCCACAGCCCGCCGCCGTGGTAGCCCGGGTAACAGATCACTTCCTGGTCCAGCCGCGGCGGCGTGAACATCCGCGCGAAGACGATGTCCTTGAGTCGCTCGTTCACCAAGTACTCGTGCGACTCGGGCGACAAGTTCGCCACGTCTCCGGGGCCGAAATACTGCCGCGAAAACGCCGGCGGATGCGTCGGGAACGGCTGCGTCGGCCAGGCTTCCTCGCCCGGCACGGTCGAGGCCGGCACCGGACGCTCTTCGATCGGATACAGCGGCTCGCCCGTCTCGCGGTCGAGCAGGTAGACCCAACCCGTCTTCGCCACCTGCGCCACCGCATCGCGCGGGCGACCGTTGTGCATCACCGTCACCAGGTTCGGCGGGCAGGGGATGTCGTAATCCCACAGGTCGTGGTGGACGGTCTGATAGTGCCACTTGCGCTCGCCCGTGCGCGCGTCCAGGCAGACCACGCAGTTGCCGAACAGGTTCTGCCCCTTGCGCCGTCCGCCCCAAAAATCGAACGCCGGCGAGCCCAGCCCGAAGAACACCAGGCCGCGCTCGTGGTCGACGCTCATGCCGCCCCAGCAGTTCGTTCCGCCCGCCTCCTTCCACGAGTCCGGCGACCAGGTCTCGTAGCCGAACTCGCCCGGGTGAGGAATCGTGTGAAAGATCCAGCGGCGCTTGCCCGTGCGGCAGTCATAGGCCCGAATCGGTCCCGGCGAGGATTTCGACGGCCCCTCGCCATTGCGCGTCGGGACGATTAGCAAGTCCTCGAAGACGACTCCCGGCGTCGTCGACGCCACCGACTCGCCCTCGCCCAACGGACGGTCGAGCTCCTTCTCTACGTCAATCGCACCGCCCTCGCCGAACGAGTCGATCAACTTGCCCGTTGCGCGATCGATGGCGAAGATGTGTTCGCGCACCGGCGCGAAGATCCGGTCCTCACGTCCGTCCTTCCAGTGCACCACTCCTCGCGAGACGCCCGCGGCCGATGTCCGGCGGCGCCCCGAGTCGAACCCCTCGTTCGTCCAAATCGTCTTGCCCGTGTGCGCTTCGACCGCATGCGTGTGCAAGCCGTAGCCGGAGACGTACATCACGCCGTCGATCACGATCGGCGTGCATTCTATCATGCCGATCGCGCGCGTATTCGCTAAAGCAGCGTCTCGAGCTCCCAGGCGACTTCTAGCCCGGCGACGTTGTCCGCCGTGATCTGGTCGAGCAGCGCGTAATGCGACAGTGCGGGTCGGCGGCGTAGGGCTTCGCCTCCACAGCGGCTTGCCCGCTTGGGCGGGCAAGGCTTGCCTGCGGCAGAAGGCGGCGGCGGTCTTGAGGAATTCACGGCGTCGGGCGAGCATGGCTTCGTTCTGTTCTACCACGCCTCTCGTCAGCTAGAATCGGCGATCATGCGTCGCAGATACTTTCTCGGTTCCGCCATGGCAGGCGGCGCGTTGCCCGCCGCGGCTTCGGCCGCGCAGGAGCCTGCCTCCTTCCGCACGACTCAACAAGCGGACGTCGTCCTCGATCGACCCCAGAGCGGCAAGCCACACGCGGGCAAGGTGCTCGCCGCCATCCAGCCCCACTGCGACGACATCCCCATCTTCGCCGGCGGAACCGTGCTCAAGCTCATCGACGAGGGCTACCGCGGCTTCCTCATCCGCACCTCCAACGACGAGATGGCCGGCAGCGGCGCCACCGTCGGCGAAGTCGTGCTCAACAACGAGCGCGATACGCTCGAAGTCACCCGCCGGCTCGGCCTCGAGAAGCTCTACACGCTCGGCTGCCGCAACCACATGATGGACGGCTCCTCAAGCTCGAGCTGCGCGCGCGGCTCATCTTCCTCTTCCGCCTGCTCAAGGTCGACACCGTCCTTTGCTACGACCCCTGGGGCCACTACGAAGAGAACCCCGACCACTACGTCTGCCCAGTCCGTCGAAGCCGCCTGCTGGATGTCCGGCGGCCGCTGGGACTACCCGGAGCACTTCGAAGCCGGCCTCGCCCGCAATCGATCGGAAAAATACTACTTCTCGCGCGGCCCGCAACTGGTCAATCGCGTCGTCGACATCAGCCCCTACATGGACCGCAAAGTCGACGTGAACCTCGCCAACGTCACCCAAGGCCCAGCCGGAGAGAACGGCTCGCGCCTGCGCCGCAGCCTAGCCCAACAAGGCCGCAAGCTCCCCCTGCTCGGTGACGACGACGACACCGCCAACCGCGCCTACATCAAAGACCTCGTCTTCCACGACGACGCGCCGAGCTCGGCCAACAATACGGCGTCGCCTGTGACCTTCCACTACATCGGCCCAACAGAGGAATACGCCACGCGCGCTTCATCCGCGAAACACGGTCGCGCTGTAGGATTGCGCGCGCTTTCCACAGCTCAGCCCCAATCTTGGCTTCGTTAAGGGGCATTCTTAGACGCGAATTCGCTTCGATTTACTAGAATTTTCTTGGTCGACAGCACACACGCTCCGCCGGGATTACCAGTACGCGCGACCTCTTCTCGCCTATGTCGCCAATGCAGCGCCAGCGTCAGGGCAGGGGTTGCGCTGGCTAACCGAAACTTGGCGCCAGTGCCCGAAGCGTGCGTTCGGCAGGACTTAGGCTCTGGCCGGATACTCTTTCCAGGCTGCGCATTTTTCTCTTCGGGTTCTATCAAAACCTAATTCGGGAAGAAGATCTCACCATCAGAAAGAGCTTTCCGACATCGTATGCCCTTCGGGTGATCTGATTCATGTCGTACAGGTCAAACGGACGCTTACCCGAGCCGCTCTCAGACATGCCCTAGAGGAATTCCGGGACATCCTCCAACTTCTAAGAGAGGCGCCGAACGAGACCGCACTTGACGCCATTCGCTTCCAGGTCGCTTCGAAGGTTACGGACTCGAACGTCGTCTGGCCGTGGCCGGAGAGTGTTGCCTGGACGACGGGCTGCGGACAATTCTGCCTGAGATCGAGGCACGAGCCGCCGTCCCCTTTCTCGTCGAACAGGCGGACCCCATCGACGAAATGTGGGCTTTGCTCTGGCTGCAAGGCGTACGCGATCCACTGATCGGTCATCCGCCAGGGCCGGCCGCCTGATCGCTGGCTTTAGGCGGAGCGAGCGAGCGCCGGAGATCATCGCGACTTAATCAGCTACTACGAGCAAGCGCCTCGAAGATCCGCTGGAGCGCGGCCAGGACGATTCATCGCGTAGAAGCCGATGTCACGCCTAGTCCCAGTGCGGAAACCTCCAGGCGAATCGTCGTGTCGGGCGATTTGGTTTCAAGGATCTTCGAGAAGGCTGCTTTTTCCGACCGCCCGAAGCTCTTCGAGGCGCTCTGGAGTGCGTTCGACGCTTGGAGGCCGGACCCTGGAAGAGCGGCTCGAGGAGCGTGGATCCCAGTCTTCTGGATCGATGGGCGGTCTGGCGATATTGAAGTCTGTGCTCCTGCGCCAGTTGGTCGCGCATGCCGTGCTTCAAGTCGCGGATCAGCCCAATTGCCGAGGTTGCGAGGAAGCAGCTTCCGGAGGCTCTCCTGCAATTGCCAAACTCTCCTCCGAACGTCAGATCATGCTCATGGTCGACGACCCGTACGCCGTGACCGATCGGGAAACTTGGGGCGAGGATCTCACGGCAGCGGTGGAAGGGGATTTGGCCATGCGGCGGCAATCGTCGTATGCGGTCCGACTGAGCAGCGAGAGGGAGTTCGAGAGAGCGCTTTCGGCATCCATTCCGGATCACGACGTTCACTGCGCCTCACCTAGGCGATCCGGAGCGCCGAAATTCATCGACTGGTTTCACGACAGGACGGGTAGGCAACGCGAAACTCGTTTGACCGAGAACGCCCTTCTCGTCCACGTGATGTTCGGAGTTGGCCGAGAATCTTCGACCGCTGAATCAGTTGCGCGGCGTTTCCGAAGAAGGCTCGACAAAATTGGTGCGCTCCGTGTGGCCGAGCGGATCCTCGCGCTGAGCGCACTCTACATCGAGACTCCAAACACCCTGATTGCCGGTCAGGGCGAGGAGACGCGATCCGCCGTTTGTCGGAGGAAGACCAGCGGCACTTTCGGCAAAGCACGGAGGGCGTCGACTTTGCGCATGCTCACCTGGCTGGCGAGATCCTTCGCCCGATCCTCAAAGTCCTCCTATCCGCAGGTCTCTTGGGATGTCGCGTGGGCCCGTGTCCTGTCCGAGGTCCTGGAGTCGCCGCGGTTGAGTCGAAGCTCCAGCGCACATTGATCGGGCGATTCATACAGACGCCGAGGCTTTCTGAGGATGAACGGCGGCGAGCATTGCAGGAGGCTACCATCGGCAGGTGACCGCGCACGCCGGCGCCCGCAGCCCGAACTTCTCCCTGTTTGGTTGACCGCAATGAACCGCGACCCTGATCTGGCGTTCGAACCGTCGCCGATTGAGGTGGCGCTCACGTTGAGTCACGGACGGCCAAAGCGCCCTCCCTGGGTCGGTGGCGACCGGGTTGTGGGGCTTGGCGGACCGAATCGATGGAACGCGAGGACCTCGATGAGGTGTGCTGGCGCTTCCTCCGTACCTCCCCCGACGCGGGAGCAGCGTTTTTGCCTTTCTAAGAGCAAGCTCCCGATCAGCTGAACACCTCGTTCGCGCCCGCTTAATGGCTACAGCAGTGGGGAAGCCACCCACAGGCGTACGAACTGCTGGCGCCGCTGGTGAAGGGGCTCCCGAGGACGGGGAGATTCGCCGCCTGGCCCTGGACTGGTTGGAGAGCAACTCGGACACCGGCAGGCGTACGAACTGCTAGGCGCCGCTGGTGAGGGCTCCCGAGGACGGGGAGATCCGCCGCCTGGCCCTGGAATGGTTGGAGCGCAACTGAACACCCGCAGGCGTACTGGCTGTTGGCTCCGTTGGTGAAGGGGGCTCCCGAGGACGGGGAGATTCGCCGCCAGGCCCTAGACTGGTTGGAGAGCAACTCCAGAACACCCGCAGAAGTACGAGTTGCTGAAGCCGCTGGTGGCGGGAGCGCCGCAGGACGGGGAGATTCGCCGCCTGGCCCTGAAATGGTTGGAGCGCAACTCCGACCACCGGCAAGCGTACGAACTGCTGGGCGCCGCTGGTGAAGGGGGCTCCCGAGGACAGGGGAGATTCGCCGCCTGGCTCTGGACTGGTTGGAGAGGAACTCCGGACACCCGCAGGCATACAATCTGCTGGCGCCGCTGGTGAAGGGGGCTCCCGAGGACAGGAGATTCGCCCGCCTGGCTCTGGACTGGTTGGAGGGCAGCTCCGGACACCCGCAGGCGCACAATCTGCTGGCTCCGCAGTGGCAGGAGCGCCGGAGGACAGGGAGATTCGCCGCGGCTCTGGACTCGTTGGAGGGCAGCTCGGGACACCCGCAGGCGCACAATCTGCTGGCTCCGCTGCTGGCGGGAGCGCCGGAGGACGGGGAGATTCGCCGCCTGGCTCTGGACTGGTTGGAGAGGAACTCCGGACACCCGCAGGCGCACAATCTGCTGGCGGCGCTGGTGGCGCGGTGTCCAGACGCGGAGCTCGAGGATACCCTCCAACTCGCCTTTCGTTTCCTGGAAACGGCGGGCCATGTCGCTACCGCCAATATCCTGGCCGTCACGGTCACCCGCAGCAATCTTGCAGCTGACGTCGTGGACGCCGTGCTCGATTTCCTGGACTCTAAGCCGCCGAAAGGTCAGGCAAACTTCCTGCTCTTTAGCCTCCGCAAGGCGTGCAGGTACAACTTGGGGGCGGCGCTCGACTACATCGCTTTGGCCGCAGCCCCCGATGGGCTTGTGGTTGCCAGGGCTGTGGCTGCAGCAGTTGGCAAGTGGCCCGAGCTTCACGACGATCTCGAGATCGCCCTGCAGGGCCGTTCCTCTGAGCTCACGTTCCGAGTCCTCGGCGCATGTGTTCGCGCCCGCATCCAGACTCCGGAGCTGATTCGCATGGCTGCGAGCGCATTGCACACCCACTTCCGCCGCCCCGGCTACGGAAGCTTCCTCTGGGACGTCCGTAGAGCCAGCGGGTTCTGGCAAGATCTGGCGCTGGCAGTGAATCCAGCCGTGAGGGCGGACTACCTGCGGCTCGACTCCCCCCGCAGGTGATCGTGGCCATTCTGCTATCCTGCCGGTCTTGCTCGAAGTCGTCTTCTGGATCTTCGTCGCCCCGGCCGTTCTCGCCACCGTGCTCTCGGTCCGCTCCGGCCGCAAGTACCAAGACTTCATCGAGGCCGAGCTCCTCGCCGAGCGCGACCCCGACGAGGCGCCCTACAGCCCGTCGGTCTCGCTCATCATCCCCGTGCGGGGCGCCGACCACGACCTCGCCGCCAACCTGCGCTCGTTCGCCCATCAGGACTACCCCGACTACGAGCTCATCGTCGTCTGCCGCTCGGCCGAAGACGACGCCGTGCGCGTCGCCCGCATGACGCTCGGCGAAAGCTTCAAGCTCGTCCTCGCCGGCCCTCCGCCCGACGGCACGGGCGAAAAAGTTCACAACCTGCAACAAGCCGTCCTCCAGGCCCGCGGCGACGTTTTCGCCTTCGCCGACTCCGACGCTCAGGTCTCCGAGCGTTGGCTCCATGCTCTCGTCCAGCCGCTCGCCCACCAAGAAGTCGGCGCCTCGACCGGCTTTCGCTGGTACTTCCCCGAAGGCCTGCGGCTTCTGGCCGCCGATGCGCAGCGCCTGGGACTCCACCATCGCCGGAACCATGCGCCCCGATGGAAAAACTTCGGCCTGGGCGGCAGCATGGCCCTGCGCCGCGCGACCTTCGACGAAGCCAAGGTCGGCGAGTACTGGCAAGGCTGCCGTCAGCGACGATTACCGCCTTCACCCACGCCATCGAAGACGCAGGCTTCCGGGATCCGCTACGCGCCCGCCGCCATGGCTGCCACCACCGGCCTTTGCTCGCGCCACGAGTTTCTCGACTGGGCCGTGCGCCAGATGAAGATCACGCGCGTTTACCGCACCAAGCTCTGGGTCGCCGGCCTCATCGCCCACACGTCTATTGCGGCGCCACGGTCTCCTGCCTCGTCGCGACCGCCATGGGCGACCCGGTCGGCCTCGGCGCGCTCATTGTCACACCCTGCCCGGCATGGCCGGGCGGGATGCCGATGCGCGGCTATTGCGGACGCCTCTGTTCCCCGAGCGCGAAGATCGGCCTGACCGCCACTACGGGTGTCTATTTCGCGTACACGCCGCTCGCCACGTGGATCTGGCTTTACGCCTTCGGCTCCGGCCGGCTCGAAAGTCATCCACTGGCGCGGCTACGTCTACGGCTCATCGGACTCGACCCGCACCCGCATCCTCGAACGCCTGCCGGCTTGATGGCCCCCATGACTTCGGCCGCGCAAACGGTGCCCACGCGCGTCGTCTCATCCGGCCGACGCTCACACGCTTGAAGTACTTGCGCAGCTCTTGCTTTACCGGAGCGAAACAGCCTGTTCCCGAAGTTCGGGTCGGATGGAGCTCCGATAACCTCATACTCTCGCCCGGAGGCAGCGGCAACTCGAAGCCGCCATCGGCGCGGACTTGGGTCAAGCGAATCCTGCCGTAACTCGCCCGGTCGTCGGATGGCTTGCGTAGACCATGTACAGCGGTCGAAGCCCTCTTCGCTTACGGGTGGCGTAGTGAGTGTTCCAGTGAGCAGGCTCATCGCGAATCGCACTCCGCAGCTTCAACTCCATCGATCGCGCCTTCGTCGGAATTTCGATGCTCGGGCCGTCGAGCGGCTTGCCATTGCGTGAAGCTTCCCCGAGGTAGGCCCTCGCGTCCATTCACTTGCAGCGTCACGCGCCCGGGATAGCTCGAAAGCTCGAAGGCCGATTCGGAGCTCTGGCAATTTCCAGATTGGCCGCCAAGCCTCGGATGATCAGCCCGTCTGCAAGCTTGTACATCGACGGCATCAACCGTACGCCCCCTCGCCAGGGCTCTGCTCTGTCCCATCTGGCGGCGCTGGCCGCCTCTAGCTCGATCACGCCGCGGACCGGACCGCCTGCAGTCCTGTATTCTCCTCCGTCCTCCTGCCGTCACCGTGAATCGAGCGGATCCATGAATGCCCTGTCGAAGCACCGGATCGGAGCCATGCAAGGACGCTTGGTAGTTCCCCGGCGATAGCCTTCCACCCGCAAGCCGGCCCCTTCGCCGACGTATCCATCGGTCACGACGAGCGGTGCAGTCTTCTTCATCCAGGCGTACTCGGACGCCGCAATTGCTGCATGGCGCTCCACCATCCTGAGGCATGATCGAGAACTCCACCGCTGTGTCGGGCGCCTTGGACGTTTGAAAATCCACGCCCTCGCGCACCTGTCCCCAGCCAAGCCTACTGGTTCCGCCTCACCAGCGAGCGAAGGCCGGATAAATGCAACAGACCTCCTCGCATGACAATGCCTCCTGCCGGATTCGCATGCTCGGGCATCACAGCGACCACATACGCCCCCGGTTCCAGATCCCAGATGCGGTACTCGCCGCGACGTCGGTCGTCGCCCCGTGCCTTCTCCACCGTCCGAGCATGTCCTATCCCGGTGTAGACGTGAGGGTCGAAGGCCATTCACGCGCGCGCCGACAACCGGCTGACCGCGCTGGTCTGTAACTCGTCCGGCGATCACGCAAGCTCGATCGACTTCAATGCGGACATCCGTCAGCGGTCGCGCCGCCGGGACTGTGAGAAGGCCGCTTTGGTCGAGACGCCCGGCCTTCTGACCGAAACAACCACATTCTCGCCCCTTGCCGGCTGGGGCCTCGGCCGAAAAGCGTCCCCGAAATCGCTATGGGTGGTGGTAGCGAACTGGCCCACTCGAAACACGATCTTGGCGCCGCGAATCGGCGCACCGGTCGAGGCCGCCTCGACCACCTTTCCTGAGACCGTCTGCTTCGACCGTCGGCCGCCTCAGGCGCCGGTTGAGCGGCCAACGCAGTCGCCAAGGCCAAGCTGGCGACAAAGGCTCTCATGGCGCGGTCACCGGTCAACGGACCTCCGCCTCGAAGCCGGGCTCTACCGCCAGACGCCGGACCTGTTGCCCTTGCCGTTCCCAGGCTGCTGTATTCCCTGCATCGATCCGCGCGTCAGGCCAAGCCGTGATCTCGTACTTTCCTGGGATCACCTTCGATCACGAAGCGGCCTTCGTCGTCCGCCTTCGCTGTATGCGTACCGCGCTCCCCGCGCATCCCGACCACGGAGTGCGCTGCTACCGGCTTTCCTCCGGAAGCGGCGCGTACGCGCCCGCGCACGGTGGCGAACTCATTCGAGATGCGCACCGTCATCTCGACCATCTGCCCCAGCGCGACTGAAAAGACAGGGCTATCGACGATGTACGCATCTGGATCGTTCAGCCGCAGGATGTAGTTCCCCGGCGGCATCCCTCCGTCCGGACCGGTACTCGGGCGCACGCGCTTCAGCTTCCATAAACCCACCCCATAGCGCACCCCGTGCGCCCATCCCACCGTGAGGACTCGGTCCCCGCGGCGGGGCGCCCAACAGTTCCACGCGGCTCCCCGCACGCCCGTCGGCGGCTGCGGCGTCAGCTCGAGCCCTTCGATGTCACGATCCACCGTGATTCTGCCCAGATACTGGTCCGGCTTGCCTGCTCCCTGACCGCTGTTGAGAAACATGTCGAAGCGGCCTTCGGCACCGACCACGACGAACTTCTCTTCCTCTCTCGATCCGTGCCCCGCGTGCCCAATAGAACTGCGGCGCTGTCCGCGATCGACGGCCGCAGGCATCAGGAGCGCCGCCCTTTTTCCGCCGCACCTCTTCACCACTCCGCTCAGGGTGAACGACTCCCTCTCGTGGTCGTGCATCGTCAGCCGCGTCTGCACGCTGTCCTGTCCCGCGGCTACCTTCGATCGTTTGACGCTCAGCCCTCGGTGGCATTGCCAATTTCGAAGTTCGCCGGCTGAACAGTCAGATCGTAACGCCCGGGCGCACGCCCCATTCGAAAAATAGCCGCGGTCGTCCGTCTGCCGGATACCGGCCATGCGTTCGAAGCTCCTCGGGCGTTTTCGGCCCGGAGGTCCTCCACAGCAAGACTCACACGCACGCCCGGCCACGGATCGCCGAAGTCGTCCGTCACCCAGCCCTCGGACCACGCTGCCGCGGGCGAGCTCGAAATCCGTATCTCCGCAATCGCCGGCCTCTAGGCAGGCCTTTACGATCGACTCCGTCTCGACGTCGCCTACCTTCACGGTGTAGTACGACGCCGACTTCGCGCCACGGTATAGCGGCCCCTCGGTACTCCCGTCAGCCGGTAGCGGCCTAGCGAATCGGTCAACGCCTCGGCGGCTGGCATTGGCGACGCATCTTTCGACGCCGTCATCACGAGGACATCCGCCAACGCAGACGCCTCAGCGCCCCGTCGCGCGCCGTGACCACGCCCGAGATCGTCACCTGCCCGGCCGCCGAAGCCGCTGCACACAACAAAAGCGCCGCTCGAATTTTCCGCATTTGCGTCGCCGCCCGAGACAAAGTGTAAGGCAAAACACCGGAGCTGAAGAAAAACCAGAAAATATCCTCGCTCTTCCTCCGGTACGATTTTGGGAAGATTTCGCACACGCCCAGCGTAGTTATGTTCGAATTCACGAGGAGACGCCCATGTTCTACATCCGCGGGAACCCCAACGAGGCCCTGATCATTTCCGGCGGCGCTGCCCAGCCGCGTGTCGTCGTCGGTTCGAGCACCTGGATCAGCCCCTTCTTCCAGCGCGCCGACGTGCTTTCGCTCGAGGTCATGACCCTGACCGTCGGCACGCCCAACGTCTACACCCAAGAGGGCGTAGAGCTTTCGGTGGACGGCGTCGCGCAGGTCAAAGTCGCGCGCAACGAAGACGCCATTCGCACGGCCGCGCAGCAGTTCCTCGGCAAAAAGACCGCCGAAATTGCGCAGATCGCGCTGCAAACTCTCGAAGGTCACCAGCGCGCCATGATGGCCACCATGACCGTCGAGGAGATCTACAAGGACCGCGACCAATTCGCCAAGCAAGTCCGCGAAGTCGCCTCGGTCGACATGGCCCGCATGGGCATGGAGATCGTCAGCTTCACCATCCGCAACATCTCCGACGAGAAGGGCTACCTCGACGCGCTCGGCATCAAGCGCACCTCACAGGTCAAGCGCGACGCCGCCATCGGCCAAGCCATCGCGCAAAAGGAATCCAGCGTCGAGCAGGCCGAGGCGCGGCGCCAGTCCGAAGCCGCACGCCTCAAGAGCGAGCAGCAGGTCGCCGAATCCCAGCGCGACTTCGAGCTCGCCCAGGCGGCCTATCAGAAGGAGATCAACGCGGCCAAAGCCGCCGCCGACGCTGCGCTCAGCCTCGAGCAGGCGCGCCAACGCCAAGCCATCCGGCAGGAGGAGCTGAAGGTCTCGCTCATCGAGCGCCAGAAGCAGATCGAGATCCAGGAAGAAGACGTTCGCGTCAAGGAGCGCGAACTGGAAGCCTCGGTGCGCAAGCCGGCAGAAGCCGAGCGCTTTCGCCTGGAGACCGAGGCCCAGGGCCGCAAGTCGCAAGTGATCGCCGAAGCCGAAGCGCGCGCCCAGGCCACCCGCCTGCAAGGCGAGGCGCAAGCCAACGCCGAGGCCACCGAGATCCGCCTGCGCGGCGAGGCCGAAGCCGACGCCATTCGCGCCAAGGGCTCCGCCGAAGCCGAGGCCATGCGCCTCAAGGCCGAAGCCTGGAAGCAGTACGGCCAAGCCGCGCTCGCCGAGAAGCTGCTCGAGTCTCTGCCCGAGCTCGCCCGCGCCATCGCCGAGCCCCTGGCCAAAACGGACAAGATCGTCGTCATCTCCAACGGCGGAGACAGCTCTGGCGGAACCGGCGCCGCCCGCGTCACCGGCGACGTCACCGCCGCCATCGCGCAGTTGCCCGAGACCGTCAAAGCCATGACCGGCATCGACATCATCGGAACCATCAAAAACATGAAAGGCGTCGTCAGCGACGAGCGCCCGTGAAACGCTGCATCCCCTAACCTAGCCCCAGACGCAAGTCTGGGGTCCGGCAGGGCGCTCGACGACACGTCGCGACTGTCACTTCGTGACAGTCTTCGTACCCGCCTAGCCCTCTTCCCGGATCGCGCCCCGCTCGATTCGCAACACCCGGTCGCAACGCCGGGCGAACGTCAGGTTATGCGTCGCCACGATGCACGCCAAGCCCTCTTCGCCCGGCAGCGCGAAAATCTGCTCCATGATGGCGTCGCTTGTGCCCTCGTCCAGGTTGCCCGTCGGCTCGTCGGCCAGCAGCAGCCGCGGCTTGCGCACCAACGCGCGCGCCAGCGCAACCCGCTGCTGTTCGCCGCCGGAGAGCTCGCCGGCTTGGTGCGTCGTCCGCGCGCCCAGCCCCACGCGTTCGAGCCAACTCCGCCCCGCCGGTTCGACCTTCTTGCGGTCCGCGCCCGCAATCAGCAACGGCATGATCACGTTTTCGAGCGCGGTGAATTCGGGCAGCAGGTGATAGCTCTGCCACACGTAGCCGATCTCGCGGTTGCGGTAGGCGTCGAGCTGCGCCTCGGTCTTGCTCTCGAGGTCCGCCCCGTCGAAGAAGATCGTCCCCGAGCTCGGCTTGTCGAGCGCGCCGATCAAGTGCAGCAAGGTCGACTTGCCCGCCCCCGATTCGCCCACCAGCGCCACGCTCTCGCCCGCCTTCGCGGTAAACGACAGGCCCTCGAAAACCGTGAGCACGCCCGCGCCCGAGGGGTAACGTTTGGCCAGATCATTGACCTGAATCAACGGTTCGTTCACTCGACGCCCAAGTCCTTCCAAGCCTTCTCAAAAGGCTTCAAGTCCGGCCACGAACCGTTGAGCGTCTCGAAGAACGCCAGCAGATCGTCAATCTCTTGCGGGGTGAAGTGCTTCGCCTCGATCTCGCGCTCGCCCACCTCGGTTGGCGGCGGCTCGGAGTAGAACTCGAGCACCTCGCGTAGCGTCTTGAAGCGCCCGTCGTGCATGAACGGCTCGCGGGTCTTCCAGTTGCGCAGCGCCGGGGTCTTGAACGCCCCTTTGAAGTAAGGGTCCGGGTCGATCGCCGACCGGCCCTCGTCGTCCTTCGTCCCTGTGCCGATGTTGTGGAAGTCGCCGTCGGTCAAATTCTGGCCGTTGTGGCACATCGCGCAATCGCCTTTCGTGAAGAAGATCATGCGCCCGCGCTCCTCCTGCGGGCTCAGCGCTGAACGGTCGCCGTTGATCCAGCGGTCGAACTTCGTCGGCCCCGTCACCAGCTTGCGCTCGAAGGCGGCCAGCGCTTCCGCGATCGCATCGGCGGTGATCTTGTGGACGCCGATCTTCTCGAATGCCTTGCGGTAGTGCGGTTGCGCGGAGACGCGCTCGACGATCTCGTCGAGCTTCATGTCCATCTCCTTGGGGTTCTGCATCGGCCCCTGCGCCTGCTCTTCGAGCGAGCCTGCGCGGCCGTCCCAGAAAAAGAACTCCGCGTCGGCCAAATTCACCACGGTTGGCGTATTGCGCCCCAGAATGTCGCCGTGCGCGCCCTTACTCAGCGCCTCGCCGCCCTCGTATCCCTTCTCCGGCAAGTGGCACGAACCACAGGAAAGGTTTGCGGTCGCGACAGCAACGGGTCGAAGAACAGCTTCCAGCCAATGGCCTCCTGCGCCGTCGGCGCTGCGACGGCTGTCGCCGCGAGCGCGAGCAAACCGGCGGCGAGTCGCACTAATCGTCCAGGATCACGCCCCACGGCATGCCTCCCGTCTTGATCTTCTCGACTTCCTCTTCCTTCGCCACGTCGATCACCGATAGCGTCCCGTCCAGGCTGTTCGTTACGTAAAGCGTTTTGCCGTCGCCGGAAAACGCCATGCCCCACACGCGCCGGCCCACCGGAATCGTCTTCTCTAGATCCAGCGTGTGCGCGTCGAGCACCGCAACCAAATCACCGCGACCCGTCGCGATCCAAAACCGACCGTCGGGCCCGCGCCGGATGCCCGTCGGCTTCACCAGCCGGATCTCGCGGCGCAGCTTCTTGCGCTGCACGATCTTGTTCGTTTCCACGTCGAACTTGACCACCTCGCCGCCCACTTCGCAGGTCACATAGCCGTAGCGGCCGTCCTCAGAGAACGCCACTTCGCGCGGACGCGCGCCGACCAGGATGTTCGCGACGATCTGATGCTCGGGAACCGAGATCACGTGGACCATGTTCGTCGACTCGCTCGTCACCATTACCTTCTTGCCGTCCGGCGTCACCGCGACGCCCTCAGGCTCGATTCCAACCTGAATCTCCGCCTCGATCTTTCCCGTGTCCGGGTTCAGGACCGTCGCTTTCCCAGAATCTTCGTTCGACAGGTAGATGCGCCCGTTCGGGTGGACCGCAAACGCTTCCGGGTCTGACCCCGCGGGAATCTTCTTGAGCACCTTGAGGGTGTCCGTGTCGATCACGCCGATCGCGTTCTCGTCGCCCAGCGCCACGTAGACCTTCGAGTGGTCCGGCGAAAAGCCGATGCCGCGCGGACGTCCGCCTACTTCCACCGTCGCCACCAGCTTGTGCGTGCGGCTGTCGATCACCGACACCGTGTCGTCCTCTTCGTTCGTCACGAAGAGCCGATGCGTGGGCTCATGCGCCGCTAACGCAGCCGCCGCGATCACGCCGACCAGGAAAATCCGAAACATCTTCATCGTTCTCGCCTCATGGTTGGCACCGCTCGCCCCCGAGCGAATCGAGGTCCTCCGAATCGGCGACGCCGCGTACCGGAGCTTCGCCGGCGAGCTTTCCGTCCGCCACTATGAGCAACGGCTGCCGCAACTGCCCGGTTTCGCGGAAGGTGGCGAAGACGCCCTTGACCGCGTCGAACTCCATCTCGTCGTGGAAGTAAGCGAGCAGCTCCTCGGCATCCGCCTCCGGGTTGTTCGCGATCGCGTCGCTCACCAGCTTGTAAGCGGCCCAAATCGCCCAGTCCTCGTCTGTCATCGGCCGCCCTGTCGCCTCTTCCCAGCGGCGGTTCAGCTCGCGGGCGGAAAACTTCACGAAGCCCTCATGCCAGGCGCGCGCCTCCACACTCTTGGCGTCGGGGTGGGCCTTGCGCCACTGCGCCTCCGCGTCGGCGAGCATCTTTGCGCTCGGCGGCACGTGGAACAGATTCGGTCGGCACTGGGTGCGCAGCTTGTCGTCATTGGAAGAGACGTTGAAGACCGGCACATGCGCGTCGGCCAGCGCGTCCGCCGCCGCGAGAATCTCCTTCGGCGAGGCT
>JAWKHJ010000006.1:0-297896 GCA_041394905.1 Bryobacterales bacterium | reverse complement strand
CCTACATCGACAACGATCGCGTATGCGAAACGAGGCAGCGCGCGCATTCTCACTAAGGCTCAGAAGGGGCTCCGGCGGACCCGGACAACGCCCGCTTCAGTCGGATGGAACGGCAGTAAAATTGCAACCCAACAACGCTAGAATTGCGTCCGGACGCTTCCTGCGGTTATTTGGGCGCGGTTCCCCTAGCGGAGAAGGCCATGACTGCAACGACTCGTTTGCACAATGTCCTAGTTGGGTCTTCCATCGCCGTAGTTCTGATCCTGGCGGCAACGCTCGGTTCACCGCTACACGCCGACACCAAGGTCAAGTCCGTACGAATGACCGCAGATCAAGCCGCGATCACCGATGGCGCGGAGTTGTTCCAATCCGTTTGCGCCTCTTGCCACGGCAAGACGGCAACAGGCGACGGACCGGCCGCCCCTGCCCTGAAGGGCATGCCAGCCGACCTGACCGCTTTGTCCCAGCACAACCATGGAGAGTTTCCGACCGCACGCGTCCAGGCCACGTTACAAGGAAAGGGGTCCAAGGCGCACGGATCGGAAGAGATGCCAATGTGGGGGGAGATCTTCAAGCACACGGGGAACGATTCGCAAGCGGCCTTGCGGATCGCCAACTTGGTGCATTACCTCAAGTCGATCCAAGTGAAGTGAATCTCTAGGGCCGACGCCGCTGCTGGTCTTGGCGCCGTCGTCGGCTCCACTTTCCAACGTGGGTTGGCCACTAGCTATCGGTGAATCTCCGCCAGCATTCGATCATACTCCTGCTTGCTGATCTCACCGCCTGCATAGCGTTCTTTCAGGATTCGCTCGGACGAGTTGCTCTCCTCTCGTGGACCCTGCAGCGTTCTAGCTAGGATGACTGCGACCACGACGAGAAGCACGATCCCGGCGAGCCAGAAAATCCACATTCCTCCCATGCTCCAACCGTTCATGTACATTTCGGACCTCTCTCAACGAACGAGTTCGTCTTCGATTTTCGGCGGCGCACCGGGCTAGAGCGTCCGGCGCTCCGCCATACTGTTAGACATTTCGGACCGTCCCGTCGTTTCATCCGCGCTCAAGGGAAGTTGGAGCACCGGCGAGCGTCAACCCAATAGGGCTCGCGTCGCCGGAGTGCAATCGGCAAGCCTTGCTATTCTTGCCATATGAGCGTTGAGTGTGTCGCCGTCGAGAACGGGTTCGTCATCCGAGGGATCGAGGGCTACCCGTACGATGTATTGCTGGAAGTCGCCCGCCCCGGCTGGAGCGCCAGCCTGATCGGCGAGTCCGGCCCCGCGTCCCGCGACAGCGCGCTGACCCGCACGCGCGCGGTCGAGAGATTGCTGAGGCAATCGCTAACGGACGCCGCGCAGCTCGAGGCCGCGATGAACGAAGTCAATCGGAGCCTCGAAAAGTATCCTGAGTGATTGGCCGCCTCGATCAGCACGATCCTCTCCACTTCTTGCAGAGCGTGGATCAAGTCGACCCATCGCACGGCCGGCAACCGCATTCATGGGCACGATGTCGGCGCTACGGTTGGTCTTGGGATGAGCCTCTCTCCTATCTCGAACCATTAGCACTGATAAGCTTGGGACGTGCCCCATGCTGGACAGACCCGCGAATCTCTGGCGCGTGAGCGGCAGCGGGAACGGCGTTTCGAAGGCGATCTCGAGCGGCTGATTCGACGCAGCGAAGTCCTTCTTGTCTTTCTCACGATTGCCGCAATCGCTTACGGCGACTGGCTCACCGGTCGGGCGTTGTCGATCGGATTCCTTTACCTCATCCCGCTCAGCCTCTGCGCGCTCACGCAGGGTTGGAGAATCACCTTGGCGCTCGTCTTGCTCTGCGTGGCGCTCCGCCAACTGTTTGGCCCGATCGAGCTCTCCCCGACTTCCTATTTCGTTCGGGATCTCGCGCTCACGGCCGTCTTCCTCAGCCTGGTCGCAACCATGGGCCGCCTCAGCCAGCGGCGGCGGGACTTCTTCGAATCGGCGCGCCGACAACGGGACGAGCTCGTCGACGAAGTCCGCATGGCGGCCCAAGTCCAAGAGAACATCATCCAGCGGAACGATCCGCCCCAAACGCCTTACGACATCGTCGCCCGGATGGAGCCCGCACGCGTGGTTGGCGGCGACTACTATGACTTTCTCTGGCACCCGGACGGCACGTTGGGCATCGTCATCGCCGACGTCGCCGGCAAAGGGCTCGCCGCCGCGATGCTCATGCCCGCCGTCGACATCGCGATCCAGGCCCTCGGCCAGCGCTCTTCCGACCCCTCGGCGGCGCTCGAAGAACTGAATCGCGTCCTCTATGAGAATACCGGCGCCGCCAACTACGCAACGGTGCTCTACGCTGCCCTCGAGGTCGACGCCGGCCGACTACGCTACGCGAACGGCGGCCACTTGCCCGGCCTCGTCCTGCGCGCTGGGTCGGACTCTCCCGAGTGGCTCTCCGCTCGCGGAACTCCGATCGGGTTGCTCCCTGGCGCCAAATACGAGCTCGCCGAAACAGCGTTAGGACCGGGCGATATCCTCGTCTTTTACACTGACGGCGTGGTCGAAGAGGAAGACGCCGAAGAGAATCCATTCGGCGCCGAGCGACTTGTTGCATCGACAATCCGGGCGAGAGCCGGGGACTCGCAAGCCATCATTCAAACCATCCGCGAAGACCTACGAACGTTCCGTGCCGGCGAGAATCCGATGGACGACGCCACGATCATCGCGATCAAAGCCTGAGGCCGTTCGCCAGCGCCTTACTGAATGACTCATGCCCCGAGCCCGTGGTCCCCACGATGAGAAAGGCAGGCCGGAGCCGCGCCCAAACGAGGATGTGGAAGGCCGCTATTTCGACCGCCCTGGCTGTGGATGGTGATGCTGCCGCCCGAGAGCGAAAGCATCGGCCCGTCGTCGTCGAGGTCGTCTCCGGCTCCGAGGCCGCTGTCGTAAACAAGTGCGCCATTGGCTTTGTCGACGATCTTCATGCGGAATGCATCCGTCCCGCCGCCGCCGTTTTGCTCGCCATCGACGGCTGTGAGGAGGAAGGAATACCCGCTGATGCCATCTGAACCGAAAGCTCCGTTGAGCTCGCCCAGACCCTTAAACTGCGCGCGGGTCCCCGCAACCACCAGCCAGTCGTAAGACGTGCTGTGGAAGTTGAGGTCCGCCGCCTGGAAGCGGAACTGGGTCTGGCCGTCAGGAGTCTGCTGACCCTTCTTGTACTTGGCGACGAAGCCGAAGTTTGCGGAGCCGGTCATCGACGGATCGGGGACATAAGCTCCCGCGGGCGAGTCGACACGACCGCCGCCGGTCACAAATTCGGCCGCCGGATCGTCCATAATTCTGTCCTTGAACGCCACTGTACACGAAGGAACACCCCCTAAGCCGGCATTGTTGGGAGATCACAGTTTCGAGGTGATCGTCTGCCAGGTCGGATCGAGCCGTGAGCGCGGGATCGTATTTTTTGCGAACTACTCTCGCGAGGAAGTGTTTGACCCCGTAATGATGGTCGTGAACGGATCGTAAATCGGTATCAATGAGCACGGCGAGGCCGTTCTTGGCTCTCAATGGTGAGCAGAACCCCTGTCGGCGTCTCTTGCTACATCTAGACAGCCAATACCCGAAAGCCTAGGAAGGATCTCGCTAGAGCCGCTATTGGGCAACCAAACCTCCATACCCTCGAATACACACGCGAGCCTGTAAGTTCTCTTCAGAGCTCCCCACATCCGGTCGTCCCAAATCCGAACACCTCGGTAGAAGGCACTCTCGTCGGCCTCGGCCTGTCCTTTTCCAATGACAATGAGATCGTACATCCCCGCGTTTATTTGAGCCACAACAGGCCCGAAGCTCCATCGGCCTCGGAGTTCGAGCACGGAATTCAAATATGGGTCAGGAATCTCCGGGGTCATGCTGTGAACTGTCACGTCTGGATAGGTCGACAATAACCTCCGCCCGGACACCGTGGCCACGAACGACTCCCACTTTGTCTTGCGAACGCGGTAGTCGCTCACTTTCGCATAACTTTTCCTCAGATAACCCAGTTCTTGCCGCAGCATTGGGATAAACGCCCGCAGGAGTAGTACAAATATCATTGCTGTGATTAGTATCGGCGTGCGATTCGCCTTGCGTTGAAGTTCGCACAGTCCCGGCCCAGCCAGCACTGCCGAGGCCAATAATGGTTCCCAGAAGTAATTGATATTGCCTCCCACTTGCAGAACAGTGAGACTCGCCACGAGCCAAGCGACAATGCAGTAAATGAGAGATAGGAGCCGTTCGGGGGTGCGTTTCCATAGAGCTAATAAACCACCTATAGCAGCGAAAGGCATGACGGGCTGAGACACGGCATTCCACAGTATGGATAACGCCTCTCGGTATTCAAGAACCGGGTCCCGGAGAGCCGCGATGTGTTTCAGCATCAGAGGCTCACGCCACCACACCATCGCATATCCACCGACAAAGGTCACCGCAACGCCCGTAGACCAGAGGAACGCCTCCTTGTATCGCCGCCTGTAGATAAGCCAGCTAACGATAGCGATCGGAACAGCGAAGAACGTCTGCTTAACGAGAAGTGCAATCCCGGCGCAGATTGCGGCGCCGATCGCCTGCGGGCGCCCATTCGTTAGGAGGAACCAGTAAAGACTCAAAAGCGACACCGCGAGTGCTAAGAAATCGCCGCGAATCTGAGTTGTCCAGAAAGCCAGGGGAAAGGCAGACACAGCGAATAGGGCGCAAAGCCACGCGATCAGGCGCGAGCTATACAGTCGTCGGCTGGATCAGGAATATGAGTAAAACGCACAGGCACAGCGCGCCCACTATACCGAGTCGTACCAGCGCCTCAGGAGTGATGCCAACTGCTTGCGCCAGCCTATAAGGAACTGCAAGCAGGACATAAGTCAATGGCCCGTAAAGAGTAACTAGATATGGAGGGTAATCACTGTCAGGATAGATGTGACCCGATTGGATGAATTCCCCAATTCTAAGCAGAGTGGCGCTGTCCGGATAACCCACATCTCTAATGTTCTCCAGCCCGCGAGCCGTGCCAACTGCTGTACACAAGGCGCCTACCAGCAAGAGGGCAACTGATGCACCCAATAGCGACTTGCGCCGCAGTGCTTTAATAATGCGCCCAGATGTCCACGCTTCATGCCGCATGGCGCCACACTCCAACAATTGACTTCCTTGGTTGATACCCAAGGACCGAAGCGAGCTGTCGTGAAATCGGAGTTGGTCTCATCGCCACTTAAACCTTTCCGGCCATAAGCCGGTTGGGGCATGCAGGACAATTCTCTAAACCGAGCTTTCCGTTTTGGCCCAGTGGTCGAAGTCAGTGTAGTCGACCCACGGCTGCGTTTCAACGATATTCGCGCTGCGTTCACTCGTGATCCTCCTTCTGCCTGCGGTGCAGGTGTCGATCCGGGGGCCGCGCGGGGTAGATTTGCTTCGCAAGCGCCGCTGAGCCGACACCGCTCCGACCCTGCCTCTCGACAACTCCATGTTCTGCCTGCTCCAAGCCCTCTCCACATCACCCGCCCGGCGCTGGCCAGAGCCTGGAGCCTCGCCAGTATCTCGCCGAACAGGTTGCGGGAACCGGGCGCGCTGCGATTACACTCTACAAACGCCCGAAATAGTTCCATCTCCGGCACGATCGACCACTCCGGCCCGCTAACGCCCCAGACCTATGGAGTCACGGCTTACGGACCAACGCAGGGCTACGCCGTGGTTGAATCGCCTTTTGACGGACCAGGCAATCAAGCATCTTTTCACGATCGAAGACCTTCGAGAGGGTAACTACAACATATCCCTGTATACCAGCATCTACTACAACGACCGGGACGACCTGTTCCCGTCTCGCCTGAGGCGACGCTCACGATCTGTTGTGGTAGTGAGAGCGTCGTATTCGCGCCATTGACCTGGATGATCTAACCGCAAGGCCGCTAGTCGTTGGGCCGATCTTCTCGAATACCGATGTGGACGCCACGGGCAACACCTTTCAGCTTGCCGTTCAGCCGGCCGCCGAGGTGCGCTGCCAAGGTGCAGCTTACATCGACTGGAGCACGCCGCTGCCGGTCAGAGTAACTGTCCCCTCCACAAAACCGGGTTCGTCCAGAATGTAGTCTTCGGTGAAGGTTTGGCCGTCTGAAACCGTGACTTGCCGGTTTGGAAATCGGTAGTTGTCGATCTGCTCGTCCGCGAGCACGGTCACTTCGAACCGGTAGTTCGGCGTCGTGCCGACAGGAACGTCGACCGTCAGCGTGTAATTCAAGGTGGATGGCCCGGGTGAGTTGACGGATACGACCGTTTGCGAGGACAACCCACCCGGAGCAGTTGCTTCGACGTAGACCCTGCGAAGTAGTTCAGAGCCGATCCGGACGGTTCGCGTGATGTATGCCGGATGAACCTCGACATCCTGGGCGAGATCCCCGTAGGCGCCGATGAGCTGAGACCGCTTCGAGTCGCCTCCCCAACCGAGTCGGCCTCTGTGGCTGGGGCCTGTCACGCCCGATGAGGGCGGGAGCCCGTGGTCCCCACGAATAGGCGCGCAAGCGCTCCGGAAATGCCGGTAGATCGGTGATACGCGCACGGCAGTAAAACGTGGGATCTTCCCGCGCGGTCTGTAGATGGATTATCTGATTGGCTTGATTCTGGGACTGACTGTGTCCGGCTCGGCGACGCTCATCGGCCTGGACCGCTCGCGGGCATTCTACCCGACCGTGCTCATCGTCGTCGCCTCCTACTACGCGCTCTTCGCTGCGATGGGAGCGTCCAACGACACCCTTGGAATGGAAGCTCTGATGGGCTTGGGCTTCTCGTTCCTCGCGGTTCTGGGTTTCAAAAAGAGCATGTGGCTGGTGGCGGCGGCGCTGGTGGGACACGGAGTCTTCGATGTCTTCCTCCATCACTTGTGGATCGAAAACCCCGGCATGCCGATTTGGTGGCCCGGTTTTTGCGCCGGCGCCGACGTTAGTCTCGGCGCCTGGCTGGCTTTCCGACTCCTGAAGGGCCCGGTCCTAACCTAGCCGAGCGTCACACCGTTTTAAGCATTTTCGACTTGCTCATAAACATTCTTAAATCAATACGTTAGCCGCCAAGATTCGCCCGACATACTCCGGAGCCCCCTTGGCCGCCGCTGCTACCCTGGCAGTGGACAAAGAAGCCGGCCACGGAGAGGCGGCCGGCTCTCACTGCGCAGTCCACCCTCAAATTCTCCAAGCGCCCCGGCGGCTGGGCCTTGTAAGCCGTCCGCAAAATCCGCGCTATTAGGAAACCGGTTTCACGAGGTCGCGCCTGCGGCGAACGGCAGGGAAGAGGCCCGGTCGGCAACACGCCAACCGGGCCTCAACTCTCCTCTCAAATTTCCGAAATCTCTGCCAAAACCTGACAGAATCAGCCAAGCCTAGACTCGAAGCCGCGCATGTACGGCACGAGCTGGCGGCCGCGGCCCAGTGTTGAACATCGGCCCGCGCGTCGTCTTGTACTTCATGTCCATGTACGGCGTCTCAACGGTCCGGCCGACGGCGGAGTAGCGGCCGTTCTGCCAATTCGAATGCTGGCTGTAGGACGTGATCCCCGGGTCGAGAGTAGCAGGCGCTCAGCATTGTAAGGCTCTTTGCGCGTCGTCATCATCTGGACGAGCAGCGCTCGAAGGCGTTCGCAGCGTGGTACTGCGCGAACGGCCCCGGCCAGCCCAGCATCGAGACCATCGTCGGCTCTTTCTGACCTTCGATATCTCCCGCATACGTCCAACCCACGCCGCGCGCCGAGTAAACCGCACCCTGGTGCCGTCGCGATACTCGATGACGGTCAGCCGGGGCTCGCGTTGCCCTCGCGCATGTTCTGGTCGAATTGCTTTCCGATCGCCCTGAGCAGATTGCTCGCCCAGGCGTTGCGGTCCGTCCACGTCCACACCTCGGGCCCGCGGATGGACTGCACCGACGCCACGCCTGACTTCGCCCTTGCGCCGCTCGACGAACGCCTGCATCACGTCCACCGCATGGAACAGGCTCCCTTCTGTCGCCTGCGCCGGCGGCCACAACCGAGTTCTTGATGGGCGTATCGATGTCGAGCTCGGATCTCAGGCTTGCGATAGTAGAACGGGATCGACGAGTCGCCGAAAAGCGGGAAGTCGAGCTCGCGCGACTTGTCGTACATCCACTTCGCTTCATCCCAGCTCGTCGACAAGTGCTTGTCGTTGAACACAGGCACGGAGCGCTTGCTCTTCTCGAACACGCGCACGATCTGCTGATACAGCCACCACCGCGGGTAATACTTTTGGCCGAACAGGTTCGTGTGATACTCGCCGTGCTCGCCCACGAGCACCACGCCGTCGACGGCGAGCTCGCTGCCGCCCATGGTCACCGCACCGGCGACCGTGTCATAGATGCGCACGCCTTTCGCTTGGCAAATCTTGCGTCCCAGGCCGCTGAGCTCGAGCTGATCGATGAGAGACGACTTCGACGCCTGAGTCGACGTGTTTGCCTTTCCACCAGTAGCCGTCCATCAGCTTGGTGATGATCCAGTCGGCGTGCGAGCTGGGCTTGGCCCAGTAGGTGACGACGACGGCGATGCGCGGCCGCGTCCCCTGCGTGGGCGTACGCGGCGGCCGAGGCGGCAGCGGCGGAGGAGAGTAGTGGAAGCGGCGGCGGTTCAGCATTGCGTCAATCGTACGCCCGGCTTCGCGCTGGAAGTAACACAGCCCTGGCTGGCTACCATGCGAAGAGGCCGCTATGGCAACCTCCGCCAGCCCGCAACCCGCAACGGCGGAGCCCTCCCTGGGCGCCGCTGTCGAACCCGGTGTTTCGCGCGTTGTGGATGGCTACGATCGTCTCCAACCTGGGCACGGATGCAGAACGTGGGCGCGGCGTGGCTGATGACGTCGCTGACCTCGTCTCCGCTGATGGTGACCCTGGCAGACCGCCACCAGCATCCCGGTCTTCTTCCTGGCGCTGCCGGCCGGAGCAATGGCGGACTCTGGACCGGCGGCGATGCTGCTCATCACCCAAGGGTGGATGCTTGCCGCTGCCGGGGGCGTTGGCGGCGGTACCTTCGCGGGGGCGATGTCCCCTGCCCTGCTGCTCCTGGTGTTGACTCTGGCGCTCGGCGCCGGCGCGGCGAGCGAACGCACCGGGCATGGTATGACGGTGAGCGACCTGGTTCCACGCTCACAGCTTGCGGGCGCGACCCAACAGCGCGGCGTTCAACATGGCGCGCGCAGTGGGGCTGGCCCTTGCCGGGCTGATCCTGGCGCAGGCCGGCGTGGGCGTCGTTTTCTACTCAACGCAGTCTCATTCGTAGGCGTGGTGGCGGTGCTTTACCGCTGGTGCCGGAGGCCTGCCGAGCGTACTGCCGGCGGAGAGGCTAGCGGCGATGCGGGCGGGTTTGCGACACCCGCGCCATACCCCCGGCTGCAAGTCGTCGTCCTTCGCACCATCTTGTCTGCGGCTACCGCCAGCGCCGTTTGGGCTCTGCTGCCTTTGGTGGCGCGTACCTCACTCCAGGGCGGGCCGCTGACCTACGGGGTACTGCTCGGCGGGTTGGGCGCAGGCGCGTTGATTGGCGCGTGGCTACTGCCGCGCTTACGCCTGCGGATGGGCGGAAATCTGATTGCAGCCTCCACTCTGGCCTTTGCGGCAGCGACCGTTGCCGCGGCCGTGGTGCGCAGTGAGGCGGTGCTGTTCGCGTTCCTACTGCTCGGCGGCGCGGGCTGGCTGCTTGCCCTGGCGACGCTCAATGCAAGCACCCGGCTGCAGGTGGCGGCGTGGGTCCAGGCCCGCGCACTTGCGTTCTATCTCTTAGCGTTTCGTGGTGGTGTGGCGGTGGGCAGCTCGCTGTGGGCGCGGTTGCGGAATCCAGCGGCCTGCGCACGACGTTGTTGGCCGCGGGCGCCGTCTTGGCGGTGACGGCCTTTGCGCGTGTTCGTCCCCATGCCCTCGGACGAGGATCTCGACCTGCGTCCGGTGAAGCTTTGGCCGGAACCGCCTACGTGGCGGCCCCCTACATGGACCGCGGGCCGGTGCTCATCATGGTGGAGTACCGCGTTCCCCGACAACACCGAAGCCTTTGCGTTGGCGATGCAGGAGATTCGCACGATGCGCATGCGCGACGGCGCTCCAGTGGGGCCATTCGTCGATGCGGCTGACGCGGGCCGCTATGTCGAGGAGTTCATGGTGGAGTCTTGGCTCGAGCACCTGCGCCAGCATGAACGGATGACTGCAGCGGACGAGGCGGTGGAGGAGCGGATGCGGAGCTTGCTCGAGGAGGCTCCGCGGGTGTCGCACTTGCTGGCGGCGGAAGGAAGGCGGAAGTAGGTCCTGTGGCGGGCATGGCCCCAGCCGCAAGGGTCCGTGTGAACAAACGCCACGCCATAGCGGCACGCCATGGCGTGCCCGACACAGCATGCTGTGTCCCTACAGCAGACCTTTCACACAGACTTGCAAGCCTGGCGTCCAGCAGGAAGACGGCCCCTTGCGGCGACATTGAGAAATACAATTGCCATGCTGACCCCAGCCTTCCGGCCGGGGCTAGTGTGAGGGGCGGCGGGTTGTTTGTCCTACTCGTAGAGTGGGCCTGGCGCTTGAGGTGGAGCTTTTTCGGAGCCGGTCTTCGAGGAAGTAAATGCGAATGGGGTGGAAGCCTGCCTCGAGCTTCGCTGAGGCTTCGAGCTTCTTCCCTGCCTCGTATCCGTGGCTGCCGTCGAGCAGAATGGCTTCGTGCAGGCGGACCAGGAACGGGCCGTCCGCCTCCACTGCGAAGCGCTGCTCTCCGCCTCTGCGATGCGCACCAGTCCGTCGTAGACCAACATGCCGGGCTTGCTCATCACAGTTGCGTCCGGGCTAAGGTCACGCCTTGCGCGGAGGCCGGCCCGGAGACTTTCGCCACCCAAGGGAATGAGCCGGGGATAGGCGCTCCAGCGCAAACCATTCTTCGGCAACACGGGCTCGACGGCGGGAACCAACGCGTCGTCATAGGGCCGTGGAGCCTCGGCGTCCGGCCGGCGCATGCGCAGCGCGGTCTTCTTGAGCAACGTCTGGAACCCTTCCATCGCCGGGTCGGTAGCGAGGTTGCGGCTTTCCTGCGGATCGTCGACCACGTCGTAGATCTCGAAATCGTCCTTCGCGGACTTGATGTCGTAGCGCACGCCGACAAAGTCGCCCATGCGGATGGTCTGCATCTGGTTGCGCTTTCGTCCGCGATGATCGGGCAGAAACTCGCCGTAACTGGGGGTCACGCCGTTGTTGAAGTATTCGATGTAAACGGTATGATCCACAGACGGTTTCGTCTTGGTAAGCATCGGCAAAAGCGAAACGCCGTCGCTGCGGGCGGGCTCGGGAATGCCGGCGGCTTCGGCGAACGTCGCCATCCAGTCATACATGGCGCTCGGCTCCGCGATCACCTGATCGCCGGGGATGCGCGCCGGCCAGCTGACAATCGCCGGTTCCCGCACGCCGCCCTCCCAGGTGTCGCGCTTGATGCCATCGAAGGGACCGAAGCTGTTGAAGAAGTCCGGCTCGTTGGGCACGTATTGCGGCTCCGGCAGGTAGGACTCCTTCGACGGGCCGTTGTCCGAGGAGAAGACAATCAGCGTGTTGTCGTAGAGTTTGAGGTCCTTTAATAACGTGATGATGTCGCCCACGCCATCGTCGATGCGGCGGCACGAGCTGGCATAGCGTTGGTAGGTTTCGGGCCAGTGGACTTCCGGCGTCGCCGGATTGTCGTCATCGTCGTAGGTCGCGTTGGCGTATTCGGGATAGATGTAGCTGTCGACTTCTCCGGAAGAGGTGTTGAGCATGTGGCCGGGTTCGCCAACCCATTGCACGCCGCCCTTGAGTCCGCCGCCTTTGGGATAAGCCTGCGTGGGCGCTTCGAGCACAGCGTGCGGCGTATCGTAGGCGAGATAGATGAAGAATGGCTCGTTCGCATTCTCTTGCGCCTGTTGCGTGATGTAGCGCTTGGCTGCGGCGGTCCACAGGTCGGCGGTGTAGGTCTTGTCGAGACCGTCCGCGATGTTGGTGCGGTTCTCCCACACCTCTTTGGCGCCGCGGTAGACGCCCTCCTTGGGATAGTGCTCGTGGCCGTCACGGTGGCGGATGTAGCCGAGGTAGTAGTCAAAGCCTCGGTTGAGCGGATGCGCAGGCCATTGGTCCGGGCCGTCGGCGTCTCGGCCGCCGCCTTGCAGGCCCCACTTGCCGATTGCGGCGGTGTGGTAGCCGCCGCCTTTTAGAACGGAGCCAAGTGTGTAAGTGTCTTGCAACGCTTTGTCGAACTGGTTGTCGCGCACGTTGGAATGGCCCTGGCTGACGCCGAGCAAGAGCGAGGCGCGCGAGGGAGCGCAGACGGGAGCGGCGGTGTAGTGGTTGGTGAGCAGAGCCCCGCTTGCGGCGAGGGCGTCGAGCGAAGGCGTACTTTGCCAGGGCTCGGTGCGGTCGTCGTTCTGCTTGCGACGGTTCTGCCAGAAGACGCCAACGTCGCCCCAACCCATGTCGTCCACGAGGACGAAGATGATGTTGGGTTTCTTGGCCGTTGCGCGTTGGGCTTGGCCTTGGACAGGGTGTAAGGCGTGGAACGCGATTCCAGCGAAGGCGGCAACAACGAGGGCGGCGAGGGTCTTCTTCAGCATCCGGGCTCCAGCGCTTTAGTAAAGCACGTCTGGAACGGCACACCCTGCGTCGTGGCGCGATCCGCCAGGATGGCCTAGTCGCGAGTCGTCGTCATCGGAAGCGCCGTCGCGATGACTCGCGACGCTGCAAACGTAGCCGTATGCGCCACGGCATTCCGGTCGGTTAGCGAACTGCCAATGACTGCGCGGTCTTACAGTGCGTTGGTGGTGAAGTCCTCGAGAGAAAAGCTGTCGGGCAGGATCTCGAGCTCCCAGGGCGGGCCTTCCGAGGGCGGCGGCAGCTCGGCCGCGGCGAGCGCTTCGAAGATCGGCGCCGGGTTGCCTGGAAACGCAACCGTCTGGGGACGCCCTTCGCGCACGATGCGCAGAAAGGCCAAGTCGTAGTCGAGCAAAGCCAGTGCAAGCGGATCGCTCTCGCCGTCGGCGAGCAACCAACGGCGGAAGGACTCCGCTTCGAGCGGCGTGTAAAGCTTGGGTCTTCGTCCGCGTAGTAGCGCGCCAGACGCGCCTCCACGGCTTCACGATCACGTACGAGCAGATAGCGGATCGTGCGGGCCAAGGCGCGCGTGAGCATGGAGCCGCGGAAGCTGCGGGCGAGCTTGGCGTAAAGACGCACGGGGGCGTTATCTTCGTCGAACGCGTGGCGGGCGGGCTCGCCTTTCCATACCGCTTCGGTCAAGCCGGTTTCCCATTGATGCGGGCCGACCGGCGGCGTCGCGAGCGCGGGCGGGTTGGGAGCAACTCGCGCCGGACCGGCATCGACGCCATTCTGTGCCCAGAGCGCGCGCAACTGGTCCACGATGTCGTCGAGCACGCCCGACTCGAGCCGCTCGAGGAACGTGTCGTAGATCTCGAAGTTCAGAGCGCCAAGGTTCGGCAGAAAACGGATGATCTCCTCCGATTTCCGCAAGAGGTCGCTTGGCATGGGGCCGCTGTGGGAGTCGAGCCAGAACCCATCGGCCTCGGCGCCCCGGCGAGATGAACCTCCCAAACGCGCTCGAGCGGGATGCGCTCGAGAAAGTCGTCGATGCGGATGCGGCCGTTGCGCTCGTTGCAGTAGAGGTTGTGCAGGTCGAGCAGGATGCCACAGTCCGCCTCCTCCGCAATGCGCCGCACGAAGTCGCCGTCGTGCATTTCAAAGGGCTTGCGTCGCAGATAGGCCACGCCGGTCTCAATGGCCACGGGGCGGCCGACGGCGGCGGCGAAGGCGCGCACGTTGCGCACGGCGACGGCGACGCCTTCCTCGGTCTGGAGCGGCGGTAGCAAGAAGCCGGCCGCACGATGCGGCGTGCCGGCCACGCTGAGATGCTCGCTTACCCAAGGGCTGTCGAGCCTTGTAGCTGTACGGCGGAGCAAATCGAGCTGACCGGGCGACGGCGGGCGTTCGCCGCCGAGCGGTACGCCAACGGAATGGACAAGCTTGCGACCGGGTAGTGCGGCGAAGGCCTCGATGCCCGGCGTGAATTCGTGGAAGGGCCCGGTGAACGGATCGTCGGCGAGCCACAGGGTCTGCGGCTCGATCTCGAGCGCATCCAGCGCATCGGGACGACGCTCCAGGAAAGGCTGGAGCGTCGTCGAGTAGATCATTCCGACGCCGATTTTGGGGGCCGCGAAGAGCGACCCGTTAGCCAAGGGTCAGCGCCTGCTCTTCGATGCCCAGCTTCGCGTCGAGAACGTAGTTGAGCTCGAGGTTGAAGAACATGTCGCAGCCGGTGGCGCAGGCCGTGTGGCCGGAAAGCTCGGCGATGCGGTCGATAGCGAGGAAAACGTTGTCGATGCTATCGGCGACGCGCGGCGAGATGCCCACACGCACGGCGGGACGGGTCTTCTGGAACGCGGCGCTGCGCACCATCATCGGCGCCACGCCGACTTCGGCGCGAGCCTTCAAGTCCTTGCGCAGAACGAGGTCGCGCTGCAGCTCGATGAAAATGTCGTGGCCGGAACAGCAAGCTTGGCAGCCCAGCTTGTCGAGGATGCTCCCCATGGCCTTCTTGAGGCTGCCGATGTCGGCGGCAACCGAAGCCGGCAGAGAAACGCGCACGGGACCAGGGGTTTTCGAAACAGCGGTCATGGGACAAATCGCTCCTTTATTCAGCAATCATCGTGGGGACACAGCACTCCCAGGGCCGCGGACGCCAGAGGCGTGGGCAACAGAGATGACTCGAGAAATGCTTCGCCAATAAAGGCGATGCAATCCGAAATCAGCGTGCTCTTCGCGCAGGCGAAAGAGTCGGCCGAGAGGGCTGAAAAGCGCCGAAAACCTCACATTTTCGGCGATGGAAGGGGCGTGCCTGAGAGATGCTCGCCCTAACCAATGGGGCGATATTACACCAGAAAATGGACCGATTCAAGGAAAATATTCAAATCGTACTAACAGTACCAGCGAGCACTGCTATTTGGACTTGAGGAACGTGCCTTGCTTGAGCTCGGTGAAGGCTTGTTGCAGCTCTTCTTGGGTGTTCATGACGATCGGTCCATACCAGGCGACGGGCTCGCCGAGCGGTTTGCCGGAGACGAGCAAAAAGCGGATGCCTTCTTCCCCAGCCTCAACTTGAACTTCATCGCCGCGGTCAAACAGGATGAGCGAGCGGTTGTCGGCTTCCTCGGGCGGGGTGGTGTCGAGCCAGCCGACGGACTCGGTGGGTACGGCGAGAGGCGCCGAAGCGTTGCAGAACTTGCCGTTGCCGGCGAAGACGTAAGCGAAGGCGTGGCGCGTGGTCTCGACCGGGAGTGACTTGCGCTGCCCTGGCGGCACAGAGACGTCGAGGTAGATGGGGTCGGCGGCGACGCCATCTACAGGACCGCTTTTGCCCCAGAATTCACCACACACCACGCGCACGTGGACGCCGTCGTCGTCGGTGACTTCGGGGATGTCGGCGGCGTGGACCTCCTGGTAGCGCGGGTCGGTCATCTTGAGCGAGGAAGGCAGATTGCCCCAGAGCTGGAAGCCGTGCATGCGGCCGGCGGCATCGCCCTTGGGCATTTCCTGGTGGATGATGCCCCGCCCCGCGGTCATCCATTGCACGTCGCCGGCGCCGATCGCGCCTTGGTTGCCCATGCTGTCGCCGTGTTCGACTGTCCCGGCGAGGACGTAGGTGATGGTCTCGATGCCGCGGTGGGGATGCCAGGGAAAGCCCGCGAGATAGTCCTCGGGGATGTCGTTGCGAAAGTCGTCAAACAGCAGAAAGGGGTCAAAGTCGGAGGTGTTGCCGAACCCGAAGGCGCGACGCAGGTGGACGCCGGCGCCTTCAAGGGTGGGTTTGGACTGGATGAGGCGTTTGACGGGGCGGACGGACATGGATCTGAGTTTAGCCCGGAATGGGTTCAGGCGCTCAATGCCTGTAATGCGGGAAACGAGAGCCTGGGCGGCCAAGCGCGAAGGCGCGTACCTCGCGTAGACAGATCCAGCCAAACCCCGGGGCTGAAGCCTCGGGGTTCGGCTGCGACCCGCTCAGACTGCCGGCTCGCCGAGGTCCAGATAGCCGAGAATACCGCCGAAAATGTTGCGGAAGACGATGATCGGCGGAGGTTTCGTCGGGTCCCAGGTGAACGAGTAGGTCGTGTCGGCGGGAATCTCCATGCCGTTGACGAACAGCCCGAAGATCTCGAAGCCGAACGGCAGGTCTTCCGTGACGGTATAGCTACCCGAGGTCAGCCCGCACAAGGTCAAATTGACCGAGCCGTCGGCGTTTTGCTGCGTGAAGTAGGTGTTCGTAACGCCCAGCGGATCGAGCACGGACATTTGCCAGTCGGGGACGGGCAAAAACGAATCGTCAGGGCCGACGGGCAGCTCCTTGACCACTGTCAGGCAGAACGTCGGCGTGCTGGGCTCGACCTTGAAGTTGTCGGTCTTGGACTTCGAGGGCCGGAAGCCGTGGAAGCAACCGCCGCCACAGTCGTTGTCGACCAGAGTCGGGTCGCCGTCGAAGTCGCCGACGGGCGTAGCCCAGACCTTATACACGCCACCGTCGTTGGGGGTGTCGAGGTAGTCCGTCGGGCAGGTGGTGTTCGCGAGTTGGATCGTGATCGACCCTAGCTCGGGGTGATCCTGGCTGATGCCGGTTGGGTGGACCGGGCCGCCGACGCCGGTGTAGGCGATGATGACTCCGCCCATCACTTGGAAGCGGCGGTTGGAGACCGGGTCCGTGCTGAGCAGCGTATGGCCGCTGGGGTCGGTGACCTGGAAATAATAGTCGCCGTCGGGCAAGCCGGCGGCTTTGGCCGGTGCGTTGGGACCGGGGCCGCCGTTCAGATAGACGGCGCACTTAGAGGGGTAATGATTCTCGTTGACCGTATCGCCATTGGCGGTGGTGGTGAAGATGGCGCCGCTGACCTTGCCGGCATGGGCGGCCGGGGACACAGCGAGCAGCGCTGCCAGGGACAAAAATAGGCAATTCCGATGCATGAAGGCTCCTAGGTTGAGTGGCGCGAGGACCGCAGAAAACCAGCTCGAGATCGCGGTTTCTCGCTCTGAAACGTCCTAGGGATTGTATGGACCAAGGGTCCTGGGCGAAAATCGGCGATTTCGCGTAAGCCCGCTTAGGACGGGCGTACCACCGAGAGTGGAGATCCGGGGGCGAAGACCCTGTGGAGCCGTGCCAACAGTGGCGGGGGCTACCGGGTCTGCGGCGCGTCTTCGTGGTTCTCTTTCGGTATCCAGCGGCGCATGCCTTCCAAAATCTCTTCGTAGCGCGAATCCTTGGCGAGATTCTTCCACTCGTACTCGTCGTCGCGGTGATCGTAGAGCTCTTCGCCGCCGTCGGCGTACCGGATGTAGCGATACTCGGCGGTGCGGACCGCGTGGTTATTGCGACCGTAGGTCATCACGGTTGCGCCGCGGAAGGGAGCCTTCGGATCGGCGAGCAGCGGCGTGAGGCTATCGCCCATCAAGGCGGCATTGGGGCCGAGACCGGCAAGCTCAACCAAGGTCGGATAGATGTCGAGCAGGCTGACCGGCTGGTCGACCCGCACGCCGGCCTTGGTTCCCTGCGGCAATGCAGCGGAGACGCCCTTGGGGACGACCCACATCATGGGCGTGCGCGTGGCTTCCTCCCACAAGGCGAACTTGCGCCAATGCTCCTTCTCGCCCAGGTGCCAGCCGTGGTCGGTCCAGAGCACGACGATGGTGTTGTCCTTGTACTCGCTCTTGTCGAGCGCATCGATCACACGGCCGATCTGCTCGTCCATGAAAAGGATGTTGGCTAGATAGGCCTGTACAGCCTTCTTCCACTGATGGTGCTCGGTGACCTTGGCGTGGTCGCCGGCGGGCTTGGCCATCTTGATCCCGCCAGGCGGGACATCGGTCAGGTCGTCGGCGTTGAAGACAGGCAGCTCGATCTTGTCGAGCGGGAACTCGTCGAAGTACTTCTGAGGCGCATACCAGGGAAGGTGCGGACGGAACATGCCACAGGCGAGGAAGAAGGGTTTGTCGTGTTTCTCGCCAAGACGGGCCGAGATCCACTGCGCAACCTTGTAGTCGCCCATCTGCTCAGGACCTTCCGTGACGGGGCCCCAATCGAAGTGGCCGGTCTTGGGGATGCCATTGACGGGCTGCTTCGCGGGGGTCGGATCGTCGGGCTTGTTCTTGGTCTGCGAAGGCCAGTAGACGTCCCAGGAAGGCGGATCGGGAAACGCGCCGTGGAAGATCTTGCCCGACGCGGCCACCCAATAGCCGAACTTGCGGAAGTGTTGCGGAATGGTGACGGCGTCCTGCATGACGGGACGCCAAGCCTGGCTGTTGAGGTAGACGCCGGAGCGATACGGGGCGATGCCGGTCATCAGCGCGGCGCGCGACGGATTGCAGGCGGGAGCCGCGGTGTAAGCGTGTGTGAACAACACTCCACGCGCGGCAAGACGGTCTAAGTTTGGAGTACGCGCCTGAGGATGTCCGCCGAGGACGCCAATCCAGTCGTTGAGATCGTCGATGGCGATGAATAGGACGTTCGGCTTGTCGGCGGCGAAAGCGAGGGAGGCGGCGACGAGCAGGAGACCAGCGAGGCGGCGAAGCATCGACTGGATTCTAGCGCATCCCAACAGGAACCGAACCGGGGCTCAGTTTCGCGGCAGGACCTTGTCGACCAAGGGAATCATTTCGGCGGCGAGTTCACGGCCGGCCTTCTCCGCTTCCGGAAAATCCGGGACCGAGACGCGCACGATCGCTCCGGAGGTGTTGCCGGTGCGCACCGCGTCCCAGACGAGAAACGCCTTGGCGGAATACTCGTTGGCGATGATACGGTCCGGATTCTGATACCAGTACAAGACCAGGAGACGGCTCTGCCCTTTCTGAATCCAGTAGCGGTTGATCTGGACCTCGCGGCCTTCGACCGGGATTCCGATCGTGTCGTATTTCCAGATCTCCCAGCCGCCGCCCGGCAGGCAGTTGCGGGGTGAGTGCATCGCCTCGCCGGCGCGCTGCATCGCGTAATAGGCGACGAAGAAGTCGGCCTGCTGACCGTCCTTTTCGTACGTCCGGTAGAGGTAGTCCGAGGCGCTCAAGACGTTCTCAGTCTCTGCGTCGAGCCTCGACGACGCGATAGTCTTCCAGCCGTCGATGTCCTCCGGGATGGTGGCCAGCGGTTCAACCAGGTTCTGAGGCTCGCGTTCGCCGGCCGAGTAGACGGCGAAGAGCGTAAGGGCAAGCAGGGCGGCGGTTGCGCTAGTGCGGAAGGTGAGCATCTAAACAGCCTCCGGGTCCGGCGTCTTGCCAGGCCTCTCGAGATAGCTGATCCCAGTCGCTACAGCATAGAGCAGGGCGAATCCGACCAGGAAGACGATCCAGCCGGAGAAGGAATGGAAAAAGCCTTCGGCCAGTCGCGGATCTTCGCGCGCCATCAGAGCCGTGGCTGTAACGCGCACCACGTTGATCGCGATGGCGGCGGGGAACGAAAGGAAGAAGAGCAGCGCTTTGCCCCACGCCGTCGCAAGCACGAAGAAGCCAACGACGAGTGACAACACGGTGAGCGAGGACAAGCTGCGCAGACCGCTGCACGCTTCGGCCACGCCAAGCGAGATCTCGGGCAGGTGCATCACATTGCCGTCGCGGAATACAGGCACGCCCATCGCGTCGAGCGTCTCGGAGGCGACCCATGACGAGAACAACTGCAGCGGCGCCGCCAGCTTGTTGTAGACGATCGTGGGCAATGGAACCATCGTTGCGAGCAAGACCAACGGAAACGCAACGCGCCACAAACGTTCCCAGCCCCAGTAGGTGAGCACCATGCCGGCCAGGATGATCACAAGCGACTGCCGCGTGAGGAAGAACTCCGCGCCAAGCTTGCCGACTACCAGCACTACACAGCCAAACGCGGTCAACCACAAACCCGAGGCGCTCGGACGAACCGGCGCGGCCAAGATGTAGTCCTTCTGGATATACGCAATGTAGAGGGCCAAAGGAGGGATGAGCAGACCGTGCGAATAGGCAGGATCGGTCCACCACACGTTCGCCATTTCGGAAACGACGTCCCAATAGAGGGCCGCCATCAATCCGCCTAAGAGTACAAACGGAACGACTGGAATCTGTTTCAGCTCCATGGTTCCGCCACTACATGCGTTTGACCCATAGTTTCCCTCTGAGGTTAGCGCACGATGCCGAAGGCGTCAGCGGCCCCTCCCGGTCAAAATGATCTTGATGGTTTGGAAGACGATCGCGATGTCGAACAAGATCGAGACGTTCTTGAGGTAGAACAAATCGTACTCGAGCTTGCGAAGAGCGTCTTCCTCGGTGGCGCCATACGGATAGCAGACCTGCGCCCAACCGGTGATGCCGGGGCGCATGGTGAGGCGCTCATCGTAATAGGGGATCGTCTTCCGTAGGCGCTCGACGAACTCCGGGCGCTCGGGCCGGGGCCCGACGAAGCTCATCTGGCCGCGGATGACGTTGATGAATTGCGGCAACTCATCAAAGCGATACTTGCGCAGGAAACCGCCGATGCGGGTCAGGCGCGGATCGTTTTCCTCAGCCCAGCGTGCAACGCCGTCGGCCTCAGCATCCTCGCGCATGGTACGGAATTTCATGAGCTCGAACGTTTGGCCGTTCAGACCGAGCCGGCGTTGGCGAAACAGGGCCGGGCCGCGAGAGTCGAGCTTGACGGCCGCGGCGGTGAGGGCCATGATGGGCAGCGAGCAGACTAGGCCGATCGAGCTCAGGACCAGATCGACGAGGCGCTTGAACGCCGACTGATAGCGCGAGCGCCGAAACCCCGCGGAGAACAAGAACCAGGAAGACTCGACGGCGTTGAGCGGGATGCGGCCTGTGAGCGAGGTCATCACGGCGTGGGCGTCTTCGACGGCCGTGCCACGGGTGCGTACCTTCAGCAGGTGCTTGAAGGGCACCAGGCCCTGGCCGCGATCGTCGGCCACGATGAGGCGCTGGATGCGGTGCGTCTTTACGATCTCCTCGACATGATCAGCCGAGCCCAGGACACGCGCCTCTTCGACCTGGCCCGCGGCGACGGCGACATCGAGCGGACGCAGAGCGATGAAGCCGGCGATGTGCATGCGCAGGTCGCGACGGTACGCGATCTCGTGGGCGGTCTCCGCAGCTAGGTCGCCATCGCCGACGATGGCGACCGTCTCCGGCTGCACAACAGAGCGCCACCATAGGTCCGAGGCGGCCCGGAACAGGAACACCCCGATAAGAACCGCCGCGAGACCAGCAGCGAAGGCTCCACGGCCGACCCGCAACACGGGCGCGACAAAGTAGAGCATGGCGAGGATAAAGCAGGCGAAGCCGAGCGTTTGCAACAACTTGAAGAACTGATCGCTCAGCCCCCGAAACAACCGCGGCGAGTAGAGACCGTTGTAATAACCGCAGAAGATAAAGACGCCGATGGCCACCGCGATGCGATAGGCGAAATCGGGCATCTCCGAGTAGTAGCTCCACGACTCGGCGTCGCCAAGGTAACGCAGGCGAATCCCGATAAGGAACGACGCCGACATGACCACGACGTCCGCCGCAAGTAGGCTAAACGTCTGCGGTGAGACGTACTGATTGAAGATGCGAGGCATCCGTTCGGGAGCTCGGATGAACTATTGCGGCTCGACCGGCCGCCACAGGAATGTGGCCTGAACACGATGGATCGTCGTGCCCTGGAACAATCCGCGAAGCGGGCTGGTATAGCGGCCGAAGTAGTAGCCGGTCGTAAAGGCAGTCGAGGGCGAAAGGGTCCGCGTGAGGCCGGCCTGCAAGAGCGAAGACTCGAATGCAGTGGAGGAGCCATCGATGGCCTGGAAACCCCAGTCGGACCGAGAATAGGACGCAGTCCCGTTGAACGACCACGGCATTCGTGGCGAACGCCACTCCCACGACAAGCCCGTGCCAGTGGTGCTGGCAGCGTTCAGGCCCATACTGTTGCCGACCTGTCGGCGACCGAAGGCCTCGAACGAGTGGCCGCCGTAGCGATATTTCACCGAGCCGTCCGCCACCCAGGTGGGCCGCTTGGTGATCCCGGTGTAATCGATCAGGCCGTTGCTTCGGCTGAAGTCGACCATACCGCCACCGACGGAGCCCTGGACGCTCCAGGATCGGCCGAGTCTCTTCTCGACAAAGGCCGATCCGGTTTGGCCCAACATACGCCCCAGGCTACTCTGGCTGTTCATCAGGTTGTAACGAAAGCCCGTGCTCAAACTGGGGCTGAGACGATAGCGGCTCTGGAAGAACGCACTCTGCTGGGTGACGTTCCAGACAGCCAGACCCCGACCCGCCTGGGTTGAAAGGATCCGATTCGAGTTGTAGAAGGAGCCGCTTACACCGAACGTATAAGTCGTTCGGGCGGACTGCGCGTACGTAGCGGCAACAGAAGTATTGGCGCCAGTCACCCGCGTCAACGCCAGTTCGCGACCGCCTGGGTCGTCGACGACCGGAGCGCCGGTGATCAACGAGGCAAATTCATCGTCGGTGAACTCGCCGGCTTCGCTACGCGCGAGCAACTCCTCGAGCGTAGTGGGCGGGTTCTCGATGCGGTGGTAGACCGGTTGGCGGAACCAGAATTGCTCGAGGCCGGTGTTGGACGCGCCTCCGTGAACGGCGAGACCCCAGCGCCGACCGAAATCTCGGTCGTAGTTGAAGCCGAGCAAATGATCGGTGGTGTTCCACTGCGTAAAGTTCATCCGCTGGCTGCGCATCGGGGTGTAGGTCAACCCGAACGACGATGAACGGAAACGTTTGCGGTAGGCCAGCGTGGCGGTTGCGTTGAAGTCCTGATCCGAACCGAGATTGCCGGAGTAAAGGCTGCGCGCGCCTGGGAGGCCGTTGGACGAGTAGCCGGCGCTGAGCGCGACATTCTCAAGACGAAGGCCAGGGATGACGGACACCGCTTCGCCCACTCGATCCAGCCCGGAGCCCAGCGTGTCGCTGGAGGGGGTCGAGAACTTCGAAAAGCCGGAACCGCCTGTGCGGAATGGGGTTGCGTCGTTGAGCGCGCTCGCCGCGGCTGCCGCAACGCGATGCATGGCAACCCGTCGGCGCGTCGTCTGCGGGCTAGCGCTCGGACCGCCTGCGAGCGCGCGGACCTGACGCGGCGCGTACGGCTTCAATTTCCTTCCGAGTGGCCGGCGCCGGCCCTTCTTCAGCGCGGCGTTCGTCGGCCGAACGGGCTCGAAGCCTGAAGTCGCCTTCTGCTCAGTCGTTTCGCCCGAACGCCCCACCGAGACTCGGCGAGCATCCGAGGACGTCGAAGCGCCGACGGCGGATAGTTGCGGCGCTGTCGCGCTGCGCTGGAGCAACTCGACGACTGAGACCGGCGCGGTGCGTCCGGTCATGGGGGCCGGGCCCCCAGCGGTAGCCCGGACGGGCGCCGCGATCACCGGGGCCGGTGGCGCAACCTGCGTAGGCTGCGCAACAACCGGCACAGAATTTGTTTTCGGTGCGGAAGACACGAACTGCGGAAATTCCGGAGTCGCCACCGGAGCGGGCGTGGCGGCGGGCTGAGCTTCAATCTCGACCTGAGCCGGTCGCGGCTCAGGCAGCTGCCCTAGCTCAACTGCGGACGTCGACTCAGGAATTTCCGTAGCTGCGTCGACTCCGCGCGGCGCCAGCGCCAGGAGCTGTTCAACCGTCAAAGCCGAGCCATAAACCAAGTCGGCTCGAGGTTGTTCGTTTGTTTGGGCAGCAACGGCGACTTCCGAGCGGGGCTCGTCGACCGGGGGGATCGGAGCCGACCGCACGGCTCGAGCCGTGCTCGCAGCCATTGCAAAAAGCTCACGTGTTGTTTCAGGAGGCGGGGTCAAATCTGGAGGGGCCGGCGCGGGCCGCAAGCCTTGCGATCCAAATCCCCACCCAATCGGTAAGGCGACAGAAAGGAAAAAAGCCAGGGAAATGAGCCGAGAGGTCGTCAGCGGTGGCTGCGTCCTGCTTCGGGAGCGAACCGGTCTTGACTCCCCGTGTTCGTTTTTCATGCAGTCAGTCCTTCTAATCCTCAGCCAGTACGGGGCAGGCTCGCGAGCCCGCCGACGACCGCCTCCCCCTGCCAATGACGCGTTTTCGCGTTCGACGAGCATCTAAGGCCCGTTCCGACAGATGGACTTATCGACTGGGAGGAAGTATACCATGACTTCGCAAGGCCCAGAAAGAGGGTAGTACTATCCGATCCAGACCCACCCTTTTTCTAAGGCGTCCGCCTGGAAGCGATCGTCTTGCCAGCCTACCCATCCTGAGGCATAATCGAGAGGAGGCGAGTTGCGTTCTCGTCCTGGGGTAGATGCGCCCGGTCCCTGGTCATATGACTGTTTACGTCGGCCGGCGTACCCACTCCACTTAGTTAAAGGTCCGTTTCTCGCACCGATCGACAATGGAATCTTTCGAAGAACCTCAACCAAGAATCGAGTTCATGCCCCTGTCGATTCTGCGGGCATTGTGGAAGCGCGGCGTTTTGATTGCGCTCTGCTGGACGCTGATCTCCATCGTCGGCGCTGCGGTGATCTACTCCCTGCCCGCGGTCTACCAAGCCCGAACGATCATTTTGATCGAGCGGCAGCGCATCCCCGAGCGCTACGTCGTGTCGACCGTCAATGAGGATTTGAGCAACCGTTTGAACCGCATCAGCCAGCAGATCCTGAGCTATGAGCCGCTGCTGCGCCTGATCGAGGAATTCAACCTCTACGAGGACATGCGCGGTCGCCTGGTGCAAGAAGAGATCGTGCAGCGGATGCGCGACGACATCAAAGTGAGCCTGGTCGAAGGCTGGACCCACACGAGCGCTCCCGCCTTCCAGATCGTGTTCGAGGGCGAGGACCCGAACGTGGTCGCACAGGTCACCAACCGGCTCGCGACCCTGTTCATCGACGAGAACCTGCGTACGCGCGCGAATCAGGCGCTGGGCACGACGGAGTTCCTCACCAACCAGCTCGAAGAATACCGCCAGGACGTCGAGCGGCAGGAATCGCTGATGACCGACTACCGCACTCGGAACAGCGGAGAGCTACCCGAGCAGCGTTCGGTCCTGCTCGCCGAGCTCAACCGGCTTGAGCGCGAAGCGCAGTCGGCCGACAGTGACATCCAGCGTGCGCACCAAAACCGCATCATGTACGAGAGCGCACTCGAGTCGGCCAAAGGCACCCTGCAGATGATCGAGCAATTGGCGGCGGAGCAGGCACGGGGCTTAAACCGCGGCGATGGGTCTTTCGGAACCCAAGTGGACCCGAACGTTCTCGAGCTTCGCCGCGCCGAAGAACAACTCCTGCAACTCGAGTCGCGTTACAGCGAGAAGCACCCGGAAGTGGTGCGCATGAAGACTACGGTGAACCGCCTGCGCCGGCTAGTCAAAGAGTCGCCGGCCGCCACCGCTCCCCAGACCGCCGAAGCGGAGCCGGCAACGGAAGAGTCGGGCGAGACCGGCGGCACGCCGTCCGCGTTGCTCGCCGACGGCAACTACGCCCAAGCGATCGTCCGCGAGCGCGAGCGGATTCAGAACCTGGAAGCGCAGATCGAGCTGACGAAACAGCAGATCGAGACGGCGAAGGCGCGCCGCTCCGCGGTCCTGGGCCGAACTGCTCAAGTTGATTCACGTTTGGGCCGTATGCCCTTGCATGAGCAGGAGTTATCGAAAGTCACGCGTGACTACGAGATCTCGATGGAGAATTACCGCTCGCTGCTCGAGAAGCGTATCGAAGCCGAGCTCGCGTCGGAGATGGAGACGCGTCAGAAGGCGGAAAAGTTCTCCGTGCTCGATCCCGCACGATTGCCGCAGCGGCCGGTTCGTCCGGATCGGGTTTTACTGCTGGCCATCACCGTGGGCGCGGGTCTGCTGGCAAGCTGTCTGATCGGCTTCGGCGTGGAGCTGAAGAATAACGTGTTGCTGGGTGAATGGGAACTGCCGCCCAACGTCGCCCTGCTTGGCCAGGTGCCGTTCATCCAATTTGACGCCGAGACCGGAAGCGCCGACGGCGGCGCGCTGGACTCTGACGGCCCTCCGGCGGGCAAGTCTTGGTTCTCCAAGAAACTCCTGGCAGCCCTCGCTGTACTGATGATCCTGGGGGCGGTTGCCGTCGGCGCCGCCATATATAAAGGATGGCTGTCCTTCTAGGGCGGTGAGGAGAACGATTCGATGAGCGATATCTTCGACGCCCTTAGCAGCTCGGGAGAGCCCCAGAAGAAGCCGCCGGTTGAGCCGGTTCCGCTCAATGACGAGCAGTTTGCCTTTCTAGACGAGGAAGGCATCGTACCCACCGCGGACTATTCCATGGTTGGGCTCGAAGAGTTCAACCTGCGCGACAAGAGCGGGATCCGGACCATCCAGGTCCGCATCAAGCACCAGACCCCGCTTCTCCCCTTCGCCGGCGAGAACTCGCAGGCGGCCGAACAATACCGCATCGTGCGCACGAAGATCGTGCAGCATCCCTCGCGTCCGCGGGCAATCGCGGTGTCGAGCGCGGAATCGGGTGACGGCAAGTCCGTCAACGCAGTGAATTTGGCGGGCGTGTTGGCGCTCAACCCGGAATTCGATGTGTTGCTGGTGGACGGCGACCTTCACCGTTCAAGCTTGGCGCGCTACTTTGACGTGCCCTCGAAGCCGGGCCTTGCGGACATCCTCTCAGGCACCTGCGGCCCTGAGGAGGCGATCGTACGTGTGGATCCGTTCCCGAACCTCTATTTTCTGCCCGGCGGCAAGGGGCAGCGCGGACCGGCCGACCTCCTCAACTCGAAGCGCTGGGACGCTCTTTCCGAAGCGCTGAAGAGGCAGTTTACCTACGTCGTCTACGACACGCCGCCGGCCGGAGCGCTCGCGGACTTCGACCTGATTCAGGCGAACGCGGACGGCGTGGTGTTGGTGGTGCGGCAAGACCACACCAATCGGCTGCTGTGGATGCGGGCCTACGAGTCGGTGCCCGAGAACAAGCTGATCGGGGTCGTGATGAACTGCGTGAAACCCTGGTTCTTGGGCCGCTCGCTCGGTTACTACTACCAATATTACAACTACTCCAAATACTACAAACGGTAGGGGAGTATGCCTGCGGCGCCAAGCGGCATTGGGAGAGATCCCAGTTGGCCGCGCCCTCGGCGCTGGGTTATCGTCGCGGCATGACCGCGCGATCCTGGTCCGCGATATTTTCTATTTCCGTCCTCTCCTTGTGCATCGCCGAGTTGGCCACGGGACAGGCCATGAGCGAGTATGGCCACCTAACCGGCGGTGCAGCCAACAGCGCCTCCGCCCTGCGCCGCGCAGCCCCAACCGGCAATCTGACCAAATTGCGCGATGGTCTCCATCAGAGTCCTAGAAGTACCAATAGCCGTTCAGGGGCGGGGGCGGCTCTCGCCACAACCGCGACGAATACGGCGTCGCCTGAGCCCGGTCAGCCTCTCGCTGTGGTGCGAGTTGAGTGGGGATCGACGCCCTCCGAGCCCGCCGAAGCCACTGAGCCAGCCAAAACAGAAGCTTTTAGTGATGTTTCAGCTACGCCCGCGCCTCAAGAAGCGTTCGATCCGGCCTCGGCCGGTCTCGCAGCTGGAATGACGATGGTGCAAGTCTCGCAGATTCTAGGGGATCCGGAGTTTCGGACGTCTGGGCTTGCGGGGCGTGGTTACGACGAGAAGGCTGTTTTTGAGACCAAATCGGGCTGGCGTGTGCTCGTTTTTGCGGCCAATGGAGTTGCGCGCGACTTCCTCGGAACGAGGGATCGCCAAAAAACTGGAGCAAACGCACAAACTATATTGCCAAGCGCGGTCGCTGTGGTACCATAGCCCCGAGAGTAGTTTGGAGGCGGGATTACATCTCGTCGCCCAAAGTCCATCGAGCAGGCGACTGACCAGCTTGAGGCTTGGCTCCGAGCCACTCTCCGGCTTGAGTTTTCTCGAACCGTGAGGGGAGGATTTGGTTTTGAAGAAGCTTACGAATACACTTTGGTTGCTTGTCCCGCTGCTGACGCTTACGGTCGGGCAGCTTGACGCAGCATTGTACGTGGCGCGCTTGAACTCGGGCGGCGGCACTTTCGGCTACACAACGTCTTACTTCCAGCCGCAGTCGACGCCTCCGGCCTCGACGACCACGCCGACGACCACAACAACACCGACGCCGACATCGAACATGCAAACGGCGTCCTGCTTGTTCAACTCGTGTGGCGGCTCCGCGCCCGGCACTGCCCCAACTTCGAACACGACGACCTCGTTCGCACCGAACACCTCAAACGTCTACACATATAACTCGCAGTTTTCGGGTGTAGTGTCGCGTTACTCCGTGTTCGGGATTTACACCTTCAGCCCGACAGCTTTCGGCCAGATGCAGCAGCCGGTCTTCTCCGGCGGGCTGACTCCGCAAAGCGTCATGCCGCCGACCGCAACGGCGACCAACCCTGAGCCGACCTCGATCGCGCTTTTCGGCGCAGGTCTCTTTGCGCTCGGGTGGGCCAGCCGCCGCCGCAAGAACCGGCAGAGCTAGCTTCAGGAACCATCCTCCTGGTTTGAACGATTCGGGCGGCCTTCGAGCCGCCCGGATGCTTTTTGTGGCCCAATAAGAGCTTGCCCGCCCCCCCGCAATCCCCTTCGCAGAGTGCGCGCGACTCTAGCGAAGACCACGCTTCCGTGGTTCGCTCGGCTGGCGTGACGAGCGTCGCCGTCATGCTCAGCCGCGTGACCGGGTTGGCGCGCGAGGTTGCATTCGCCACGCTCTTCGGAGCGGGCATGCAGTATGACGCCTTCATCGCCGCGTTTCGCATTCCCAATCTATTCCGTGACCTGCTCGCCGAAGGAGCGCTGTCCTCTGCATTCGTCACGACCTTCTCGCAGCAGCTTTCGCGCAACGGCGATGAAGCGGCTTTTCGGCTTTCGAACCGCCTGACCACGGTTCTGACGCCCGTCATCGTGGCGGTCACCGCGCTGGCCATGCTGCTCGCGCCCCAAATCGTCGACCTGGTCTTTCCTGGTTTTGCAGCCGTGCCGGGTAAGCGCGAGCTCACCGTCCATTTGAGTCGGATCATGGCGCCCTTTCTGCTGTTCGTCGCCTTGGCGGCGAAGGCAATGGGGGTTCTCAATGCGAAGGGACGTTTTGGCATTCCGGCGCTGGCTTCCGCGTGTTTCAACATCGCCTCACTCGGCTCAGGGCTGCTGATCGGCTTCGCGCTGGGCCCGAGCTTGGGGATCGAGCCAATCGCGGGCATGGCGGTCGGCGTCACGCTGGGAGGCTTGGCCCAGTACCTGTGGCAGGTGCCGAGCATGCGCAAGGTGGGGCTGCGTTTTCGGCCGGACTTGGCGCTGCACGATCCGGCGCTCCGCCACGTCATCCGGCTGATGGGTCCGGCGGTCATCGGTGCGGCTGCGGTCCAGGTGAACGTCGTGGTCAACAGCGTCTTCGCTTCGGAATTACGAACGCGGCGGGCGAGGTCATCGACGGTCCTGTGGCCTGGCTGGGCTACGCATTCCGCTTCATGCAGTTGCCGCTAGGGCTGTTCGGGGTCGCGATCGCCGCCGCGACGCTGCCGGCTGTCTCGCGGAGTGCTGCGCAGGGGCGCATGGCGGACTTCCGGGACACGCTGAGCCGGTCTCTGGGACTTGTCTTCCTGTTGACGCTGCCAGCGGCCGCCGGGTTGATTGTCCTCAGCCGTTCTATTGTGGGGGTCGTCTACCAGCATGGCCGCTTCACTGCGTTCGACACCGAGCAGACGAGCTTGGCGTTGTCCGCCTACTGCCTCGGGCTGATGGGCTATGCGGGCGTGAAGGTGCTAACGCCGTCTTTTTACGCGCGCTGGACGAGGTTCGCCTGCCCGCGGCGGTGGCCGTGCTCTCGATCTTCGTCAACTACGGTCTCAACTGGGCGGCGGTTCGCGGGCTGGGCTGGGGACATGCCGGGCTGGCGCTGGCGACCGCGTCCGTGGCGACGATCAATTTCATCGTGCTGTTCCTAGCGATGCGCCGGCGCGCGGACGGCCTCCACGGTCGCCGTATCTTCGAAGGCCTCCTCAAGATCGGGACGGCGACCGCAACCATGGCGGGCGTCGTATGGTTCGTCTCCGGGCTCATTCGGGGCTGGTTGGGCGACGGATTCGCGGGCGCAGCCTCGACCTGGCCGTCTCGACGCCGCTGGGCGTGGGGGTGCTTTACGGCGTCTGCCGCCTGCTGCGGGTGGACGAGCTCGAGCTGGCGCGAGACGCCGTTCTGGGACGGTTCAGGAAGAGGCGAACGTGATTCCGGACGGTCCGTACGTGCTAAAATCGGGCGGTCCCTTACGCCTCCCCATGGATTCAGTCCTAGCGCAACTTGAACATCTTCACCAACTCGATCAGAAGATCGGCGCTTTGCGGAAGGAGTTGAGCGCGCTTCCCGTCATATCGCTGAAATCGAGAAGAAACTGGAGACGCGCAAGCGCGAGCTAGCCATTCAAAGGCTGCGCTCGAGGCAAGCGAGAAGGAACGACGACGCCTGGAAGGCGAGATCGCCATCGGCAAGCAGAAGCTCGAACGCCTGCAAACCCAGATGAGCGAGGCGAAGACGAACGATCAGTATCGGGCCTTCCGCAACGAGATCCACTTTGCGACCAACGAGGTGCGCAAGGCCGAGGATCACGTGCTCGACAAGATGGAAGAGGCCGAAGGCCTGCGGGGCAAGATCAGCGCCGCCGAGGAAAGCCTGGCCGCTGAGCAGACCGCGGTCGACGCCGAGATCGAAGAGACGCGCGGCCGCTTCAAGGGCGACGAAGAGGCGCTCGCCAAAGCCCTCGACCACCGCAAGGAAGCAACCAAGGGCGTGCCGGCGCGGCGCTCCGCACCTACGAGCACGCGCTGCGTAAACTTGGCCCGCGCGCCATGGCGCAGGTCAATGGCACGGTCTGCACCTCGTGCCACATGGTCGTCCGCCCCAACCTGCTGCAGCAGATGCGGCTGCCGGACAAAATCATCGGCTGCGAGTTCTGCGGGGCGATCCTGTTCGAAGCCGCGCTGGTGGAGCCGGCCGCCGAAGACCCTGCGGGCGACTCCGGCGTCGCTTAGACGAGAATGTACCCTCCTGTTTCGCTGCTCGACGAAGATTCGCGCCTGTTTCGCGAGTCCGTCTTGGAGTTCGCGCGCGACCGCATCGCACCCCACGTGCGGGCGATGGATGACAAGAGCGAGTTTCGCCAGGACATCCTCGAGGAGATGTTCCAGCTCGGGCTGATGGCGATCGAAATTCCCGAGCAGTACGGCGGACAGGACGGCTCGTTCTTCCAGGCGGTGCTGGCGATCGAGGCCCTCTCGGAAGTCGATCCGGCGGCGGGCGTGATCGTCGACGTGCAGAACACGTTGGTCAACAACGCGCTGCTGCGCTACGCGACCGACGATCAGAAGCAGCGCTACCTGCCGCGGCTGGCCTCGAACACCCTCGCCAGCTACGCGCTCTCGGAGCCCGGTTCCGGCAGCGACGCTTTCGCCTTGACCACGCGGGCGCGCGAGGACGGCGACTCCTACGTGCTCTCCGGGCGCAAGCTCTGGATTACCAACGCGAAGGAGGCGGGCCTCTACCTGCTCTTCGCGACCATCGACCCTGAGGCCGGGTATCGCGGGGTGACGGCGTTTCTGGTCGAGCGTGAGATGGAAGGCTTCCAGGTCGGCAAAAAGGAAGACAAGCTCGGCATCCGGGCCTCGAGCACGTGCGAGCTGATCCTCGACAACTGCCGCGTTCCCAAAGCGAACGTGCTGGGCGAGCCCGGCAAGGGATACCGCATTGCCATCGAGACGCTCAACGAGGGCCGGATCGCGATCGGAGCGCAGATGACGGGGCTAGCCGCCGGCGCCTACGGGCACGCGCTTGCCTACGTGCAGGAGCGCAAGCAGTTCGGCCGCCCGGTCGCGGATTTCCAGGGCGTGCAGTTTCAACTGGCGCGCATGGCGACGGAGATCCACGCCTCGCGTCTGCTGGTCTACGACGCGGCGCGGCGCAAAGAGGCGGGACTTCCCTTCCTCACAGAGGCGGCGATGGCCAAGTATTACGCCTCGGAGATGGCTGTGCGCGTGGCCGCGCTGGCGGTCGACCTGCACGGCGGCGTGGGCTTTACCAAGGATTACCCTGTCGAGAAGCTCTACCGTGACGCGAAGATCGGCACGATCTACGAAGGCACGTCGAACATGCAACTGCAGACGATCGCGAAGCAGTTGATGCGTTGACCCCAGGCTTGCGCCTGGGGCTATGTGGCCGACAGTTGTCGCGCGCGACCTCTAGTTCGCGGCGAAGCAGTAGAAGTAGCCGTTGCCGCCGGTGCCGATCAGGTTCTCCTGGCTGCAGCCGCGTGAGCCGTGAGCCGAGTTCCAGGAGTTCGGGTTGGCGCCGCCGCCTTGGCGGTCGTGGTGGCCGACCTGGGCGCTGCCTTCCCCGTTGGACGTCCAATTCTTGCAGGTGTGGTCTTCGCCGTCGTTCATGGCGGTGCCGTCAAGGTTGGAGCCGGTCAAGATGTCGTGGGTGTTCGGCGTATCGCCACGACCGTTGACGACGCCGCCCTTCTCGGTGAGCGAGCCTTCCTTGCCGAGCTTATTGTTCTCCGAGTGCAGATCGTCAACGTTCTTGGCGACCATCACGCCTTTGGCGTTGTACCAAGGGCCGGAGCCGATGCGGTCTCGGGCGTTGACGCCGCTCGGGCCGCTGGTGCTCAGGTAGGCGCGCCAAGTCTTGGCGCCGGCGCCGGCGGCGGCGGCCAGCTTTTGGCAGTGGGCGTCCGCGCCGGCGAGTCCGCCGAGGTTGGCGCCGTCGCCGGAACCCACGCTGGTGATGAAGAAGCTCATCTTGGAGTCCTGCGCCGAGGCAGGCTGCAAGGCGAGCGAAAACGCGGAAAGAGCAAAGAGCAAAGTGGTTTTGTTCATGGAAATCAACCCCTCGTCGCGCCATTATAGCGAGGCGGCTGGTCCCCTGCGGCGCGCTATTGGCCGATGGTGACGGAACGCCCAGTCTGCTGCGTTGCGGGCGAGCCAGCGCAGGCGAAGCATGCGGCCGGTCTGCTCGTCCAGGATCTGCTCGACGTTGGCCATTTCTTTCTGATTGCGGCACATTTCCCTGTCTCTTTGCATCATCACCGGACGGCTCAAATGCCCGCCGCCGAACAACTTAGCAGGAATTCCCACTGCAACATCCGCAGGAGCATTCAGACACGCCAGGCTGCGGTCGAGACGAAATTGTCCGACACGTTCTCGGGATGTTACGATCAGGCGCAAATGGTCTATCGAACGGGCGTACTCGCCCTCTTGCTTACTTCAATCGCGGCCCAAGGGGCGGACCGCAGCAACGCACGCTCGATGGTGATCAGCCAGGGCGGTGTGGTGGCGACGAGCCATACGCTGGCCTCGCAAGCCGGAGCGCAAATCCTGGCCAAAGGCGGTTCGGCGGCGGACGCGGCGATCGCGGCCAACGCGGTGCTCGGAGTGGTGGAGCCAATGATGTGCGGCATCGGCGGCGACGTCTTCGTGCTCTATTGGGAAGCCAAGACGGGCAAGCTCTACGGCTTGAACGGCAGCGGCTGGTCGCCGCAGAAGCTGACGCAGAAGTTCCTGGCCGCCAAAGGTATTACCAAGGAGATGCCGGCGACGGGCATCCACTCGACGACAGTGCCCGGCGCGGTGCGCGGCTGGCAAGCGGTCCACAAACGATTCGGCAAGCTGCCTTGGCAGGACTTGTTCCAGGCTTCGATTCACTACTCCGACAAGGGTTTTCCGGTGACCGAGATCATCGCGGAGGCCTGGCCGGGGGGCGCAGTCCAGAAATTCGAGCCGAGCAAGCGTGTATTCCTGCCGGGCGGCAAGGCGCCGGGAGTGGGCGAGCTGTTTCGCAACCCCGGCTTGGCGCATGCGATGCGGCTGATCGCGGACAAGGGCGCCGATGAATTCTACACGGGCGAGATCGCCTCGGCGATCCTAGCAACGTCGGAGCGGCTAGGCGGCGCCTACGCGGCGGCGGATCTGGCTGAATGGCAGCCGGAGTGGGTGGAGCCGATCCGGACGACGTACCGCGGCTGGACGGTCTCCGAGTTGCCGCCCAACGGCCAAGGCATCGCCGCGTTGGTGATGCTCAACCTCATGGAGCAATCCAAAACCGCCCAGGGCGGCTCCAACGGCGTGGCGGAGACGCACAAGAAGATCGAGGCGATGAAGCTCGCTTACGCCGACCTTTACGCCTACGTGGCCGACCCTGCGTTTGCGGACGTGCCGGTAGCGGGCATGCTCGACAAGGGCTACGCGAAGCAGCGTGCGGCGCTCATCGACCCGAACAAGGCCAATTGCGGCGTCGAAGCGGGCAGGCCCGCGCACTCGGACACGACGTATCTGGCTGCGGTCGACAAGGACGGTAACATCGCGTCTTGGATCCAGTCGGTTTCGGGCTCTTGGGGCTCGGGCGTGCTGGTGGACGGGATGGGCTTCCACCTCCAAAACCGCGGCGGCGGCTTCAACTTGGACCCCAACCACCCGAGCCGCCTGGAACCGCGCAAACGTCCGTTCCACACAATCATTCCGGGCATGCTCGAGAAAGGCGACATCCACATCGGGTTCGGCATCATGAGCGGGCCGAACCAGCCGCAAGCGCACGCGCAGTATGTGTCAAACGTGGTCGATCACGGGATGAACATCCAGGAAGCGATGGAGGCGCCGCGCTTTCGCGTGACGTCGGTTCCGGGGTGCGACGTCTCGATCGAGTCGCGGCACGCCGACGACGTGCTCAGTGCGCTCGAGAAGATGGGCCACAAGCTGACGCGCGTTGGCGACCACTCGACGGTGATGGGGCGCGGCAATGCCGTGATGCGGGACGCGAAGGCGGGCGTGAACTACGGCGCGAGCGATTCGCGGGCGGACGGGTTCGCGATCCCGGAGCCGCTGCAGTAAGCGGGGCCGCAAGGACTCTAGACGGAGAGGCCGCCATCGACCATCAGCGCTTGGCCGGTGATGTAGGAGGCTTCGTCGCTGGCCAGGAAGTAGACCGCTGCTGCGATCTCGGAGGGGTCTGCGGGGCGCTGGAGTCGGCCGATGCGGGTATTCCAGAGTTCCTCGGCGGCGCGGCCTTCGCGCTCGGCTTTGCGCAGGTGGAAATCCGTGATCGTAAAGCCGGGACAGACGGCGTTGGCGCGCACGCCGTCCGCGGCGTGGTCGACAGCGAGGCTCTTGGTCAGCGAAACGATGCCAGATTTCGTGGCGTCGTAGATCGGCATTTCGCTCCGTCCCACTTGGTGGTGAACGGAGGAGAGCAGCACGATGGCTCCCTTGCCTTGCCGCGCCATCTGCGGAAGGACGGCTTTGCAGGATAAGGCCGTCCCTTTCAGATTGACCGCCAGCATGCGGTCCCATTCCTGCTCGGTTGCATCGACGATGCGGGTGAAGTTGCGGTGCGCCGCGTTGGCAACGAGGATGTCGATCCGGCCCCAGCGCTCGAGTGCAATCTCGGCCAGACGGCGGCTGTGGGCTTCGTCCGCAATATCGCCCGGCTCAAACGCGGCCTCGGCGCCAGCGGCTTGAAGCCGAGCGAGCGTTTCCCTGCCCTCGGGCTCGGCTAGATCTCCAATGACGACGTGCAGGCCTTCGTTGGCAAAGCGCAAGGCGCAGGCTTTGCCGATGCCCATGGCGCCTCCGGTTACGATCGCGACTCGTCCACGCATGGCCGATAGTTTACCCTTGCCCTATGTCCGGCATCGTCGACCTGAGCTATCCGATCGAAGACCACTTTCGTTGGAAGGTCCAGCGGAGCTTGGCGAGTTCGTTCGACGGCGGCGGGCAGTTCCAGGCGACGTGGTTGGGGTCCGGGGTGCACGGGTTCACGCATGTGGACGCGCCGCGCCACATTCTGCCCGATGGGCCAACGACGTCTGAGCTCGCGCTCGATGCACTTGTCGGCGAGGCGGCAGTGCTGGATCTGAGCGACGTGGGACCAGGCGCCGCCATCGATGCCGGGATGCTCGCTGGCCGCGGCGAACACCTGCGCAAGCGGGACCGCATCTTGATTCGGACGGATTGGGACAAGCACAGGTCGCTGCACGTCCCCGAGTTCTGGAGCGAAGCGCCGTACCTGACGCGCGATGCCTGCGAATGGCTGATGTCCTTCGAGCCGCTGCTGATCGGGTTCGACTTCCCGCAAGACGAGCCGATTCGCGGCTTACTCGATGGGCGCACGGCTCCTCTCGAAGAATTTGTTTCGCACGACGTACTATTACGTCAGGGCGTAATTCTGGTTGAGTATTTATGTAATCTCGGCCAAATTCACCAAGACCGTACCAGGATCGTGGTCCTACCACTGCGAGTACTTGGCGCAGACGGGGCGCCAGCGCGTGCGATCGCGGAATCCGCAATTTGAATTGTCAGAACATTACGGCCTTGCTTTATCACGAAATCATGTTACAAAAATCGCAATAGGGGGGAGCGACAACAAGTCACGTGATTGAGGCGGTCCGTCAACTGCTGCACTCGCTACTCGGGGTGCGTGCGTGCAAGAAGGCTGGGGGCAACTCCCGGCGGCAACCGCCGGAGAATGAAGCGGTCCGGGCGTACAACTCGGCACGTCGGCGCTATCTCTCGGAATTGCTCGAACAGCGCCTAAGCAAGAAGACGCGAGTCATGGCGTGCGGCCTTTCGTTCGAAGCGCACTTCGACCCTGAGAAACAGGCGGTTTGGACGTCCTCGCTGGGCGCGGAACCGTATCTGCCGACGGACGTCTTCGTAGTGGTGTGCGAGTTGCTTTCGGGCGAAGGCGTAGCGCGCCTTGGCGATGCCATGAAGGGAGCGCTGGGCGACCCTGCCCTGCCACTCGACAGCGTGGAAGGGGCGGTGGCCGAGCAGGTGTTTGGTCGCCAGCCGGGCGAACGCGTGTACCGGCGGGTGGGCGCGATTACGGCGTTGATGGTGCACTTGGGAATGGCGCGGCTGGACGCCGATGCGGGTGTTCTGGAGACCACCGGAGCGGGCGTCTACGTAGGCTCCGGCAAACCGATCGAACGCCTGGAAATGCTACATTCAAGCGCATGACTCGACGCCACTTCATCGGTTCCGCAGCGGCTGCCGCAGGCTCCGCGGCGCTTGCTTCCGCGGCGGACGATCCTGTTCGCATCGCCATTGTCGGAGTGGGCGACCGAGGCAGCCAGCACATTCGCGCACTTGCGGAGATTCCGTTCGTGCAGATCACCGCGCTGGTCGACCCGGACGGCAATCGGACCGAGAACGCCGCGGCCTGGATTCGCGAAAAGAAGGGCAATCGCCCGATGGTCACCGCCGACATGCGCGAGGCGTTCGACAGCAAGGATGTCGACGCGGTTCTGGTGGCGACGACCAACCACTGGCATACCCTCACGGCGATCTGGGCGATGCAGGCGGGCAAGGACGTTTATGTCGAAAAGCCTGTGTCGCACAACATCTTCGAGTCACAGCAGCTGGTCGCGGCGGCGCGCAAGTACGACCGCATCGTGCAAGGCGGCACGCAACGGCGCAGCGACGGCAAGTTCCGCCGCGCCATGCAGATGCTACACGACGGAGAGATCGGCGACATTTATCTGGCGAAGTGGATCTTCCCGCGCGAACGCGATTCGATTGGCTTCAAGGCGGCGGAGCCTCCGCCCAACTGGCTGAACTGGGACCTGTGGCTTGGACCAGCCCAGGAGCAGCCGTATCACGCGAATCTCGTGCACTACAACTGGCACTGGTTCTGGGACTTCGGCAACGGCGAGCTCGGCAACAACGGCATCCACCTGGTCGACATCTCGCGCTGGGGCATCAACAAAGGACTGCCCGTGAAGGTGACCTCGTGGGGCGGCCGTTGGGGCTACAAAGACCAAGCCCAGACGCCGAACACGCAGACAGTGAACTGGGAGTACGAGGACGGCTCAGCAATCATCGGCGAGATCCGCAACCTGTACACGACCGAGAGCATGTTCTGGGACTTCTTCGGGACGAAGGGCTACATGCACATCGCCTCGAACGGAGACTTTACGGTGACAATGGGGCGCAACAAAAACCCCGAGCCGCCGGTCGACCCGCTGCCGGAGATCAGCCACCAGCAGAACTTTGCCGAGGCGGTGCGGTCACGCGACCGCAACCACCTGACGGCCGAGGTTGAGCAGACGGCTCTGTCGAGCTCGCTGTGCCACCTGGGCAACATTTCCTACCGAGTGGGCGAGCAGCTCGAGTTCGACCCGGTGAAGCAGCGCTTCCCGAACCACGATCAGGCGAATGCGTTGCTGACTCGGAACTACCGGGAGCCCTACGTGGTGCCGAAAATCGTATAAAAGTCGAACGCCGCAGCGTTGCCGATCAGTACCACTCGCGCAGGCGGACTTCGATGGGCTTGCCGGCCAGACCGGCCTCGAACTTCGCAACGTCCGAACCGCGGTAGTGGTACGGGTAGACAACTTTCGGCGCAAAGGCAGCCACGCCTTCCGCCGCTTCCTCCGGCGGCATCGTGTAGGGCAGGTTCATGCAGACGAAGGCCACGTCGATGTTCTTCAGCGCCTTCATCTCGGGCGTCACTTCGGTGTCGCCGGAGAAGTAGATGCGCTTGCCGCCTACGTTCAAGACGTAGCCGTTGCCGCGGCCTTTGTCATGGAAAAGCTTGCCCGGCTCAGGGCCACGCTGCAGGTTGTACATCGGGACCGCTTCGATCTTCACTCCTTCGACGGTCATCGACTCGCCGTTCGCTAGCGTCTTGGCAGCGGTGACGGTCTTGGCGACGGCGGCAGGGGCGACGATGGCGGTAGAGGGCTTCTTGATCTGATCGATCGCGGCGGGGTCCATGTGGTCGCCATGGACATCGGTGATCAAGATGACGTCGGCTTTGGGGTATGCGGCTAAATCCGCTTGGCTCCAGGGGTCGATCCACCAGGTTTTGCCGCCGATTTCGAGCATGGTGGTGGCGTGGCGGACGGGTGTGATGGTGACGTCGCCGGCGCTGGTCTTGAGAGTATCGGCGGCGAAGGCGGCCGAGGCGGCGCAGAGCAGAAGAGGGAGCAAAGTACGCATGTGCCGTCATTCTAGCCGGATCGCGTCGCCTCAGACTCCGCCGCACGGAGAACGCGCATCATGTTGCCGCCCAGGATGCCGACGATCTCCTCGTCGGAGAAGCCGCGTCCACGCAGACCGGGGATGAGCTTCGGGGTGTCGGAGATGTCGCTCGCGTCGACGGGATACAGGTGTCTTGCTGCGTCCAGGTCGGACCCGAAGCCTATGTGCGCCGGTCCGGCGACCTGGGCGGCGTGCTCGAAATGGTCGAGCAGCTTCTCGAACGGGACGCGCCCGACACGCTCGACTTCCTCCTCGTCGATCTTGGCCAGCTCGGTCAACCGGCGCTCGCGGTCGTCGGCGAGCTCCTTGCGGATCGCATCGCGCTTGGCGTCCAGGTCGGACAAGTCCGGGGCGGATCGTTGTAGCCGTCGACGATCATGCCGTTGTAGTAGCCAATGGCCAGGACGCCGCCGTTGGCGGCCAGGGCCTTCAGCATCTCGTCGCTGAGGTTGCGCGGGTTCTTACACAGGGCGCGGCAGGCGGAGTGCGAATGGATGATCGGGGCCTTGGAAGCTTCGATCGTGTCGAAGAAGGTTTGGTCGGCTGCATGGGACAGATCGAGGATGACGCCGAGGCGGTTGCATTCGGCGACGACCTCTCTGCCGAAGTCGGTCAGCCCGCCGGGGCCGTCGGAGCTTTCCGCAGACTGCGCCCAGGCGGTCGAGAGGCCGTGCGTGAGGTCGAGCGAGCGGATGCCTAGCTCGTAATACTTGCGGAGATTGTCGAGGCTGCCGTCGATCATGTGGCCGCCTTCGAGCGAGAGCAGAATGGCGATCTTGCCGGCTTGCTTGGCTTTGACGATGTCGTCGGAGGAAACGGCAAGCGTCAGGTCATCGGGGTACTTCCGCACTTCGCGCACGGTCTCGTCGAGCATGTCGAAGCCGAACTTTGTGGCCTCTGGCTCAGTCTTACCTTTGGGGCTGGTGAAGACGGCAAAGAACGACGCCGAAATACCACCTTCGCGCATGCGGGGGATGTCGACCTGGTTGTAGGGCGTGCGTTCACCCAAGTCCCAGCCCTCTCGCAGCATGCGGCCCGGCGTGTCGCAATGGGCGTCGAAGACGATGCTCCGGGCGAGCAGATCGGCCGCGGAAACCGTTTGGGCTGCCTCCGGCTCCGGCGCTGACGAGGCGCAGGCGGCGAGCAGGGCGGCGGCCGTGGCCGCCCACTCGCGGCGGGTGATCTCGAGTCTTCGCATGGCGTCGAGATTGTAGCCTAGCCGCCCGGCGAGCCTCCGGCCCCGTGGCCGAGAATTGGTAAACTAACGACGCTCATGTTGCAGGTCAATGTTCGCGACAACGACGTTTACGACGCAGTGATCGTAGGTTCCGGCTGTACCGGCGGAATGGCGGCCAAGGAGCTGACCGAAGCCGGATTGAAGGTGGCCGTCCTCGAAGCGGGCCCGCCGCACAGCGAGGCGGATTACACCGAGCACATGCAGCCTTACCAGTTCGAGTACCGCGACTCGAACAACCCGAAGGGTCCGAACGTGACCACGATGCGCCCGATGCAGAGCACCACGAGCGGCTGCAACGAGGGCAACTACCGTTGGTTCGTCGACGACATCAAGAATCCCTACCAGGTCGAGAAAGGCAAGCCCTTCCGGTGGATTCGCTGTCGCGTGGTCGGCGGACGGTCGCTCACTTGGGGGCGGCAGTCCTACCGTCACGGCGACCTGGACTTCAAGGCCGCCAGCCGCGACGGATACGGCATCGATTGGCCGATTTCGTACTCCGATCTGAAGCCCTACTACGAGAAAGTCGAGCGCTACGTGGGCATCAGCGGCCGCGAAGAAGGCCTGATGCAGTTGCCGGACTCGATCTTCCTGCCGCCGATGGGTTTCACCTGCGGCGAGGCGCAGTTCCGCGAGCGGCTGAAGTCGAAAATGGGCCGCGTGGCGACGATCGGGCGCACGGCGATCCTGACGAAGGACCACAACGGACGCCCGGCCTGCCACTACTGCGGGCCGTGTAACCAAGGCTGCATCACGCATTCCTACTACGCCAGCCCGAATACGACTCTGAAGACGGCGGAGGCTACCGGGCGGCTTACATTGATCCCGAACGCGCCGGTCAGCCACGTGACGAAAGACAAGCGCACGGGCCTCGCCAACGGCGTGGCCTACATCGACGCGGCGACGCGGCAGCCGCGCGAGGTGCGCGCGAAGGTGGTTCTGCTGTGCGCTTCCAGCCTGGAGTCGACGCGCATCCTGCTCAACTCCGAGCCGGGCGGCATGGCGAACTCTTCCGGCGCGCTGGGCCACTACTTGATGGACCACATCTTCCAGGGCGGCGCGGCGGGCGAGCCGACGGGCAACCTGCCGATCAAGGCCTGGACGGGCGTGCCGCGCCGGCCGAACGGCATGTACATTCCGCGCTTCCGCAACATCGACCGGACGCACACCAACGGCTTCATCCGGGGCTATGGCTTCCAGGGCGGCAGCCGCTGCAACTTCAACATGGGCGCGAAGGGATTTGGCGCAAAGTACAAGCAAGCCGTGCATGACGACGCCGGTTGGCGGACTAGCTTCGGCGCTTGGTGCGAGTGTCTGCCGCGCTACGAAAACTATGTGGAGCTCGACAACGAGGTGAAAGACGCCTGGGGCATCCCGACGTTGAAGATCCACATGGCATGGAGCGACAACGAGCTGGCGCTGTGGAACGACGCACGCGAGCAAGCGGCGGAGATGCTGGAGGCGACCGGCCACAAGAACGTCCACTTGACCGGTGCGCCGTCCGACCCGGGCTTCTGCATCCACGAAGTGGGCACGGCGCGCATGAGCGAGAGCCCCAAGCAAGGCGTGCTCAACAGCTACGCACAGGCGCACGACGTGAAGAACCTGTTCGTCACCGATGGCGCAGCCTTCACCACGGTGGCGTGCCAGAACCCGACGCTCACGATGCTCGCGATCACGTCGCGGACGTGCGATTTCATTCAGGACAAGCTGAAGAAGGGCGAGCTGGCGTAAGCCGTTCCACACCCTTCGGCCCAACAGAGCCCCGGCAGCAATGCCGGGGTTCCGCGCTTGAGCACCGGCCAACGGCGAGCCTGATTTGGCGTTTCGGACTACACTAGCGGCATTCATGCTGCGTTCCCTCATCCCCCTGTTCTTGCTCTGCGCCGCTGCCTCGGCGCAAGACCTCGGCCTTTACCAGGCCCTCGATCATCACATCCTCGCGCCCAATCAGCCAGTCGTCGAAGTCAAGGCATTCACGGCGCGGCGAGTGCCCGCACTGCGCATTCCTGAGACGCGCGAGCGCTGGGAGGCTTATGCGAACGAGATTCGCCGGCGCGTGCTTGACGAAGTCGTCTTCCGCGGCGAAGCCAAGGCTTGGCGCGATGCGCCGCTGAACGTCGAACGGCTCGAAACCATCCCGGGCGGCCCCGGCTACAGCATCCAGAAGCTGCGCTACGAGGCGGTGCCCGGCATGTGGATCCCAGCGCTGCTCTATATACCGGAGAAGCTCGAAGGGAAGGTTCCCGTCGTCATCAACGTCAACGGACATGATGTGCGTGAAGGCAAGTCGACCGAGTACAAACAGACGCGTTGCATCAACCAGGCCAAACGCGGCTTGCTGGCGCTAAACGTCGAGTGGCTCGGCATGGGGCAGCTCAATACGCCAGGGTTCCAGCACTACAAGATGAATCAAATGGACCTGACCGGCACGAGCGGCATCTCGCCGTTCTATCTGTCGATGAAGCGCGCGATCGACGTGGCGCTGCAACACCCGAACGCCGACCCAAAGCGTGTAGCGGTGACGGGCCTCTCCGGCGGCGGCTGGCAGACCATCTTCATCAGCTCGCTCGACGAACGCGTGACGTTGGCGAACCCCGTCGCGGGGTACTCGAGCTTCGTGACGCGCACGCAGTTCCCCGAATTTGACCTGGGCGACTCCGAACAGACGCCGAGCGACCTGGCGACCATCGCCGACTACGTCCACCTGACGGCGATCCGCGCACCGCGTCCGACGCTGCTGACCTACAACGCACGCGATACCTGCTGCTTTCGGGCCGAATACGCCGTCGCGCCGCTGATGCAACAGGCAACGCCCGTGTTCGAATTGTTCGACCGCAAGACGTTCGTGCGCCACCACGTCAACGAAGACGCGGGACACAACTACGGCCGCGACAATCGCGAGTCGTTCTACCGCATGCTGCGCGACTTCTTCTATGGCGGCGACCCGAAGTTCCAAGTGGACGAGATCGACGTGGCCGACGAGATCAAGACCGCGAAGGAGCTCGACGTCGCATTGCCGGAAGGCAACATGGACTTCCACCAGACGGCATTGAAACTGGCGAAGAACCTGCCCCGCGCCAAGGGCGGAACGCGCGAAGAGCTGAGGGCCCTGACGCACACACCAGCCGTGGAGCTCGAGGCCAAGTCCGCGGGCGAAGCGACCAGCGGCGACGTGAAGGTGCGCTACTGGAAGCTGCACGTCGGCGATGACTGGACCGTCCCGGCAGTGGAATTGGAAGGCCCGCGCGCGAACGGAACTGTGCTGCTGACGGCCGACGGTGGACGAACGAGCGTCACCGGAGAGGCGCGCGCCCTGCTCGCGCAAGGCAAGCGCGTGATCGCAATCGATCCGTTCTATTACGGCGAATCCAAGATCGACACCGAGCCGTTCTTGTTCGCGATTCTGATCGCGGCGTTAGGCGAACGTCCGCTCGGCGTACAGGCCGGGCAGCTAGCGGCGGCGGCGCGCTGGGCGCAGGCACGGCATGGCGGCTCGGTAGAGTTGCACGCGGTGGGCGCGCGCACAAGCCTGGCGGCGCTGATCGCCGGCGCGCTCGAGACACGGGCGATCTCCGGGCTGCGCCTAGTCGAATCTTTCGCGAGCTTGCAGGAGATTCTCGACCGCGATCTGGGCGCGAACCAGACTCCGGAATTGTTCTGCTTTGGGCTGTTCGAGAAGTTCGACATCCCGCAGATCAAAGCGCTGGTTGCGCCGCGCAAGGTCGAGCTCGCCGGAGGGGTAAACTAAGACGCGATGACTCGACGGATCTTCCTCGCGCTGCCCCTGTCGGCCGCAGTTTCCTCAGCCGCCGGCAAGATGCGCGCGCTGCTCATCGACGGCCAGAACAACCACAAGACTTGGCCTCAGACAACGCCGCTGATCAAGCGCTGGCTCGAAGAGTCGGGGCTGTTCGCCGTTGAGATCGCGACGACGCCGCCAGCCGGGCAGGACAACTCGAACTTCCAGCCGCGCTTCGCCGACTATGACCTCGTGGTCTCCAATTACAACGGCGAGATGTGGCCCGAGCCAACGCGCCGCGCCTTCGAGCGCTTCGTGAGCGAGGGCGGCGGATTCGTCTCGGTGCACGCGGCGGACAATGCGTTCGCGCAGTGGAAGGCCTACAACGAGATGATCGCCGTAGGAGGCTGGGAAGGCCGCAACCAGGCTTCGGGGCCGTATTTGCGGCTTCGCGATGGCAAGTGGGTTCGCGACGAAACGACTCCGGGTACAGGCGGCCACCATGGCGAGCGTCATGAGTTCGTCGTCGAAATCCGCGACCCAAGCCATCCGGTCACGCGGGGGCTGCCCAAGAAGTGGCGCCACGCCGAGGATGAGCTTTACGACCAGCTTCGCGGCCCGGCGCGCAACGTAGACGTGTTGGCGTCGGCCTTCTCCGAGCCCTCCACGCGCGGCACTGGCGAGGACGAGCCGATGCTGATGGCGATCTCGTTCGGCAAGGGCCGCGTGTTCCACACGACGCTCGGCCACTCGCCGGAGGCGATGCACTGCGTGGGCTTTATCGCCACGCTGCAGCGCGGAGCGGAGTGGGCGGCCACGGGCAAGGTGACGCAGTCTGTCCCGAAGGACTTTCCTGGACCGGACGAGGTTTCGCTGCGGCCGTGAGACGAAGGGCGCTGCGGCCGGTGGGGCTTTTGCTAATTGGGGCAACCGTAGCGGTTGCGGGCGTCTATGACGAAACCGTTCGGCCCGTCCTAACGCAATACTGCGCGGGCTGCCATGCGGGCGAATCGCCGGCCGGCGGGCTGGCCATCGCAACGCTGCTCGAACAACCGGAAGACGTAGCGCTCGCGGACCGTGCACACTGGGAAGCGATCGCGCGCCGGATGCGCGCCGGCGAAATGCCGCCGCCAGGGCTGCCGCAGCCCGAGCGCGCGAACACGGTTGCCGTGGCCGACTGGGTCGAGGCGTCCTACGCGCGGCTCGACCGCTCCCAGCCTGTCGACCCTGGCCGCGTGACGGCGCGCCGGCTCAACCGCGTCGAGTACGCCAATTCTGTGAGAGACCTGCTCGGGCTCGACATGAACCCTGCCGCCGAGCTTCCGCCCGACCCGTACGGCTACGGGTTCGACAACATCGGCGACGTGCTCTCGACCAACTCCGCGTTGCTCGATCAGTACGTGAAGGCGGCCGAGACCATTGCGCGCGCCTCTATCCCGATGGATGGCGAAACGATCGAGCCGACAATGCAGCGCTACCTCGCCGAGCGCATCGGCCAGGACCGCCAGATGCGCATGCGGGTCGACCACGCGTTCCCGGCGGACGGCGTTTACACCCTGCGTACGGCCTTCTATCAGGCGCTCAAGGACGGGACGCGCGTGCGGTTGACGCTTTCAGTGGATGGCCGCGAAGTCGGCGCGGACGAGCTGAAGTTTTACTACCAGATCGACCGCGCCATCGAGGCCGTGGCCGTGCCTCTGACAGCGGGCGTCCACCGCATCGACGCGACGATCGAGGTGCTGCCTGAGCCCGAGTACAAGGGCAAGCCGCCGTATCTCGAGTACGTGCAGGTCTACGGACCGATGAAAGTGCTCCCGGCCGCGGAGAGCCAGGCATACCGGCGCTTCTTCACCTGCGGACATGCGCCAGGCAAGCATGAGCCGGAGGCCTGCTCCAAGGTGATTCTGCAGCCGCTGGCGCGCCGCGCTTTCCGCCGACCGCTGCGCAATGGCGAGCTCGAACGCCTGCTCCGCTTGGCCGCGATGGAGCGCGAGCGGACGGGCTCGTTCGAGCAGTCGATGCGGACGGCGCTCGAAGCGGTGCTGGCCTCGCCGCATTTTCTGTTTCGCATCGAGGCGGATGGCGCCGGCCCAAAGCCTCATCCGCTGAGCGATCACGAACTAGCGACCCGGATGTCCTATTTCCTGTGGAGCAGCTTGCCCGACGACGAGCTGGAACAGCTGGCGGACGCGGGTGAACTGCGTCAGAATCTGCCCGGGCAGTTAGAGCGAATGCTTCAGACCCTGGCGTGGTGATGCGTTCGTCCGCAACTTCACAGGCCAATGGCTGCAGACGCGCAATTTGGAGGTCAACCGGCCCGATCCGGACCTCTTCCCTGCCTTCAATGGCGAGATGGCGCGCGCCATGCGCCTCGAGACCGAAATGGTCTTCGCCGCCATCCTACGCGAGAATCGCTCGATCCTAGAGTTCCTCGACGGCAAGTTCACCTTCGTCAACGAGCGCCTCGCCAAGCACTATGGCCTGGAGGGCGTGGAGGGTGAAGAGATGCGGCGAGTGGAGCTGGACGGAGCTCGCCGGGGTGGCGTGTTGACTCAGGGCAGCGTGTTGACGGTCTCCTCCTACCCGACGCGTACGAGCGCGGTGATCCGCGGGAAGTGGGTGCTCGAGAACCTGCTGAACGAAGCGCCGCCGCCCCCTCCTCCGGACGTCCCCGCGCTGGAAGAGTCGGCGTCGGCCGGCGGAACGATGCGGCAGCAGCTCGAAGCACACCGAGCAAGCCCGAACTGCGCGAGTTGCCACGCGCGCATGGACCCGTTGGCTTCGGCCTGGAGAACTATGATGCCATCGGCCGCTGGCGCGACGAGGACGGCGGGCAGCCGGATCGACGCCCGGGCGTACTGCCCGGTGGAGAGCGGTTCGAGACGCCCGCACAGCTCAAGGCGATTCTGCGCGAGAGCAAAGATACGTTCACGGCCGCTTTGTCCGAAAAGATGCTGACCTACGCCATGGGGGCGCGGCATGGAGCTGCGCGATCGGCCGGCGGTTCGCCGTGTGGCGGATCGCACGAAGCAAAACGGCTACCGCCTGCGCGAGCTTGCTGGCCGTAGTCGAAAGCGAGACTTTTCCGCATGCGCTCGCCGCGCATAGAATCGAAGGGGGACTGATGGGCAAAGCGCTTTCCAGACGCCATTTGTTGCGCGGGCGGCCGCCGCGATCGGGCTTCCCTTCCTGACGCGATGGTGGCGCTGTTTGCGCGCCCGACACCGGCGCTGCGGCGCATGATCGTGGTCTATGCGCCGAGCGGCAAGATCATGCCGTACTGACGCCCACGGAAACCGGCACGGCGGTCGAGTTGCCGCGTACGCCTGCCACTGGCGCAGCACACCGCGAAACGCATCAACGTCTTGAGCGGGCTGGCCTGCCACCAAGGCAATGCGCTGGGCGACGGCGCGGGCGACCACGCGCGGGCGGCCTCGTCGTACCTGACCGGCGTCCACCTGGCGCAAAACCGAAGGCGCGGACATCCGCTGCGGGCGCTCGATGGACCAGTATGCGGCGGCGCATCTCGCGTCGCAAACACGGCTGCCCTCGCTCGAGATCACCTGCGAAGACAGCCGGCAGGTCGGCTCCTGCGACAGCTACAGTTGCGTCTACCAGAGCATCTCGTGGAAGTCCGAGACACAGCCGATGCCGCCGGAGATGAATCCGCGCATGGCCTTCGAGCGGCTGTTCGGCGACGCGAGCCTGGACGCCGCGGCAGCGCCAAACGCGCGTGAGCGTGTTTCGACTATGTGCGCGAGGAAGCGCAGTCGTTGGTGCGCGAGCTGGGGCCAGAAGACCGGCGCAAGCTTGACGAGTATCTGACGTCGGTCCGCGAAGTGGAGGCGCGCATCGCAAAGGCCGAGGGCACTGCCTTGCCGGACGGAGCCGAGGCCCCGGCCGGAATCCCGACGAGCTACCGCGAGCACGCGCGGCTGATGTTCGACCTCTGCGAATTGGCCTTTGCGTCGGACACGACCCGCGTGATCACCTTCATGCTGGCGCGCGAGGGCGGGCTACAAACTTACCCCGAGGCAGGCGTGCCGGAGGCGCACCACTCTTGCACGCATCACCGTGAGAAGCCGGATCTCGTGGAAAAGGTGGCGAAGATCAACGAGTTTCACGTCGCGCAGTTCGCCTATTTCCTCGATCGCATGAATGCCAGGCAAGACGGCGACGGGACGCTGCTCGATCATACGGCGGCGATCTACGGCGCGGCGCTCGGCGACCCGAATGTCCACGATCACGACAACTTGCCGACACTTCTAGCCGGCGCGAAGGCGCTAGGGCGCGGCGGAAAGCACGTCCGCTACGAGAAAGGGACGCCGATCACGAACCTGCACCTGACGTTGCTGGATTACCTGGGCGCCCCGCTCGACGATCTAGGCGACTCGAGCGGCCGGTTGAAGTTGCTTTAGGCTCAGCCCCAGAGGCCGAACATCGTCGACCACAACTTCGGGTCATGCAACGGAACCTTCTCCGGCGGCGGACCGATCGCCACGCGCGGGGCGTTGCCAACAGCTTCGGCCAAGTTCTTCAGGCCCGAATCGGCGATTTTAGCCGTCGGAGCCGCCTGTGGGGCAGGCGTAATCAGCTCCGTCATTGAAGTCTTCATCCTGAATTCTACTGTGGCCTTCGACCTGCGACTCGTCAACTCCGTCGAACGCCCTAACACCCTCGGGTACTCCCGGTTTGCGCTACGATTGGCCTTTAGCGGAACCCCTTATGAAAGCCCTCGTCCTTGAAGACTACAAGAAATTTACCCTCGTCGATGACTACGCCGAACCGGCGCTCGCGGACAACGAGCTCCTGGTGCGCGTGCACTCCTGCGGCATCTGCGGCAGCGACGTCCACGGCTACGACGGCTCGTCGGGCCGGCGCATCCCGCCGGTGATCATGGGGCACGAGGCCGCCGGCGTCGTCGCGAAGGTCGGATCGGCCGTCACACGCTTCCGCGAAGGCGACCGCGTCACGTTCGATTCGATGATCTCGTGCGGCAAGTGCTATTACTGCCGCCGCGGCCGTCCGAACCTGTGCGACGACCGGCGCGTGTTGGGCGTTTCTTGCGGGGAATATACCCGGAATGGCGCGTTCGCCGAGTTTGTCAACGTACCCGAGCACATCGTTTACTCGATCCCAGAAGGCCTGTCGTTCGACCACGCCGCGATGGTGGAGCCCGTCTCGGTGGCCGTGCATGCAGTGGACATCACGCCGTTGCAGTTGGGAGACACTGCGCTGGTGGTCGGCGCGGGCATGATCGGCCTGCTGACTCTTCAGGCTTTGCGCACGGCCGGATGCGGAAAGATCATCGTGACGGACTTAGCCGACGACCGGCTGGAGCTTGCGCGCAAACTGGGCGCGGACGAGGTCGTCAACTCCGGAAATACGAACGTCGCCGACTTCGTCAAGGAACAAACAGAGGGGCGCGGCGTCGATGTTGCGCTGGAAGCCGTGGGCGCTACGCCGACCGTGAAAATGTGCCTCGATTCGGTCCGCAAGGGCGGCGCGGTGACATTGATCGGAAACATTACGCCGACTGTCGAGCTCGGTCTGCAATCCGTTGTGACGCGGGAAATCACCGTGTACGGATCCTGCGCCTCGGCCAACGACTATCCGGCGTGCCTGGAGCTGATGGCTCGCGGGGCGATCAAGGTCGACCCGATGATTTCCGCCACCGGACCGCTCGAGACTGGCCCGGACTTTTTCGCGCGACTCTACGGGCGGGAACCAAACCTGACCAAGGTCATCCTGAATCCATAACTCCAGCGGCGCTACACTGGACTCGCGGTGCTCTAGCAGTTTCGAGAGCCCGAAAGCCTATGGGACTGCTACCTCGCGACGAGCGGTTCTATGAACTGTTCGTCGAACAAGCTGAGCGAATTGTCGCGTCCGCGGCTGCGCTCTCGGCTGCTTTTGATCTCGATACGCCGGATTGGCCCCACGCTATCACGCAGCTCGACGAGTTGGAGCAGAAGGGCGACGCCTGCCTGCACCATACCGTCGAACTGCTCGCGCAAAGCTTTATCACGCCGTTCGACCCAGAAGACATCCACCGCCTGGCGGTCGCGCTGAACGCGCTCCTCGACTGCTTCTCCGGCCTCGGGGAGCGCTGCCGGATCTATCAGCTCAATCCTCCGCGTGCGCCGATGCGGGAGTTGGCCAAGGCGTGCGCGCGCAGCGCGAACGCCTTGCGCGGGGCTGTGGAAGCACTCGCGAAGGAGCAAAATGCACCGGAAGCACTCGCGGAGATTCGCCGCATCGAGCTCGAAGCCGACCAGACATACCGCGTCGCCATGCGCGAGCTGTTCGCTTCTGACGCCGACACTCGGACGCTGCTGACTCACCAGCAGATCTACGACCGACTCGAGACCGCGACGGACCGCTTCGAAGACCTCTCGTACCTGATCGAAGAAATTCGGCTCAAAAACTCCTGAGACGACGATGAGCGAGCTTCAACTGGTCGTCCTCATCGTCGCGCTGGCGCTGATCTTCGATTTCCTCAACGGGTTCAACGACGCAGCCAACTCGATCGCTACCATCGTCGCGACCCGGGTCCTCACGCCTCTACAAGCTGTCGCATGGGCTGCGTTTTTCAATTTCGTTTCGGCCTTTGCGTTCGGCACCGAAGTGGCGAAGACCATCGGCGGAGGCATGGTCAACCAGGAATACGTGACGCAAACCGTGGTGCTGTGCGGCCTGGTGGGGGCAATCTCGTGGACCTGGTTGGCGTCGCACCTGGGCATGCCGATCAGCGCCTCGCATGCTCTCGTCGGCGGTTATGGAGGGGCGGCCATGGCCCACGCCTCCCTGCGCGACGGTCTGGGCGGAGCGCTGGGTGCCTTGATCGGCAGCGGCTGGTGGTCGATGATCGCCTTCATCGTGATCGCCCCGTTGTTGGGCATGTTGGGCGGCGGGTTGCTGATGGTCGCGACCACGTGGGCCTTCCGCCGTAAGACGCCGCACCAGATGAACGGGTATTTCCGCCACCTGCAGCTCGTATCGTCAGCGCTGTTCAGCTTTGCGCACGGCTCGAACGACGCACAGAAGACGATGGGCATCATCGTGAGCCCGCTGCTCGCGGCGGGCTATGTCAAGACGCTCGAGGTCCCTTTGTGGGTGATCTTTGCGGCGCACGCCTCCATCGCGCTCGGCACGTTGATGGGTGGCTGGAAAGTCATTCGAACGATGGGCCACCGCCTGACGCGGCTCAACCCCATGGGCGGCTTCTGCGCTGAAACGGGGGGCGCGGCGACAGTGCTGTTCGCAGCGCATCTAGGCGTGCCGGCGTCCACCACACACACGATCGCGGGAGCCATCGCGGGCGTGGGTACGGTCCGCAGCCTGCGCGCGGTCCGTTGGCACAAGGCTCGTGAGATCGTCTGGGCTTGGGTGTTGACCCTACCCGCCACGATCGCGGTGGGGGCGCTGACCTACCTTCTCGTACGTGGAGCGCTCGCGGTTCTGCACTAATGCTGCATGGAGAAACGCCGGGCCGGGTCTCCCAGCTTTTCGACTGGGGAGGCTCCGAGGCCTCTGGGACGCCTGTACCATTGACCGAAACGGCCTATGGCCCCAATCTGAAAAGTGCAACGCAGCAGCTGTTCCGCCCCTGCGCGAAACAGATGAGCGTATTGAGGGTCGCGCAGGGGTTCGGCGCTTTGCTTTTAGCGCAGCGCTTGCCAGAGGCCGGCGAAGTTGTCAGTCCAGTCCAGACTGTCGGCGCTGCTTTCGACCTCGGCGCACGCGAGCACGACGGGGTCACGGAGAAATTCCGGATTCCGCGTCAGGATCATCCAGGTCGTGGCGCTCACCCCGAGCTCGGGTTTCGGGGTGGATTCCACGCGCAAAGCCGTCATCCCCAACCGTTGCGCCATGCCCGTCAGCACGGGCGTCAAGTCTAGAAAGCGGTTGGTGATGTGGAAGACCAACAGGCCGTTCTCCTTCAAGTGCTGCGCGTAGATTTCTCCCGCCTCGCCGGTGAGCAAGTGCAGCGGAATGGCGCCGGAAGAAAACGCGTCGACTACCAAAATGTCGAAGCGCCCCGGGTGACCGGCCTCGAGCTCTTCCTCCATGCGAACGCGCGCGTCGCCAGGCACGATCTCGCTCTTGGCCGGGGAGTCGCTTAGATACGAGAATTGCGTGCGCGCAAACTCGATGACTGCGGGGTTGATCTCGTAGAAGCGAAACACGTCGCCCGAACGCCCGTAAGCGGCCAGAGTTCCCGCGCCCAGACCAACCACGCCCACGCGCAGCGGCTTGCCTGCCTTGCGCGCCGGGTGCTGCTGGAAGCGAGCCTGGCTGCCCGTACCTGCGCCGAAGTACATGGTGGGCAAGAAACGGCGTCGGGCGTCGAGATACTGGGCGCCGTGCTCGGTCCGCCCGTGCGTGAGCTTCCGCAGTGGGCCGTTTGCGTCTTCGGCGGATGTCACCTGCAACACGCCGTAGAAATTGCGGCTCACCGCCAAATGCGGCGCCGCCGCCTGCACCGAGAGAAGGTGTAGCCCACCGCAAACAACGCCAACAGCAGCGCCGGGGAGGCGCGAACGCACCGCCCGCCGGAGACAGCGACCAGCCGCCGCGCCGCACGCCAAGGTACAGCGTCAGCAGGCACGCTGCAGCGAGCGACAGCGGATACTCCCAGTAGGCCGGGAACATTCGCGGCGCCAACACTGCCACGAACAAGCCGCCGACCGCGCCGCCCAGCGCCAGGATCAAATAGAACATCGTCGCGTGCCGCCCATGCGGACGCGCCAGGGCCAGCTCTCCGTGGCAGGCCATGCAACCGGCGAACAGCGTCGCGGAAAACACCGCGATCTGCACGCCCAGCGGCGCCACTCCGCCAGTGGCTAACATCACGCACGCCATCGGCACGGTGAGAGCCAGCACGAACGCCCAGGGCCTACGGCGATACCAGCGGTCGCTCTCAAAGCACAGGATGAACGACAGCAAATAAAGCGACAGGGGCAGCACCCACAGGAAGGGCACGACCGCCACTTCCTGCGACATTTGATTCGTCGTCGCCATCAACAGCGCCGACCCGCAAGCCGAAAGCGCCAGCCACCAACCAAGCTCAGACGCCGTCGGCGGCGGCCCGTCCTCTTCAGCCTCCGGTTCGGGCCGGGCGGCCACACGCCGCGAAACGCCCCAGGCGCACCACCCGCAGGCGAGCACGAACGCCGCGTACGCCCAGCTCCACATCTCGGCCTGCAAGCGCACCGGCGCCAGCGGCTCCACCACGAACGGATAGCTCAGCAGGGCGAGCAGCGAGCCCGCGTTTGAAAGTGCATAAAGCCTGTAGGCGGAACGATCTGGGTGCCGCCAATGAAACCAGCGCTGCAGTAGCGGCGACGTGGCCGAAAGGATGACGTACGGCAACCCAGCCGTCACCAGCAGGAGCAACATGATCGTGCCGGTCGGATTGTCGTAGCTCTGGCCGGTCCAGACCTCCGCGTCCGGGTCGATGGGTAGGGCGAACAGCGAAACGAGGAGCAGCCCCATGTGCAGCCGCCCTTGCCATTTGGGCGTCAGCCTAGACGCCACGCCGTGGGCGTAGGCATAGCCGGCCAGGAGCAGGGCCTGGAAGAACAGCAGGCAGCTCGTCCATACCGACGGGCCGCCTCCGAACCAAGGCAGGATGTATCGCCCGAGCAGAGGCTGGACTTGGAACAGCAGAAACGCGCCGAGAAAGACGGCGAAGGCATAGGCGGGCGCAGGCATCGATCCCATCCCTCAAGACGGCGAGTGGCGAGGCGCGTTTCGGTTTTCTTCGGTCCCCACTAGCTGGCGGGCCCAAAAGGCCATTTGGCAGTGGTGGTGTAGCCGCCGTCGGAGGCGATCACCTGGCCGGTGATGTAGTCCGCGGCCGGGCTCGAGAGAAACACTGCCAGCCCGGCGATGTCGGCCGGCGCACCCAGGCGCGGGTTGGGCTGCGCGCCCTTGAGCCACTGCTTCATCTCGTCCGGTTGCCACATCGCGCGGTTCAAGTCGGTGAGGATGAAGCCCGGCGCGATGCAGTTGACTTGGATGTCATGCTCGGCCCATTCCGCCGCCAACACGCGGGTTAGACCAGCCAACGCGCTCTTGGTCATGGCATAGACGGAGAGGTAAGGCAGACCCAACAGCGACATCAAGCTGCCGATATGGACGATCTTGCCACCCTTGCCGCGCTCGATCATCCGTGCGCCCACCTTCTGCGTCAGGCGCACCAGGCCGTGCAGATTCGTCTGCATGATGTGGTCGTACTCTTCGGCGCTGTAGTCCTGGAAACGCTTGCGGATGTTCGTACCGGCGACGTTGATCAGGATGTCGCAATCGCCGTGGAGCCTCGGCGCAGGCGTCAATCGAGGCGTGGTCGGCCATGTCGAGCGAAGCCGTGGAAGCGAGATAGCCCTTGTGTTTGAGGGCCTCGGCTTCAGCGGTGAGCTTGTCCACGGAGCGGGCAGCCAATACCGTGTCCGCGCCTTGGGTCGCCGCAGCTTGTGCGATCGCGAGCCCGATTCCGCGGCTCGCGCCGGCGACGAGCGCCTTTTTCCGGCCAGGGAGAACATCGTGGAATAGTCCATAAGGCGTCCTTGCAAGTCCAACGTTGGAACCGCCCATGGTAACAAGGAACGCTAAAGCTAATCCTCGGGGGCGGCTCCGCCGATTGGATTCCTACGCGTCCCTCGAACCAGTCCAGGACGAAGGCCGCAAAGCCGGCGGCCGCGGACGATTTCGCGGTTTTCAACCAGGTTCAGGCCACAGCCTCACGCCGCATTCGCATGCGCCTGGGGCTGCCGGCCAACCTACGCCACGCCATACCGGTCGAGCTGCCGCTGGTGACGGCGGCATGGCTGCTGCTGCGCCCTTCCGCGCCCGAGGTGAGCTGGATCGCGGTCGCGTTTGAAGCCTTGGCGTTCGCGGCTGAGGGCCGCCCTTGTCTATTTCCGGCGAATGGGCTCTCGGCCGCTCGAGATCGGTTGGCGCATCATCTTGTTCACGCGGCTGCTGAGTCTGCTCAGCGAATTGACCGACGTCTCCGCGCTCGGCCCCAGACTACCCGAACGGCTGGCCGGAGCGCTTTGGGCCATCGGGGCGCTGGGCCTGGTGTGGGGCCTGCGGATGGAACGCGTTCGGCGCGCCACCGACATCGACCGCTTGAAGCGCGCCGTCAGCGAACGCCGCCAGGCGCACCGCCGATTCGTCGATTTGGTCAATACGGTCGACGGCCGTGTGGGAGGCGACCGTCAACCCATTCCAATTCCTGTTCGTGAGCCGCAGCGCAGGGCCGATTCTTGGTTTTGCTCCGCAGATCTGGATGCAGCAGCCCAACCTGTGGTCCGAGCGCGTCCACCCGGAGGACCGCGCAACCGTGGCGCGCAAGGTGGACGATGCGGCGCACCGTGGGGAAGGCTATCAGCTCGAGTACCGCATGCTGTCGGCCGACGGCAAAACGGTCTGGGTACGCGACTTGGTAAACGTGATTCGAGACGGCGACGGCGCGGTGCGCCTACGGGGCGTCACAGTAGACGTCACCGAAACCAAACACCTCGAGCAGCGGCTGCGGCATTCCGCCAACCACGATGCGCTGACAGGATCCGGAATCGGACCGCGTTCACGGACGCGCTCGAGCGGGCGTTTCGCAACGTAGGCCCCGAAGGCCGCTTCGCGGTGCTGTTTCTAGACTTGGACCGGTTCAAGGTGATCAATGACACACTCGGTCACATGGCAGGCGACGCAGTGCTCCGAGAGACCGCCTCCCGCGTGTTGCGCGCCGTGCGGTCACGCGACGTCGTGGCGCGGCTCGGCGGGGACGAGTTCGCGGTGCTGGCCGAGCGGCTCTCCACGCCCGAGGAAGCGCTCGATCTCGCCTCACGCCTGCGCACCGAGCTCAACCGGCCAATCGACGCCGGCGGGCGCAAGTTCGCTCTCTCGGCCAGCGTCGGCATCAAAATCGCGGGCACGGGGGGAACGCCAAAGGACGTGCTGCGGGATGCGGACACGGCAATGTATTGCGCAAAGGCAAACTCGCGCGGGTCGCAACAGCTCTTCGAGGACGCCATGCACGCGCGCCTGATACAGGATGTACAAACTGAGAACGACCTGCGCGCCGGGCTCGAATCCGAGCAGTTGCACATGCGCTACCAGCCCATCGTGCGGCTCCGCGACGGCGCCATCGCGGGCTTCGAGGCGGTGCTCGCTTGGGAAGCCCCGACGGGCGTGTGGCCGCCGGAAGACTACGCACAGGTGGCCAACAACTCAGATCTTTCCGTCCGACTCGGCTGGACGGCGCTCCGCCAGGCTCTGCTGGCAGCCGGCGGCTCGAGCGCGACGGCCCTGCTTCTGCCGCTGCCGCTCGCCCCGCAACTTCTTCATCAGACCGACTTCCTCCGAGCAACTCGATGTGACGGTGCGTGAGACGGCGGCAAACCCGCAGCGCGTGATTCTGGCGACATCCGAAGGGACGGCGTCGAACCAGGCGATTTCCGACACACTCAGCCAATTGCGCGGCCGCGGTTTTCGGGTCGGCTTAAGCGACTTCGGCGCCGCCGGGGCGTCACTTTCCGAGCTGTGCCGTAATTCCATCGACGTCGCACGGATTGCGCCTGCCTACATCGAGCGGGCCGTGCCGAGCCGCGCCGAGGCCGCGCTTCTCCAAGCGATGATCAGGATCTGCCGAGAGCTCGACATCGACGTCATCGCAGCCGGAGTGCGAGCGCCGCAGCACAGGCGTCTGCTGCAGAAGCTCGACTGCACCCTTGCGCAGGGGCTGCTTTTCGGTCCGGCGCGACCCGCGCGCGAGATCGAGCACTCGCTCAGAGCCGCAGTGGAAGAGACCGAACGGACGCCCTAGTAGTCTTACGTGTTTTCCCTACGAAGCTGTAAATTCGACAAATCTTTCTTGCAGTATTTCCCGAGGCGCCCTACACTCGCTTTGGGTCGTCAATTTCGACGCCCAAAAAAGAAAAACATTTCAAACGAAAGAGCATTAACGCTCGAACGAACCATGGGGCTTCGAAGTCGCGCTCGGAGCCCCCTTTTTTGTGCGCCTCCGGGATGCCCTGGCGTCACCGTCGACGGAGCGACGCGCTAAAAGGCCCAGCGAACAAACAACTCGACACGGCGGGGCGATGTGAGGGTGGACGTAATCCGCCCAAATTGCTCGTCGTCCAGAAATTGGTCGCCTGCGAAGAACGTCGGGTGGTTGAGCACATTCTCGACGCGCGCGCCGAAGGTGAGAGTGTGCGTTTCACTCAAAGCGGTGCGCTTCATGAGCGAGAAATCAAAGCCGAAAGCGGACGGTCCGTCGAACATGCGGCGCTGCAGCGTACCGACCTCGCCCGCCCCGGGATGAGTGAAGACTTGCCCGGTGAAGGGTTCGAGGAAGTCCGAAGCGACGCCGGTTCCGTCGCGCGGGTTGATCGCTGACGCCGCCACATAGTACGGCCCGTCATCGCTCATTCGGAAGCGCAGCACGTCCCCAAGCTGGGGTTTCGTAAGCGAGGTCGAGGCCGTATTTTGCGTCGATCGACTAGGGCGATTGATGGTTCCCCGCTCCGAAATCACGGACAACGGCGCGCCAGACTGCCAATTCCAGATCGACCCCACCGTCCACCCATCGCGCAATTTCCCACTGCCCAGAGGCAAATCCCAAACGAGATTCGCGTTGAATACATGACGCAGGTCAAACGTTGCCCTCGCCCGCTCTAGGCGCGGCTGGGCATTGTCGAGGAAAGGGTCAAAGCGCACCTGTGTGCCACTCGAGTCGGTGAGCACCTTCGAGAGGGAGTAGTTGGCCTGCCAGATGATCCCCCTCGCCGCCCGCCGGCGGGCTTCGAGTTGCAGCGCATGGTAACTGGAGCTCGAATAGTTGGTCACCAAGTCGCCGACGAGGGCGTTTTGGTTGCGGCGAAAGCTCACCGCCCGGCCCTCTGTGTAGCCATTTCGGATGTAAAGCTCGGCGAGCGAGCCGGGCTGGCCGGTGCGGATGAGCTCCTGCACGGTGGAGGAGTCCAGCGCGCCGCCAAACTCGAGCTGCGGAAAGAACGTGAGCGGTTGGCTGCCCACCACCGCGCCGTTGAACTCCGGCTCGAAACGCCCGAAGCGTTCGAGGGCAAGCTGCCCGTTCGAGCGGGCCCTCAAAAAATCGTCGAGGAAGCCATTCTCGCGCAGCAGGACCTGGTTGAAGTCGAACGCACGCAGCAGCTTCGTGCCCTTGTTGCCGACGTAGCGGGCTTCGATCACGGTGTTGTGCGGCAGACGCCGTTGCAGGCCGAAATTCCACTGCTGGACGTAGGGCGTGCGCAGCCCTGGATCGACAGAGAACAGCGCCGCGGTGGGATCGAGCTTGGTTCTGGCTGACATGGCGGGGAACGTCGAGCTGGCCGGCGGGAAGCGTCGGCGGGCCCTGGCTCAAGAAGCGGTCGAGATTCTGCAGCAGCGGGCCGCCCGGCGCGCTGGCGCTGACGGCGTTGTTGACCGCCTGCAGGTGCTCGTCGGTGACGTAGCTGACCGAGTAGCCCGCGCGCAGGGCGGTCGAACCGTCGCCGAAGACGTCCCAAGCGAGCCCGATGTTGGGAGCAAAGTTGTTGCGGTCGGGCTTCCAGAGCGGTCGGCCAGCGCGTCTGCCGACGAAGTCGAGCTGGGCGTCGGACAGCAGTGTCGGGATGACGCCCAATCCTTGGTCGATGGGGGCGACCATCAGCCCGTCTGCCTCGTCGATGCGGCCGTAATAGTCCCAGCGGAGGCCGAGATTCAGGTTTACACGGCGCGTAACATCCCAGTTGTCTTGCAGATACAGGCCCCAGGAGTCGTAGCGGTAGCGCTGCCGCAGAGGCTCGCCGGCCACGAATCCCGACGCTTGGTCGCGCAGGTTGTAGGTCTGCCGCACCTGCCCGACGATGCCGGCGAGGCCCGCCAGCAGGTCCTGTGCGTCGAACAGGTCGTTCGTCGCGATGCCGCCGGGGAAGAAGGCCGTCGAGAGCAGGTACTGGCTTTGGACGTCGGTCATGAGCGAGAGCGTCGGCAGGGTTCCGCCCTGGTCGAAGCTGTCGACGCGGATTTGCTGCGCCTGGAAGCCGAAGCGGAAATCGTGTCGGCCTAAGTTGTAGGCTGCGTTGTCGGCCCAGTTGAAGGTATCGGTCTTGCGTCCCTGCGGCAGGAAGGGCACGGTCGGATTGGTAAACGGGTAGCCGCTGACGAGAAAGTCCCAAGCTGCTCGGTGGTGCGAAAGTCGCCGGGCGCGAGGTTGAACCCGAAGCCGCGCTTCGTTAGTCAGCCGCGCGGTGGGCGTCGCCGTCCAGCCGAGCGAGACGAAGTTGTTGTGGCCGTAGTCCTTGACCACAGGGTCGGCGTGATATCCGTTGCCCAGGCCGGGCCGGTCGTTGTTCTCACGATTGAACTTGTAGGTCAAGCTGACGAGGTCACGGCCGCTGGCGGCCCAGTCCAGCCGCGAGGTCACCGCGTCGCGGACGCCGTCGCTACGCGTAAGGAAGCGGTAGCGGCGGTGTTGAGCAGTTGGTCGCGGCGGCTATCGCCACGTCGAAGTTGTTGATCGCGGCGCCGTCAGGGATTGCATCGAGCGTGCGCTTAGCCTCGGGATCGAAGCCCAAACCCTGCATGTTCAACACGTTCACCTGTTGCAGATTTCCGCTGAGGTCGCGGTAGCGGAAGATCCCCTGGCGCGCGGTGTCGGTGAGGATGGTGGCGTTGTCCAGCGTTTCCGCCTTGGTACGCAAAGCCTCGTAGTTGGCGTAAAAGAACAGCTTGTTACGCAGGATGGGACCGCCGAGGCTGGCGCCGGCCTGATTCACGTTCAGATCCGGCTCGGGCAGACCCTGGCGGTTGGAATACCAGTTCGCCGCGGCCAGCGCATTGTTGCGGTTGTGCCAATAGGCGTTGCCGTGGAAGTCCGCGCCGCCGCTGGGCGTGACGAAACTGACCGCCGAGGAACCGCCTCCCAGGGCCGCATTGCCGTTCTGGGTGGTCACCGTCAGCTCGGAGACCTGGTCGATCAAGGTGCGGCTCGGCAGAAAGTCGAGCGCGTTCGAACGGATGTAGTTGTCCTGAATGTTCACGCCGTCGAGCGTGATGGTCGAGAACGAGGTGCGCTGACCATTGATGGTGGTCGGCGACGCGCCGCCACTTGCCACCCCGGCCTGCAATTTGACGAAGCTCAGCGGATCACGCCCGATCAACGGCAGGCTCTCGATCTGCTCCCGGGTGACCGTGGAGGTCAGCTCGGCGTTCTTGGTTTGGATGGAGGCGGCTTCAGCGACGACCTCGACCAGCTCTTGCACGTCGCCGAGTGAGAGCGTGACCGGCGGGAGGGTGGTCTCGGCGGCGGCGTCCACTTTGACTGCAGTGAGTTGCACCGGGCGAAAGCCCGGCGCGGCGATGTCGACCGTGTACGTGCCCGTCGGCGCGGCGGAAAGCCGAAACGCCCCGGCGGCGTTGGTCTCAGCGGACAGCTCGATGCCCAGCGCATCGTGCCGCGCCTGGATCGAGGCCTCCGCAATGGCCGCTCCACTCGGGTCCAAAACGGTTCCGGCCAGGCGCCCCATCGCCGTCTGGGCGACCGTCAAAAGAGGGCACAACAACAGTGCCACGACCGCAGTCGCGATGGCCCGGGGGAACCTCACCTGCTCCCAAGCATACCAGCGGTTTTTCGGCGCGCAACCGCCCTGCGGCCGAACACGCGAGCGTAACTCAGGCGGACCCTATCCCGAAGCTTAAGGGTGGAGGCGAAAGCGATACGCATGACATCCACCCGACGACAATTTGCCATTACAACCGCGGCGCTCCTGTTCGGCTCCGGCCTTTCCGCGGAGAACGCCATGACCTTGAAATCACCCACACCGAAGACGAGTGGAAGAAGCTGCTCACGCCTGAGCAGTTTTACGTCCTGCGCAACATGGCACCGAGCGCGCCGGCTCGAGCCCGCTCAACCACGAAAAGCGCAAAGGCGTCTTTCACTGCGCCGGCTGCGATCTGCCGCTGTTTTCGTCCGAGACAAAGTTTGACAGCGGCACCGGCTGGCCGAGCTTTTGGGCGCCGCTCGACAACGCTGTCGGAACGACCATGGATCGCTCTTGGTTCATGACTCGAACGGAAGTGCACTGCCGCCGCTGTGGCGGACACCTGGGCCACGTTTTCGATGACGGCCCCCGCCCGACCGGAAAGCGCTATTGCATGAACGGCGTGGCGATGACGTTCACGCCCGCATAGCGCAACGAGTTCAGCCGCCGGCATAGGCAGGCGGCGGGTTCCAAACTCCTTCTTCCCCCTGGAACTCGTCGTGGGCTTGGCCGGCGGCCTGAAGCATGCGCTACCGACAGATTCCGCATTAGAGCCGCCGTCACCTCTAAGAAATCGCTTAGCGGCGCCGAATATACTGAGGTCACCGCGGCGGCCGAGAGCTCTGTATGCCGGACCTTCTGGAGACGCTGATCCTCGATCTCATCGAGTATGTGGGCCTTCGGGAGACGACCTACGAAGAAGTGATGGACGCTTGGCGTACGTCGTGTCCGAGACTTCCGGTTTGGGAAGACGCCACGGATCGCGGGCTGATTGAAACGGTTCACGTGAACGGCCGCCGGATCGCGCGCGCTACCCCTTCCGGCGTCTCGATGCTCGCGGAGCGCAGACCAGCGTCTTAGCGACCGCTATGAAGATCTCCATCCTGGATGACTACCACGACACTCTCCGCACGCTTTCCTGCTTCGAGAAGCTGAAAGACCACGACGTCGAAGTCTGGAATGACCACACCCAGGATCTCGATCAACTGGCTGACCGTCTGAAGAACACCGAAGCGTTGGTTCTCATACGGGAACGGACGAAGATCCAGGCCCCACTGCTCCAACGGCTCGGTAAGTTGAAACTCATCAGCCAGCGAAGCGTCTACCCCCACGTTGATGTCGCCGCCTGTACCAGGCTGGGCATCGTGGTGTCGTCGAGCCTGCACCCCGGCACGCCGTCCTATGCGACGGCCGAGCTTACCTGGGGACTGATCCTTGCGGCGGCCCGACAGATCCCGCAGCAAATGGCGGCGCTCCGGGCCGGGGAATGGCAGATCGGCGTCGGAGACACGCTGCGCGGGAAGACTCTCGGGATCTACGGCTATGGCCGTATCGGAAGCGTTGTCGCCGGCTACGGTCGGGCTTTCGGCATGAACGTGCAAGTCTGGGCGCGAGAGAGCTCACTCGAAAACGCCCGGAGGGACGGGTATAAAACAGCCCCCAGTAAGAACGACTTCTTCGAGACGAGCGACGTCCTGTCCCTGCACATGCGCTTGGTTGACGCCACACGCAGCATCGTCACGGGTCAGGATCTCGCGCGCATGAAACCAACCGCGCTCCTGGTGAACACCAGCCGAGCGGGGTTGATTGAACCGGGCGCCCTGGTTCGTGCATTGATGGCGGGCCGGCCAGGAGGCGCTGCGGTTGACGTTTACGAAGAAGAGCCGGTACGCAACGTCGAGAATCCGCTGCTGGCAATGGAAAACGTCGTGTGCACGCCGCATATCGGGTATGTCACGCGAGACGAGTACGAGATCCAGTTCGCCGAGATCTTCGACCAGATCACAGCGTTCTGCGCTGGTGCGCCCATCAACGTCGTCAATCCGGACGTGCTGGCATCCGCGAATCGGCGCGCTTGAGCCGGTCGAAAGCTCGCTACGGAAAATACTCCATCAATCTTTCCAGGTGTAGTAGCCCGTATCCGTAGGCAGGATCTGCTTTGTCGTCGTGCGCCAGTCTTCGATGTCCGGAGCGCCTTGTGCGTCGAAGAACGCGTGCAGCCGCTTCCGAAGGCCCAGCCTCTGCTCGCGATACTCCGGCTTGCCCACACGGTTGATCTCTTCGCCGGAATCGTCTTCCAGGTCGAAGAGCTCGTCCCACCAGCCGTCGCCGCGCTCCACGTATTTGAGATTCTCGGTGCGAATGGCGCGCGTATAGCCGAACTCGAAGAACAGCTCGCTCGGCCACTCCGGCGAGCCTCCATGCAGAAACTCGGCGTAGCTGCGCCCGACGCGTTGCGGGTCAGGCGGGGCTTCCAGGCCTAGGTAATCAAGCAACGTCGGGAAGAAGTCGTAGCTCGACACCATCGGCGTGACGCTCTTGCCCGCCGGGATCTTCCCCGGATGGCGCCAGATCAACGGCACTCGGATCGACTCCTCATACACGTTGAACGGAATCGTGCCGTTGCCCTTGCCCCAGAACCCGTGGTGGCCGCAGTTGTAGCCCTGGTCGGCGGAGAAGATCACGACGGTGTTCTCGGCGAGCCCGAGCTCATCCAGCTTCGCCAGCACCTTGCCCACGTTGCGGTCCATGCCGGTGACCAGCGCGGAATAGCTCAACTTCGATTCCCGCGAGCCCTCGTACTTGCGGTGACGCCAGCGGCGCTGCGGATTCCCCGGCGGCTCCGGGAAGCAGCTAAACGAGGCGTCGGCGTAGTGCGCGCGGTCCTCCTCGGGCTGGAAGTCGAACGGATCGTGCGGCGCGAAGAACGGCACGGTCAGGCAAAACGTCTTGTCATGGTGCTCATCGAGGAAGCGCACCGCTTCATCGCCCACCAGATCCGTCTTGAAGCCGGTCGTGCGAATGCTCTCGCCGTTGCGAAACATCTCGACGCCTTTGTACGGGCCGCCGCCACGCGGGGCCGTCGACCAGTAGTCGAAACCGGCCTGCGCGCTGGTGTCGTCGCCCAGGTGCCACTTGCCCACCAAGCCGCAGAAGTAGCAGTTCTCGCGCAAGACGTGGGCGTAGGTGGTTTGGCCTTCGAGGAAGCGGTGGCTCTGGGGGCCGTAGCTATCCTCGGCGAGCAGGAAGTCTTGCACGCCGTGGCTCGAGGGCAGCTTGCCGGTGTAGTAGGTCGCCCGGCTGGGCGAGCAGACGGGCGTACAGGCGAAGGCGCGGGTGAACAGCGTCCCTCGCGGGCCAGCCGGTCGAGGTTGGGCGCATGGGTCTCACTGCATCCGTACGCCGGGGAGCGACCAAGCGCCGTGGTCGTCGGTGAGGAAGAAGACCACGTTGAGCGGGCGAGCGGGACGCTGCGCAGGCAAAGCTGAGGCCCCTGCGGCGGCCAAAAAGGTTCGTCGAGTCCAGGACACGCGGCGTATGGTAGCAGCGGCGGGCCCCCTTCCTCTTGATAGACTCAAATTCGGATGCGCATCATCCGTCTGTTGTTCCTGCTGGGGGTCGCTCTCACCGCCTTTTTCGTCTATCGCGACTACCAGTCGTCGCGGCGGGACCGCGACCAGCGCATCCCGCTTCCGCCTGAAGCCATCGCCGCCAACCTCAACTCGCGCTCCGGCCGCTGGGAGTGGGAGCAATCCGACGCCGAGTCGTCGCGCGTCACCGTCTCCGCCCAGGGCTTTCGCCAGGGCAAGGATAGCTCCACGATCCAGCTCACCGATGTGGAGCTACGCGTCTACCACGACGTGGACGACGCCTTCGACCGCATCCAGACCTCCGAAGCAGCCTTCGACATGGACGCCTCCCGTCTGGCGAGCGAGACCGAAGTCGTCATCACGCTAGGCGTTCCCGCGGATCAGCCCGAGTCCGAAGACCCGGCCCTGACACGCATCGTCGCGCAGGGGGCTGTGTTTGACACCAAGGCCGGCACGGCGGACACGGAAAAAGAAACGGTCTACCGCTTCGCCGACGGCGTGGGGAAATCGCAAGGCGCGTTCTACGATTCGGCTAGCCGCTACTTCTGGATGAAGAACCAAGCGCGCATCGAGCGCTTCCCTGCCGCGCCCGGCGGCGACACGACCATCATCACCGCGGGCAGCCTCTACTATCAGGAGCGCGACGACCGCGTCGACCTGCGCAATGGGGCATCGCTGGTGCGCGGCTCGCAACACATCGAGGCCGCCGAGGGCGAGGTCCACCTGACCGAGGGCAAGGTCCGCCAGATCGACGCCCGCGATGCCCGGGGCTCGGACGCGAGCGACGGACGCAAGCTGGTTTTCAGCAGCCCGAAGCTATCCGCGTTCTACCGCGACGACCAGTCGCTCGAACGCGTGGAGGGGGCCGGGCCCTCCCAGATGACCTCGACCACAGCGTCGTCGCAACTCGAGGTCAGCGGCGAGCGCGTGGAGCTGCGTTACGGCTTGCCCGGCTCGGACGGCGAGAGCACGCTTGACGAGGCGCTCGTCCAACGGAACGGACGCGTGTTCGTCCAACCCGTGCCTGGGACGAAGGGCGATACGCGGCTGATCGAGTCCGCATGGCTGCGCTTGAAGATGCGCCCGGGAGGCGAGTCCGCCGAACTGGTCGAGACGCTCGAACCTGGACGCATGGCGATCACTCCCGCTGGAGCAAACGCGCCCAGCCAACGCCTCGAAGCAGCAAAGATCCGCGTCCTCTATACGCCGCGCAATCAGATGGAGAAGCTCGAAGCCCAAGGCGACGTGAAGCTCGAGCGCGCCGCCGCCGCGCCAAGGACCGAGCCGCTGCATACTTGGAGCGAGTTTCTCGCGGTCGCGTTCGACGAAGCCGGAGAAGCGCGCGAGCTCAAGCAGTGGAAGGGTTTTCGTTTCGACGACGGCGAGCGCACCGGAGCCTCGGACGATGCTTTGTTTACCCCAGCGCGAGATGAGTTGCTGATGACCGGCGAGGCGCACATCGAAGACCCGGCCGGACGCATCGACGCGCACCAGATTCGCTTGGAGCAAGCCTCGGAGAAGCTTTACGCCAAGGGTGACGTCGCCGCCGTCTATCGCAACGAAGGCGAGCAGCAGGACGCCTCGGCCGGCCTGTTCGCCCAAAGCGAGCCCGTCTACGCCTCCGGGCAAGAGATGGAGTCCGACCAAGCCGCCGGCGTGATCGTCTATCGTGGCGCCGCGCGCCTGTGGCAAGGCGCCAATCGCGTGGAGGGACGCAGCATCCGCATCGACCGGCCCGCGCAGCAGTTGCAGGCTGAAGAGGAAGTCATCAGCTATCTCGAAGAGAAGCCCAAGGACGAGGGCGCGAAGCCGTCCATGATGGTCGTCCATGCGCGCCGGCTAGACTACTCCGAGAAGACCCGCAACGCCGTCTACACGGACGACGTTTCACTCGTGCGCGGCGACTTGCACGTGCAGGCCGACTGGCTCGAAGCCAAGCTCTCGCCCGCCGACGCCGACGAAAGCGCCAGCCTCGAGCGCGCGCACGCCACCGGCGACGTCGAGATCGTCGATGGTGCGACCAAACGGCGCGGCATCGGCCAGGAAGCGCTTTATACCCCTGAAGATGAGCTCGTCATTTTGCGCGGCGACCCGGCCCGCGCGCTTAACGAAGCCGGGGAAGAGACCCGTGGGGCTGAATTGAATTACGCCCTGAACGATGATAGGCTTCAGGTTTCCGGCGGGCGCCGATCGCGCCGTCACTTACCGTCGCCGCAAACGCTGATTCGCCCGCCTCTGCATGGAGATCCTCCGCGTAGACAAGCTCGAGAAGAGCTACAAGGGCCGCAAGGTCGTCAACAAGGTCTCGCTTGCCATCGAGCAAGGGGAGGTCGTGGGACTGCTTGGCCCCAACGGCGCCGGCAAGACCACATCGTTCCGCATGATCGTCGGGCTGATTGCGCCTGACGCCGGCGCGGTGCTGCTCAACGACAAGGACATCACCGACGAGCCGATGTACCGCCGCGCGCGGATGGGCATCAGCTACCTGCCGCAGGAGCCATCGGTCTTCCGCAAGCTCACGGTCGAAGAGAACATCCTGGCGATCTTGCAGACCTTGCGGCTGTCACGCCGCGAGCGCCGGGAACGCCTCGATGAGCTGATCGCCGACCTCGGGCTCGACACGGTCCGGCGCAGCGAAGGCTACCAGCTGTCGGGCGGTGAGCGTCGGCGCGTGGAGATCGCGCGTTCGCTGGTGATTTCGCCTAGCTTCCTGCTGCTCGACGAGCCCTTTTCAGGCATCGACCCCAAACAGGTGATCGAGCTGCAAGGCATCATCGAGCGGCTGCGCAAATCCGGCATCGGGATCATCATCACCGACCACAACGTCCGGGAAACGCTCAGCGTCACCGACCGCGCCTTCATCATCCACAACGGCGAGGTATTCCGGTCGGGCTCGCCGGAAGACTTGCAGGGCGATCCGGAAGTGCGGCGCGTCTACCTGGGAGACCATTTCGAGTTGCCGTCGGTGATGACGCGGCGTTCGCGGTAGGTTTGGCGCAGTCGATACCATGAAACATGCGCCGCCTCCCTGCCCTCGCTCTGCTTCTCGGCGTCAGCCTGCAAGCCGCTGAACCCTCTGTTGATCTCGACGCCTGGGTTGACGCCATCACGGCCGAAGTCGACGCTGACCAGGCAATGTCGGTGATGCGGCAGACCTGGGAAACCGACCGCTGGTTCACCTTCCCGAAGTTCGAAGAGACGGCGCGGAACCTGTCGCGCACGATGGAGAACGCAGGGCTGCGCCAAGTCGAGATCGTGAACCCGCCCGCGGATGGCAAGTCGCAGTTCGGATATTGGACCATGCCGCTGGCGTGGGACGCCACTCAGGCGCGGCTCGAAATCGTCGAGCCGGAGCCGGACCCGCAGTTCCGCGTCCTTGCGAACTTCCAGCGAACGCCGACGTCGCTCGGCATGTGGAGCGGCTCGACGCCGCCCGGCGGCGTGAGGGCAGAGATCGTAGATGTCGGCGACGCAGGCGAAAACGCGATCGCCAAAATGGACCTAGCCGGGAAGCTCGCGCTCACGTCGCGCAACCCCGCCGGCCTCAAGTGGGCCTTGGTCAAAGCCAAAGCGGTCGGTGCGATCAACGCGTTCTCTGAGAATGCGGAAGGCCTGCCCGACGATCGCCAGTGGATCAACGCCTGGGGCGACGCCGGCTGGGCGTATACCAAGGCCAGCACGCCGCTGCTCGTCTTCTCGATCACGCCGCGTCAGGCCGCCTACGTGCGCAAGCTGCTCGCCGAGCGCGGCAAAGTCATCGCACGCGCCGTGGTTAACGCGCGCTATTACGAGGGCGGCTACCCCTACGTGACCGGCGTCATCCCAGGTGCGGAGCAAGACGGCGAAGAAGTGCTCACGGTCGGCCACATGGCCGAGCAGGGTGCACATGACAACGCGACTGGAGTCGCCGCCATGGTGGAGGCCCTCGGCGCACTCGACCGACTGATCGAAGCCGGCAAGCTGCCCCGCCCCAGGCGCACCATCCGTATGCTCGTCGTCGGCGAGCTTTACGGCACGATGCACTACTTGGCCGCAAACCCGGACCGCGTGGCTCGGACCGTCGGCGCAATGTGCCTCGACACCCCGGCCGGCCCCTATGAAGCCGCCGGCACAGAGTACACCTTCCACATGAATCCGGACGTCGCGCGCTCTTACACAGACGCGCTCGTCTTGCAGGTCGCCTCGTCCTACTTCGACCGCAAACGACCGGGGCGGCCCTGGCACTGGGCGCCCTATTCCACTGGGACGGACAATTTCCTCGGCGAGCCCGAAATCGGCATCCCCACCGCGTGGCCCTATTCGGGCAGCGGCGTACACTCGCACCACAACAGCGCCGATACGCCGGACACGGTCGATGAGCGCTGCTGCGCGACCTAACCGTCGTGACCGCAGCCTATCTCTACGCGCTGGCTTCCGCGGGCGAAGACGAAGCGATGTGGCTGGCGGATGCCGGTTTGACGCGCGGCTATGAGGGCGTGCTCCAGGCCTACGAGGAGGCGTTCGCCGGCGTCGCCAAGGCAAAACCGGGCGAGGAGCTGGCGCACGCGCTCGACCGCGGCCTGCGGCTGATCGACTACCGCGCCGGGCGCGAGCGGCAGGCTATCGAGTCCGTCGACCGGCTCGCTCCGGACGGCCGCCGGGAGCAAACCCACGCCGCTGCCGATGAGTTGGCCGGCCGTTTGACGGAGTTCGCCGAAGGCCAGCAAAGCCGTCTGCGCGCTGCGGCCGAACGCCGTAGCGGAGCCCCCGTCACGCCCAAGCCCGCAGCCGACCCGCGCCTGACCGAAGCCCGCACCATGGTCATCCGCCGCAAGCGCCCCGGTACGGTCACCTTTGACGACCTGCCTGTCCCGGAGCGCAAAGGCTACCCCTCGGGCGCCTGGTGGGGGCCGCAGGTCTCCGCCTTGTTCTGGTGCGACGGCAAGCGCAATCTCGCCGAGGTGATCGAGCTGACCGAGATGGAGCTCGGGCCGACGGATTTCGACTTCGTTGGCTACTTCCGCTTCCTGGCTGAGAAGGGCTACGTGGATCTTGTGAACTAGCGCGACCGGCGCGGCGATCCAAGCCAGCAAGAGCATCCCAAAGCCGAGTGCGGAAGGTCGCATGGCCTGTAATTTTTGCAGTTTGGCGGCCAGCGGCCCACCCCATGGGCCGCTGGTATACTAATTGCAACGGAAATCGTCCTTCGAAACCGACGCGATGTACATGCAGCAGCGCATCGGGCTGAAACTAGCCCAAAAACCGGTGCTCACCCAGAGCCTCCGGCAATTGGTTAAGTTGTTAGCCCTCAACAAGTTGGATCTCAAAGAAGAGATCCAACAAGAGCTGCTCGAAAACCCGGTTCTCGAGATCAGCGCGGAGAACACCGAGCGCGAAACTTCGCTGCAAGAGGCCGTCGAAAACGAGGCGCAACGCAACGGCGAGGACCGCGCGTCCGCGGAATCCTCTTCCGATCAGGCCGACTCGAGCGAAGGCGACCACACCGAGCCCGGCGATGTCTTCAACGAGATCGACCTGGGCCAATTCTTCGAGGACTACCTCGACCCGGGCCCTCGCGGCCCCGCGCCCGAGGTCATCGACAAACCGACATTCGAGACGTTCCTCTCGAGCCCGGTGACGCTGACCGACCACCTGTTCTGGCAGCTGAGTCTCACGCCCTGCCCCGCTCCGGTGCAAGCGGCAGCCGAGGCCGTCATTGGCAATCTCAACGAAGACGGCTATTTGACCGTCGATCTGGCTGAGATCGCCCACGAAGCCCAGGTTTCGGAAGAGTACGCGGCCAAGGCGCTCGATCTGGTCCAGCAGTTCGACCCGCTCGGCGTGGCCGGACGCGACCTGCAGGATTGCCTGATGATCCAGCTCCGCGCCTCAGACGCCGATAAGGGCGTGGCGGGAGCCATCGTCGAGCATTGCTGGGACGAAATGCAGGAGGGCCAGAACGTGGCTCTCATGGCGCAGCGGCTGGGGCGGCCGGCCAGCCACATCGAAATCGCCCTCCACGTCATTCGCGGGCTCGATCCGCGGCCGGGCAACGCTACAACGGCGCCGAGGCCCGCGCTGTGGAACCCGACGTGCAATTCGCAAAAACACCGGAAGGGTTTCGCGTAGTGCTCAACGATGACGACATGCCCGAGCTCAGGCTCAACCGCAGCTATCGCAATCTGCTGAAGCGCGGCGAGGCCTCCGGCGATGTGCGCAGCTACATCAAAGAGCGTTATAACTCCGCCATACAACTGCTGCGCAACATCGAACAGCGCCGCCAGACCATCCGCAGCGTGTGCGAGTCCATCGTCAAGCGTCAGCCTGGGTTCCTGGCGCACGGGCTCGAGCATCTGCGCCCCATGATGATCAAGGACGTGGCCGAAGAGATCGGCGTACACGCCTCCACGGTCAGCCGCGCAGTGGCGAACAAGTACGCGCTGACGCCTCACGGCGTCTACGAGCTGCGCTTCTTTTTCTCAGAGGGGGTCCAAGGACCTAGCGGCGATTCCGTCCCGCTGCTCTTGCTCAAACGCAAGGTCAAGCGCATGATCGAGGAAGAGGATCCTCGCAAGCCGCTCACCGACGACGCCTTGAGCAAGATGCTGCGCGAAGACGGCATTCACGTGACCCGACGCACTGTCGCGAAATATCGCGAAGACATGAATATCCCGTCGACCCACAAGCGCCGCCGGCGCGACAAGGGCAAGGCGGGAAGAAACGGAGCAATCTGATGATGGTTCACTACACTGGTCGCCAAGTGGATATTTCCGACCAGGACAAAGACAAAGCAAGCAAGAAGTTCGAGAAGATTCAACGAATTCTCGGCGCAAACCAAAGCTTGGATGCACACGTGGTTCTCTCGAAGCAGAGACACATGTGCGAAGCCGAGGTCACCTTGCATGCCTTGCATCACACTCTGGTCGTAACCGGGAGCAATGCCGACGCCTTCGCCGCGCTGTCGCAAGCGCTGACCAAGCTCGAAAAGCAGGCCACGCGCAACAAGCACAAGCTTGTGGACGGCAAGCGCGTTGAGCGCCAAAGGGGCGAGCCCGCGCCCGTGGTCGCCGCCGCTTTGAACGGCGCGGCCGACCACGAGCCTCCGGTCGAAGGCGAGCAGGACGGCCTGGCGGTCATCCGCAGCGTGGCCGTCGAGCCCAAGCCAATCTCGCTCGAAGAAGCGCGAATGCACCTCGAAGACCGGGATCGGGATCAGATCACGTATCGCGATCTCGAGTCCGGACGGCTTTGCGTGCTGCTGCGCCGCCGCGACGGCGGTCTCGAGTTGGTCGAGACTTCGGCCTAATTACTCTCGAAGCGACACAAGCCCCGGCTGCTGCACCGCAGCCGGGGCTTCTGCATTGTTCGCACCTCCGCACACTCGCGGGTGTGGCTCTGTCGCTGTATTAACCCTTCAAATCGTCCGCCGCTTTCTGGATGCCCGCTTTGATCTCGGTCATCGCGTTCTCGGCCCGCCTGGAGAAATCGTCCCAGGCGTCGTCGCTCTTACCCTCGAGCTGCTCCCACTCACTCTTCAACTGATCGGTCTTGCGTTGCAGCTCGTCGACGGAGTCCTTCCAGGACTGCTGCATGTCTCGCCCGGCCTCGTTGGCCTGTTGTTTTAGCTTGGCAAGTTGGGCGTCGGCGTCTTCAATCTGTTCCTGCAATGCCTGACGCGCTTGGGCGTGCGCCTGCGCGCCTCGGCAACAGCTTGGTCGGCTTTCTGGTCAACCTGCTCCTGCTGTTGGGAAGTGCAGCCGGCAAGCAGCCCCAGAGCCAGTGCAAAACCGGCAAATTTTGTCTTGTTCAAATAGCGAATCATGGTCACATTTTCCTCCCAGCCCCGCGATTGAAGGCGGTTAGCTCATCGCCGGGTAGATACTCCTTCCAGCAGCCCCTGTTACTGGTTTCCGGGCCTGGCGGCTCCTGGTGCGGTCTAGAACTTTTGGGCTGTTCTGCGCCTAGGAGCATCCCTTATCAGAACGGGACCTTTGATCTCTAGGCAGGAGTCCACAACAACGGTATGGTTGAGCTTCGGAGAAGAATTCGTTGGCCCAATCCATTCTTGTGGTTTCGCACGACGGGGACCTGGCGACAGGCCTTCGGGCCGCTTTGGCGAAAGCCGGCGTCGCCGGTATCGTGCTCGACCGCGCCCCGTCGGCCACGCTCGCCGTACGGATTCTGCAGAGCAACGCGAAAGAGATCGATGCGGTGATCCTCGATCTCAGCGAGAAGGACGAAGCGCTCGAAGTGCTGCGGGCCGTGCGGGGGTTCGCGCAACCCCCGCTAGTGTTTGGAGCGGCGGTTTCACCCAAGGCCGCGGCAGGCGTTCACGCGGCGTCGCGGGTGGGCGGGTGCTCCGTGTTTTGGCGCTTTGACGAGTTACCCCGCATGCTGGCGCTCAAGCCCGCCAAGGCCCCTGCCGCGCCTCCGGCTAGATTAGTTCTGTTCGCTCCTGCCCAGGAAGGCGCCGGCGCCTCGACCGCCGCGCTCCACGCCGCGATTGAGCTCGTCCGCACCCACAACATGCGCGTGCTCTTCACTGAGCTCGACTACCATTCAGACTCGGTCGCCTACCGCTTGCGTATCGCAAATCCCAAGTCCCTGACCGATCTGCAACCCGAGCAAGATTGGCGCGCCGTCATCACCGAGTGGGACGGATTGCACGTACTGGCCGCGCCGAACTCGGCGCGCATTTTACGCAAGCGCGGGTTGCCCGACGTCGCCTCCGTGATCGCCGACACCGGCAAGGACTACGACGTCGTCATTGGTGATCTACCGTGCAACACCGCCGTGGCCACCCGTCAAGTCCTCAGCGCCGCCGAGCGGATCTATGTCGTGGCAACCGCCGAGGTCACCTCGCTCTACCTCGCACGCCGCCGAATTGCGGAGCTCTGTTCCGTCGGCGCCGACCGAGCGCTATTCGTCTGATCATCAATCGCGACCGCCCGGGTGCAGTCGACGCCGAGTTGGCCCGCCAGGTCACAGGCTTGTCTCCCGCCTGCCGTCTGCCCAATGACTTCGTCGCCGCCAGCGAGGCCGAGACGGAAGGGCACACTGTCAGCGCGTCGAGCGCGCTTGGGAACGCTTTTGGCTGCATCGCCGCCAGTATCTTGGGCAAACCCGCCCCAAAGCGCGAAACGCCGGCCGCAGGCTGGACGCGCTTGCTGACTTGGCGCTGAGCGCCCCTAATCAGGCCACCGCACCCAGCAAACTAGAAGGCGCATCGTCGGGCTGGGGCTGTTGCTCAAACGCCTTCGAGTGCGCGCTCGGCGCGGTCCGCGAGCTCGCGGCAAACGCCGAGCTGGCCGAGTCAATCCGCATCAGGGCCGTCTGCAAGCCGCGCGGCTCGGGGATCTTATCGACGATCTCCTACTGCTTCGCCAGTAGATCGCGAATCTCAGTCAGGAGCTTCTCTTCCTTACTCGGCTCGGGCGGCGGCGCCGGCTTCGCTTCTTCCTTCTTCTGCAAGTTATTCATCCACTTCACCATCATGAAGATCGCGAACGCGACGATCAGAAAGTCCACGACCGTCTGGATGAAAGCGCCGTAGTTGAGCGTCGCCGCACCTGCTTCCTGAGCCGCGGCAAGCGTGGCATGGTTCGAGCCGTCCAGCGGGATGAAGAGGTTGGTGAAGTCCACGCCGCCCAGCATCAGCCCCAGAGGCGGCATCAGGACGTCGTTGACGAACGAGGCGACGATCTTGCCGAAGGCGCCGCCAATGATGATGCCCACGGCCATGTCCATGACGTTGCCGCGCATCGCGAATTCTTTGAATTCTTTGAGCATTGATCTGTCTCCCAAGGGCCTCCACCGAACGACTTGCGGACGCACCGCGCCGCTAAGGTCGGTGGAACGTCTCAAGAGACTACCATGAATTCCCTGATCTTCGGAATAGGATTTCTTGCACAAATTGCGGCGAATACCTTAGGCATTGCCGAGGTTGTCGCGCGGACGACAGCGCGCCTATCCTGAGGGTGCGTGTCCTATTCGCTCCGAAGGTTCCCGAGAGGCCTTTTCCAGTGGGGAATGGCTCTCGTCGCTGCGGCGATTGCTGTGCAGGTTTGCCTGGCTCAGCCGGCCGAGTTTCCTGGTTGGCCGCGCGAGTGGGAAGGCGTGACGCTACAGCGCGCCCCGCTTGGAGCGGGCGATCGCGCTTGCATTAAGGGCTTCTCGGGCGAGTCGGCCCGAATGGTCGGCAGCGACAAGTCCTACTTGTTCCGCTGGACCAGCCGCCCCTCACGCACGCTGCAAAGCGTATCCGTCTGCTACGAGCAAGCCGGCTACCGCATCGACCCCGACCGGCGTCCGCCTCCGGGCCCGGATTGGACCTGCTATTTGGCCGGGAAGACCGGCGAGCGCTGGCGCCTTTGCGAAACGGTCTACAACCAACAAGGCAAACGCTGGGCCACGATGGACAAATGGATGGAAGAGGCGATCAACGACCGCCTCCCGGGTCCGTTCTGGTCTGTGATCGTGGCCGAGCGCGCCCGCTAACCCATCAAATTCGCGCCGGTCTCCGCCACCAGATTCGTCGCCTTGCGCAACGAATCGACGGTGCCTGCGTCGGTCCACCAGCCGTCGAGTTGAGACCACGTCATGGTGCCCTCCTCGATGTACTGGTTGTTCACGTCGGTGATCTCGAGCTCTCCCCGATCCGAGCGCTGCAGCTTGTCGATCTTGTCGTAAACGGTCTCGTCAAACATATAAATGCCGGTGACGGCGTAGTTCGACTTCGGCTTTTTGGGCTTCTCTTCAATCCGAACGATGCGGTCGCCGTCGATCTCCGGCACGCCGAAGCGCTCCGGGTCGGGCACTTCCTTGAGCAGAATCTTTGCGCCGCGCTCCTGCTTTTTGAAATCCTCGACCGCCTTGACGATGTTCTTTTGGATGATGTTGTCGCCCAAAATCACGCACATGCGCTGACCGCTGGAGACGTGGCGCGCCAGGCCCAATGCCTCGGCGATGCCGCCCTCGCCTTCCTGGTAGGTGTAGTCGATGTGCTTGAGGCCGAAGTCCTTTCCGTTGCCGAGCAAACGCAAGAAGTCGCCGGCGTTGCGTCCGCCGGTCACAACCAGGACGTCCTGGATCCCCGCGTTGACCAAGGCCTGAATCGGGTAGTAGATCATCGGCTTGTCATAGATCGGCAACAAGTGCTTGTTCACGATCCGAGTCAAGGGTCCGAGCCGCGATCCGAGTCCCCCCGCTAGAACAATTCCACGCATGTCATCCTCCCGTGATGCCAAAGGGCCTTTCAGGCCTCTGCTTCCGAGCCTACGCTACCGCAGCGGGCCCATCAACCAGAGCTTACTCCTAGTCGTCGGTCGCGGACCTACGGTTTGCCCCGAGGGCCATTGGCTGTAGGCGCGCCTTTCCAAGGGTTTGCCCGCATTGCCGGAAGAGGCCAGGAACGGCAGAGGCGAACAAGGTTTTCAAGCGCACCGAACGCAGCTTGACAGCGGCCAATCAAACAGAGCGATTGTGATACGCTTGGAGCGCCGGGAAGCCCCCCGCATCCGGTCCCCCATGATGATGTTGACTCCTTCACGAGCAGGGCTTTTGCCGCTGCTTGCCCTCCTGTGCTCCGTTTCGGTTTTCGGCCAAGCTACGGCGATTTCCCCCGGCCGGCTCGTCGTGCGCGACTTGCCTGCGGTGGATACGCCAAGGCTGTTCAACGGCGCCGACGGCTTTTACGTCGAGATCGGAGACGACATCGTCGAGCTCGAGTTCCGGCTCTCCGCCGCTCCGCGCGAGTCGAATTTGGCGCTGTATTCGCGCTTCGGCCAGGACGTGATGATCGCCGGGGACGGCTCAATCGTCGCCAACTATACCTCGAACGATCCTGGCGGCACGGAGCGTATTCTGATCAACGCCAATTCGGAGCCGCCGATCGCAGCAGGCCGCTACTACGTCGCGATCGAGGCCGGCTTCGGCAACCCGCAGACCTTCGCGTTTCTGGAAACGTCGGTCACCCGCCGCGGCGCCTCGGGAAATCTGATCACCATCTCCTCGAACGACTTCGAGACCTTCCAACCCGAAGGCTGGACGCGCAACTATCCGGGACCGGACCCGTTCATCGATGGATCTACCCTGGGAGATCCAACGTCTACCATTCAAGCCGTACGATTGCCGGACCGCAATCGCGCTCTCCAGATCACGACGCAGGGCAACGACGCCTTCGTGGCTCCGCCGGAGTACTTAGGCAATCTCAGCCTGCTTGGCCCGCAGTTGCGGCTCGAATTCGACATCAAATACGACTCGCCGATCCCTCCGCGGCTCAACCTCGAGGTGCGCATCATCGGACCGGGCGGCACCTATCCTTTCCGGACGGGCCCCAAGCCGACGGATCTGTTCCAACACATCGTGGTTCTCGTCGAACCGTCGTTGTGGACGCGCCTAGGTGGACAAGGAACCTTTGCCGATACGATGGCGAACGTCTTCCGCATTGAGATCAGCGCAAACTTCGGCGAACAGGGCGGCAAGACGACCATCGACAACGTGGTGATGCTGGGCAAAGCGACCGCGCCTCCTCTGCTTAAGCGATGAGCGGGTTCAACCAGAACCTCGAAGGCTGGGTCCCGAACGTGCCCGATGCGCCCTACCTGCAACCGCGCATCTCCGGCGCAACGTTGGGCCGTTACAACACCGCGCGCAACGGCCTGCGCTATCTCGGCACCGACGGCAACCCTGGCGGCTTCCTGCGCTTGCGCGACCTGGACGGCGACATCAACCGCGACGCCGTCGTCGCGCCTTCGAAAGTATCTTGGCGACTGGGCTGCGCTCGGGCCGCAGGCGCGCACATCGAGTTTGACCATGCGGCACACGATCAACGGCGGCTCCTCGCGCGGCGTCGAGGTGCGCATCGTCGGCTTCGGCGCTTACGCCTGGGTGGACCCGCGCCAACCCACAGTGGACGCATTACACTGCGCCCCTTCAAGAAAACCAGTGGGGCCTGGTTGCGGGTGAGCGTTCTTTCGAAGAGATCCTGCGCGCCGTCCAGCGCGTTGAGGTTTCGATGGATGAGGTTGCGGGTGCGGAAACCTCCGACCTCGACAACTTCGAGATCATCAATGCCGCCATGATCGATCCGCAGCTTTCGAGAACGCGCCTCGGTCGCTGGTCCTTCAGCATCACCCAAGGCAGGGGGCCAACCCGACCCGCAAATCCTGAACCTGTCCTCGAACAGCGTGCAGTTGCAGTGGTTCGCCTCCGCTTCCCACGGATGCGCCCTGGATCACACTTTCGAAGAGCGACGGTCAAACTCCCGGAGAGCTCGCCGTCACGATCCAGCCGTCCAGGCTGCCGATCGGGTCCACCGCGGCTTCGTGGAGTTGGCCTGGCTTGGATCGAGCTCCACACTTCGGATTCCCGTCTCGTTCAACATCGTCTCCTCCACCGGCCCGCTGATCAGCCAGGGCGGCGTGGTGAACGCGGCGAACTACCGCGCGAACAACTTGCCCGGCGGCGAGCTGACCGGCGGCATGTTCGTGGCGATCTTCGGCCAGCGGTTGGCCGAGCGCACCGAGCAGGCGCCGTCGATTCCTCTGCCGACGAGCCTCGGCGGAACGTCCGTTTCGATCGGCAGCATACCGGCCCCATTGGTGTTTGCATCGGACCGCCAGCTCGTGGCCGTCGTCCCGCAGGCGCTGACACAACATGACGGCGTCGCGCAGAACATCACCGAAGCGGACGTCGTAGTCGTGCGCGGCAGCAGATTCAGCCCGGCCGGCGTGTCGAGCTGGTTCCGGTTCGTCCGGTCCTGTTCTCGCAGGACCAGAGCGAAAAGCGCCGGCCCGGGCGCGATCAAAACGTGCTGGGCAGCGGCGGGTGCAGCTCAACACCTTCCAGGACCCGGCGAGGCCGCTATCGACCGTCACCATCTACGGAACCGGCTTCGGACCGACGCAAACGCAGGTGCTGGACGGCTTCGCGGCAAGCGGGCCGACGAACCTAAAAGCTTCGCTGCGCTTGGTGGTCGGCGGCGTGGACGCGCTGGTGCTCTACCCCGGTCTGAGCGGACTGCCGCACCTCTACCAGGTGAACGCCACTCTCGACGCGTCGACGCCACTGGGCTGCGAGGTGCCGGTGCAGGTGATCATCGACGGCGTGGAGAGCAACACCGTCACGATGGCGGTGACGCGCAACGGCGAGCCTTGCCAGTAGGCCGCGCAGGGCATTAGCGCAGCACGTAGATCGGAGATGACCAGGCAACCTCGCCCGGCTTCTCCGGCTCGTCCGCGCTGAAGCTCTGCACTACGCGCACGTAGTAGTAGCTTTCGCTCTCCGATGGGCGGGCTCGGACGCCTGTCTCCGGGCGCTTCCAGTCGTGAATCAACGCGGTCTCGCCCATGCTCGTATCGGCGAAGGCTTCATCGCGGTAGCGGAATGACACCTTGGACGCCCCTTCACCACGTTTTGTGTAAACCACGCGGTTGTTCTTGATGATCTCGACCGTGCGGATCGGCCCCGTTCCTTCCACGTTCACGGCGAGATCGGGCGCAGCCGAAGCGCGAATCTCCGCGCCCTGTTGCGCTTCGTCGGTGTGGAAATCGACGACGATGTTGTCCGTCGACGCGAATGTGCGACGGGCGCGGAAGGCTGCGAGCAAATCGGCGCGCGTGGTGACGCCGGCGGGCACGATCAGGTTGGCGTAGCTGATGTGCGTGGAGTAATGGTCGCTCGCCGCGACGAAACCCATGCGGTAACCGGCGCCGAGCGCATTCCACACCAAGCCCTTCTGAAACGGCTTCCGGCCTCCTCCGCCCGGCCCAGGCTCCTCCGGCAGCGCCGAGCGCGGGCCGCCCTGAGTCTCGTACGAATTGCGATCGCCCTGGTAGATCTCGACCACAGGTACGACCTCGTCGTCGCGGCGCGTCCAGTCGGTGCCCATCACCGTCCCAGTGGTGTGGGGAATCCCGATGCCGCCTGTCCGCCGCAGGTAGCTCCACAGATTCTGCGGGTCCGAGTCTAGTGTTTCGGGGGACTCCCGCACGTGCAGCTTGGGAACCTTCAGGCTGAACACCCCGCGCTTGTCGTGGAAGACATTGCGGTGGCCCAGTGGGAAGTTCGGCGTGCGCTCGTAGCCGTAGAGCGGTGTAAAACGTCCGGGAACGTAGAACACATCAGCAAGCTTCTGGGCGCGCCACCACTGGTACTCGCTATCAGACTGCGGATCGCCGGGCTCGTCCGTGTCGAGCCACTGGCCGTAGTTGTGGTCGCTGATGCCGATGAAGTCGAGCTCGGCGGCATTGAGCGCGTAGCGGTAGGTGTCGTAGAGCGTACCATCGACGGCGCCGTCCATCGAAATCTCGGTGTGGCGATGCAAGTCGCCGCGAACGATCTTCCAGGCCTGCCCGCCCACTTCCACACGGTGCCCGCGGACGCGCGCCAGGTCGGCGTCTTCGCTGGCGTGTGTGGGGACAAAACCAGGTGCGGCAGACGGCTCAAAGACGTCAGCACGGGGGACGTCGGCTTCCCGTCGAGCAAGGCGCCATCGAGCGTCATCACCCTCACGTCATGATGCTTGGGCAGGTGCACGGGCAGGTTGCGGTTGTCGCCCACGACGGCGACGACCAGCCGCTCGTCGTCTGCCGGAACGGCAGCGAGCATGGCGTCCTGGCGGCCGGTACTGCCGGGCAGCAAGATGGGCGCCGTCCAGGCATCGCCGCGCAGAGTCATGGCGTAGGAGTCGAACAAATGGCCACCCCAGCGCCCCGCGGAGCGCCACTGATGGCGTAGGAAGAGCCAAACGCGTCCGTTGGCATCCGCGGTCAAGCGCGGCGCCTGGAAGAGGCGCTTATCCAGGTGCGCGGGGATGGCGGCATCGAGGGCGGCGGCGGGTTGCGCGAGCTTCAATCCGTCCCAAACCGCGACGCGCGGTTGCCGGCCAAGTTTGCCGTACGGCGGCTCCATAGAGCCGCGAGCCATCCGCTTTGAGGAAAATGTTGAGTTTCGGATTCTGATATCCGGTATCCTTGCCCCAGTTGGCGGCGCCTTCTTCCCAGGCGATCCACAGGCGACCGTCTCCGTCGACCGCCAAGTCGGCGCGCATCTCGGCATAGGGGGTGGCGGATATGGCACGGCTCTCTCCCGCTCTATCGCCGTCGAGCTCGGCGAGCATCAGGTCGTAGCCGTTGGGCGCGCGATAGGAATCCCAAGCCACCCAAGCGCGCCCATCCTTGGCCATCGCGACGGCTGGTTCCCAATCGTCCTCGGCGCTGCGAGTAACGGCTATTTCCGGCCCCCAACTGCGCCCGTCAAACCGACGCGCCAGGATGTCGCTTTGCGGCGAACCGCCGTTGGGATTGTCGCGGAAGCCCATCCAGACGAGCGTCAAAGCGCCGTCGGCGCCTTGGGCAACGCGGTGGAATACGTCCGGGCGAGGGTCGGATGTGAGCTGTTGTTCCCCACCCCACGCATCGCCATTGAACGTGCGTGCGTAGAGATCGAAATTGCCGCTCTCGCGCTCCTTTTGCAGTGAGTAGACGACCATCGGACGCCCGTCCGCGTCCTCGGCCAGCGCGACGCGGAAGTGATCTCCCGGAGGCGTTACGGCTTCGGGTCTCGACCAAGCGCGGCCATCGGAGCTGCGCGAGGCCATGACCTGGTCGGCGCCTTCGTAGAATGGCCCATCGCGTTCGCGGGTCCGGTATCCGATCCAGGCCAACCAGTATTCGCCTTGGCGCGTATGCAGCAGCGCCGGGCTGTCGTCCTCGAGCTCGTGTCCCGTAACGGTGACCGGAATGGGGACGCGCTCGACGCCGATATTGCCGCCAAAACCGGCCGGGTGAAACAGCTTGCCGTAGGGAATCTCGTCAGGCTGGAAATCAATGTCGCCCTGTCGCGAGTACACCGTCACGGGGCGCGATTCTGGGCCGACGAGGTCCATCACCACGCCGGGGACGGCGACGTCGCCGTACACATTCTGCAGCGTGATCTCCCAACGGTTGGGCCCGCTGATGCGGTCGCCGTCGTGGAAGTGCCAACCGTCGAGCGAGCGGACGCGTTGGTTCTCCTCGATGCCGCCGTTCCAGACCGCACCCTCGTTCCGGCTCTCGAGGCCATAGGTGAGCAGGAAGCCGGAGGTGGAGAGTTGCTGCGCCAGCAGCGGAAAGGCGAAGAACAGGAATGCGAGGGCGGTGCGAGGCATGAGGGTTCGCGCAACATGCTAGCGCGAATGCGGTTGGATGCGCCCTGCGAAGAACCGCACGCTTCCGCGAGCGGCACGGGTAGCGCGGGGACTCGCGGCTATTGGCCCCCGACCAATGCTTTGGCCAGGCCGACATTACCCGCGCGGTCGCGCACGCGCAACGTCACCAGACGCTCGCGCTCGACCGGCGCAGAGAGCTTCACCAAGTAGGTCTCCGCCTGCGAGTCCGAAACGCCGTCTTCGGCCCAGATCGGCGTCCACGGGCCGGCGTCCACGGAGTACTCCGCGCCGAGCAACGCCGACGTCGCATCGCGGGCTTCGAACCGTGCGCTCTGCGCTCCCTGGATCTCGAGCAGCGTCACAACCGGCGGCGTATGGTCGATCACCGCAGGCGAGCTCGTCTTTTCGTCGTGCTCGGCGAATGCCGGCGGATTGGCGCGGCTATCGCTCACGCGCACACGGAACTCATACCGCCCATCGGCTAGGGCATCGCTGTCGATCGATACTTTCGACTTTTCGACGTCCTCTTTGAGGAGCTTCCAGTCCTGTTCGCCCTCGCCGCGAAACCAGACCGTCGAGACGAGCTCGTCGCCGTTGGGGTCCTGGGCCTGCCACTCCACCGCGAGGTTGCGGCCTGAACCGCCGCCCACTTTTGCCTCTTGCGTCGACGACGCGCTTGACGAAATGCTGCTGTCGCCCGACGCCGAAACCGTGATGCTGTAGGCCGCGGACGAATCGCCTGACGACGAGCTAGACGCTCCGGAGGAGCTCGACGAAGAGTCCGCTGCTTCCGGCCGCACCGTCACGCTCGAAATCTCAGGCGCTTCATTCTGAGGCAAATAGCTCACACGGACACGCTCGAGCACGGGCGGCTCGTCTCCGGCGGCGAACGTAGCCCGCCATTGGATGTAGCGCGCGGCCGGAGACGTGATGGCGCCGCCACCCGGCGCAGTCAACGCAGGCGACCAGTCGCTCCAGCTCGTGTCGGGCTGGCCGGAGTTGCCGCTGCGCGTCTGGAACTCAATCGAGCCGGCCCCTTTCCATTCCAGGCGGCCCCAGCGGGAGGGCATGCCGGCGTCGCGGACGCCCGTCTCGTAAACTCCCTTGGAGGCGGGCGCGTTCGAGAGCTCGAGCACGGCCCCGGGATGGGTCGCGCTCAGGACAGCGCCCGCGGGGGTGGGCGTGATCGTCGTCAACGCCTGCCGCTCGCTCTGGTTGATCAGCTCTGTCACACCGCCCGGATAGAGGCGGTAGAGCCGGCCGGCGTGGTCGGTGGCGAAGAGCAGCCGCGACGGGTCGCTCGGGTCGGCGGCCAGGGCGAGCACGTTCTCTTCCTTGGATGTCCAAAGCTTGCGCACGCCACGCCCCGCGCGCAGCTCGAAGATGGCGCCGGTTTCGACGCCGTAGTTGATGGTGGGCGTCGCCAAGGCGGCGGTTTGCTGTTGCCCCACCGTGACGGTGGGGGTGCCGCCAGCTGCGCCGGTGGCGGTGGCCGTGGCGCTGAACGTAGCCGCGGACGTCACTGACTGCACCGTCTGGTCGCGCAACGAAATGGCGCCGCCCATGGCTGCGAAGCGGATCGCGCCATCGGGCGCCACGTCGATCGCGCGCACCTCAGGCAGATCCGAATCGTAGAGAGCAAACGCCTTGCCAGGTCCGTCGATGCGGTAAAGCACGCCGCTCGGGTCCGTACCGGCGAGCAGCTTGCCGTCGTGATCGACCGCGAGCGAAATCACGTGGCGCTGCCCGGTCGAGTAGTATTCCTCGCCCTTACCGTCCTTGCTGACGCGAAAGATCTTGCCCGTGTCGCCGGTCGCGACGAATAGGTCGTCACCGATAAATCGCAAAGACCAGATGTAGGGCTGCTTCGGATCGAACAGCTCTTCGGCCTTGCCGTCGAGCCCAATGCGGTAGACCTTCCCGTTTGGGGCCGTGCCCGCGTAGAGCTTGCCGTCCGGGCCCAGCGTGAGAGCGAAGATTTCGATCTCGGGCGCCTTCCACAGCTCCCGAGACTTGCCGTCCGGCGTGATGGCGAGCAGCTTGCCCAGATGCCCCGTGCCGGCGTAGAGCGTTCCGTCAGCGCCGCGCGCCACGGACCAGATGGCAGCCTCCTCGGTCTCGAGGATGGTGCGCAGCGCCGGTGCGAGCCGCAGCCGGCCTTCGCGGTCGAGCGTGATGTTCTCGAACTTGCCGGGCAGGAAGTCCTTGTACTCGGCGATATCCCAAACGGCGGTCTCGACAGCGTAGAGCGCCGATATCGTCAGCAGGCAGCAAAGCGCGATCCGCTGCGCGAGTCGGCGGGGGTGCGAATGGTTCGGGCGTGTCATTCCGTGACGGTCAACCGTAGCGTCTCGGAGCCTTGGACAAAAGCGTCCACCGGCTCGCTCGCGCGCTCTTCGAGTGTGGTGAAAGGATCAGCAGCAGCTCCGCCGGCCGCTCCGCGCGGCGCGTCCAGCACAGCCAGCAGAGAAGCCGGCGGCTGCTCAAAACGTTGCCCTTGAGCGTGCAGCCCACGGTAGAGCCGCCACGCTCGCGTGTAGTAGCGGTCGCTGCGGCGCAACCGGTTTACAGCTTCGATCAGCCGTCCGGCGGGCATGCCGCCGCGATCGAACAGCAACGACAAGTCGGACATGTTCAGACCGGCCGCATCCGACACGGTGAGGAACACTTCCCCGGCCTGCGTATGCGCGGGGAACATCACCGTATCGCTATGGAGCGTCTCATGGCCTTCGCCGTCGCGCAGCAAGACGAACAGCCGCACGGTTTCGCCGCGCTTGACGGTTTCGCGATCCGTCCACACGCGAGCGACGCGCAGCGTGCGCTGCTCGGGCGTCGCGCTGACTTCGATCTCAATGTTCTCGATGCGCAGCCGCTCGCCGGCCGCCTGCATCACAAAAGCCAGAGGCGCGGCGGTGTTGAGCGCGGCCTGCTGCGAGACGCTCGTAGGGCCGCTGTAGACGTCGCCCAGGTCGAGGTCCGGAACGTCGCCTACAAAGGTGGCGCGTCCGTTGACGCGCAGCGTGCTGGGGCCGAGTTGCCGCTCGGTCGCATCGACGGCGGAAAACGCGGCCATTTCCAGCAGGAATGGAGTCAGGTAGGGGTCCCGCACGAGGGTCATGCGGTAGTCTCGTCCGTTGACCCGGAAGCCGGCGGGCGCCATGTCCGGATCTCCGCCGATGATGCCTGCGACGCCGGCGGTCCGGTCGAGCGTGATCGCGCCGATCTGCTGCCCAGTGGCGGCGAGCTTGAAGGAGTTCTGCAAGTTCGGGACAAGGGTGATGACCGAGGCGCGCGCCATGGGCAGTCGCGCCGGTCCGGCTGAGAGGAACGGGTGGCCAAACGCCTGGATGCGGTCGCCCTCGATCGCGGTGACCGTACCAGCGGCGGATACGCTCAGGTCGCCTTCGATCAGGCCGACGCTGATCATCGCACCCGGCTCGAGCGGCCCTGCCGCAGCCGCGCCTCGGGCTTGTCCGCCCACGCCCTGCACCGGACGCAACCCCAGCGCGCGCAGCCGGTCGCCGAAGATATCGAGAGTCCGCTCCGTGAAGCCGCCGAACGAGACCGGCGTGGCGATGGGGACCATCCCTTCGGCCTTGGCGCTGCGCGGAGTCGCAGGCAGCAAAGGCTGCTCGCCGCTAAGCAAGGCTTGGAGTGACGGCGCCGCCGCCCTTTCGGGCGCGGGCGTCTCCGGGGCAAGCATGTCCTCGATGGGACGAATGCCGCACAAGGGCTCGGTCGTGAAGGGGAAACTGAAGGCGACTGCGCCGATCAGCTTCCCGTCGACGTAGACCGGGCTGCCGCTCATCCCGGCCATCACGCCGGTCTGCTGCAGCGGGCCGCCGGAAAGGCGCGCCAGGATCAGCGATTGTTTGGGGCCGACGTTATCGAGCACGCCCAGGATTTGCGCCTGGAACTCCTCAACCTGATCGCCGGAAAAGACGGTGCGGCCGACGCCGCGTTGCCCCGCCCGCAATTGGTCGAGGGGCAGGATGTCCGCGCCGCGGGCCACCCCGAGCGCGGTTGCAAACACGAGAAACTCTCGGCGGCGCAAGTCCTTTATTGTAGTGCGGCGCAAATGCCGCAGCGACTAGTACTGGTCGCGGTAGCTGCCTTGCCACTGGCCGCGTCCGCGCTCGGTGTCGGCGTAGACCGCCATGGTTTCCACCTTGGTGACCATGGGGTTGAGCGAATCGCCGGTAGGCGTGCGGAAAACCTGCGCCATGTAGGTCTTGGTGGCGTTGGCGGGCACGCGTTCGGTGCGGAAGCGGAAGCCGCCGCTTGGATCGGTCGGGTTGATCACGATCTCCACGTTGCTCAGGTGCTCGCGCGAGTGGTTTTCCAGCAGCACCCCTGTGCCCACTACGCCGGCGACCACGCCTTCGAGCGCGATCGTCGGCTGGGCGTCGTAGCCCTTGCCCTTGGCTTCCTCGGCTTGCGCATCCTCATTAGAACCCAAGCAACCGCCCGCGAGCAGCACTCCGGCAAAGATGACGGCCAGCATGAGGCCCCGTGTCTTGTTCGTCAATGTACGCTCCCGCCTCATGAGGCGGAAGGTGCGGATTGCGAGCTAATCTCCGACTGCCACAGCCGCCGGAATCACGTCTTGAGCCAAGAGACCCTTCGGGCCCTGGTAGAGCGTGTACTCCACCTCCGTACCTTCGTCCAGGCTACGATAGCCCGACATCTCGATTGCTGTAAAGTGGACAAAAACGTCCTCGCCGGTGTCGCGTTGGATGAATCCATAGCCCTTCGCGGCGTTGAACCACTTCACCAAACCACGCTCTTTCAAGGTTCATTCCTCCTCGCGCTCCGGGCCTCGCGGCTCAACCGGAACGCAACCTGTCTGTCGTGAATTTGTCAAGAAACTCCAGAAGTATTCGCGCTTGAATTCGCATCTTGCAACGAAGTCCTGCGCATCCCGGTCACGACGTCAATTCTGCCACTGGCGTGGGTTTTTCGGTATTTTCGAGTTGGCGTGCAGATCGATCGACGAAGGCCAAATTACGCCGTATCAATCACCTAACGAAGGATTCAATCGACTTGGCCGCTGCCTTCTCGCGTAACGGGGAGGTAACAAAGCGCGCTCCAGCGTCCGCGCGAGGGTTCCCGGACGACGGGGAGAACCGAGCGCCGGAAGCGCCCAGGGCGAGGCAATTTCTAGAACAAAGCCCTTAGGGCCACATCAGGAGAGTTTCGGGCGGCGCTCAGGAAAAGATCAGGTTCGCCGCCAGTGCGCCCACATACGCCAATCCAGTCATGTAGGCGAACTGAATCAGGGGCCACTTCCAGCCCCCTGTCTCGCGCTTGACAACGGCCACGGTCGACATGCACTGCATGGCAAAGGCAAAGAAGACCAGCAGAGCCACCGCGCCGCCGAAGGTGAGGTCTTGCCGCAGGGCATCTTGCAATTCGAGCGAACCTTCGTCGGCCGAATCTTCCATGCCGTAGATCGTGCCCAGCGTCCCGACGATCACCTCGCGGGCGGCGAGCGACGTCACCAAGCCGATACCGATCTTCCAGTTGAAGCCCAAAGGCTCGACCAGGGGTTCGATCGTCCGCCCCATCACGCCAGCCAAGCTGTCTTCAATCGGCGGCGCTTCTCCGTTTTGCGGCGGAACGCTGGCCAACACCCACAGGATGACCGTGGTCGCCAGGATGATGGTGCCGGCCCGACGCAGAAAGATCTTGGTTCGATCGAGCAGCCGTAGGCCCAGCGAACGCAGGGTCGGAAGCCGGTATGGCGGCAGCTCGAGCATGAAAGGCGTCCGTACGCTCTTCAAAATGGAAGACTTGAGCACCTTGGCCGTGCCGAACGCCGCGAGAAAGCCCAGCAGATAGAGCGCCAGCAGCATCGCCGCCCGCGAACCTAGGAAAGGCCCCAAAACGGGCCGCTCCGGGATGAATGCCGCGATCACCAGGGCATAGACCGGTAATCTGGCCGAGCATGTCATGAACGGCGCGATCAGGATCGTCGCCATGCGGTCGCGCTTGTTCTCAATGGTGCGCGTGGCGAGGATCGCCGGCACGGCGCAGGCGTAGGCCGACAGCAGCGGGATGAAGCTCTTGCCCTGCAACCCGACCTTCGCCATGGTGCGGTCGGCAATCAAGGCGGCGCGCGCCAAGTATCCCGAATCTTCGAGTATCCCGATAAACAAGAACAGCAGGAGGATCTGAGGCAGAAAGACCAAGACAGAACCGACACCGCCCCACACGCCTTCGATCAGCAGCGAGCGGATCCAGATGTCGGGCAACGCGCTCTCGAGCCACCCGCCCGAGGTTGCGATGAGCTCTTCCACTCCGTCCATCAACGGCTGCGCGAAGGTAAACATCGTCTGGAAGACGGCTACCACGACAACCAGGAAGATCAACGGCCCGAAGAACGGATGCAGGAAGACGGCGTCCAGTCGGCGCGTCCAAATGGGCGGGGCCGGCGGACGGTAGCCGGAGCGGTCGCGCGCCTCAGTCGCCCAGGCGTGGCACTTCGGCACGTCTTGAATGACCGGGAGTTGCACCGGCGGAGGCGCGCCGAGACGGCCTTCCAGAAACTCCGTGACAGGCTCGAGCCCATGCCCACGCTTGGCGCTGATGAGCGCCGTGGGCGCGCCGATGCGTTGGGCGAGCGCGTTCACGTCGATCGATCCGCCACGGTTTTGCAGATCGTCGGCCATGTTGAGCGTCACCAGAGTGGGGATGCCAAGGCTGATGACGGGCGCGGCGAGGGTCAGGTGATTGCCAGGTTTGTCGCATCGAGCACGAGCACGATGGCATCGGGACGCCGCATGCCAAGGGCGCTCCCGTGCAGCACATCGAATGTACCTGCCTGCCTTCGGAGCGCGGTTGCAGGCTATAGACGCCAGGCAGGTCGACCACCTCGACCTCGCGTCCTCCCGCCAAGCGCGCGACCCCGAGCGTTTCTCGACTGTGACGTTGCACTCCGCCACCTTCTGCGCATCCCGGTCAGGCGGTTGAACAGTGTGGACTTGCCCGAATTGGGCGGACCGACCAGGGCGATCAGTCGCCTTCCCGTTGCAGATGGCGGATTATCGCCTGGTGAAACAGGATGGCAAGCTGGAGCGCTCATGGCTCGGCGCGGAGAGTGATTTGCCGCGCCGTCTCGCGGCGTAGAGCGACCTCGTTATCGTCGATCCGAAACACGGTCGGATCAACAAACGGGGAGCGCCGCGACATCAAAATACGCGCTCCGGGCAGGAATCCGAGCTCCATCAGCCTACGCGCGTCGTCGGCTTCGAGGTCGAGACGTTCGACGACGCCGCTCTGGCCTGGACGCAGGTCCGAGAGGCAGACGGCGGTGCGGGGCGCGGCGGTTGGCAAAGCAATTTCAGTATCGAGCTTGTTGCAACTGACTGTCAACTAGGCCTCCACGCCCCATATTGCGTGGACCCCTCGATTCCCGCAGCAAGCTCGCTGAGTTGGACAGCCAGTTGCCACACTCCCCGAGATGTCCGCCAAAGGCTATGTCTATCAGCCGCAGGTCCGCGACGTCTCCTTCGCCTCCGCACTGGCCCAGATGCGCGAGCTGCATCCGGACCGCAGAATCGCGACCGGCTACATCCCGTTCAACACTCGGGAGGTCTTCGCGGAAGTGCTGGCCAGCGCGCGTTCGTTAGGCCTCGAATCGCGACGCTTCGACGCCTTCCGCCGAGCTATCCGATTACCTGCGTCGCGCCGATTACGCGCGGTATCCGCAATACTACGCCGGCATGCAGAAGGAGAAGACGTTTGAGCACTTTGTTGCAATGCGCCTGCTGCGGCTCACCGAGCGCGACGTGTTCGTCGACCTCGCCTCCGAAGGCTCTCCCCTACCCGAGATCGCCGCGCGCCTGAGCGGATGCCGCGCGCTGGCGCAAGACATCATGTATCCGGCGGGGATCCGTGACGGCAAGATGGGCGGCGACGCCTGCGCCATGCCGGTCGAGGACGGCTTTGCCAGCGCCGCCGCGTTGACCTGTTCGCTCGAGCACTTTGAAAGCGACGCAGACACCCGGCTGTTTCATGAGCTCGCCCGCGTGCTGCGGCCCGGTGGTCGAGTCGTGGTCGTACCGCTCTACGTCTTCCGCGAAGCCGCCGCGCAGACCGACCCTCGCTACAGCGTCTCGGTCGATGTCGAGTTCGATGAGGGCGTCCCGCTCTATTGCGCGGAGGGTTGGGGCAATCGGCACGGGCGCTTCTACAGCCCCGAGACGCTCGTCGAGCGCACGCCCTTTGCGTGAGGCGTTCGCGTTCATGCTCTATGAGATCGCCGAACCGTTCGTTACCGATTACGACGACACATCGATCTACGCGCGCTTCGCGCTGCTGGCCGAGCGGAAGGGCTGGCGTTCACTTCGCCGCGGAGACCGCCGCCGCGCGATTGGCGGCCGCGTGGCTTCGGTCGCACGCAGAATGCGCGAGATCCGCCGCCGGCATCGGCCGGCTCAGATAGTAGCCCTGCGCCATGTCGCAATGCTTCGGCCTCAACTTGGCGCAGCATCGCGGCGCTTCCCGATGCCTTCGGCCCCGACGCGTAACTGATGGCGTGCGCCAAGCTGACCATTCCTCGTACGATCGACTGCTTCGCGGCATCTTCTTCCACGCCGGCCAGGAAGTGGCGGTGGAGCTTGACGGCGTGCAAAGGCACCGACGTCAGCCTGCTGACCGAGGCGTCTCCCGCGCCGAAGTCGTCAACGGCCAAGGCGCACGCCGCCGTCGATGAGCATCTGCGGCATTGCGCGCGGTGTTGCTGCTTGGGCTCGAAAGCACGGACTCGATTTCGATCTGCAGCAACTCAGCCGGCAACTCCGTGCGGCGCAGGATCCGCATCACGCGCTCGGCGAAGTCTTCGCGCTGAAGCTTGGCTGGCCGAGACGTTCACCGAAACGCAGAAGTCGCCGTAGCCCTGTTTGAGCCAGCCGCGGCGATAGATGCAGGCCGCCCGCAGCGACCACTTCACTCGCCAATGACGGACAGCAAGCCGGCGTCTTCGGCCAGCGGTATGAACTCCGCCGCCGCCATGCGCTCACCGCCGGGACGCTTCCACCGCAGCAGCGCTTCGGCGCCGGTGACAACCCCTCGCCGCAGGCAGACGATCGGCTGGAAATGCAACTCGAGCTCCGCGCGCTCCGCCGCCCCGGCAAGCTCCAGTTGCAAGTTCTGGGTCAGGCTCGCTTTGTTGCGCATGTTCGCGCAATAAACCGCGACGCCCTTGCGGCCCGTCTTAGCCTGATACATCGCCTGGTCGGCGTCGCGTTCGGCTTCGCGGACACGTCCTCGCGAGCCGCCGAGCGCGATGCCAATGCTCGCCCCAGACTGCACTGCGGCCGGAGAGATCGTAAGGCCGGCAGATGCTCTCGTGGATGCGCGGGCCGCAGCCAGCGCGTTTTCTTCCGAGCCCACGTCGTGGAGCAGCACGACGAACTCGTCCCCGCCCAGGCGCGCCACATATCCGTTAGAGCCCTTTAGCTCCTCCAGGCGACCTGCGGCCGCGGCAAGCAGCTCGTCGCCCACTGCGTGGCCCATGGTGTCATTGACGGTCTTGAATTTTGTCGAGATCGAGAAACAGCAGCGCGAAGTTGTCCGACCGGCTGCGCGCTTGCTCGCAGGCTCGCTCGAGCACAGGCAGGAAGGCGCGGCGATTCGGCAGGCCGGTCAGACGGTCCCGGTACGCGTCATGCAACACGCGCTTTTCCACATCTACGATGGAGCTGATATCGATCTGGCACCGATGAGGCGCAATGATGCGGCCCTCGTCGTCGCGCTCAGCCACGGCGCGGTTGAGCACCCAGACATAGCCGCCATCGCGCGCGCGGAAACGATAGTCGCACTCGGAGGCTGTCAGTTTCGCCGGCGAGATGCGCATCAATCGCGCGACGCACTTCCTGCACGTAGTTGGGGTGCACTCGGTTGAACCAACTTTCCGAGTCGGTAACGGCATCCTCCGCGTCGTCGCCGACCGGCAGCAGCCCAGGACTCGGAGAAGCGGATGACGTCCTGGTCCAAGTCCCAAGCCCACATTCACCCGCGCCGATTCGAGCGCTGCGGGTGGGCTTGAGCGCCTCTACCATATGAAAACTTCTTGTTCTCGTCCGTTGCTTCTTTCGGACCGGCGTCCTTCGAAAAACGCCCACGTCGAGCGGGCAAAGAAGTACAACCCGATCGCCGTTCCCGCCGCCACGGGCCCGCCCAGCACAAACCACGCCGATACGAGCCACAGGCCGCAACCTAAGGCGCTGAGTAGGTAGAGCTTGTTGCGGGTTCGTGAAGCCGAGCCGGCGAGCAACATGCCCAAGGCGAGCAACATCGCCGTACCGTAAGCGGGCGACTCGCTCCAACCCATTGCCTGAAGTGGCTCCTGCATTGAACGCGGCGAGGTCGAGTCCCCCAAATTTGGAGCGCGCCCTGCACCGTAATTGATCGTCACCTGGGAATGGGAGAACCGTCAATCAACCGTCGGTTACATAGCGTCTCAGGCCAAAATGCTATTCCCGACAAGAAAGCGCCTTAAGGGCCCTCCTGGACATCGAATCCGAATGTCCTAGATACGGTAGGAGCGCTGCGACGACGCTGTCCCGTCGCGCATGGCGTCCGTAAGTGCTGTGCTAAAATCCGAGTCCACTCCCAAGCAGGCCCTATGTTACGGATTTCAAAGAGCTTCGCGCTCCTCGCGTGTTTTCTCTCGGCGGCCGCAGCAGACTCATTCCGCCTTGAGGAAGTCCGCGAATCCGTACACGAGCTCCACGCAGGCGACGCAGTCCGAATCCACGTGGGCATCGACGACCCGGCGGCCCTTCCGCCCAATGCCCGCATCGAAGTTTCGTGGGACGCGCCTGACCTCCCCGGCCCCGCCTTCCAGGGCGAACGAGGCGATCTGCACGCCCGCGGCAGCGGCGGCTGGAGCAAGACGCTCCATGCGCTGGACCCAGATGTTACGCTGGTCTACCGCGCGCCGGTGGACGGTAAGTACGCGCTGCGCATCGCGGCGGTGACCGACCGCGAAGATCCTCTTCCGGCCTTTCACCGCGACCTGGGCCGGGCGCCAGCCGCGAACCCGCTGCCGGTGCGCACACCTGACCCGAGCGGCGCGTGGGAAATGACGGCTGAGATCACGCCGCTCGATGCGCTTCGCCGGAGCCGGGTGTGCTGCTCGAGGCCGAACCCAACGACACACCCGAGCAAGCTGTCGATCCGCTCTACTGGAGTTGGCGACGCGGACCGCGAGCTGCGCGTGATCGGCTCGCACGACGAGCTCGAATACTTCGAGAACGCGCAATCCGGCAAGGGGCCCGACGATTGGTACCGCATCGTTTATCGTGGCTCGAAGACAAAGCTGCTCACTGCCAATTTGCAGATGGCCGAGCCGGTGGTCTCGGGGCGCATTCGGGTCTACAAGCAGGGCGAGCCCAGCGCCGAGGAGCTGACGCCCAGCGAGCCGCCCAAACGCGAGGATTTCGGCAACGCCAACCCGGTTCCCTACGTGCATCCGCCGGCTGAGATCATCCCTGGCCCCGAGCCCGTCTACACCTACTACGACGGACGTGACATCAACGAACGCATCCACCAGCAAGACGACAACTTCCGCGCCTTCGTCTCGCGGCGGCTGCACCCTGGCGAGACCTATTATCTGCGCGTCGAGGCGAACCAACCTGCCTACGAGCTGGTTGCGGGTGATCAGACCCCGCGCCTTATGACGACCCGCGCAGGTCGTGGCGCTCTCGGTGGATTACCAGTTGGCCGAGGTGGACGCTTGGCTGATCCATCGGCCGCGGAACATCGCAGTCCACACCCGCGTGCGCGACGGCTCGAGCCTTTTTGGCGAGGCCTGCATGAGCTGCCACACGCAGTCGGGCGTATGGGGTGTGGCGGACGCATTCCGCAACGGCTATCGGGCCGAGCGGGCGCTGCAAAGCCAGCGGCGGCTGATCAACACGATGTACGAGAGCCTGCGCCCGACCATCAAGCTCGAAGACGCGGCCTCGAACACCTCGCTCGCGCCCAATGACCTGGGCGACGCGCCGGCCGGCAGCCGCGTGGCCGGCCGCAACATCGTGCAGCATGAGCGCACGTTCCGGCCCAAAGCTCTGCACAGCTACCAGCAGCGCCGCACGGCGAACTACGTCCTGCAGACGGCTGATCCGAAGGGCATCAATGCCGCCGGCAAGGGGTCCAACTTCGGCCCGAACGTCGTCTTCAAATTCGCCGCGGAGATCCTGGAGCGGGCTTGGCGCGATACCGGGAACCCAAAGTATTTCTTGGGCTTGGAAGAAAAAGCTCGAGCAGTGGTCGCAACCGGCGACGACCAGATCAAGGTGATCGACGACCTGGGCCACCGCATCGAGTTCTTTTATGGCCTGTTCCCCAAGCGCGACGAGTACCTGCGCACTGTGGCGGAAGTGAGCGACGGCGATCCTCTGCGGGTAGAAGAGGCGTCTGCGTTCTACCAGCGGTTCGAAGAGCAGGCGCAAAAGGACGTGAAGCGCCTGCGCGCACTGCAACAGGACTCAGGCGGCTGGGGCTTCGATTTGGGTTTGAAGGAAGGCGAGGAGTGGAAGCGCCTGGACGAAGAGCCCGACGCCGCGCCGACGGGGGTGAGCTTGATCGCGCTGCACGCGGCGGGCTTCGGCCCCGAAGACACCGCGGTGAAGGGCGGCGTCGACTGGCTGCTGGCCAATCAATACGAGTACGGCTTATGGAACAAGGCCGCCCAGACCGGGTTTGTGACCAATGCGTACGCCATTCGTGCGCTGAGCAAGCTCTTCCCCGGGACGGCGCGGCCCTATGAACGAGCGACGTTCGAGCCCAAGGCGGGCGAGAGCGCGCTTGACACACTGGCACGCGTACGCGCTTTGCAAGCGACGGGACGGGCGATTCTCGCCGACCTGATGATCGAGGCCATCGCGTCGCACGCCCCGAAGTACGGCGTTATGCCTACCTGGGGTTGGCGGGACTGACCGTCGCGCGCCAAGACGATCCCGAGCTCAGCGACGCAATGCGCGCACAGGTCGTCCAAGCACTAGTCAACGGGCTGGGAGACGACTTCAAAGGCGTGCGCGAAGCGGCGTTCTGGGGTCTGCGGCAGCACCTGCTCGACGATGTGGGCTGGCCGGAGCTGCTTGCGGCGTATGATTCCGGCGATGCGCGCACGCGGCAATCCGTCGTGCAAGCCTTGGTCACTCGCGCGGACTTGAGCGGTCCTCGCGCGAGCATTGCCCCAGAGGAGCTGGCGAAGCTGCTAGCGCGGGCGATGGAAGACCCGCACCCCGGCGTGCGGGCGTATGCATTCAAAGCGGCTTGGCGCTGGTGGGTCTGGAACCCGGGTGTACGCGACATCTTGAACGAGGCCTGGGCCAGCCACCTCACGCGTCCCGAAACCAACGTGATGGCGGAGACGGCCCTGCGCTACTCGACCGCCTCGATGCTGATGGTCAACGGGCAGATCGCCAACCAGACCGGCGGCGACAACCTCGATCAGCAGTATCCGGAGCTGAGCGAGCTCTGCGTCTGTCGATGCCGCCGCGCCGCGTCCGACGACTCGGCCGCGCTGCTCGACCGCCGTCTGGCAGCCGTCGCGGCGACGCACTTCCAGGAGCGCGGCAACGACGGCGGTCCGGGTCAAATGGGCTACTCGACGCCGGGCGCGAGCCAGACGTTGGGCGACGCCGTCCTCGCCGCCTATCGGCGCGCCGACGACCCGGAGTGGCGCAAGATCGCGCTCGAAGGGGCGGCCAACATCAACCACGCCGAGCTGCAGCGCACCTTGCTCGAGCTGTTGCAGACCGGAGACCTGGATCTGGTGGCCACCGCCGCTCGGGCGCTCGCCAACCCGCAGGCCCTGACCGCCCGCGCAGCCGGAGACGCTGCGCAAACTGCTCGACAAGGTGCTTCATCGCCTCGGCCCAGCGCGCCGACGACGCCAAGGCGCTCGCCGGCTTCCTGTCGAAAGTGAAGTGGGACTTTGACCAAGTCAGCCCGGAGCAGGAAGAGGCCTTCTATCGCCTGCTCGTGCCCAGCCCACGGGCTGCGCTTCCCTCCCCCACGGCGAATCTCACACGGCCGGCTGAGCTCCCGCCCCGCGGTCGATCCGTCGGAGCGCGCGGCCCTTTTGGGCGAAATCTTGGGGGCAACCACGCTGCAACGCCGCACCGCGTTCGACTTCATCGGCGACGGAACGCGCGAGCTCTGGCTGCCTTCCACCGAGTGGATGATCACCTTGAAGAAGGCGGGCTGCACGGCGAAGAGGCCGTCGAGGGCGCGGTCGAGGCCGAAGACCTGGAGGTGGTCGAGCCGACCTTTGGACGCACGACTGAGCAGATCGTCCCCGACGGGCTGACCAGCCGCAACACCATCCTTTGGTGGCGCGAAGGCGTGCCCGGCGCCAAGCTCACCTTTGCGGTAGACGCGCCGGAGGCCGGGCGGTTCGAGATCGTCTCGGCGTTCCTGTATGACCGCGAGATGGGTATCGTGCAGTTCGCGCTCAACGGCGAAGACATCGGCGAGCCTTGGGACTTCTACCGCGCCGACCTGACCGGCAGCGGTCCGGTGTCGCTGGGTGTGCACGAGCTCAAAGCTGGAAGGAATCTGCTGACCGTGAAGATGCTCGGCGCAAACCCGGAAGCGGAACCCAACCACATCTTTGGCATCGATTACGTCAAGCTCGCGCCCGACGATGGCTCCGGCTCGCTATTCACCAAGGATGAGCAAGGCGTCGACGTCATCGACCCCATCGTGGCCGCCAAGGCGGACGTGGTGCGGATGTTCACCAGCTGGTTCTCCGCCGATGCGCCACGCGAGATGCGCGAACAGGCCATCCGCCTAGCCAATCGCACCGCGCTGCGCCGTAACCCCGACGTACGGAAAGCGCTGGCGGACTACGTCGACAAGGAGCCTGTCCCGCGGCTGCGCGACTTGATCCAGAACATCCTCAACAGCGACGACGAAGTGTACGGCAAGCAGCTCGAGAAGCTGATCAGCGAGCAGAAAGCGACGGTAAAGGGCAGCGACATTCGCAAGCTCGAGCCGGAAAAACCGTGGATCGACGACCTTCTCTACTTCCGCGACTACGTCTTTGCCGAGATGAACAAGATCAACGAGAGCGACAACCGAGCATGCATCTCGTGCCACGGCGTGCCGGGCCGCGTTCCGACGCTCTATTTGGCGCCGCCCGACGCGGCGGGCTACATCGCGCCCGAGGACCTGCTTTCAAACTACCGCCGCATGCAGCAACGGGTGGACCTAAGCGATGTGGAGAAGTCGAAGTTCCTGCTCAAGCCCCTGAACATCCAGACGGGCGAGGACGACGGCCATCAAGGCGGCGTGCGTTACAAGCGCGAAGACCCTGGATATGAGGTCATCCGCGAATGGGTGCTCGGGCAGGCGAAGATGCAGCGGCCATGAGGCGCGCGTCCGGGACCTCCATAGTCGCTACAATCGTCGCCATGCGCCCCGTATTCGCCGCCCTGCTCCTCGTCGCGTTCGTTGCCTGCCAGAGCAGCCCCGGCCGGATCGAGATCGTCGCGGACGGGCTCGAAACGCCATTCGGCGTTGCCTTCGACGGCGGCGACCTCTATATCGTCGAGTTCGAAGGCAACCGCGTCCTCAAGATGACGCCGGGCGGCAAGCCGGAGCCGTTCGCCGGCACGGGCGAAGCCGGCTTTGGCGGCGACGGCGAAACGGCGCTCGAAGCCCGCTTCTTCCAACCGCACTCGGTCGCCGCGCTCCACGGCAAGCTCTACGTCGCCGACACGCACAACAACCGCATCCGCATGATCGACCTCTCCTCTGGGCTGATCGATACGATCGCCGGCACGGGCGAGCGCGGCTATTCCGCCGACGGTGCGGTCGGGAAAGCGTCGCTGCTGAGCGGGCCATTTTTCCGTGGACGCGCGCGACGGCAAGCTCTGTGGCGGACCTGTTCAGCCGCCGCGTACGCGTGATCAACGCCACCACGAAGGCCGTCTACACTGTGGCCAGCAATGGAGAAGAGGGCGTGCCCGAGGATGCTTAAAGGCTACCCGCAGCCGCTAGTCGATCCGCGCGCCGCTGCAGCGGACCGGCGCGGACAGGTCTTCATCCTCGAACGCAAGACGTGCTTTGCGGGCCGTCTCGCCGCAGGGTGAAATTCGTACACTGATCGGCCCCGACCACCCGGAAATCCAGCTCAAAGCCCCCAAGCATATTGCCGTCGACCTGGACGGCGACGTCATCATTGCCGACGAAGGGAACCACCGTGTCCTGGAGTACAACCCCGACGGCGGACGTTGGCAAGTTCTCGCCGGTACGGGAGAGGAAGGCGATGCGTTCGTGGCCGACAATCCACTTTGGCCGCAGCTGCGCCGTCCGCACGGCGTCGCCGTTCACCACTGCCCTTCAGGCGACGTTTACATCTCCGATAGTTACAACGGCCGTGTCCTGCGTTTGATCCGGAAGTAGGAAGCCCCAGCCGGAACTCCTTTGGGTATCGTTTCTAATCATTTCAGCGTCGAGCGTTTCGGACCACTTTTCCGACTTTTCTGCATCCAGCCTTGCCAGACCGAAACTCGCGGTGCTAGGCTTCACTCCAGAGGTGAAAAAGCGCGTCCTTTATCGCTCTGCATCACGTTAACCGCAACAAAAGAATTCGGGATCTCAGTCAAGCATCCGATAAAACTTCTTGTAACAATCGGAGCCCTTCGGCCGAGTCAACAATAAGCCCGACCGGAGGGGTCTGAATATCGAAACGTAGCATCCTCGTCATCGAGGAAGCTTGCCCCCTGAGTTGCTCGCGGAAGTGCAGGCCAAGTGTTCTGACGCAGCCGTGTGTCCTCCTCGCTCAAGCCAGACCCCGCATCCACACTGGAGAGTTCGACTTGGTGCTGTCTAGCGTCCACCTGCCGGACAACAGCTGAGGCCGACGTGTTGAGCTGTATGGTTCGGAGCGGCAGCGAAGCCGACTTCATCTTGCGCGTCAGTACGACGATCCCGGGCTCCCGCACGGAGCTGTTTACGGCCGGGGCGGTGCAGCCGTTATGCGTCCGCCCTATGTTCTGCCCGAAGGTTCGAACAAGCGGGCGGCGAAACCACCCGCACATGAGGCTTAGATCATGACGGCGCAATTTTCCGTCCCGCTCGAGACTGCGGCCGGCGTGGCGAAAGGTCGCATCCTGATCGTGGAAGGCGACGCCAACATAGCCGACGCGTTGTGCTCCGGAGCCGATAGCGGCGGCTATCAAGTCGTGGGGGTCTGCCGAGACCCCAGGCTCGCCGTGGATGCGGCGATACGGACGCGGCCGAACCTCGTAATCAGCGGAATCTTCTTTTCGGGTCAGCCCGACGGAATCGAGCTCTCGCGAACCCTACAGCAAGACCTCGGACTTCCGGTCGTGTTCGTAGGGACAGCCGACGACCCGATGTTGAGGCTGCAGATCTCGATGGTTCAGCCTGCGGGCTGTATCTCGGATGCTCGCGACCACCGCTACCTTGGCGCCGTTCTCGGACGTGCGCTCAAGGGCGTGCGCACTTCGGTAGGCTCGCCCTACTAATCACAATCGGCCCATCCGGCGCTGGGCGGCTCGATACCCAGCGTCGACTTTGGGTCGAAATCCAAGCTACTTCTTCGTCACGTGGACGAACTTCACACCTTCCACGTGACCTCCAGATTCGATCCGCGCCTCCAGCATCGCAGGGCCATGTTGTAGGTCTACGTCCTCAAACGAAACGGTCTCCGCCCCTTCCGGCATTTGCTTGGACTCCGACGCCGCCCCCAGATGGAAGTCGACGCGGGAAGGGTTTTCAAGCGGATCGAAATCGAACCGTACGTCATACAGTCCGGGCTCGCGCACCTCGACCGCCCAAGAACCAACATCGCCTTTGCCCCAAGCGGCGTTGCCGGTCACGCGCCAGTCCTGGCGGGTCAACGTAACGGGGTTCTCAAACTCCGTTCCGATGAAGATGCGCTGCGGGGCGTAGCCTCGAGTCCGGCTTACGTCTTGGAACCAAATCTCGTAATCGCGGCTCATGGTCGCGATGCGTTCGCGGTTGGCGATGTCGTCAGAGACATCTGTGGTTTCGCCTGGGTCTTCGATCAGGTTGTAGAGCTCGCGCTTCGCGCCACGCGGCATGGGTTGGGCGAAGCTGAGCGGCTGTACGAGCTTGTACTCCTGACCGATGATAGCGACGTTGCGCCACAACTCAGGCTCGTTGCCGCGGTGGGATTGGATGAACAGAAAACGGTCGCGCCACCCCTCGCCGTCGCCGGTGAGCAAGGGCATCAGACTGCGGCCGTCGATCTCTTCCGCGGGGCCGATGGGCGAGCCGACGGCGTCCATTAGAGTGGGCGTCACGTCGATGTGCGCCGCGATCGTGTCGACCTTCTTGGGCTTGAGCTTGGCCGGCCAGCGAAAGAAGAACGGAACGCGGATGCCGTCTTCGTAGACCGAGGCCTTTTGCGCGCGCAGGCCGGCCGTATAGAGCTGCGTCGTCGGCCCATTGTCGGTCATGAAAATGAAGATCGTGTTCTCCGCCATCCCCTTCTGATCGAGATGGGCCAGCAGGCGCCCAACGTTGTCGTCGATGTTGGTGATCATCCCGTAGATGCGGGCGTCCTTGTCGTCCAGGCCCTGCTGGGCATAAGGCTCGCGGTAGGAATCGGGCACTTGGTAGGGCGAGTGTGCGGAGTTGGTCGGCAGGTAGACGAAGAACGGTTCTTCCCCGCCCTCGTCAATGAACCGCATCGCCTCGCTGAAGAAGATGTCCGTGCAATAGCCCTGGATTTGCTCCTGCTCGCCGTTGCGAAACAGGATCGGATCGAAGTAGCTGGACCCAGGAGGGTCGGACGGCTGGCCGATGCCGCCGCCGCGATGGATGACCGCTTCCTGGAAGCCCTGGTCCATGGCGCGCATTGGGTAGTTGTCGCCCAGATGCCATTTCCCGAAGATGCCCGTGCGGTAGCCCTCGTCTCCCAACCGTTCGGCGATGGTCACCTCGTCGGCCGCCATCATCGCGCGTCCGACGAACGTGTCGACCACGCCGGTGCGATAGTTGTAGCGCCCAGTCATCAGGCTGGCGCGGGTCGGCGCGCAGACCGGGGACGCATAAAAGCGCGTAAATTCAACACTTTCGGAAGCAAGCTTGTCGATGTTCGGCGTCTTGAGCACCGGGTCGCCGTGGACGCCGAGCTGCCCCCAGCCTTGGTCGTCCGTCATGATCAGGACGATGTTCGGACGGTCCGCAGGGGCCGCCTCCGGAGGGGTTTCCGACGAGCAGGCGGCGAGGAATAGCAGGGCCGGGAGAAGCGCGAAAATTACACGAGGCATTGAGGCGGTTAGTGTAGCTTGAAGCTCGTCCCCGCTGCTAGAAGCGAACAGGCCTGGCGTTACACTAAAGGCAATGCCTCGCCCGATGGACGTATTCGAAGAGCTCGTGGAGGTGCGCCGCCGTGGCCATAAGGCTGCGCTGTGCACCATCGTCGAAGTCGAAGGCTCCATTCCGAGCTTTCAGTCCGCCAAAATGCTCATCCGCGAGGACGGCTCTATGGTGGGCACCATCGGCGGCGGCTGTACCGAGGCCGAGGTGTGGAACGCCGCCCGCGAGGTGATGGAGACCGAGAAGCCACGCATGCTGAGCTTCCGCCTCAATCAGGAAGCGGCCTACGACAACGGCCTGATCTGCGGAGGACAGTTGAACGTTTACGTCGAGCCGGTGCTGCCCATTCCGACGGCTTACATCTTCGGCGGCGGGCACATCTCGAAGAGCCTCTCGAAGGTCGCCTCGCTGGCAGGCTTTCGCACCGCGGTCATCGACGACCGCGAGCAGTATGCCAATGCCGAGCGCTTTCCGGAGGCGTTTGAGGTCTACGCCGACGACTACGAGAACGTTTTCCCGAAGCTCGAAGTCTCGAGCGCAACCTACCTCATCATCGTGACCCGCGGCCATCGGGACGACATGCGCGTGCTGCGCTGGGCGGTGCAAACCGAGGCCCGCTACGTGGCCATGATCGGCTCCAAGCGCAAGACGATCGAGGTGGCCAAGCAGCTCGTGCGCGAAGGCGTGCCGGCGGAAAAGCTGGTGCGCGTCCACGCCCCGATGGGCTTCGACATCGGCGCAGTGACGCCGGAAGAGATCGCCGTGTCCGTCGTCGCCGAGATGATCCACCATCGCCGCCGCCCGCAGGCGGGTTGGAGCGAGCTTTCGAAGTCGATCTTCCGCGAGGGCCTGCCAAAAGCCGTGACGATCCAGACGCCAAACGAAGCCCCGAGACGACGCCGGAGCAGACCAACGTAGGATCGAAATAGGAATGAAACTCGCGGGAGTGATTTTGGCCGCCGGCCGATCGAGCCGTATGGGTCGAGATAAGGCGCTGCTGCCCTGCGGCGAATCGACATTCCTAGGCTCGCTGGTGCGCACGTTCCGCAAGCGCTGCGACCCGGTGATCGTGGTGCTAGGCCACAACGCCGAGCAAATTCGCCCGGCGGCTGAAGGCGCGCAAGTGGTGGTCAACGAGGGCTACGACCGCGGGATGCTCTCGTCGCTGCAAACCGGCCTGCGCGCCGCCGGCTGGGACACGGACGGGGTAGCCTTTACGCTCGTCGACCACCCAGGGCTTCGGCCGGAGACGCTGGACAAGCTGGTCGATGCGTTTGAGTCGTCGGGGGCGAATCTCGTGTTGCCGCTCTACTACGGCGAGCGCGGCCACCCGGCGGTGATCTCACGCGCGGTGCTGGGGCAGTTGCTGACCTTACCGGCGAGGAAGCGCCCAAAGCCGGTGTTGCGGGCGCACTACGCCGCGGCGCGCTTCGTGGATGTGGACGACCCGGCGGTGGTTGCGGACATCGACACCCCGGCGGATCTGGAAGAGGCCGGCTCGAGCCTTCCATAGTTGAATGAAGCCGACTTCCGTGCGCCTGCGGCCACGGACCGCACCCTCGCGGGCGCGCCCTGTTTTAGCGCTTCACGAACTTCTGAATACGCTGGTTCACCGTTTCCGCGACGTAGATTGCGCCGTCGGGGCCGACCGCAATCCCGTGGACTTGGTGCAACTGTCCTGGCGCGGGGCCGTCGGTTGAGAACATCCCCAGAACTTTGCCGTCCATCGAGAGCTTGATCACGTGTCCGGCGTCGCCGTCGCAGGCCCAGATCACGTTTTCGCGCTTGTCATAGGTGAGCGCCCACGGCGTGCCGAAGCCGTCCCACATATCGAGGAACTTGCCGTCGGCGTCGAAGACCTGGATGCGCTTGTTGCCGCGGTCCGCAACGTAGATCTTGTCGCCGGGACCGACGGTGACGCCGTGGACCAAGTTGAACTGCCCCTTCGCGTCGCCCTTGCCGCCCCAGTGCGTGATGTAGTCGCCCGATGGGCCGTATTTCGCCACGCGAGTGTTGCGGTAGCCGTCTGCGATATAGGTGTTGCCGTGGCTATCCTGCGCGACGCCCGCGGGACGATTGAAGGCATACTTGGCCGAGTCGTCGCCCTGCATGCCCGAAAAACCGCCGATCACCTGCAGCACGCGGCCCTCGGGCGAGAACTTGAAGATGCGATTGGTCTCGCGGCCCACCAGCCAGATCGCCCCATCGACGCCTACGCCCATGCCATGCGCTGAGGTGGCGTGGTTGGATAGCTTGGGATCTTCCTTCCAGGCCTGCAAGACCTTACCGTCCGGCGCGAACTGGATCACCGGGTGCGAGCCGCGGTTGTAGTACCAGACGTTTCCGTCCCCGTCGATGGCGACCGCCATGCCGGCGCCGGGCTTGTAGTCGGCGGGCATCTGCGCCCAGTCGTCCACGTGGCGGTAGGGGAGTTGGGTTTGCGCCAGCAACGGAGCGGCGACAGCGATCAGCAACAAGGAGCGCATGGCGCGTAGTGTATCGCGTCGGCCTCGGCTACCGTTTCCGGGCCTCGCTGCGTCTGGTTCTCTATAATCGAAAGAGGGTTTCCATGACTCGTTTTGCCGTCCCCCTGTTGTTGACCGCCGCCGCGGCCGCGTTTGCGCAAGACCTTGCGCGCAAGGCGCCGCCTGAGATCGACGATGCGCTTAAAACGCGCGTCAGCCAGTTCTACCAGCACTTCCAGCGTGGCGAGTTTCGCCAGGCCGAGGGCTTTCTCGACGAGGAGTCCAAGGACCTGTTCTACAACTCGAAGAAGAACCGCATCCTCGACTTCAACATCCAGAACGTGGACTACGGCGGCGATTTCCGCTCGGCGAACGTGCTCGTGGTCTGCAAGACGATCATCGCCATGCTCGGCTCAGAGCCGGTGAACATGCCCCTCAACAGCGATTGGCGCTACAACGAGGGCGAATGGCGGATGCACCTGACCGAGCATAAGCGGCCCGAGGGCGCCGACGCCTCCTCCCCATTCGGACCCATGTCATTCAGCCAGGACGTCGCTGCGCCCGGATCCGCCTTCCAGGGGCAACAAGGCCCCGCCATGGCGCGCCCCACGGTCGAATCGCTGGCGTCGATGTATCGCATCTCGACGGACACGTTGACCTTTCCCAAGGCCTCGCAAGACCCTGTCTCGCGCTCAATGACCGTGAAGAGCGCCTCAGTCGGCCGCTTGACGGTAGAAAAGAAGACCGGCCCGATCGCGGGAATTGAGGTCGAGATCGAAGGCGCGGACATCGAACCGGGCGGCGAAGCAACGATCAAGTTCACCTACGACCCGGCCAAGGCGGAGCACGTCTCCGGCCGCGTTCGCGTGGACTTCATGGTGATGCCGATCAGCCAGTCGTTCCAGGTCTTCCTGGACTTCTAGGCGGCCCGCTAAAACCACTGCGCCTTGTCGACGACGTTGCGCAGCGGTTTGTCCGCAACGAATCGTTCCACGTTGTCCAACACGACGCCCAGATGCCGTTCGGCGATCTTGGGCGAGAAGCCAGCAACGTGGGGCGTCAGGATGACGTTGTCCATCTGCCACAGGGGATGATCGGCCGGTAGCGGCTCCTGCTCGAACACATCGAGCGCTGCGCCGCCGATCACGCCTTGGGAAAGCGCCTCAACCAGGGCATCGAGCTTGACGATCACGCCGCGGCCGATGTTGATGAGCACCCCTGAGGGCTTCATCTTGCGCATCCGTTCGAGGTCGAACAGCCCTTCGGTCTGCGGGGTGTGCGGCGCGGCAATCACCACGAAGTCGCTCGCCGCGAGCAGGTCGTCAAGCTTCTCCGTCGGCCAGACGGCTTCGACGCCTTCGGGCGCGACTTGCCTGCGCGCGTCCACCGCCAGCACGCGCATACCGAAGCAAGCGCCGCGCCGCGCGACCTCTTCGCCAATGTGACCCAGTCCGACGATTCCGAGCGTCATGTCTGAAAGACACGGGTGGGCGCGATCGATCGAGCCCACCTCACCCGGACCGGTCGCAAACGACGGACGCCCGGACTCTCCGCCCACCGGGTCCCAGCGCCCTTCCTTTTGCCGCCGAATGTAGAGGTGCAGGTTGCGGCTGAAGCAGACGATGTAGCCGAACACCTGGTCTGCGATGGCGTCGGAAAACAGCCCACGCATGTTGGTCAGCTCGCAGGGATGATCGACCAGCGCCGGGAAAACGTAGTGCTCCAAACTGGCTGTCGGCGACTGTACCCAGCGCAGTTTCGAGGAAGCTTCGAGCAGGCGCGGAGTCAGCTTGCCGAAGAAGGCGTCCGCGTCGGGCATCTCGTCGACGGCGCGCTCCTCGTCCGCGCAGTTGACGACCTGCATCTCGCCCGCGGCGCGGCGAATCTGCTCCAGCCGCGGGGCGTCGACGTTGGGGTAGATGACGAGCTTCAAGGACATGACCTACGAGTGTCGCACGGGCTAGGCGGGCCACGCGCGCTATCCTGCTCGGTAAGGTGTACGCCAGCCGTCGAAGCTTGTTTGCGGGTCTGCTCGGCTCCGCGCTTGGCCGCGCCGCGGACTGGCCGGAGTGGCGCGGAAGGGGACGCGTGGGCGTCTGGAGCGAGGACGGTTTGCTCGAGCGCTTCCCTGCCGACGGCCTGCGCGTGCTCTGGCGCACGCCGGTTCACGCCGGCTACTCAGCGCCCAGCGTCGCCAGCGGACGCGTCTTTCTCACCGACTTCGAGGCGACCGTCGGACTGAAAGGCGTCGAGCGCACCCTAGCTCTCGATGCAAACACCGGCGCCGTGCTCTGGCAGCGGTCCTGGCAGGCCGATTACGCCGGCATCGACTACGCCTCCGGCCCGCGCGCCGCTCCCACGGTCGACGCCGAGCGCGTCTACGTTCTCGGCGCGGAGGGGCGCTTGGCCTGCCTATCGGCCGAGAGCGGCGATGAGCTGTGGTCGACCCGCTTCAAGCAGAGCCTCCAGACAGAGCTTCCGGCATGGGGCATGTCCAGCGCGCCCATCGTCGTCGGGGACCTCCTCATCGCGGTCGCCGCCGGGCGTCCAGACGCCAAGGTGGTCGCCTTCGACAAGCGGACAGGCGAGATCGCGTGGCGAGCCTTGAGCTCGGAAAGCTCCGGCCCCGGCTATTCCCAGCCCCTGCTGATCAACGTTGGCGGAAGGCCCCAGCTCATCGTGTGGCACGCCGGCGCCACGACCGCGCTCGATCCGGCGACCGGAGAGACGCTGTGGAATGACCCGTTCCCGATCATGATGGAGACGCCCATCGCGACGCCGGTCTGGTCGCCGCCCTACTTGCTCGTCTCTGCATTCTTCAACGGCTCAAGGCTCTACAGGGTCGGCCCAAAGTCCGCCGAAGTGGTCTGGAGCAGCACGACGGACAACGCCCTCGAAAACGACGGCCTGCACGCGCTGATGGGCTCGCCCGTCATCGACGACGGCTACATCTATGGCGTGTCGAGCTACGGGCAACTGCGCTGCCTGAGCTTGGCGACGGGAAAGCTGCAATGGGAGACCCAGGCGGTCACGGTAGAGAAGGCGCGCAACGCATCCGCCTTCATCGTGCGCGAGGGCGGCCGCTATTGGATCAACAACGACCGCGGCGAGCTGATTCTGGCGCGTCTGTCGCCCTCAGGCTACGAGGAAATCGACCGTACCAAGCTGATCGAGCCGACCTCGAAGCCCGGCGCCCGGCGCGAGCTCGGAGCCGTACATTGGTCGCACCCGGCGTATGCCAACGGCCACATCTTCGTGCGCAATGACGAGGAGATCCTCTGCGCCGATCTGCGGCGGCGTGCGTAGGGGCTGCCCAGGCACGCCAGGCGTGCCCCTACGGCGAGCGGCGCGCGCTCAGAATGGCCAGAACTTCAGTTTCTTGTTGCGTTCGAGCTTTCCCGGCTCCTGGAAAGGCACGTCCGCGCTGATCGGGTCATGGTCGGAGATTCGCTCTTCGAGCGAGTAGTTCACTGCTTCCATCGTGCGCGGATAGTGCGGTGCGAAGCGGTAGGTCTGCTTGGAGTCGCGCGGGGCTTCGATATAGTCCTTCACCAGAATCCAGTCGAGCTTGAGCTTGCCGACGGTCGCCAGGCTTCGCTCCACCGAATACGTCGGCTTGAACCCTTTTTTGAGCCGATAGTTCGAGTTGCCGAGCGTGCCGGTCGAACCGTTCAACGTGCGGTCTCGGTCGCCGCGAAAGTCGAACGTCGTGCCGTCGTCGAAGCGAAAATCCTCGAGCATGTGGAACAGCTCGTACTCGGGGTTTGGCGCAACCAGCGGTACGTCTTTCGCCGTGGGGTCGTTTAGGTTCTTCACCATGTTCACGCCGTCGGTCACCACGTCGTAAACCAGACCCAGTCCGGTGGCATACTTGATCCCGCGCTCCGCCCAGAACTTCGAGCTGCCCAGCCGCTGGTAGACTTCGCGCTTGATGCTGGTCGGCGTGGTATCGCCTCCCGTGGTGTTGAAGTCGCCAGCCAGGATCACGGGGTGCGCCACGGCCTTGATTTCTTCCAGAACCTCCGCCATCTGGTCTTTGCGGTTGGAGGGCTTCGTACGATTCTCGAGATGCGGCGCCACGACCGTCACCTTGCCGCGGGGCAGTTCGGGCACGTCGAGCGTCACGTAGAGACAGGTCCTGCCGCCCAGCCGGATCTCGCGGTGTACCGCCTCCAGGAAAACCTTTTCCGCGGCCAGCCGTTTACCTTCCTCGATCTTCGAGAAGCCGTCGACTTCTTTCGTGTGCCAGTCGTAGCCGATCGTCTTGAACGGCTTCAGCTTCGCGTCCCGAATCGGGTAGCGAGACAAGACCGCGGTGCCGTGCAGAGCGCGCAGGCGATCACGGTCCACTTGAACCTGCGCGGTCATCTTCTGCCGCTCTTGCTCGTCGTCGAGTCCCTCGAACGTCTCCGTGCCGAGCTGGAGCGGGTCGACTTCGACGAACTCGACGCCATAGGCCCAGTTCATGTGCAACGCCTTGCCTAGGTCACTCACGACTTCGCGGTAGTCGGAGCGCGCGAGCCCCCAGTCGACTTCATTTAGGACGAACAGGTCGACTGTTTTCAACGCCTCGATTTCATCGAGCAACTCGGTTGCGTCGATGCGCTCTCCGGTCGCGCGCTGCCGCTTGAGGAATGCGTCTGGGTTCGTCAGCGCATCGATGATCTCCGGGAGGCGGATGCCCCGTTCGATGTTCCACTGCACCACCCTCAACGTCTTGCCCAGCCCGGCAACCTGCGGCGCGTGGGGCCGTGACCCGGAAAGCCAGGCTTCGTTGTTGACGAAGGGGGTGGTGACCAGCTTGTCGAGCTTGGCTTGCAGAACCGGGTCTCGCGGCTCATCATCCAGCCGGATCAGCTCGTCGTAATCGAAAATCTCGGGCTGAGAGGAGCGCACATAGTCGCTCTGCGCGATGAGCCCGCGCGCGCCCCCGAGCAACAGCGCGTAGGCGCAAAGCCCGACAACGCTAAGACGCCCAGGTATCCGCCAGGCGGTACTGCTCAAAGCACCGCTCGAGCCCTTCACGCCCGGGCACGGAGAGTCCATGCTCCATGCCCACAATGCCTTGATAGCCTTTTTCATAGAGGTGACGGAACAGATAGCGGTAGCGGATCTCCCCAGTGCCTGGCTCTTTGCGTCCGGGAACGTCGCCCACTTGGAAGTAGCCGATGCGGTCCCAGTAGCGATCGATGTTGTCGGTCAGGTTTCCTTCGGAGATCTGCTGGTGATAGATGTCGAACAAAATACGGACGTGCTTGCTGCCAACTGCGTCCACGATGCGAGCCGCCTGCTCTGAGGTCACCACGTGGTAACCGGCATGGTCTACGAGCACATTTAGCGGCTCGAGTACGAGCGTCAGATCGGTTCCTTCCACCAACTCCGCAGCTTCCTTGAGTCCGGCGATCACGTTCTCGTCCTGACGTTCGAGCGAGAGGTAATCCACCGAGAGGCCGCTGGTGACGGTCGCCCAACGGTTTCGCATCACCTTGTGGTAATCGATCCCCGTGCGTACGTCCGCCAGAAAGGCCTCATGGAACTTGGGGTCGACTAGAGCGTCTCCCTTCCAACCTCCGGAGTTGACCACGAAGACGCCCATCTCCAAGCCGAGGGCGTCCATCTTCTCCCGAATATCGGCGGCCTGTTCGAGCGTCTGCTCGCGCGGCAAGCCATTGTATTCAAATGCCTTGAAGCCGTAATCGGCGTAGATTTCGAGATGCTGCTGGACGGAAACGTCTTGGCCTAACAAGAACATCCGCGGCGCGTAATCGAGATGCCAGGCATGCGTCTTGGCGGTCTCCGCTGGGGGAGCCTCGGCTTCCCTGCCTTGACATCCGATGGAGAGCGCGGCGGCGGCGGCCAGAAAGTTTCGTCGAGTCATGAGCATCCACGTCCGATCGATCCGGACGTGGAGCCATTTTACCGTGCGGGAACGACGGTCAGTCCTTGTCGACCGCGTCCTTCACGTCGTTTGCCGCGTCCTTGACTCCGTCTCCCACGTCCTTCGCCGCATCCTTCATTTCGCCGGCGGCGTCATCAATCGCTTCACCCATGTTTTCGGCCGGGCCGTCGTCGTTGTCGCACCCGGAAAAGCCAATCATCGGCGTAATCGCCAACGCCGACCAGAGAACTGCGCGAGCTGCCTTGTGTCGAATCTGGAACATATGCCTTCTCCTTCGCGCCGGTTTGTGCGCACTGCCACCCGGCGTCTTTGGTGTTAGACTCGCGATCCTCGGAAGTGTTACGAAACATTCCCAAAAATCACGAAAGGCGGGGTTGAACCCCGCCTTTCGAATCTTTCTAATCGCCCGGAGAGCGCCGCATCTTTTTGCGGCTGCGCTTGCGAGCGAGGGCTTGCTTGAGCCGGCGCTTTTCGCCGGGCTTCATGTAGTACGAGTGGCGCTTGACCTCCTTGATGATGTCCTGCTGCTGCACTTTACGCTTAAAGCGGCGCAGAGCGGAATCCAAGGATTCGCCTTCGTTGATATAGACTTCAGCCATCTCGTTCACCTCCCTTCCGGGAAGCATCCCAAGTCCTTCAGGTTAGCACGAGCCGAGTCAGGATTCACTGACCTTGCTAGGCCATGGCCTCGGCCAAGGGTTTGTACTGGAGCTTGTAGAACATCTCCAGATACCGCCTCGTCTCGGCGCGCTCCAGGTCGGTGACGTGCCGCCAGAAGCCGTAGATACGTGACAAGGTCATCATTCGCTCCGCGTAGAGCTTCCAGGTGTACCGCGCCTGGACGCGGGCGACCGCACCGTCCGAGATCGCGTTCCAATGGTCCGGGTCCCGTGCGCAACGCTCGAAAAATTCGGCCATCAGCTCCGCCGCCTGGTCGCCGTGATTGGGGTCGATGTGGAATCCGGAAACTCCGTTCTGCACGATCTCGAGCGGACCGCCGTAGCGCGTGGCGAAGGTGGGCAAGCCCGAAGCCATCGCCTCGACCACCGTCAGCCCAAAAGCCTCGAACAAGGCCGGCTGCACAAAAGCCCCACGGTGGTCGGCCACGCACCGGTAGAGTTCCCCGGTGATCTCCTTGTTCAAGCGCACGCCCAGCCAGCGCATCTTGTCATCCAGCCCGTTCTCATGCATCAACGAGTGCATCGTGCGGATCTGTTCTTGCTCTTCGCGGTCGCCTGAGTGCTCCTCGTTTACGCTACCGGCCACGACGAGCAGATTCACCGCCTTCTGCAAGCGCTCCGACTCGGCATACCATTCAACGAGTCCGGTGATGTTCTTGATGCGGTCCAGCCGCGCCATCGTAAAAAGGATCGGCTTGTCCGGATCCGCGAAATGACCGCGCGCATCCTCTCGCTCGCCGCCAAAGATCAGGGCGCCGATCTCTTCGTGCAGGTCTGTTCGCCGCCACTCCTTCTGGTTGTAGGGGAAGTATATGTCGGCGTCCGCGCCGGGCGAGACGATGTTGAACTTCGGATCGAACGCATCAATGCCCTGCACCACACGGTAGAGCCCAGGCATCGGGAACGACTCGTACGCTTCATACTGCCCGACCGAGTAGCTCGTCCCAGCGATCTCCTGATAGGTGCTGGTGATGATGAAGTCGGCGGCGTTCATCGCGATGAGGTCCGCGGTGAACTGGCAGGAGAAGTGGTACTGCTCGTCGTTGTCGCGCCAATAGAGATCGGAATAGAGGTACTTCGTCTTCTCGAGCGCATGCGCGATGTTGCATTGCGTCACGCCTCCCAGCCGATCCGCCAGCAACGTCGCCACGAGGTTGCCATCCGAGTAGTTGCCGACGATCAAGTCCGGCCGGGTCCCAAGCTCGGTCAGCAGTTCGTGCTGCACCTCGTCGGCGAAACGGTCTAGATGTGGCCAGATCTCGAAGCGCGAAATCCATTGCGGAATGACCTCACCGTGCTGATCTCGAAACGGCACGCGCAGAATCTTCGCGCTCTTGCAGCCCTTCACCTGCTCGATGCGCTGGTGGCACAAGGTACCGTCCGACTCTGGGATCAAGCGAGTGATGATGTAGATCCGCGGTTCGATGTTAATGCCCTGCTCGCTCAACCGGTTACGCATCTCCGCCTCGAGCGCGCGCACCTGGTCGAGGATGTAAACCACTTGGCCGCCCGTGTCGGGGCGTCCCAAAACATTCTCTTGTCCGAAATAGCCGTGCGGAGAGAGGATCGCCATCGAGAAAATCATCGGGATGCGAGCGAGGAACTGCTCGAGCACTCCTGGCGCCGGCGCTTCCAGAATGTCGGACAGCAGTTGCAGCGTCTCCTGCACACGAGCTGCCGTATCGCCCCAGCCTGGCTCGAAGCCCATCGAACCGAGCTCGCGCTCCACTTCGCTCCAAGGCGTCTGGCCGGGCAAACGCTCGAGCAGTTCGTTCGCAGTTCTGATGGCCGCGCGCAACTCCTGGACGCCCTGAATCTCGCCGTTGATCATAAGCTGGCGCTTACCCACGGTGTGCGCTTTGAGAAACTCGAGAAGCTTGCGATCGCCCTTACCCAGCTCGAAAAAGAGCTGACTCGAAAGCCGCCGGTTGAGGAACTCGACGCCACGGCCGATAGAGCGCGTCTCCTGCAATCGAGGGAACCCTCGCATGAACGGCTCGATGTCCAACTCGAGCGCATGCGGCTGGTCGACGCCTACGAGTCTCTCCTTGAACTGCAGATACTGCGAGACATCAATCTCGCGCGCTTCGAGGGTCGCCGCATCGATCCACAAATACGCCCAACGCGCGATTTGGTAGCGCACCGCCAAAACGAGCGTTTTTCCGTCATGCGCGCCTTCCTGCGCGTTGTAGAGCAATCGGCCTAGCTTGCTATCCCCCAAGCCGTCGCCCTCGGCTTCGGCAAGCTCGCGGAATTCGTCCCACAGCTCGGAGCGCACAAGGAACGGGCGCTCACTCCGCATATAGCGCTCTACTAGGCGCGACACCGATTCGCGCTGCTCATCAATGGCAGTCTCGAGGAGTTTGATCATGTCTTGCAAATGCGTTCGGGCGTCAGGCCTGTGGCTCGGGGGCTTCCTTCTTCTCGAGCGCGCCAAAGAAGTCGTAGTGCTCCACGCCCTCGAGAATGCCAGCAGCGTGACCGGCTCCGGCGAAGTAGATGTCTTCCTGTTCGCGAAGCGGATCGATCTCGTCGCTATGGTTGGCCACGACCACGCCCAGACTGCGGCCCGTCAACATTTCGATGTCGTTGCCGCAGTCTCCTGTTACGAGCACTCGCTCCATTGGCACTCCCCAGCGGTTGGCCAGGTAGCGGATCGCCAAGCCTTTCGAGGCGCGTACGGGGATGATGTCCAAATACTGCCCCAGCGAAAAAACCACCTTGCAGCGCAGACGCCTCTTGCGCAACGTGCGCTCGATCTCAGCGATGGAAGGCGCCTCGCGCGGGTCGATGTAGTAGCTGATCTTGTACGCCGTTTGCTCCGCGCGACTCTGCAACTCGAGCCCAGGCAAATCGGTCAGGCAACGCTTGATCGCCTCGACATCCCAACGCCAGTGGATGTTGCGCAGCCATTCGCGGTCCGCTGCCAGCTGCTCGCCGTAATGGATCTCGGTGCCGACCGAGGTGATCCAGAAATCCGGCGTCGGAGCGTTGGCTTTGCGCAGCGCGCTGATGGCCGACTGCAGACTGCGTCCCGTCGCCACGCCGAAGGCCACGTGATCGCGCACCTCGGCCAAGCGGGCCTTGAGCTTCCCCAACGCCTCAGGATCGCCCAGCAAACTGTTGTCGACGTCCGTGGTCAGAATGCGATCCACACGCGTCAGCCGCGTCTTCGGAGCCGGGTAGCGACGACGTTTCGGGCGGCCGAGAATCTTCTCAACCTCCTTGAGGTACGTCTTCGCGTGGCCCTTCCAGGTGTAGTACCGGTCCACCGCGCGTAGCCCGGCGCTCTGCCAGCGCCGCCAGCGAGAACGGTCGCTCAACGCATCGAGCAGGGCGTCCGTCATGCCCGCCGTATCGAGGGGATCGACCAGCAAACCGTTCTTGCAGCGCGCCAGAAGGTCCCGCGGCCCCCCGTCATCGGTCGCCACCACGGGCACTCCGCTCGCCGCGGCCTCGAGCAGCGTCAATCCAAAGGGTTCGGTCAACGCAGGGTTGATGAAGACGCCATATGAGCGCGCGGCGAGGCGATAGATCTCCGGCACTTCCTCCGGTTGGTGATGCTTGGGATAGGCCGCATGTCCGTACAAGTCGTACTTGTCGATGCGCTGCAGCATGTCCCGCAGTACGCGACCCTGCCCCTCTTCCATCGTCGAGACGTCGTCGCGGTTGCCGGCAACGATTACCAAGTTCGCCTTCTGTTGCAGTTCTTCCGAGCGCCCGTAAGCGTCGATCAACGTGCGAATGTTCTTGCGCTCGTCCGCACGCGAAACGGCAAGAATCCAGGGCCGGTCGGGCCAACGCAAAAACTTGGCGATGCGTGCGTAGACGGGCGGCCTGCCCGCAAACCGCCGCGGAGGGCGGAATCGGCTCAAGTCCACGCCGGGCTGGATGACTGACGTGCGCGTCTTGCGGTAAGCGTCGTAGCGAGCGTACTGATCCTCGGCCTCCTGCTTCGTGCTGGCCACCACAAGTGCCGCGTTTTCGAGCGCAGTTTCTTCCGCTTCGATGCGCCGGCTCATGTTGAAGCGCTTCTCCACGTCTTGCTCCGATGCACCGCTGTCGAGCAGACGGCGCTTCTTCTCGTGGCCCAACGAGTGCCCCGTGAACACCATCGGCACGTTCAACAGAGCCGCGAGCTGCGCAGCCACCATCCCGGCGTCGGCATAGTGGCCGTGAACGATGTCCGGCGTGCGCCCCAGATCACGAAAATGCTGCAGAGCGCCGTCGACGACCCCGAACAAATGCGGCCAAAGCGTCTCTTTTTTCAGATAGCGCCGCGGCCCGAACGGCACCCGCACCACAAAGGCCTTTTCGGAAATCGCCTCCTCGGGCCGCGCGTAGTCCGGTGAAACACGGGCATCCTCGACCAGTCGCGTCATGACTTCCACACGATCGACGCGCGGGTCTTCTGCGAGAGCCGCCGCCAGTTCGACCACGTACTTCGTCTGTCCGCCGGTGTCGGCGTCGCGGCCCAATTCTAGATTTTCGGCGCGAATGAGCCCGTGCAAGCTCAACAGAACGATGTAGAGGCCCTGGCGCTCCTGCGCTTCAGGCTTGGGGGAATCCATCTTTGCTTCGGGCGTGATGAGAACGAAGGCCTCCGAATCACGCCCTAACAAAAGGGTAGCAGACCGATTTTTGACGTCCGAACTACGACCGAACCGACATCCATTGCGTGATCGCGTCGCGCAAGCCTTCCAGGTCCAGCTCCGACTTCACGTGGAAGGCGTCGTTCGCCGCAATGCCTTCGTAGGCTTGCAGCGCCCAATCGTACTCCTCCCATGCGCGCACCTCATTGACGGGACGCCGCTGCGAATCCTCTGGATTCAACACCAGCGTCCTGCGAGGTGCGCCTGCCTCATATAGGTCGCGTACGTCATTCTCGCCCAACACGCCGGGCAATATCGTCGAGATCGGCTGTGACATCAGCGCATCGTCAAACATCGAGCGAAATGACAGCGGCCCATCGATCGTGATCAGCCCGTCCACACGCGCATCGAGCAGGGCCCCATGAGCAGCGACCAAGGCCGAGCCCGCTCCCACACCGACGAGCGTCCAACTGTGCCGATGCGTGCGCGAGGGCCCCACCGCAAGCAGATCCTTCAGGCGCTGCCCCAGCAGCGGGCGGCCAATCTCAAGCGCACGATACGCGAAGAAGTCATCCCACTTGAAACGAACGTCCGCACCCTCGGGATGCGGTTCGCTCTCGCCCCAACCGCGCAAATCGAGCGCCAGCACCTGGTAGCCCGCGTTGAGGATCGGGTCGATCACACCGCGCCGTATGCGCGGGTCGTCCTTGCCGCGGTCGGCGATGACGATCGCCATCCCGCGCGAGAATACCCCAGCCTCCATCACCCGGTCGCCCACGATCACGCCGCGCTCATGCTTGAACGAGCCCACGTGCGTAATCTCGCGCACGGCTTGTTGAATCCCGATGCGATAGTTGCCCAACTCCACCGCAGACGGCACGTCGCGCTTCGGCGTGATCTGCTGCCGGCGCTCTTGGTTGAAGTCGACGACCGTCTTCGAATTGAACGTCGACGCCACCTGTCCCGTCTTGGTGCATTGCAGCTCAGTGTCCGTGGAGAGCGTCGCCTCGCCTTCCTTGACGGCCCGGCTGGTATGGCCCAGCCAGCGCATCAGCCAGTCCACGGCCTGTTCGCGCAGCTCCTGATTCAACCCATGGCCGGCGTCGGTTTCCACCATCCCCACGTGGTCTTCCGCGCCAACGATCCGGTACGCGCGCTGCACTTCGCGAAACGTAGCGCGCGCGGCCTCGATCGGCACATAGTCCTGAATAGCCGAGCCGATCAGCAGCGGTTTCGGTGCGAAGGTCGCCAGCAACTCCACGTGCTCGATGCCGCGACGCAACGTGCCATAGAGGATCTGCTCAGGATCGGCGATCAGCCTCGCCTTCGTCTTGGCAGCGAAGCTTGCCACCGCGCACGAGGGAAACGCCGCCGCGACGCGGTCGTCGAAGGTGGCGTACTGCAACGTCACCATGCCGCCGCCGGAATTGCCAGCCATGGCGATGCGCGCCGGGTCCACGTCGTCGCGCGACTCCAAATAGTCGATCGCACGCGAGACGTCCCAAGCGCGATAGTTCATCAGGTTGAGCCCGACGAAGTAGCACTGGTCGCCCAGCGCGCGATGCTCGGACGTGCCGGAACCCGCGCGCGAAGCCTGCTTGGCTTCCTCCCACAACTGCAAGCGCTCGCCTTGGCCTACCGGGTCGAAGATGAGCGTGACGAAACCATGCCGCGCCGCCAGGATGCAGAACCGCTGGTAGGTCTCCGAAGCCTTGCCATTCGCGCTATGTCCACAAGGGAAGACGATGGCCGGCAGCTTCGCCTGGCCGCCTTTCGGCTTGTAGACGTTCGCCGTGACGTGAAAGCGCGGACGGCTTTCGTAGACCAGCTTCTCGATCGTGTAGTCGCCGCGGTCGATCCGCCCTGTCTCGCGCACGTTCAGCGGCGTGCGCTCCTCCGGGAACGGCCCCCACATCTCCGCCAACCCCGTACGGACGTGGCGGCGCAACGAGACGAGCCCCTCCGGCGTCGAGATGGCGTCGTAGCGCTTTTGCCGCACTTCCTCGAGCAGACGGATGTACTCGATCTCGTAGTCCCACAGCATGTCGCCCATGCCGAAGGCTTGCGCACGCAAGCCCGCCGGCAAGGCAAAAGCGCCTGCGAGCAAGGATCTACGACTGATTCGGGGGGTCGGCAAGACGGCGAACGCTCATTCTATCGGGAAGTACGCAGGGACAGCAGGCGCGGTTTCCGCCCGAGACGCGTCCTCGCCGCCACGGCATGGCAACGAGTCCTCTAATACACGTATACCAACTCGTTTGAGCTCATCAGCGCCAACGCCAGGTCCGCCAGCGCGCGCGTCTGCGGCCCGACCTCACTCGGATGCAGGTTCCGCTCGAAATCGACCACCTCTTCCGGCTGGGTGAACTGGAACTGCTCGCCCGTCAGCTCGCTGGTGATTGTGTGGACGACCGGAGGTTCCGGCTTGGGCGCCGCGGCGGGTTGTTCGGCGTGGTGAGCCTCCATCGCGCGCAGATGCTCCAGCGCCAATGCTCTCTCCTGTTCGGTGGGAGCGCGCCCAAACGCGAGCCCAAACGTGCGCTCGATGCGCGCCTCCGGCGTGGCCGCCTCCTTCTCCACACGCGCCGCCATCGCGAGCGCCAAATCGTGCGAGACCTCGCTATTGAGCAGCACGAAAGCCTGCGTCGGCACCACCGACGCCTCACGCCGCTCGCATGTCAGATCCGGGTTCGCGCCATTGAACGTCTCCACCATCGGGTCAATCAAACTGCGCTGCTGGAACGTGTAGATCGTGCGCCGGTTGCGGTTGCGCTTGCGGGGCGCGGCCAAATAGGGCGGCTGCAACGATCCCATCGCGTGTCGCGGCTGCCGCGCCACTTCGCTATTGATCTGCTGATATGTCCCCGGTCCGCCCCTGCGCGGACTCAGTTCGCCCGAGACCGCGAGCAAAGTATCGCGCAGCTCCTCCGCCTCGAGCCGCCGAGGGCTGAAGACCGCCAGAAGGTGGTTCTGCGCATCCTTTTCATCCGGTTTAGCCGACGCCCGCTGATAGGCGTCCGAGTAGAGAATCACGCGGTGAACCGCCTTCACGCTCCAACCTTGCTCGATGAAGAACCCCGCCAGCCAGTCGAGCAGCTCCGGATGGGTGGGCCGCTTGCCCATCTTGCCGAAGTTGTTCGCGTTCTCTGCCAAGCCGCGCCCGAAGTGGTACTGCCAAATGCGGTTCACCATCACGCGCGCCGTCAACGGATTGCGCGGATCCGCCACCCACGTCGCGAGCGCCGCACGGCGGCCTGCCGCGGTTTCCGGGATGTTCGGCGCCTCAAACCCGCTGTAGCGCGCGACCGCCTGCAACACGCCCGGAGAGACCTCCTCGCCCGACGCCTGGACGTCTCCGCCCACCAGCACATGCGTCTCCGGGTTCTGATAGTCTTCCGCCGTCAGATAGCTGTTCGCACCCTGCGGCCCCACGTCGTTCCATTCCTTCACCAATCCGCTCGAAACCGCGAACGCCTTCGGGTCATAGCGCTCGATCGACTCGCGGTGAAGCGAAATATGCTGCGGAACAGCTTCAGCAGCTCAGCCTGCTCCTGGTCGAGCTTGCGCTGCAGCACCCCGTGCTCGCTTTGCGCGCGGCCTCTTCGCCCTCGGTCGCGGCCATGGTGCGCCGCGCCTCTTCGTGCAGGTCTTCGATGCGCTTCTCGATCTCGGCGATCATCTCCTCGTAGCGTCGTCGCCCGCGCTCGAACTCTTCGGTCGACTCAACAGGCTCAAACGCCAGCGGCCTCCGCGCGAACGCCGTCGTCGCAAAGACGGCCTGCATCGAGTAGTAGTCCTTGGTCGGGATGGGGTCGAACTTGTGATCGTGACAACGCGCGCAGCCCAACGTCAGCCCTAAGAAGGTCTGCCCCACCGAGTGCGTCACGTCGTCGAGGAAGAGCTGCCGCGTGACCGCGGCGACCGACATCCCGGTGTGCTCCCACGGCCCGGCGCGCAGAAAGCCCGTCGCCAGGATCGCCTCCGGATCGTCCGGCCACAGCTCATCGCCGGCAATCTGCTCCATTACGAACCGGTCATACGGCTTGTCCTGGTTGAAGCTACGGATGACGTAATCGCGATAGCGCCAAGCGTTCGGCCTCTCGAAGTCGTTCGAGTAGCCCGACGTGTCCGCATAGCGCGTCACGTCAAGCCAATGGCGGCCCCGGCGCTCGCCATACTCGGGAGAGGCGAGCAGCCTCTCGACCAGCGTTTTGTATGCGCCTTCGGAAGAATCCTCAACAAATGCTTGAACCTGTTCGGGCGTGGGCGGCAGCCCGGTGAGGTCGTAGGTCACGCGCCGAATCAAGGTCAGCTTCTCCGCCCTCTCGCCCGGCTCCAGGCCTGCTTGCGCCAACCGCGCAAGCAGAAACGCATCGACCGGCGTACGGACTCGCGCCGGGTCTACGCCCTCAGTGGCGGCGTCACTTCGCGCAGGGTTGGAAGGCCCAAACGTCCGCCTCGTCGTAATCCCACTTTTGTGACGTCTCGCCGGAGGCGAACGGCGCGCCGCCCTCGATCCACTCGCGCATCGCGGCGAGGGTCTCGGCCGGTAGCTTCTTCTCCACCCCGCCAGGGGCACTGCAGTTCGCATGCGCCGACGCAGTGTAGAGCAGGCTCTCATCCGGCTTGCCGGGAACCAACGCCGGCCCACGTCCGCCGCCCTTGAGCGCCGCCTCGCGCGTGCGCAAGTCCAGCTTGGCGAAGGTGTTGCCCACACCATGGCAGCCCAAGCATTGCTGCTCGAACGCCGGCTTCACGACGTCGAGATACAGCTGAGCCGGATCCGCGGCAAAGAGCGCCGCGGACGTTGCGGCAAACAAGGCCAGAACGCGCAGCCACATGGCGTCTCTATCCTAGCTAAGCGGGTCCCCTTTCGCTAGCCGAGCCGTGGCGCGTCAGAACTCGTAGCGCACCGCGACTTGGATCTGCCGCGCAGGCGTCGCAGTCGACGTGATTCGCCCTGCGGAGCCGACCCGCGTACCTTGCTCGGTAAAGAGTTCCTGCCCCGAAGGGATCTGGAAGTTCGACTCGTTCGTCACGTTGAAGAACTCCCCGCGCAACCGCACGGTCTGCCGCTCAGTCACCCGAAACGACTTGTGTACAGCCAGGTCGAGCGTAAACATCCAGGCCCGCGCAGGGCCCGCGACCGAGCGTACCGGTAGCCGGCGGCCGGCAACCCGAACACGTTGGGATCGAAGTATTGATCCGGGCCGCCCTGAATGGCCGCGCTACCTGCGGGCGCAATGGCATCCGGCCGTTGCCCGGTGTCGCCAAAACCCGTCAACAGGCGCGCTCGGTCAAAGCCTACGCTCGGGGCAAACGGGTTGCCGGACTGGATCTGGGTCAGCCCGTGCAGCTCCGCAGCCGCCCAGCAGCCAACGCGCCGACGAGTTGTCGAGCGTCGGCAACAAATAGGAGAAGCTCCCCGCGAAAACATGCCGCAGGTCAAAGTCGGACAAACCTCGGTTGGCGCGGTAGTCCGGCGTCGTCGGGATCTGGTCGCTCGCCTCGAAGTCATTGAACGTCGGGCTCGACGATTCGTCGATCGACTTGGAAAACGAGTACTTCGCCTGGAAGCGAATGTTGTTCCGCAGCCGCCGCTCGAGCGAGGCCGTCACGCCTTGGTAGAACAGGTTGAACTGCGAGCGCCGCAACCCGATACGCGAGAAGGCGGGGTTCAGCCGGGGCGCATCCGCCGGAAAGAACCAGCGCCCGTCCGCCTGCCGCTCCGGAACCGGTGTATTGAAGTTGCCGAGTTGCCCCATCAGGTGGATGCCGCGCATCCCGGAGTAGCCCAAGCGCACCACTGTCTCCAGCCAGTCTGTGCTCGAGGTTCAACTGCCAGCGCCCCACGTAGGGCTGTTGCAGACCGTAGTCGAGCCCGTCGATCGAGGCCGAGTTTGGCCCCGCTGCGGCCTGGAGGATGTCCGGAAAGGCCGGCCGCCCGAAGATGAGGATGCGGTTGAAGAACGGCGGCGTCCGCACGCCCGCGATCAGCAGCTCGCGGCTGCCGATCAAGTCGTAGAAGATGCCTCCGCCTGCCCGTACGACTGTTCTACCCTGTCGGTCGGATCCCACGCCAGCGACGCCCTTGGCGCGAAATTGGTCCACGAAGGGTTCGTGAACATTGGCCCGCCCAGCGTCGGCTCGGTGTCGCGGTAGAGGTCCCGCAGCACGCTGATCTTACCGTTCGCCTCCTGCGGGGTCGACGCAGCCTCCCAGCGCAGACCCAAGCTGACGCTCAGCCGCTGGCTCAGCTTCACTTCGTCCTGCACGTAGAAGTAGGGCTGGTAGTAGGTCCACAGCCGCTGCGTGTCGGAATTGGGGTCCATCACCTCTGCGTTGCTCGCGACGCCCAGCAGCAGATTCTCCACCGAGTTGAACGTGTAGCTGCCTACTGCGCTCAAGTCCGAATCCTGGTAGAAGCGCACACGGTCCACGCCCGCACCCGCCTTCACTGTGTGGCGGCCCAGCCACCAGCTCATGTGGCCGCTCATCTGCAGGCTGTTGAGCACGAAGCGCCGCGGACGCGCCCGCGCCTGGAAGCCGCCAAAGTCGGACAAACCCGTCACGGTGAGCGTCCCCAAGGGCTGGCCTGGCACGAACGACAGGTCCGAGCCGACGTCCGAGCGCAGGCTGCTCGTCTCCGCGTTGTTCACGCGGCTATAGGCGACTTGAAAGTCTCCGATCGTGCGTGGAGAGAAGATCTTCTGCAGATTCGAGTACCAGAAGTGGTCCCGCGAGCCCAGCAGAAAGTGCCAGATCGCCATGTCGTCCGGGTCGGAGAGCAGCGAGTCGTCCAAGCTGTAGCGCGAGCTCAGGCGCATCGAATCGTCAAGCTGTAGGTCCACCTTCGCCGCAACATGTCTTCAGTTGACACTGGTCGTCACCTGTCGCGCCGACTCTGCCGTGCCGTCGCCAAAGTCACGTCCATTCGGCGCCGGGTAAAGATCGAGGTAGGGCTTCACCGAGTCCGCCACCGCGACTTGGCGCACGCCGCCATCCGCTGAAGGCAGTCGCCCCTGGCGCGCTTCGAGCGTCGGAACAGTCGGCCGCGCCGTGCGCCCACGGCTGGTACGCAATCCCTCGTAGTTCACGAGGAACCACAGGCGGTCCTTCACCGCCGGTCCACTCAACTTGGCGCCGAACTGGTTACGCCGCAGCGGAGGGATCGGGTCGCCTGGAGAATCGAAGAAATTCTTCGCGTCGAGCGAGCTGTTGCGCAGATATTCATACAGCGAACCGTGAAAGCGGTTCTGCCCCGACTCGGAGACGGCGGTAAAGACGCCACCCGCCATGCGCCCAAGCTTGGCGTCAGACGGGTTCGTCACCATGTGGATTTCGCGCACCGTCTCGAGACCCAGCAGGTTGCCCGCCGCGCTCGCAGGCAGCGATTTCGCCGGCCCGTTCACCCCGCACCCGTCAATCTGGTAGCCGTTCTGGTTGGGCCGCGAGCCGTTGACGGAAATCTGTCCCGCCGATGCCCTGCGCCAAGCTTACGCGCGCCGCCGTCGGCTTGGTGGCGCCAGGTTCAAGCGCGGCTAATTCGAACAAATCGCGCCCGTTGAGCGGAAGCTGAGCCAACTTCTGCGAAGACTCACCAAACCGCCCCAGTCGCCCGCCGCACTGGAGAGCAACGGCGTCTCGCCGGTTACGTTCACCACTTCGCGGTCCGCGCCGATCGAGAGATTGAAGTCCGCCCGCAGCGTGCGCCCGGCGGAAAGCTCCAATCCCTCACGCTCCTGCGCGATGAACCCTTCGGCCTTCGCCTGCACGCGATATGTTCCCGGTTCGAGCGAAAGCGCGCGATACTCGCCGCGCTCATCAGCCGGAGCCTGCCGCACGACGCCAGTTTCCTCGCGAATCAACTCGACTTGAGCGCCCGGGATGGCCGCGCCGCCAGGATCGCGCACCAACCCTTCGATCACGCCGTCACTTTGCGCAGACAAGGCGTGGCGGACAGAGCCGTCAGGAAAAGAAAGCGTATGTTCAATTGCATGTAGGGATGCGAAGAAACGCCGGACCAGCGGCGTTGGCCCTTATGGTAGCGCTACCGCATTACCGCTTGTGCTAGCCTCTGGCGGCATCCGGCCTTGCCAGAACCCGACGGCTTCTCCTGCGTCTTTTGACCGTCCGAAATCGCGCTGGCGCCGGACGATCAGATCGGCTCGTCGAAAGCCTCGGCCATGGAACCCGCCAGGCTTTCCAGCGAATAGAACTTCGTCGCCAAGTCGCGTATGTGCGCAATGGTCGCCGACTTCACGAACATCGCGCGGGCGAGCCTGCGCGAGTCGTCTTGAATGCTCTCCACACGGCTCTTGCGCCGTTTTACGTAGAGCGACAGAGCATGCGGCAGGAATCGCGTATCCGTCCGCGAGAGCTCGTCCGCCAGCACGGCTGCAGATTCCATGGCCATCGACGCGCCCACGCCGGCCGTCGGCAAGAATGCAGCCGCCGAATCGCCAAGAAGCACGACACGGCCGCGGACCCATTCCTGCGAGCGCACGTCGGACAACTTCCAGAAGAACATCTCAGCCTCGTCGTCCGGAACATCCTCGAGCCAGCGGTCGACCAACACTCCCATCCCTTCGAACCGCCTACGGATCCGTTCGCGTCGTCCCGCCCCCGGACGCTCGAAGTCATCACCCTCAGGCACTCCTGCGAAGATGCCTACTCCGTCACGCGTTGGGTAGGCGCCAAAAAACCGTCCAGCGCCCCAATGCTCTACGAATGTCTCCTTCGGACAGGTGGGCAAATCGGACCACCAGACCCATCCGCCCCAATGGGTGTGGAAGTACGGCTGGTCGCCGAAGACGAGCTGACGCACCTGCGAGTGCAGTCCGTCCGCCCCAACCACGAGGTCGAAAGTCTCCTGGGTCCCATTGCTGATCCGCGCCTCGACGACGTCGCCGTGTTGCTCGATTTCCTCGACCGTCTCCCCGAAACGGACTGCAGACTCGCCCAAATGCGCGTGCAAGAGCTTCACCAACTGTGGCCGCGTGCAACTCAAAGTCGGCCCGAACCGCTCCGCAATCGGCGCCATGGACCAGTGCTTGACCAAATCCCCGTGGTTGTCGCGAACCTCGTATTGGTTGCCTTCGAGCGACTCATTCGCAAAACGCTCATAGAGACCAAGTCCATGCAGCACGCGATACCCCAGCGGCCACAAGCCGAGCATGTAGCCGGCGTGCTCAAAATTGGGCGCCCGCTCGATCAATGTCACTTCATGTGGGCTCTTCTCGAGCAAGGCGGCGAGCGTCATGCCGCCAATGCCCGCTCCTACGACGAGAATACGCATCCTGATCTCCTAGCTTTGTGCGACGTCAGCCGCACGCGACCGTTAGGGAACGGAGTCGGCCAAGCCCTAGGCTCACAAAATCCGCTTGCCCATCGCCGACAGCGCCAGTTCCGCCGCCAACTCGGCCGTCTGGTTCGCAGTATCCAGGATCGGGTTCACCTCAACCAGATCCATCGAGCGCAGCCCGCCCGAATCGGCGATCATCTCCATCGCCAGGTGCGCCTCGCGGTAAGTCGCCCCACCGCGCACGGGCGTGCCCACCCCCGGGGCCTCTCGCGGGTCCACGAAGTCCAGGTCCAGGCTGACGTGGAAGCCTCCCGTGCCGTCGGAGGCAATCCGCATCGCTTCCTGCACCGCCGCCCGGATGCCGCCTTCGTCAATTCGGCGCATCGTGATGACACGGAGCCCCAGCCGCTCGACCGCCTTTCGCTCGCCTGCGTCCAGATCGCGCACGCCGACCAGCACCGCGTTGCGCGCCTCCAGCAGCGGACGCGGTTCCGCCGCTTCCGCCAACGGCCCTTCGCCCAAACCCAGCGCATACGCCAACGGCATCCCGTGTACGTTGCCCGACGGCGACGTTTCGGGCGTATTCATGTCGGCGTGCGCGTCCAGCCAAATCAGCCCCAGTCGCTCGCCCCGCTGCCGCATCGCGCGCGAAGCCCCGGCCAGAGTGCCCAAGGCGAGCGAATGGTCCCCGCCGAGCGTCAACGGAGTCCACCCGTCGGCCATGCGTCGGCTCACAACGTCAGCGGTTTCCCGGCAAGTCTTGGCAATGGCAGCCGCATAGCGCGCCCGCTCATCCTCCACGCCTTGCGTCTCGGGCAAGTCCACATCCATGTCGCCGTCGTCTTCCACCACCGCGCCCAGGGCACGGAGCCGCGCGCCCAGTTCGGCCGCCCGGATCGCAGACGGCCCCATGTCCACCCCGCGCCGCCGCTGACCCAAGTCCAGCGGCACGCCCAAGATGGAAACTCGTTTGCCCGTCATAAAAAGAAACGTCTAGCTATCCGAACGTCATCATATCCATAGAATGCCCGCCTCCCAGCTCTCCGCCGAAACCGAACCCCGCATCCGTCAAACCGCGCGCCGCATCTTCGAGAGCATCGGCGCCGAGAAGCCTTCCGTCTTCCGCCAGGACTACTGGAGCGGGCGCGTGATGGAGTGGTCGCTCGATAACCCTGCATTCAAAACGCAGATGTTCCGCTTCGTCGACGTGTTGCCCTCGCTCACGACCTCGGACGACATCGCCCGACACGTGCGCGAGTACTTCGACGACCAGGGGCTGGAGCTCGGCGGCGTCATGAAGCTCGGCATGCGCGCCCTCGGCGGCTCGCTCGGCGCCAAGGTGCTGAGCAAGGGCATCGAGTCGCAAGTACGCTCCATGGCCGGTCAGTTCATCGTCGGGCACGACATGGCGGCCGCCGAACCGACTCTGGCCAAGCTCCGTCGCAACGGCTTCGCGAGCACGCTCTCCCTGTTGGGTGAAGTCGTCGTTTCGGAAGTCGAGGCGGACGAATTCGCGCAAAGCTACCTCGACGCCATCCGCCGGCTCACCCAGGACGCCAAGAGCTGGAAGCCTCTCGGCGGAGACTCCGAGCGCGATTGGGGCGTCGCGCCACGCGTCAACATCTCCGTCAAGCCCTCGTCGCTCTACTCGCAGTTCCGCCCGCAGGCGTTCGAGGCAGGCGTCGCTGCGGCCGTCGAGCGACTCCGCGTGATCTGCCTGGAGGCGGTCAAGCACGGTGCAAGCATCTGTCTCGACATGGAGCATCGCGAGCTCAAGAACTTCACGCTCGCTGTGTACCGCAAGCTGCTCGCCGACCCCAAGCTCGCCGGCTGGCCCGACAGCGGCCTCGCCATGCAAGCTTACCTACGCGAGACCGGCGGCGACCTCGACGAGCTGCTCGCCTGGAGCCGCGAACGCAACCAGCCGCTCACCATCCGCCTCATCAAAGGCGCTTATTGGGACACCGAGCTCGTCCACGCCCGCCAGAACAACTGGCCGCCGCCCGTCTGGATGCACAAGCCCGAAACCGACGCCGCGTTTGAAGATGCCGCACGCCTCATCCTCGAGACGGCCCCGAACGTTCGCCTCGCCTGCGGCTCCCACAACGTCCGCTCCATCGCCTTCGTGCGCGAAACGGCCAAGATGCTCGATCTCGAGCCCGGGCGCGTCGAGTACCAGGTGCTCTTTGGCATGGCCGATCCCATCGCCAACGGCCTGCGCAAGCTCGATTTCCCGGTGCGGATGTACTGCCCTGTCGGCGAGATGCTTCCCGGCATGGCCTACCTCGTGCGCGCCTGCTCGAGAACACCGCCAACGAAAGCTTCCTACGCCGCAGCTTCGCCGACGGCGTCAGCGTCGAAGACGAGATTCGCAACCCGCACGAGCAGTTGCCCATCGCCGAACCCGAGCCCAGACCGCATGAGGGCTTCGCGAACGTTCCGCCGCTCGATTGGACCCAAGCAGACGTACGCGAGCGCTTCGCCGCCGCGCTGGACTCCGTCCGCGAGCGCTTTCCTCTCGACGTGCGCCCCGTCCTCGAAGGCCGCCGCCTGGATGGCGAGGCGACGCACGACTCGCGCAACCCCAACAAAACCTCTGAGCTCGTCGCCCACATCCGCGTCGCATCGGAAGGGGAGGTCGACGCAGCCGTCGCCGCAGCAAAAAAGGCTTTCCCCGCTTGGCGCAAGACGCCGGCCGCAGAGCGCGCCGCCATCCTGCGCCGCGCCGCCGAAATCGCACGCGAACAGCGCTATGAGCTTGCCGCTTTGCAGGTCTTCGAGGCCGGCAAGGCCTGGAACGAAGCCGACGGCGACGTCTGCGAAGCGATCGACTTTCTCGACTACTACGCCCACGAAATGCTGCGCCTCGCCGAGCCGCATCCCATGGGCCATGCGCCCGGCGAAGACAGCCGCCTCAGCTACGAGCCGCGCGGCGTGGCCGCCGTCATCGCGCCGTGGAACTTTCCGCTCGCCATCTCCACCGGCATGGCATCCGCCGCGCTCGTCACCGGCAACACCGTCATCTACAAGCCCGCTACCGAAACTGCCGCCATCGCCGCCGGCATGATCGAGCTGTTCGAGCAGGCCGGCCTGCCCAAGGGCGTGCTCAACATGCTGCCCGGCCCCGGAGCCGAAGTCGGCCGCGCGCTTGTCGCCCACCCCGATGTCCGCCTCATCGCCTTCACCGGCAGTCGCCAGGTCGGGCTCGAGATCGTGCGTCGCGCCGCCGACGTGCAGCCCGGCTCGCGTTGGATCAAGCACGTCATCGCCGAGCTCGGCGGCAAGAACGCGATCATCGTCGACGACGACGCCGACCTCGACAGCGCCGTCACGGCAGTCATCCAATCGGCCTTCGGCTACCAGGGCCAGAAGTGCTCGGCCTGCTCGCGCCTCATCCTGCTCGACTCCATCCACGACGCTTTCCTCGAACGCCTTCGCGACGCCGTCGACTGTCTGCCGATGGGGCCAGTCGAGGATCCCTCGAACGTAGTCGGGGCCGTCATCTCGCCAGCCGCACTCGAAAAGATCGAACGCTACGCCGCTCTTGGCGAGACGGAGGTGCGTACCATCGTCAAGCGCCGCCATGAAGGGGACGGTCTCTTCCCTCCCCTGTGTGTCTTCGCGGACGTCCCGCCCCATCACGCGCTCGCCCAAGAAGAGATATTCGGACCCGTTTTGTCCGTATTGCGCGCCAAGACCTTCGACGAAGCCATCGCCATCGCGGTCGACACCGACTACGCCCTCACGGGCGCTGTCTTCTCGCGGAGTCCGGCGCATATTCAGCAGGCGCGCGAAGAGTTCCGCGTCGGCAACCTCTACATCAACCGCGGCTCCACCCACGCCATCGTCGAGCGTCACCCCTTCGGCGGGTTCAAGATGAGCGGCCTGGGCTCAAAGGCGGGCGGCCCCGACTACCTGCACCAGTTCGTCATCCCGCGCACGATCGTCGAGAACACCGAACGCCGCGGCTTTGTGCCCGATGTGCAGTAGCGTTCGATGCTCGAAAGAGCGCCGAAAGATAGCTTGCCGACTTGCTGTGGGAGATCCAGGATGAGGATCGACCATGACGAACAAACGCCAGGAAACCGCATGCCCGCGTTGCTGCTGTATCGTCCCAAGCAAGCCGATCTGCTCGCACTGCGGCAACCCGCTCGATCTGTCCTCTTCACTCGGCGACGACGGCCAGCCGATCTCGGCGTCCACCAAAGCGGCGCTGGCAGAGCTCGTCCACGGCGTCATCGACCACCGGCGCCAATCGGGCCGCAGCCGATCCTAAGCCGGTCGCCTCAAGTCTCCTCGTCCACGAAGGCCACGTGACGAAAATAGACCTGCGCCTCGAACGATGCGCCCAACGCGCCGATGATGATGCCGAGCGACGCAATGAACCCCGCCAAGCTCAGAAAGTGCCGCCACCGCAGCGGCCCATGCAGAGAAGCCGCCCACTCTCGGATCAGGTCCGTCGGGTAGAACACCTGTGCAATCGCGATCGTCGCCGCAAACAGCAGCGCGTAGGTGGTCATCATGCCCAGCAGCATCGCCGTCGTCAGCGACACACGGCTGATCACCCGCCGCTCGGTCAGCCCGCGCCGCCAAGTCTCGTCGAAAATCCGCTGACGCTTGAGCACATACAGGCTTGCGCCCAGTAGCGCGATGAATGAGAAGCCCGTCACGACCGCCGGCTGTTGCCGCATTCCCAGGTCCCAGGCCTCGGCCGTCACGAGCAAGATCAGCAGCGTCGACGAAGCAGCCGTGGTCAAGCGGCTGAAGTGGTACGGGAAACGCCAAAAACGCGTCTCCATGATGGCGTGGACGATCTCGCGCCGGTTGTGCCAAATCGACTTCACGTAGAACCGCAGCGAATCCGCCGGAACCGTGCGCGTCTCTTCCAAGCGCACGTCGGCCACGGCCGAGAGAGCTTCCTGCAGCAGCTCCTGCGACTCCTCGGAGTAGCGCTGAAAGCTGTCCAACTCCGAGGGGCCTTCGGGCGGATGCATGTAGCAGTCGCCGCTCGAGGCGTGTGGCAAGTCGTTCAGGTGCCCGAACACGTGCAACGCCAACGCGGTCAGCCGGTGCGCCAGAATTTGGATGCGGGCGTTCTCCGTGAGATCTTCTTCAGCCATCGCCGGGTCTAGCCGCGCCAGCGAGAGCACGGCCACGCCCAGCGCCTGCGAGGGCGTCGCGAGCGTGCGGTTGCGGTAGTGGCTGTGGATGTCCGCCTGAGTGATGACGAACGCGAAATCCCAGCCCGCACGGTCGCGTTCCGCCGAGCCGGCGTCGAGCATCTCGACCGCCTCAACCATCGGTAGCCGGCCCAGCTTTTGGCGCTTGATGGTCGGCATGCGCCACAGGAAGCCCGGGAAGACCTCTTCGAGATACCGCATGGTCTGCAGCCGCGCCTTCTCGATCGCCTTCCGGTTCGGCTTCGACATGGGCTCAGCGATCACCCATCCGGCCACGACTGCGGGAACATGCGCCACGACTCTCTATCTATAGGACCAGATCGCGCGCATTGCTCGCGTCCGCCAGGCCGCCCGCCGCTATAATACTCAGCTCCAAATGAAAGCCATCCGCATCCATGAACACGGCGGCCCGGAGGTGTTGCGCTACGAGGACGCCCCCGAACCCGAGCCAAAGCCCAACGAAGTCCTCGTCCGCGTCAAAGCCTGCGCGCTCAACCATCTCGACTTGTTTGTGCGCGGCGGCATCCCGGGGCTCAAGCTCACGATGCCGCACATCCTCGGCTCCGACGCCGCCGGCGAAGTCGTCTCGGTCGGTTCGCTCTGTACGCGCGTCAAGCCGGGCGACCGCATCCTCGTCGCACCCGGAAAGCAGTCGTGGCAGTCGCCCGAGGCCATGCGCGGGCTCGACAACTTCGCCCCCGACTACGGCCTGTTGGGCTACCACTATCCCGGTCTGCAAGCCGAGCTCGTCGCCATTCCGGAGTCGAACGCGCTGTCCATCCCCGGCGAGCTCAGCTTCGAGCAGGCCGCTTCCATACCTCTGGTCTTCCAGACCGCCTGGCACATGCTGGTCGGCTTGGCCAAGATCCGCTTCTGCGAGGACGTGCTCATCCTCGGCGGCTCCTCGGGCGTCGGCATCGCCGCCATCCAGATCGCCAAGCTGCATCATTGCCGCGTGATCGCGACCGCCGGGGAGACGAAAAGGTCGCCAAGACCAAGGCCCTCGGCGCGGATCACGTCATCGACCACTACGCGCAGGACATCAAGGCCGAGGTGCGCAACATCGTCGGCCGCAAGGGTGCGACATCGTCTTCGAGCATGTCGGCAAAGCCACCTGGGCTCACTCGGTCGCCTGTCTCGGCCATCATGGGCGCTTGGTCACCTGCGGCGCCACCACCGGCGTTGACGTGCCGCTCAACTTAGCCCACCTGTTCGCCAAGCATCTCTCGCTGCAAGGTTCCTTCATGGGAACGATGGGCGAGCTTCTCGACGTACTGCGCCTGTTCGAGCGCGGCGCGCTCCGCCCTGTCGTCGACCGCGTCTTCCCCTGAGCGAGACCCGCGCGGCCCACGAATATCTCGAAGGCAAGCAGCAGTTCGGCAAGGTAGTGTTGAAGGTATGAACGGCCTGTCGAACGATCAAGCTCTGCGCCAACAGCTCGTCGAGATGCTCGAGGGCGGCCAAGCGCATCTGCGCTTCGAGGAGGTTGTTCGCGACTGGCCCGAGCTGACGCGCGGCCTCAAGCCCCCGGAGCCGCCCACACGCCCTGGCAGGTGCTCGAGCACATCCGCATCGCGCTCAGCGACATCCTGGAATTCAGCCGCAACCCGCACCACGTCTCGCCCAAATGGCCCGACGGTTACTGGCCCAGCGAGCTTGCGCCCGCGGATGCACAAGCCTGGGCGCGCAGCATCGCCCAGATCCGCCTGGACCTGGACGCAATGAAAGCTCTAGTGGAGGATCCGGAATCGGACCTGTTCGCTCCGTTTCCTTGGGGGGAGGGGCAGGCGCTGCTGCGCGAGGCCATCTTGGCCGCGGATCACAACGCCTACCACCTAGGGGAGATGATGACGCTCAGAAGAACGCTCACTCAAAGCAGCGAGCCGCTCTAGCGGTTGATCAAGCTTTTTGCGCTGCTGTTTGGACTCCCGACCAACAACTTGCGCACGTAGCCTGGGATGATCATGGCGCAAATGCCGAGGCCCGACGCGATGCCGATGTAAAGGAGGATGTCGTCGATGGTCATTGAATTCGGGTTCCAAGGGGGACTAGGTGTCTCGATCGCTACCGTCACTTCGAAATATACGACCGGTACCGCCGTCCCAACAAGATAGGAAATTCCCTAAGGGAAGCCCCTAGGGACCTGGGACCTAGGACACAATTTGGGGTCGGAAGGAAGAAAATCCAGGCGGCGGCTCCAGCCGTACCAGGACGTTGTCGAGGGGAGGAGGTTGACGCGTCCCAGTAGGCGGCCGGGCGCCGCCGCCTAACTGTTCCTACGAGCGCCGAAGCCGTTTCGTTTCAACGATCTTACTGAGCTGGGGGCAGGCGGTACGCCTTGTCTAGAAAGACCGGCAAAATCGGAACGTCATCCATCGGACCACGCTTGCTCGTCTGGACCCCGGCAATCGCATCCACCACGTCCATGCCCTCGATCACCCGGCCGAACACGGTGTAGCCGAAGCTGAAACCGGAGCGGTTGAGCCGGTCGTTGTCGGCTAGGTTGATGAAAAACTGCGATGTGGCGCTGTCCTTGTCGTCCATGCGCGCCATTGCCACCGTCCCGCGGTCGTTCGTCAGTCCGTTCTTGGTCTCGATCGGCGTCGGCGGAAAGGTCGGCTTCAGCTCGAGCTCGGGCGTGAATCCGCCTCCCTGCACCACGAACTTCGGGATCACGCGGTGGAAAACCGTGTCCGTATAAAAGCCGGCGTCAACGTACCGCAAGAAGTTCTCGACTGTCTTCGGCGCAGCTTCGGGAAGTAACTCGATCTTGATGAGACCCTTGGACGTCTCCAGGGCAACCACCGGCCCTTGCTGGGCCCACGCCGAGGCCGCGAAACAGGCTAACAGAACCGCAACTCGCATCCGCGCCGCCTCCGTCGAGTTTATCAATCAGCGTCAGCCTGACGGGCCGCGGCACACGGAAGCGGCGCCGCCCCGAGGAGATGCAGGGCGCCCGAGTCGCGCGACCGGCCCAAAAGTTGAACCCCGGCCGTAGTGCCGGGGTTCTTTCGTGGCGTGCGATGTAGTACCCTTGTACCAACTTCGGGTGAAAGTAGTTCAAAAACCCACCCGGAGAGGGGAGAATCCATTGAAGAAGAACGACAAACTCGACCGTCGGCTGGAAGCCTATTCTCTTTCCGCCTCCGCAGTCCGCGCAGTGCGCCGCGGGCTGGCCTCGCGCCAAGTGCGCTACTCCGCCGCAGCCGCCGCCGGCGCCGCCCTCGCGGGCGCGGGCGCTGCGGACGCAGCCTTGATTGTCAGTCCCAACGAAGGCTTCAGCGTCAGCATTGTATCCAGCACTAACTCCGCCGGTTTTGACGTCGACGGTGACGGGAACAACGACCTATTCGCCGGAGTCAGCGCAACTCTGTTCTCCACCCCTGGGTCTTCTAGCAGCTCGACCTTTCCGGGATTCCTCTCGCAATACAACTCGGCCTTCATCGCCAACCCGAACGGCCTCGGTTTTGGCGCAGCCAGCAACATGTTCGCGCAAAGCCAAGCGAACCGCACATTCACTTCAACGTACACCAGCTTTTTCTCGACTTTTCCCGCCTCTTTCAGTTCGGGTCCAGGCACGACCACGACGTTCTCAACCTTCTTCGGTTTCGCTTTCTTTGCCGGCAGCAACGCTACGGCGACGCCGAACCTCGGCTGGCTGCACGCGATCGTCGAATTCGCCCCAGGCTTCTCCAGGCTCACGTTCGATCAAGTTGTCTACGAGACCGTGCCAGGACAACCCGTCCACGTGGGCGTGCGGAGGATGTCCCCCGTTCCCGAGCCCTCGAGCGTCGCCCTGATGGGCCTCGGCCTGCTCGCGCTCGGCGGACGCGGCCTGCGCGAATGGCGCCGCCGCAAGAAGAAACAAGCCGCCTAGGCGTCGCCTGAACTACCAGTAGGAACCCCCGGCATCCGTGCCGGGGTTTTTTGGTGCTGAGGACCCAGATCAAGTTGTACCTTCGTCCAGCAGGGATTGTTCCAAGTCGTCATCGTTGGGAGGATCCGTTGAAGAAGAACGCCAAACTCTACCACAGGCTAGAAGCCTATTCCCTTTCCACCTCCGCCCTCCGCGCGCTTCGCAGCGGCTTGGGCTCGCGCCAAGTGCGCTACTCGGCAGCAGCGGCAGCCGGCGCCGCCCTCGTCGGAGCAGGAGGCGCCGAAGCAGCCCTGATCGTCAGCCCCAACGAGGGCTTCACCGTCACGGCCCTGTCATCCCTCAACGCAGCCAGCCTGGACGTTGACGGCGATGGCAACCCGGACCTGTTGGCAGGGGCCTACGCTTCCTTCTTCTACAACCCAGGCTTTAGCAGCATTTTAAGTAGCTTTCCCGGAGCATCCTCTTCAGGGTCACTGTTCCAGTACAACGTCGCCTACATCACGGCTGGCCACAAACTGGGCTTCGCTCAGGCCAGCAACCTGTTCAGCCAGTCCTCGGCGAACCTCAACGGAACGACCACAACCACTTCCTTGTTTACAGGCTTTCCGCCCTATGGAGGAGCGGGCGCGAGCATCAACAAGACCATCTCGACGTTCTTCGGCTTCGCCTTCTTCGCCGGAAGCAATGCCACGGCCACGCCCAATCTCGGCTGGCTGCATTCAATCGTCCAGTTCTCGCCCGGCCTGACCCGCATCACCTTCGATCAGATCGTTTACGAGACCGTCCCTGGCCAGCCCATCCACGTCGGCGAACGTCCCCAGTCCGCCGTCCCCGAGCCCTCGAGCGTCGCGCTGATGGGCCTCGGCCTGCTCGCCCTCGGCGGACGCGGCCTGCGCGAATGGCGCCGCCGCAAGAAGAAACAGGACGCCTAGGCGTCGCCTTAGCTAAAATCGGAGCCCCGGCAGCAGTGCCGGGGTTCTTTTTCTGTACCTCGCCCATGCCTCGCCCCGCAAAGAAAGTTCTCCTCGTCGGCTGGGACGCCGCGGACTGGAAGGTCATCCACCCGCTCATGGATCAGGGCAAGATGCCCGTCCTGCAGTCGCTCGTCAACAACGGGGTCATGGCCAACCTGGCCACCCTGCGCCCGCAGTTCTCGCCCATGCTGTGGACCTCGATCGCCACCGGCAAGCGACCTTTCAAGCACGGCGTCCTCGGCTTCACTGAACCCACGCCGGACGGCCGCGGGGTACAGCCCGTCACCAACCTCTCGCGCAAGACCAAAGCCGTCTGGAACATCCTGCAACAGAACGGCTTCCAGTCCAACGTCGTCGGCTGGTGGCCTTCCCACCCTGCCGAGCCCATCTCAGGCGTCATGGTCTCGGACCACTTCCAGAAAGGCGCTCCCGAGCCCGACAAGGACAAGCCGAAGGAATGGCCGATGCGCCCCGGCACGGTCCATCCGCCCGAGCTCGCCCCTGAGCTCGCCGAGTTGAGGATCCACCCGCTCGAGCTGGGCCCGGAAGAGATCCTGCCCTTCGTGCCCAACGCCGCGAAGGCCGATCCCAAGAAAGACCGCCGCCTGCTCTCCGTCGCCAAGATCACTGCGGAGTGCAGCTCCATCCACGCCGCCGCCACCCACTTGATGGAGAGCCGCCCGTGGGACTTCATGGCCGTCTACTTTGACGCCATCGACCACTACTGCCACGGCTTCATGAAGTACCACCCGCCGCAGCAGAAGTGGATCAAGGACGAGGATTTCGAGATCTACAGCGAGGTCGTGCAAGGGGCCTATCGCTACCACGACATGATGCTCGGCATGCTGCTGCACCTGGCCGGGCCGGATACGACCGTCATCGTCATGTCCGACCACGGGTTCCACCCCGACCACCTGCGCCCCCGCAACATCCCCGCCGAGCCGGCCGGCCCCGCCATCGAGCACCGCGACTGGGGAATCTTCGTCGCCAGCGGCCCCGGCATTCGCCGCGACGAGCTCATCCACGGTCCCAACCTGCTCGACATCTGCCCCACCATCCTCACCCTGTTTGGCCTGCCCATCGGCGAGGATATGGACGGCAAGCCGCTCAGCGGTATCTTCCAAGACCCGCCCCAGATCGCCACGGTCCAAAGCTGGGATGAGATCCCCGGCGACAGCGGCCTCCACCCGCCCGAGCGCAAGCTCGAGCCCTTTGAATCCAAGGAAGCCCTCGACCAACTCGTCGCGCTCGGCTACGTCGAAAAGCCCGGCGACGACGCCGGCGAAGCCGTCGAGCGCACCGTCCGCGAGCTGCGCTACAACTTGGCGCGCGCCTACATGGACGCCGACCGCCACGCCGAAGCCGCCGAGCTGCTCGAAGAGCTCTACCGCGACCACCCGACCGAGCACCGCTTCGGGGTCTACCTGGCGCGCTGCTACCGCGCGCTGGAGCGGCCAACCGACCTGCGCGCCCTCGTCCAGCGCATCCGCAAAGGCCGCCGCGCCGACGCCGTCGACGCACGTAAGAAGCTCAAAGAGTGGAAGGTCGAGATCGCCAAGCGTAAACGAGCCCGCGGGGAAAAGGCCGCTGATTCCGCGGAGGCCAAGCCCCCGCTGCTCACTCGCAAAGAGAGCTTCGAGCTGCGTAAGCTCCGCGGCATGGCCCGCGTCAACCCCTTCGCCCTCGACATGCTCGAAGGTTTCGCCCTCGCAGCCGAAGGCCATGGCGAAGACGCGCTCGCCGCCCTACAACGCGCGGAAAAGGCTGAGCCTAACCGCCCCGACATCCACCTGCAAATCGGCGAAGCCTACCTGCGCATGAAGCGCTGGCCCGACGCCGAACGCGCCTTCCAACGCGCCTCACACATCGACACGGACAACCCGCACGCCTACCTCGGCATGGCCCGCGCTCCTCGCCCAGCGCAAGAGCCGCCTCGCCATCGACGAGGCCCTGAAGGCCGTCGGCCTGCTCTACCAGAACGCCTACGGACACTTCATCCTCGGCGTCGCCTTGCACCGCACCGGCCGCATCGAGCGCGCGGTCGAGGCGCTCGAAGTCGCGGTCGCACTCAACCCCAACTTCCCCGAGGCGCACCTGCGTCTGGCGCGCATCTATCGCCAACGGCTCAATCAGCCCGAAAAGGCCGACGAGCACCGTGCTTTCGTCCGCGAGCTGCGCAAGCGGCGCATCGCCGAGATCGAAGTCGACCCGCAACTCTCGACCGCCGCGGACTCAACCGACGGCCAGGCGCCCTCGCAGCCCACACTGCCACGCGAGCAACGAATCACCATCGTCTCGGGCCTTCCCGCTCCGGCACCTCGCTGATGATGCGCATGTTGCAGGCCGCCGGCTTCCCCCGCTCACCGACCGCGAGCGCAAAGCCGACGAAGACAACCCCCGCGGCTACTTCGAGCTTGAAGCCGTCAAGAAGACCCGCCGCGACCGCAAGTGGCTCGACGAAGCGCAAGGCCGCGCCGTCAAGGTCATCCACGCGCTGCTCTATGACCTGCCGCTTGACCGCCAGTACGACGTCATCATGATGCGCCGCAACTTGGAAGAAGTCGTCGCCTCGCAACGCAAGATGATCGAGCGCCGCAAAACGAAAGGGGCCCGCATGACCGACGAGCAGATCCGCCGGGCCCTCGAGCGCCAGCTCGTGCAGGCGACAGCCTACCTGCGTAACAAGCCCAACTTCCGCGTCCTCGACGTCGACTACAACGACCTGCTCGCCAACCCGGAAACCGAAATCGACCGCCTGCGCCAGTTCCTCGGCGCCGAAGCCACATCGGAAACCCTAGCCCAAGTCATCGAACCCACCCTCTGGCGCAACCGCGCGAGCTAAGCCAGTGGGGACCGTCCGCGAGGGCGGTCTCTGCCGGGATTCATCCCGGCAAACGCCAACCAGCAGTAAACTGGTCTCCCGTGCCCACCCTGGCCCTGTCCAGCCTGCGGCTACCTGGTCTTCCACGAACCCCGGGAAGCCTCCAGACTTGCTCCGTCTGCCACTGGATCGATGACCATATCCAGCTTGCCCATCCGCTTCTCCGCCACGGGATGAACATCCTTCGCTAGTCGAGCGCCAACAATGCCTCTCCGATCCCGGCGCCACTCCACGAGAGACCGAGCCCTTCCATCGCGACCCGCACTGGAAGCCCATTCGGCCGCCGTATGAACCGCGCGGTTGGTTCGCCGCTCTTTCCGAGTGGCTCAACCGCTCTCAGAGCGCAGCGCCGCTACCCAAGGGCTGGGAGGAAGAGCGCCTCTCCCGTCTCATCCGTCAACGCCATATCCCTTTACTGCTGTGGATGAGACGCGATCCCGCGCCCTCCATCGCGTTCCGAGCCGAGCAGGCCTTGCGCGAGATTCTCTCCAGCATGTCCGCCAAAGAGGTTGTGCGGTTCGATGCTAGCCTCCGGACCCGGCTCAGCGACTATCGCGGTCACGGGTGGCCGGCGGACATCTTACCCGACGACATGCCCGCCGACCTACCTCGCGCTGCGCGCAAGCCATCCCAGCGGATACGTTCGCGAGGCCGCGGTCCGCGCGCTCAGCCAAATGACCAGCGGCTTCGAGTTGCCTTTCCTACTCCTACGGGTCAACGACTGGGTTGAGCAGGTTCGGACGCCCGCAAGAGAGGCCGTCGAACGGCGCTGAACGCCGACTACGCAGAACCGTTCGTCCGGAATCTTGGACTTCTTGCATGGTTGGAAAGTACCGAGCGTCACAGCACCATGCCTGGGTCAGCCAGGTACGCGACCGCCTCCAAGCTGCGGCTTTTACCGCTGCTCTTCTCGCCGGTCTGGATTCATCAGACCCGACCGTGCGCCGGAGCGCCTTCGCGATTCTCTCGTCTTCGCCACAAGCGCCCATGCTCCTTATCGCGCGGCTTGGTCTCTGCTCGCGCGATCCCGTCCTCCGGTGCGCGGGCCAGGTTGGCCGCCGCCCACTACGATGAACCCGGATTCTCAGAGGTCGTTCAGGAGATGCGCACCTCACGCTTCTCTCCCGTGCGACGCACCGCCTTCGATACCCTGCTCGCGGCCTCCCGCACAGCCGCACCTGCTGAAGCGGCCTAGCCGACCGGAATCCCGCCATACGCGCTGGGCCGCAAGAGCGCAGCAGAGTACGGCATCGACCCGAAGCAGTGGTACGCAGATCGGCTCAATAGCCAACCGGCCCGCAGCCTGCGCCCATCATCGCGGGCCTCGGAGAAGCCGGGGCCAAAGAACAAGAAGCCACACTGACGGGCTATCTCTGCACCCCTTCCGTCTGTACGGCGCGCCACACTCGAACGCTGTCCAGCCTCGGCTACACCGATATCGTCTCGGTTGCATTGAGCGCTCTCCGACAAGAGCAGCTCGGTTTCCTGCCGCGCCCTCGGCATCCTGCGGCGTCAGGCCGGCCGCCGTCGACCCATCGAAGGTCTGGCGCGTCTTCACCAGCGGTGCCGTTCTCCACGCCAGACGCAAGGCACTGCTGCTGCTAGCCTCGAAAGACAAGTGGGTCTCCGCCCCCTTCCTCGTCCGCGCCGCAGGCGACCCAGACCTGGCCGACACCAGTCTGCAACTGCTGCGGGCATGGGGCGAGAAGTTCAACGCATCGTTCACCGTTCCAACAGCGCAACAGCTCGACGATCTCGATGCGGCATTGACAGAATGCAGCAACAATCTGCCTCGAGCCATACGCCAGCCACTGCAATTCCTCGTTCAGTCCACCCGCTGAACGACGGCCATCACCGCACTCGCAAATCTTTCCCGCCCAGCCCATCAACAACTTACCCCCTCCAGCGCCGCCTCCCCTTGCACCCGCCCCGCATACTGAAAGCAGGAGCCGCCACCCGCGCCCTCCTGTAACAAAAGTCCGCAAATGCCCGCTTTTGTCGTCATTTGTCTGCATTCCCCGGGGTGTTGCACAATGAGGGCCATGCGTTTGGCGCGCCACTGCTATTTCTCCTCCCCGCCCTCGCCTTGGCCGACAACTGGCCCCAGTGGCGCGGGCCGACGGCTGACGGGGTCTCCACGGAAACCGGCTTGCCGACCGAGTGGAGCGCCACCCAAAACGTCCTCTGGAAGGCCCCCCTGCGCGGACTCGGAACCTCGACGCCCGTCATTTGGGATGGCAAGGTCTTTTTAACTTCGCAAATCGGCGACGGTCCGCTCGCAGAGGGAGCGCGCGACTTTGATGACGCCGCTGCGATCCGCAAGTTCGGCCAACAGGGCGTCACCTTCTACGTCCAGGCCTTCTCCGCGAAAGACGGTTCTCTGCTCTGGGAAAAGAGCTTCGACGCAGGCTCGCATCTGCCCGAAGTCCACATCAAGCACAACCTCTCGAGCCCGAGTTGCGTCACCGACGGCGAGCGCGTCTACGCTTGGTTCGGCACCGGCCTCGTCGTCGCTCTGAGCATGGACGGCAAAGAAGTCTGGCAGCGCAATCTGGGCCAGGAGTACACGCCGTTCGACGTGCGCTGGGGCCACGGCAGTTCGCCCATGCTCTATGACAAGTCTCTCGTCCTACTTGTGGATCACCCCGACGACTCTACTTGATGGCCGTCGACAAGACCACCGGCAAGGACGTCTGGAAGGCCGACCGGGGGGAGGGCAAGCGCAGCTACACCACCCTTCCTGCTCGAGCGCCCCGACGGCGACTTGCTCATCCTGAACACCAACGCGGGCCTCGAAGCCGTCGACGCCTCGAACGGCAAACCGGTCTGGTCCGTTGGACCCGAAAATCGCGTCCCCGTCCCCACGCCGGTGCTGCATGACGGCACGCTCTACATCAACCGCGGTTACAACAGCAGCCCTTACTTGGCCGTGCGTGCGGATAAAAAGGAGCCGGAAGTCCGTTGGGAAGTTTCGACCGGGGCACCCTACGTTTCCTCGCTGGTCTATGCCAACGGGCTTCTCTTCATGGCGACCGAGCGCGGCATCGCCAGCGCCGCCGATGCTGAGACCGGCGAGACGGTGTGGAAGAAGCGCCTCCCGGGCGTCTTCAGCGCCTCGCCCGTGGTTGCGGACGGGAAGGTCTACTTCTCCGCCGAAAGCGGCGTGACCTACGTGGTCGAAGCCTCACGCGAGTTCCAGGTCGCCGCCGAGAACGACCTCGGGGAACGCACGCTAGCCTCTCCGGCAATCTCAGACGGCGTCATCTTTTTCCGCACGGACGACCATCTCGTCGCCGTAGGTAAGCGGTAGCGGCCTCTAGTCGCCGCTTACGCCTTCTGGCAGAGCTTCGCGCGCCGCTCGCGGCGTCTCGATCCGCTCCGGCTCTTCTGGCGCGGGCTCTTCATCTTCCTCTTCCACCGGCGCCGGGCGGCCCGTCAGCCAGCGGAACACACCCTTGATGTCTTCGAGGATCAGGTAGATTGCCGGCACCAACGCGAGCGTGATGAACGTCGCGAACAACACGCCAAACGCCAGCGCCACCGCCATTGGGATCAGGAACTGCGCCTGCACGCTCTTCTCGAGCATCAGCGGAGTCACGCCCGCCGCCGTGGTCAGCGACGTCAACAAGATCGGTCGAAAGCGCGTGACGCCGGCCTCGAGCACCGCCTGCTTTCTTGAAAAGCCCTCGTCGCGGTGATGGTTGATGAAGTTGACCAACACCAGCGAATCGTTCACCACGACGCCGGTCAAAGCGACGATGCCGCACATCGACAGGATGCTCATCGACAGCCCCATGAAGGCGTGTCCCCAAATCGCGCCCACGATGCCAAACGGCACCGCCGACATCACGATCAACGGCTGCAAGTAGGACTTGAACGGGATCGCCATCAGCACGTAGACGATGAACAAGGCAGCGACGAAGCCTTTGCCCAGCGCCTGCATGGCCTCCATCTGGCTCTGCTGCTCGCCTTCGAGCGAATACGTCACGCCCCGGTAGCGATCGAGCAACTCAGGCAGGAAGGTCGCTTCGAGATCGGCCAACACTTCATTCGCGTTCGCCGTGGACTCGTCCACCTCTGCGGTCACGTCGATGGTGCGACGCCGGTTGGCGCGCGTGATCGTCGCGAAGCCGCGCCCAATATCTGCCTCGGCGACTTCCGAGAACGGAACCTCCGCGCCGTCCGGCGTACGGATGCGCATATTCTCGAGGTCGCCGATCGAGCGCCGCTCATCCTCCGGGTAGCGCACCATTACGCGCACTTCGTCGCGCCCGCGCTGGATCCGTTGCGCCTCTTCACCGAAGAACGCTTGGCGCACCTGCCGGCCAAGCGCTTGCAGGCTCAGGCCAAGCGACTCCGCTTCCGGCTTGATGTCGAGCTTGATCTCCGGCTTGCCGCCGCGGAAAGAATCGGAAATGTCGATGACGCCGGGGTACTCGGCAAGTTGCGTCTTGGTGGCGGCGACGACCTCCTGCAAGCGGTCAAGGTCGCGCCCGGCGAACTGAATGTCGATGGCCTTGCCGCCGCCGAGCAGGTCTGCGGAGAAGGTCAGCTCAACCACATCGGGAATCGCCGGCGTGCGTTCGCGCCAACGCCGCACGATCTCGCCCGCGGTGATCGACCGCTCCTCGGACGGAATCAGCTCGACGTTGACCTCGCCCACGTTGGACGAAGAAGCGTTGGCCACGCGTCCGCCCGCGTTGCGCTGCGCCTGCACGGCAAATGGCTGTTCGCCCACGGACGACATCACGTGCTGGTGGATCTTGATTCCCTGCTCCCGTTCAACCTCTGCGAGAACCTCGGTGATGGAAGCCTGCAATTCGCGAACGACTTGGCCCGTGACCTCGGCTGGGGTTTCCTGCGGCATGGTCACATCGGCGACCACGTTGTCGGATTCGACTTGCGGGAAGAATACGAACTTGATGAAGCCGCCGCCGACCAGCCCCACGGTGAGCAGCATCGTCGCCATTGCCCATGCCACTGTCAGGTAGCGCCAGTTCAGCGCAAAGTGCAGCGCTGGGCGATACAGCTTGTGGACGAACCAATCCAGGCCGTTGGCGAAGAGATCGAAGAAGCCGTTGAACAGGCGCACCGGCAGCGAGCGGCGGCCCGGCTTGGGCGGGTAGTAATGCGACAAGTGCGCCGGCAGGATGAGCTGCGACTCAACCAGCGAAAACAACAGCGTCGGAATGATGACAGCCGGAATGACCCGCCAAATCTTGCCCATATACCCGGGCACGAACAGCATCGGAGCAAAGGCCACTACGGAAGTGAGCACGCCGAAGATGACCGGAATTGCGACGTGCTGCGTTCCCTCGATCGCGGCCTTCGGCCCTTCACGGCGCTTGGCTTGATACTCGAAGATGCTCTCGCCCACGACGATCGCGTCGTCCACCACGATGCCCAGCACGAGGATGAACGAGAACAGCGAGATCATGTTGATCGACACGTCCATCGAAGGCATGATGGCCAGCGTGCCGAGGAACGAAATGGGGATGCCCAAGGTGACCCAGAACGCGAGGCGGAGGCGCAGGAACAGAGCCAGCACGACGAACACCAGAATCAAACCGCTCTGCGCGTTGCGGATCAGCAAGTCCATGCGGCCTTTGAGGATGCGCGCCGCGTCCGCCCAAGGCGTCAGCGTAATGCCCTCGGGCAGGGTCGGCTGAGTGTCCTCGATATAGGCGTAAACCTTGTCGACGATATCGACGGCGTTCTGGTCGCCCACGCGGAAAACTTGGACCATCACGGACGGCTTGCCGTCCATGAGTGAATAGTTGTCCGCCTCCTCGAACCCGTCGATGACTTTCGCGACATCGCCTAGGCGAATACGCGATCCGTCGGGCCGGGTCATCAGGGTGAGGTCTTCGAACTCGCGCCCTACGTAGGCTTGGCCTTTGGTGCGCAGCAGAATCTCGCCCGCGTCCGTCTTGACCGAGCCGCCCGGCAGGTCGAGCGAGGCGACACGCACGGCGTCGGCCACCGAATCGAAGGTCAGGTTGTAGCGGCGCAGGTCCTGCTCGGAGACTTCGATCGCAATTTCGTAAGGCCGCGCGTTCTTCAGATCGACTTGGGTGATGCCGGGAACAGCCAGCAGATCGTCGCGCACACGCTCGCCGAGCCGCTTGAGCGTGAGCTCGTCGGTGTCGCCGGCGATCGAGACGTTGATGACCTGGGTGCGGTTGGTAATCTCGCGGATGACCGGCTTTTCGGCCTCATCGGGGAAAGTGTCGATCGCGTCGACGCGGGTCTTGATGTCGTCCACCAAGTCGGCGACGTCGTAGCCCACCTGGACCTCGATCGCCACCGAGCCCGAGCCTTCGTTCGCAACCGAAGTGATCTTCTTGATGCCTTCCAGATCCTGGACGGCCTCTTCGATCTTGATGCAGACGCCTTCCTCGACCTCTTCCGGCGCGGCGCCGCGGTATTCCACTGCCACCGAGACCATATCCACGGAAATCTCAGGAAAGACTTCGAGAAGGATCGACGACCCGCTCAGACCCGGGATGCCGACCAGACTCATCAACCCCGCGCCGACAATCGAAATCATCAGCAGGTTTGCAACGACAGAATTACTGGCAAACCAAGCAATCAAACCCTTCATTCCAAAACCCTCTTAGCCCGGCGGACCCCAATCCGCTTACTGTTCGTCTTTCAAAACGCGAACCGGCATTCCGTCCACAGCGGCTTCCAAAGTGGAAACGCAGATGCGTTCGCCATCCTGCACGCCGCCGCGCGCGAGCACGCGGTCACGCTCCTGACGGAAGATGTCGAGCTGACGAAACTCAATGCGGCCCTGGTCGTTGACGACCAACACCGTGTTTTCACCACGAATCGCGGTGCGCGGAATGGCCACGGCCTTCACGCTGTTGCCGTAGATCTCCGCTTTGACGAACATGCCGACAGCCAACGGGGGCCTGCGGCTCGAACCTTTGCGCGCGTACGGGTCTTCCACCTGCGCAATGGCATGAATCATGCGCGTGCGCGGGTCGATTTCGCCTTCGGTACGGACGATGCGGCCGCGCCACTGATGCGTTTCACCGGCGAACTCGGACTCGAGCACGACGGTCGGCCCTTGCGCGTTCTGACTGCCGGCCACGTTGCGGTAAGCCAGCGGCAGATTGATGTAGGCAAGCTGCTCGTCGGGAATGGGCAACCGCACTTCTGCCACGTCCACCGAGTAGAGCCGTGCGACGGATTGGCCGCGCTGGACATACTGGCCAACGTCGACGCTCTTCTCGCGCACGCGGCCGTCAAAGGGCGCCTTGACCACGGTGCGCTCCAGGTCGAACTTCGCCTGCGCGAGCGCCGCTTCCGCCGACGCCAGCGCGGCCTTCGCCTCGTTTACTTGCGGCACACGCAAGACCAGAGGAGTCGGCTCGCCTTCGCCGAGCGCTTCCCACTCCTTGCGCGCTACGGACGCTTCCTGTTCCTCCGTCGCGAGCCGCGTCTTGGCCTGGGCAATCGCCGACTCCGAGCGGACCACGGCAAGCTCGTACTCGCGCGGGTCGATCTTGAGCAGGATCTGGCCCTCGTCGAAAAATCCGCCCGCAACCAACGAAGGCGAAGTCCATAGTACGCGCCCGGAAACTTCCGGCACGAGTTGGCTCTCAGTGCGCGGCGCAACCACGCCTTCGGTGTTGACGGTCAAGCGGATGTTCTCCGACTTGGCCTCGATCACACGCACCAGGGGCGCCTCGACTTCCGGAACCTTCTTCTCCGGCTCAGGGCGGTTCTCGATCATCGTCTTCGCCGACCATGCGCCGAAACCGAGCACAGCCAAGGGCAAAGTGATCATCAAAACAATGCGCATCGCCTTCATAAAGTCTTCCTTTTCTGCTGGTCCGCGTCGGCGGAGACTTGCGAGGGAACGGTCATCGAGAACCCTCCGCCGAGCGCCAGGTGCAAGTCGACGCGATTGTCGAGGCGCGCCCGGCGAACGGTGAGCAGGGCGCTCTCGGCGTCGAGCGCGGTGCGCTGCGAATCGAGCATGGTGATGATGTCCGCCAAACCGGCGCGGTAACGTTCCTCGGCAAGCTGCTGCGCGGCGATCGCTTGCTTGACGGCTTCGTCGAGAGCGACCTCCTGATCGCGGAGATAGGTGTCGGCAGCGAGCGCAGTTTCGACTTCGCGATAGGCCAGCAACAACGAATTCTCGTAGGTCGAAGCGGCTTCAAGCGAACGAGCTCATCTTGGCGAACGGCGGCTTTGAGTCGGCCGTTGTTGAAGATTGGCGTCGTCACGCCGCTGACCAAGTTCCAGATGAGGACGTTGCCGTTGAGCACGTCCTGGAGCTGATTGGTGGAAGTCCCCAGCGCGGAGGTGAGGTTGAAACGAGGCCGCAACGCAGCTTTCGATTGCGCGATGCGCGCGTCGGAGGCGAGCAGCCGGCGCTCGGCGGCGATCAAGTCGGGACGCCGATGGACGAGCTCGGAGGGCAAGCCCGCCGGCACGCCGACGGGGCACTCGGGCAGGTCTTCGGCGAGCGCATACTCGGCAGCCGGGTACTGCCCCAACAAGGTTTCGAGTTGACGCACGGAGGCGTCGAGCAACTGGCGGCGCTGCTCGAGGCGAGACTGGGCGTTGCGCACTTGCGTAAGCGTCAAACGCAGGTCGAGCGAGGGCCGGACGCCGGCCTCGAAGCGCGCTCGTACGCGGTCTGACGAGTACTGGTAGCTCTCGAGAGCAGCCTTGGCGAGTTGCAACTGGCGGTTGGCCTCGATGGCGGAAAACCAAGCCTTGGCGACCTGCCCGGTGAGAGAAAGCCGCGCGCCAACCAAGTCGGCCTGCGAGGCCTGCACTTCCGCGGTGGAAGCGAGCTTGGCGGACTTGACCTTGCCCCAAACGTCCGGCTCCCAGGCCACGTTTAGGGAGGGACCGAGCGTGGTGTTGATGGAGCTGAGCACAGCCCCTTCGCGTCCGGGGATAGGCAAGCCGATGAAGTTGAGTGCGCTGGCGCGTGCGGTTGAATGCAGCGGAGACCTCGGGCAGGGCGGCAGCGCCTGCAATGCGCGCCTGGGCCTGCGCCTGGTCGATGCGCGCCGCGGCAGCGGTCAAACTCTTGTTGTGCAGCAGGGCTTCGCTGACGGCCTGATCGAGCTGCGGGTCACCGAAGTAGGCCCACCAATCGCTCGCCGGGTCGCCGGCCGGCAGCTCAGGAGCGGTCCAACGTTCGGGAGCCTGCACGGCGAGATTGCGGTCCGGCCGAGACAGCGATTGCGAGCAGCCCAGCGCGAACGCGAGTGTCAAGACAGGCAACCAGCGGAAGCTCATAAAGGCGTCTCCAACAAAACAGCCTCGACGGGCTCTTCGGCTCGGGCGCGGGGCGCGCGCATGCCGGCGGCCGAGAATGCGATCAGGCGGTCGATCAGCGCCTCGGGTCATTCATCGTGCACTGGCCCTTGGTGAAGCGCTTGAGGCGATCGTTGTCCATGAGGGTGTGAATCATGGCCCCGATCATGAAGTGGATACGCCAGGCAAGCTCGTCCGGTTCCACCTCGGGCAGAGTGGCCTGGAAGGCCGACGAAGCGCGAGACGACCTCGGTGAAGTTATCGTCAAGCGACTTCTTAATCTGCATCGAAGGCTCGGCGTAAATGCGTCCACAGACGCGCATGAACATCGGGCCTTTGGGGTCGCTTGCATAGAGCCGGATCGCCGGCTGGATGAACGCGCGTAAAATGATCTCTAAGGGTACGCTCGCGGCGCCGGCGTCGCGCTCGGCCTTGTCGAGCAGTTCGAGTCGGCGCTCGTTGACCGGCCGGATGCGGCGCTCGAACACCTTTTGCACCAGCGCCTCCTTGCAACCGAAGTGGTAATGCACGGCGGCCAGGTTGACCTTCGCGGCAGAGGTGATGGCGCGCAGAGAAACTGCATCGATGCCCTGGTCGGCGATGAGCGCCTCTGCGGCGTCGAGGATGTGTTCTTTGGTGTCAGCGGCCATGGTACAGCTTGGTCGTTGAGCGTATAAATCAAACGACTGTTTGAATTTTACCGAGTGTAGCTGCATACCGTCAACAGGGGAAGGACTTTTCCCCTCTATCTGTGTGGTGCGCAAACCGCTGTCCCGAACCGACATCGCCAGACGTATTTTTTCCGGCGCGCTCGGTTCAGTCGCGGTCGTGATCTGCAGAATGGTGGCGGTTTTTCCGGGATTGTGCGAGAAACCGGGGGAGCGCGGGCGAGTTCGCCGCCCAAGCAGAGGGGGTTTTGACCGGTCCAGACGACGCGGCGCGGTTGTAAAAACTTTCCGTTGAATAGCGTGGAGGGCGATGGTAAACTCCACGTATCTGGTTCGTGTTCTGTGTTCCCCGCCATCGAGACTTGTGAGCCCCCGACAGTGTCCGTCGCTTCGCTCTACTTGATCCCCGACAGCTTGTGATTCAGACGCGACGGAGGTCTGTGTGAAGAACATTTTCGTTGGAAATCTCAATTACTCCGCCTCGGAAGACGAGTTGCGGCAGATGTTTGAACAGTTCGGTACGGTGGACCGCGTGAGTCTGATCACCGACCGCGATACGGGGCGTCCACGCGGCTTCGGCTTCGTGGAAATGCCGAATGACGAAGAAGGCGACCGCGCCATCGAGGAGCTCAATGGAGTGGAGCTCGGCGGCCGGACGCTGAACATCAATGAGGCTCGCCCGCGTCAGGGCGGCGGCGGAGGCGGTTTCGGCGGCGGCGGCGGCCGTCCTTCCGGCGGCCCCCGTGGCGGTGGCGGATTCGGCGGCGGTGGCGGCGGCGGACGTCGCCGTGAGGGCGGCCGCGAGCCGCGCTGGTAAGACGAAAAATCGAGGGTCGTAGTCCTTTCGGCTGCGGCCCTCTGCTCTTGGTACCAACGCGAAATTGACGCCTGCGCGTCATTCAGGGAAACACCTTAGATTCGGCATTCTGGACCTACGACGGAAACGTCGCTGGAGACCAAGCCGACAATGACCCTGAAAGACTGCGCGCCTCTCGCTCTGCTACTCGCATTGGGCGCCTTGCCCACCCGGCTGCCCGCGCAGCAGGCCTCCGCGAATGGAGCGAATCTGTACACGATTACGCCGGCGCTGGAAAAAGCGCTCTCGGCGCCGAGATACTTTTCTCCCCAAGACCCCGCAACGCAGTTTGAACGCAGCCGCCGCCGCTGGCGTAAGGCTTGGCTCGGCAGCGTAGCGGCGTTCGCCGTGGCGAACGTGCTCGACATACATTCGTCGCACGGCAAGATGGAGCTCAATCCCCTGCTCCGCAGTTCGGACGGCAGCTTTTCCGTGGGGCGCGCAGCGGCGGTCAAAGGCGGACTCGGGTTCATTGTCGCGCTGCAAGGGTGGATGATCCACCGCAGCCCGAACAAGAATCTTTACAAGCGTTTCACTTTCTTGCCAATGCACGCCTCAGGCGGTTTGAGTGCGCTTGCGGTCCGCAACTACGGCATTCCGCGCCCTCAAGGTGACGACCTGCCTGCATGGCGTCGTAAATTTTGCCGACTCCACCTTGCGGGGCGGGGCTAGATGGGCTAACGATGGACGGCTGTACCCCGCGCCGCCGACGGCTACAATCGAAAGCTTAACCCGCCATGATCTGACTGTCGGGCCGTGCTGGCAAGTGCGGCGTTTCTCTCTACTTCCGGGCTGCACGCGCAGTCCGACTGTATCCTTGTCGAAGTCGTCGACCCATCAGGCCGGCCTATCGCGTGGGCGAAGGTGCGTTCGGGTGACGTGACCGCCGAGACGTCCGCGGAGGGTCAAGCCTCGCTGTGCGGTGGAACGAATACAGTGGAGGTGACGCAGGAAGGGTTTGCGCCAGCCGAGCGCACCGTCACGCCGGGCCAACCATTGCACGTGCGGATGTCGATCCACCCGGTAGAAAACGCCGGGTGGTGGTGACCGGGAGTGACTCGGACTTCGCACTCGCCGAGACGGACCGCAGCCCGACGGTGCTGAACGTGGAAAAGCGCGACGCCGCGGCGTGGTCGTTCGCCGACCTGCTCAAGACTGACTCGTCGGTCCACGTGCGTGAACGAGGGCCGGACGGCCTGCATGGATCTTCGGATTCGCGGCCTCCGAGCTGACCATGCTGGTGATGATCAATGGCGTGCGCGGAGCGATGCGCAGACAGGCCACCACTCCATGGATCTTCCCCTTCCCTGGAGGCGGTCCAGCAAGTGGAGGTGCTGCATGGCGCAGGATCGACGCCTCTACGGCTCGGACGCGATCGGCGGCACGATCAATTTCGTGACGAAGAAGCCCGAGAGTAAGGAGCTGAAGCTGATGGGGCGTGGGCGAGTACGGCTGGACCCGGCTCGGCGCGAACGGCGGCTTCCGGCGCAGCGGTCCCCATCGTACTTCGCCTCGCGCGACTTTTCGACCGGCTTCGCCCTCGCGCGACTTCCGCAACGTAGCGTTTTCCAGCGAAACGTTCCTCGACACGCACATCGGTACGACGAGCGTCTTGGTGGCGGCGAACGACCGGCCCCGAGCGCAACGGCTTTTATGGACCGTGGGATTCGTGGGAGGACCGGCACGAAGTTCGTCACCGCTTCGCAGACGTTTGGGCGCGACCCGGACCGGTTGCAGTGAGCGAGGAACTTCGCGTCTGGAAGGACCCACAACGGCTTCGTCCCGTGCAAGTTCGGGTGCGTGTTCACAGGCTGTACGCGCCGGAGGCACGAACATCCATCGCTCGATACGATGGTGGGCAACTACAGCGTGACGGGACGCTTGATCGAGCGCGCGCGCTGTGGTCCGCCGGCTGGCGCGGCGTATCTGTCCGAATCGATCGACTCGACCGTGGCGGCCAACGCGACCGCGACCGCGTCGGCGATGCTCGACCTGCGCATTGACGCAGAAGATGACGCTGTCGCTGGGCGTGCGCGAAGCAGGTGCAAGAAGTGGCGCGGGCAGACGAGCCCGAGCCTGGCGGTCGGCTGTATCGGCTGGCGCGGGCCTGAAGGTGCGCGGACAGTGGAATGGCGTTCCGCATCCCGACCTATACGGACCTCTACCACCGCGACCCGGGCAACGTGGGCAACGCGAACCTGAAGCCCGAGCAGGCCTGGAACTACGAAGGCGGCCTGGATTGGTACGGCAGGCGCGGAACGAAAGCCTCGGCGACGTACTCGGGCGCTCGAGCAGAATACGATCGACTGGATCCGACGCGGGGTCAAGTGTCTTCAGGCGCAACTTCCAGCGGCTGGACTTTCAACGGCGGCGAACTCGAAGGCGGCAGCGGATCGGCTCCCGCAGGAGATCTGGGTGAACTACACCGCCCTGCGCGCTGGAGCCGACTACCGTCAACGCGGTGTCACGGTATGTCTTCAACTTCCCGCAGAACCGTTTACCGGCTACTGCTGGACGCTCGGGCCAGACTGCTGGTCAAGACGCAGATGGGCGTCTACAACCGCACCTGGCAATCGACGAAGGCGCTTTGGGACGTGTCGCTCGGCTGGTCCGTGGTAATGCGGCCATTCGCAGGCGATGAACCTGCTCAATACGCAACACGAGGCGTTCCCAAGGGTTATGCAACCAGGCGCTGGCCGCGCGGCGGCGTCGAGATCAAGGTGTTTTTAGAACGCTATGTTTCGTGGCGCAACCGGCCACGGTTGCAGCGTCGCGAATCATCGCCATGGTGTTTCGGTCGCGATGATCGCGACCGGCAAGTTTGGCAGCTTGCGCCACGAGAAGCAGATCGATGGAGCGGCGTCTGCGCTACACCTTCTTCGGGTCGGGGTGCAGAATACGGCTTTCGGTACTTACCGCGCGAGCATTCTGGGGAGCTTGTCGTCGGTGACGATTTTGGCTGGCCGTACTGAGCCTCGCGACCGCCTGGTGATCGAGCGACATGTTGGCCAGGATGGTGACGGTCGAGATGAAGCCCTGCTCGATGTCGGCCACCGGGCGGCTACGCTTGTCGATGGCGGCGAGCAGGTCGCGCATGTGTCCGCGGATGGCGGGCGCGACGTGCTTCTCGAGCTCGGGCTCGACTTTGTCGATCGGGTATTGCTCTTGTTCGCATTCACGCTCTGGTGGATCTGGCTTCTCGTTCTTATCCATCGGGATGTAGTCGTAGCCGTTGACGCTGGCCTTGAGCGTACCCTTCTCGCCGTAGATGATCGCGGCCCACGGATAATCCGGGTCGGCGGCTCGGCCCCAGGTGCGGTGCGTCCAGACGACGTTGAGCTCCGGGAAAGCGAAAACGGCGGTCTGCGTGTCGGTGATGTTCGCTTCGACGCCTTGTCGACAAAGCCCTCGCGGAGCTGACGCTGAATAACCGTTCATCATCCAACGCACCATGTCGAGCATGGGATGTACATGTCGCCCATGATGCCGCTGCTGTACTCCATGAACGCTCGCCAACGGCGCGGGTGAGCTGTTGCATACTGCACGGGCCGTCCAAAGCTCGTAGTCGAGATTCGGCGGCGGCGGCTCGTCGGGCGGATTCTCCTTCGTCCGCATGTGGTAGTAATAGCAGATTTCGACGTGGGAGATCTTGCCCAGCTTGCCCTCGTCGAGAAATGTTTTTCGCCTCGACAGTGGGCGGAGCGGCGCTGCGTACCGACCTGCACGACGCGTTTGTATTTGCGCGCGGCGGCGAGCATGGTCGGCCTCGATGACGTCGACCGAGATGGGCTTGGACGCAGATGTCGCAGCCGGCCTTACAGGCCTCGATCATCGGCAGGGCATGCCAATGGTCGGGCGTGGCGATGGTGGTGATGCTTGGCCGTTCGTTTAAGCAGCTCGTGGTAGTCGGAGTATAGTTCCTGGCGTCTTGCCGGACTTCTGGCGCTCGGAGGCGGTCTGCGGCGGCGGCCAGCATGTTCGAGTCGGCGTCGGCCAGGCCGACGACCTTGATGTCTGCGACCTGAATCAAGCGGAAGAGGTCGCTCTTGCCGTACCAGCTGGTCCTGATGAGGCGACGCGGCGAGGCTTGGTCGGCTGCACGGCTTACCATCAGGGAAGCCTGCGGCGGAGGAGTTTCGTGCAGGAAGTTGCGGCGGGTCATCACAGTGGGCATGGCAAAAATCCGGAATCGGGGCTGCCGATGTGCTTGCGTATCATTCGAGGCTACGTTCGAAACGGACGCGCTGCTGCTCGACGACGGCTTTTTCGTAGACCGGATTATCCTTTGCGTTGTTGGGGATCATCATGCCGGCCATGAGCGGGCTGTCTTCTGAACCAATTTGGCGAAGCGCAGGAACTCGGCTTTTATGTTCGGGAAAGCGCGCCAAAGTCGTTTTCCCAATAGGCAGCAATGGCGGGCGGACGCCCAGTGATGATCTCGAGCATGATGGGCGTGCCGGGGGCGACTTCGGTGAACCGCTTCACCGCCCTTTCCATGCCAACCGTGCTGCCGCCGCGCCGGGTCCACTGAAGGCGGCCCCGCGATGCTCCTCACAAGACGGAGTCGCGGAAGTGCGAGGCGACGGCCCGAGCACCTCGACTGTCTCGAGCGGGATCTGTCTCCTATCGGGTTGCCCGTGTCGAGCGTGCAGCCGACGAAGTCCGTGCCGCCTCTTCGATGAGCGCGCGCATCTCGGTGGCGCGCAGGTCCTTGTGGTTTTCGAGTTGATCTTTTCGCTTGCTGGCGTAGACGCCGTCACGCACCTCGCGCAGCACTTTGAGCATCGCCTCGACGTGCTTCTCGATCGGACCGTCCTCACGGCGCAAGCTGCTGGAGCCCATGACGCCTGGACGCTTCATGCGAGGACGCCCCACGTAGAGCGAAGCGCAGTTGGTCACTGGAGTACCGCATTTGGCGAAGCTGGTGGCCAAAGCCGGGGTTGGTCGGGCAGACGCCCCACGTGCCAGCTTCCATACGAACCCCGAGCTTGTCGGCATGCTCGCGGACACGCTTCAAGCAGGAGCTCGTCGCGAACCTGATCGTAAGAGCCGAGGTTGGGCCACTCGAGAACTGGATCACATCCAGGCCGACCTTTTTGGCGGTAGTCGAGGGTATCGGAAGGCGTCCCAGCCGAAGCCGCGCAGGGTAGGTTGTCCATGCCGATCTCGACCTTGTTGAGCGAGAGGCGGCGGAGGTGCAGGCGGCGAGGGCGAAGCTAGCCGCGAGAGAGCGACATGGCTGTGGGATCATTGTGCGCAAACGCTAGCGGATGCGGCGCAGGTAGCCTCGCTGTAGGTGACAGGAACTTCCTCGCGGCTGCGGTCCACTTCGAAGTCGTCATGGGTCGCGGTGGAAGTCCTGCAAGGCTTCGGCGGGGCCGGGACCGAAGGAGCCCCAAATGGGGTGTCCATTGGTGTCCTCTACGACCAAGTAGCAGCCGACGCTGACGAGCGGCGCGTAGAGCAGTAACTCGCGAGCGACGTGGGCGGCGCTGTGGTCGGAGTCGAGCAGTACCATGACACGCTCGCCGGGTGCGACGAGGCCTGGATGCGGTCGACGATTCGCCCGGCTCTCCGCCGAGGCTACAGGTACTCGATGCGGGGATGCTCAGGGCGGCCTGGAATGTTCGATGTCGACGGTGATCACGCGCCTGTGGCCGATCTGGTCGAAGAGCTGGCGAAGAAGGCGGAACTGCCCTCAGTTTCCGTTCAAGACATCGGGCTGCATCCAAGAGGCCTCCTGCATGGCGATGAGATCGCCGGGGTCTTTGGACGGTGATGCCGAGCCAGTGTGTTCTCGTTGAGACGCCCGAGCTGTAGTAGACGTGGTGGAACAACGAAACGATGACCGGCGCGGCGGCGTTGAGTACGGCGCGGCGGCCCAGGTACAGAGCGCCGCATGAGCAGCAATAGACGACGGCGAGGACAGCGCCGAGGCGGCGAAAGGACACTGTCCGACATTGTCCCGCACTCATTCCGCCCGTACGGTAATCGGTCTTACTCATCTCCACCTCGGTCGCTCACCATGTCGAACTCCGCCTGACAACCAGCGCCAGGTCCACGCGTTCGACCCGCCTTTACCGGGTGCTCGGATTCGTGGACGGCTCGCCTGTTGCGCGCTTACCAGCGATAAACTCGACCAATTGCGCCGTGCAACGAGCGCTTGACCTGCCCGGTCTGGGCTTCGGCTGCGGGACGGCTTGGCGAACAACGGGAACATGATGCAAAGCAGACCATCTGGGCTACCGACAACGGCTCGGGTTCGGCCCCTGGACGGGTGACGCAGAACGACACTACGATGCGGTGAACCGGTTGGTCACAGCGGCGGAAAGGCTCGGCTCGACGCCGTGTGCGGTCGCGCACCCACGGCTACGACCACTTTGGCAACCGCTGATCTCCGGGGAATCGGGCCACACGCTGCACACGGCGATGCCCACCTTCCGGGCGCCATCCAGGCGACGACGAACCGCCTGGACCGGTACGGGCATCGCGTATGACAACGCGGGCAACCTGACGGCGCACCCCTGCTCCAACCGGCGGCTACCGGATGACCTACGACGCCAACAACAAGACGGCGTCGTTCGCGCTCACGGGGAGTCCGGTGGCGACCAAGTACGACGCCGCTTAATGGCGTATACGCAACCATAACAGCAAGGCAACTGTTTGGGTCTGATGACCTACGGGTAAGCTCGCCGCCGAGTACACCACATGGAGACGGCGACCGATGAGGCAACGTACTTCCGCACGACGGATCATCTGGGCTCGACGCGCTGACGACGGATGATGTTGGCGAAGTGGTCGCGCGCCGGGACTACTCCCGTTCGGTGAACGGATTGACCTGACGCTGTCGGGGCGCGGACCGGTGTTGGACGGAACGCCTGTGTCGTTCAACTCGAGCCCGGGGATGCGGCAGAGTTCACCAGCCAGCAGCGGGATGAAGAGACGGGATCGGACTATTTCAAGGAGACAGGTACGCCCCGGCCCTCGGGCGCTTCGTGTCCGTGACCTGAGAATATCTGATTCACCCACTGATAGGAGAGTCTCTAAACGGATATTCGTACGGAACTCACCGATCACTCGGGTTGACAGAAATGGGGGCCGATCCTCATCGCCATTCTGACTACCAGATGCGTATGGTATGCGCCTGCTCCGTCACCGCCTGGCGGCATTACTGGATGCTCCCGCATCAATGGTACTGTTTAACGTGCTGATGCGAGTTGCAGAAGCACAGGAAGCTCAAGTACCTGGTTGAATCAGGCAACCATCGGACTTTCGCGTCGCCCTCGTCGAGGTAGACCCGACGTGGCGAGAGAATCATATGGGCCTGATAGCCCGCTTGGCAGCGAACGTGTTGGCTGAAATGACGTTCCTAAAAGATAACGCGATGCCGGCAGTCCTGGACGACGCTGAAGTTGAAATGCGAATGTTGGGTTATTCCGTCAGGAACCGTTTTGCTGCCCGCCCGCATTCGCGTCTATGAAGTTTACGATCAGCATGGCCATGTATGGCAATCTGGCGGCTCTATTCATGAATTGAATCATGTAATCGGTCCGAATCCACTGTTTCACGGAAATTCTATCTTCCTGATTGATTCAGACGGTCTGATATATGATCTAGTATCTGGACAAGACTTGACCAATTCCAGGAATTTGTCTTCATTGGCGCAACTGGTGTTGCAGGAGGGAATTCCTTGGAGCTAGACTTGCCAATGAGCTTCACGGCGATTGTCATGACTCCAACGTCGGTAACGATCACCGGGAATCCTGGCCCAGCCTCGACTGTCCTGTCCAGCCGAATACTCTCAGTTTGCAAAATGAGTCTCCGAAGTGCACTCTTGCGTCATATTCATCGTAATCTGGTTCTACGTCGGCTGTGGCGCACCGTTGATAGAATCGAGCCCGTATTTGCCTCGACGCCTGCTCCCAATACGTAGCAGATACTTCTCGAAGGAGACCCTCAGCGGCCGGTCGAGCTGTGCCGTCAGCCGCAAAAACGAGAATGGCGACCGTGGATGCTTCAGGTCAAATGAGCCAAATTGGAACTTGTTTCGGTTAGGCTGCTTGTCGGTAGATCGAGCCTTCGATGAGCATCTTTGTGGCGGCGATAAGAGCTGTAGCATCGTATTTGAATATTACAACTGGACGGATCCTCTCTGCGCCGCTCATGTTCGCTCAGTCCACAAGGGACGAAGGGCGCTTTTCTCATCATGGCAGTAATCTTCGCGCAGCTTTTGACGGATGCCTTGCGCCAATCAGTTACAGCGGAACTCAGACGGAAGCACAAAACGCCATCCGATTCGCGGTCTATTGGGAAGTTCCTCTGACTCGGTTTCGCCCGAATCCTCATCAACCGCAACGAAGTGTTATCGATGAGGCGTTCGGCTTTAGGACCTCTCGAAATTTTCCAGGCTCTTCTACAGTCTCTTCCATCGCTACCAAGGACTGTTGCCGAGGACGTAGCCGGGATTCTTTGCGAGAAGCTCTTCCTATTTGACGCTCCGCTGAGAAGAGCATAGAAGCATATGATCCGGAACGCGTACCCATTTGGATATCATTGATCGAGAAGACATCTGAGGAAAAGAGGCAGCTAATCAAGGCCTCTTCCGATGGCGATCTGTATTGATTATATCCAACATAACATAGCGCTCAGAGGCAGGAGGCGGTTAGATCCGGCACCAAGTGTTGGCGATCCTGCCTTAAATCCCGACAAGACTCTCGCTAGCGCCGCATGCCGACTTCTGTCTTCTTTCGACGCCGCTCTTGCGGCGCAAGTCGACTGTCCGCCACAAAGTGAGACGAGATGAGAGCTGCTTCTGCCTGGTTGACGGCTACTTCTGGTCCCAGCCGCCTGGCCTTGTGATTTGCTTCAGCTACGACACCTCCGTATCGGCCCGAGCAGCGTCTAGGAAGCCGGCGGGCCGAGTTACCCCAACTCCGTCGCTACAACAAGGCCAAGTGGCCAGGTCGACAACCTGCAGCTCGGCAACTCGCCCAATGAGCAGACCTGCTATAACGATCTACTGCAACCCACGGCGCAGTGGTTGGGCGACCTCGACTTCCTCGGCTGCGCGGTGCAGACGAGCACGGATTTGCTCCAGCTGGGCTACGGACGGCGTCGGCGAACGTTGACTTGAGGCCTCCCCGCCGCCTACCATCCCCACTGATAAAGGACGTTATCAGTGACTAAAGCAGAAGATCAGGCGGTAGGGAAGAGTGTCCGAACGAGAGCCGAGTTGGTCCCGATCGTGGACTAGGCCGGACGCTGGGCAGAACGGGGACCTTGCAGCCAGGCCGCTGAGCTACGCGCCGGCGATCGTTCTCGACGCCGGCGAGACCACCGCCAAGCGCTTCCCGACCTTCTTCACCGACCGGATTCAACAAAAACACTCGCCGGGCCTACCGGCCGTCTGGCATCTTGTTTGAATGGGGCTGAGCAATGCGGCCTCGCCTTCGCCCAAATCGAGTCCGCACGTGTCCTTGATGAGCCGTGCTGGCGCCCCGGGGCTTCTCGAGGAGCGGCTCGATGCGGAGACGCCGCTGGTTGTGGTAGCCGCTGCGCTAACCTGCCGGAAGTGGATTTGACGGTTCCGGAAGAGGCGGCGGGACAGCGTTTGGACCGCTATTTGGCCGAAGCGCTCGAGGACGTTTTGCGACGCGCGTGCAGCAGTGGATCAAGCAGGCCGAGTGCTGGTGGACGAAGCGGCGGTGCGGCCCTTCAGGTTGCAGGGCGGCGAGCATCCAGCCGGAGGTCGATCCGGCGCTGGCTGGAGCGTTGAATGCGTTCCCCGAAACATTCCGCTGCGGGTGTCGGCGAAGATGAGCATCTGGCGGTGATCGACAAGCCTGCCGGAATGACTGCTGTCCACGCCGGCGCGGGCGAGGAGTCGCGGTCAGGCACGTTGGTCAATGCCCTGCTCCACCACTTCGGCCTCAGCTGTCGCAGGCCGGTGGCGCGTTGCGTCCGGGAATCGTGCACCGCTGGACCGCTTCGCCTCCGGCGCGATCCTGGTGGCAAAAACAGACAAGGCTCACCAGGAATTGGCGCGCCAGTTCGAGAACCGCGAGGTCCACAAGACCTACCTTGCGCTGGTGCATGGGCGCTTGACGACGGAGTCACGCTCGAGCGCGGGCGGGCGGTCAAAGCGGACGGGCGAAGCTGGGTGCGATTGGAGTCAGCGATCGGTCGAGACCCGCGCAACCGCGTGCGCATGGCGGTGCTCGAGTCGGGCAAGCCTGCGGTGACCGACTACACGCCTCTGCGCGGCGACGACAAATACACGTTGCTGGAGGTGCGCATCCACACGGGCAGGACGCACCAGATCCGGGTGCACCTGTCGTGGATCGGCAGGCCGATCGTGGGCGACCGGCTCTACGGCGCGCCGGAATCGAAGCTCGAGCGTTTCTTTTTGCACGCCTGGAAGCTTCGGCTGAAGCATCCCACGACGGGGGCTCCGCTCGAAATCGAGGCGCCGCTTGCGGCGGAGCTCGAAGCCTTCCTTGCAACGCTCCCGCTATAATTAGCGTCAGGCAAATTTGAAGTCCATGAAGCACCCTTTGCTGATCGTCTCTGCCGTGATTTTGGGCGCCGCGCTTGTGTTCGCGCAGGATGCGCGCGTGGCGCAGCAGGTAGCGCCTGATGAGGTCGTACCGGCGAGCGAAGAGACGACCATTCGCGTGCAGGTCTCGCGCGTGCCGCTGCTGTTCACGGTCACCGACAAGAAGAACCGTTTCATCACCAACCTCGAGAAGGAAGACTTCGAGGTGTATGACAACGGTGAGAAGCAGGAGATTCGTCAGTTCGTGCGCGAGTCGGACCTGCCGCTGCGCATCGGGATCGTAATGGATACGTCAAACTCGGTGCGCGACCGCTTCCGCTTCGAGCAGGAGGCGGCGATCGAGTTCATCCGCGGGGTGCTGGCGGTGCAAAAGGATCGCGCGTTCCTGGTCAGCTACGACACGCGCGCGGAGTTGATGGTGGACTTCACGGCGGATCCGGAAGAGCTGGCTGTGGGCGTCCGCGGGATGCGTCCCGGCGGCGGCACGGCGCTCTACGACGCCATTTATTACGCATGCCGCGACAAGCTGCCTGAGGATCGTCCGCTGGAGCAGTTCCGGCGCGCGCTGGTGGTGATCGGCGACGGCGAGGACAACCAATCGTCGGTGACGCGCGACATGGCGCTCGAAATGGCGCACAAAGCGGAAGTGGTGGTCTACACGATCTCGACGAACCGTTCGGGGCAGCGCCAGGACGGCGACAAGGTGCTCAAGTATCTGGCGGAGGAAACGGGCGGCATCTCGTTCTTCCCCTTCCAGGCGCGCGACCTCGAGCAGTCATTCGCCGATATTGCCAACGAACTGCGCCACCAATACTTCATCATCTACTCCCCCACGAACTTCGATTTAGACGGGAGCTTTCACAAAATCAAGCTCAAGAGTAACGTGAAGAATGCTGAAGTCCGGGTGCGTTCCGGATACTACGCTCCGCTGCCGGAAGATCCTCGCTAGAACCCTGTAGACGCCGCTCCGCGCCTGCGGTAGACTTCACTGTGTAAAGAAACGCGCCCGTGCGACTCGCAGCGGAGGTATCGACCCGTGCGAGCCAAGAATCAGCAGAAGAAGATTCCGCAAACAACGGGCCACCGTCGCCGGAGAGATCGCCGAACCGGCAATAGGATGGCCGACTTTTTTCACTCCTGCGGTTGATTTTCTACGCTGGCGACACGGACGCCGAGATGGACGTACTAGAACTGCTATGAGTTCGCCCCAAGTCCATGGCACCGAAGCGGAACTGCAGGAAGAATCCTCGGTGTCCGGCGACGTTTATGCATTTCCTCTTTCGCCCGCGCAGCGCCGGCTGTGGTTTGTCGAGCAGCTAAAGCCCGGCACGCCTGTCTACAACATCCCTTCCGCGTTCCGGTTGACGGGTAATCTGAACCGCGCGGCGATCGAACAGAGCTTGCGTGCCGTCGTTCAGCGGCACGATTCACTGCGGACAACCTTCGAAACAATCGATGGCGAGCCGACGCAGATCGTGCGAGACGAGATCGGTGAGTTTTTCGAGGCGATCGACTTGCGCGAGCTGCCGGAACGGGAGCGCGAAGAGCGGGCGCGGGAGATTGTCGACAACGAGGCGGCCAAGAGCTTCGACCTAGTCGAGGGTCCGCTGATCCGCGTGAAGCTGGCCCTGCTAGACGAAACGACGCACGTGCTGGTGATCAACCAGCACCACTTGATTACCGACGGCTGGTCGCTCGGAGTGTTCGCCGAAGAGGTGGCCGAGCTCTATCGCTCGTTTGCCGCCAATACTCCCCACGCTCTCGAAGAGCTGTCGCTGCAGTACCCCGATTTTGCGGTGTGGCAGCGCGATTGGTTGACGCCGGAACGGATGCAGCCGCAGCTCGACTACTGGCGCAACGCTCTGGCCGGTTCGGCTCCGCTGCTCGAGTTGCCCACGGACCATCCGCGGCCGCAGAATCCGATCAATCGGGGCTCGTGGACGCCTTTTGAGACCTCGAAGGAGCTGACCGAGGGCCTGAAGACGCTCAGCCGACAGAACGGCGTGTCGCTGTTCACCACGATGCTGGCCGGCTTCAAGGCGCTGCTCGCGCGCTACACACGCCAGAAGGATGTGATGGTGGGCACGCCGGCGGCGAACCGCGAACGCCCCGAGCTCGAGCGCATCATCGGCTTCTTCATCAACCCGATCGTGCTGCGCACCGATCTGTCGGGCGACCCGACCGTGAGCGAGCTGCTGCGCCGGGTCAACACCTCGACCCAGGGCGCACTGGCGAACCAGGAGATCCCTTTTGACAAGCTGGTCGAGGAGATTCGGCCGGTACGCGACCTGAGCTATCACCCGCTGTTCCAGGTGATGTTCACGCTGCAGAACTCTCCGTTGCGCATCCAGCTCGACGGCGTGCAGGCCGAGCCGATTGCGTTCGACAACGGAACCTCGAAGTTCGACCTGCTGATCGAGCTCTGGGAAGAGCACGGCAGCGTGCGGGGGCGGTTTGAGTTCGATACGGACTTGTTCCTGAAGTCGACCGTCCAAGACCTGGTGCGGCACTACCAAACGCTGCTCGAAAGCATGGTGGACAACCCGTCCGCGCCCGTCAGCCGCCTGCGCTTGTTGACGGACGAGGAAGAGCGCCGGCTGCTGACAGATTGGAACGCGACGGAAGAGCCGGCGCTCGAGTCCCAGGACTTTTTCGCGCGCTTCGAGGCCGCGGCTGCGAAGTACCCGGACCAGACCGCCGTCTCCGACGACACGGGAAGCTGGACCTACGCTGAGCTGCGCGCACGGTCAGCGTCGCTGGCGGCTCGGCTGCGCGCACTGGCCGTGGGCAAGGACAGCATTGTCGGCATCTCGCTCGACCGCACGCGCGACCTGATCGCGTGCGTGGCGGCGGTGATTGCGGCCGGCGCGGCCTATGCACCGATCGACCCCAACTACCCGGATGAGCGGCGCGCCTACATGCTGCAGGACTCGAATGCGCATGTGGTTTTGACTTGTGCGCGTTACGCGGACCAGTTCAACGACTTTCAGGGCCAGACATTGCTGGTCGACAAGCAGCCCGAGCTGTTCGCCGACCGGGATGCGAAGACTGATGCGGCGCCGGAGCCGGATGACCTGGCTTACGTGATCTACACGTCGGGTTCGACAGGCATGCCGAAGGGCGTCGCCCTGCCGCGGCGGACGCTGTCGAATCTGATCGGTTGGCAGATCGAGCGACTGCAGCCCCAACCGGGCGAGCGGACGTTGCAATTCGCGTCGTTGAGTTTCGACGTCAGCGCGCAGGAGATCTTCTCGACCCTGGGCTCGGGGGGCGAGCTCGTGATGGTGGACGACGAGACGCGGCGCGATCCGGAAAGGCTGGCGCAGTTCCTCTCCGACCACGCGATCGAGCGGCTGTTCGTACCGTTTGTGGCTTTGCAGCAGGCTGCGGAGGCCTTCCACGCCAACCCGCGGCTGCCGGTCAAGCTCAAAGAAGTGATTTCGGCCGGCGAGCAGTTGTGCGTCACGCCGGCGATCGTCTCGCTTTTTCGGCGCATCCCGAACGGCAAACTACACAACCACTACGGCCCGTCGGAAACGCACGTCATCTCCGCGCACACCTTGAGCGGGCCGCCGGACATTGGCCGCTGCTCGTACCGATCGGCAAGCCGATCAGCAATGCTCAGCTCTACGTTGTAGACGAGGCTGGACGCCCGACGCCTCCAGGCGTGCCGGGCGAGCTCTTATTGGGGGGATCTCCGCTGGCTCGGGGCTACCTGAACCGGCCGGAACAGACGGCGAAGGCGTTCGTCGAGAACCCGTTTGACAGCCAGCGCTCGCCGCGTGTCTACCGCACTGGGGATTTGGCGAAGTGGATGCCCGACGGGGTGTTGCGCTTCCTGGGCCGCATCGACGACCAGGTGAAGATTCGCGGCTTCCGCGTGGAGCTTGGCGAGGTGGAGACCGCCTTGTCGAAGCATCCGCTGATTGGCGAAGCGGTGGTCACGGTGGACGGCGCGACGTCGGGCGAGCGTCGGTTGGTGGCGCACTTCGTCCCGGTGGAAGGCGAGAAGATCTCGACGAACGATCTGCGGCGGTTCTTGAGCGAGAGCCTGCCGGAGTACATGATCCCGTCGATCTTTGCCGAGCGGCAGTCTTGGCCGCTGACCCCGAGCGGCAAGATCGACCGGCGCAACCTGACGCCACCCGACGTCGAACGCCGCGACCCGTCGGAGACTTACGTCGCGCCGCGCAACGAGGTTGAAACGAAGCTGATCGAGATTTGGGAGACGCTGCTGAAAGCGCATCCGATCGGCATCGAGGACAACTTCTTCGACCTGGGCGGCCACTCGCTGCTCGCCGTGCGGCTGTTCTCGGAGATCGAGAAGGCGTTCGGGAAGCGTCTGCCGCTGGCGACGCTGTTCAAAGCGCCGACGGTCCGGCAGCTCACCGACACGATCCGCGCGGAAGAAAACCCCGACGTCTGGTACTCGGTGATCGACATCCAGCCTGAGGGCGACAAGACGCCGTTCTTCTGCGTCCACGGCATCACGGGAGACGTCCTGTGGTTCCGTGACCTGGCGAAGGCGTTCGCGCCCGAGCGGCCGTTCTTCGGCTTCCAAGCGCGCGGACTGGACGGCAAGAACGAGGCCTTCGAGAGCATCGAGAAGATGGCGGCCTACTATGTGCGCCAGTTGCCGAAGTTCCAGGCCGAGGGACCATACTTCCTGGGCGGAGCGAGCCTGGGCGGCATCATCGCGCTCGAGATGGCGCAACAGTTGCGCGACGAGGGCAAAGAGGTCGGACTGCTGGTGCTGTTCGACAGCGGACCGCCGCCGGTAGACGGCTTCGAGGCGTCGGCGCTTAAAAAAGCGTACGAATCGACAAAGAATCTGCCGCATTGGTTCGCGAACTTCGTCCACCTGAGCTCCACGGAAATGGTGTCGCGGCTGGGTCGGCGCGTGCGCATCGGCTGGAAAGCGATGATGCGCAAGGTGTCCGACAGCGAGGCTTTCCACTCGGTGGAAGCGAGCGATCTGCTCGACTACGCCAACCAGATGCCGGAGCACCGCCGTCGTATGATCGAGGCCCACTTCCGGGCGATTCTGCACTACAAAGCGCAGCAGTACGACGGCCCGACGCTGTTCTTCCGGGCGCGCGCGCAGTCTGTGATCACGAGCGGCCCGCCGGAGAAGGCGTGGCGGTCGATCATCCCCAAAAGCATGCAGGTGAGAGTGGTCCCGGGCACGCACGAGGGGATCTTCAAGCCGCCGAACGTAGAGAAGCTGGCGGCGCATTTGAAGGAATTTTTGGAGAAGGCCGAGCGGGCATAAGGGTACGCGAGACTGTCGCGTAACGCTCGCGCTGTAACGGGCTTTCGGCGGACATTGATACAATCGCCCCGCCGCGCGATGTTTCTCGGTCACATTGGTGTTGGGCTCGCAGCCAAGAAGGCGGCGCCGCGAGTATCCCTGGGGTGGTTGATCGCCGCGCCAACTTTGCTCGACCTGCTTTGGCCCATCTTTCTGCTCGTGGGCTGGGAATCGGTGCGCATCGACCGAACGGCCACGGTGGTCACGCCACTCGACTTCGCAAGCTACCCCATCTCGCACAGTTTGGCCGCGTCGATTGGCTGGGGCGTGCTGTTGGCGACCATTCATAGGCTTGCGACGCGCCAGCCCGGATCTCTCGTCGTCGGGGCTCTCGTGCCCAGCCATTGGGTCCTGGACTGGATTGTCCATCGGCCCGATTTGCCGCTCTACCCGGGTGGAGCGAAATACGGTTTGGGACTGTGGAATTCCGTGCCGGCGACGATTGCAGCCGAAGCGGCGTTCTTCGGGATCGGCGTGTGGCTCTATGCGCGTTCGGCGCGAGCGGAGACGCGCGGCGGCTGCTGGGGGTTCTGGGCGTTCATCGCGTTCCCAGTGGTCGTCTACGCCGCCAACCTGGCCGGACCGCCGCCCGAGTCCGCTGCTCAGATCGCGACGGTTGGATTGGCGATGTGGCTGTTTCCGCTTTGGGCCTGGGCGTTCGACCAGCGCCGCCGGCCGGTGTAAGTCTGTCACCGAGACAGCAGAGCGGGCAATGCGCCGACATGCGGAAGGATCCGCTCGGACGGAAATGCCGCGAACTCGGCTTCAGGCGTGACGCCGGAGAGTACGGCCACGAAGGGCGTCCCGGCGTTCTGCGCAGCGGCGGCGTCGGCTGCGGCATCTCCCACGTACAACGTGCGGCTTGGTTCGACGCCAAGGCGCTCCATGGCGGTGAGCAGACCCTCGGGAGCGGGCTTGTGCAACGCGACGTCTTCCCCGCCCACGATCACTTCGAAGATTCCGTCGAGGCCGTTGCGCTCAAGCGTGGCGGCGATGCGAGAGCGGTACTTGGTCGAGACGATGCCGAGTTTCAGCCCCCGGTCACGCAACTCGCGGACAGCCGGCGGGTCCACTCATAAACGCGCGTCCACTCCACCATGATTTCGTCCGAGCGGCGGCGCCAGTGCAGCCGAAATTCCTCGGCGCGGTGGGAATAGTCCGGACCGGCGACGCGGGCGAGCGATTCCGGAATGGAAAGACCGATGGTGCGGCGGATGGCCAGAGTGTCGGCCTTCGGAAGGCCGATGCCGACGAGCGCCGTGTTAAAGCATTCGACGATGGCGTCAGAAGAATCAGCCAGCGTGTAATCGAAGTCGAAGAGAACGGCTTGAGTCATTGCGTGAGCGGTGCGACGCCGATGGCCGTGACGGCGCGAGAGCCGTTTTCCTGGACGAAGCCCACCGCGCGCAGGTGCGCGCGGTCCCAGTCGTCGCCAAACGGAACCGATGCGGAGACGCTGAAGCTGGCCTGATCGCCCGCGACCTCGCCAGCTTTGACCAGCGCGCGGACGACGCCGGCGTGTCGCATGGTCAGGCCCGCGTTCTCGCCGCTTTCGACCTCGGACGCCAGATCGTCTTCGACGATGGCGAGCATGACCTTGCCAACACGTCCGGTGGGCAGACCGGAGCCGTCGAGGCGTACGCCAGCGCCGTTGTCGTCGACGGTGGAGGCGATGCGCACGACGCCCTTGCGGCGGCGTGCGGCTTGGCGAATGAGGGTGACAACTCCGGGGCCGTCTCCGCCGACAATCTCCTGCTCGCCATCGATGATGGCCTGGGGAGTGTAGACGCGCGTCGGCCAGCGCATGCTGTACCAACTCTGGCGTTTGCTGTGTTCGGGCGAAGAGAAGCGGTCGAACCAGCCGAGGCGGTTCCAGTAATCGACATGCTGGCTGAGCACGATTACCTCGACGCCGCGAATGGGCTGCTCCTCGTGCAGCTTGACGAGCAAGCGGTCCGCGGGAGGGCAACTCGAGCAACCCTCGGAAGTGAACAGCTCGAGCAAAACCGGGACGGGACCAGCCGCGGAGGCCGCTGCCGCCAGGGCCAACGCCAAGAAAACAAAGCGCATGGAAGACTTCATTATGACTGCCTTGCCAGATTCTTCGCTTTTGCCCGGACCGGAGTTATACTCGCGATTAGAAGCGTCCGCAGTGCGCGGCCGCACGTTCGCCGCCGCCCGCGGAGGTTCTGACCATGCACGTCCTGCCTACTTCGCCTCTCAACTCCGTCGAGGAATGGGACGACTTCGTCCGCAGCCGCTATCGGCAGGACAAGGCGCAAGACGAGTTTCGATCCTACGATGACGCGCCGGAAGGGGTGAAGGAGCTGTATCGCCAGAATCATGCCGGGCAGACGCTGGCGTTCGTGCAGAGCAAGCGCGAGGAATATACGCCCGGGCGGCGCGAGTCGACCACGATGTGGGAGGCGCTCGAGCAGCTCAATGAGCTCGTCGACGACTCGGACCCCGACACCGACTTGCCGCAGATTGCGCACGCGCTGCAAACGGCGGAGAAGATGCGCGCCGACGGGCGCCCGGACTGGATGCAGCTCGTCGGCCTAATCCACGACTCGGGCAAGATGCTGTGCTTCTATGGCGAGCCGCAATGGGCGGTGGTGGGCGACACTTTTCCGGTCGGCTGCCGCTTCTCGGATAAGATCGTCTACCCGGAGTACTTCGAGGCGAACCCGGATAGCCGCGACCCGTTGCTGTCGAGCGAGCTTGGCATTTACGACGAAAGCTGCGGGATGGACAACCTGCTGATCTCGTGGGGGCACGACGAGTACGTCTATCAGGTGATGCGCGAGTCGAAGCTGCCGGCCGAGGGGCTGGCGATGCTGCGCTACCACTCGTTCTACCCCTGGCACCGCGAAGAGGCGTACATGCGCTTCATGGACGGCTCGGACGCGACGAAGCTGCACTGGGTGCGGGAGTTCAACGGGTATGATTTGTACTCGAAGAGCGACGCAGCGCCGAACGTGGCAGAGCTCAAGAGCTACTACCTGGGCTTGATCGACAAGTACCTGCCCTCACGCATCGCGTGGTAGAAAGCACACCCCGCTCCGGGTGATTTCCCCCAACAGTCCCAAATCATTGGAGCAATGCTCCCAATCCGCCGATGAAAGGCTTAACAGCCCGTGCGGATATTGACAAGTCGTCCTCTGCTGCTCGCGGTCGCATTCGCGATCGCGGCGCTCGCGTTCTGGCGCCAGATCGAGCTCGGCGTTCCGTCCACCATTGCGTACGCCACGGCGGTGGCATTCGCCTATGCGGCGCGGAGCTCGAAGTGGGTGTGGATCGTAGCAGCGATTTGCTCCTTGCTGGCGCTGCTGGGAGCGATGATCGACCAGCCGACGGCATGGCATGACCTGCTTGCCCGTTCCCTATTTGCGATTTGGGCGCCGGCCTACCCCTGCGCGAAAGCATTGACGGAGCGCGCCGAACGCGAATGCCTAGCCGGCATCGTGAACTGGTCCGGGGACGCAATCATCAGCCAGACGCTGGACGGAATCGTGACACATTGGAACCGCGGCGCTGAGAGTCTTTACGGCTACATGTCGGAGGAGATGATCGGCAAACCCTACTCGGCTGTCGTACCGAGTAACCATGGGGATGAATGTTCGGGCCTGAAGCAGAAGCTGAGGGCTGGAGAGACCGTCATCCAGTGCGAAACCACACGCATCTGCAAGGACGGTTCGAGGCTTGACGTTGCGCTCACGGCTTCGCCCATCATCGACTCCATAGGCAAGATGACGGGCATCGCCACGATCGGGCGCGACATCACGGATAAGAAGCGTATCGACGCAGAGCGCCAGCGGATGGCCGAGGAGCTCGAGCGCCGCGTGGAGGAGCGTTCCGCCGACCTCAGGAGGGCCAAGGAGGCGCTCGAACGCAGCAACCGCGACCTGCAGCAGTTTGCCTATGTCGCCTCCCATGACCTGCAGACGCCCTTGCGGGCGATCGCGGGCTTTGCGCAGTTTCTGCAGATCGACTATGGCGGGCGACTCGACGCTCAGGCGGAGGACTACATTCGGCGGATCATCCGTGGAGCAACGCGCCTGCAAGAGCTCATTCAAGATCTGCTCGAGTTCTCCCGCGTGGAATCGCGTGAGTGCTCAATCGGGCCAGTAGACATGAACGAAGTGTTCGAACGTTCGCTCGACGCCCTACACGCGGCCATCCAGGAGAGCGGCGCACAGGTGACCAAAGACCCTCTGCCCATGGTGACGGGCAATCCGTTCCATTTGGGCAGCCTGCTGGAAAACCTGATCGACAATGCGATCAAGTACCGCACCGAGGCCGCTCCGCGTATACACGTCTCCTACGTGCAGGAAGACGACGTGTGGCGATTTCGGGTGAAGGACAACGGGATTGGCATTGCGCCGGAATACGGCGACAGGATATTCGAAGTCTTTCAGCGGCTGCATGCGGCGAGCGATTACCCGGGAACGGGCATCGGTCTATCCCTTTGTCGCCGGATCGTGACCCGCTATGGCGGCAAGATTTGGGTGGAAGGGGACGTAGGGAGAGGCAGTTCCTTCCTATTCACACTGCCGAAGCCGGCAGAGCTCGACGGTGCTCACGCCGGAGCGACGGCTAACGAGACCTCCTCCGCCACTGACCGCGGAGACCAAGAGTGACTATGACTCAACGGCGTCTGGCCGACATCCTCCTGGTCGAGGACAACGAGGACGACGTCTACTTGACGCGGCGAGGCTTCGAGCGCGCCAAGCTGCCCGTGACACTGCACCACGTGGCGAACGGCTGCGAGTGCATGGCGTTCCTGCGGCGGGAAGGCGGGTACGAAGACGCGCCCGTGCCGGACTTGATCTTGCTCGACTTGAACATGCCGCGCATGGATGGACGGCAGGTGATGGAAGCAATCGCCAAGGACGAGCGCCTGCGCACGTTGCCGGTGGTCATCCTGACGACGTCGAAATCCGACGCGGACTTGCTCGAGATGTACAAGCTGCGCTGCAGCACCTACGTGGCCAAGCCGATCGACTTCGACCAGTTCGAGAGTGTGATCGAGGGTATACAGAGCTACTGGCTGAACGTTGCGGCGCTGCCGCCGAAAGAATTCTAAGCCACGCTCAGCCGAGAGCCCAAGCTTCCTCGGCCCGCCAGCGTGGAACAGCGCCCGGGCGCGAGGCGACGAGAGCGCCGACGCGGTTCGCGAACGCGCCCGCCTTCTCCGCCGGCCAGCCCTGGCTCAGCCCGTAGAGCAAGCCCGCCGAGAACGCATCTCCGGCGCCAACTGCGTCGACCAATTCGACTGCAACGCTCGGCGCTTCGACCCAGCAGCCGTCATGGAAGAGCGAACAGCCATCGGCTCCGCGCGTGATCGCGACAGACTCGAGCCTCCATTTGCGCGCGGCCCAAGCGGCGAAGTGCTCCAAGGTACGTCCCGGTCCGCCGAACAGCTCTTCGAGTCGGCGGGCTTCGTCTTCATTGATCTTGAGCACCTGGGCTCGCGAAAGCAGCGTGAGCAGCAGGGGCTCGGACCAGGAGTCCTTGCGCAGATTCACGTCATAAAACCGTTTGGCCTTCGGTAGCGCTTCAAGCAGCCGCTCGAGTTGCGCGCGCGGCGCCGGCAAATGCGCGAACAGTGTGCCGAAATAGAGCCAGTCCGGCGCCGAAGCCGCCAGAGCATCGAGATCGTCCGCATCGAGCGCAAGCGCATCATACGCAGCCGGACGATGGATCTCATAATCAGGCTGGCCGTCGTCCAGTTGGACGCTGACATGGCCGGTAGGAGGCGCATCGACAGTCTGCAGGTACGGACCGTCGAGGCCAAGCTCACGCGCTTGCGCACGCGCGGCGGCTCCGCGGGCATCATCGGCGACGGCGCTGAGGAACGTCACCTTAGAGCCAAGCTGCGCTGTGTGCGCCGCAAAATTGAACGGCGCGCCGCCTAAACGCTCCTCATCGTCGAAAACATCCCACAGGATCTCGCCAATCACAGCAATGTGCATCTCATAGGTAATCCTAATCGACTGGCTGAATTGGCGAACCGTTCCGGCGCCTCGCCTATCATGTTGAACATGCGTTTTGCCGTTGCGCTGCTCGTGTGCGCCGGTTCGCTTCTCCAAGCGGACACAGGCGAGAACGTGCTGCTGATCGTCAACACGGAGTCGCGTATCTCACGTGAGATTGGCGAATATTACCAGCGCCGCCGCGATGTTCCGAAGCAGAACCTGTGCGAGATCCGCGCGCCGGCGGAGGAGACGATCGGCCGCGAGATCTATGAGCAGTACGTGGAGAGGGCCGTTTGGAACTGCCTGCTGCCGATTCCGCTCGACGAAAGGCGCAAGATCCACATTCTGGCGACGACGAAAGGCGTACCGCTGCGCATCACAGGTAAGAGCGGGGGGGCGCAGAGCGATGGCGCTTCGGTCGACTCCGAGCTTACGCTGCTGCCGCGGCTAATGGACCATGAGGAGCATCCGCTCGAGGGCCCGCTGCAGAACCCCTTCTTCGGCCGCTACCGCGAGAGCTTCGACGTCGCCAAACACCGCATCTTTCTGGTGACGCGCCTGACCGCGTTCAGCTTCGATGACGTACGCGGCATGATCGACCGCTGCCTCGAGGCCAAGAATCGAGGCTTCTTCGTCTTCGACTTGAGCCGCAGCAATTCCGGTCCGGGCGACCAATGGATGCAAGCCGCGGCCCGCGCCTTGCCGCAGAACCGCGTGATGGTAGAAAACACGACCACGGTTCTGACAGAGGCCCGCGGCGTGATCGGCTACGCCTCGTGGGGCAGCAACGACGAGCCGCGCCAGAAGCAGCGCCTACGCGACGTGAAGTTCGAATGGCTGCCGGGCGCGGTCGCCACGGAATTCGTCTCGACCGACGGCCGCACCTTCGAGCCGCCCCCGGACGATTGGCGGCCCGCGCCGTGGTCGATGAAGGAGACCTACTGGGCGAAATCGCCACAGGCGTTGACGGGCGATCTGATTCGGCAGGGCGCCAGTGCGGCGACCGGCCACGTCGACGAGCCTTTCCTACAAGGAACGCCTCGGCCAGAATACCTCTTCCGGCATACTACGAGGCGCACGCTGGCCGAAAGCTTCTACTTGTCGGTGCCCTACTTGAGCTGGATGAACGTGATGGCGGGCGATCCGCTGTGCAGTTTGGGCAAGCCTTAGAGGCAAAAGTGCTACCCTTGCCCTCGATGCAACGCCGTCGCTTTTCGCCGCTGCCGCGGGCTGCTTCTTTGCCGCCTGCCAGTTCAAGCAGGAGGCGGCGCTGGAACTGGCTGCGGCCGAAGTCGCCGCTGCGCCCTCCGCGCACAAACCGGTCGGGCTTGGAGCTCTATTCGGTGCGCGAGTGGTCGAAAAAGGATCTGATGGGGACGATTGCGGCCGTGGCCGACATGGGCTACGAGATCGTCGAGCTTTATTCTCCGTACTTCGAGTGGACCGACGACTACGCCAAGCAAGTCCGGGAGCATCTGACAAGTCAGTTGGAATGCCGCTCGCTGCACAGCCCGGCGCGCGCCTTCGAGCCGGACAACCGCGCGGGCGATCGCGCTCAACAAGATTCTGGGGAGCGGGACGGCAGTGATGGCGAGCCCGGGAAAGAAGCTCGACAGCGCCGACGGCTGGAAGCAGGTCGCCGCGACACTCACCCAGGCGCACGAGCAGTTTGCGGCCGAAGGGCTGCGGGCTGGCTATCACAACCACGCGTCGGAGTGGGAAGACCTGGGCGGCGGCCAACGGCGATGGACATCCTGGCGGCGGCACGCCCGAGGGTGTCACGTTGCAGCTGACGTGGGCACCTGCGTCGAGATGGGCAAGGACCCCGTGGCTTGGATCGACGCGAACCCTGGCCGCATCCGCAGCATGCACTGCAAGGACTGGCCCCGGGCGAACCGAGCAGGAGAAAGGCTTCCGCGTGCTGGTGGGCGAAGGCGTCGCGCCGTGGAAGGAGATCGTCGCGGCGGCGGAAAAAGTCGGCGGAGTGGAGTATTACCTGATCGAGCAAGAGGGCAGCCGCTATCCGGAGATTGCAGACGGCCGAGCTCTGCCTGAAGAATTGGAAAGAAATTACCGCCTGACCGAGCCCTACGGACGTTTGTAATCCGTGACCACCGCGGAGGCCTACCGGGCTCGAGGTCGCTCGCGGGCTCGGGCGGTCCATAGACCGTCTTCACTGGCAGGACGCCCGCCCACACTGGCCAATCCATGTCCTCCGCGTCGTCGCTCGCCGCCGGTGCGACCTTCGCGGAGCACTCAGCAGCGAGAGACGCACGACCAGTCGCACTGTAGCTCTTTTTCGTTATGTCCGCGCTTCGGCCGTACGCCGTCCGGGCGCAATGTGGTCGGTAATGCAGTTGACCGCCCGCAGCTTTTCGTCCGCGTCGGTCACCTTCTTCGCCTTGTCCGTAAACGATTACGGAACGATAGTTGAACGAATGGTGGAAGGTCGAGCGCGCTAGACGAAGCCGTCGAGCAGCATGACGCCGCCCAAGCAAGCGTCGCCGCCGATCATCGCCCGCAGCGCACGGTTCTTGTTCGAGCCGTGGACGTAAAGCCAGTCGCCCTCACGCCGCCCGAATGTCGGGATGAGCGCGCGGGCCGCCCTTCGTCGTCGAGAAACGCGATGTGGCACAGGAATGCTTCGTCGAGGATTGCGTCAATCGCCTCACGGCTGAACTCTCGCCCCGGGCAGGCAGGCGCTGCAGCGTGGTGTGAAGTGGCTTCGACCGTCGACATACTCCATTGTTAGCAGAGCAGGCGACGGGTCGGGTTGCGCGGAAGGTTGCAACACCCACTACAGTAGGGAGGTCTAAGCAAGGAGAGGTTCCCATGCCCTGCTGCGCCATTCTGCTCATCCTTTTCATCGGTCCGCGAATCGCCATGATCGCCATGGCGATGTTCTCCCGACTACCTTGGCCGCGCGTTCGGCGACTCGCTGCTGTTGCCACTCGCTGGGATGGCTGTTCCTGCCATGGACGACTCTGGCCTATGCCTGGGCGATGAACACCCGAGGAGAAATCGCCGACTGCAAATGGTCGTGGTGATCGTTGCCGCTCTCATCGACCTAGGCTTGATCGGAGGAGGCGCCAGCAAGCGCCGGATCAGCGACTAAGGCTGATGCCCGTGAGCGCGAGCGCCGCGCTATAGCGATGAGAGCCAAGCGCGCGTTCCGAAGCTGCGGCACGACAAGGTCGCCACGCGCGCACCGCGGGAGAGCGTCCGTAAAGCTAGCGCCGGCGGCCAACGCAAAGCTGAAAGCCCCGCGTGGAAGTCGCCCGCGCCGAGGGTGTCCGCCGCTTCGATGGTTTCGACCGCGATCCGCCCGCCCCGTCCGGGCCCTGCCAATACTGAATGGGAAGCTTCGCCGCGTGTGATGGCGCGATAGGGTACGCCCTGCCCGCAAGCCAGGCGAAGGTCTCTTCCCGCTTTGGCATCCCGGAGGGAAGAACGTCTCCGAGCAGATGGCATAGTCGACCGACTCGCAGACCACCTCGAGACCGGGCTTCCAGTGCCCAGCGTCATAGACCACCGGCACGCCCAGCGCTTTCGCGTGGCGGGCCGCCGCCACGCACTGCGCCGTCAAATGCGCGTCGATCAACACCACGTCCGGCTTCGGCTCGAAATCGCGCGGATCGAACTCGGTCTCAGGCAGCCCCGTCGAGGCAGTCGAGACCGCAGTGCGATCGCCGCCGGGACGGCTAACCAGGATGGAGGCGAGCGGCGGCAGCCCCGCGTGTTCGGGCGCTCGGTCGATCGGTTCCACTCCGTGGCGTTCGAGGTCGTCGCGAATCGCGCTGCCCAGGGGGTGAAGTCCAATCACCGTTTCGAGCCGTGCACGGCCGCCCAGGGCTGCGAACGCGACTGCCGCATTGGCCGCGGGTCCACCGGCGAAAAGGCCCATCTCGGCGACGATGTTCTTCGTATTGCGCTTCGGGAAGCCCTCCACGCCGAACACGAAGTCGAGCGTGCTCAAGCCGACGAAAAGTCCAGTGGGGGCGTCTTGGGCCACGCTCCAGTGTAGCCGGACGCTGGGATGGACTCAGGCCAGTACGTCGAGGATCGTCTGGCGCTTGCGCGCCGCCACCTGGATGGCGAACTGCTCGGCGGAAGTGGAAGCTTGTAAGGTCGCGATGGAGTCGAGCACGTCCGCGTCGCGGTGCTGCGAGAGCCGCTCCTGGTGGACGACGTCGAGGTCCGCCAAGGTGTTGAGCGTAAGCTCGACTTGGCGCAGAGTGGCGCCGTAGAACGCCTGTGCGCCACTGACGTGGTCGACGGCCTGCTGAAGCCGGGATGTCTGGATTTTGACGCCCTCGACATCATCGGCCTTCAGGGCCGCGGCCAGATCTTCGAGAGCGGCGAAGACGTTTGCCGAATCTCGTCCGCCGATGCGGTGAACCCCGGCCAAGCCGCTCGAAAAGCCCGTGCCGCGATCGAAGTCGATGACATGGACGTTGATGTCGAGCTCGCTGTCGAGCGTCACCTCGCCGTCGCGTACATCGAAGCGTACGCCGGCGTTGGCAAGCTCGGGCCGCGCCGTCACTGCGTCGTTGAGCGCAGCTGCGATCTCCTTGGCGGAGTAGCCGCCGGCTTCCCCGCCCCCTTCTAGACCTGTGACAACAGCGCCGCTGACCGTCTGCGAGAACGAGAAACCCGTGCCGGCTGTGTCGCGGACTTCGAGTTGCAGCGCGCCGCCCTGGTCGACGAACCCGACCTTGCCGGCGAGTTGCGGATTGGCCGCGATCTGCGCGTTGAACGCCGCCGCGAGCGCCGCCGCGTTCTCGCCGCCGGAGAGCGGCGGAGCGGCGATGGTCTGGTCGATCGCGCCGTCAGTCGACTGGAAGCGGATTGAAACGATATCTCCGGGCGTGGCTCCCGCGGGTGGCGCTGCGGCCAAGAACGGCCCTTTGAGGTCGACCGCCAACGCCGAGTCGAGATCCCCGGACAATGCGACGCCGACCGCCGCGGGGGGAGTTGTGGGAGGCGTGCCGGAAGGCGGCGCCGTGCGACCTTGGCCTACGAGCTCGTCCGGGGTGAGGAAGATCGCGTCGCCCGGCAGCGAGATCGCCGCGCTACGGCCGTCCGGAAAGGTGACGAGGCGATTTTGCGTATCGCCGCGGTATTCGTAGCGCCCATTCGCATCGAGCGCGACGGGGCCGTGTTCCCCGCTCCGCCCGCAAATACGTAGCGCCCGTCGTAGACCGAGTTCGCAAGCCCGCCCAGATGCCGCAGGATCGCGTCGATCTCGATGGCGATCATCTGGCGATTGTCCGAGTCCGCGGTGGCGTTGGCGCCTTGCGTCCCGAGGGTGAGTCCACGTTGCAGAGCGGAGACGGCCTCGAACAGCGTGCCATCGACGGCGCGAAGCTCCGACTGCGCGGTCTCCAGGTTCTCGCGAAGCCGGGCGGTTGAAGCGATGTTGGAGCGGGTACGGATGATGCCCGCCGCATCGATGGGCGAATCGCTTGGCTTGGACGTCCGCACCCCTGACGACAGCTCGAGCTCGGCCGCGACGCAAATCCGTGGAGGCGCGCAAGTTGCGCAGCGTGTCGCGGCCTTGCATCAGGAACGTCGTGCGCATGGCGGCAAGTCAGCTTCAAGACCTCATCGGTCAACTGCCCCCAAAGTCTGAATGACGCGCAGCATGGCGGAGTAACCCTGCTCGAAGCGCATCAGCTCGATGGCTTCTTCGTTGACGTCCACTCCGGAGAAGGAGTCGCGCAGATTGACGGCCGCGGCGGTGACCTGGACCTGGGTTTGGAGCGCGGTTTGGGCCGTCTCGGACTGCTGGCCGACGTCGTTGATGATTCCCGAGAAGAACTCGGTGTAGGTCGCTCCGTCAGTGAGCGCTTGCCGGACAAGGCTTCGAGCGCGATCAGGTTGTCTCCCGATTCCGGCCGGTCTGATGTCCCGGCGGCAATGCGGGCGAGCGGAATGTTGCGGACAGCGAGCGTTCCGGCAGCATTGGCGCCTCCGGCGCGGCCCGAGGCCCAGGCAAAGCCCGACGCAAAACCCGTGGCGGAGGCGTCCGAGTCGATCGCGGAGTAGTCGAAGCTGACGTCCGCATCGAGGCGCAGCTCGCCATTGACGACGGTGAACCGGACGCCCGCCGCTGAGAGCGACGAGTCCAGCGCGACCTCGGCGTTCAACGCTGCCGCGATCTCCTCAGCCGATTCACCGCCGAGCGCAGCGCCCGACTCTAGCCCCGTGGTAAAAGCCGGGTTTGAGGTGGACGAGCTGAGCGCAAAACCCTGCTTGGCTTGGTCGGAGAGCACGACTTTGAGCGCACCGCCCTGGTCAGAGAAGGTCAGCAAGCCGGCCAGCTCAGGGTCGAGCGCCACTTGATCATTGAGCCGCAACGCCAAGTCGGCGGCGGTCTCTCCTCCCGACAGCGGGGCCGTGGTCAGGGTCCGGTCGACCTGACCGTCAGCCGAGAGCAGCCGCACCGACACTGCGTCTCCGGCGGCGGCGCCCGACGGCGGGGCGGCCGCGACGAAGAACGAATCTAGGTTGGCGGTGATCGAACCCGACAGCCCATTGCTGAACGTGAACGTGACGCTTGGCGGTGTCGGAGTGGCTGCGCCGGCTGTACCCGCCGTGCGGCCGCTACCGAGCGTCGCCGACTCGGTGTAGGAGAACAGAGGTTCGCCCGCCGAGCCGAGTGCGTCGACGCCGTGGGTGAGCTGCTCGTTCACTTGGTCGGCGACGGACTTGGCGTAGCGGTTGAGTGAATCCTCGAGCCCGGGCAAGGTCTGGTTGCGCGCTTCGAGGATTGCGCCCAGCCGTCCTCCCTGCCCTTCGAGACTCGCGGTGACGTCTTGGCCGGCGTCATTGAACACGTGCAGTCCTTGGTTGTCGAGCGTGATGCTGAGCTGACGCGAGTGGGACCCGGTGATGAGCGGCGTGGAGCCGGCAATGACCGAGAGCGTCCCGTCGGTCTGCCGCTGCGTGGTGAAGCCGATGAGCTGGGAGAGCTCTTCGAGCTTTTGCTGCACCTGGGTCTCGAGCGGAGTTGAGAAACGCGGGTCCGCACCGTTGCGTTTGGACTCGAGATCGGCGATCTGCGCGGAGAGCGCGCCGATGCGATTGGCCACCGAACGCGCTTCGAGCTCGAGCGCGGAGCTTTGTTCGCCGAGATCGCTGTGCAACTGGCGAGTGGCTGCCGCGAAGCCGTCGGCCGAATCGCGAAATACCCGGCGGAGGTTGGGGTCCGACGGGCTGAGCGAAAGTCTAGACGCCGCCGCGAAGAGCCCGTCGAGTGCATCGTTGACGCCGCCGCCGTCGAGCCGGAACGAGGGTTCGAGCCGCGCGAAGAACTCTGTTGTCTTCTCGAGCTGCGCCTGCCGCTGGGTCGTGACAGCAACCTGGTAGTCGAGCAAGTTGCTGCGCATCGACTCGACGCGGTTGACCTCGACGCCTTGGGCGGCGCCTGAGCCGGGAACGACGACCGTCGAGAGCGAGACGCGCTGGCGGGCATAGCCAGGGGTCGCCGCGTTGGCGATGTTGTCCTGGATGACGGCGAGGGAACGAGAAAACGTGCCCAGACTGCGCTGGGCCGCCGACATGGCCGATCCGATGGTACCGCCCATCTCAAGCCTCCTCGCGCAAGCTCGCCTCGCGCCGCGCGCCCTGCTGCTGGACAGCGCCACTGCGGTCGTAGCCTCCCGCCGCCCCGGGTTTCGTCCCGAGCAGCGCGTCGCGCACACCCGCAATGTGGCCAAGGAGCGCGCCGAGGCTCTCGAGCGAACGGCGCAGCTCGCGGCAGGCCTCGGCGTTTGCGCTCGGGTCCTCTGCCATCTCTAGCGCCGCCAAATCTTCGGCGTCCAGCCGAACGGCGTGCTCGGCGAAGGCCTCGAAGTCGGCCCGCGAGAGCGCCGCGGCTGCTTGATCGACGCGCTCGGCTAGCGCGCGCCACGAGCGATCGGGCTCGTCCATGGCTAACGCGCCGCCTGAGTGAAGCGCGCGATCTCAGAATCGAGCGAGGTGTCGCGCACCGCGCCCTGGATGAGCGCGTCGGCGAGCTGCTCGTCAGAGACCTTCGAGTCCCCCGAGGCTTCGGCGCGCTGCGCCTGCTCGACACGCGAGACCTCGTCGGTGCTCGGCTGTTCGAGCGCGCGCGCGATCTGCGACCCCAGCGAGGAGACGTTCACGCTGTCGCCCTGTCCCTGGCGGGCGCGGTCTCGTCCGCGTGCGCCGTCGGACTGGGTTTCCTGCGTCCGGTCGAGCTGTACCGACCGGAGATCGGCGGAAACGCTTGCGGAATCTTCGATTCTCATGGCTCGGCCCTCCCGATAGAGCTTATCGGCGAAAGGAGCGGAAGGTTTTAATTAGGGGCCTGCGTCAACCGGTGAGCTCGCGTTCGAGCAGCTGGGCGAACCCGAGGACGTTTTTTCCTGCGAGCTCTTCGGCCAGGTAGCGTTCGGCGAACTCTTGGTAGTTTTCGGCGCCCGTCATTTCTCTTTCTTCCGCGAGAGGCTCGTTGGCTTGGCGCGCGGCCTTGAGCATCTCGACCAGGAAGGCGGTCTCGAATTCGCGGGCGGCTTGGCGAACGGTCGGGCGCTCGGGCGTCCCAGCCGTCAGCGAGGGCGGCAGGATCGGCGTCTGCATCTACATCACCTCCAGCTCGGCTTCCAGCGCGCCGGCGGCGGCGATCGATTGCATGATGGCGATGTCGCGCGGCAGCAGTTCAATCGCCGTCAAGGCCTGGACGAGCTCGCCTGACGCTGGCGCGCCAGCGGCATCATACCCTTGCGCGCCTTTCTCCTCAGCGACGTTGACCTCGGTCTGCGGCACGACCGCGGTCTCACCCTGGCCAAACGAGGCCCGGCTGGCTGACGATGTAGTTGGTGACGACCTGCACGGTGAGGCCTCCGTGCAGCACGGCGACAGGGGCGATGCGGACGGTGCTGCCGATGACCACCGTGCCGGTGCGTTCGTTGAGGCACGACGCGCCGGGCGGTCGGCCTCAACTTCGAGGCTGCAGGCAAGGCGAGGCTCGACCGGGGTGTCGCGCATCTCGGGCGGCAGGGCGACGCGGATACGGCGCCGGAGCGCTTTCGCTTCGACGGCGGCGTCGGGGAACTCGCGGGCAGCAGCGGCGGACGCGGTTGGCGGTGACGAAATCGGGCCCGGCGGTTGCGGGCGAACCCGCTCGGGTCAGGCGGCACGCTCAGGCAGCGAGCTCGACGAGCGCTCGGCCGGAGCGCGCCCGACGGTGGGATGGTTGACCTGGACGCCCGGACCGCCTTGGCCGGCGGAGAATCCGCCGATCGACAGCGGAGCCTGAGCGACAGCATAGGTCCGGCCGTCAGCTCAGCCCTTGAGCGCTGTGAGCAGCAGAGTTCCTCCGCGCAGGCTTTTCGAGTCGCCAATGGACGAGGCGGTGACGTCGAGCCGCATGCCGGGAGTGGCGAAGGGCGGCAGTGGCCCCGGTCGCCATCACGACCGCGACGTTGCGGACGCGGAGCTGAGTCGGCGCGACGTTGACGCCCATCTTGCTCAGCATGCTCGACAGGCTCTGGGCGGAAAAGACCGTCTGCTGCCGGTCGCCGGTTCCGTTCAAGCCGACGACGAGGCCGTACCCGATCAACTGGTTGTCGCGTACGCCGTCGATCGAGACGAGGTCCTTGAGGCGCCCAGCGCCAGGCAAGCAGCAGGCAGTCACGAGCAGGGCGGAGATCAGCTTCGTTGAATACTTCATTAAAACGGCAACAACTTCCTGAAAACACGATAGATGGCATTTGGACGCCGGATCGCGTCCTGGACGACGCCGCGGCCATTGACGCGCAGGTCGAGCAGGCCGATGCGGGCCGAGCTGATGCTGTTGTCCTGCGCTAGGTCGATCTGGCGGACGACGCCGCGGATCCAGACGAGCTGGCGCTCGGAGTTGACCGAGACCTCCTTGGCGCCCTCTACGATCAGGTTTCCGTTGGGCATGACCTGGGTGACATAGGCGGTGATGACGGCATGACGTTGGTCTGCCGGCTGGTCGACGCTTGCCCTTCAGGCTGGAGGTGCTGTTCTGGCCGAACAGGTTGGGCAGAGGGCGCGTGGGGCGCCATCAAGCCGAGTAAGGCCGAGACTCCGGAAGAGGAGCCGGAGTCGCGCCTGACTGGTGGCGCCGCTGGTGAGCGCCGAGGCTTGCTCGCTCACCATCACGGTGATCAAGTCGCCGACGCGCCCGGCGCGCGGGTCCCGGGCGACCTCGGCCAAGTAGGCGTTCTCAGCGAAGAGCGAGCCCGGGGTAGGACGCAGGCTCTCTTGGATGGTGAGCGAGTCCTCGATGTAGGCGCCGAGTGCATCGGCGGCGGATTGGGCGTGGAGTGCAGGTAGCGCAACCGCCAGCAGTAGGAGAAAACGAGTCATTGCGTACGAACCTCCGCGGTCTTCGAATCCACCACGTGGGCCAGCACACGCTGGTTCGTGGCGAGGTTGCGAAACGGGACGAGATCGCCGGGCGAGCCGGAGCCCTCAGCGCGCGCCGGAGCGCGTAGATGGACTCCGCTGACGCGCAAGACGATCTCGACCATCGCGCCGCGCTCGATCACTGGACGGAGAACAACGTGGCCCTTCGTCAAGGGCTGGCCAGGATTGAGTTGTTCGTTGAGAATACTTCCGTCATCCGATTGAATTTGGGTGAGATAGGCTTTGCCCCACGATTCCAGCTCGACCTTGCGCCGCGTAAGCTTCGTGGGGTCGAGCTCCGCGCCTGCGGGCAGCTTGGAGGCGGCCGTTAGAGCCTCGGCGCGGGCGTGGAGCGTTACGGTCAGCGACTCGACGCCGCTGCGACCGCTCGAGTCGCGCCAACGCAGCCGCACCGCGATAGGCCGGCCAAGCAAGGGCGGCGGCCCCATGCGCGCCCACTCGAGCGGCCCGGCGGGAACCTCGATCGAGGCCTCACCGGAAACTTCGACCGTGATGTCTTGCGGGGTGAGGTCAAACTCCTCAGCAAGCAGGTCGCGGATGCGCTCGACGGACTCAGCCGCGGGGACGCGGCGCAGCTTGCGTACGAGCAAGAGCTCATCGGGTACGACGTCTTCCGACACCCCGGCTTGCCGCGCCCAGCGCACCAGCTGCGGACGCGTGACGCGGCGATGCGCGCCGGGGGCCGGAGCCGGTCCGAGGTCGATGCGCGGATCGGCGCCATCGAAGATGTCGGCGGCTCGCAGGCGTGCGTCGGTAAGCTCGACGGTCGGGGCCGCGGCGAGACACGACACGGCGGCGAGAAGGAGGATCGCGTAGCGCATCATCATTGGCTGAGGGAGTTGGCCTCGCGGTACATTTCGTCGGCAGTGCGCACCACGCGGGCGTTGGCTTCATAGGCGCGCTGGCTCATGATCATCTGGATGAATTCCTCCACCACGGAGACGTTGGAATTTTCGAGCATGCCCTGGCGCAGGCGGCCCAAACCGTCCTGTCCTCCGGGTTGGCCGAGAATCGGATCCCCTGAGGCTTCAGTGGGTTGGAACAAATTGCTGCCAAGCGCCTTGAGACCGGCGGGGTTCTGAAACCCGGCGAGTTGGATGATCCCTGCCTGGGTGGCTTGGTTCTGTCCGGGGACGGTGTAGCTGACTGTGCCGTCGCCGCCGATGGTGACGTCGAGCGCGTCGCGCTGGATGACGATGTTGGGCTCGATGGGGTCGCCATTGGAAGTGACGAGGTTGCCGTCACGGTCGAGGTGGAACGAGCCGGCGCGGGTGTAGGCCTGCTCGCCCGTCGGCAGGGTGACCTGGAAGAAGCCCGCGCCCTCGATGACGACGTCGAGCGGGTTGTCGGTGGCGACGAAGTCTCCTTGGCGGAAGATGACTTCGTTCGAGACGACGCGGCCTGAGGCCGAGCTGGAAGCCCGAGGGAAACACGGTCTGCTGGCCCGAAGCGGTTCCGGGGGAGATCAGGTTCTGATACAGCAGGTCCTGGAATTGAACGCGGCGGTGCTTGTAGCCGGTGGTGTTGGCGTTGGCCAGATTGTTGGCCACGTTGTCGATGTTGAGTTGCTGGGCGGTCATGCCGCTGGCAGCGCTGAACAGGGCGCGAATCATGTTTGTCCTCGTGGTCGTCGATCAGGAAGTGCGGCCGAGCTCGCTGACCGCGCGCGAATCCATGTCCTCGCCGACGAGCGAGGCGGCGCGGCGGAGCATCTCGAAATGGCGGTTGGCCGAGATCAGGCGCACGGCCGAGAGCGAGGCGCTGACGTTGGAGCCTTCGATGGCGCCTTGGCGTACGGCGGTGAAGGCGGCGGGCTGGGGCTCGAGGCCGGCCGGGGCGGAAAACAGGGCGTCGCCGGCCTTGCGCAATTGGCGCGGGTCGGCAAACTCGACGATGGGAAGGCGGCCGATCGTGGTCTCGTTGGCGCGGATGGCGCCGTCTTGACTGATGACGATCGGAACATTGGCGGGGATCTGGATGGGCTTGCCGTCCCAACCGAGTACGGTCAGCCCACCGGGGCCGACGAGCTCGCCCGCGGCGCTGCGGCCGAGTGAGCCCTGCCGCGTATACAGAGGTCCGCTGGGGCCTTGCACGGTGAGAAAGCCGGGGCCTTCGAGGGCGATGTCGAACGGCGAGCCGGTCGTCTCGATGGGGCCTTGGCCGAAGTTCACCAGCGAGGCCTCGGCGACGGGCATCGGATCGCCGTCGCCGGTGCGCGGGTCGGGCCGGGCGCGGGCCGTCTCAAACAGGCGGTAGAACTCGGCGTCGGCCTTGAAACCGGCCGTCGAGGAGTTGGCGAGGTTGTTCGCGAGCACGTCAACGGTCTCGATGCGAGCCTTCATGCCGGCGGCGGCGGTGAGCAGGGCTGGATTCATGGGCGCGGAGAGTGGATGCATGCTGGCGCCACAGCGGGAGGATCGCGCAAGTGATTGAACAAGCTGGATTTGCAGCGCTGGCGGCAGTGACGATCTCTCGTCACCGCGACAAGAACTGGTCGCAAGACAGAAGCCTACAAATGGCGCAAATGGCGTATTTTCAGGTGCTCTCGGGTTTGGCCCTCACCGTGCCTACATCGGGTCGCAGATGCTCGCGCTCGAATCCGCCGCGCTCCCCACAGGCTCCGCTCTGACGACTGCCGACGCCTCGGCCTCGGGCGGCTCGAATGGCGGCGGCTTGGCTATCGACGGACTCGCCTCGCTGTTTGCCGCCTTGCTGGCGGCGGCGATCGGGCCGGTGGCGGTCCAAACAGACGCTCAGCCGCTGGATCTCGCGCCAGAAGCTCGAGGCGAGGCCGAAACGGGAAACGACGCACCGCGCGAGGATGAAGCGCTAGCGGAGCAAACGCACGCTCAGCGCAGCGATGCCGGTCCGGAACCCCAAATCAATGCGCCTGCCGAGTCAACGAAACCCCTAGGAGCTCATATCTCTGTGCAGCCTCGGCCACAGACTTCGCCCGTCGAGCAACCGCGCAAGCTGTCGCCCGCCACGTCCAACCCTGAAGCCAGCGACACACGAGCCGACACAGAAGAGACGGGATGCACTCCGCAGGAAACACCGCCTGCTGCGCAAGGTGAGCGGGCGACCTCAGAGCAGCCGACTCGCGCTCCGGTTGTGCGGGAGCCGGAAACTCTGGTTCCAGCAGAATCCCCCGCCCAGGACGGCGACCTTTTGGTCGAGCCTGCCTACCATGCGCCTGTCAAACGCGAACCATCTCCAGCGGCAGTAGCGGCGGCCGTCCGGCCAGTACCGGACGCCGAGCAGCCCAAACAGAGCGAGGGGCCGGAACTGGACCCAAAGTTGCCCGAGCAGAGCCATCGGAAGCCTGAGCCAACTGGCGCGGCAACAGCGCCCGTCCTGAAGGACGCCACGGCCGGGACACCGCGGACAAACGATTCGGCGGCAGACCCTCCGGGCCATCCACGAGCGGTCCGCCCGGGTGTCCACGAGGATGTCCAAAAGCGAGCTCCGCGCAAACCCCCAAGCCGGCAGAAAGGACGCTCCGGCGTCGCGAGTGGAGGCGCATGCGACTCCAGCCTTCGTGCCGACTCCAGCCGCTACGCCTCGAGCGCCTGCGCTTGGCCGGGACGAAGATTTGGATGACGGCTCATCCGAGTCGAGCAACCGGCTCCGATCGTACCCGAGCTGTGGCCGCCCTCAGAGGAGTCGGCGCCAGCCTTGGAGCGCGTCGCCGCAGCCACGCCGAAAGACTTCGACATTCCCGTACTTGCGCCGGTCCAAGCCCGCGACGCAGCCAAGCCGGCCCCCGAGGAAAGGGCTTTCGCGCTGCGGCTGCGCCAAGACGTCCCGGCCCCGCTAACTCCATCCGGTCGACGCCACGGCTGTCGAAGCTTTGCCAAACCAGCAAGAATCGGTCGAAGCGGCGCGAGCGGAACCTGTGCCAGCCGAACCCGAGACGCGCGAGCCTGAGCCGGTCTCAAAGGCCACGCAGCCGGCAAGAACACAAACGCCCCAAGCCCAGGTCGAAACCGCAGAGCCAGCGCCGCATCGCGAACGCCGGGCCATGCCGTCGGCGGACGCCACAGCTGACGACGCGGCGCCCGCGCCTCGACCACAGGAAAACCTCGCCGAGAAATCTGCGAGCGAGGCGAAACCGCCGAAGCCGCGCACCGAGCCACAACCGCCGCAGCTCCCTTCCCAACCGACGGCCGCGCAGCATGCGCCAGCCCCGGCAGCCGAGGCTCGCCCGACCCAGCCGCCGCGCCACGAGGCCGCTCCCGCCGAAGGCTCTCCGGCGCCACGCGCCCTCGAAACCGAATCGGCGGAAGTCTCCCGGCACGACGACCGCACGCGCTTTCAACTCGTCGTACGCGACGAACGGTTAGGCCGCGTGTCACTCAACTTGACGGAGCGCGCCGGACTAATCGACCTGATGGTCCGAGCTGACAAGAGCCCGACCGCTCGCGCGTTGCAAACGGCGCTGCCGACGCTCGTCGACTCTCTCGCACGCCACAGTTTGGCCGCCGAGCCGATGGCTTACGCACCCACTGCGCAGCCAGCCGGCGCACCCGAAGACGCGGAACAACGACGCGAACGGCGCGAGCGGCGGCAACACGAATGGCGTCCGCGCGTGCGCGCCCGGCGCGTCGCGCAAGCCGAAGCCACTTCAACTGACTAACCCATTTGTCATGAGCGAAATAGCCAGCACATCTTCGAGCACCACTTCCTCCACGTTGCAGAGCAGCGCTGACGGTCTCTTTGGCCAGAAAGCCGACTCACAAACCTTCCTGCTGTTGCTCGTGACGCAGATGAAGAACCAGGATCCACTCAATCCGCAAGATCCGACCGAGTTCGTCAGCCAGCTTGCGCAATTCAGCTCGCTCGAACAACTGCTGGGCATGCGCAAGTCGCTCGACTCGATCAACCAAGCGTTGACGCCGTCAACGGCGGAGCCTCCGGCTACCGAATAGCCCCAATTCATACCGCAAGTCTTTGTGAATCTTTCGCAACAGGAGCCCAAAACGCATGCCTAGTCCTTTCTTTACCGGCCTATCCGGCCTTCGCGCCCACTCCCGCGCCGTGGAAGTGGTCGCGAACAATCTCGCGAATCTCAACACGATCGGCTTCAAGGGGAGCCGGTCCGACTTTCGCGACCTTTTCTACCAGCAGATCGGCCAATCCCGATCAGGCGTCGCATCCCAGGTGGGAATCGGGGCCGCACCGGTGACGGTGTTCCGGCGCTTTGAGCAAGGGACGGTCCAGAACACCGGCGGCCTGCTCGACGCCGCGATCCAAGGCGAGGGCTTCTTCATCGTCGAAGACGGCGACCTGACGCTCTACACTCGCGCCGGCAACTTCCAGCTCAACCATGACCAGGAGTTGGTCACGGTCAACGGAGAGATGGTGCAGGGGTGGGTGCGCGACCGCACGACAGAACGGTGAACACCAACTTTGCCACGTGGTCCGATCACACTGCAGGGCAACGACCGGATTCCGCCGACGGCCACTTCGACCTTGTCCGTCAACGCCAACCTGCAAACCGGTCAGATGCAGCCGTTCTCGCGACCGATCGAGGTCTTCGACTCGCTGGGCGCGCCGCACATCCTCACGCTCTACCTTTACGCCGGGACGCCGACGGGCACGAACTCGGCTGCGCTTACTGTAACGGCGACGTTGCCGGCGAACGAGACGATCGACCTGGAGCATGAACTCCGCAGCCGACGACCGACCCGGATGTGGTCGTCGGCCCGGTAGTCATCGAGTTCGACCAGAACGGCGCACTCGACCCGGCGCGCCCACCTCGGCCATGCTCGACATGACCGCGACGACGCCCAACTACGCCTACGCGAACGGCGCGGCGCCGATGAACATCACGTGGAACTTTCTTGACGATCTCAATCAGCCGCGCCTAACGGCGGTGGCCGCGGCGTCGGCGGTGACGGACTTGTCGCAGAACGGCTCCGGGCTTCGTCCGAGCTGTCTCGATCTCGGTTGCCGACGGCGGGCAGATCAACGGCCTGTACTCGGATGGCCGTACGCAGCAGTTGGCGCACTGGCGCTGGCGCGCTTCACCAATTCGCAGGCCTTGCAAGCGGTCGGGAACAACAACTTCGTGCGAACGGCCGCGGCCGGCGAGCCGTTGGAGGGCCAGCAAACTCGGGCGGCCTGGGCTCGATCGTCGGCCTATCGCTCGAGACGTCGAACGTCGATATTGCCAAAGAGTTCACGGACCTACTCACCTACCAGCGAGGGTTTCAGGCGAACTCGCGGGTGATCACCACCGCGGACGAGCTCAACCAGGAAGCGTTGAACCTGAAGCGGTAGAGGCGGCCCGCACACGAAGGCGGCGGAAATGGTCATCGAGAAAGACACAGCGACCAAGGAGGAGTCGACCGTAAAGGTCGACCCCTTCGCCGGCTTTCTCGACATACCAATGAGCGTCCAGGCGCAACTCGGAAGCTGCGAGTACCGTTGTGCCGACGTGGTGGCGCTGGGCGTCGGTTCGGTGATCACGCTGCCGCGTTCGGCGGGCGAGAACGTGACGCTGCTGCTCAACGGTCTGCGCATCGGAGCCGGAGAGATCGTGGTGATCGAGGACTCGATGGGACAGTGCATCACCGAGATCGCCGGGCGGCGGCACGGCGTGGAGACTTGATGAATGACGGCCGAGATCGCCAGCGCCGCCGCCGTGCTCGCCCTTCAGGCGTGGCGGCGGCGTGGGCGCGCAAGCGACCATCGGGCAGCCGCGGACTCGAAGTTCTAGAGACGGCGCTGCCGAGCGCGGGCCGCAATTCTGGCGGTGGTGTGCGCCGGGCGCAGGCGTCTGCTGGTGGGAGTGACGGGACAGTCCATCGCCACTTTGGCCGAGCTGGATCCGGCCGAACCGGAACAATTGTGAAGCTCGTTTGGCTCATCTTGCTGGCGGCTTTGGCGGCTTCAGCGCAGGTCGCCCCCACGCCGCCCATAGCGCCGACGGTCAGCGTGCCGGGGGCGAGCGCGGAGTTGAGCCTGCCGCTGCAGATCGTCCTGCTACTGACTCTGCTTACTCTGGCGCCACCGTGCTGGCCTCGATCACGCCATTCCTGCGCATCAGATCGTGCTGTACCTCCTGCGCCAGGCCGTCGGCACACAAACCGCTTCCGGGCAACCAGACGCTGCTGGGCCTGGCACTGTTCCTGACGATGGCGGTGATGCAACCGGTCGCCGACCAGGTCTACCGCGAGGCGATCGTGCCGATGCGAACGGGCGCGATCGGACAGCTCGAAGCGCTGGAAGCGGCGCAGCCGCCGATCAAGCGCTACTTGAGCCGTTTCACACGTGAGCGCGACGTCGAGCTGTTCCTCGAAGTGACAGGCAAGCCGCGTCCTGCGACGCCGGCAGAGCTCGATTTGACAGTGTTGGCGCCAGCTTAGCGATTTCGGAGTTGCGGGCCTCTTTTCAGATCGGGGCCGTATTGTTTCTGCCGTTCCTCATCATTGATTTGCTCGTGGCTTCGATCACGCTCTCACTCGGCATGATCCAATTGCTGCCGGTGATGCTATCGACGCCGTTCAAGCTGCTGCTGTTCGTGCTAGTGGACGGATGGAATCTAGTGGTGGGTTCGCTGGTGCACGGGGTGACGCCGTGACGCCGGACTTCGCCGTGCAAGTGATCCGCGATGCGTTCTGGATGACGCTATTTGTCGGCGGACCGATCTTGCTCATTGGATTCGTGGGCGGCGTGCTGGTGAGCGTTTTGCAGATCCTCACATCGATGCAAGACCCGGCGTTCAACACGGTGCCGAGACTGCTGATCTTTCTCGCCGCGGCGATGCTGCTGATGCCCTGGATGACCGAGCGCATGATGGCTTACACGGCGCGCTTGCTCGGCGGGCTCGATCGCTTTGCGTCTTGAGTGGGGCGATGACGCTCGAGCTGCCGGCGGTCTGGCTGATCAACTATGCGCTGCTGCTGACGCGCTGCCTGGGTCTGGCAGTCTTCCTGCCCGTGCCAGGCGTGCAGACGGCGCTGCCTGTGACAAAGGTCGCGCTCGGAGTTGCGCTTGCCGCGGCTTTGACGCCGCTCGCCGTAGCCGGACCCGGCGCGGAGGCGTTGGCCTCGCCGACGGCGCCGTGGGAGATGCTGCGCTGGATGGCATCCGAGGCTGCGCTGGGGTTCGGAATGGGCTGCGCCATGCGCGTGGCGCTCGAAGCGTTCGGACTGGCGGCGCAGGCATTGGGCTTTCAGGCTGGCTTCTCCTATGTGAACATGGTCGACCCGACCAGCCAAGTGGACGCCTCGATCCTGAACGTGGCGTTTGCGCTGCTGGCGAACCTCCTGTTCTTCGCGTTCGATCTCCACCTCTTTCTGATTCGAGCGATGGCACGTAGCGCCGAGATCTGGCCGTTGGGCTCCTATGCGCCGCCGGCGGGCGCGGCGGAAGCGATGGTGCGGCTGGGCGGGGTGATGTTCGACGCGGGAGTTCGGCTTTCTTTGCCGGTGATCGCAGCGTTGCTGCTGATCGACCTGACCTTGGGTCTGCTCAACCAGGTGAACCCACGGATGCAGTTGCTCACCTTGGCCTTCCCCATCAAGATCGTAGCCGGGTTGGTGGTACTGATCCCGACGCTGGGTTCGGCCACGCGCGTGTTCGGCTATCTGGCCGAGCAGGCGGGCGAAGTGGTGACCGGCTTGCTCGCGAAGTGAGGCGCGCATGGCCGAGGACCAAGCGCAACGCACAGAACAACCCACTCCGCGACGCAAGAACAAGGCGCGCGAAGAGGGTCAGGTCGCTTCCAGCCGCGAGCTGACGGCATCGTTGCAATTTGGCGCCGTAGTCGGCTTGTTGGCTATGAGCGGGGCGATGATCGTCGAGGGCCTGATGCGGGCGATGCGCGGGACGTTCCAGCTCGCATTTCGCGAACACGTAGGTCCGGCGGAGCTAGGCGGGCTGGCGCGGACGCTCGTGGAGGGTCCGCTGTCGTTCTTGGCGCCGCTGGGGCTTCTGCTGCTCGCGATCGGGTTGCTCTCGCACGTCACGCAGACGGGCTTCGCGCTCTCGGCGAAGAAGCTGCAACCAGACTTGAAGCGGCTGAGCCCCATGCAGAAGCTGCAAGAGCTACCCGGCGAGAACCTGGCTCAAACCGCGAAAGCGCTGGTGCTGCTGCCCGTAGCGGCGGTGATCTTCTGGGTGGTGCTTTCTGGAGAGCTCGAGCGCTTTCTGCTGCTGCCCCTGACTTCCGCTCGGGCCGGAGCGGCCGTGGTCGCCAATGCAACGCTCGAGCTGCTGCTCAAAGCCGCAGTCGTGCTGGCTGCCGCCGGAGGGCTGGATTTCTACCGCCAGCGCCGCAAGCTGGGCAAGAAGCTGATGATGACCAAGCATGAGGTGCGCCAAGAGCACAAAGACATCGAAGGCAACCCGCAGATCAAGGCGCGTCTGCGCCGGCTGCAACGCGAGATGATGCGCCGCCGGATGATGAGCGAAGTGCCCAAGGCGAGCGTGGTGGTGGCCAACCCGACGCACTACGCCGTGGCGTTGCGCTACGAGCCGCAGAAACACGCCGCTCCGAACGTCGTGGCCAAGGGCGCCGATCATTTGGCGCTGCGCATCCGCGCCGTCGCTGACGAGCACGGCGTGCCGATCGTCGAGAACCCGCCGCTGGCGCAAGCGCTCTATCGTGGCGCGGAGATTGGCGACGAGATCCCGGCGGATTTGTACAGGGCCGTGGCGGAGCTATTGGCGCTGATCTACCGGCTGCGCGGCGAGCACCCGGGCTAAGCTATCGCACCCGGTAGCGCTTGGTGAATCCGTTGCGGCTGTTGAGGACCGTGTAGGCGCCGTCGCCGTCGACACGCAAGCGGATCCAGTTGCCTTCGCAACCGTCGATCTCGCCCAGGTTGGCAGTCAGGCGCTCGTCGGCGTTGTGCTCGGCGTCGTTGTTGACGGCGCGATGCAACTGCCAGAAGTCCTCTAGGCCGGGCGTCTCGAGCACGTACTCAACCGCCTCGGGGCCTCCGCCCTTGGTTGGGCCGTTGTTCATGACGACGACGGACGGCTGGGTGGACCAAAGCTGCTGCGGCAAAACGTCGTTGCGCACGCCATGGTGCGAAGCAAGCACGGCGTCCACTTTGCCGAGCAGGTTGATGGGACAAGCCAGCTGGTACTGGAAGTTCCAAGACAGGTCGCCCAGGTTGACGAACTCGAAGTTGCCGGCGCGCAGGTGGTAGCCGAGGCTCTTGCCGTTCTCGGTCTTGTCCTCGTCCTGCACTTCAAACGACTGGCAGAGCGGGTTGCGCTCGCCGCCCGGCAGCGGCTTGGGCAGGAATCGGCTGTGCGCGGCCACGATGGTCAGGTCGACGCCTTGGAGCGGGAGCGTATCGCCGGGCTGGACGGTCCAGCGCTTCTCGCCAGCGGTGGCGAGGTAGGTCTCCCACACTTTCTTACCGTTCTCCGAGTCCTTCTCCACGCTGTCGCCATGGTCGACGAACTTGCCGATGGGAATACGCTTGGCGAGCTCGGCCAGGCCGCCGACGTGATCGCCGTGGAAGTGCGAGGTGAGGAAGTAATCGATCTTCGTCAGGCCGGCTTCCTCGCGAATCACGTGCTCGATGCGATCGGCGTCGCGATTGTTGAAGCCCGCGAATCCGGCGTCCATGAGCACCGACTCGCCCGCCTGGGTGACGATCAGAGTCGACGAGCCACCCTCCACGTCGATGAAGTAGATGTCGACGGTATCCGCTGCAAATAGGGAGACAGTCGCAAACAGGGCGAGAATCAGAAGGCGCTTCATGGTTTTCATTCAAGTTCAGGTCGGTCGTTAGAATCCCTCGAGCACCGCGGATACCACGGCTCGCGCCATCGCTTCGCTGGAACGTTGTAGTGCGGCTTCGCGCTCTTCGAAGTAAACGGTCGGGTCGGCCGAGACTTCGTAGCGTTCGCGGAACTCGAGATTCGGGTTCTGGTAGAGGATGCCGCCGGTGCGGCGATCAACCAGGGTCACATGCACGCGTGTGATCGTGGTTACGGTGGTGGCGCGGTTCGTTACAGGATCGAAGTTCTGCGGGAATGCGAAGAACCCGGTCACGACGCCCTGCAGCGTGGCGTCCGCGTTCTCCTCGCGGTTGACGACCTGGTAACGCGTGCGGGAGATCAGCTCGCGCACGATCGACTGCGTGACGTACTGCTCGATCTTGTACTCGGTGGTTCCATTTTGGAACGCTGGTACAGCGATGGCGTGGATCTCGTCGGGGATCGTGTCGGCCTTGCCGGCCAAGTGATAACCGCAACCGGCGAAGGACAAGCTCAAGCCCAACAGGGCGAGCGTGAGTCTCACGCGCTCTGCTCCGCTTCCTCTGTGGATTCGGGAGCGGCGGGAATGGTCTTGTCACGCTTGAGCAGCCAAGCCACGCGCCAATAGATTCCGCTAAGCAAGAACCAGCTCGCGATCAGCAACAAGACGGGTTGCGAGAAGTTCCAGATCAAGTAGATCAACGCGCCAACCACGACGATGCCACGTCCGGGCGTACCCATCAGGTTCAAATCCTTGAACGACGAGTACCGCCAGCTCGAAACCATCAAGAACGACAGCAGCCCCATCAAGCCGAGCCATAGCGCGCCGCTCGGCCACCAGTTTTCGATCGGAATGCCGCCGCGCGCATGAACGACGGCGGCTAACATGCCGGCGGCGGCCGGGATGGGCATGCCGACGAAGTAGCGCTTGCCGGGGCGTCCGGGGTTTTTCGGCTGCGGGTTCTTCTGGACGTTGAAACGCGCCAGACGGGCCGCGCCGCAGAGCATGAACAGGAAGGCGATCAAGTAACCCAGGCTGGGCAGGTACTTGCCGAGCCACAGGTCCGGCCGCAGCTCCGGAGCGCGAATGCCCCAGGCGAAGGCCAAGGTTGCCGGGGCCACGCCGAACGTGATGGCGTCGGCCAGCGAGTCGATCTCACGTCCGAAATCGCTGGTCGCGCCGGTGGCGCGCGCAATGCGTCCGTCTAAGCCGTCGGTAAGCACCGCGATGCCGATCGCCATCGCAGCGTGATCGTACAGGCGAGCCGCCATCGCCGCCGATTCGGGCGGCAACGAGATCGCCTGGACTGTCTTCATCAGGCAAGTAGCCGCGAAGAACGTACCCGCCGTAAACAGAGTCGGCAGGGCGTAGAGGCTTTCGCGGTCGATCAGCGGAAGCAGCCGGACGCGCATCAGACGCCTCCCGCTGGAGGATTCCGCAGCTTTGCCAGGATCGAGGATCCCCCCGCCACTTTCTCGCCCACTTGGATCGTCGGTTGCCATTCCGGACCTAGAAACACGTCCGCGCGCGAGCCGAACTTGATGAGCCCAAATCGCTCGCCCTTTTCCACGCGGTCGCCGATTTTCTTGTAGCACACAATGCGGCGTGCGACGAGACCGGCGATCTGCTTGACGATGACAGGCTGCATGCCGGGACGGTCGGGGTCGATGGTGAGCGTGTTCTGCTCGTTTTCGTCGGAGGCGAGCTCCTTGTGGGCCATCAAGTACGAGCCTGTCTTGTACTCTACGCCGGTTACGCGACCGCCGATCGGGCTACGGTTGACGTGGACGTTGAAGATGTTGAGGAAAATGCTGATGCGTACGCCGCCCCCTGGCGTAGGACGCATGTGGACCACTTTGCCGTCCGCCGGAGACACCACGACATCGCCCGCCGGAATCGCGCGCTCAGGGTCGCGAAAGAAGTAGAGACAAAACGCGGCGAGTAGGAAAAACGGGGCGCCCCAGGCGGGGTGGAAAACAACGCTGAGGAGGAGCCCTGCGGCGCCGAGGCCGACGCCATAATAGATCCCGTCTTTGACCATGCGCTTGGCGCGAAGGGTCAGTATACCAATCTATGCGAGGGGGGTTTTGGAAGAGAAGGGTTGCGAGCGACGAACCCCTTCGACCGGGCCGCCCGCAATCCCCTGCGAGCGGCTAGTGGACGCTCTCGTCGGCGTCTTCCACCATGTGTTGCATCTGATCCTTGAGGTGCAGCTTGAGCTTCTTCAGACGCGCTTCTTCGATCTGCTCTTCTTGGGACGGGAACTTGCGGCTCGAGAGCTCCTCGATCCGCCGGTCGTAACTGGAATGCTGCGCTGCCAGCCGCCGGAATTCGTCGCTCGTCGCCATCAGTTCGGCGCGCGCCTGCTGGGTAGGCATTTTCTCCATCGTTCGCTACCTCCTAACAATCGTGATGTAAAGGGATGCGCACCGGTCATGCCGGTGTCGCGGGATCGTGAGTACAGAAGGACCGGAGGCTGTGAGAGGGGTTGTGGAACGGTCGTGGTCGCCACCGGTGGCCTTAAGCTAGCAAACGTTAAGGATCGATTTCAATGCTTGACAGCTCGGTTTTCACAAGAATTTAGGCGAGGCGCAGCAGGAGGGCATCCTCCACCGGACGGTGGTAGTATGCAGGCCGGATGCCCTGTTCCACGAATCCGAGCTTCGCATAGAGTGCGCGTGCGGCGCGGTTCGATACGCGGACTTCAAGAAAGAATGGTCCGGAGTTTGTGTCGATTAGGCGGCGCAACAGCGCTTGCGCGGTCCCGCGACGTCGTGCGCGCTCGGCGACAGCGAGGCTGAGAATTTCGACCTCGCCGTCCGGCAGAGCCTGCCAGAGCAGGAAGCCGGCGACGGAGTCTCCAACCACGGCGACCGAAAGCCGATAGTGGTCGTCGGCCCCTTCCAGCACGCGCGCGAGCGAGTCGCGGCGCCAAGGCGAGAGTTCAGGGCTCGCATCCTGTAGGGCCGCGACGGCATCGAGATCGGCGGGAGCGCCGGGGCGTAGGACGATCTCCACCGCTCAAGGATACGCAAGTTCGAGCGGGGCGCAGTTTACGCTGCGCGGACCTCCACCTCTTCGAGCAGCCCCTGCGGCAGGCGCTCGTGCGAAATCGAAGCCGCCGCGGCGACCGTGGCTCGGCATGGAACCAACGCCGGAATGGGTGTCCGCAGACGACGTTGCACACCGCCGCGAGCGCCATGCCCTGGTGGTGCGCCATCCAGGCGCGCACTGGTTTGCCAGTCTCCCAGCCGCCGCGGAGGCCAATCGACTCGTAGAAACCATAGCGGCCCGTCCAGCCTTGGCGCGCAGGGCTTCAAGCTCGGCGATAGTGGTAAGGTCCACCTTGCAAGGCCAGGAACAGCGCATACGGCGCGGACACCCAGGGGAGCATCGCCCCGTGGGCCGTGTTTAGCGAGCGCGAGGGCCGGCGCGCCAAACGCATGGTACTGGTAGTGACCCTGCTCATCGCATGTGCTGTACCCTGCCTCGGAGGCACCCCGGCGTGTCGCGCCGCCGGGCCGCGAGCTTCTGCACCTCGATCACCCCGCGCATGCTGTTGTCGAGCAAGTGTCCGGGTAGCTGCACGCATCCCGGACGGGCGGCATCAGGTACTCGAACAGAGTGCCGGTCCATGAAGCCAGCACGCAACGGTTTTCGACGTTGGTGTGCGCGGCCCAGGCGGAACCAAGCCTCTTGGGGGATGTCTCCCTTGGCGAGTGCGCCAAAGACTGCCATGCGGGCCTCTGAGGCGAGCAAGTCGTAGCAACTTCTGGTCGAGTGTTCCCGCTGTTACGTCATAGCCCACCGAGAGCAGCTTGCGTTCACAGTTGAAGAGCAGGCTGAAATCCATCTCGCGCGCCATGCGGTCGGCTCGGGCGGCCAGATCCTCGATGCGGCGGATGAGCGATTCGGCTTTTTGCTTGCGTTGGACTAGCGCTCGCACGTCGGCCTCGGCGGCCAGCGTCGAGCACGGCGGAGTGCGGCCCAGGCTGGTGGCGGCGATATCGTTGGGCAGGCTCGGAAGACACTGCCTGACGGCCGGATCGAGCCAGGGCGCAAGCTCGCGCACCGCGGACGACCAAGCACGGACGCGTTCGACGATCGCCTCGCCCCAAGCCTCGCGTTCGCGGAGCCGAGCCGCTGCGCGAAACATCTCCGCAAAGGGATCGTGGCCCGCGAGCGCACGCTCTTCGCAGCGCTCGGCAGCCTGCATCAGTTCCGCGGCGTCGTCGCGAAGCGTCTCGTCCGTCGCGGTCATCAGGCGCAGGTGATCGGCCAGCCCTTGCGCCAATGCTCCTGAAACAGCAGGCCGCCCCAGCCGTTCCAACAGGCCTTGCTTGAGCGCCCACAGGCAGCCGAGCAGGTTGCCGTTGTCGACCGTGGAGAGGAAGTATGGCGCGACGGGCTCGAGCGTCCTCGTGTCGTACCAGTTGAACAAGTGCCCCTGGCGACGCTCCATGCGTTCGATGGAGGCGAAGATGCGCTCCAGCCGCTCCACCGCTTCAGGCAAACAGAGGTAGCCAAGCTCGAGCGCCGCGAGCTGCGCATCGAGCAGCAGGCCAAGGTTCGTGGGTGAGGTCTTATGGACGACGAGCGGCGGCGACTCTTGCACGCTGTCGGGCACGAGCCAGTTGTCCTCAGGCGTCGCGTTCTCCGCAAAGAAGCGCCATTGCAGCAGCGCCTGGGTCCGCAGGAAGGCCTGGTGATCCTCTGCCGGCGCAACTTTGGCCTGGAATGGCGGCTCGTCGAGCCAACGGGTCAGCGGCTTGACCAAGATCCATAACAGCAACAGCGGACCAGCGATGAGCAGCGTCAAAGGCTGGAACACGGACAGCGCGGCGGCGATGGTCAGGCCGATCCACGCCGAGGCATTCAGATAGGCTTCGATAGGGCCCCGGCGCTGACGTCCCATCTCGGCCTCCGCCGCCGTCTGCCACTCGAGCAGCCGCCTACCCGTGAAGAAGACCCGCTGCAACGTGCGCCCGATCGCATCGAGCATCACGAGCGTGTTGTAAGGCAGCAGCGCCAAGAACAAGAACGCGTGCATCTGGCTCTCGGCGAAACCTTCCAGAGAACGCCGCAGCGCGGCGCCGCGCCGACGCAAGCGCATCAACCGCGGCAGCGTGAACGCAAGCTCGACATAGCCCGGCAGCGCGAAGACGATCAGCACCGCGACCATCCAGAACAGCGGCCCGCCCGGCAGGCCGAACCAGCTTGCCGCGAGCAAGGCGAACATCGCCGGATCGAGCAAGCTGCGCCGTAGGTTGTCAAAGATCTTCCACTTCGAGATGGTGGGCAGCGGGTTGCGCACCCACTCGCCGCGCGCGTTGGGAACGCGCGGGAACAGCCAACGCAGGATTTGCCAATCGCCCCTGACCCAGCGGTGCTTGCGCTTCACGTAAGCGTCGAAACGCGAGGGGTAGTCGTCGATCAGCTCGATGTCGGAGACCAGCCCCGTGCGTGCATGGATGCCCTCGATCAGGTCGTGGCTGAGCAGGGCGTTCGTCGGGAAGCGGTCGCTCAGCACGTGCTCGAACGTCTCGACCTCGTAGATGCCTTTCCCCGTGAAAATGCCTTCGCCGAACAGGTCTTGGTAGGTTTCCGAGATCGCGCGCGTGTAGATGTCAAAGCCCGTCTCGCCCGAAAACACAGCCGCAAGGCGCGACTTGGCGGCAGACTGCACACTGACGCCGATGCGCGGTTGCAGAAGCGCATAGCCTTCCGTCACGATGCCCAGAGCCGGGTCGATGACGGGCCGGTTGAGCGGATGCGCCATCGCACCGATCAACTTGTGGGCCACGTCTTTTGGTAGTTGCGTATCCGAATCGAGCGTGATGACGTAGCGCACGTTGCGCAGGTGCGACGCTTCTCCCACTTTGACGGGGAAAGCGTCGCCGTGGCCGAGCAGAAACTGGTTGAGCTCCAGCAGCTTGCCACGCTTGCGCTCCCAACCCATCCAGACGTGTTCGCGCTCGTTGTAAAGCCGACGCCGATGCAGCAACAGGAACGGTGCGCCGTCCTCGCGATAGCGGATGTTGAGGTCTCGAATGCGGCGGGCACAGTGCTCGATGAGGCGATCCTTCTCGTCGACCTCGCGGTCTGAATCCGGCGTGTCGGTGACGAGCGCGAAGGCAATGTTGGGGTCGCGATTGGCCAGATAACGCACTTCGAGTTGGTCCGCCATGCTGTCGACCTGCTGTTCGTTGAGCAACAGCGTTGGCACGGCGACGAGAGTTCTGCAATCAGCGGGAACGCCCTCGCTGAAGTCGAGCTTGGGCGGCACACGCGGAGGCAATTGCAGAGTCGTCAGGCGGTTGGCGATGGAGACCGCCGCATCGAGCGCCGGCAGCAACAAGAGCAATCCAATCGCCCACGCTGGGTCGAGCTCACCGGTTCCACTGACGAGCAGGACGACGATCGCAACGGTAATCAGCTCGACCGCGAGCAGATAGTAGCCGGTCGGACGGCGCAGAATGTGGTCCCGTATGCGCTCGCCAAGTGCGGGGCGGTAGCGGACCGCACGTGCGAGGGCGCGCTTGCCGTCGTCGATCAAATAGAAGCCGACATGGCTACGGCGCTCGTTGTGTCGTGCGTCGCCAGCGGGTTTGTGCTGCGCCTCGCGTGCAAGCTCGACCGCTTTGGCTGCAATCTCCGTCTCGCTGCATTCCGAGCTTTGAGCCAGCTTGCTGACGGCGTTGCGGTAGTGGTCGCGCGTCTCGAAATCCATGCGCGCATAGGCGCCAGCCGGGTCCTGGCTGAGCGTGCGTTCCGTCTCGCTCAATGCCTCGACCAGCAGCTTCCAGTCCGCCTCCTCAATTGCGATCAGCGACCCGAAGCAGAGACCTATTTCGTCCTGCGCAGCGGAGGAGCGGAAGTCGCCGTCCGGCGCGGTAGTGCGGGCAAGCCGCTCGAGCAATCCGAGCTTTCGCAACGCCGCCCTGAGCGACCAGATCTCGTGCAGCGTCCACGGCGCGCCTTGTTGCGCAGCCTGGAAGTAAATCTCCAGCCTTCGCGGTCGAGCTCTGAGCTGAACCGCGTCCAGATAAGACGACGCCGCTTGGACCGCGCGGTTGCGGCTGGCGTCCTTCCGTGGCAGCTTCACGCCAGGAAGCGCTCCGCCAGCTCCTTGCCCACGGATTCGAGCAGGCGCCGATTCTCGACAAACCACACCCGCCGACGACAGCGCATTGTCGCTCGCAGCGTTGCCGAGCGCGTTCACATCTACGCTCCAGCCGTTCGAACGCTTCACCCAAGCGGCGCAACGAGTCGCCGGGGGCGGTCGTCTGCCAACCCCTGGCGTCGAGCGCGGCTTGCCTGGCGAGCTGCTGCTTGCGCTCGTCAGCCAAGTTGGGGGGAGGGGGCGTATCGGGCTCTACCCGATGTCGAACCAGGGTCGAATACACAGGGGACTCCCGGCGCCGCTATCGATAGCTGGCCGCCTGTAGCTCGAACATGTCGGCGTAACGTCCGCCGACCGCGATGAGGCGCGAATGGTCGCCACGCTCGGCGATCTTGCCGTCTTCGAGGACTAAGATCTCGTCCGCCATGCGGACAGTGGAGAAGCGGTGCGAAATGAGCAGGGCGATCTTGCCCGTAGTTAGCTCGGCGAAGCGTTGGAAAACGTCGTACTCCGACTGTGCGTCGAGTGCGGCCGTGGGCTCGTCGAGCACCAGGACCTGCGCGTCGCGCAGATAGGCGCGGGCGAGCGCGATCTTCTGCCATTCGCCGCCGGAAAGGTCGACGCCGCCTTCGAAGCGCCGGCCGAGGAGTTGGTCATAGCCCTTGGGCAGCCGTGCGATCACCTCCGATGCACGGCTCTTCTGCGCCGCCAGGACGATGTCGTCCGTGTCATGCGCCGAGTCGATGCGACCGACCGCGATGTTCTCGCGCGCGGACATCTCATAGCGCATGAAGTCCTGGAAGATCACGCCGACTTGTCGGCACAGATCCTCCACGTCGTACTCGCGCAGATCGACGCCATCGAGCAGAATGCGGCCCGCGGTCGGGTCGTACAGACGGGTGAGCAGCTTGACGATCGTGGTTTTCCCTTGCCCGTTCTGGCCAATCAGCGCCACCCGCTGGCCCGGCTCGAGGCGGAAGTTCAACCCATCGAGCACGCGCCGCTCGTTGCCTGGGTAGGAGAAGGAGACGTTCTCGAACACGAAGCCGTCGCGAATGGGCCGCGGCGCCGGCAAAGGATTCTCCGTGGCTCGGATATTCGGCTTGGTCGCGAAAAACTCGAGCAAGTCGGTCAGGAACAGGGCCTGATCGGCGATGCTCGAGAACGTCGAGAAGATCGCTTGAATGTTGGTGCTCGCGCCCGCGATCGCTCCGGCCAGAAACGTCAGCGCGCCAATGCTGATCGCGCCCGTGGCTGCTTGGTGAATCACCCAGACGTAACAGCCGTAGTAGCCGGCAATGCTCAGCAACGAGAGCAGCGAGCTAGCCCACAAGCGCTTCCGTGCGAGCGCCACATTCTGACCGTAGATCTCGTCCGAGATGCGCTGGAAGCGGCCGGTCAACTCGTCGCTCAAGCCAAACAGCTTGAGCTCCTTCGCGCTCTCGCGGCTGGCGCCGAGCACCCTCAGGTAGTCGAGCTGCCGGCGCGCCGGGGTCTGCCCAAAGTTGAGCGAGTATCCCAAAAAGGCGAAGTGGCTTTCGCCTAAGAAAGCTGGAAATACACAAACAACCAGCACGACCAGCAACCACGGCGAGTAAGCCAAAATCCCAGCGGAAAGGCTGACCGTCGTGACGACGAGTTGCAGCAGTCGGCCCATCGCCTGGATCATCCCCAGCCGGTCGGTCGCCTGCACACGTGCGCGCTCGAGCTTGTCGTAGAAGACTGGATCCTCATAGCTCGCCAAGTCCAGACGCGAAGCGTGCGCCATGGTCTTGACGCTCAGGTGGCGGCTGAACTTGTCCGCCAACAGGCTGTCGACGTAGTCAATCCCGCGCGCGAGCATGGCGCCAGTGGCGGCCAGCCCGAGCTCGAGGGCGACCCACATCCATAATTCATCCGGGACTGGCGCGCCTGTCGAAGCGACTTGGTTGACCAAGTCGATGATCTGCTTGCCAACAGCAAGAGCGGCGATGGGGATGAGCGCAGCCAGCGTACGCAAGAATGCATTGGCGCTAACCGAACCCCCGCCGGCCTCCCATAGGATGCCAACGACGGGCGGAATATTACGCAATGCGTCAATCCGCTTCCGCCAACCGCTCCAGAACCCGGCTGGCTCACTCGGACTGTGATTTAGGGCGCTCAAGGCCTGGCATTCTCCTGCGACAGGCGCTTCAAGCGCCGCTTCGCCGGAAAAGTTGGAGGCCTGTCCCCAAAACGAACATCGGGGGGGTCAGGACCGCGAGCGCATTCACCACGGTATGAGCCGTTTCCAGGAATAGATCGGGGGCGAGAGCCGGGGCCGCAACGGCAACCAGGGGTAGTGTCAGCAAAATCTTCAGCATCTTCCGTCCTCTCGCCCCGTTTGAGAGCACACGACGGGCCGTTTCCCATCCAAAACGGCTATCTACTGAATTTTGTTGAAGGTAAAGCGATTTGGCGAAGAATTCGCTGGAAGTGGGCAGTCGAGCAACTCTTATAGAGGACGAAGAAATTCTTGCACGACGCGCGCAAAGCGGCGCTTGCGATGGCCGGAATTACCTGTTTGCGAACGTCCCTTAAAACACGATGCCGTCGGCTTTGGCTTCGATCTTCGCGAAGTCAATTCCGGGCACTTTTTTGAGGTCATCCAGCGTCTTGAATGGCCCGTGCTCCTTACGGTACTTGAGCAGCGCCGCCGCCTCGGACCGCTTCAGCGAGAACCGGCTCTCGATCTGGATGGCACGCGCGGTGTTGATGTTCAACGGCGGCAGGGCTTCAGGCGGGAAATTGGTCGCCAAGTACCCCAGAACCGCCTGCATCTCTTCGTCGGAGCCCTTCATGCCCATCGCGATCATCTTCGTCATGGTCACGCCCCAGCCGTTGCGGTCTTGGCGGAGCGAGACGGACTTGGCGATGTCGTGGCACTGCACGCAGAGCTTCTCAGTCTCGGCCTTGCCGTCGCCGTCAGGCAGTACAACGGCCGAGAGCGGCGTGGCGAGCAGGGCCACGGCGGCGACAAATCGGATCATCATGTCGGATAGTTGCATCGTCATCAGTGCTCGATCGGGAAGCCGAAAGCGTAGAGAGCGCCGTCGCGAGTGGCCAGGTAGACCGTGTTCGGGCCGGCAGTCAGGCCGGTCTGCGCAGCCGGAGCCGCGATCGATTGTCCGCTCGTCCAAAGTCCTTTTCCGGTCGTTCCCTCCAGCGCGTGCAAAACGGCCGCGCCCTTGCCCGACGCCGCGAAGACGACGTTGTCGACCACGATCGGCGCCAAGGGCGATGCGATGTCGGCCTTCCATGCCGGCTCGAGTGAGGGCTTCCCGTTCTTTTCCACCATCTTGAAAGCTTCGATGCCGTTGCGGGCCGCGAGCACCCATGTGACGTCAGAAGCGTCCCTCCAGGTTGCAAGCGCGTCCGAGGAAAATGCACCGGGCTCGCCCGGCGTTCGTCCGATCGGGCCGCCGCTCAACGAAGCCCCCTGGAACAAGACAATCGAGCCGTCCTTGCGCGCGACGGCCAAGTAGTCCTGGTCGTCGTAGTCGATCACCATCGGTGCGGAGACGTACGCGTCAGAGCCTTTGTGCTCCGCCTTTATCTTCAGCGTCTTCGCTTCGAGAGCAACCACACGCCCGTCGGCCGTTGCGGCGTAGAGGGTCCCGTCGGGGCCCATGGAGAAGCCATCCAGCCCGGCGACGGCGGCTCCGCTCTTCCAGGAAGAGACCTTGCCGGTCTCGGTATCCACCGCCCATACGCCGTCCGGCGCGCCGCCGCAGCCGCCGGTGGTGGCTGCGTAAGCCACGCCGTCAACCACCATCAGGCCAACCGCTTTCGCATTCGCCGGAAGGAAGGGCATGGGCGGCTCGTGATCGTAGCCGTTCGAGACGAGCATCGTCCGCAGTTTGCCGTCCGGAGTAACCGCGTAGACCACGCTGAGCCCACGCAACACACGGCCCTGCGGCGCCTGTACGCGAGTGCTGCGCTTGGGCGCGTCGGCGGGCCGGCTGGGGCGGGCGGGCTCGTCCTTCTTGAGCGTCACGGCGCCCGCGTTCGGGTCGCCGACCCCGCTGAAGCCGGGGCTTCGCCGGCGCGGCCCGGTGAAGCCGCCAAGTGATGGCAAAGCCGCAACAGTCGGCCGCGACAGGCTCGCCGTCATGCCGCCGGGGCAGCCGGGCTTGGGCGCAGGGTACTGCTCGCCGACGCCGAAGTGGCGCGACCATTCGCGGCGATCAAGGTCCGTGTCGATGGCAAACACGCTGCCGTCGGCCGCACCCAGAAAGGCGAGCGAGCGGAAGCCCTTGTGGCTAATGAGGAAGTCGAGCAGAACAGGCGCCGTCAACGAGCTCTCGCCTCGCGGTTCAGTGTCGAGATCGTGCCGCCAAAGCATCTGGAAGTCCGGCGTTTGCACGCTCTGGATGGAAATCTTGGGGCTCGAACGCATCCAACCAGACCGCTGGGCATCATTGCCCAACGTCGTCCAATCCTGCGCCGCGGCTCCGGCCGTCAACAGCAATGCGCCGGCAACGTAGGCCACGCTCGAACGCCATGCTCGCCTCATGCGATGGTCACTCCTTCTTCGTGCGGCTGCGAGGCCGCCGCTACCCTTGAGCATCTAATACCGTACCCCATAGCGAGCGCGAGCGCGTCCGCCTTGGCTGCTTGTGTATTCTAATGCGCGAGCCACGTTCCGTGCCCGTTCACCAACCCACTCGCCGCAAGATTTTGGGGACCTTGGCCGGCGCCGCCGTCGCGCTGCCCGGCTGCCGCTCCGCCGCCCCGCCTCTGAGGATGTCCACGTTCGAGGCCGACATCACGCCGCCCACCGGGACGCCCTACCTCGGCGGTGTGCTTGCGCGGTCCACCGTCGACCCACTCTACGCCAAGGGACTCGTGTTCACCAACGACAGCCAGCCGCCGGTCGTGCTCGCCGCACTCGACTGGTGCGAGCTGCGTAACGACTCGTACGATTCTTGGCGCGACGCCTTGGCCGAGGCCGCCGGCACGACCCGCGAACGCGTGCTGCTGCATTGCGTCCACCAGCATGATGCGCCCTACGTGGACGAGACCGCGCAGGAGCTTCTCAAGAGGCCGGCGTGCCCGGCGACCTGTGCCACCCCGAGGCCGTCGCCGCGGCTCGCAATGCGGTGGCCGCCGCTGTGCGCGAATCAAAGAGCGTTCGCAGCCTGTGACGCACGTTGGAACCGGCATCGGCGCGACGTCGGAGCTGGTCTCCAACCGCCGCTACGTGATGGATGACGGCCGCGTATCTTGGGGACGCACGAGCGCAACACGCGACCCTAAGCTGCGGGCATTACCTGCAGGGCTCGTCGATCCGGACGTACGCACGCTGAGCTTCTGGGACGGCGAGCGCCCCTCGCCGCCGTCCACTGCTTCGCGATCCACCCGATGAGCTACTACGGCCAGGGAGACACCTCCGCCGACTTCCCCGGCATGGCGCGCGCACGGATGCAGGGCGATCTGCCGGATGTCTTCCAGGTCTACGTGAGCGGCTGCGCGGGCGACACCATCGCCGGCATTTATAACGACGGGAGCCCGGGCATGCGCCCGGTACTGGCCAACCGCCTTTACAACGGAATGCGCGCCGCTTGGGACGCCACGAAGCGAATGCCGCTCGAATCGATTGCTTTCCGCAAGACCGAGCTGACGTTCGAGCCGCGCCAGGCGCCGGGGTTCTCCGTGCAGGAGATGCGCCAGCGGCTCACGGAACCCGACCGTCCGTTTCGTGACCTCTACCCGGCGGCGCTGGGCTTGAGTTGGCGGATGCGACTCGACCAAGGGCGCCCAGTCGATCTTCCCTGCCTCGACTTCGGCGGCCCGCAATTGACGATTTTGCCCGCCGAAGCGTTTGTGCAATACCAACTGTGGGCGCAACAGTTGCGGCCGGACAATTTCGTAATGGCGCTGGGCTACAGCGAGTGTGCGCCGGGCTACATCCCCACGGCACAGGACGCCGCCGAGGGCTACGACGACCACTACAGTTGGATCGCCTTTCCCGACTGCGAAACCGTGATTCGCGAAGGGCTCGTCCGAGTCCTCGCGGCGCCCGCATAGTACCGTGGCGATGCTGCGGTTCCACTGCCACGACAAACATCACAAACCGGCGTACTGGTACCGCTACGATTCGTGGGGATAGGCTGTCCAATTTTACCTTCTATTCGTCGGTTTTCGAGGGGTCGTCGGGTACACTGAGCGGGAGCTTTCCGTGCCTGGAATGACCCGTCCCAACCCACTCTCTCTTTCGATTCGGATCCTCGTTTTTCTGGCCGCGGGCGCTCTCGCCGCGTTGGGCCAGAGCGGGCCCGCGATCTCGTCTGTCGCGGCCAATGCAACCCAAGTCGGCGCCTACGGCAAATTCGAGCTGACGTTCGATGTCGCGACGAACGCACGCAACATCAACTTGCCGTATGACGCGGCGCCTCCGCGGGGTGTGCAAGCCGGATTGGGCGTGAGCGTGGACGCACTGTTCTCGCCTGACAATTGGCAGACTGTTTACACGATTCCGGCGTTTCCTTATGAGGATTTTCGCCTCGAGACGCGCGGAAACATGGACTGGCTTTATCCCAACGGCGGTACACGTTGGAAGGCCCGTTTCGCACCGAACACGACCGGGCAATGGCAGTACCGATTACGCGCGCAAGACTCGTCGGGGACGTTCACCACACAACCGGCTTCCTTCAACGTGGTCAGCTCATCGTCGAAGGGTTTTATCCGCGTCAGCCAAGACCCGCGTTACTTCTCGTTTGAGAAAGACGGCAGCTACTTCCCCGGCCTGGGCTACAACCTCAACTACTCACGCATCAGTTGGGATAACCCCGTCTCCTGGAATCGCCAGAACTTCCAGAAGATGGGTGCGGACGGCATTCAACTCATCCGCATGTGGCTGTCGCAGTGGTCAATTTACAGCTCGGCGCAGAGCCCGTGGAATCCTCAGGAGCCGCACCTGGACCCCTTCTGGGAGATGCAGGACTTCCAAGGCGCCTACCCCGGCAGCGAGTCGTCGATTCTGCTCGACGCGAGCGACGTGACCTATGGCGCCGAGTGCATGTTCTGGGGCTGGGAACGCGTGCCCCCGTCGCTCCAACGCAACAAAAGCTACCGCATCCGCGTGCGCTTCCGGACGCAGAACATCACCGGCCCCCGCGTCGCCGGCTCGCCCACCGGGTTTGTCGTCAAGACCGGCGGATGGCTGTGGGATAACGGCAACAACTGCAACGATCCTGGCACGGGAACGGTGCGCGCGGCCACCTACGCCGGCAGCGGCTGGTCGGTCTCGACCGACCCCGGAGACTCGGCCTGGAGCATTCTCGAGACTACGATCAACTCGGGCGACCGTGACTATCTCGAGTACTTTTACTTGGTGCTGGAGAACGCCAATGGCGGCCAAGTCTATGTGGACCATGTCTGGCTCCAGGAGTCGCTCGGCGGCGGCCAGTTCGGTCCGAACCTGTTTTCGAAGCCATGGATGAGCCAGCACCTCTACTTCGATCAGAGGCAGTCGTTTGCCTTCGACAAAGTGGTGGAGCTTGCCGAGCAGAACGGCGTTTACTTGCGTCCGGTCTTGCTCGAAAAAAGCGAGGACGCCTTTGGACGCATGAACCCCAACGGCACGTTCGGCGAGTGGGACCCGACCAACAACAATTTTTACGGCGAAGGCCGGCAGATGACTAAGGGCCGCTGGCTGCAGCGGGCATGGTGGCGCTACGCGCAGGCTCGCTGGGGTTACTCGACCGCGATCCACAGTTGGGAGTTGCTCAACGAAGGCGATCCGTTCAACCAGCGGCATTACGATTTGGCGGACGAGTTCGCGAAATACATGCACCAGTTCGGTCCGAATTCGCACTTGGCGAACACGTCGTTCTGGCACTCGTTCCCGCGCGACGAATTTTGGGCCAACGGGAAGTATCCGAACATCGACTTCGCCGACATTCATCAATACATTCCCCAAGAGGACCCCAATTACGGAGACATCGTCGCGAACTCTTTGCTGCTCGGCTCGCAGGTTGGCGCGCGGACGGGCGGCGGAGCCGGCAAACCGACCGTACGCGGCGAGACGGGCATCGTCGACTTCGGCACCGATCCGCCGAGCGAGATCGTCGAGCGCGACACGCAGGGCGTTTTTCTGCATAACCTCGCATGGACGCAACTCGGACCTTCAGGTCTGATGGAGCCCGGCTACTGGTACTACAGCGAGCACATCGCGAATGACTCGTTCGATCGCCGGAGCGTCTTTCGGCCTTATTACGACTTCGTCAAAGACCTGCCCTTGACCAATGGCCGTTATGTCGATGCGCAAGCCGCCTCGAGCGATGCCAATCTGCGTGTGATCGGGCAAAAGGACGTGAGCGGCGGACGCGCGCACCTTTGGATTCAGAACAAGCAACACACCTGGCGCAACGCGGTGAACGGCGTTTCGATGACCCCACGCAACGCGACGATTACAGTCGGCGGCTTTTCCTCCGGCCAGTCCTTCGCGGCACAGTGGTACAACACGCGGACCGGGCAGACGACTTCCACGGAAACCGTCCAAGCCAACGGACAAGGAGCGGTAACGCTTTCCGTCAATGGACTGACCGAGGATGTGGCCGTGAAACTGGCCGCCGCGAACGATCCGCCCCCGCCGCCGCCTCCCACAGGAAGCATCCAAGCGCCGATCCGCTCGCGAACCGCAAGCCGCCAGGCCTCCGCGGGCAGCGGCGTGACGGAAGAGACCGACGAAGCTTGGCCAATGGCAGCGGCGAACCCCGAGCGCACCTCTTGGGTTCCCGGCGAAGGCATCACCGAAGGCGACGTCGAATGGTACAAGCCGTTCGAGGCGCACATCTCGTCACGCACGCAGATCATCGCCGCGTCCGACATGTTGTTCGTCTCGACCGCGAGCGGGCTCTACGCACTCGATGCCGCGACGGGCAATGAGCGTTGGATCTATCCGACCGAGATGCCGCTCGGCAACTCGCCCACCATCTCCGACGGCGTCGCGTATGTCGGCGGCACGGACAAGAAGCTGCATGCGGTTGCGATCGACAATGGCGCGCGCCGTTGGACGTTCGACGCCGACGGCGGTTTCCTGACCAATCCCTTGGTCGTCGACGGCGTGGTCTACGCCGGCAGCCGCGACGGCCACATGTATGCGGTCGACGGACGGACGGGCGCGCTGCGCTGGAAATACAAGACCGGCGCCGAGGTTCTCTTCTCCGCCGCCTTCAAGGATGGCGCGATCTACTTCGCCTCGAACGACATGCGCGTCTATGCGCTGCAGGCTGACAACGGCGCGCTGCTCTGGCGCTCGGCCGAGTTGCCTTCCGCGGGATTCTACTCTTGGTGGCCCGTCGTCCGTGGCGACGAGGTGATCGTGGTCGGCACGCCGACCTACCAGATCCACCCGTTTACCCACGCCTGGCTCAATCCGCTGATCAAGCTACAGCTCGAAGCCTACGGCGACGCGGCCAAACTGCCGCGCGGTACGACGGTTGGCCCGCGCGTGAGCGTGAACGGCGAGTGGGCGCGGGGCACGGCGGTGATTGACGCGAGTAAGCCGAACACGGTCGGCAGCGCGAAAACGATGGGCGTCACCGAGTATCTCGAGAATCGGCCCTACCGACGCACCTACTTCGTACTCGACCGCCAGACCGGCGCAGAGCGCACCTACGACTTCGATGGCGACGGACGGGCCGAGTACGCGCCAATTCTGCACAGCAGCACCCACAGCGGCACGCGCTATCCGCCGCTGGTTGGCCGCGATGGGCTGCTGTACCAAAAGACGTCCTACCTTTCGGACGAATACATCCCCGGCGGCCACATCGCCGGCTGGAAGCCCGACTCGCCCTACCTGACGCTACCCGCTAGGGGCGAAGGCGAGAACTTCTACTGGCTCGCCGAAGACGAGCCCGCCGCCTATTCCGGCCAGGGAGACGTGCTCTACTACAACCTCTGCTGCGACCGCATAGGCGGTTGGCTCGACCTGAGCAAGCCGGGCAGCTCGTCCAACGCGGGCGACTTCTTCGCATACTCCACGGGCTCTGAGCGTAGTCTGCACGAGAAGACGCCGAATTACCGCAAGTACTGGCACAACCCCGACGAGGCAAATCAGAACGCCGTCTGCGGTGGGCCGGAAGGCTGCTATGGAACCTTCGGGGAGAACAGCCCCTACGGCTGGCACGGTAACCAGAACCCGCCCATCCCTTACAAGGGACGCGTCTACATGCACCGCAGCAACGCGGTCATCGCCATCAGTCCGCGTGGCGGACGTGTACAGAAAGCGCCGGCCGCGATCGTCTCGACTACGGAACAGGTGCGCACGCCTTCGCGCGAAGAGCTGCGGGCCCGGCTCGACGCGGAAGTGCTCAAGATGGTCGACGCAGGCCACCTACGGCCAGGCAGCATCAACTTAGGACTCGCCTCCGGAACGGGCGAGTGCGGCACCCAGATGGCGGACTACTTCCACGATCCTGCGGAGACCATCCATGCGCTGATGCAGGCTTTGCCGCAGGTCAGCCAGGACGTCGCGGTCAAGCTCGAGGCCTACATACGCAAGGAGATGGCGGACTACCCGCCCTACCTCTACGAGCACATCGGCTTCAACGCGGGCGCGCGCCGCGAGCGCTATCCAACCCCGCCCGACTTGGCCGAGACCTTGGCCAACATCGGACCGCTTGATCAGGATTGGACGATCTTCGATGGTTACGAGCGCAACCCGTTCATGTTCTATGCGATGTGGGAATACGCCAAGGAGTTTGGCGACGCTAAGACCTTGTTCGATGCGAGCAAGGATTACCTGAATGAACCGCCGAGCAACCAGTACCTGACGCGCAACCCCAACGTATTCAACCAATACGTCGCGGGCTACTACGGCTACTTGCAACTGCAGGCTTTAGCGGGCTATCCGCAGTCGAAAGCTGTCGAAACACAGTATCACCGCCTACTGACGCTCCGCGGTGCAACGTTTACCAAGGACTCCGCCTATGCGGGCGACGGTGCGGACGGTGCGGATCCTTATTGCCGTGGTTTCAACGCCTCGAGCAACTTCCTTTACCTGACGCCTGAAGTCGCAGCCGAGCTGCGTGGTAAGCGCCTGGTGCAAGTCGCCGACGCGGTGGATGAGTATGAGCGGCTGGCCCCGTTTTGGTTCGTCAGCAACGCCGACGAAGGTTTTGGCGAGAATGCCCTAGCCTGGCTGCACGACACGCATGGCGTATTCATGGCCAAGGCCTTGATCCTCCAGGAGCCTTACGGCAGTCTGGCGCGGTACATCGATACGCCAGGCTTCGAAAAGGGCGACCTGTTCTACATCCAGAACCTGGCCGCCGCCCTAGCGGCAGCCGAATAGCGAGGCTAGTTGGTTCGCGAGAGTAGGCTGACCCGAATCGAACGGCCTTCGATCACGGCTCCTGTCATCGACTTTGCCATCGCCGACGCGAGCTTCGCATCCAGCATCTTCACGAAGGCGACTCCGCGAGAGACTCCGCTTCCTGGGTCATGCGCGATCTGGACCGAATCGACCTCGCCGTGCGTTTCGAAGGCCATTCGAACCTGATCTTCCGTAGTCTGTTTTCCGAGATTGGCGACGAAAAGAGTTCTCACGCAGGGCCTCCGGCGGGTTCACGAAGGCTTTCGGGACCAGCGGAGTCGCAACGTGGCGATTGAATGTCCAGAGGGCGTCTAGCGATCGTGTCGCGAAGACGAGTTTAGCACAGCGAGGTGCGCTCTCATACCGAGGCGCGAGAAGCTGTTGGCAGCCTTCACTAGACCGTCTGCCGTCGATTGAAGAGCAGTCAGACGCGAAACGGCCCCGGACATGTCGCCGTGTCCGGGGCCGTATTCAACCAAGAAAACTTGGTGCGGAGAGGGGGACTCGAAGTTCAGACGAGCTTAATCTGCCGTAAGTTACTGATTCTCCAATACCAGAAGTGTCAACAATGGCGCCTCTGACGGCCGTAGCCGTGCAAAAGCGGTGCAAAGCGCTTTGCGTTCCGCCTAACAGAGGGCTGGCTTCGATCTAGCGATCGAAGCCAGTCGGAAGGGCAGTGTGATCTCGAAACCGCCCCCTGCGGTCCGCCCGGCACCGGGACCCGCACATCCTCGTCGATGAACTTGGCGTAGGTGTAATTGACCAGGAAGGCTAAGCCGCTTGATCCATCCGTCGCCGCCTTTTGATGGGGCCCCGATCTGACGATCAGAGAAAGTCGACCTTTGGTTTATGAGCCCAGGAAGTCCAGGTGATCTGAGTTGTATCCCGTTGAATCCACTGACCCCGTAAATGCGACGGATGCCCGTCAACAGGCGTAAAGTTGGCAGGAATGGTGGCAAGCGACGGCGGAACAGCCTTGCCAGTGTCTCTACGCTGCCCTTCTCGCCCGAGACAATCCGGTTCGATTCGAGGCGACTCCCACCGCAAGTGTTGGCGCCATCCCAATTGGGGTCCGACGCTCCGGGCCTAGGTAACCCCCGGCAAAGTCGGGGGCCTTCGGTCCTGAGCCGCTCAAAGCGGCTGTGCGGGGACGCTAACGCGGCCCCGCGGGGTTGGGCCACCCCTTGGGTGGCTAGCGGTAATCCAGGTTAGGCTGATCGATCCTTCGATCTTCGGCCTCTTGTCGGCGGATGTACTCTCGAATCACAGCTTCGTCTCGACCCACCGTCGAGACGAAGTATCCACGGGCCCAAAAGTGCTGATGCCCAACGAAGTTCCGCTTCCTCTCTCCGTGGGTTCGCGCGATGTGGATCGCGCTTTTGCCCTTGATGTTGCCCACAACTTGCGAGACCGCGTATTTGGGCGGTATCGCGATCATCATGTGCACGTGATCCATCATCAAGTGTCCTTCTTCGATCCGGCTCTGCCGCTGCTCGGCCAGCCGGCGAAGAGGCTCGCCCAAATACTGCCTCAGCCGGCCGTGCAGCACCTTCCGCCGGTACTTCGGGATGAAGATCACGTGGTATTTGTACTCCCACTTCGTATGGCTTAGACTCTCGTAGTCGTCCATCGCGTTGACTCCTTCTGGTGTGCTTGGCGGCTCACGTTTCGGAGCTTCCGCGATGGACTCCCGGATCTGTCAAACTTCTGCTGCCTGCCCGCCAAAGCCGGGGGGCCTCCCCTGGTAGGCTAGAACACCGGCACGGTAACCGGAAACGTTGACGCGTTGTTGGCCTCGTCGCTTTCCGCAACTGCATCTGCTGGGTCGGCGGAGATGCGGACTAGGTAGTCCCCGGGCGCGACATTCTGCCAGTCCTCTGGCCGCCCCCGACTCCTCCGCCATCGATTGGACCGACCCCAACGGCGCCGCCGATGTCTTGGAATGAGGCTCCGCCGTCGGCGCTGAAGGCGAACTGAAGCCGAACGCCCGATGCCCGTGAGGGACCAGTGTTCTCGATCGAGCCGGTGAGCGAAACGTCAATGTTGCCGTTGGCGTCGAGCGCTGCGTTTGCGGTTAGCCCGCTTGGTAACAGGTCAGGCAGAAGAGCCGTTGGCACGTTGAGCGGAAACGCCGCTTCGTTGTTGGTTTCGTCGCTCTCGGCCACTGTCGCCTCCGGGTCGGCGACCGCCTGCCAGATAGTCGCCCGGCGCGACGTTCTTCCAGGCGCGTACCCGAACCAGCGCCGCCGGCCTCTATGTTTCCGGCGGAAACCGGGTTCCCGATGGGCTGGAAGGTCACGCCGCCGTCGCTCGACGCCAGGAACTGGACGTGGACCGACCTCGCCAACGACGACCCGCCGTTTTGGATCGTCGCCGTCAAAGGCGCGTCAATGCCGGCTGTCGGAATCGCCTGCGCGGTTGCGTCCAGTGCGGCTTCGCTCAAGTCCGGCAGCAGCGCCGTGGAGACGCTGACCGGGAAAGTGGCGGCGTTGTTCGTCTCATCGCCTTCCGCAATGGAATCGTCCGGATCGGCGGTGACGCGCAGCAGGTACTCGCCTGGCGCAGCGTTTTGCCAGACTCGCTGAGCGCTTCCCGCGCCGCCCCCCGAAATGTTCCCGGCGCTGGCCGGCGCGGCGATGGCTTCGAAGGTCGCGCCGCCGTCGGCGCTGAAGGCAAACTGGACGCGGGTCGAATTCGCCCGTGACGGGCCGTCATTTCGAATGAGTGCATCGAGGGCGACGTCGATGTTGCCATTGCCGTCGGGCGCCGGGTTGGCGGTCAAACTGTTCGGCGTCACGTCCGGCAGCAAAGCCAAGGGTATGTTTAGCGGGAACGTCGACTCGTTGTTCGCTTCATCGCGTTCCAAGATGGCGTCGGCCGGATCGGCGACGACCTTGATCTGGAAATCGCCTGCGCCAGTGTTGGTCCAAAGGCGAGTCGCCGTGCCCAATTCACCGCTGGCGATGTTGCCCGCGGATACGGGTCCACCCACGGTAGAGTAAGTCGAACCGCCGTCGCTGGAAACCAAGAACTGCACACGCACCGCCTTCGCGACCGACGGGCCGTCGTTGCGCACAGTCGCGACGAGCGGAACGTCGATGCCCGCGTCGGCCTGAGCCTGCGGGGTGGCGTCCAACGAGACCACGCTCACATCCGGCAACAGGTCGGTTGAGACGCTCACTGGGAAAGTTCCCATGTTGTTCGTCTCGTCGCTCTCTTCGATGGTGTTTGCGGGATCGGCCGTGACGCGCACCAAGTAGTCGCCCGGTGCGACGTTTTGCCAGAGGCGTTGGGCGGTCCCGGCCTCGCCGCCCGCAATGCTGCCCGCGCCGGCTGGTGCGGCGATGTCCTCGAAGGTAGCGCCGCCGTCGGCGCTGAAGGAGAACTGCGCCCTCACGCCCGTTGCCGTCGCCACGCCTGAGTTCTCGAGAACCGCGTCGAGAGTGACGTCGATGTTGCCGCCCGCATCGGGCGCGGCGGATGCGGCCAGGCTTTGAACCGCGAGGTCCGCGAGGGCGTCATCCCCAAGAGTGAACGGGAAGACCGCTTGGTTGTTCGCTTCGTCGCGTTCCGAAATGGCCTCGTTCGCGTCTGCCGTCACGCGAACCAGATGGTCTCCAGGGACGGCGTTGTTGAGCAAGCGGATCGCACGCGCCTCGCCGCCCGCAGCTACATCCCCGGCGTTGAGCAGCGAGCCGACGTTCGTGAACGTGACGCCGCCGTCCGCGCTCGTCTCGAAGCGAACTCCTACGTTTGAAGCGTCCGCAGCGCCGGTGTTGCGGATCAGCGCTTCGAGGCGAACGTCGAGATTGCCGCCATTGTCGCCTTCCGGTACGGCTTGGAACGAGGCGACCACGAGATCGAAGAAGATCGGTGGTGACCGAGAGCGTCGCCAGGCTGACGTTGTTTCCTTCGTCGCCTTCGGCGACTCTGTCGTTGGGATCGATCATCATGCTGAAGACGTAGTCGCCCGGCGCTACGTTGTTCCAGTCTCGTCCCGCTGGCGCGGACCCGAGGGAAGGAATCAGGCCTACGTCGATCGCGCCGCCAATGTTTTGGGAAGTCGCGCCGCCGTCGACGCTCCGCGCGAAGCGGACTTGACAGCGTCGGCATCCACGCCGCCGACGTTCTTGACGGTCGCAGCGAGCTGAATGTCGATGCGGCCGTTGCCCTGGACGACCGGCGTTGCAGTCAGACCGATCCCGCGCAGCTCGGGCTGATTCGGAGACTCCTGCTCGAAGATCGCGAACGGCGAGAACGAATCGATTCTGCGCAAATGGCGTCCACCGCCGGATCTCGCAGGGTTGTTCGATCGACCCAGGCCCCATCTCGAAATGGAACAAAGACAGGGCGGACTCGTCGGCGAAGGAGACTCCGGAGTAGTCGATGAACCAAGACCGGAGGTAAACAGCGCGGTCGTGGCGAGCCGTAGTAGGTTGCAGGCGCTCCCAGGCGGAAGCCATCGGCGCCGCCGGTCCGGCCGCGCTGGTCGTCAACGTGGTGTCGCCCGCCTGGGTGACCTCGGAGAATGTCACCGTAGCCGGCGTCCGCTCCCGTCGTCGAATCGACGGGGGAGACGGTCACGTTCGTACCGGCCGGCGTGTTCGACAGGCAGGCGTCGGCCGGATCTTCCGGGCAGGGATCGAATGGGTCCAAAACGCCGTCGCCGTCGTCGTCCGAAGGCTCGACGTAACGCACCCGCGCGTTTTCGGCGATGTAGAAACCGCCGGTGGCCGGGTCGACCAGTACCGAGATCGGCGTGCGGAGCGCGGCATTGACGGCCGGACCGCCGCTCCGGTGGACGCGAGCTCGCCGGTTCCGGCGATCGTATGGATGATCTCGTCCGGCGCTCCGGTGATGAGGCCGTCGGGGCCGGCCCAGATTCGGCGCACGCGCCGGGAAGCCTCGGGGATGTATAGGTTCCCCGCCGGGTCGAGCGACAGTCGCCAAGGGATCGCTATGGATGCGTCCACGCCGGGACCTCCGTCTCCAAGGTATTCGAACCATTGCCAGCAACGGTGTCGATGATGCCCGTCGCCATGTCGACTCGCCGAATGCGATTGTTCGAGCTGTCGGAAACGAGCGCCGCCCCCGAATCGATGGCAAGGCCCCTTGGCGTATCTAGCTCGGTTGAACCGCCGGGCCGCCATCTCCGCTGAACCCCGCAACGCCGACGCCCGCGATGGTCCGGATGGTCTCATCCGCCTGACCGGTGACCAGACCGTCGGCCTGCGGAGATTACGCGAACGCGATGTGTGTCGTCGGTAAGGTAAGGGTCTCCGACCGAATCGAAGGCGAGATACCGCAGCCGTACCGTGGCGGCGGAGGCCGGGCCGCCGTCGCCTAGGGGGCCGACCGTCGATCCTGTACCGCCACCGTCGAGACGAGCCGGAGTGCGAGTCCACTCTTCGGATGCGAGCGCTTTCGCTGAAGAAGACGTTGTTTGCAGCATCGATCGCGACCCCGCCGGGTTGCTCGACGCGGTGATCGTCTCGAGGACGGAGCCCACGGACCTTACCCGATAGATGCGTTGGGTCCCGGAGCTGACCACAAGTCCCCGCCTGTATCGAGTGCCATGTCGGCTGGGTGCAGAAGAGCGACCGTCGCGGGAACAGGCTCCGGCGTGACCGCGCTCGCGCCGTTGCCCGCGACGGTACTGATAATTCCCGTGTGAGCGCTAACGCGCCGGATCAAGTATGCGGTGGAGTCAACGATCCACACGTTACCGGCCTGGTCCGCCGTCAAGCCGACCGGTAACGTCAGTTGGGCGCTCGCGGCTGGCCCCCCGTCGCCGCCGGAACCAAGAGAGCCGGTCCCGGCGAAGGTCGAGATGGCGCCGGAGCTCAACGAGATGCGGCGGACACGGCGATTCGCCGAGTCTGCGATATATAGAGAGTCGCCCCGCAGGACGACGTCCTGCGGACGGTTGAGACCCGCGGATGTCGCCGGGCCGCCGTCGCCGCTGAATTCCGCGGAGCCGTTGCCGGCGATCGTCGTGATGATTCCCGTCGCGGCGTCCACGCGGCGAATGCGGTGATTGCTCTGGTCCGCGATGAATAGGTTCCCAGTGGCGTCCAAGGCGAGGCCCCTCGGGGCGTCCAGCTCGGCGGATGTCGCCGGACCGCCGTCCCCGCTGAAGCCTCGGGAGCCATTCCCGGCGACAGTCGTGATGATGCCGGTGGCGCCGTCAGCACGTCGCACTCTCCAGTCGTGTGAGAAGCCAGGTTTCCGGCGTCAGCGCAATTCAGCTCGAGTCAAACCTCCGCTGGTTGTGGCGCGCCGTCGAGAACCTCGCTGCTCAACCGTTGCCTGCCACAGTCGTGATGACGCCTGTGACCGCCGATGCGGCGAACGCAGTGGTGGGATCTGCGATGAAAACATTGCCGGCCCTGTCGAGCTTGACGTCGGATGGAGGCGAGACGGGGAGGCGCTGGACCGCCATCGCCACCGCCGTCCGCCGAGCCGCCTGCAGCCGTCATCACCAGGCCCGTCGAGGCGTCTAGGCGCAAGATCGGTCAAGCTCGCCCGCCGCGATGTAAAGGTTGCCTTCGGAGCCGACGGCGACCGACATCGGCAAACCAAGAGGAGCAGCCAGCGCGGGTAGACCATCGACAGGACCTCCGCCGGCGAAGGTCCGGATCGTCCCGGGGCCGGCGGAGACGACGCAGGAATTAGTCGCGTCGGCGGGGCACGGGTCGACGATGTTTGGCGTGCCGTCTCCGTCGAAGTCTAGGGGCCCGCACGAGTCGGTCGCATCGAACGGACAGGAGTCCAACGAATTGGGCGCGCCGTCGCCGTCTGCGTCCGCATCTGCGATGTTCGGAATCCCATCCCCGTCGAGATCGTCCGCACACTGGTTGGTCCCGTCGTTCGGGCAGGGGTCCTGCGGCGCTGGGATGCCGTCGTCGTCAAGATCAGCCCCCGCGGCGCACTGGTTCAATGGGTCGAACGGGCAGGGGTCGTCGCCGTCCAACAGGCCGTCATGGTCGATGTCCGGGTCGAACGAGTTGGGGTCGTCGACGTCGAGGAGCCCGTCGTTGTCGTCGTCCGGATCGCCGAGGTCGCACTGCGAATCGCCGTCGAAATCCGGACCGTCGTTGTTGGGGTCAAAGTCAGCCAGCGGTCCGAAGCCGTCAACGCCAATCGAGCAGTCGTCGCAGGTATCGCCGTCACTGTCCTGGCACAGGAAGGGATTGCCGGGGGCCAGGTCGTCGACATCCGGAATGCCGTCGCTATCGGTGTCGGCGTCGCATCTGTCCCCAAGGCCATCGCCGTCGAGGTCGCTTTGGTCAGGATTATCGGTGGCGGCGCAGTTGTCGCAGGCGTCCCCCACGCCATCGCCGTCTTGATCTGCCTGGTCGGGGTTGAAAGTGTTTGCGCAATTGTCGCAGGCGTCTCCAAGTCCGTCGCCGTCTGTGTCTGTTTGGTCGGGATTGGCGTGGAACGGGCAGTTGTCGAGCGGATCGATGACGCCGTCGCCATCGGAGTCCGCAGCGGCTGAGAAGAGCGTCTCGATCTCCTCGGGCGTCAACGCGGCGGCGTAGATCCGCACGTCATCGATCGAACCGTCGAAGTGGGCGCTAGGGGAGCAACCGTCGGCCTGGCCAATCTGGAAGCGCGCGCCCGGCGGGTCCCCTAACGGCCCGGCGGGAACTCCAGTCCTAGCTTGGCTGTCGACGTAGAAGTCGATGGTGTTCGTGTCGGAGTGGAAGACCGTGGCAACGAAGGACCAGCGATCGGCCGGCGCGAAGAGACCGGCGAAGGTGTTCCCGGCTGGCCGGCCGTCCGCAAACGCGACCTCGCCGTCCGGAGTGAGAAAGACCTGGTAGGCAATGCCGGCGCCGCAGCCGGCCCCGCGCGTAACGAGATGGTCGGTCGTGCCGGTCTGCGATCGTTTGACCCAAACGGCAATGGTCAAATCGCCTGTGATGCGCAGTTCCGGCACGTCGCCGACCGAGACGAAAGCGTTGCTCCCCTGCGGCAAAACGAGGGCATCCGTGCTGGCGAACGTCGAAGCGGCCTCCTCTGGCCCTCCGCCAAGATCCTGCACGGCAAACGCCGCGCCGCCGAGCAGTGTCCCGCTGTTGCCCGCAATGGCGTCAGCGGTGGGGTTCAGGCCATCGTCGAAAAGCCAATGGCCGACGAGGCGATGGCGAGGCGAATCGGCGAGCCTGACCGATGGGTCGACGACGTTGTAGGCGCTGTCTCCCGGGACCAACCCCTGCCCCAAGCTGAAGATCTCCGAGTTGGAAAGACGTCCGATCTGCTCGCCCTGAACGACGCCGGGCTGCAGGTTGATCATGTTCGGGAAGTAGAAGGTGAAAGGCTGGAGCGCACCGTCCGGACGTTGCGGAAAATCAAACGGGGTTCCTTGGATCGTCGGGACGGCCTTATCAATCAGGCGGATGGGGCTGCCGGTCGGCCCTGATCCAACCACGCCGCCGACCTCGAACAACTGGCTCAGTGCCGGGATGCGATAGAAGACGCCCGCACCCGTTTTCTGTAGAAAGACCCCACGGCGCTCGATCTCCAAGCGCATGCGAAAGCTCAGCCCGTCGAGGCCTGCGGTATCGGGACCGCTCGCGAGCGACAGACGGCCCGAGTATTCGAGCAAGCCCGGCCCGGGGTCTATCGCGATGCCGCCTACGCCCGTTCCCGGGGCTCCGCTGAGGAGCGTTTCGATGTCTGTGCGCGTCGAAGCGGTTTCCCCGACGGGAATGTCGAGGTTTGCCGTCTGGATCATGTCGGGCGCGGCGGAAACCCAATAGATTTTCTGATGGATGAGGTCGAGAGCAATGCGCAAAGGCTGCGTCGTTTGCACGATCAGGTCTTCCACGTTCGAGCCGTCGAGGTTTGCGCGCACGACCTTGTTGGCGCCGGCAGAAACGCGAGTGTAGTAGAGCTTGCCGCCAGGCAGGTCGAGAGCGACCGCAAACGGATCGAAGGTACCCAGGCCGGTGACCAGATCCTGCACATCGGTTCGTGTGGAAGCTGTTTCTCCAGCGGGAATTTCGATCCCTGCGCGTTGAATGCTGCCGGCGCCCGCGTTGGCCCAGTACATCTGGCCGTTCGGCAAATCGAGCGCAATCCCGCGCCGGTTGAATGCGCCGGTCGTGAGCAATGCTTCCCCCGCGGAGCCATCGAGGTTGGCGCGTTGAATCCAGCCGCCGCCCTCGTACTGCGTCCAGTAGACTTTGCCGTCGCCGGCGTCAAGAGCCAGCCCGACCGTCTGTTGCCCCAAGGCTATATCGTCGATGTCGCTGCGGGCGCCAGGCGCCTCGCCGGCGGGGATGTCGAGGTTGGCGCGCTGGACCACCCCCTCGACCGCCCAGTACATCTTGTCCGACTCGAGATCGAGCGCAATGTCCGCGCCACAACAGGGTGCGAGCCCTGTTACCAGGTCCTCGAGATCCGTGCGGGTGGATGCGGTCGCACCGCTCGGGATTTCCAGACTCATGCGCTGGATCTTCGTGGACGTTCCGTCGCCGAATGTGAAATACAGCCGTTGCGCGGAGGCACGCTGTGCGGAGGCCCCGAACGCGAAGGCAGCAACGGCTGTGAATACGCAGAACTGCTGGACGAGTGGAAGGTTGTACGGGTGCATCCTCATGGGTCAAGCTCCGGGACCTGGTCGGTCAGCGTCTTTAATTCCGACAGCGCGGAACGGAGCCAGTCCCGGCCAGTTTTTTTGCCGGCGAAGCGAATCGACCGGTTACGGGATGCTAGGCGGAGGCGACCCTGGCCGCCTCGATGCGGTGCAGAATGCGCAACGCCGCTTGCTTCGCGGCGTCGGTCGGAGGCAGGGGATCCGGCATCGGACGATCCGAGCGGAGCGCGTGAGTGAGCTCGCTAGCGAGTGCGGCGGGATCGGTCTCGTCGGCGCACAGAGCTTTGTTCGTTGGGATCTGGGGAACCATGTGATCGTCCACGGGGTTCGTCCGGAACGAGATGGAGACGGATCGCACGCCCATCGATTGCAGGTCGAGCGTCGTGCCGCGGTTGCCTTTCGTGATACCCAGGTCGCTGGCCGCCATCAGCCGCTCGATGGGGTCGCACGAGGCGAGGATCGTCACGTCGTCGCGTCCCGCCGCCCGCCCGGAAAGCTCCTCCGCGTCCTGGCCGGCGATCCAGACGAGATGATTGGCAGGGGTTTCGAGGGCATCGAAGGCGGCGAGCATCAGATCCCACAGCGGCGTCCGCTCCTCGGTCGCCCAAGCCCCGGGGATGACCGAGATGAGCCGCGCGTCCGCCGGCAGACCGAGCTCTTGCCGCGCCCGCTCGCGATCTCCTCTGGCGTAGGCCATCGGCCGGACGATGGGGCCGACGTAGTGGACTTTGGCTCGGGCGTACGGCGGCGGCTCGAAGAGACCTTCGCGCTCGAGGAAGACGATCTCATCGGCGAACTTGAGCGCCCGCATGATCAGCAGGTCCGGATCGTCGGCGAACCAGTCGGTGAGAAAGAGCGTGGGAACGCCGAAGATCTTCGCGGCGGGCAGGGACACGAACTCTTCATGCGAGACGACGAGGTCCGGCGCAAGCGAGCCGACGATCTGGGCGCACGGTACCAGGGTTTCGAGGTAGGGGTTCTGGTCCGGCAAGTCGAGGCGGATGACGGTCTCGCCGGCCTCCATCAACACACTCGCGCCGGTCGAGTAGGAGACGAACTGGACGTTCAGCGCGTCGCCCGCCTCAGCCCGCAGAGCGGCGGCGATCTCGAGGTCCGGGACGGCGTGGCCGCGTCCGCGGCCACGGCAGAAGAAGAGGACGCCGCCGGTAGCTGGACTGGAGCGCATTCGCCTAAACCTCAGGTCCGGGCTCGAGCCTCCCCTGAACAGGAGACAGCCGCCTCAGCAGCCGACGTGCCACGAGGCGTGGCTTCGGTGAGCGTGTCCCGGACACTTCGAGTCCGTGTTCAGCAAGTGCGTCTCGAAATCCGAGGTGGGGTCTGGCGTCTGAGGCGTGACAGACTTTACGGCAAGCGTGAAGCGCTCGACCGAGTCCTCGTACACCATCAACTCATCAGGCTCGTTGGCCTTCAATACGCCTTGGCCGGCATGTGTCAGTTCTACCTGCAATTTCTTGTCGCTGCTCTGGTTCACAAATTCAATGGCTACTTCAGTATTTTCCGGCGCAGTCGCCTCGACGTGAAGATGACCATCTAGATCGACGTAGCTCGAGAGGCTCTTGAGGCCGACATGTGTGAGTATGGGCTCTACTGACGGAAAGACGAAACAACTGCCGTTCCAGTCATAGCGAACCGAGATTCTTGCGTACTTGCTCATATCCGTTTCCCCTCATTCACGTTTGTTGAAGTCCCAATAAGGTAACGTGCCAACAGACAACCCAGGGTGGGGTTAGTTGCGTCTATCTCTTAGTGCGAGAAGTCCGCTTGTTCCCGGCCACGCGAGCGACTATCTGGTCGCAATGAGTCTCCCCTCGTCAACTCCGGAAACATCGGTTGCAAGTTCCTGCTGCCCCGAATTGCGCTCACCGGAACGCCCTCGTCGAACGCCTCCTGAGCCGTCTCGCGCGCCTTGGCCCCAAGTCCAAGCTCCCCATAAGTCTCCGCAGCGTCGACGAGCACGTCGGGGCGCCCTTCACGCATGGCCAAACCTTTCTCCGTCAACTCGAGCGCCTTGTCGCGATCGCCGGCCATCGCGTGGTAGTGGCCTAGCATGACAATCGAGGCGAAGTCCTCCGGGTTGATTTCGAGGTCGCGCTGAGCCTGCTGGATGGCGCGCTCATGCGCCTCCCTAGCATCGGCCTCGCGCCCAAGCTTCAAATACGCCGCTCCCAGGCTCGCCCACAACCGGTGTTGCGCCGAGTCCAGCGCGACCGCCTGCTCGCCGAATCCTACGGCAGCCTCGTAGTCCTCCTCGATCATCGACAGCTTCAAGAGGTTCCCCAGCACTCCCGCCATCGGTTCGATCTCGACGGCTTTCTCCCAGTGCATCCGCGCCTCGCCGTAGCGCTCCGACAGCACATGAAACACGCCGATGTTGAGATGCGCCTGCGCGCTGTTCGGCGCCAGCTCCAAAATCCTCTCATACTGCTCGATAGCCTGTTCGTAACGCCCGGCATTGTAGTGGAACAGACCCATCCATTTGTAGCCGAGCCACAGATTCGGGCGCAGGTCGATCGCCTTCTGCAGGGTCGCCTGCGCCGCCTCGGGCGCGCCGTCCTTCTCGTAGGCCCGGCCCAACCCGATCAGGGCGTCATTGTCATCGGGCTTCAACTCCAAGGCCTGATGGAAATCGGCCACGGCTTCTTCATACCTCCCGGTCCCAAGATGCACGTAGCCCGCGGCCATATGCGCGTCCGCCGAGTCCGGGGAGTACGCAATGGCGTTCTCGGCGGCCTGGATTGCTTGCTGGGCCGAGCGCTGGTCTTTCGCTAAGTCGTACTTGCGCCAATAGGCCCGGGCCAAGCCGGCGTAGACGGCGCCGCTCTGCTGATCCTCTGCCAGTGCGCGGTGAAACTCCGCAATCGCCCTGTCCACGCTGTCCGGGTCGCTCTCTCGAACCAAGTAGCCCCGGGCCGGCAGGTAGTGCAGGTACGCTTTCGTCGCCGCATCGCCGGGGCTCTCCAGTCCGGGGAGCTCGACCCCCAGCATCTCGGCAAGCGCCGCGGCGACCGACTCGCGGGCGGCGATCGGGTCGTCCTCGAGAAGATCCAGTCTTCGCGTCCCACCGGTCTTTCCCGCCTCGGCGTTCCACAACGCGAGCTCCGCAGTTATCCTCCCGTCCTCGCCGACCAGCCGCCCGTGAGCGATGAGATTCGCGCCGAGCATGCTCGCGGCCTGGCCCGGGTCCCTCTCGACGAGATCGAGCGACTCGGACGCTGGAATGACCGCTAAGCCCTCGCCGGGCTCGTCGAGGCTTCCCAAGCGCGCGATCACTGTAGCCGCCAGGCCGTCTGCGAACTGGCGCGAGGAGCTCCAATTCCGCTGACATCGAACGGCAACATCGCCAGCCGCGCTTCTTTAGGCAGCGGCGCGACCCACTGCGACTCGATCCACGAAAGCACCGGGTGCATGAGCGCCGGTCGCAACGCGGCCGTCAGGGCTCCCAGGGTCAGCGCCAGCGCAGCTGCTGCCATGGCCGCCCGGCGTCCGATCCACTGCCCTGGCCGGCGACTCGGCGACCTGCCTTCCAACAGCGCAATGACAGCTTCGCCGCTCTCCGGCCGCTCTTCCGGGGCTGCTTTCAAGCACTCTTCCACAGCGCGCGCCCAGCTCGCGCCCGCCTCCTCGCGCACCTCGCTAACAAGCGCCGCAGCCCGGGTCGCGCGCTCCTGCTGAGCCTCCTCCGGGAAGCGGGCGGAGAACGGCCGACGGCCCACCGCAAGCTCATAGAGCACCGTTCCGAACGAATAGATGTCCGCCGCGGCCGTCGGCTCTTCGCCTCGAAGCTGTTCGGGGGCCATGTATTGCGGCGTTCCGATTGGCCGAGCCTCGCCCCCGAGCGCGATCGTCGATGCGTCGGCGCCGATGCTCCGCGCGATGCCGAAATCGGTGATCACGACTCGAGGGCTGTCAGCGCCGTCCTCGAGAACGATCACGTTGGCGGGTTTCAAATCTAGGTGCAGCACTCCTGCTCGATGCGCCGCGTCCAATCCTTCAGCAAGCTTGGCGGCAATTGCGAACGAGGCGGCTAGGTCCGGCCGCTCCGCTTCGAGGATCTCTGCGAGCGTTCGCCCCTCCAAGAGTTGCATCGACACGAGGTCGACAGAGCCCTCCGGAGTCTCGTGTAGCGCGTGGTCGTAGACGCGGCAAACGGCGGGATGTGAAACCGTCCTCGCCAGGCGGATCTCGCGCAGGAACCGCCGGCGCGCGGCAGGTTCGCCCAGCCAGTCAGCCCGCATCGTCTTCAGGGCGACGCGATCCTTGAGAGTCAAGTCACGAGCCTCGTAGACCTCGCCCATCCCGCCGCGCCCAAGGAGTCGAATGACCTCGAACCGCCCGGCCACCGTAGCGCCCTGCTCGAAAACATCAGCCGGATGGGACAGGCCGGGCAACCCTGATGCGTCCAACGGCCCTCGCTCGCCAATCTCCTCCAGCAGGGCCTCGACTTCTCCACGCAGCGCTTCGTCGCCGCCGCATGCCTGTGCGACGAATCGAGCTCGATCTTCGCCGAACCGATTGCAGGCCTCGAGAAAGACGTCTCTAGCTCGCCGGTGCAGCGCTCGATCCACTCGTTTGTCTCAGCTCTTTGTGTAGAAATGCTCGTCCGTATTGCCACCGCCGCCGAACGGTGCGCTCTCCCATCTCGAGCTCTTCCGCAACCTCCCGGTCCGTCATCCCCAGGTAGTGGCGGAGCAGGGCTACGCGATGCGCAGTCTCGTCAACTGCTTCTAGCTTTTCCATCGCGTCCGAAATCATCAGCATCTCGTCGAGGTTCGGAGCGCTCGTGTCCGCCACTGGGATGGACTCGACGGAGATCTTTTCGACGCGCCCGCCCCTCTTTGGGGTCTTCGCTCTGCGGGCGTGATCAATCAGCACGTTCCGCATCGCCTTGGCCGCGACCGAGAGGAAATGCTCGCGGTTCTCCAATTGAAGACCGGGATTCCCGAAGAGGCGCAAGTAGGCCTCATGCACGATCGCCGTTGGTTGCAGGGTATGATCGGCCCGCTCCTTGCGCATGTAGGCTGCGGCGATGCGTTTGAGCCGAGGATAGAGAATTCCGAGGAGCTCGGCCTCCGCACTCCGATCGCCCGACGCGACCCGACGCAGCAGCACAGTCACCTCTCCCGTCGACTTGGGTTCCACGGTTGGCTGGAAGTGTATCACCCTCTCGTGCCAACATGCAGCGGGTCCGCAAGTTCCATCAGGCGCAGCGGGCTTTGTCGGATATTCCAACCCCAAGTACGCTCGTCGACGCCCTTGGCGCTCTCCAAGTGAGGCCGGTTAAACAAGGCGAAGCTGGAACCGCCGCGGGACATCTCGCGGCAGTTCCAGCAGTCCGCGGCTGAGCCGGACTTCAGGCAGTGGGCAAGACCCGCCGAATCAGAGGTGCGGTTTGGCCGTGTCGAACCGCAGTTCGAAGCCTTTCGATCGCGGCCTTTTCGGGACCCACCCCGGTCCGCAGTCAGCCGCCTGAAGGGGAGCACCTAATTGCAGCCGGTGCTCCCCTTTCCAACACACCTTCACGCAATGAGCCAAACCGCTAAGCCTCTCACAATCAGCTACATAGAGGACGCCGCAAGCCCCACCCTGCCAAAACGATCTTTCCTGTCGACCTCGTCGACGACATCGATGACGAGCCCGACGTCGACAGCGGCGTCATCACCGAGCGCGACATCCGCGTCGACCGCGACGACTTCAACCCTGTCGACAACTCGCGCACCATGCGCGAATCGCCGACGTCATCACCTGCCACCGAGGAGGACAGCCCATGCCCGTGATCGAACCCGAAGACAAGCCGCGTAAGAAGGCGCTCTTCACCGCTCGCGTCGACCCGAGCGTCGTCGAGATGCTGCGCGCCTACTGCGAGTTCCTCAACAGCAGCAGCCAGCACCACGTCGTCGAGCAGCTCCTGCGCTACGCCTTCAGCCGCGACAAGGAGTTCCAGGCGTGGCTCGAACAGCACCCGATCGACAAGCAGGAAGCGCGTTCCTGAACGGAGGTCTCATGATGCTGCGCCTTCTCCTGGTACATCGTGGTCTCGTCAGCGCCATCGTCGCCGCCGGCGTCTGGAGCTTCGGCCATCTTCGCGTTCCCTTTCCGGTTACGAACGACATGCTCGTGCTCGTCGCCGCGAACGCCCCGCACGTTCACGCCGCCATCCGCGTTGCGTTCAGCGTCCTGTGGTTCACCAGCCCGTTCCTCGCCAGCTCGTTCGCGCTGTCGTTCGTCTACATCTTCCTGTTGCGACCGCGCGCCGGCATCGAGCGCATCGCCTTGCCGTGCTACCCGGAACCGGCGCACCGATCCGCGCTGTTCCTCGTCTTGGGCGAGATCCACAAGGAGCGTAGGCCCACGGCCATCGATCGACCTCGCTGGCTCACCATCCCCCGACGCGCGCTCTTCACCGGCATCGGCATTTTTGGCGCCGTCGGCAGCGGCAAGACGACCTGCTGCATGTATCCCTTCGCGGAGCAGCTCCTGGCCTACCGCCGCGACGACCCGGAGCGCCGCATCGGCGGCCTCGTCCTCGAGGTCAAGGGAGACTTCTGCTACCGCGTCCGCGAGATCCTCCGCAAGCACGGCCGCGAGGACGACTACATCGAGCTCAGCCTCGACTGCCCCTACCGCTACAATCCGCTCTACAACGACCTCGAAGCCTACGCGCTGGCCTACGGCATCGCGTCACTGCTCACCAACCTCTTCGGCCGCGGCAAGGAGCCCTTCTGGCAACAGGCTTACACGAACGTCGTCAAGTTCATCGTCCTGATCCACAAGTCGGTCTACGGCTACGTCACCCTCTTCGACGTCTACGAGTGCGCCATCAATCCGGACCTTCTCGCGCAACGCACCCCGAAGGAACATGCGCTCGAGCCCCGCCCGTTCCTGTCGCCGCCCATGCGGCCGGGCGCAGGGTCCACGTCGAATAGAAGCGCCTCGATGTCTGGCAGCTCGTGATAGTCGTGCGCGTCCAGTCGCGGAAACTTTCGGCCCAAGGCAGCGCAGGAGGGGATTCGGCCGGCGTGGAGTACGCACGTCAGCAGCTGGTCTCTCGGCCTCTACGCTCCAGACAGCGATCTCATGGTTTGAGCTTCTTCGGATCGCAGACCTCCTACCAGAGGCGGCGCTGAGACAAGAACAGCGCTCGCAAGGAGCTGTTCGAATGACCCGAGTTCCCGGCGCGCGGCTGAATTCGAAGCCCGACGGCAAGGAGAATCCACAAGGAGGCAGCGCGGCCTTCGAGCCCCACTTCACGCTGGCCGAGCTCGCCAAGCGGTGGCATTTGTCCCGGTCCACGATCAGAGATTGGTTTCTGGCCGAGCCTGGGGTGCTTGTCGTCACGCGATCAGGAAGGCGGAGCGGCAGGCGCACCCTCACCAACATGCGCATCCCGCAGAGCGTGGCTGAACGCGTTCACGGCAAGCGCGTGCGCTCGTGAAGAGTACACTGACGGCTATGCTGACTCCGTACCGGCGTCACGCCCCAGGCTGTCCGCACCGCGACAAGGGCCGCGACTGGCTCAAGTGCGACTGCCCGTTGTGGGCGCGCGGGACCGTCGAGGGCCGGTCGGTCTACCGCAGCCTCAAGACCCGCAATCTTCAGAAAGCGCTACGGTTCGTTGCAGATCTCGAAGAGAACGGCGAGCAGCGTGACGTTCCGCTCGATGAGGCCCTCGCGGCATGGATGCGCACGAAGCGTTTTCTATCCGAAGGTTGCTTGCGCAAGTACCGTAAGGTCGGGCGGCTGTTTGCCGAGTTTCTGGTCCGCTACGAAGGCGTCCGGACCGTCGGCGGGATCACGCCGGAAGCGATCGACCGCTACGGCGCTTGGCGCGGCCTGTCGGCGCTCTCCTGGTCAAAGGAGCTCCAGACTGTACGCTCGTTTCTGGGCTACTGCGTCGATCGCGACTGGCGGCGCTCGAACCCCGCCGCCCGGGTCAAGCCTCCGCATGCGCCGAAGCCCTTACGCGCGCCAGAGCCTTACACTCCAGAAGAGGTCGCTGCGATCTTGCAGGCCTGCGACGAGTTCGGCCGGCAGCCCTACGAGCGGCTGCGGGCGCGGGCGCTCATCCTGCTTTTGCGCTATACCGCCCTGCGCATCGGCGACGCGCTGCAGCTGCGCCGCGATCAGGTCCGCGACGGCGCCTCGAAATCCGCGCCGAAAAGAACGGCGAGCCGGTGCGACTGCCTGTACCCCCTCGCCTAATGAAGGCGCTCGACGCCGCTCCACTCCCGCGCGGCGCGCCTCCGGGCTGCCCGTACTATTTCTGGAACGGCGTCGGCTCGGTGCGCGCGCTCAAGAACGACGGCCACCGCATGCTCGACGCGGTGTTCCGCAAGTCGGGAGTGCGGGACGCCTACAGCCACCGCTTCCGGCACACGCTTGCGACGGAGATGCTGGCGCATGGGGCGACCTACGAGGATGTCGCCGCCGTCATCGGCAACAGCCCGGCGATCGTGAGGAAACACTACGCCCGCTGGAGCCGCGGGCGCGAGCTAAGGCTGGCGTACTTCCTCGAGCAGGTGCACGCCGACGGCGGTTGGTGCAAAAAGCGTGCAAAACCGCCGGATGGGCCGCTAAGCCCAAGAAAACAAAGAAATAAGATTGGTGCGGAGAGGGGGACTCGAACCCCCAAGAGATTGCTCTCACTAGCACCTCAAGCTAGCGCGTCTGCCAGTTCCGCCACCTCCGCATGGGTGGAAACTCTAAAATTCTTACTGTTGTGGCTGCTCAGCCGGCGGCGTCGCCGGGGCTGATCCGCCCTCCGGCACCGGAGTCACTTCCGGGCTCACGTTCAACTGCTTCGACTCGCCGGGGGCCGGAAGATCGATCGGCTGATTGCCGACCGACGGCGTACCGGTTTGCGCCGGGGTCGCCTGGCCCGCTTGTCCCGTGCGCTCGATCACCGAATCGCCCGTGCCGGCGCGGTTGCCCTGCATGATGCCGAGCGAAATCGAGGTCAGCATGAACAGCACGGCGGAAACCGTCGTAGCCTTGGAGAGCACGGTGGCGGCGCCGCGCGGCCCAAATGCCGTCTGCGAGCCCATTCCGCCAAACGCTCCCGCCAGGTCCGCGCCCTTACCGCCGCTCTGCAACAGAACCACGATGATCAGAAACAGACAGACCAGGACGTGGATGATCGTCAACAAAATGACCATGTTTCGAACCCTACCGGTTATAGTGCACAATGCCGGCGAACGAATCCGCCTTCAAACTCGCTCCGCCCACCAAGCCGCCGTCGATGTTCGCACAGGCCATCAGGCCCTTCGCGTTATCCGGTTTCACGCTTCCGCCGTACAGGATCCGCAACGCATCTGCGCGTTCGGATCCAAATTTCTCAGCGGCTTTTTCGCGTAGAAAACGGTGCGCCTCTTCGGCGATCTCGGGAGTTGCGGTGCGGCCTGTGCCAATGGCCCAAACCGGCTCGTATGCCACAATTATACGAGAGAATTCGTCGCCGGTCAACGAGCCCACGCCGCCCTCGAGCTGTGTGGCAAGCACCTGCTCAGTCTTCCCTGCCTCGCGCTCTTCGAGCGTCTCCCCCACACACACGATCGGCGTCAAATTCGCACCCAGAGCGGCGCGCGTCCTCTTGTTGACCGTCTCGTCAGTCTCACCGAAATACTGCCGGCGCTCGCTATGGCCGACGATGACGTGCGAGCAGCCGGCGCCGACGATCATGCCCGCCGAAGTTTCGCCGGTGAAGGCGCCTTCGGCTTCCCAGTGCAGGTTCTGCGCGCCGATCGCGATGTTCGTTCCGCGCACGGTTTGCACCGCCGCCGTCAGTGACGGGAACGGCGTGCAAAGCATGATCTCGCAATGGTCGACGCCGCCGACCAACGGCTTGAATTCGTCGAAGAACCGGACGGTCTCTTCGACCGTCTTGAACATTTTCCAGTTCCCGGCGATGACAGGTTTACGGGGCACCAGCCCAGAGTAGCAAGCCGAGGCGCCGTCTGTCGTACGATGAAGCGCGATGAGCCAAGCCGACCAAGATCGCCGCATCGACTACATCGAATTCCCCGCCACTGACATCGCGGCAACGAAGCGCTTTTACGCCCAAGCCTTTGGCTGGGAGTTCGAAGACTACGGCCCAGACTATGCTGCCTTCCGCGACGGCCGCATGAACGGCGGTTTCGCAAAGTCGGACGAAGCAGGGGCCGGCAAGCCGCTTGTCGTGCTCTACGCGGCCGACTTGGCTGCAGCCGAGACTGCGGTCAAAGACGCGGGCGGAACGATCATCCAAGCCGCGTACTCCTTTCCCGGCGGGCGCCGCTTCCACTTCGCGGACCCTAACGGCAACGAGCTCGCCGTCTGGTCGGACGCGTGACGTCCGTCCGGCGCGTCCTGGCCCGCGGCGCCGTGTTCGCCTTGGTCGCTTCCGGACTGAGATGACCTAACGACCGATCGACTTGCTCACCTGGACATCCACCAGCGGCTGGCGGCCGTACTGCCTGATGAGGGGACAGCGTGACCGTCGCCGCCGCATCGCTTTTAGACGCACATCCGGCCGCCATTGGCTATCCTGTCGGACTACGGTTCCGGTCCGCCCAAGAACCGACGATTTTGATGAGCGACTCCGAAATTGCGCTTGCGGGGCGCCTGAAGCGCCAGGAAGCTGGAGCGCTGGGCGAGGCGTACGATCGTTATAGTCGTCCCGTCTTTGCGATGTTGCTGCGCATGACCGGGGAGCGGCCGGTGGCGGAGGAGCTGCTGCAGGAAGCGTTCCTGCGCCTGTGGAGAAAGTCCGCCGCCTTCGAGCCCGAACGGGGTGCGCTCTTGCCATGGCTGCTGACGATGGCGCGCAACCTGGCGCTCGACCGGATTCGCAGCTCGAGCGAACGGCAACGCCGTCTGGAAGCCTTCCACGAGACTTTGCCGGAGGCTGGCCCGCTCAACGGCGGCGACGCTTGGCCTGATGCCAAGCTACAGGCAGAGCGTATTCGGAGCCTTCTATCCGATTTACCTGAGGAGCAGCGGAAAGCGCTCGAGCTGGCGTATTTTGAAGGAATGAGCCACAGCGAGATCGCCGCGGCCATGGAGCGTCCGCTGGGAACGGTAAAGACGTGGCTGCGTAGCGGGTTGCTGCGGCTGCGCGAGCGACTGGGGGCGGCGCAATGAACGACGATCGCATCCAGGGGCTGTGTTTGGAGTACGCCCTAGGCACGCTCGAGGGCGAGGACCTTGCCGAGCTCGAGCAACTGCTCGCCGACGGCGACGAGGACGCCCAAGCCGCGCTGGCCGAAGCATACGAGACGGTCGCCGCGATCGGATTGTCAGCTGAGGACGCCGCGCCGTCTCCCGATGTCCGCTCAGCGCTCCTCGCACGAGCCGGTGAGAGGGCGCGCGTCGTGGAGATGCCCGCTAGACCCGCCTCGCGCGGCCGGCCAGCGTTCGCCTGGGCCGCCGCAGCCGCCGGCTTGGTGTGCGCCGCGCTGCTGTGGCAGCAACTGCGCACCACCCGCGACGCGCTGCGCAGCCTGCAGGCGCGCTTCGACGACTTCGCCGGCCGGCAGGAGGACGTCGCGGCGCAGAACGAGCGCTATCGACGGATTCTCGATATCTTGGCCGCGCCCGACACCTTCTCCGTCGAGCTCAACGCGGCGGACAATGCCCGCATCCAGGCTTACTGGAACGACCGGCAAGGCTTGGTGGTGGCCGGCCGGAACATTCCGCAGCCGTCGCCTGGGCGCGAGCTGCAACTGTGGGTCGTGCCGCGCTCCGGAGCGCCGGAAAGCGTCGAGGTCTTCCGACCCGACGAGGATGGCAACGCGCTGATCCTGGCGCAGCCCCGGACTACGGTCGCCGAAGCCGATGCGCTCGCGATCACCGACGAGCCGGAGGGTGGCAGCGCGGCTCCGACCACCACGCCCATTTGGGCAGGCCGCCCTTAACGGCGCCTGCCTCCACCGAAAAACTTTTCGCTCCAAACATCCAAACTCGGCGCGCTCCCGTATTCCCCTCTCGAAAGCCTAGGTAAGCCAACCGCCGCAGCGGGCGTTTCTAGACCGCCCCGCGGCCAACCCGAGAGGAGTACGATGCCGAAACGAATTTTGAGCTTAGCCCTGGCGGCGGCGCTCGCCCTACCCTGGAGCGTCTTCGCATCCAACCACCGCGAAGCGCCCATCACCGCACTCGACCACAAGGCCGATATCACCGATCTTTACGCCTTCGTCAGCTATGACAACGCACAGCCCAATCAACCTGGCTCGCACGTCACGTTGATTCTGTGTGTCGATCCTTTCCTGGACCCGGCCAACGGGCCCACGCTATTCCCGTTCGACGACGAGCTCATGTACGAGATCCACGTCGACAACAACCATGACGCACGGCCGGACGTCACCTTCCAGTTTCGATTCACCACTGACTACCGGCTTCCTGGCGTCTACACCGCAGTCGCAGGGGTGGGCGAGGACGGAGCCTTTGCGCCTGGCACGGACACGCTGGTCGTGCCGCCGCAAATTCGCACCTTCGACAACCCAGGCCTGAACCAAATCCAGACTTACTCCGTGACGATGCTGCGCGGCGAGAACGACCGCAATGGCATGGAGTTGATGCCTTCGGGCGGAGGCGCCATGCACGCGCTCCCAGCGAATGCCGGCCCGCGCACGATGGACTACCCCGCGCTGTTCGACCAAGCCGTCTATGAAACCGCAAACGGCCTGAAGGTCTTCGCAGGCACCGTGGACGATCCGTTCTGGATCGACCTGGGCGCGGCGTTCGATACGGCGAACTTCCGCACCTTGGGCTCGGGCGTGCCGGGCGTACTGACGGCTGAAGAGGACGCGGCGCACGAAAACTTCGCCTCAGACATGGTGTCTGGCTACGGAGTGAACGCGCTGGCGATCGAAGTGCCAATCGAAATGCTGACCTCGACCGGCAAAGTCGAACCGGCGACCTCGCCGAACGCCGTGATCGGAGTTTGGGGCACGACCTCGCGCTCGCGCGTTCGCGTGTTCCCCTGGGGCGAGTCGCGCGGACCGTTCCGACAAGTGCAGCGCATGGGCAATCCGCTCATCAACGAGCTGATCATCGGGATTGGCTCCAAGAACCGCTTCTCGATGGATGAGCCGCGCAACGACGCGCAGTTCGCCGAAACGTTCCTCGATCCTCCGATCGTGAAGATCGTAGAAGCGCTCTACGGCGGCGCCCTGACCGTGCCGGCCGCGCCGCGCACGGACCTGCTGCCGCTGGTGACCTATGCGGCGCCGATCGCGCCTCCTGGGACGCCCGCAGGGCCGGTGGCGGACTTGCTACGGCTCAACACCGGCGTGCCTCCGACGCCGGTCGAGAACGCGAGCCGCCTGGGCGCCATCGCAGGCGATTTCGGCGGCTATCCCAATGGCCGGCGCTTGTTCGACGACGTGGTGGATATCGTGCTGCGGGTCGGCGTGGGCGGCGTTTTGGTCGAGGGCATGAACATGTTCCCGAACAACGCACTGGGCGACGGCGTGAACGTCAACGACGCCGAGTACCGGACGACGTTCCCGTACTTGGCCGACTCGCCGGACGGCCGCAACCGCCGGCATATCGATCCGGGGAGGAGGGCGGAGGCCCGATCGAATAATCGATCGGCCGGCGGAGGCGTCGCATACCGGCGCCTCCGCCCCGCTCACCTCTGCCGCTCATCTGGCCCGCACGACAAGGAGAACAAGATCATGCGCATCGTCCTTTTGCTATTCGCTCTCGCATCCACCGCTTTGGCCCTAACCCCGGCCGAACGCCGCATCGAGCAGGCCGAAGCGGCCGTCGAACGCGCGCCGGAGAATACTCGTTTTCACACCGAGTTGGCGCTCGCCTACGCCCGCCGGGCCCGCGAGACAGCCGACGTGGCCTACTACGAGAAAGCCCACGCCGCGCTGGACCGCGCGCTGGAGATCTCGCCCGAGGACTTCGGCGCGCTCAAGATCCGCGCCTGGACATGGCTCGGGCAACACGAGTTTCGCAAGGCGCTCGAGCTGGCGAAGGAGCTCAACAAGCGCGCGCCCGACGACGTCTTTGTGTACGGCTTTTTAGTCGACGCAAACGTCGAGCTTGGCAATTACGACGACGCGATCGACGCCGCGCAGTGGATGCTCGATCTGCAGACGGGGAACGTGCCCGCGCTCACCCGGGCGGCCTATCTGCGCGAGCTCTACGGCTATCTCGACGGTGCGATCGACTTCATGCGGACCGCCTACGAGCGCACTCCGCGCCACGAAACCGAGGACCTCGCCTGGATCCAGACGCACATTGCGCATCTGGAGCTGACCCAGGGCCGGCTGGACCGCGCCGAGCAAGCCGTGACGCGGGCGCTCGAGCTGTTTCCCGGCTACCACTATGCTCTCGCAGAGCTCGGCAAGTTGCGCCTCGCGCAAGGCCGCGCCGCGGAGGCGGTCGACGCCTTCCAGCAGCGCTACAGCGGCGCGCCGCATCCGGAAAACCTGCTCGACATCGCCAAGGCCGAGAAGGCGGCCGGGAACGAGGAAGAGGCGGCGCGGTTGTTCGCCAAGTTCGAGGTCGCGGCCCGCGCCGAAATGGACAACAACGACAACTGCAACCGCGACTTGATCTTCTACTACGCCAACATCGCAGACCAGCCCGAGGAAGCGTTGCGCCTAGCCGAAAGGAGCATGCGCGGCGCAACGACGTCCACACCCGGCACGCCTACGCCTGGGCGCTCTTCCGGGCGGGGCGTACCGAGCAAGCAGCGGAGGCGATGCAGGCTGCTCGCGCGACCGGCCTGCGCAGCGCGGAGCTCTTCTACCACGCCGCGCTCATCGCACGGGCCAACGGCGGGCGCGAGGAAGCCGCGACGATGTTGCGGGATTCCCTCGAGCTGAACCCGGCGTCGCCCGTGGCCGCGGATGCGCGCCAAGCGCTGGCCGAGTTGCAGGAAGTGGCCTCCCGCTAGACCGGGCTAGCGGATGCGGTAGGTCATCACCTTCCAACTTCCGTCCTCGAGCATCGGGATGATCGTCTCGAGGGCGCCCTTTTGTTCTCGTAATCCGCCGTGTAGACGAACACAACGTATTGCCCGTCCGGCAACCCCGGGAGCGATTTCGTCGCCTGCGTCGAGACCAGCGACCGCGATTGCAGCTTGCCAAACTCCTCGAGCGTCGTCTCCATGAGCTCGGTCCAGCGGTCCTTGGGGACCTTATCTTTGACGAAGTCGGCGGCGCTCTCCCAAGTCTGGGCGTAGTCGCCGGCGTCGTGCAGCACAAGCCAGGACTCGACGGCCTTCTGCGCGTCCTGCTTGGCGTCGGCGGACAGCAGAGCCGTAGCGGCCGACGAAAGAACCATCCAACGGAGAAAATTTCTTCGGACCATGACGCACCTCTTCTCAACGCAAGAAACGTATGACCGCCAGGGGACCCGCCACCATGACGAGCAGGATCAGCCACGCCAGCGGGCTCAAAGTTGAGTGTATAGCCGATGCCCGCGCGCTTCTCGACCCAAACCGCGGCATCGGCGGGGTTGTAGTAAATCTGGCCCCACTTCCAGCATTTATCCGGCGTGCGGTCGCCCACCGGGGCTGCGTCCGCACCTCCGCTCAGACCTAGAGTGGCTGTTCGGGCTTCGGCTAGCCGCGCCCCGCCCTGCCCGTAGCGCACCGTCAAGTAGAGAACCAGCGGCAACGGCAATACTGCAAGCGCCATCGGCACCCAGCGCAGCCACGACTCCGGTCCAATCGTGCGCATCACGACGGCCAGCCACGTAAACATCAACGCGACGTAGTATTGGCCGCCGACCAGAATCCAGTAAGTCATTTCGCGGAACCGGGACTCGCTCTCGGCGCGAGCGCCGCGCACGGCAATCCTGCGTCCGTGGCGCGACAGCGAGTAAGCCGTAAGCCCGAGCGATGCACAGATCACCATGCCGACCAACGGCAGCCGGATCACCGCGGCCATGCTCTTGGTTACAAACCGGTCAGCCACGCCATACAGGTTCCAGTGCGCTGGGAGCCGCTCTGGCAGGGCGTCGTAGGTGAGATATAGGTACAGCGCGACTCCGCCCAAAATGGCAAGCGGCGCGAACCACACGAGCCAATTGCCCGGCAATTCTGGTGCGCGTCCGCCGAGCAGCGCTTCGCGATGGGCGTCCGGCTCAACAGCATGCGCCATCGCCTTGCGGTGCGCCGAGCGCAAAGCGAAGACCCCGCCAATCAGCAAACCCCAAACGCCGATCTGCAGCGCCATCCCCGGCCGCGCCGCCGACCAGGCCAAGAACGTCATCACGGCGAGCGCAAACAAACTCCAAATCCACTGCCGATAGACGCGGGTCAGCGTGCGTCCGTCCTCGGAATCGCGGAAACCAGGGTCCACGGTCACGCCGAAGAACAACTCTGGACGGGCCAAACGCGGCGTCAGGTGGAGCAGATAGGCGATCAGCGTGAGAATTCCCAACGGCACGAGCGTTTGAACCTGCATGGCAATCAACCTCCTCCGCGGCGCAGCCCGTCGGCGACGAGCCGCAACCCTGTTTCGATCTCCTCAGCCGAGATCCCTTGCGAGAGGGCCTCGGCCGCAATTTCATTGAGCCGCCGCACGAACGCTTGCTTTTGGTGCGTTGCCGGCTTGGCAGGCGCCCGTCGATCAACCACCCGGGCCCCAGTTCGTCTACGAATCTCGAGCCAGCCTTCTTCCGCCAAAATGCGATACGCCTCCGCGACGGTGTTGAAGTGGACGCCCAGGTCCGCCGCAAGCTGGCGGACTGGCGGTAGCGTGTCATCCGGCGCCAGCTGGCCGGAGACCAGATGCGTGCGCAAAGCGTCAACGATCTGACGATACGCCGGGACGTCCGAGCTCAAATCGATCGCAATGCTGGTGGGTTCCACGGACATCTCGGCCGCCAATGTCTATTGTACACATACAATGTACAATCACGCTCCGTCTCCGGCAAGCTACGCTGGATGAGGCTCCGGCGATGGCGAAAACTCCGCAAGACGCTTCCCTGCCCGGCGCTGGATTGCGTGCGCTCAAAGTGGGCTGCGTTCCCGCCGAAGAAGCTGAGGAGCTCGCGCGCCAAGGCTTCGCCGTTACGGCGTTCGACATCGCCCCCGCGGCGGTTGCGCTCGCACGCAAGCGCTTCCCCAACTCGGCGGTCGATTACCAGACGGCGGATCTGCTCAACCCGCCGAACCGCTGGCGCCGGTCATTCGATTTCGTTCTGGAATCCTACGCTTTGCAGGCTTTGCCGGCCTCGTTGCGGCGCGAAGCGATGACGCGCATCGCGAGCTTCGTCAAACCCGGCGGCACACTGCTCCTGCTCGCACGCGGCCGGCGCGCGCATGAGCCCATTGGATCCATGCCGTGGCCTCTGACCCGCGAGGAACTCCTGTGGTTTGGGCGTTTGGGGCTGTACGAAGAGTCGTTCGAGGAATTTGTCGACGACGGACCGCCGAGGACACGGCGGTTCCGCGTGGCGTACGTGATGCCGGCGGAGGCCGGGGCAGGTAGCGCTACAGCTTCTCGTCCATGAAGCAGTAGCCGATCATGTGGAGCACGATCATGTGGCCGTCTTCGCAGCGGCCCATGTGGTCGTCGGCGACGTGGATGTTCACCTGCGCCGCCTTCGCGAGCTTGCCTCCGGAGAAGCCCGTCAGCCCAATCGTCTTGCAGCCGATCGTGTTGCCGTATTCGATCGCCTTAACCACGTTCGGCGAGTTGCCCGAGCCGGAGATCGCCATGACGACATCGCCAGGCTCGGCGAAGTTCTTGAGCTGCTCGACGAAGACCTCTTCGTAGCCCACGTCATTGGCATAGGCCGTCATCGTCGGGATGGACTCCGACAGCGCCATGATCTTGAAGCGTTTGTCGCGCTGGTAGCTGGCGCCCTTCACCATGTCGCACACAAAGTGGTTCGCCGAAGAGGCGCTGCCGCCGTTGCCGCAAATGAATACGCGCCGGCCCTCGTCGCGAGCCTGCCGTAGCAGGTCGACCACTTCATCGACCTTCGGGGCCTCGATGGTCTCGAGCGCGTGGACCAGCTTCGTTCTGTAATCTGCTGCGAATGACATACGGTCTCTATCGATCACTATAAGATGCGTCCGCGGCGGCCAAAACTTCGGGAGGGGTAGCCTCGCCGGTGCCGCGCTTCATCACGGTCACACTCGATACCATCACGCCAAAGCGAGCCGCGTCTTCAAAGCTTGCGCCGGACGCCAGCGCCAAAATCGCTCCCGCGCCAAAGCTGTCGCCCGCGCCGCAGATGTCCACCGGATCGCCCACGGGGATCGCGGGGATGTGCTTCTCCGCCGTCGGCGTGATCAACGAAACGCCCTCGCCGCCACGCGTGACGAACAAAGGTTTGTCGCCCAAAGCTTGCCGCAGCCGCCGGAAGTCGACTTCGCCGAAGAGCCTTTGACTTGCGACACGCGCCTCCGCCTGGTTCGGCTTGGCGATGCAGTTGCGGAACTCGTGGATACGATTCCGCGAGTCCGCCAAGATCACTTTGTCCGGATTCCGCTCCGCTACGTCCGCGATCACTTCGCGCAGCGCCGGAGTAATCACGCCGCCCATGTCGGTCTCCGCTTGGTCGGCGACGAAAATCGCGTCGTAAGCCTTGTAAGCCGCAGAAAAATTGACGATCAATTGATCCTCGACTTCGCTCGGAAGCGGCCGGCTGTTGATGAAGTCGAATCGCGGCTTGTCCTCGAGCTCGGTTTGGCTGTTGATCACCTTCGAGTAGGTGAATGTTTGCATCTCCGGCGTCGCAACCAGGTAGTGGTAGTCGATGCCGCGTCTGCTAAGCGCTCGCTCGAGCTCAAAACCGAAACCGTCTTGGCCGATGGCGCCCAATACGGAAACCTTGCCGGCGCCCAGCGACGCCAGATTGTTCGCTACCGTGCCGCCCGCGCCGGGCGTCACCAGCGTCTCGACGACGCCGATCCGGTTGATCCCCGTTTCCACCGAAGGGAGGTTCTGCTTGGGATCGTAGCGGCACCAGCGATCCAGGCAGATGTCTCCCACCACAAGGACCTTCGCCTTGCCGAACGACTGCATTAGAGCGGACCAGTCCATGCTCATAGCCTCTCGAGAATCGCCTTGCGCAGCGCCGGAAACGTCGCGCGGTGGTCTCCTCGAATGTAAAAGCTTTCGCCGCCATCGGCAACAGTACGCACGAGGATTGTCTTGTGGGGACGGAAATAATAGCCGGGGTCGGTCTTGGGTAGTTCCTTGTGAATATCGCCGCCGATCGGGACCAGGTCGAACACCGCAGTGGTGAAATCCCGGATCTGACGCCCGTTCTGGTGCGCGACATTACGCGCCATCGAGAGTGCTTTTAAGTACACCTCGGGTCCCATGATCGCCGAGCCGAAGTTGAGCATCACGCCGCCTTCGAGGTCCTCTACGCCTTTGGTGAAGATCAGAAAGTCGGTGTAGCTGGCCGCGCCCAGCGCCCCGCCGTCACAGTTCGGGTGCTCGTGAATGATGTCGTACCCGATCCCCACATGCGCGGTGACCGGCACGCCTTCCTCATAGGCGGCGGCGAGGATGCTGACGTCCCGGTGGGGCAACTTGTCTTCGAGAATGCGTCGGCCGACATTCTCACCCAGGCCCAGACCGAGCGCGACGGCTTCCTTGGCAAGCTCGTTGATGTCGCCGGTCTCATTCCACAGGCCGAACTCGCCCGACCGGATGTAGCGCGCGACGCTCTCAGTGGTGGAGCCGATGCGCGCCAGCTCGTAGTCGTGGATGACGCCCGCGCCATTGAAAGCGATCTGCGTGAAGACGCCGCGGCGGATCATGTCGATGATGTGCCGCGAGCGCCTAGCTTGATGGCGTGCGCGCCGGTCATCAGGATGCGGGCGGCGCCCTTCTCGCGGGCTTTCTCGATGCGCTCCGCAACCGTTGCCAAGTCGGGGTGCTCGAACTCCGGGGCCTCGTCGAGCTGCAGGACGAAGCCGATATCCATGTCGTGCGCGCGCTCGTCGAGAGGCCGCAGACGCAGCTTGGATCGGTCGAAAAGCTGGTATTTCGATGCCATCGTGGGTGTCTCTACGCAGGAAACAGCGCGTTCATCAACTCTTCGTGCGCCGCGAAGCTCGGCACGATCCAGTCCGCGCCTACGCCGATGAGGCGCTCACGCTTGACGGCGTTGACTTGAACGCAGTCCGGCTCGTCGCTCGCTACGCCTACGGCCACGCCGCCCACTTGCTTGACGTTCTCGATCTCGACGAACCCGTCGCCGAACCCGACGAACTCCTCGCCCGCGAACGAGCTCTCACGGATCAACTTCTCGATCAGGATCTTCTTCGAGAACTTCTTGTAATCATCGAGCGCGCCAAAGACGTTGCCGTCGAAGTACTTCGCCACATCGAGCAGCTCGGCTTCTTCCGCCATCGGAACCTGGTCAGTGCCGCTGGCCAGGTAGAGATGGAGGCCGCGCTCCTTGAGGGCTTCCAGCAGACGGCGGCCGCCCGGGACGATCAATTCGTCCGGCGCGATCTTGCCGCTCCGCAGTCCTTCGCGCTTGCCCTCGATCTTCACGGCAAGCCGATCCAGGTACTCGTGCTTATAGTCGAGCGGGTCCTTGGGCTGACCGCCGCGCTTCTTCACCTGATCGGCCAGCTCCATCATCTGGTAGATGGTCTGCCGGCCAGTGAGATGGCCGACAAAGGCCTCTACGATCGCCGTCAGCTCTTCCTCGCTCTCACCCGAGTTGGTGGCGAGCAGATACTCCACCATCATCGGGACCATCACATGTTCCCACCCCGCGCGCACGAGCGAGAGCGTGCCGTCGAAGTCAAACAATGCGACGCGCGCGTTGCGGGCGTGCGCACTGGGATTGAGCGTTTCCAGTCCGTTGTTCATCTCTTGTTTTCAGGCCGCGTTTGGGGAGAGGGAGATGCAGCGTTTCGGCCCGACGGCTGCCTTTGCGGGAGCGGGGTTCAGATGCGCCGCTTCAGTCCTTTTGTACCAAAGTGGACCCCTGGAATTCCCGGAGCCGGTTCCTGGTGATGGCCTAGGGGATCTCCCGGTGCGAGTTGAGTCGAACCCCCAAACAACAGCGCCGCCCGAGCCGATGCATGATCGATGTGGGGAGGCAAAGCAGCGGCGGGGAGCGGCCAACGCTCATCTTCTGTTATTCCCTCGGCGTTCTCCGTCGCTGTACGCGCCTCCCCACCTCTACCAGTTTCCAGCCCGCACCGGATCTGAGCTAGGTCTGGCCGGCGTGATGCAGGTGAACGCTCGCCGCCGGGCGCTTCCGCAACGGGCAGCGATGCACTGTCGACCATCTCCGTCGGACAGGCACAAAGTCGTGGGGCCCGTATGAATGTGGATTGAGCCTCAGTAAAGCTCGATCAGCCCCTTGCCGTCGGCAAAGGTCGTGCTTGCCATCTGTTCGCCGCTGTCGGCGTCGAGCACGATCACATCGGGTGACAGGCGCGTCGTCGCCACCAGAAACGCACCGGTTGGGTCGATCGCCATACGAATGTCGTCCATCCCCGCGCCATCGAAGGCGAAGACGCCCGTCTGCGTCGCGGTCGCCACGTCGAACACCCAGATGCGGCGCACGCCCGACCCAGCGTAGACGCGGTCGCCGCTCGGGTGGACGGCGAGCCTGCCCGATCCCAACACCGATTTCGCGACGGTCATCGTACGCAGGTCGAGGAAATGCAGCTTGAAGTCATTCGTCGTCGCGAAGAGCAACTCGCCGCTCGGGTGCATGGCGAGGGCGTCCACACGAAAGCTCCCCGGCAGTTCGACGTCCGCATCGCGGAACGCGAGGGTCGTCATGTCGAGCTCGACGATGCGCGTTTTCGTTGCGTCGAACTGGCCGCCCTTAGGCCCGTCCCAGACCGCAATATACGCGCTGCCGCCGTCAGGCGAGAGCGTCACGCGGTGCGGGTTCACGTTCGCAGGGAAGGCGACCCGCTGCAAGAGTACGCGCCGGCGCGCATCGACCAGCAGGGCCTCCTGCCCGCCCTCCGGCCCCTCGCCAACCAGCAGCAGCGTGGACTGGTCCAGTGCGAGCGCCATGTCCAGGTAGGTCGCTGGTCCCAAATCGAGACTGCCCGTCATGCCGCCGGCCCGATCGTCGAGGAACAGGATGCGCTGGTTGCTCGATGCGTCCAGCAGGTAGGTCATCGACTCGACGTCCGCCGCGTCGCCCTCCGCCGCGCCAGAGACGACCGCGACCAGCGAAGTGACCGTTCCTGGGTTGACGGGATAGGCCAACCTCGGCGTACCCTCTTCCGTCAGAGGAGCCCCCGCCCGGCCCTCTGCCAGGGCGAGCGACCAGATCAGGGTCAGCGGGATGGACGCCTTGTTCAGCGTCACCGTGTCCTTCTCTTGCTCGGACTTCTCAAAGCCCCGAATGCCCTTGATCTGATGACCGGGGCCGTACTCGTAGATCGGTCTGCGCGTGTTGTCGGACGATACACAGGCGGTCAGCGCAACGATCACGACGACGGCAAACGCGGGAAGTGCACGGAAACGCCTCATTCGAACGGGGCCTCCCGTCCGCTCGCCGCGATGCTGAGCAGGACCGCTTTTGCGATGCCGTCCGCGCCGATCTCACCCTGCGGGAACAACTCGCCGAGCATCAATCCGCCGAACGCCTGGCCGCCAATTTTGGACGAAGCCGGCAGCGAGCCCAGCACATACGCTGGAACCGTAATCTGACCGACGGCGGCGTCCGCCGTACACACGAACACACCAGACGCGCCCTTGGCGTCGTTTGCCGAAAATCCCACGACGTAGACCTGCTCCCTGGTGGCGCCGCTCCAACGCAACGTCAACGGCTGGCTGCGCGGGATCGTGGCCGCAGCCTCCCGATTGGTCCAGTCGAGCCCGGCGGCGATCGTAGCCGAACCGCCCGTGCTTGGCGACTGGGTCAACAGGCCGAACGAGGGGCCGGACTGGAATAGCGCAAGCGGCGTGGAGTACGCCGACGAAGCCAGGCTGAGCAAGCCGCCGAGCAGCGACGAGCGCCGCGCACCGCCTTTAGGGGCAGCGAATCCGAACCGGCTTGTACAGCAGCCGTCGGAGTCAAATCCCGCGCCGCACCTAGCTTGCGAGCCAGCACACCTGGGCGCAGCACGTTGCCGCTGAAGCCGTGGACCGTGCAAGCTCCCGGCGGCGGCAGGCTCGCAATGCGGTCGTACGCCCACGGCCCGCTAGGCGTCTCGCGGAAGAGCGCATTCGCAAAATCGAACTGTGCGCGGTCGCCGAGGCCAGAAGTTGCGGCTGGCGTGAAGTCGAGCTTCGACAGCGCTAGCAACGCCGTCCTTCCTCCCTCGGCCAGTGGCGACAGCGCTCCCGCTCCTGGCGAGCAGGCGCCGCCCTGCGGCGCGATCGCGATTGTGGTCGCATTACTCGCGATGCCCCCGGCGATCACCTGGACAGGTACGCCGCATCCTGTCGGCGCGTTGGCTGGAATCTCGAAGACGATCTGGTCCACCCCCGCACAGCACGGACTGCGTCCGGAGTAGAGCTTCCTCGTCACCTGAGCGCCGCCGACCCAAATCTCCACCTCGGTGGGCAGGTCGCCTGGCAGTGGTGCAACGTCGTCCGCATTCAGACCCGCACCCAGTCCCGTACCCCACAAAGTCACCACTTGACGGGGCGAAGCGCTCTCGAGCTTTGAGGCCAGCGGCTGGTCTGTCTGCGAAACGAAGTTCTGCACGATGCCAGGCCCGAAGCCGCCGCTGTTGACCGCAAACGCCCCGAAGCTCGCCGCGGCCACTTCAACTGGCGTCCAGTTCGACGCCGCGCCGTCCACTGTCACGCGCAGAGACGCCGCGCCCAATGGCGCGTCCGATGGCAGAATCGCGTTCACTTGCGTAGCGCCGATATACAACGGATACGCCGCGACGCAGGTCTCGCCCTGGCAAACATCCACGCGAACACCGCCAAGGTCCGTCTGGAGAGGGAACGCCTGCACGCTCGCGCCGCCGGGCGGTCCCAGATTCGCTCCGAAGATGGAGAAGATCGAACCGCGCGCGAGCGCCCCATTTGGCAACCCGGGCGCGGCAAAGCTCGCTGCGTTGACGGCGCCACGGTAATAGACAAATGGCTCGGCCGCGAGCCCCGCGACGCTGCTTCCAAGCAGCGCCGCAACAACGGCCCAACGAATATGCATATTGCGCCTCGAAAAATGGTCACTATAAACCATCTCGAGGGCCGCCAACCGCTCGCCGGGCCTTGCTCATGCCTGCTCTCTTTGTTAGCCTTAACACGCGACACGAATGCCACGTAGAATCGGTGCTGTCGAGCTTGGCGCTCTCGGCTTAGCGGCTCTCAGCCTTGCCGCTCCGGCCTACGCGTCGCTGACGATCGAACCGGCCGAGATCTCCCTGACCGGCCCCGGAGCCTCCCAGCGTCTATTGCTCACCGAAACCGCCGCGGACGGTCGAGCCCGCGACGTCAGCAAGACCTGTAGGGTGCGTTCGGACGCCCCCGGCGTCGTACGCGTCGAGGAAGGCAAGGCGGTCGCCGCGGCACCAGGCACCGCAACGCTGCGCGCCGATTGCGAAGGGGCGAGCGCCTCAATATCCGTCGAGGTCGGAAACCAGGCCCCCGGCGACATGCAGATCGACTTCGCGCGCGACCTGCTCTCGATCTTCACTACCAAAGGCTGCAACGGATCGTCTTGTCACGGCTCCCCGCGGGCCAGGCCGGCTTCAAACTTTCGCTCTACGGCGCGGACCCTGCAGCTGACCACGCGATGATCGTGCAAGGCGCGGATGGACGCCGACTGAACCTCGACGACCCTCCCGCCTCGCTGCTGTTGCAAAAGCCTACCTTCCAGATTGCGCACGGCGGCGGTCACCTGATGACGCTCGAGTCAGACGAATACCGCACACTGCTCTCTTGGATCGAACAGGGCGCGAAGTACGGTTCGAGCGGCGCACAACTCGAACGACTAGACATTTATCCGCAAGAGCGCATTCTGGGCGGCAAGGGCGCCAGCCAGCCCTCATCGTCGTAGGCCGTTTATCGGACGGGCGCACCCGCGACATGACCGCCCAAGTCCGCTTCTCCGTTGCGGACACCGGCGTGGTCTCCGAAGTCGCCGACAGCGCCGTCAATGCAACAGGCCGCGGTCTGACTACCGTGCTCGCCCGCGCGATGGGTAAGACCGCCGCAGCCCAGTTCATCGTCGTGGACCAGATCGAGCCGATCGAGACGCCGGCAGCCCTCCAGCTTCATCGACAGGCACGTCTTCGACAAGCTGCGCCGCGTGGGCATCCAGCCGTATCCTCTCTCGAGCGACCGCGTCTTCGTGCGCCGCGCTTACCTCGACGCCATCGGCATGCTGCCCACGGCTGAGGAAACGGAAGCCTTCGTGGCCGACTCGCGGCCCGACAAGCGGTCGAGGCTGATCGACGACCTGCTCGACCGCCCCGACTACGCCAACCACTGGCTCGTGAAGTTCGAGGACTGGTTTCGCAACTCGCAGTACTACTCGCAAGGCCGCACCAACGGCAGCTACAAACGCTGGCTGCACGACCTGATCGCCGAAGACCGCCCCTACGACGAAGCCGCCCGCGAGATGCTCACCGCCACTGGTGACACGACCGTGCACCCAGCCGGCAACTTCTGGCATCCGGCGATCGACTTCATGCTCAAGGTCTTCGAGGTCAACAAGGCCACGCCCACCGTGACCCGGCTATTCCTGGGACAGCGCATCGAGTGCGCCGAGTGCCACAACCATCCGCTTGAAAATCTCACGCAAGACGACTTCTACGGCATGGCGGCCTTCCTGGCGCGCACAAAGGTGAAGCACGGCTATGCGCAGTACCGCCGGGTTTGGTACGACACGCGCGAAGGCGAGGTCATGCACCCGAACAAGAATGTCGCCGTGGCGCCCAAGTTCCTCGACGGGACCGAGCCGCACCTCGCGCCCGGTCAGACCCGCCGCGAGGCCCTCGCCGACTGGATACTCGAAGACCAACAGCTCCAGTTCGCACGCGCCACCGTCAACCGCGTCTGGTACGAATACTTCCGGCGTGGCATCGTCGAGCCGTTCGACGATTTCCGCTCGACCAACCGCGCCAGCCACCCAGAACTGCTTGATGAGTTGGCGCAATACTTCATCGACTCGGGCTTCCGCTTCAAGGCCTTACACCGGTTGATCCTCAACTCCCGGACCTACCAACTCAGCGCGCACACGCCCGAGCGCCCCGGCGGCCAAGACCCGCTCGAAGACATGCTCTTCGCGCGCTATGTACCGCGCAAGGTCCCCTCCGAGGTTCTGCTCGACGCCATCGTGCAGGTCACGGGTATTCATGAGGACTTCAAGAACTACCCCGACGGAACATCGCCGAAGGATCTGGTCGCCAGCATCGGCGCGACGCACTTCCTGACCACGTTCGGCACGCCGCGCCGGGACGTTCTCGAGGCCCGCTCGCAAGCCCCGTCACTGGCGCAGGCGCTCAATCTGATGAATGGGACCGAGGTGGAAGAGAAGGTCCGCGCCGAGAACAATGTGCTGGGCGAGTTGCTCCGACAAGGGCTCCCCGACGAACAGGTCGTTTCAGAGCTATATCTCCGCGCGTACGCTCGCCCTCCGACGAGCGAAGAGAGCGAGGCCATCACCGCCTATGTCGCCGGCGAAGCCCAGGCCGGCCGCGATCGCCGCCGCGCCTTCGAGAACATCCTCTGGGCCATCCTCAGCTCGAAAGAGTTTGAGCTCAATAGGTGAAGACGCAGTGCAACTGAGCTCCATGCCCGCCCCCTTCTCCCGCCGCGACCTGCTGCGCCTGGGCGGCATGGCGTTCGCCGGCCTCAACCTGCCGAAGATGTTGGCAGCCGCATCCGCTGGCGGCAAGGACGTCTCGTGCCTGATCTTCTTCCAGACCGGCGGCCTTTGTCAGCACGACTCGTTTGATCCCAAGCCCGAGGCCCCGCGCGAGATCCGCGGCAGCTTCAAGAGCATCCCCACCAAGGTCCCCGGCGTCCACTTCAGCGAGCTGCTCCCGCGCTCGGCCGACATGCTGGACCGCTACAGCGTCATTCGGTCGGTTTTTTCGAAAGAAGCCATCCACGAGAAGGCCAAGCAGTACATCTTCTCCGGTCAGCGGCCCAACAACGCCTTCAAACATCCGGTCTACGGTTCCGTCGTCGCCAAAGAGCTCGGGCCGCAGAACGGCCTGCCGCCGTTCGTCGTCATTCCCAATCGCGACATCTGCGCCGACGCGGGATTCCTCGGCGCCGCCTACGACCCCTTCATCACCGGCAACCCGAACAAAAAGGAATTCTCGGTCCAAGACTTGACGTTGCCCACCGGCGTCGGCCTGGAAGAAGCTGAGGGCCGCATGCGCCTGCTCGCCTCGCTCGACGCCCGTATCGAAGGCCTCGAGCAGTCCGGCGTGATCGAGAGCATGGACTACTTCTCGCAGAAAGCCTTCGACTTGGTGACGTCTCCCGCTGCGAAGAAGGCCTTCAACCTCAACGCCGAATCCGACGCGCTGCGCGACGCCTATGGCCGGACCACGGCCGGCCAGGGTGCCCTGCTCGGCCGCCGCTTGATCGAAGCCGGCGTGCGCCTCGTAACGCTCTTCCACGGCGGGTACGACACCCATAGCGACAACGACAAGATCAACGCCAAGCTCTATCCCGAGTTTGACCAAGCCTTCGCCGCGCTTCTCGAAGACATGGACCAGCGCGGCCTGCTCGATTCCACACTCGTCCTCGCGCTCGGCGAGTTCGGCCGCACGCCCAAGATCAACCACTCCGCAGGTCGCGACCACTGGCCCGGAGTCTTCTCCATCGCGGTGGCCGGTGCGGGCGTGCCCGGCGGCCAAGTGATCGGCGCGACCGACGCCAACGGCGCCTACCCCACCGAGCGGCCCATCTCGATCGAAGACCTCGGCGCGACACTGTACAAGAAGCTCGGTATCGACGCCACGCACGAGTACCACACCGTCGGCCGTCCGGTGAAGATCAACGACGGCGGCACACCCATTCGAGAGCTCTTCGCATGAGGGCGCTAGCACTGCTTTGCGTGTTGTCGTTCGGCGGCGCGCTGCAAGCTGCCGTCGACGGTCCCGAGGGCGCGCCCTGGGTCGATCGCTTCGAACCCTTCGGGGCAGCGCGCGGCGAGACCGTCGAGGTGCAGATCGTCGGCGAGAAGCTCGACGCCCCTGTCGAAGTCGCATTTGACGATCCGAATCTCGTTTGGGTCGAAACCCTCGCCTCCGGCCCGGAGCTCATCCGCGGCAAAGTGCACGTCGCTGACGGGACCTCGCTCGGGCCGCACATCGTCACCCTGCACACCGCCGCCGGCCGCGCCAACAGCCGTTTGTTCTACGTTGACGCTTTGCCCTCCGTCGCCGAAGCCGAACCAAACGATGTCCTGCAGCAAGCACAAGCTATCACGCTGCAACCCCAAGTCGTACACGGCATGCTACCCGAGGCGCCCGACCGCGACTTCTACCGCTTCCAGGCGAAAGCCGGCGAACGCTGGGTCTTCGATGTCCGTTCCATCGAATACGGCGGCTTCCTCGAATGCTTCCTTGCCCTGCTGGACGCCGACGGCAAGAAGGTCGCCCTCAACGACGACCGCGACGAGTATCTCGAGACCCCCACTCTCGAACATGTCTTCCGCGAGGACGGTGAATACCTGCTGCTGGTCGACCAATACCGCGGGCCGCAGGGCGTCAACTGCAATCGGAATTGCGGCTACATGCTGCGCATGTCACAGACGCCGCTGCTTTCGGCGGCCTTGCCCATGGGCGCGCGGCGCGGCGCTACGGTCGAGGTTTCGTTACGCGGCTCGGGGCTCGAAGGCCTGCGCAAAGCCACCCTGCGGCCCGTCCGCTCAGCCGAGTACTACCGTCTCACGTTCCCTTACACGATGCCCCTCGAGCCCGCCGGCCTGGCGTCAACGCCCATTGAGGGATTCGTGCTCGCCTACGACCGCGTGCGGTTCACCATCCCCAGAGACGCGCCCACCGGCCTTTGGCGCCTATGGCTCGAGACTCCCGGCGGCGTGGAGGATGCGCTGAGCTTTGAGATCCAAGACGTCCCCGAGTCCGGCGAAAGCGGCATCGTGCTCGACGGAACGCCACTCATAGTCAACGGCTCGCTCGACACGGACAAAGAAGAGGACTCCTTTGTCGTGAACGCCCGTGCGGGTCAGCCGTTGCACTTCTCCGTGCTGGCCGTGCAGCTCGGCCTGCCCGCCATCGACCCCGTGCTCGAGCTGTTTGACGCCGACGGCAAGCTGCTCGCCGAGCACGACGACCTGATGACCGGCCAAGGCACCGTGATCGGCAATCCCGACCCCAGTCTCTACTACACACCGGAAGCCGACGGCGAGCTGCGTCTGGTCGTGCGCGACCGCATCGGACGAGGCGGTCCGGATTTCGTCTACCGCCTGAAGACGGACAGCGAGACGCCCGGCTTTCGTCTACTCACCGACCCAGAAAACCCCAGTGTCCGGCGCGGCGCCGAGGGCGAAATTGCAGTCCTTCTCATTCGTGATCCGGGCTTCGACGGTGAGGTAGAAGTTTGGGCGGAAGCGGCGGACGGACTCTCGCTCGGCAAAGGCGTCTTCCGCGCCGACCAGTTCTTCGGGCCCTCGGCGGACGGCGACAACGTCATCATCCCCGAGGTCTTTCTGCCTGTCACAGCGTCCACGGACGCACCGCTCGGCGACCAGCCCATCCGCATCTTCGGCAAATCGGCGGACGGCCCGGCCATCGAGGCCTACTCCACCCTTTGGATCGGCCCGCCGCGCAAGCGCAACGACGTCCGCCGGCCGCTGCCGCAGGTCCTGCTCACCGTCAGGCCGTAAGCCGCTTCGACGCCTCGCGCACGGTCAGCGCCGAAAAGCGCCCTTGGTTCTCCCGCAGGAAGCGCTGCACGGCTTCCGGGTTGGTCCACGAGTAATCCCGCAACGCCCATCCAATCGCTTTGCGGATAAAGAACTCTTCTTCTCCCGCTTGGCGCAGGCAGTAATCGAACAGCATCGCGTCGTCCGTCTGCTGCTTGTGCTTGATCTGCGATAGCAGCGCCAATCGGCGCAACCAGAAGTCTGAGTCTTCGATCCAGCGATCGGTGTGCTTGAGCATCTCCTCGCGCTCAACGAGCATCACCGGGCTCACCAGCGCGCCCATCACAAGGTCGGCCAAGTCCCACCAGGAGCCCTCGCGCGCTAAGCGCTCATAGAGCGGCGCTTCCGCCGCCGTACGAAACTCCGGCCACAACCCGGCGTACTCAATCGCCAAGTAGCGCTGCTCGCGGTAGCGCCCCCTCCACAGCGCCTCCACTCCAGCGCGCCATTGCTCTCTGTCGGCTGGCCGGAACTCCCGCTTCATCATGCGGAGGATTGGAACGCGCAGAGGCTTCTGCACGCCGAGAAACTCCCCCCTGTGCTTCATGTAGGCAGCCATCGGCTCAGCCTTCGCTCCGTCGGCCACAGCCTCGAGCGCGTCGCGCACCGCCGTCGTCAGAGATTCGATCGTCATTGCAGCGCCAGCGCCGCGCCCGCGGTTCCAGCGAACTTCAGCCTACCAACCTCGCGTATTTTCGGCGCCGCGTCGCCTCGAGCGGCTATCATCGTTGCGACTCTCTTCAACAGGAGGCCGCATATGATCGCACCTGCATCACGCCGATCCTTCTTCCGCGCCGTTGCCGGCGGCGCCGCCCTTTCCGGCTTCGCCGCATCCCTCGCCGCCGCGTCCAGCGACGCGGGACGTTGGCAAGCCGTGCGCAAACAGTTCGCCTTTTCCGAGGACAAGGTCCCCCTGAACGCGGCCAACCTCTGCCCTTCCCCTCGCGCCGTCGCCGAACGCGTCGCGGAGCTCACCGCCGACATCGATCTCGACTGCTCCTTCCAGAACCGTGCAAAGTTCGCCGAGCTGCTGGAAGAGTCTCGCGCCAAGGTCGCCAAGCAAATGGGCGTGACCCTGGACGAGATCGCCCTGGTTCGCAACACGAGTGAATCGAACAACATCATCAATAACGGCGTACCGCTCGCCGCCGGCGACGAAGTCGTGCTCTGGGAACAAAACCACCCGACAAACAACGTCGCCTGGGAAGTCCGCGCCCGACGCTTCGGCATCACCGTCAAGAAGGTCTCGACGCCCGCCGCGCCGAAGAGCATCGACGACTTGGTCGAGCCCTTCGCCCAAGCCATCGGCCCGAAGACCAAGGTCCTCTCCATCACGCACGCGTCCAACCTGACCGGCGTACGCCTGCCCGCGAAGGAAATCATCACGATGGCCAAAGCGCGTGGCCTCTATGTCCACGTGGACGGTGCGCAAAGCTGGGGCGCGCTCAACGTCAACCTGCGCGAGCTCGGCTGCGACTCCTATTCCGCAAGCGCACACAAGTGGTTCTGCGGCCCCAAGGAAGTCGGCCTGCTCTACATCAAGGCCGATAACGTGGCCAAGCTGTGGCCCACCGAGGTTGCGCCGGGTTGGGGTGACACGGCCGACACCACGCTCGTCGGAGCGCGCAAGTTCGAGTCCATGGGGCAGCGCGACGACTCCGCGCTTGCGGCTGTCGGTCCAACCGTCGACGTCCACGCCGCGATCGGTCAGGCGGCGGTGGAGCAGCGCATGCTCGACCTCGCCACCCGCCTGAAGGAAGGGCTACATGAAGCCGGCGCCCGGTTGGTTACGCCCATGGAGCGGGAGCTCAGCGCCGGCGTCGTCATCATGGACGTCCCTGCCGACAACCGCCAGAAGCTGCTCGACGCACTCTACCTGCAACATGGAATCGCGGGAGCGACGACAGGCGGCCTGCGCCTCTGTCCGCACCTCTACAACACAACCGAGCACGTAGACCGAGCCATCGCGGGCGTCAAGAAGCACCGCGACCTCTGGGCCTGAGCTAAGCGAGCAAGGCCTCGACCACCTTGCCCTTGCCGTCCTTGGTCACATAAAACGGCCGCTGCTCGACCACCGCGCCGTGGTCGGGCGCGATGCCCATCAGGTGATAGATCGTCGCATGTAGGTCGGCAATGTCGACGCGGCCTTCCACGATCGAGCACGGCCGCTCGTCCGACGTCTTGCCGTGCAGGTAGCCCTTCTTCACTCCGCCGCCGAACATCAACGCCGACGACGCTTCGGTGAAGTGGCGGTGCATGCCGTAATGCTTCAGCTCGTTGATCGTGTCCGGTACGTCCACCTGGTTCTTCACCGTCTCGCCAGGCCGTCCTTCCGTGATCAGGTCGCGCCCGAATTCGCTCGCCACCACGACCAGCGTGCGATCGAGCAACCCGCGATCCTCCAAGTCGAGGATCAGTTGCGACAGCGGCCCGTCAATCGTCTCCTTCATGTCGCGCGCCCGCGTGTGCCCGTTCTCGTGCGTATCCCAGAAGCGGAACGGGATGTACTCGGTGGTGACTTCGACGAAGCGCGCGCCATGCTCGGCAAGCCGCCGCGCTAACAGACAAGATTGTCCGAAACGTGTATCGCCATATGGCTTGCGGCTCTTCTCCGGCTCGAGCGAAAGGTCGAACGCCTTCGCCGCCGGCGAGTTCAACAGCCGATGCGCATTGTCATAGGAGCGTAGCATCGACTCCTGCTGGTAGCTCGAACCATGCCGCATCACCGGACTCGCCTCGGCCATCTTGCGGAAGCGTTCCCAGCGATTACTCGCGCGCTCGTTCGAGACGCCCTGCGGGGGCCGTACGCTCGCTGCGGCGTCCATTGGGTCGGTGATGAAGAACGGCCCGAACTCCGTCCCCAAAAATCCCGCCGTGTGGAACGCCTTGAGCGCGTCGCTCTCCGCACCGATCTCGATGTTCTGGCCGATGTCGAGAAACGGCGGCATATCTTGGTTGTGTGGGCCGAGCGCGCTCGCAATCCACGCGCCCAGGTGCGGCGCTGCAACCGACAGCGGAGGCGCATAGCCGGTGTGCCAATGGAACTGGTGCCGCGAGTGCAGGATGAATCCGAGATCGCCCGCGCGGTAACTGCGGATCAGCGTCCCGCGGTCCATCACCTTCGCCATGCGCTCCAGGCCCCGGCTGATCTGGATGCCGTCGACCACCGTGTCGATCGCAGGGAACGTGCTCAGCACGCTCTTCGATTCGATGCCCGGCTCGAACGGCGTGTAGGCCTTCGGGTCCCAGGTCTCGGTCTGCGCCATCCCACCGGCCATCCAAATTAGGATCAGCATGTCCGCTTTAGGCTCCGGCTTCGTAGCGCCGGCGAACAGTTGCGGCGCACCCTGCAAGGCCGCCATCGTCGCCCCAGCGGACGCCTTCAAGAAGTGCCGCCGGCTTAGTCCGGCGAAGAGCTCCCTGGCTGGATCCTCGCGTCTCATCGAATCACCTGAAACTCGGGCAACAACACCACGCTCCACAACAAATCCGCCAGCCCTTCTGTCGGGACCACGCCGTTCTCCGGCCGCAACAGCTCCAGCGCAATTTTGCGCTCTTCCTCCGACGGCCCGCGCCCGAGCGCCCTTAAATAGAGACTCTGCACCGCCTGCGTAGCGTCCGCCGGCAAGCGACTCACCGTCAGTCCGATCGGCGACGCGCCGCCCGGCTCCACCAGGCGATTACGGTCCGGCTTCTCGCGGAAAACGAAGAACCGCGCCCTGGCGTTGATGTCGCTGGCCTTCGACGCCGCGGTCACCCCCGCCTTCACGCGCAGCTTCGCGTAACTCTTGCCGCTCAGCTCAACCACGCGTTCAAACGGCAACCCTCCGAGCAACTCACCGTCAAGCGGAACGTCCTTGCCGTCCGGCGTCACGAAGCTCGTCCCTTCCCAACTGATCTCCACCCGCGTGGGGTCGTAGGAGTCCGAGTCGACGACGAGCAGCCAAAGCCGCTCCGCGCCGCCCAGTTCCACCTCTTGCTCGACCGTTCCATTGCGGTAATTTAGGACCCCGGAATCGAATAACGCCCGCGGCGCCTCCGTCCTGCGGCCCAACAACCGCTCGGCCCCGGCGCGCACCCGCCGCGTCAACGTCTCGCCGTTGAGCAGCTCGAGCATCTGCAACGTCGTCGCTTGCTCGTTGCGCTCGGTAAAGACCTGATCGCGCACCGGCCGTCCCATCGCACGCCCCAACGGCGTCGCCTTCAAGCGCCAGTCTCTCGCATACTCGGCGGACTTGCCCACCGCGCGCGCCGGCCATTCGCCAGTGATCGCCGAGAGCGAATCGCCGAACTGCTCCGAGCTCATCCGCCGCTCCAGCGGCCCACGAAATACATACGGATCGCCCACCTGCCCAACGGACGGCGCCTGATAGCCCTCCGAAGTCAGGATGCGCCGCAACAGATGCTTCAGGTCATAACCATGCGCCGCAAAGTCCGAGGCCAGCCAGTCCAGTAAATCCGGATCCCACGCGGCCTGGTCCATGTCGTCCGCCGGCTCCACCAACCCGCGCCCCATCAGCCGCTTCCAGTAACGGTTGACCAGCGTGCGCGCCAAGCGTCCGTTCTCGGGCGAAGTAAACAGCTTGGCCGCCTGCTCACGACGCTCGTCCAGCGGCGCATCCGCCGGCACGCCGCCCAACTCCGGGAACAAGAACTTCACGGCCGCCATCTGACCCGTCGGCGCGTCACAGCGCACCAACTCCAGCGGCTCCTCGGAGAAGAAACCCGCCAGCCCGTAGGAGTCCGCCAGCTTCCACTGGTTCACAAAGCTGTCATGGCAAGACGCACACTTCAGGTTGATCCCGAGAAACACCTGCGCCGAGTTCTGCGCGGCCTGCATGGGCGGCGTCTGGCTCGCGTTGACCGTGCCGCGCCAGTTCACGCCGATCAGGAATCCCTCAGGCGCGCCCTCGCCTTGCGGACTCAGCAGCTCGCGCACCATGCGGTCGTACGCCATGTTGTCGCGCAGCGCGCCCAGTAGCCAGTCCGTAATCGACTCGCGACCACCGTGGTAGATCACGCCTTCGTCGTTGCGCAGCAAGTCGTTGTAGAAGCTGATCCAGTGGCCGGCGTAGAGCGCATCGTCGGCGAGAAGCTTGTCGACCAACTTCGCCCGCTTGTCCGGCGAAGAGTCCTGCAAGAACGCCGCGAGCTGATCCGCCGGCGGCACAAATCCCCACAAGTCCAGATACGTCCGCCGCGCAAATACCGCGTCCGAAACCGGCTGCAAGGCGATCATGCCCTGCTGCGCGCGGTACTCGTCCAAGAAGCGGTCCACCGGATTGGCCGCCTCGCCCTCTGGGACCTCCACCGTGCGCGGCGCCAGGGGCGCGGTCGAGCGCAGCGGCCCTTCCGTCGCGCCCTCCCACTTCGCGCCTTCGTTGATCCAGTCGCGTAGCGTCGCAATCTCCGTATCGCTCAGCGGCGCCATACCCATTGGCATGCGCGGTTCGGCCAGCCCTGCCACGCGCTGGTAAACCAAGCTGTCCTCCGCCGCGCCGGGCACAACCCCCGCCCCGCTCGCGCCGCCCAGGATCACATCCTCCAGCTTCTCGAGTGACAGCCCGCCTTGCTTCGCCGACGCGCTGTGGCAGGCAAAGCACTTCTTCACGAATATCGGGTGAACTTGTTGAGCGAAATCGACTTCCGCGTTTGCGGACGGCACAAGACACACCATCGCCACCAACGCAGTTACTACGTTGCGGCGCAGCATCGCCGCCACACAACCCAGCAGAATGACGAACTTGGTCATGTCGAGCCCCGTGTACAAATGATGAAACATCCAGAAGCGCTCGACGAACATCGGCGGCTCGCCGTCGAAGTCAATCACGCGCCCCGTCTCGATCGTCATCGGGACCAAGTGGACCGCCTCGTAAAACACGATGGCCAGAGCCACGCAAATCGCGATCTTGAACAACACCTTGCGTCCAGCGGCCCAAGTCAACGCCGCGCAGATCACGCCGAAGCCAAGCTGCACCCAGCCCCATGCCTCGAAGAAGTAGCGGTTGACCTCGGACGCCTGGTAGCGCATCGCTTGGCGAAGCGTATCATGCGCCAGCGGCGCTACCGCGTCCAGAAAGCCCTGCGGCGGATCGCCCAGAATCGCGTCGACCATCGCGAAGTTGCGAATCGCCGTCGACCACATCCACAACGTGCCGCAAATCCACGCGCCTAGGAAGAAAAGCAGGAGTAGGGGCGCTCTTGACCTCAACCCGTTACTTTAGTCGAACGCACACCAGCGTCGACTCGTCCCGCGCATAAAGCCGCCCATCGGCCAGCGCCGGATACGCCCGCACTTCGCCCTGCAAAATCTGCGCCCGTCCAAGCGGCTCGAACTTCTTCGGATTCGCTCGCGCCAACACCAGTTCACCCTTCTCGCGCACGAGCACCAGCACGTCGCCCGCCAGCGTCACGGTTCCGGCCCCAAAGCCGTCCTCGCTCCACAACACCTTGCCTGTCTTCAAATCGATCGCGCGGAACGACTGCCCGTACTCCTGCCGGCCGTCATAGCCATACACCACGCCATCCAGCAGCACCGGCGTCGAGTAATGGCTCGACAGCGCCTCTTCGCCCGACCACAGCACTTTCGGTTCCCCGCCCCCAGAGAAATCCAGCGCCAGCGCGCCCGTACCGTAGCTGGCCGTCAGCAGCACGATGTCGTTCGACACGATTGGCATCGCCGCATTCACTGACGCGTTCGACCGCGAGCGCCAACGTCGCGCATAGAACACCTTGCCGTCCGCCGGCTCCAGGATCACCAAGCCCCTCGCGCGTGAAGAACACCAACCGCCGCTTGCCCTGAATCTCGGCCATCACCGGCGACGAATAACTCGCGTCGTCCTCCGTCGCCTTCCACAGCAGCTTTCCGGTGTCCTTGTCCAGCGCCACGATGCCCGCGCCGTCCGCGCCGCCCACGTTCAGAAACAGCCGGTTGCCGTCGATCAGCGGCGTTGACGCAGCGCCGAAAAACCCCTTCGCGACGCCGTACTCCTCATTTGCCCGCACCTGCCAGATGCGCTCGCCGCTCGCGAACGACAAGCAAGTCAGCGTGCCCTCGGCGCCGAAGGTGTAAACCTGTCCGCCCGCAATCACCGGGCTCGCCCGCGGCCCAGGGTCAAAGCCAAAGTCGTCGCGATACTTCGTCGGGTAAGCCTGCTTCCAGATCGGCTTGCCCGTCCCCGCATCGAGCGCCTCGACGACTTCTTCCGATCCCACGCGGTGGAACAGGATCAAGCGCCCGTTGGCGACCACCGGGTTCGAAAACCCCGCGCCCACGGACTTCTCCCACAGCATCTCCGGCCCATTGGCGGGCAGCTTCTCCGCAATCGTCCCCGGGTAGACGCCATTGCGCTCCGGGCCGCGAAAGTCCGGCCAATCCTGCGCCCAAGCGGAAAGCGAGGCCATCACAATGGCCAACACGAGCCTCGACATTAGCGTCCGTAGTGTAGCGCCCTCAGCCCCCAACGGAACCCGCCGCCCCGCCCGCGCATCCAAAACGCGAGACCGCTCAGGCGTTCCATAGTAGCCTTGTGGTCTCGTGTCTTTTTCGATGGCTAGAGTGCGCGGCGCCGATATCGTTTGGCTCCTTTTCCTCTCGGCGCTGGCCGCCATGGGGCTGACCAAGCCTGCCCACTCGCCTTGGGAATGGTTCGCCCTGCTCGCCCTCGGCGGCGTCCAGATCGCCGAAGGCAACCTCGGCTGGAGCGAAAGCCCCCGCCAAGCCGCCTGGGCCATCGCCGCCAAGCTCGTGCTCTGCTACATGCTGGTCTGGACCACCGGCGGCATCGAGAGCAGCCACTACCTCATCTTCCTGCTGCCGATCGTCTCCGCCGCGTCCATGTTCGGCCTTGCGCGCACCATGCTCGTCACCGCCGTCGCGAGCCTGCTCTACCTCTCGTTCCTGCTCTACGTCCTCGACACCTACTACGTCCCGCCGGACGGCGAGCGCGAGCTCATCGTGCGCATCCTGTTCTTCTTCCTGAGCGCCATCCTCGTCAACCAGCTCGCCACTGAGAATCGCCTCAAAACGCAGCGCCTGAGCCAGGCCAACAAGGAGCTCAACGAAGCTCAAGCCGAAGTCCGCCGCTCCGAGCGTCTCGCCGCCTTGGGGCAGCTCTCCGCCGGCCTCGCCCACGAGATCCGCAACCCGCTCGGCGTCATCTCCGCCTCGGCCGAGCTGCTCGCCAAGAACGTTGGCAACGAGAACGCGGTCGCCAAGGAAGTCGCCGGCTTCATCGGCGCGGAAGTCACGCGCACCAACGCCCTCGTCACGCGCTTCCTCGACTTCGCGCGCCCGTCCAAGCCGCACCGCGAAGTCCAGCCGCTCACCCCCATCGTCGAGCGCGCGCTGCAAACCCTCGCCGACACGCGCAAGCCCGACGACCCCGACATCACGATCGAGAAGTCGCTCGGCCCCATACCGCCCTTCTCCTTCGACGCCACGCTCATCGAGAGCGCGGTCCTCAACCTGTTGCTCAACGGCCGCGAGGCGATGACCGACGGCGGCGTCCTGCGCATCCAGACCGCCGCCGAAGACGGCTTCGCCCGCATCACCGTCTCCGATGACGGCTCCGGCATCCCGCCCGAAAAGCTCGAAGACGTCTTCAACCCGTTCTTCACAACGAAACCTCGCGGAGTGGGCCTCGGCCTCGCCATGGTGTCGAAGTTCATCGACAGCCACGGCGGCACGATCACCGTCGAAAGCCAACCAGGCCAAGGCGCCACCTTCCGCATCCTGCTCCCTTTGGACACTGACGAATGAACCAAACCAAACGCATCCTGGTCGTCGACGACGAAGCCAAAATGCTCCGCGTGCTCGAGCTGCAGCTCCAGACCGCAGGCTTCCAGGTGACCAAGGCCGAGTCGGCGGAGATCGGCATCAAGCTCTTCGATGCGGCCGTCGAAGACGGCAAACCCTTCGCCCTCGTGATGACCGACCTGCGCCTGCCCGGCATGGACGGGCTCGCCTTCCTGCGCGAAGTGCGCAAGCGCGACGGCGCGCCGCCCGTCGTCGTCATGACCGCGTTCGGAACCGTCGAAACCGCCGTCGAAGCCATGAAGGCCGGCGCCAGCGACTACTTGCTAAAGCCCTTCTCGCTCGAAGACATGATGATCACGCTCGAGAAGGTGCTCGAGCTGCACGCCCTGCGCCGCGAGAACCGCGAGCTCAAGGAAGAGCTGACCCGGCGCTACGACTTCGGCCAAATCATCGGCCGCAGCGAGAAGATGCGCGAGATCTTCGAGACGGCCAAGCGCGTCGCGCCCACCCGCGCCACCGTCCTGCTCGGAGGAGAGAGCGGCGTCGGCAAAGGCATGCTCGCCCGCGCCATCCACCTCAGCTCGCCCCGCCGCGACGCGCCGTTCGTCAAGATCGCCTGCTCGGCCATCCCGGAAAACCCTGATGGAATCCCGAGTTGTTCGGCTACGAAAGCGCCCTTCACCAGCGCCGTCCGCTCCCACCCCGGCAAGTTCGAGCAAGCCGACGGCGGCACCGTGTTCCTCGACGAAATCGGCGACGTGCCCGCCTCGGTCCAGGTCAAGCTGCTGCGCGTCTTGCAGGAGCGTGAGTTCGAGCGCCTCGGAAGCACCAAGACCGTGCAGGTCGACGTGCGCATCATCGCCGCCACCAACCAGGACCTCCGCCTGCTCGGAGCAAGGCGTTTCGCGAGGCCTCTGCTGCCCGGCTCAACGTCAATCCCCATCCAACCTGCCCCGCTGCGCGAGCGCCAAGGAAGACATCGCCTACCTGGTCGACCATTTCCTGCGCCAGTTCTCCGAAAGACACCGGCGGCCGCGTACCAGAAGCGTCGCCCCGGAAGCGCTCGAAAACTCAAGTCCTACCACTGGCCCGCTTGGCGTCCGCGAGCGAGAAACATCATCAGCGCAGCATGGTGCTCGCCCAAGGCGACGTCCTCGCCGCCGACGACATCCACCTCGACGGCATCAAACGCGCCGCGCCAACGTCCAGCGGCGAGCTCGGCTTCCTGCCCGACGGCATGACGCTCGACGAGTACGAGCAGGAGCTGATCCGCGAAGCCATGCGCCGGTCGGACAGCAGTCGACCAAGCCGCACGCCTGCTCGGCCTCACGCGCAACGCCCTGCGCTACCGCCTCAGCCAAATGGGAATCGAGGAAGACGGAAGCGTAACATCCAGCACGTTCGGCGGCTCTACCCGCGATGCCGTCGAACGCTCTTTACCTCATCGGATTCTGCATCGTCATTGCAGGCCTGGCCTGGGCGCCCATATGATGGGCATCAGCACTGTGGATCGCCGTTGGAGTCGTCACCCTGATCGGCTTCGGCATCTAGGCGTCGCCAAACGCGGCCGCAGCACCCGCCCCTTCGACACCCCCTAGCCGCGAAAAACAGAGCCGCGCCCGCAGGGGTGCGGTCCGCGCGCCATAACGCGCGGCAAACCCCGCCAACACCCTCGACGCCCGCCCCGGATAAGTCAAGACTGTCCCTAGTTTTCTGATTTTCCTTGCAGGGAGATCGCACGCCCGCGTGAGGCGGAAAGGCAATGGATAGGGCGATGACTTACCGATTCGAGCAGCGAAGCCGCGACCAGAACGTCTACGCTGGACTCGACTGCGACTTGGCGGGCGATGTCATCCGAAGAATAGAGCCCCAAGCACCAGCTTCCTGTGTACCCGACATTGAGGTCAGCGGACAAGCTCCGGCTGTGCTCGAGTATGGCCGCACCCGGCGCTCCTCCCTGCACAATGATGCGCCTCGCTCGGATTCCCGCAGAGTCCAATCGCGCCCCCAGCCGCTCCATTTCCGTCTCGGCAACGTCTGCTCTGAACGCGATACTCCTTGATCCAGTCGTCCTGGCGCCGGCGCGGCGGAACTTCTCCTCGGCTGGAGCTTCAAAGGCGTGCAGGAGGACGAGGAAACCCGCCCCGGGGTTCCACAGGAATGCCAGCTCCGCGGCATCCGCGGCATCCTCCCGAACTGACCCCGACGAGCAGCCTGCGGTAGGGGCCGGAAACTGGCTGCTTGACAGCGGCAAGCACGGAGCGCTTCGAGCGCTGAAGAACGCTCTCGACAGTGCTTCCGAAAGCGCTGCGGACAGCGGAGCCGCCGCGGTCACCCATCACCGGATCGGCGGCAGTACCTCCGCCGCTTCGACGATTCGAGCCGCCGAGCATCCTTGCGCCAGCCGCGTCGCCACCTTCCCGCCGCCTGCTTGCTCACTGGCTGGCGAGCGACCGCAATCGGCCCTCGGCCTCGGCGACTATGGTCCTCTCGCCTCTTCGACTTCCAGAGCGAAACATCTGGCGGACCACTTCGAGCCTTCGGCTGCGTAGACGTGCATCACCGTCAGCGCGGCGTCGTGGTGGAGCGAGGCAAGCGCGGCGGCGCGCTCCATGGCAAAGCCGGCGTGCTCGGAAAAGTCAGTCGCGGCGAGCAGGTGCATTGCCTTCAATCTATCCTTCCGGCGGTCGCCATGGCTGCTCCACCCGCATCGCTATGGCTCAGTCTCTTCGGCGACCGCGCTGGGATCGAAGAGACTCTGCAGCATCGGTGCGGACGCTCGGTCCGTGAGGAATCGGCACGTCGTCCCCTTCCTGCAAAGCATGGTATGACACGCGAGTCAAGTAGACTGCCCTCGCGTCCAGCAACACGATGAGGACGGATTTCGGAAGATGCAGGTCCACGGTTGCTTGCCCACCGCGGGCGAGTCTCCTGCAACGGTCAACTCGACGAACTCGCTATCGGTCTTGTGCGTGGGAACGATCTCGAACGTGTAGCGCCTTTTCGCCGTCAGCGGCGCACATACCCCAGCCACCCCGGCCACGGTGGTCAGGTCGTGCCCTGCAACAGGACGGACGTCAACGCGATGAAGAATACGATGTTGAAAATCATCTCGGCGCGTTCGATGCCGTGTAGAAGCGGGAACGTGCCCAGGATGATCGGCTGGCGTAACGCAAGCCCACCCACGAAATCATCAACCGGTGACGCCGCATCCGGGGGAGGCGGCCAGGCTGAGGAACACCCCGACCGGCTTCGCCACGAACACATCAGGAAGAACGAAATCAGCAACGCATGACCTAACCGGCCAAGTGGGAAGGAAAGACCAGCAACCCCAGCGAAAGGAACATCGAGATCTGCATCAGCCAGGCCACGGCGTCGTATGAAAGCGAATGAGGCTGCGCTTGTGAATGAAGTCCGCGTTGCCAGGACGATGCCCGCCAAGTAGACGGCGAGAAAGCCATTCCCTCCCAAAACGGCCGCGAGTCCGTAGGTGAGCAGCGCCAGCGCCAGCGTGAGCACGAGGTACAGCCCCATCGGTCTCCAAGCGAATACGGTTGATCGGGAAGATCGAGAACCGGCCCGCGACGTAGCCGATCCAGCGTAAGCGCCATTTGGACAACGAACCCCAGCGCCAAGTCCCAGACGGAGGCGGAAGGGTCCGCAACAGCCGGATAACGCCAACCGTGAGGAAGACCGCCATCGGATCGTTGCTGCCGGACTCAAACTCGAGCAGGGGCTTCAGGCGGCCCTTCAAGCTCGCGCCTCTCGACCGCAGCACGGAAAAGACCGCGGCGGCGTCGGTGGAAAGACCGCAATCCAGCACCCAACAACAACCCTTCGAGGAAGCTGACCTTCGAGCTCGCGAACCAGCCCACGCTTGAGCGCCGTGATGAGGACTCCCAGCGTCGACAGGCTCAAGCCGCGCCAGAGGACGCTGGACGTCGAGCGCCAATCCGTCTCCAGTCCACCAAAGAAGAGGATGAGCGCCAGAGCCACGACGCCCGGCGCCTGCCCGCCACGGCATCGTCGAAGGGGATGCCGCCCGGACCCTCCAGGCCCGCCAGCATGCCGATCCTAGAAAAAGGATGAGCGACGGCGCCGGAGCGGCTCGACACTGCCTTGCTGGCAAACACGCCGGCGAGAAGTAGAGCTGCAATGACGACGAGGATCGGTTCGATCGCGAGCAAGCAGTAACCTCGATGAGGACGCGCACCGAGCTCGCAGTGTCGTCGCCAGGGTCGCGAGACCGGCGGTGACCCAACCGTAGGAACAGGTCCGTACCCATTATCCCCGAGCGAGAGAGCCGGGACATCCGCGTCGCGTCATGAAGCCCTGCTCGCGAGACGAACACCGGCGCGGGTTTCCGGTATGTCGCCTAGCGCTATGGAACAACGCACCTTCACCTTCGGACTCTACTTCTGGCCGCCTGTGCCTCAGGAGCCCGCCGCTCCGCCATTGAACAACTGACAACTAGGGAGAACAACTAGGGATTCGAGTTTTAAACAGAAACTGGGACAGCCTCAATATTGACAAGCGCCGTACCGCTCTGCGACGATCTCGCCCGTGCCGCGCATCGCATGCGTGGTCGTGGCCGCCCTACCACGTCACTCAGCGGGAACAACCGCCAGCAAACCTTCTTCTCCGACGCCCAACACCGCCGCTATCCCAGCCTTGCTGAGCCAATACAGCCGGCTGCACAGCCGCGCATCCTGGGCTGCGGCACGATGCCCAATCGTCCACCTCATCGCCGTGCCCAACCGCGAAGATGCTCCTAGCCAAGGCAGTTGGGCGCGCCGACAACGCCCCAGCCGTTCCCTCAACAAGCTTCGCGGGCGCTCGGGACACCTGTGGCAGAACCGCTTCTACTCCATGCCGATGGGCCAGGATCCTGCTCCGTGCACTGCGTTCCGTGGACATGAATCCGGTGCGGGCGCGGCTGGTCGAACGAGCCGAACAGTACGAGTGGTCCAGCGCACGAGCGCACGTGGCGGGCGAAGATCCGGCGGGACTCGTGGACTTTGCGCTGTGGCGGAAATCAGCGCCGCTCGAGGACTGGGGCGACGTGTTGGCTGCAAGCGAGGCCGGGGAGCAGCAGTGGGAGGAACGGTTCGAGGCCACGACCTACGCCGGTAAGCCTCTCCGGATCAAAAGAGCTCGTCGAAGAGCTCGAGCGCAAAACCAGGGCATCGCTCGGCTGCGAGCCCGTGGCAGGCAAGAAGGGGCCAGGCCCGCACCGTTGCAGCGGGACATCGATCATGAGCAGGGCTGTCCCGGCGCCCCTCCCTCGAGCGAGCTTGGACTATGCGGCGACTGGGCCCAGCGGCTCGAGGTGGAGGCGACGGGTGGGCAACGCGGCGCTGAGGCAGGCGACGTTCTCGGGGTTGCCCTTTGGGGACGCGGGATTCATCGAGGAGATGGAGAGGCGCTTGGAACGTCGTCTGCACCCGAATCCGCCGGGTCGGCCTCGCAAGGCGCGCACTGCAGGGGAGCGGAGGGATTGAAGAGGAACGATTCGGCTGACTGTCACTAGTTGCTAAGTTCGACTCAACAGGGCAATTGCACGTTTTCGCAAGACATCTCGCCCGTCCCCGCCGGAATCGACACCTTTCCCGTCTCCGTGATTCGGCACTCTAGAGCCGACTTGCCGTACGGCCCGTCTGACCAGATTCCAAAGCCAGGGATACAGATCGATATGGCTGGAGTACTCCAACCGCCGCTGCGTGCCGTACTGGAGGGTGCTGATCGAGGTCCCTGTTGTGGTTTGGCGACGCTTCAGGCCGCGTCGAAGACCAGCCGACAGCCGCTACCCCGCCCCTCTTCCACCCATGCCACAATAACCCCGCCATGTCCCGCCTCCCTCGTCCTCCTCTTGGCAGATCCGGGGGAGATCCGGGAGATCCGGGGAGATCGAGGAGATCCGGGACAGCCTCGCAATGGGCCGCGGGGGCGATGCGATGTGGCATACTGACGACGACGCATCGTGCCAAGAATGGCTCGTGTGGTGGCGGAGGGCGTTCCACACCACATCACCCAGCAGGCAATCGTCAAGACGTCTTCCTGCTAGCCGAAGACCGGCGATACTATCTCGAGACTCTACGGACGAAATGACGGGACCACGGCGTAAGCCTGCTGGGGTACTGCCTGATGACAAATCACGTTCACCTGATCGCGGTTCCCAGGCAACGCGACGCCCTGGCCGTGGCGCTTGGCCGGACGCACGGCAGCTATGCGCGGTGGTTCAACCGACGCTATCAGCGCAGCGGTCATCTCTGGCAAAACCGCTTTTATTCCAGCGCGTTAGGCCGATCGCACCTGGCGACGGCATTGGTCTACGTGGATCTCAATCCAGTCCGGGCGGGGCTGGCGCGCCGCGCCGAAGGTATGACTGGTCGAGCGCGCGAGGCCACGCAGGAGCCCCGGACCGCCTGCTGGATGGCTGGGCGTGGGACGACACCGCCGTGACGGCGGACTGGGTGAACGCCTGCAAACTTGGCAGGACAATGGCCGCTGCAAGGCCCCTGCGCCAAGCCACCTACGCCGGACGCCCTTTTGGAGACGAATCGTTTGTCGCCCGCATGGAGAAGCACGCAGGACAGTCGCTGCGTCCCCAGCAGCCCGGCCCAAAGCAGCCGCACGTCGCGAGGGGCGACAGCGTGACAAGTTCCGAGGCTGTCCCGGATCTCCGAAGTGAAGGCTGCGAACGCTGAAGCTCATGGGACGAACAGTGTGCGAAATGTGCGGGACGAATACCGTCCCGGCGCAGCAGAGCCGGAAGGGTAAAGCCTCCAGGCAATGAGACAGCGGTTGATCATATTCACCCACAGTCCAGGGGTGGCAATGGTGATCCGACCAACGGTCAGGTTCTTTGTCGGATATGCAATTCAACGGTGAAAAGGGATAAGCTGCCACATGAGCAATAGCGCCAACTCTGATCTTGTGAAGGTCATTTTGATCTTGAGCGAGATGACAGTGATTACCCTCCAGCCGATTTTGAGCATCTGTGGGCTAAACCCATCGGGGGCAATCTTTACGAACTGGAAAATACGCCGTTCTTCGTTCGAGGAGTGAGCATAGCGGATGTTGTCGAAGCGGAACCGGACATCAACAATCAGCTACGTTTTTTCGAGCGATGAGCCGACCGTCAGGACACACGACGCTGAGAGTGATCGTCTTTTAGACAGACGCCTGACAATCGCCCTATTGAAGAGCGTGTTCGGGACCTGCGCCGCCAGTTAACAACTTTGGGATGCTCATCGAACTAGCACACCTGCCGGGTCTCGTTGCTGTAGATGTTCCTCCTACCACTCCCGCTCGATCCGGTTATCTCCGAGCTTGCAGCCGGGAAGCTCGTCAGCTATGGGAATACGAGGAGGCCGCACTTCGATCCGAGGCACAGTAGGCCGCTCGTCGCTGGCATTCAGGCTTCACTGCGTAGAAGGCAGCTTGGGCATTCCGGGACAGCCTCGCAATAGCGAGGCGGAGCGGATTGGGGCACACTGACGACAACGCATCGTGCCAAGAATGGCTCGTGTGGTGGCGAAGGGCGTTCCACACCACATCACCCAACGGGGCAATAACCGCCAGGACGTCGTCCTGCTAGCCGAAGACCGGCGGTTCTACATCGAAGCTCTGAGCGCGAAAGCCGGCGAACACGGCCTGACGATCCTCGGCTAGTGTCCGATGACGAACCCTTCCGGGATTGTGCTTTCGGGCTCCGTTCCTTATTGACGGTTCGACTCCCATTGGTCAAGCGCGGACGCTGATCGTGGCGTTGAACGGCCTGCACGTATTCGCCGGGACTCTGCGCGCAGCGCCGCGGCGATCCGGTGAGATGCCCTTGTGCGACATTAGAGGCTCGTGCAAGCGATCCTTCGTCCCCGACTACGTTTTCTGCTTGCAATCTGCCTTGTCGCAGGCGGCGCCGCGCTCTTCGCGATTGCTTTTCGCAGCTCGCTGACAGCCGTCTATCGTGCGGTATACGGACGAGACAACGTTCTCGATTCGATTGCGGCTCTCCCCATGTGGCTGCGAGCGCTGCCGCCCATCGTCGGAGCGATGCTCGCCGGCCTGATCGCGCGCCTCCGAATCGCTCCGAGCCAGGGCGTGAGCAATGTCATGGAGGCGATTGCCCTCGGAAATATCCAGTTCTCGCCGCGGACGACCGTTTCGCGGATCGCGTCATCGTGGGCTGCCATTGCCGGCGGCGTTTCCATCGGAAGAGAGGGGCCGTTGATCGAGGTCGGCGGAACACTGGGAGCGCGCTTCGGCCGCGCCCTTGGCGTGTCGTTGAACGAGACTCGCGTCCTGGTGGGAGCAGGAACCGCGGCGGGGTTCGCAGCGGCTTACAACACGCCGTTCGCTGCTGTACTCTTCGTCCTCGAATCAATCGCCGGAATCGCCGCGCCCGAACTGCTGCTTCCCGTGATGGCGGCTTCGGTAGGCGCAACGGCGATCGTGCGAGGAACCTTGGGTGCGGGACCGATCTACGGCCAGCGGTCCTTTGGCCTCGATTCCAACGCCGAGTTCCTGTTTGTCTTCGGGCTCGGCGTTGCGGCGGCCCTTGTAGCAATCCTGTTCAAATGGGTCCTGGCGCGTCTTGAGCAATGGTTTGAGGGTCGCGTGATACCTCAGCCGTTTCGAGCAATGATCGGGGGACTCGTCGTTGGAGTCGTCGCGGTCGCGCTCCCCCGAGTTGTGGGCAATGGTTACGAGCCGCTCAACGAGATTCTCGACGCCCCAACCAGTGTCGTCACGCTGCTCGTCCTCGGCGCCGCAAAAGTGCTCGTCACAAGCACCTCGGTGGCCTCGGGAATACCAGGTGGGATTTTCACGCCGATGTTGTTCGTGGGCGCGGCGCTTGGATCGAGTTGCGCGCAATTGCTGCCGGGTGCGAACGCTGGCAGCTACGCCCTGATCGGGATGGCCGCGGCGACGGCCGCGAACATTCATGCACCACTCACCGCCGCAGTCATGGTCTTCGAACTGTCCGGCGACTACGGGATCGTGTTACCCCTACTTCTTGTCACCGTGGTCGCGACGGCGGTGTCGCGCGCGCTCGGGAGCGAATCCTTGTATGAAACGGAATTGCGTAAGCGCGGCCTTGGTTGGGACCTCACTCTCGAGGGGCGACGAATCACACCGGATGCCGATTCGCACAAAAAGAGCGCCTAGAAAGCGGTGACCAATCAGGCGCTCCAATCAGAAGCTGGTCGGGAGTAGTAGCGGGGATCACTCCATCTCCGCCAACGGAAAACTCACAATCCGGTCCAACACCACCGTGCCATTCGGCATCATCCCCTCCGCAATCGGACGTGCCGCCCCAACCCGCGCAATCACCGCCCACGACCACTGGTATTCCACGAAATCAATCAGCTCCGCCCCCAGCTTCTCCGCGATCAGCGCCCGCGTCTCAGGCGTAATCTCGAGCGTCGCGTCATCCGCAATCGCCCCCAGCACGAGCGTCCCGGGCACGAGCCCGCGCAGATAGCTCTCGAGCGCCGCCACCGCCTCTTCACTGCCCCAAGTATCGAACTGGCGTAGCGCGCCGATGACGCCGGTCCAAGGGTCGATCGTTAGGAAGTTAAAACCCCGTCCCGGCCCTCCGCCGTTGGTTTGCAACAACACGCGATCCTCGAACAAGAACGTCGCACCGGGGACCCCGCTCAGCCAGCCTCCCGAGACCACGCGCAACCGCACATCGCCCAGCCCCGGCAGCACGCTCACATGCACCGTTTGCGCTGGCCGCTCCGCCAACGACGTCAGCGCCCGTACCGTGATCGCCGCCTCCTCCACCCGCGCCGCGCCCTGCTCTGCCCAAAGCGTCAGCGGGATCCGCTGCCCTGGAAATCCGACCGGAATCGACGCGCGCACACCAGCCGGCAGCCCGCTCAGCTCAAAGCGCACCAGACTGCAGAAGCCATTGAAGCCCTCGAGCGGCAAATGGACCGTCGCCGCGGGACCGCCGCCCTGCAAGATCACTTCAGCCACATCCGGCAACCCCAACGCAACACCCGGCAAGTCCTGCTCACCGAGCACGCGCAGCCGATGCGAATTGCTGTAGTTCGCGCCTTGCGCCAATCGCAGTTCCACCGGACCCGGCCCCGCGTCAGGCGAGATGCGCACATTCGTCTGGTAAACCCCCGGCGTCCCCGGAAACAGACCGGCGTAGAGCACCGGCGTCTGGTACGGCCCCAGCCAAGCCGTCGGCATCTCCAGCACGCCCACCGGAGCGCTCGGCGCGACGCCGTCTGCTTGCGACGCCGCGCCGTTCCCGAGACCACTACCGTAGACCTCGAGATATGCGCCTGGGGGAACTCCATTTGCCTCATTCACCGGGCAAGGCAAGCCCGGCTGAAACACGCCATCGGTCAAAATTCCGGGAGAAGCCTCGAGCGTCTCGACCGGCGTCGGCACGCTCGCCGCACCCGCCCGAAACACCAATGCCTCCTCCGTACCCACCCGCGCCTTCCAAGGCGTCACGCCGCGCACCAGCCCCGGCTCCGCCAGGTAGAGTGGGCTCGCCTCTCCACCAAGGCAGACGCTGGTAGCACCAAGGTAGAAAGGTAGATCGGCGGGCGTGCCAGTCTGCAGCGTTCGCGCCGACAGCGCATCGCCTACAACCTCAAACAAGCCGCCCGGCGCAATCGTCGGCTGGCCGCTGGCGGCGTTGCGAATGCCGTCCTGGGCAATCGACGGCCCGTGATCGAGGGTCAGCTCCCCAGGCGCGAGCCCTCCCCAAACCTCGGCCAACTCTTGATAGGAGGGCCTCTCGCGCAAAGCATCTAAGCCGGGCGCTCCAGTACGCGTCAAGCCGAACAAACCCGCCCAAGCCGGATTCCAGACGCCGTCCGGCGACCCTTCCGCCACCTCCCCGGCGGCCCCGTGCACGCTCGGATCGGGACCGCCTTTGTGCCACTGATCGGCAAACTCGCCATAGAGACCGCCAATCAGGCCCGGCGAGCCGGCGGCGACCAGCGAATCGAGCTCGTCCGCCAACAGGCCGGCGAACAGCGCCTGCGCCTCGAGATCCGCCGCACCAGCCAAGTCGTCATAGGCGTCCACACCGAAAGAGGCGACCAGCAGCGGTTTCGCAGTCTTCAGACGCGCCTCCTGCACCTCCGGGCGGAGCTCGCCACGACCGGGCAGGGCCAGCGACCAAAAATCCAAGTCCGGCTGCAAAACATCTTGCGACGAGCGGTCGAACGCCCCGATCTGGCGCGCCCTCGTCGCCGTCGTCGTCACCAGCAGCCCGGGATGCCCTTCGTGCACCCGCGCCGCCGCCTCGGCCAGCAACTCGAAGAACTCCTGCGTGCCGTCCCCATCAATCGATAGCGCCAGCAGGCGAGGCTCCGCAGCCCACTCGGCGGCATAGGCGACGACCTCGTCCACGATACGGGGGTCGTTCTCAGCGACCGGGAAACCGGCTATCCAGTACAGATCCGCGCTCTCGAGCGAGCGCCGAAACACCCGGTCCGAGGACGACACGCGGGCCTCCGTACGAATCGTATTGGCGCCTAATCCCGCGATCAACGGAAAGTCGCGCGCATAGAGACAACTCGACGCCGTAAAGGCGTCGCCGCCCGCCGCGCCGATGGGCGTGTTCGCGTAAACCACTCCACGCACCACGAACGGAACATCGTCACGCAGCATCGTCGAGCCGGAGAAAACGAATTGGGGAAATGCTTCGAACGACGCGAAGCCAAAGAGCAGGAGCAGCCGGACAGCGGCGGCTAACCCCCGACTGAAGCGAACCATTTTGGTACGAAATCAGGCGGTCTAGGCTTCGCAGAGTATAGCGCAGATCTACTGCATCGCTTCCACCAAGCGCACGACGAGATCCGATTCCTCCGGCGCACCGCTGCGGGGCGTAAAGTCATACCGCTGCGCCTCCGTCCGCACGCGGAACGACGCCGCCCCGCGATCGCGCCCAGGCGTCACGTTGCGCAACAACCCGCGCATCACGCCGCGGTTGCGCGAGACTTCCCGCAAGTCGCGCACCGCGACCGTAAAGCCTGCCGCCCCGCGATCCGGACGAAAGCTGACCGCCTTGCGCGACAGCGTCAGCCTACCTAACGCCGTCGGATCGTCGCGCACCACCGCGAACCCGATCTCGCCGCCAAGCTCGATCGCCTTCGCGCCTTCGTCGAACGCCTCGGAGTAGTTGCGAAAACGCTCGAGCGCCAGCGAAAACAACGCGGCGTGCGGCGCCGGATCGTTCGGGGCCAGCCGCGCAGCCTCGCGTAGCTTCTGCTGCGCCGCCTGTACGTTCCCCGAAGTCGCGTCGCGCACGCCCTCAGCGAGCAATTGCCGGTAGCGCTCCTCCGGCGACGGAGGTTGCGGCGGTGCGGGCGCCGACCCTTGCTGCGCCCCGCGCGTCCACTGCAAATCAAAACCCGTGTCGCCGAGCCAGCGCAAGCCCGCGGCGGTCACGTTATATGTGCCTTCTCGCAATACACCAGCGGGACCCAACATGCGCCAAGCGCCGCCGGAAGCCTCAGCCGCCCCTGCTCGCGCGCCCAGCAGCCCGGGCGGCCCGCGCCATGAAGTACTCTCCCGAGCCTTCGATACGCAGCATGCAGTCGTAGGGCTTCCCATTCGAGAACATGTGCGCGCTCCACGCCAACCAGCGTCGGATCGAGTCCTGCCGACGCGGGTTGAGGCGCGGCCCGTGGCATGGGCTGAGGCGGTGGAGAAGCCCGCCGAGCGCGGTGTCGGAGTCCGGGCTGGAGCCGGGGTGGACGGCTGGGCCTCAGGTGCTGGGCCGGCGTCTCCGGCGCGGGCAAATCGGGTGGCACCGGTTCCGGCGCGGCGGCCGGTGCAGCTTCAGCCTGCTCTTCCGTCTGAGCCTCGGTCTGCTGCTCCTCTTGCTGCCCGTCCAAAGAGGAAAAATAGCGGTAAGGCAGCCAAGCCAACAGCCCCAAAACGATGAGCCCTAACAATGCGACTACCGCTACAAACACAGGTGAAAGCGGCGGTCTACGCGTCTGTTGCGGGATTTGCGCCAGTTGCGGCCCCGTCTTCGGAAGAACGACCGTAGGCGTCTGGTCCCGTGCAGCGGGCGCCGCAGGCTTCGGCGGCTCGAGGATGCGCGTCCGCATCGGGTCCGGTTCCGGAGCGGCAGCTGCGCTGGGATCCATGAGAATACGCGTCTTCTCGAGGTCTTCCGGCTCCAGCAGACGCGTCTTCTCCGGATCCGGCGGCGGAGTTTCCGCGGCAGGCGCTGGCGTAGGCGTCCTCACCGCAGAGGGCTGTACCGGAACGGGCTGGACAGGTGGCGGCGCATCGAGCGCTTCACGGAACGCCCGGACGCTCGCGATTCCCTTCCCCGAGGCGTCGCGCAACACGCCTTCGAGCGCCTGGCGTTCGTGTCGCTCGAGCCCTTCGAGACCCTTTGCGTCGAGCGGTCCTTCGTCGGGCAGAGCCTCGCCGGTCATCAGGCGGTAGAACAACGCGGCGGCAGCGCGCAGGTCCTGTTCCGGCGTCCCATCGCCCGTAAAGTCGAGCAACTTCACTTCGCCGGAGCGGCAGAGCATCACCGTGTCCGTCGAAACCGCGCCATGGGTCACGCCAGCCTCGTGGGCCGCTTCCAGCGCATCGAGCACGGGACGCAGGATGCGCAGCGCCGGCTCGCGCGTGATTCCGCCGCTTCTCCGCGCCAGGAAGGCCGCGAGCCAGATGCCGTCGAGCAGCCGGGTAACGCGGTAGGCCGTGCCCGCCTCCTGCACCACGTCAGCGACCGCAGCCAGCCCCGGAGCGGCGCCAAGCTGCATCAAACGCCGGCTCTCATCGAGGAAGCGCTCCCGGCCGGCGGCAAACGACTCCGCGCCGGAGCCCTCGAGCGCGCGGCCGACCGAGCCATCCTCGCGGCGCTCCGCGACCCCTTTCGGAAAGTACTCCTCGATGGCGAGGTCGAGCTCCAAACGCTCGTCCCAGCCGCGGTAAACAAACCCGCGCGCAGTCCGGCGCAGCACGCCGCCCACCAGTCGCGCATCGCCGAGCTTCGTCCCCAGCGGAAGTGCGTCCGGCTCGCGTTCGGCGTTCTCCGTCCAGCCGCACGCCGGACAAACGTCCGTCGCGCCGGCATGGAAGCAGTTCGGGCAGCGCTGCTCCATATTTTCGTTCACAATCTCAGTTCACGATCTTCAATTCACGACTCGTACGTTTCCGTTTGAGTCAACTCTCACCACGCTCACAACCTTACCTTGTCCCAGCACAAAGGGCACCCGCTTCTCAGCGGAGCCGCCATTCTGCCAATTGGTCCGCACCAGAACCGTTACTTGCGGCGGGCCGGACAGCAGGTTGCAAATGAACTCATACTCGGCCGGCCTAGGCCGCACGACCAGCATGGTGTTCTGCGACATCAGCAAGAACGGCTGGCCGGAGCGATAGTTGAAGTCCGCCGACGTGACAGCCGTATTCGGCCTTGTATTGGCGCTGCACTTCAGGTACGCGTTCCCGTCTCCGGTCGGGAAGCCGATGAAGCTCAGGAATGGTTCTTCGGTCTTTCGCTGCGGTTGCGGCGCCGCCTGCTGCGGCTGACGGCTCGCCGCCGCGAGCTTCTGCTGCAGCTCGTCGATGGTTTCGCGCAGGTCTTCGTTCTCTTTCTGGAGCCGCTCCGCGTCCTCGTCGTTCAGCGTCGCGTCCTTGTTCTTGTAGGCCGGCAACAGCACCACCATCACGATCAGGAATGCGCCCATCGCGCCGGAGATCACGTCGAGCATCGACAAGTTGAAGATCTGGATCTCTCGGTTGCGGGGCTTCATCCTAGCCTCAACTCGCCCGCTGCTGGGCCGGCGCGTAGAGCCGGTTGACTAGGTTCTTCAGGCAGTAGGAGCCGGCCAGATTCACCGCCTCCTCCTCGCGTCGCTGCGTGGAGCCCAGCAAGAACACCAAAATGGCGCTCTCCCCCAGCGCGATGATCGTGGTGTTGAAGGCCACGGCCAAATTGGCCGTCACCAATTGCAAATCCGGGTTTTGCGGGTCGATCAAGCTCAACGCCGCCGCGATTCCCACCACGGTGCCGATAAATCCCATAGTGGGAATCATCCACACCAGGTAGCGCAGCAGCGAGTAGCGCAGGTCCACGCGATGCGCGATCAACTCGAGGCTCGAGTTCAGCACGCTCACCACCTGGTCGACCGAGCGGCTGGCGAAGAACTGCAAGATGCACAGGTCGAGCAGGTAGGGCAGGAATCCGTTCTCAGCGTCGAACTCGCCCGCCACTTGACGGCGCAGCGGCAAATCGTCCCGCTTCGAGGATCGTCTCGTCGTCCTCGGGCAGCAAGGTTCGCATCGAAAACGCCGCTCCCACAGCGCAACCATGGAGCGCACAAACACCTCTCCCAGGCCAGAGGAAGAACGCCAGGTGCATGAAGTTCTGAATGGTAATGGGATAGGGAAAGATGGTGGCCGAGCTATAGTCGAGCAGCACTACGGCTGCCTTCGAATCCTTGGGCAGAACGAGCGTGGCCAGCCCGATGAAGACTGCGCCGCAGCACAGCGAAAGGCCCAGCAACACGCCGCGCGAGGGCAACCCCATCGCGCGCAAAGGGCCGGCGGCCCCTGGGGTCAAGCTCCGCAGACCGGACACGGAGAGCCCTCCTTCTTTGGCGCGCCGCATTGGCAGCGCACCGTTCGCCGGCGTCCGCCAGTATCCGCGGAAGCCTGCGGCGCCGGTTGAGGGGAGGGCTCCGGCGCAGGTGCGGACGAGGGAGCCGACTGTGGCTCTGGCTCGTCCTTGAGGATGCCGACTTGGCGAAAAATTTCAGGGAGCGTCGTCTTCACCGTGCCGAAGCGCAGCGTGTCGAACGCGGTGACGGCCAAGCGCTCGTAGCGCGCCTCATGGCCGTTGCGCGTGACGAAGGTTCCGTTGCTGCTTTGCAGGTCGACGATGGTCCAGCCCCCGGGCTCGAGCCGAAGCTCGGCATGGCGCCGGCTGACGGCGTCGTCGTCGAGAACCAAATCACAGTCGGTCCCGCGACCGATCAAGATGACGCGCATTGCGTCCGACATAAAATTACATCTGCTCCGGGCGACGCGCTGGAAAACCGAAATTATAAACGCATAGCCGTCCCATGCAAAGCTTTCCCGAGCTAGTGCAGACTGGAAGCATGTCTCTGAGCCGACGAGAGGTTCTGTTTATGGCCGCTGGAGCCGCGGCTTGCGGCAGCCGCGAACCCGAGGCTGGGCCGCTGATCGAGTCCATCGAGCAAGAGACGATCTGGCGCGGACGCGACGGCCAAGGCGACGGTACTTGGTTCCACCCGCGCGCCTGCCGCATTCCGGGCGAGCCGGACGTACTGACCATGGCTGTGCAAACCATCTCCGGTTCAGACGTCTTCGGCCCCGTCCACGTCAGCTTCTCCGAAGACGCCGGACGCGTCTGGAGAAAGCCGATGCCGATTCCTGGACTAGGCCGCAAGACGCTCGCCGATGGCATGGAAGAAGGGGTCTGCGACACCGTCCCGAGCTACCACCCGCCCACGGGCTCCGTGCTCTTCATGGGCTGGAACGTCTACTACCGCGACGGCAAGCTCACGCGCCCCAGCGAACAGCGTTGGCCGGTCTACGTAGTCAACAAGGCTGACGGCGAATGGACCGAGCCCAAGAAACTCGAGTGGGACGACCCGGAGGCCACGGCGATCTACGGCTCCAACTGTTCGCAGCGCGTCCTACTGCCGGACGGCGACTTCCTCGTCCCGCTGACCTTCGGGCCGCTCGGCCGTGAGGATCGCATGGTGACCACGGTGCGTTGCTCGTTCGACGGAGAGTCTCTGGCCATCAAAGAGCGCGGCAACTCCCTGTCGCTCGCCGTCAAGCGCGGGCTGCTCGAACCGTCCATCGTGCACTGGGGCGGCCGCTACTGGATGACGATCCGCGCCGAGGACGACCACGGCTATCTCTCAACGTCCGACGATGGCTTGCGATGGGCCGAGCAGCAGCCCTGGACATGGGACGACGGCGAGCCGCTAACCATGTCCACCACCCAGCAGCACTGGGTGGACCACTCCGACGGGCTGTTTCTCGTCTACACCCGCCGCGACGATTCCAATGTCAATGTGATGCGCTGGCGCTCGCCCCTTTGGATCGCGCAAGTGGATCCGGAGAAGCGCTGCCTGATCCGTGCGACAGAGCAGGTGGCGATTCCGTTGAAAGGCGACGGCGTAAACGACGCGGACAACGTGGCGCGCATGGGGAACTTTCACCCCGTCAACGCAAACCAGTGGGAAACGCTGATCACCGTCGGCGAGACGATTCCCTCGAAGGCTTATGCAGGGGATACGTTACTGGCCAGAATTCGCTGGTCGCGCCCGAACACGTTGGCGTGAGGCCTCAGTGGCGCATGCGCCAAGACGGCCGTGCTCGGAGCTGCAAAAGGGCCAGCACCGCCGAAACGAACAGCGCCGTCAGCAGCAGGCCCTTCACGTGGATCATCAGGCGTAGCACCAGTGCGCCGATCAGGCACAACGTGGGCAGGGAGATTTGCTGCCACAGCCCTTCCAGCAGCGCAGGGGGATCGCATTCGAGGTCCTTCACGAGCTGCGCGCGTAAGAAATCTCCGCCCGCCGCCCACGATAGAGCCGCGACGTATGCAGTCGGCACGAGGAGCGAGATGACGTCCATTGGTGCAAGCGCCGGCGCAAATCCGGCCACCCACTTGGCTTGAGCATAGCGCGCGGCGAGCCGTTACGGAACGGAAATATTTGCCCGGCGGCCCTATTTTCCAACCGTCGGCCCGGCGGTGTTCACCATCCGCGGAATTCTCCGGTCAACGGGCGGCAACGGCGCCCTCGGATGAGTGGGCGTCGTTTGGTACCAAAAGGCCGTCGAGTACCAGTTGTCCGAGCGGTGATTGGCGTGGCCGTGCTCGAGAGTCATCTTAAAGCTTTTGGTGAAGGGAATCGGCGAATCCGTATGGAAACGGTAGACCATCCGATTGCGCGCCGCGTTGTCACCGCCGTTCTGGGGGTTGCCGTAGCGCTGGTAAGAGAACGTCGGGTAGCTGAACCCGAAGGGCGAGATGGCGCAGCCTCCGTAGCACCAGGCGCCCCGGAAATAGTCCTCTGAGCCAGTGCCGGTCATGGCGGGCTTCTCCATGTCGTCGACGAAAATCATCTCGTCGCCCTCGCCCCACCAGTCGCCCTGGTTCTGCAAGACGCTCAGGGTCACGCCGACGCAGTGGCCGCGCCCTGGGTCTCGAAGAAGACGTAGTTGTCCTTGCCGTCAAGATTGACCAGCGAATTGACGTCCTGATTGAGCTCCCAGTCGTCGGTGACGCCCTTGGTGGGCGTGGCCTGGCGGTACCGGCGTGGAAGTAGGCGAGGTCGTCGGGCAGGCTGTCGTGCTTCTCCCAGTCGATGTTGTAGTAAAGAGCGCCAAGCGCGTCGTCGCCCTCGTTGGTGAAGGTGATCTTCGCCGAACGGCGGAACGGCATCGGGAAATTGAAGTTCAGCGCCTTCAGAGCCGACCGAGAGCGGCCCGGACTCCCAAAGGTAATACTGCCCAAGCCCGAGGCCGAAGAAGTCCCCCGCCGGAACTTCCACCGCGGGCTCGTCCGCTCCATCCCAGTAGATGCGCAGAACGCACTTCTTGAGGTGGTAAGGCTCGCGCGTGGCGATGGTCATCCACCAGTCCTTGATGATGCCGGGGCCCTGAATCTCTGCAAGAGTGCGCGTCTCTCCGGCCTTGATGGGGTTGGTGTGCGAGCCGTCGCCATTGGCGCCGGTGGGGTCCGTGGAGCTGATGCGATGCGTCGTGTAGTCGCGCAGACGAGCGAGGTCGGAGAGATCCTGCGCAGCGAGCGGCGTTAGAAGCGAGAGTGCGAGCACAAACGATCGAAGCATGGCGGGGAGTATTGTGGCACGCCACAGAAAAAAACCAGGAGGCGCCCACCGTAAAGACGGCGTAAAGCTCTCAAGTGGAGGCTGCCGCCAGCGCCTTGGTCGGGCGGCCCCCTTTTTGCGGCGGCCAGGGACGACCGGTACGGCGCGCCGTCTCTCGCTGGAATGCCTCGCCGCCGATTGGGCGGCCGCTTTCCGTACCTGCCCGGATCGCATCGACCGCAGCATCCGATCGCGAGCTCTCCAGGATCTCCGCCCAGTAGCGCTGGGCATCCACGTGCTCGCGCCACGCGTCCATGTCGAGCAAACCCGTGCTGTCGACGCCGGAGACATGCGCGCCGGCGCTTGACCACGGGAAATCCACCGCCGCCGCAACCATCTTCGCCCGCACGGGATTGCGGTCGACATACCGCAGCGCCGCCACGAAATGACTACGATCCATCGGCGCTGCGTAGTACCGGCGCACCCACAGATGGCCGACGCGGTCGCGCCGATTGTTCAGCCAGCGGCTGTACAGGTTGCGCGCTTGGCCGACGCCACGCGCCAATGCCAACGGGTGATTCGGGATGACCACCAGGTGAATGTGGTTGGGCATCAGGCAATAGCCCAGCACACGCAACTCGTGACGGCCGGAGTAGCAGCGCAGGAAATCCAGGTAACGCCGGTAATCGAGCTCGTCGAAGAAGATGCGCCCGCGGTCATTGCCCCGCTGGACGACGTGGTACGGAACACCTTCCATCACCACGCGAGGAGCTCTGGGCACGCCGCCAAGATACACCCTCCCCCTGCGCCTTCGAAACTCCATTTACGAAATCTTTATGGAGGGCGCCTCCTCGTTTTCGGGGCTGGGCGCTGGGCCGCTATACTCGTCAGTCGATGCTGACTCGTCGACAACTGCTTTGTAGCGCGCTCGGGGCCGCCGCGGCCGGCGCGCCTCAGACCTCCAAGCCCAACGTCCTGCTGCTCTCCGTCGACGACATGAACGACTGGGTTGGCTGCCTTGGCGGCTACCCCGGGGTAAAGACGCCCAACATCGACGCCCTCGCGGCTCGCGGAGCGCTGTTCCGCGACGCGCACTGCTCTTCCCCGCTCTGCTGCCCCTCGCGCACCGCTCTACTCACCGGCAAGCGGCCCGACACCACCGGCGTCTACGGCAATGACGACTTCTGGCGCCCCGCGCACCCCGACATCGTCACTCTGCCCATGTACATGCGCGCCAACGGCTACTACGCCGGCGGCGCGGGAAAGATCTTCCACCACACCTCGGGCTTCAATCCGCCCGACCAGTGGGACGAGTTCCAGATCCAGCAGTTCGACGACCCTTGGTATCGCCGCCCCTCGTGGTACCCCTGGGTCCACAAGATTCCTAACCCCGAGGGCCATCCTTTCAACGGCATGGCCGGCGACGACTTCGCGGGCGAGTTCGACTGGGGCGTGCTGCCTTTCTACAAGGAAGAGGACTACGGCGACATGCACGCCGTGCGCTACGCCCAGGAGTTCCTCAAGCGCAACCACGAAAAGCCCTTCTTCCTCGCGACCGGTTTCTGGCACCCCCACATCCCGCTCTTCGCGCCGCAGAAATACTTCGATCTCTACCGGCCCGAGGACGTGCGCCTGCCCGAGGTCCCTGACAACGACCTCGACGACCTGCCCGAGCCCGCGAAGAAGTTTGCCGCGGTTCGCCGGGCCGAGCACGAACGCATCCTCAAGGAAGGTAAATGGCGAGACGCCGTACGCGCCTACCTCGCGGCCATCAGCTTTGCCGACGCCATGGTGGGATACGTGCTCGACGCGCTGGCCGAAAGCCCTTACGAGGACAACACGATCATCGTTTTCTGGTCCGACAACGGCTGGCACCTCGGCGAGAAGCGCCATTGGCACAAGTCGACCCTTTGGCAGCGTGCAACCCACGTACCCATGATCTGGGCCGGCCCCGGCGTAAAGGCGTTGGGCGATGCGCGACGCCAGCCCGTAGAGCTACTCGATATCTATCCGACACTCGTGGACTTGCTCGGCCTGCCCGCGCGCGACGACCTCGAAGGCCTCAGCCTCGCTCCGCTACTTCGCGATTCGCAGGCCATGCGACGCCCGGCTGTGTCGACCTACCAGCCCGGCAACCACGTCGTGCTCACGCAGAAGTGGCGCTACATCCGCTACGCGGACGGCTCGGAAGAGCTGTACGACCGCGTGAACGACCCCAACGACTGGTTCAACCTCGCCGGCGACAGGCAACACGCCGAGGTCAAGCGCCAGCTCGCCGCCTACGCACCGAAGACCAGCGCGCCGCCCGTCCCCGGCCGGGACGCCTACGACTTCGATTTCCAGACGTACACGTACAGGCGGAAATAGAGACCTTTGCGGGTCGGGATGCGTCCAGCCCAGCCGCTGCATGGATCTGAAACGACGTCCCCCAGGATCTGGACCATCCGCGCCTCTCCGGCTCGCGAGCAGTCCAGTTGAGCGCCAACCCATTGATATTACTGGGTCTGTGAGAACGGACCCGTTCGTGGTCAAGTTTCGCCTTATGACCATTTGGAACCTTTGGGCCATTCGCCCTCGGTTGATGCCCAGGCGGCGCCCTAGGCATACCAACCAAACAAAGGGTACTCCTGATTCATTTATAAGAATCCAGTATTAGGACTAGCATCGGGATAGGGACTAGGAAACAGATTCGCCTGTTATTAGAGGAGTCGAAACTATGTCATTTAACCGATCTGCTTCGCTACGACGACCGCGCCGCCGCGGCCAGGTCATGGTGCTCATCGCGTGTGTTGCGAGCGTCATGATCGGCCTTGGCGGACTGTCCGTCGATCTCGTGCTCGCATATTCCGTTAAGACCTTTTTGGCTACGGCCACCGACGCCGCGGCGCTCGGAGCGGTGCGGGCCCTAGAGCGGGGCGTCACCTACACCGATCAGCAGTCCGAAGTACAGCGCGTCGCACAGATGCTCTTCGATGCGAACTTCCCCGACGGATTGCTGTTGACTGGGAACTCCAGCCAGTTTTCGCAGAGCGTCAAGGTCGCCGCCAAGACTATGGATTCGAACGCGCCGCCGATGTTCGAGAGCGACCCGGACATGAAGGCCGGTATGCGCGAAGTGCGCATCAATACGGTGGCAGAGGCCCCAACCTTTTTCATGCGCTATTTCGGAGTGAACAAAAGTGACCGTGCGGGCGAGCGCGTACGCCGCACGCCGCGACGTGAACGTGATGGTCGTTCTCGATCGCTCGGCCTCGCTCAAGTCCGCCAACGCCTGGGACGACGTCCAAAACTCCGCCATCCAGTTCATTCAAAAGTTCGACAACAATCGGGACCGCCTTGGGCTGGTAACCTTCGGCACCGGCGCGAACGTCGACTTCCCGCTCGGCAGCGGTTTCAAGACCAATAACGCAGTCAAGAACATCATCCTGAGTCAGCAGGTGCCATCGTCCGCGTACACGAACTATTCCACGGGCCTGTGGCTCGCCTACGCCGAGCTCTTGCGGGTGGCCGACGGCGACGCCCTGAACACGATCGTGTTCTTCACAGATGGCCAGCCCTCGGCCTTCTCGGCGAAGTTCCGCATGCGCACCTGGAACAGCCCCAGATGCAGCCAGAGCCTGCTCGAGGGCACGGTGGGCGCCGGACAGGACACCAGTGTATGGAACAATCCCCGTTTCTACGACGTTCGTGGCCTCTGGAACAGGCATGCCGGTCCGCCTGCGGTGTACTACGGCTCGGGTTCGAGTTCCTACGACCACCCCCAAAACTCGAATTGCTCCGGCATGAACCAATGGGGTGGCAACGTCGAATACGCATTCAACTCAGGAAACGATTGGCCAACTTCCTGGACAGCCACAGAGCCCGGTGGCATCTCCAAGACTTTCTGCATCGACGACACCGCCTCAGGCTGTAGCGGCGACGACGGAGACTACCCCTACTCGCGCTCAGACTCACGGCTGTTCTCCGACAGCAGCAACTACTACAACTCCACGTTCCGAGGAACCAACGTCCACAACGGCGCCAAGAATCTCTCCTTGAACATTGCGCAAACAGCTCGACAGGACTCCACTTTTGGGCGGCGTCTACATCCACGCCATCGGCTTGGGCGGCTACGGGTACGACGCCGACGCTTCCTTCATGAAGCGGATGGCCAACGATCCGGCCGACTCTTATGGCGTCCAGATCAACGCGGAGCCGACTGAGCCCATGGGAAGTTACATCTACGCGCCCAGCCTTGGCGAGTTGAATGCAGCGTTTGACAAGGTAAGAAGCGAAGTCATGCGCCTGACCCGCTGAGGACAGGCCCTAGTCGAATCAACGCGTTGATTCGACTAGGGTTCATCCTCTCGACGTATCGCCTCACAGCTAGGGCTCCGCCCGCTGGATTCACCTGAGCTGTTTAGAACCTTGGTTTCGACAGCCCCCGCGCCGGACCTCAGAGAAAAAGGGTACGACCTCTTCATTGCTGCTAAGCAAGGCCCTAGGAATAGGATCGTCGCAGGAAAGGACCTCGCGTGATTCCTAGGGGCCCAAGATGCCAATTCTATTCCAAGCCTGCTCATTCCAAAACGATTCATCCCACTTCCGCGATGGGCGCCGTGGCCAGGTCCTCGTCCTGATCGCCTGCATGGCTGGAGTGATGATCGGACTCGGCGGCCTTGCGGTCGACCTGGTCCTCGCTTATTCGGTCAAGACGTTCCTCGCGACAGCTACCGACGCAGCCGCTCTCGGGGCCATTCGGGCTCTCGAGCGCGGCGTGACCTATTCCGACCAGCAGGCCGAAATCCAACGCGTCGCCGGCATGCTGTTCGATGCGAACTTTCCCGACAACATCCTGTTGACTGGAAACAGCGGCAACTTCTCGCAATCCATCAAAGTCGCCGCCAAAAACATGGACCCGGGCGCCCCGGCGATGTTCGAAACGGACCCGGCGATGAAAGCCGGCATGCGTGAGGTCCGCATCAAGACGATCGCGGAAGCCCCCACGTTCTTCATGCGCTACTTCGGCGTCAACAAAGTGACCGTGCGCTCCAGCGCCTACGCCGCCCGCCGGGACGTCAACGTCATGGTCGTGCTCGACCGCTCGGCGTCGCTCAAGTCCGCGAACGCCTGGGACGATGTCCAAGAGTCGGCGATCAAGTTCATCGAGAAGTTCGACAACAACCGCGACCGCCTCGGTTTGGTCACCTTCGGCACTGGCGCCAACGTGGACTTCAGCCTCGCCAAAGGCTTCAAGACGGGCAACGCCGTCAAGAACAAGATCCTCGCCCAACAAGTTCCGTCCTCGGCCTATACCAATTACTCGACCGGCCTGTGGCTGGCCTATGCGGAGCTGCTGCGCGTGCAGGACGCCGACGCGTTGAACGCGATCGTGTTCTTCACCGACGGCCAGCCTTCGGCATTCTCGGCCAGGTTCCGCATGAAGACCTCCGGCAGCAGCCCGCGTTGCTCGTCAAGCTGGGTCGAGGGCACGGTCGGCGCCGGCCAGGACGCGAGCGTCTGGAACAACCCGCGTTTCTACGACGTCCGCGGTCTCTGGAACCGCGATGCCAACGGGCCGCCCGTCTACTACGGCTCGGGGTCGAGCTCCTACGACCACCCGCAGCACTCGAGCTGCTCGAGCTGGATGGACCAATGGGGCGCGGACGTGGAGCTCGCGTTCAACTCGAGCTACGACTGGCCGACAACCTGGACGGCGACCGAATCGGGCGGAATCTCCAAGACTTTCTGCATCGACGACAACGCTTCTGGCTGCGAGGGCGACGACGGAACCTTCTCCTACTCCCGCAACGATTCCCGGCTGTACTCCAACAGTTCGACCACCAGCAACGCGACGTTCCGCGGGACGAACGTCCACAACGGCGCGAAAAACTTGTCGCTGAACATCGCCCAGACTGCGCGAAGGGATTCTACTTTGGGCGGCGTCTATATCCACGCCATTGGCCTTGGAGGCTACGGATACGACGCCGACGCCTCCTTCATGAAGCGCATGACCAACGACCCGTCGAATAGCTACGGCGTGCAAATCGCCGCTGCAACGAATGAACCGATGGGCAGCTATGTCTATGCTCCGAGCCTGGGCGAGCTAAACGCAGCATTCGACAAAGTCCGAAGCGAAGTCATGCGTCTAACGCGATAGCCGACCTGGATTTCCCTAGAGCTAGCCCCGACCGCAAAGGCCGGGGCCGGCTGGGACGGCTACCCTCGCCTCCGGCCCGTCTGCCAGAACGCCGTGTGCTGCGTCGGCGCTTCGCGCTTCGCCAATTGCATCGTCTGGCCAACTTCTTCCATCAGCTCTTCCGCCGTGCGGTGGCGAGCCGAGTCGAGCTCCACGATGCCCACGCTGTAGCGCAGCTCGTAAGCCCGTCGCCGTCTCGCGCCCAGCTCGTCCAGCCGCTCCTTGAGCAGCGTCAAGACGCGCTCGGTGTGCTCGGGCGAGCGCCCGGCATGGAAAGCGCCAACTCGCTTCCGCCATACGGCCCGCAATGTCGGTCGCGCGGACGGAGCGCCGAGCGCATCGGAGAGCCGCGGCAACGCGCGATCTCCCTCCTCATGGCCAAAGCGGCGGTCGTTGATCGTCTTGAGCCCCGTGATGTCGAAGCGCATCAGCGTCATCTGCCGCCTCGCCGATCGACCGCTCGATCTCCCGCTGCGTCAGCGTGCCAGAAAGCTCGGCCGGTTGACCAACTGGGTCAGCTCATCTCGAGTCGCCAAATCGACCGTCAGGATGTCGTTGGCCAACAAGCTGCCCAGATCAGAGAGCAATCCGGCTCCCGTGCGAGGTGAACGTCCGTGGCCTGCGGTCCATCACGCAGACCGTCCCCAGACCGGAACCCATGCCGGCCGGCACCGGGCACCCGGCGTAGAAGCGCACGTGCGGGGGCCCAGTCACCCAGGGGTTGTCCGCGAAACGCGCGTCCCGCAGCGTGTCCTCCACGATGAAGACCTCGGACTGCAGGATCGTATGCGCGCAGAAGGAGACCTGCCGGCCGTCTTCCTTCAGATCCAGCCCGGCCGCCGACTTGAACCACTGGCGTCCCTCGTCGATGAACGTCACCAACGCAATTGGAGCGCTGAACAAGCTCATCGCGATGCGGGTATAACGGTCGAAAACGCTCGTCCGGAGGCGTATCGAGCACGTTCAGCGTGCGCAGTCGGCGCAGGCGATCGAGTCTATCAGACGGTGTTTGGGCGACGATCATGCGGGGGCGCGAAGGTCCTGTTACTCCAATCCTCCCCCCGAAACGTCATGCCGTCAATCCGTTCGCCCTCACGACCCGCCTCAGGGCCTCCCCTCATTTCCCTTTGCCGGCGCCGCCCGTCATAATCGAGGGTAGATGCCTTCTCAAGGACCCAACGTCACTCGCCGGCTACCCATGATGCCGATCCGCGACGTGGTCATCTTTCCGCACATGATGACCCCCTTCGTCGTCGGACGCGATTCCAGCGTACGCGCGCTCGAAGAAGCGCTTGCCGGCGACAAGAAGATCTTTTTGGCGACCCAGCACGACGCCTCCATCGACGATCCCAAGCCCGACCAGATCTACCAGGTCGGCGTGATCGTCTCCATCGTGCAAAGCCTCAAGCTGCCCGACGGCAACATCAAGGTGCAGCTTCGTCGAGGAATCGAGCGCGGCCGTGTTTCGTCGGTCAGCGTCGATGACGGCTTCCTGCTGGCCGACGTGCATACGCAGGTGTTTCCGCACGAGCATGGCGGCGACCTCGAGGCGCTGACCAGCCGCGTGACCTCGCTGTTCGAGCAGTACGTCAAGCAAAGCCAGAACCTCAACTACGAGATGATGATCGCCGCCATCCGCGTGGACGACATCGGCAAGCTCGCCGACACGATCGGCGCCAACCTGCAGCTCACTATCCCCGAAAAGCAGGACCTGCTCGAGATCTTTCATCCCGTCGAGCGGCTCGCGCGCATCGCCGAAGTCCTCGACATCGAGATCGAGAAGCTCAACGTCGACCGCACCATCCAAGGCCGCGTGAAGCGCCAGATGGAAAAGGCGCAAAAAGAGTACTACCTCAACGAGAAAATCAAGGCCATCCAAAAGGAGCTGGGCCGGGCGGCGAGAAGAGCGAGCTCGACGAGCTACGCAAAAAGATCGAAGACGCCGGGATGACCAAGGACGCCAAGGACAAGGCGATGACCGAGATGCGGCGTCTCGAAAACATGCCCCCGATGTCCGCCGAGGCCACCGTCTCTCGCAACTACATCGACTGGCTGCTCGCCGTGCCGTGGCAGCAGAAGTCCCGCGAAAAGCGCGACCTCCGCTACGCCGCCGAGGTTCTCGACAAGGATCACCACGGTCTCGAAAAGATCAAGGAGCGCATCCTCGAGTTCCTCGCCGTGCGCCGCTTGGTCAAGAACCCGCGCGGCTCGATCCTCTGCTTCGTCGGACCTCCGGGCGTGGGCAAAACCTCGCTCGGCAAGTCGATCGCCAAGGCCACCGGACGTGAGTTCGTGCGCCTGTCGCTCGGCGGCGTGCGCGACGAGGCCGAGATCCGCGGCCACCGCCGCACCTACATCGGCGCCCTGCCCGGTCAAATCATCCAGATGATGAAGAAGGCCGGCACGAATAACCCGGTCGTCATGCTGGACGAGATCGACAAGATGTCGACCGACTTCCGCGGCGACCCGTCGGCGGCGCTCATGGAGGTCCTCGACCCAGAGCAGAACACGGCCTTCATGGACCACTACCTCGACGTCGAGTACGACCTCTCGAAGGTGTTCTTCATCGCGACGGCGAACGTGCTTCACACTCTGCCGCCGGCTCTGCTCGACCGCCTCGAAGTCATTCGCCTCTCCGGCTACACGGAGCTCGAGAAAGTCGAGATCGCCAAGCGCCACCTGTTGCGCAAGCAGATCGAAGCGACGGGCCTGAAGCCCACCGACGTCGAGTTCGACGACTCGGGCGTGGAAGCCATCATCCAGCGCTACACGCGCGAAGCCGGCGTCCGCAACCTCGAGCGCGAGATCGGCAACGTGTGCCGCAAGGTGGCCCACAAGGTGGTGCTCAACCAGACCGCCAAGAAGAAGAAAAAGCAGGCCAAGATCACGGTCACGGCAGACAACATTCAGGACTTCCTGAAGGTTCCGAAGTACCGCGATCTCGAAGCCGAGAAGAAGAACGAAATCGGCGTCGCAACGGGCCTCGCCTGGACCGAAGTCGGCGGCCAGATCCTGCCCATCGAGTGCACCTTGATGGACGGCAAGGGCAACCTCACGCTCACCGGCAAGCTCGGCGACGTGATGCAGGAGTCGGCGCAAGCAGCGATGAGCTACGTGCGGTCACGCTCGCAAACGCTCGGCCTGCCCAAGGACTTCTACCGCCACCTCGACGTCCACGTCCACATCCCCGAAGGCGCCATCCCCAAGGACGGCCCCTCGGCGGGCATCACGCTCACGACGACGCTGGTCAGCGCACTGACCCGCATCAAAGTGCGCGGCGACGTCGCCATGACGGGCGAAGTCACCCTGCGCGGCAAAGTCCTGCCCATCGGCGGATTGAAAGAGAAGCTGCTGGCGGCTCACCGCAACGGCATCTTCGAAGCGATCATGCCGAAGGAGAACGAAAAGGACCTGCCCGACATCCCGGACAACATCCGCGCCGAGATGAAGCTGCACTTTGTCGAGACGATGGACCAAGTCCTCATGATCGCCCTCGAGAAGCCGCTCCCGGACCTGAGCAAACAGCCGGCCCCAGACGCCATCGAGCCGCCCAAGGAAGACTCCAAAGGCGTGATGCACTAAGCTTCTGCTCAGCTGCGCAAGAAAGCAAGCCCCGGGTCTCGGCCCGGGGCTTTTTGTCTTTCAAGAATGGGACGAAGGGCGGATCCGTCTGCTACGAGCTTTGTTCGAGAGCCACGCCCAACCGGAAGCCCTGCTCTTCGAAGCGGCAGTACCGCACGCGGCCCTTGCGGTGGACCTGCTCGGTCTTCTCCCCGCGCGCGAGCTGGCCGATCACCAGTACGGTCGAGCCGATCGGCAACGGGCTGTTCATCTCGAGCGCGACGCCGGTCGGACTGTAGTCGGTCAGGTGCGCTCCCAGGCGACGACCGGCATACTCGACTTCCACTACGCGGTCGGCTTCGACGGTCTCGCGCGGCGTCGAACGACGCTCAGGCGAAGATGGCTCGGGTTCCGGCTCGGGTTCGGGTTCTTGCTGCGGCGCTGCAGCATGGGTGAATGGAGATTCCTCCAAGTCCAGCGCGGACCAATCCGGCTCCGGCGGCGCTCCAACCTCGGCCTCGAGAGCCTCGTCCGCGGTCGGGGTCGGCGTCGGCTGCAGCTTGGGATCGGCGCTATGGTAGGCCGCTTCACGCTCGCTGCGCCGCGCGGCCCGGCGCGCCTCCTGCGGATTGTAGGCGTGGCAGCGCAAATATTCCGCCCCGCTGTGGGGCTCCACTGCCAGCGACGCTTCCACAAACACAATGTCCACGCCGCGCTCGGAAAGCCACGCGGCTGCCGATATCAGCTCGTCATCCGCCTTTTCGCCAATGATGAACACGCGCTGCCGTTTGTTCAATTGCGACATGTTCGAACCGACAAAGGTGCGCAAGGCGCGGCTGCGCTGGTCGGTTAGCCGCTCAAAAAACTGCGGCGGCGCCCACGCCGCCAACCGGCTCGCGGCGCGAATCGCGCGCGCCAACGCCGACTCCTCCGCCGTCGCCTCAATCACGGCTGCGACGCCGGCGCCGGAAGCGTCCACGCCCAGCAGGTCAACCGGAGCGCCTTCAGCCCGACCCAACTTCGCGTGTGTGCCAATCAAAAAAACCTTTTCGCCGATCTCGCCGAAGAACTCATCAGGGCTGTTGACGATGAAATCAGTCAGATCGTAGAACTCCGCGATCGGACGCTGTTTGAGATTGCGGAAGGCCAGCAAGCGCTTTCCGATGCGCTCAATCCGTAGCATATGTCTCCCTTGCCTCGGCCATGCCGCTCTGAACCGTGCGCGATACCATGACCCGCCCCCACTCGTGCATGAACATTGCCACTTCTCCCCGCGTCCGCCACTTGCGAACGCTCGCCCACAACCGGACGCCTTATCAGTCACTTAACCCCTGGCCTCAGGCAGCCGCCCAAGGCGCGCGCTAAGGGATACACCCTATACACTGACCCCGTGGTGCGGAAAGACTGATGCCAACGTCCGGGTTGGCGGCTTCAGGGCAAACGAATCTCCAAGGTCACCGCCGGCAGGAACCTGCTCGGCAACGAGGCGACTTCTTGATCCTGCTCGAGCATCGACGGGATACCCGCGCGCATTGGCCGCACGAATCACCGCCAGCACACCTGACCGCGTGCCGTAGGCCAGGCTACAACCGGCCATCCGAAGAGAGACGGATCCGGCAGTCCGTCGAGCAGGCCGAGCAGCAGCCAACCCGGATCGTAGAGCGCATAGTCTTCAATCTTACCCACGTGCGTCCTCCCACGGAGGGTTAGAGACGATCAAGTCGAACGTCTCGCCAGGCCGCAGCGCCACGAAGGCGCTCGCGTGCTTCCTCGGCGACCTCGGCGGACGTCCAGCCGATCCGCAGCCCCAGGCGCTCGGCGTTGTAGTGCGCGTTGACACGTGCGGATTGACGTCGGTCGGGTTACAACCTGCTCGGCTGGCCTTGAGCGCGCAGGCAAGCAGCCCGCTGCCGGTCCCGATCTCCATCACGCGCTTGCCCGTCAGGTCCTCGGCGCGGAGGAATTCCTGTGTTGTCGTGGTGTCGCGCGGGTTCTGCGTGAAGACGCTCGAACACAGCGAGCGGCTGCTCGAAGTCCTCGACCTGGCCCCATTCGCGGATGGGTCATGCGGAATCGTGCGCACAGTTACAGCCCCAGGCAGATCGCAAGCGCGGGCTTGACGAGCCGCTGGGGGCTACCAATCAAACCGCAGCGTAAATCGAAATGCCCTGCCATCATTGAGCGTATTGTTGATCTGGCCAAAACTCGGAGATGTGAGCGACTTGGTCGGCTCGGCGAACTGCGGCGTGCTGAAGAAATTGATCGACTCAGCTCGAAGCTCAACCGGGTTCCTGCCCAGCGCGAAGGTCCGAGCGATGGATGCGGGAGTTCACATTAGCGATCTTCCCCTTACGAAAGGTGTTACGCTCCGAAGCGTACCGGGCAAGTTGCGCCGGCGCGTCGATGTAGGCGAAGGCCGTCCGGGGCAAGAGCCGCTCGGAGTTATCGGGGTCACCTATGGTGCGGCCGAGAAACCAGGTATCGAGCACGTTCGGGCGGTCGTAGCGCGAGCCATCCACGTTGCTGTAAACCCGGGGCCGTCCGCGCCCGAATCCACGCTGAAAGGCGTCCCCGTCTTGAGCAGGAACACGGTCGACAGCGTCCAGCCGCCGAACAGCTTGCCGAGCGCACCGCCGCGGGATGGCTCGAGTGGTACTAAGAGCCTGCGAGAAACGTGCGGCTGGTCGAAATTACTCAACGCCTTGATGTCGCGCATCGAGTCGAACTCGGTCTGGCTGACCGCGTCGCGCGCGTCCGGGCCGGAAGCCGTGTTCGTGTAGTTGCTGCCCGTATCAATCGCCTTGCTGAACCAGTAGGACGTGTTGAGCGTGAGCCCGCGCGTTCGGCTCACGAGCGAAACGCGCCCCGCGTCGGAAGTAGCCGTGCGAGCCGTTGTGGATGAACAGGTGCTCGAACAGAGCTTGATCGGCGCGGCGGTCGTTCACGTTGGCCTGCTAAAGCGGCAAGCCGCTCACGGGTAGTCCACGGTTGAGGAAGTACGTCTGGATGAGCTTGTGGAGCGGCTACCGACACCAAACTGCCAACTCAGGTTGTATTGGTGGGAATAGGAACCACCATGTCCGACCCCAAGCTCGATCTTGCTGGTACGCGAAGCCGGATCGAGGTCCGAGAAGCTCAGCTCGCCAAGCGGATCGGCCAAGTTCGGTTGTTGAATGACGATGCGCAGGCTATAGGGAGCATTCAGGCGGTCCTGCCCGTAGGTGACGGGAAAGATCTCGCCATAGTGCAAGCCGTAGAAGCCCGTAGCACGCCGAGCCTATCGCCCAGCCGGTGCTCAGCCTTAAACGTCGGCGAAAGCCGTTGCGGTCCGAGTGGTACTGCAAGTTGCTACGGCCTGTGGCGTCGCGCGGGCGCGAGACCGGCTCGTAACGCAGGCCGAAAAAGTCACGCGTCAGGTCAGCGGTCGGCCGCCACTGGTCGCCGACGAAGAACACGTTGGTCCAATTGCGGAAGCCGTAAGTGGTGCCCAAAGCCTGGATGAGCTGGAACGGCTTGCCGCGGCGCAGGTTGTCGATGGCGGGAGTACTCGACGCCGTTCTCCACCGAGCGGTTGAAGCTGGTGATGCCGGTGCCTGTCGGTCTCTTCGCTGTGTTGTAGAACAGCTTGGTCAAGGCAAAGCCGGCGGTAAGCGTGTGGCGGTTGCGGACGTGGCGCAGCGTCGAGCCGTAGCGGAAGCGATTTTGCGCGCGGTCGATGGGGATGGGCGGCGGCGGCGCGGGGCCGGTGATCTCGGATCCGACGCTGATGGAGGGCCGGTTGCCTGAAACCGGCAGCAGCAGGGAACCCAACCGGTCGTACCCGACGGTCGTATCCGTCGTCGTAGTAGCGCTCCAAACGCGGTTCCAGGTGATGCGCGCGCTGTGGTTCTTCGTGTCCGTATCCGGGTTCTGCCCTTGCACGAACTGGAATGCGTCGACGTTCTGTCCGGTAAAGCTGTAGCGAAAGGTCAGCCGGTCAGCATCGCTCACGTCCTGGTCGAGCTGCGCGCCGCCGACGTCCGTATTGATGCTTTGCGGGCTGTTGGTGTTGAGCGCACGAGCGGCGATGTCGGTGCGGTTGGGCGCCTCGGCCGGATAAGCCGACAAGATGTCCTCGACAATCGGGCGCACCACGGGATCGGTCGTCAGCGCCGTGCGTTCGCTCTCGAGCGGAACGAGCACGTTGCCGTTCACTTGGCCGCGCAGCTTGATCTGCGAGCCATTGAGCGAGAGGCGCGCGCCTTCCCAAAGCGGAAACAGGACACGCGCCCCATAGTTGTTCTCCCGCGCAGGCTTCACGTCGCCCACCTGGAAGAACGCCCGTGCGCTGGTTACGCTGTTCTGGTGCGTTTCGAACAGGCTGCCGTGGAAGGCGCGTCCACCTGGCAACGCTGTCGCGTGGATGGGGCGCGTGGGCGGCGCGCCAAACTCGGCGCCGAAGTAGCCCTGGTCGACCTTGAACTCGTCGACCAGCGTGGCCGTCGTTCCAAGTCGAACGTTCAGCTCCTTCAGGGCGTTGTTATCGACTAGATTGAACTGGACGTTCTCGTTGCGCCGGCTCTCGCCGCGCTGCGAATCCGTCTGGCCGAGCAGGTTGATCTGCGTGCGCTGCGCATCGGCTTGGCGCGGTGCGGCGGCGGACTCGGGTTGGTCGTCGACGTCTTTGCCGGGCTCGGTCTCCACCGCTGGCGCAGGCGGCCTCGTCTGCGGCGCTTGGCCGAACACAAAGGCATGCATCGACAGAGACACAGCCACCAGCCAGGCGCGTCCCCGGCTCAAACCCACTCGCCACTCCATTGCCACTACTCCACGATGGGAATCTCGCTGCGGTCCTCGAGCTCCTCGAGTAGCTGCAGGATCAATACTCGCTGCGGGTCCTGCGGATCGACCGCCACGTCATCCGGCTCATGGATCTCGACCCAGGCGCGAATCAAGGTGGTGACCTCGTCGCGATCGCGTCCACGGATTCTGGTCTCCGATCCGCCGTTCGGATTGCTTCGCGCAACAGTTCGGAAAACTTCATCGCTCTACCTCATGCTCCACCACAGCCTTGATGCTCGCTCGGCCGGCCGCCGCTTCTGAAGGCTTTGGCGGTCTCTGCGGCGGGGAAACGGTGCGTAATCAGCCGCGGCCGCGGCCTGCAGGCGCTCGTCGGCGGAGAGCAAATCGACGGCGGCGGCAAAGCCGCCGCAGCGCGAACATTGTCAGCCGCAAGCCGCGCTCCCAGACGGCGCGCAACAGCGGCGAAGCGGCAAAGTCCTCGTCCGAGCCCTTGTCGAGCAAGATCGCACCCTGGGACGCACCACCGAGACCTCGCGGGTCTCTGACGGCCGGATCGCCAGTTCCACGCCGCGCACCGATTTGACCACGGCGGCGTCCACGCGCGGCAGCGAACCCGGCGGCGGATGGGCTTCGAGGCGGTCGAGCACGGCCCGGCGGAATAGGCGAATCGGACGTCCGCGCGTGCGGCAAGATCCGCCGGGGCCGTCTGCCCGCAAGCCAGGCAATCAATGGACGATCGCCCGACAGCGCCGGCGGAGGTAGTTCCAAGTCAAAAGCGCGCGATCGACAGCTCGTCGACCACCGCTTCGGTCAAGCGGACAGACCCGCAGCCGGGCGTCCGTGGGTGGACTTGAGATGGATCTCGCTCTTGGCCGTTTCGATCGCCGTCTCGAGCCCTTCGGGCGAGCCGGTGCAGTCGATCACGACGTCAACCTTTGAATGATGTGCCGGATGTGGTGTCGATGGCTTTCGTCGGCCCATCTCGCGCGCGATGGCGAGCAGATCGGGGCGGCGTGCCATCGCCACGATGCGCATGTCGACGCTGTGCCTGCGCCATGCCGCGAGCGTCGCGACGGCCAACATACCCAGCTTGCGCGGCCCGAGCACGGCGATGCTCTGCCCTGCCTGCGGCCCGATGGTCGCGACGCCGCGCAGCGCCGCCGCGAGCGGCTCGATCAGGACCGCCGCATCGTCGTCGATCGCGTCAGGGATGGCGCAGCGCATGGATCGGCTAGCACATAGGCCTCGAATCCGCCCGGCAGGTCGTGGATGCCAAGCACGAGGCGGTCCGGGCAATGGTTCGGCATCAGACGGCAAACGGGCAGTCGGTCTCGATGCCGCGCACGATGGGCGGGGCGTTGATCTCGACGGCGTAGCGCTCGCCGTGCTCGTCGAGCGCGACGACCTCGTGGCCGGTGATCTGCGGCAGCGGGAACGGAGGAAGCGGCGAGCGAGGTCGGTGGCGACGCCGCAGCGCTCGCTGCGCAGGCGGTAGCCCGCTTCGGGCCGAGCGAGGGCTTGCCCTCGCGCCGCACCGTCCAGCCCGCTTCGGTGGAACCTGGAAGCGGTAGCGCACCGGAAGCAGAGAGCCGTCAGCTGGCTTGATACTCCGGCGCTTCGAATTCGACGTCCAAGAATTCTACTGTGCCATGGGTGGAAGGCCCTGGTCACTCTCGTCGCCGCTTCTGACGCGCTCGCAAGCAGTAGCCGATCCAATCGTGACAATGATTGCGACAGCAAGGAGACCTGAAGGCGGGATGCAGCGGCAATCGCCAGATACCCGGCCAGAAACCACAGCGACCAGTCCATGGGCGATCGGTATGGCAGGCTGTGGACCAGGTAGTAAACCGGCGGGAACGTCAAAAACAGCCCCACGAACGCCCAAGCCGCTTGACCGGTAGCGATCCAGACCGCCAAACCCACGATCGCCAGAGCCGTCAAGGTGCGGAATAGAACGTCTGGTAGGGCCGTACCGCTCCTGTGGGAACCAGAACAACCAGATACGCTCCGCCGTAAGCCGGACGAACCGGCCCGGATTCGCCATGATCCATTGCTTCGCGCTCTGGAGCCGCGCGGCGTGGTAGGCAACCTTCTCCCATGGCGATCAACTTCGCGCTGCTCCTCCGCGGAAGCGTGAGGATGGTTGGCGTAGATCACCTCCAAGTTCTCTTTGAGAATCCGCGCTTGCGGCGTCGTTGTTTGATAGATAGAGCTCGAGTCCGAGGTTGGAACGGGTCCAGACCATCGACCCCAGGGCGGCTGTTGCGAATCGCTCACGGCGCCTGCACAAGGACCACGACCACTGCCGCGAGAATGGCCGCACGCGGGCGCCTGCACGGCCCTGATGGCCAGGCGCGGCCACGACCAAGGCGGCAGCGCTCGTCGTCAGGATCGTCAGCCCAGCAGCAAAACCCCACCACACAGTGCTTGCCCCGCCAACGCCAGCCTGAGACGATCGCGGTGAGCAGCAGCATCACGCCCGCAAGCGGCGTCTCGAACGAGCCCTTGGTCTCAGCCCAAAAATTGATGGGCAAAAGTGCGCCGGTGAGCCCCGCGGCAATCCCGACGCTTGGCCGCACGCCGCAGACCAGGGCAAGCGCTGGAAGCAGAGCGTACTGCAAGGACGATAGCGCGCAGGCGAATAGCTGCTGGGTGTTGATCGGCTCTCCAGGCCGTCAAAGGGCGCGAGCGCACGCTCAGCAGCAGCGGGTAGAGCGGCGAGGCGTGGGCGGTGGCCCCGGACTCGCCAGCGTATGCGTTGGCAAATTCGCCGTGGTCCGCCAATGAGGCGGCGACCAAGACGACTTCGGTGCGCTCGATGACGCGATAGTCCCCTCGCGCGAGCACAATGCCCGCTCGCACGCCGAAGGCAGCGCGAAAATCGCCAGACCGACGGTAGAGGCGATTGTGCCGAGCCGAGTCCATCATGTCCGCCATCCCGCCAAGGTTCAAGTATGCCCCAGGTTTAGGACGAAGGGCAGCGAACTGGTTTCACTGTGCCATGGACGAGGATGGCGCACGTTGGGGTGGGAAATGGCTGATTTTGTCAGGTTTTGGCGGAGATTTCGAAGTTTTACGAGGCCCTCAGAGCGAGTTGAGGCCCGGCTGGAATGTTCTCAGCCGGGCCCCAGTCTTTTAGGAGTATTCCTGCCGTTCGCCGCAGGCGCGTCCTCGAAGAACCGGTTCTCTACTACCGCGGAATCTTGTCGAATGCGGGCGGCTTACAAGGCCCAGCCGCCAGGGCGCTTAGGAGATTTTTAGAAGTTGGACTGCGCAGTGAGAGCCGGCCGCCTCTCCGTGGCCGGCTTCTTTGTCCGCTTTCAGGGTAACGCGGGGTTGCAAGGATTCCAGGGCGGCGCGGGGGAGCTGCTGCACGTAAACCTTTGACTCAGAGGGGGTTCGCGACACATCACGAGGTTGCGAAACGCTGTGATGGCGACGCTTGATTGTGGGATGGATGCCGCCGCCAGCCACAATCGCATACCGCGGGAGCGCCTTTCGGGCTCCGTCCCCGATTGCGCCAGGCTAGCGCGCCATGCGCGCATGGTTGGCAGGGCGGTCGAGATATTTCAAGGCTGTCCCTAGTTTTCCTATAGCGCTCAGCCGCTGCGCCCCAAATGGACCAACCGGAGCCTACCAAGGCTAGGGGGTCCAACCAATTCTGGGTAGCTCCAACAGTTCTTCTTGCATATCACGTTTTTGGCAGGTAAAATCATCGAGTTAATCTGAACGTCAGGACATAGACACAGGAGCGTCGATAAATGCCAGGATCATAATCTCCCTTATTACGATTAAGACAGAAGTTATTCTGTCAATCGGAAGATCCGTGGCAGGCGCATGCGCCGGTCCGTTCATCGGTATTTGTAAACGTCATCGAGAATGACACACCGAACCCGCAAGGAGGAATCAATGGGATCTTCGGAGAAACGGGGATTAGCTCTCAGGCCGTATTCCGGCCAGCAAACAGGATCCGGTCAGGCCTACTGGTGCTGCTGACTGGAGCCGTTCTCCTTCGCGATTACCTTCCAAAGCTGCCAGCACTGAGGACGCTCTCTCTCTATCTTATTCCCTGTGCACGATTGCGAGGCAATATCCGTCACCGGACGACCGAAGACCTGACCTGAGCGATCTCGCGGGCAAGGATTGGAGTTGGCTGCCGCTTTTGCACGTCTTCGGTTTCAATGTGACAAGCTGGCCATAGAAGTCGGCGAGTTAGCTGCTGAAGCTCGAGGCCGGATCGCGGGAGGCGAGCGCGCTGACGCGGCATTCATGGCCACGTACGATGCGAGATTTCGGTCCAACCTCGCGCTCTGTTTCGAAACTCTGAAGGCCGACCTGTCGGATCCGGACTGGAACGGGCTTCGAAATTATCTGTCAATGCTGCAGGCCAATACGACAGGAGGTCGACTTGAATAACATAATGTCACACTGCACGTCTATATTGGTGCTGTCGATGGTCTTCGGGATCTCTGGGGCGCAGCCCGCAAACGCACAGTGCTCCTGCAACATCAACGGCCAAGTCACGAAAGGGACGATACGCCCGAATGGCAATGCGGTAAAAGGGTTCTCGGTCGCATGGGCAAGCTCGGGAGACTGGTGGTGTTGGACGGCGCGCGCATACGGAACATTGTACTTTCAGGCGCCCCGGCGGTGGCGTCCAACTATCTGGCAGCACGGGATGGCGCGCTCAACGATTGGCGAGGCGTAACGGTTCTTTGCTAATGTCTGAATGTCGATACAACGACCCAAGTCGCAGGCGACAGGCATTACAGTGTAGGGCTTCAGTGACTTCCGGCACCCGTCCGCGGTGATACAGTTTGATCAAACAACAACTCAGTCCCAATGATCGTGACGACAACGACTGCCGTACATTGTGTTCGCCTTCTGCGATATTACCAATTCGCGGTTTTTGGTATTCTGGCGGCTTCGACTTTCGGATATTTTGTGACTTGCTTCTAAACGGACTAGATAATTGTCTCCGGATGCATCTAAATAGAGCGATAACCTTGAGACCCCGGCGACTACGGGAGCCTCAAAAATTAGCCTCAACAACGGCACGATCAAGAACCTCTATCGCAACCAGCCTCCAACCTAGTGGCGGCATGGTGTACGACGTTGGACTGGTGTACAAGATCGACGGTTTTAGTTCGGCGGAATTCCGACTGCACATCAATAAGCCAATCCCAGCTAACGACGTCAGGACCCCAATAACCCTGACCAACGGTGCGTGCCCCCCAGGATACCGAACATCGCACGACTATCAGATCAAGGACTTGTGGAGCAACACGATGGTCGAACTTGGCACCAACGAAACTCACAACAGCGGTGACTGCCCAAACGGCAGCAACTGGCCTTCACCCAGCAATGACAACTGGACGAAGGGCGACCGCGAGGAATGGGTGTCAGCGTTCGACTTTCGAGACACCGTGTTCGCTGGAAATTGCCTAGGGAACTTGAACCCCGCTCCGGTCGATCCACCCAACAACGGCTTTTCGGAAGCCGCCGCATTCCTGAATGTCCGATCTACACAGAAGATATTTGCTGGATCTGAGACGCCCGGCTCCGGGTTGTTGGTCACCACGAAGACCATGAGTTGGTATAAGGACCACGGGAGGGTGCAATGACGACGTACACACAAGGCAGACGCCAAGAGCCGCCTGCCGTTGGAGTTCGAGGCTGGGTCTTCTCGCGCTCACACTCCTCTCGGCTTCGTCCGGGAAGGCTGGTTCTGTCAGCGATTTGGGAGCAGCGGCCGATGAGGTGGTTCTTGCGCGGGCCATCGAATGGTCCGTGGAAGAAAGTGGGGTGAAGCACGAATCGTTTTGCAGGTCGACAAAGGCCTCTTCAAGGGGATCTTGACGTGGGCACAACCAGTCCGGCGGTTGCTGACTCAGTGGGGCCTACTGCTTCGAAGCGATGTCCGATCCGCTTCACCCTCGGGATCTGGTTTCTTCGCAGAGACGGCGAATCTTGGAGAGTGCTACCGAGCTCGGAGGCGGGCGTCAAATCGAATTCGATGAGCTCTACTACAAGCCAGAAGGTAGCGGATCGGAAACGCTGGGTCGGGCTTCCTCGAGGAAGACATCGTCGTCTCGGCCGCCCGCGGGTTGTTGGCGTCCGATTCGCATCCGTGGTTTATTCGGGGAGGCTATTGGCTCCCTACGATTCTCCTGGTGTTCGTGAGTTGTTGCGCGTGGGATGTCGCGGGACACTGATCCCGCTCGGATCGGGGTCGGGTTATCAGAACTTCTCAAACGCGGAGATGTAGCCGCGCTCGGACAGTTGCCGCAGTACGATGTCATCTTACGAAGTGGAGCGGGCGGTTTGGGCCCGGTTGTACCGGAGGCGATTCGATCGTTCTTCCGCAACACCGATCCTGACGCGATTGCGGCGCTAGCGGAAATTGCCAAAGACAAAGCTCTTTCCGATGGGCTGCGGCATGCGGCGGCCCACTCACTTGCCTGGATGCACACCCGGGAGAGCGTTCCGCATCTCGCGGCCCTCCTGGATGATGAGAGCCCCGAGCTCAAACAATCAGCGGTAATAGGACTGAGCTTCTTCGCGAACGGCGTTGGCGTCCAGTCGGAAGACGGCCCCTCGATGAGGTACTTGAATGAGGCAAAGCCAAGTGAATTCAGCTCTTCGGAAACGGCGAAGTACCTAGGCTTCGACGAGGAGCGATCCGACGAGTTTGTAGCATTCTGGCGAGATTGGTGGAATCAACACCGCCTAGACTTTCCAACGAACTAGCGGTAGCTGGGGGAGGTAACCTGTTTTCGCCTCGCCGATCCCGGCGCAGCATGATCGAATTCTAGCACCGAGCCCGCCCCCGCCGTAGGGGCACGCCATGGCGCTGAGCTGTCCAAATTGACGAACAGCGGAGGTAAGCGTTGTTGATTCTATTGGACAAGTAAGGCGGAAGAGGGGGTTTCTCGCGAGGCAGCCCCCTGCTCGGGAGGGTTCTGCTGTCCAATTAAGGGCGAGCCAGCGGCAGGCTCAGTTGCTCGAAGCGCAGCCCGAGCGGGGTCGGGGCGCGCGAAACGGCTGGTCCAGCCACTCCTGCAAGTCGCGGTAAACGAACAGCTGCAGGCTGCGTCCGGCTACCGAAGGTCACCCGCCGAAGAGCCTTGCCAAAAACAATTGGTGACGAACAATTGGTGACAGGAACGTGTGAAACAATTCGGTTTTCGAGCGCTGGGAGCCAGATAAGTCTAGTGTTGTCAATGCCGCTCGCTTCGCACATGCGATTACTTCACACGTTCCAATCAGTGAATTCGGCGAGCAGTCAGCTTGGCGCCAGCTTGAGCTTCGGCGCCTCGAAGTCGATGACCACGGGTCTACTGTGCCACGCCTACGGCGTGGTCCGCACCCTCGCGGGCGCGGCTCTGTTCGGGCAACAGAAGCACGTCCGTCAAGAGCGCCCGGGCACGCCATGGCGTGCCCCTACGGCAGGGCGCTAGGCAGGTTGGTGGTGAACGGGCCGAAGTCGTGGAAGATGAAGCTGAGCGGGGCGACGCCGCCGCCGTCGGCTTGGATTTCCAGGACGCCGACTGCTCCGGCCGTACAGGCTAGCCGGTCCTGAATCACGAAGGCGTCGTGGCCCATGCCGGCCAGGTCGCGGATGTCGCGGCAGCGCTCTTGGCCGTCGAGACCGCGGGCGATCAGGGTGACGCGCGAGGCGCCGCCTTCGGG